>NZ_JAAZWC010000002.1 GCF_013185195.1 Saccharibacillus qingshengii
ATCTGTTTTCCTTTGAAGGAAAACAACACTTCTTGACGCGAAGTGGATCGTTTCGGATCCGGTTTTCAGGGTGCAAATCCTGAACAGGCTTCTTTACGGAAGCCGCAAAGCGAAAGGTTTGAATTCGAGCGACTTTTGGATTCCCTGCCCAAGGATGTTCCATCCGAAGGAAGGAAACAAGCGGAGCGAGAAGGCAAATCTGGAGCGACTAGGTTTGGTGGTGATGGCAGAGGGGTTCCACACGTTCCCATCTCGAACACGACCGTTAAGCCCTCTAGCGCCGATGGTACTTGGACCGCAGGGTCCTGGGAGAGTAGGAAGCTGCCAAGCCGAAGAGAAAAAGCCTTTACCGCAATCGCGGTAAAGGCTTTTTTTGTTGTTCTTAAAATTATTTTGCTCTTAATCTCTTAATCTTTTAAGCTCTTGCAGCCGGCAAAGCCGCTGCCTCCCTTCCCTGCGGCCCATTCCAGCCGCCTTCACTCTAACTCTCTCTATTCTGCCTCTCAAGCGCCTAGAGGCTTGAGAAGCTTTCCTACCCGCACAGAGCGAGCCTTTTTCGACCTGCGCTTCGTTGTCCTTCCCCTTTTCCTGATTGGAATAAAGACAGCTGTAAGGTAAAAGGGGAAGAACAAAGGCGCTCCGGTTCGAAAAAGGCTCGCGGCCCTTCACCAGCGAACAACAATCCCCGAATGCGTCAAGCCGGCTCCAAATCCGTAGAGGATCAGCAGATCGCCTCGTTTGACTTTGCCTTCATCAATACCAAGCTGCAAAGCCAAAGGAATAGAAGCGGCCGAGGTGTTTCCATAAAATTCGGCACTGGTTAAAGTAGATTCCGGAGTGAAGCCTGCTTTTTCCGAGATGGAATCGATCATTTTGAGATTGGCGCTGTGCGGTATAAACCAATTCACCTGCTGATAGTCTTTCGGCAGGTCGCGGATAAGCTGCTGTACGCCTTCGGGAACGGTGCGGACAGCCCATTTGTATACTTCACGTCCGTTCTGAACGACTTTGCCGTCTCCGTCCAAAGGCTTGCCGTTTAAGGTTGTAGCCATACCGGCACGATAGACATGCTGTCCGCCGCTTCCGTCACTGCCCATATGGGTAGCGAGAAAAGCTCCTTCCGCACTGTATTCAACGACCGCAGCTCCGGCTCCGTCTCCAAAAAGAATACAGGTACTGCGATCCGTATAATCGATGGTTTTACTCATGCATTCGCCGGCTACGATCAGCACCTTGCGGTGCATACGCGAAGTGACCATCCCGTTTGCCAGGTGCAGCGCATAAGTGAAGCCTGCACAAGCGGCACTCAGGTCAAGCGTACCGGCATTGGGAAGGCCAAAGGCGGTCTGAACCAGGCAGGAGACGCTGGGGAAGGGGTAATCCGGCGTGGTGGTAGCGGCAAGAACCAGATCGACTCCTTCGAGCGCATCCGGATAACGGCGCAGCAGATCTTCCACCGCTTTGATGCAAAGATGTGAAGTGAATTCGTTGTCGGCGGCAATCCTTCTTTCCCGGATGCCTGTTCGTTGGACGATCCACTCGTCGTTGGTATCGACCATCGCTTCAAGATCATCATTGGTCAGTCTGCGCTCGGGAACGTAAGTACCGAGAGCGGCAATGCGTGCAGTCGAATGAATTTGGGTCATTACGCAGTTCAGCTCCTTTGGCACTCTTCATTAGTACCTGGTACTAATATAAAAGTCTTAGATTCTTTTTGCAAGTTTTTTAAATAAATAGCCTTCCGTTCGATTCTAAGCTCAATTTCTTTTTACTGATCTATGATAAAGTTAAAGACGGATAAAAGGCGCGAAGGTTGAACAGATCTGGCAGTAGGGCTCCCTATTGAGTCTAGAACATTCCAAAAAGCAGTTGGTTGAGTGTATCGAGCAGCACATGGCCTCCGTAGGCGAAAATTTATCAAATGCAGAAGGGATGAATGCATGTGATTTCCGAAAAAACGATTGTTGGATTTGCCGGTATCGGCGTAATGGGGAAGAGTATGGCCGGTCATATTATGGACAAAGGTTATGAGGTGCATGTATACAATCGTACTCCGGCCAAGGCTCAGGAGCTTGTAGAACGCGGTGCCGTTTGGCACGATTCGCCGGGTGATCTGGCTCAGGTCTGCGATGTTATCATCACGATGCTTGGTTATCCCAAAGACGTCGAAGAAGTCTATACGGGCGAAGACGGCTTGATTGCCCATGCGAAAAAAGGAACCTATTTGATCGACATGACGACATCGAGTCCGCTGCTCGCCAGACGTTTGGCCGAACTGGGAACCGAAAAAGGTCTGCATATTCTGGATGCTCCCGTCTCCGGAGGCGATGTAGGCGCGAAGAAAGCGGCGTTGTCGATCATGGTCGGGGGAGAAAGTTCCGCTTTTGAAGATCTGAAGCCGCTGCTGGAGATTATGGGCAGCAACATCGTGCTTCAGGGCGGAGCGGGAGCCGGACAAAACACGAAGATGTGCAATCAGATCGCGATCGCTTCCAACATGGTAGGGGTAACGGAAGCAATTATCTATGCGGAGAAAGCCGGGCTTGATCCCAAGACCGTGCTGAAAAGTATCGAGACCGGTGCCGCCGGCAGTTTCTCGCTCAGCAATCTGGTTCCCCGTATGCTCGATGGAGATTTCGAGCCGGGTTTCTACATCAAGCATTTTATCAAAGATATGGGGATCGCTCTGCAGTCGGCCGAGGAAATGAAGCTGGAGCTTCCCGGTCTTCAACTGGCAGAGTCGCTGTACCGGAAGCTGGCCGACCAGGGATACGAAGATAAAGGAACCCAGGCTTTGTACAAGCTGTGGCAGGAAGAAGCTTGATTTCTGGTCTTTGCGCGGAGTCGGAAGGAGGAGAAACCTTCTTCCGACTCCGCATTCATTAGGGGAGGAATCCCGCAGGCAACTTTTCCGAAGAAACGGAAAAGGCTTAAAAGCCGGTTTCGGACACTCGTTTTTCTGCCGCCAAACGTTTGGCTTTGAGGCGGGCAGGGGTAATAATAGGCATCACAGCGCGGTTTGTAAAACCATTTTCAACTTTATTAAAGTTTTTTGTTAAAAAGGGTTGACCATTTGCTCGCTGGCATGGTATATTATTTCTTGTCGCCGCGGACGAAACGCTGAAACAAGCGAGACGCTCCAAGAAGCGAATGACAATGAGGCCCGTTGGTCAAGGGGTTAAGACACCTCCCTTTCACGGAGGTAACAGGGGTTCGAATCCCCTACGGGTCATATTATGGAGGCTTAGCTCAGCTGGGAGAGCATCTGCCTTACAAGCAGAGGGTCGGGGGTTCGAGCCCCTCAGCCTCCACCATGAAGACTTTCGTGACGAAGTCGGATATAGCAAGAACACTCTGACGCGGGGTGGAGCAGCTCGGTAGCTCGTCGGGCTCATAACCCGAAGGTCGCAGGTTCAAATCCTGCCCCCGCAATTGTTTCACCTTATGGCTTGGAACCGTGGTGTAGGGGTTAACATGCCTGCCTGTCACGCAGGAGATCGCGGGTTCAAATCCCGTCGGTTCCGCCATTTTAATTAAATAATGTTTTGCGGACGTGGCTCAGCGGTAGAGCATCGCCTTGCCAAGGCGAGGGTCGCGGGTTCGATTCCCGTCGTCCGCTCCATTGTTTTTGCGCCCTTAGCTCAGCTGGATAGAGCGTTTGACTACGAATCAAAAGGCCGGGAGTTCGAATCTCTCAGGGCGCGCCATTTTTTTACACTTAAGCGTCTCGGACGCAGATAGAAAGACTGCTTTTCAGGCGGAAGATTCCGACTCGAAAGCAGTCTTTTTTGTTGTTTTTTGCGCGTTCAAAGGTTTTGCCCAGGAGATGCCGAAATTATAAAGAAGAAAGCGTTCTGTGGGTGTCTCCTTTTTCAACTTTTGCTATAATGAAAAGACGGATACATATGTTCGGTAGAATGTATGGGAGGCCGGACTGGATAAGACGTTGGACAGAAGCTTTGCGAAAAAGCGGCTGTGCGTTTTTTCGGGGAAAAGGAGAGATAAACTTGCGCATATTGGGAATTGACCCGGGGATCGCGATCGTCGGTTTTGGGTTTATCGACAAAGAAGGAACCAAATGCACGCCCGTTCAATACGGCTGCATTCAGACCGAGGCACATACACCCGACGAAGAACGGCTGCTGCACGTGTACGAAGCCATGGTGCAGTTGATCGATAAATACAAACCGGATGAGGTAGCGTTCGAAAAACTGTTTTTCAACCGCAACGTATCGACGGCCATGCCGGTCAGTCAGGCCCGCGGGGTCTTGATCCTGGCAGCGCATCAGAAAGGCCTGCCGATCGGCGAATATACGCCAATGCAGGTCAAGCAGGCCATCGTCGGTTACGGCAAGGCCGAAAAGCGGCAGGTACAGGAGATGGTGCGCATGTTCCTCAAACTGCAGGCCGTTCCCAAGCCGGACGACGTGGCGGATGCTTTGGCGGTCGCGATTTGCCATGCGCATTCGTCTACACTAAACTCCAAATTGAATGAGGTATTGCGAAAATGATCGATTTTGTGCGAGGGCACGTGGCCCATTTGGAAACGGAATATATCGTCGTAGATGTGCAGGGCATCGGATACCGGGTATTTTGTCCGAATCCGTACGCTTTTGCCGCAAAAGGGGAAGAAGCGGTTACGGTGTATACGCATCACAGTGTCAGGGAAGATGCTATTCTTCTGTACGGATTCTCCACAAGGGAAGAACAAAAGCTGTTCCGCCGGCTGATCGAAGTGTCGGGCATCGGACCGAGGGTAGCACTGGGAATCCTTGCGGGCGGTACCCCCGAGAAGGTCGTCTCCGCCATTCAGCAGGAGAACCTTACGTTCTTGATCAAACTGCCGGGAATCGGAAAAAAAACGGCGCAGCGCATGGTGCTGGACTTGAAAGACCGGCTGGATGGATTCGTGGCACCTTCGCTTGGAGGTCTGTTTGACAACAACGC
Source organism: Saccharibacillus qingshengii (assembly GCF_013185195.1). GTDB lineage: Bacteria > Bacillota > Bacilli > Paenibacillales > Paenibacillaceae > Saccharibacillus > Saccharibacillus qingshengii. Next base: position 4,948 of record NZ_JAAZWC010000002.1, read on the forward strand.
CGCGGCGGAAGCGGAACTGGACGGCGGAGGCTGGAGAGAAGCCCGCGAAGGGCTCGAAGCGCTCGGATATACGGAAGCGGAACTGGACAAGGTCTGGATGCATCTGAAAGAAGATCTGCAGCCGGGAGAACCGGTCGATCTGCTGATGAAACGGGCTTTGAAGGTTCTTTACAAAGGGTAAATGCGGTACAGTATAAACGGGGAGGAACGGTGGACTTATGGATGACCGGATCATATCGGCCAATCTGATGATGGAAGACCAGGCGGTGGAACTGAGTCTGCGTCCCCGCTATCTATCGGAGTATATCGGTCAAAATCAGGTCAAGGAAAACCTGAAAGTATATATCGAAGCGGCCAAAATGCGGGGAGAAGCGCTTGATCACGTGCTGCTCTATGGGCCTCCGGGACTCGGGAAGACGACACTCGCTAACATTATCGCAAACGAGCTCGGCGTGAACCTGCGTACGACTTCGGGACCGGCGATCGAACGTCCCGGCGATTTGGCGGCGCTGCTGACCAATCTGCAGGAAGGCGATGTCCTGTTTATCGACGAAATTCACCGGCTGCACCGGACGGTCGAAGAAGTGATGTACCCGGCGATGGAAGATTCCGCGCTCGATATCATGATCGGCAAAGGTCCGAGTGCGCGCTCGGTACGGCTCGATCTTCCTCCGTTCACGCTGATCGGCGCAACGACGCGGGCCGGGCTGCTGTCCGCACCGCTGCGCGACCGCTTCGGCGTCGTGAGCCGGCTCGAGTTCTACGGGGTCGAAGACCTGGCGTTTATTGTCTCGCGCAATGCCGATACGCTGAATGTCGAAATCATCGGCGATGCCGCGGAAGAAATTGCGCTGCGGGCCCGGGGAACGCCGCGGATCGCGAACCGGCTGCTCAAACGGGTACGCGATTTTGCACAGGTGCGCGGAGACGGGATCATTACGCCGGAGATCGCGGCCGAAGCGCTGTCGCGCCTGCAGGTCGATCCGCGCGGGCTCGATAGTATCGACCACAAGATGCTGCGCTCGATGATCCAAAGTTTTCGCGGAGGACCGGTGGGGCTCGATACGATCGCCGCGACGATCGGCGAGGAGAGCCAGACCATCGAAGACGTATACGAACCTTATTTGCTGCAAAGCGGATTCATTCAGCGCACGCCGAGAGGCCGCGTTGTTACTGCCCAGGCTTATGCCCATCTGGGCCTGCCGATGCCGGAAGACGGAAAATAGCACGCCTCGACCGTTACCGTTAGGTTGACCGTAGGGGACGACCGGATTTACAAGGAGGAACGCAAGCATGACTAAGCAACATTTGAGTCGTAAGCCCGTCAAGTGGGGGAGAACGCTGCTCGCGGCAGCCGTCGCCCTTTCCTGTCTGCCGCTTCAAACGGCCGTTCACGCCGAAGAGCCCGAAGACACCGTGCGCGTAGGATTATTTCTGAATTTGGGAAGCACCTACAAGCAGACGACATCCAAAATTACGCTGACACCCGAAATCGCCGCAGCAGTCGGACTGAAAACGGATGGGGGCTATGTAAAGTGGTTCTCGACCTCGGCCGGCGGCGTTACCCTGTTCGCTCTGGACGGACCGAAAGTCAAAGTTGGCGAAAGCTCGGACCTTCAAACGGTATCTTCGCTTGCCGGCAAATTGAAATCGGGCGCGGATAAACTGTCCGTTTACAAAATCGTGCGAAACGGAAAAGACGTCTACCAAATGTACGCGGGACCGTATTCGAACGATAAAGCCGCGGCAGACGCCGCAGTTCGGTTGGCGGGAAGTGCTTCGGCCAACTCGGTTGGCGGATTGTTGCCGAAAGCGACAGGCACGTTCTCCCTGAGCGGAGGCAGTTACGGTACGCTGAACGCCGCTTCGTCCGCTTTGCAAAAAGTGTTGGACGCGGGATTTGACGGCGCCGTCGCCGTTTCAACCGATTCGGGTGGAAAAGCCGTGTACAGCTTGAAAATCGGCGAGGAAACATCGGCGGCCGCTCTGGACTCGCTCAAAACCGCCGTTTCCTCCCGCCTCGGCGGGATCCCTTTGTCGACAGCCTCTTCCGCACCTTCGGCCTCCGCGGTCATCCGCAGCGATGCGACTTCGGGTCTGACTGCCGGTACCGCCGCTGCGCTTTATCTGCTGACGCTCGGCGAACAAGACCGGATCTGGATTGACGGGACGCCGGAGAGCCGTATTCGAGTGGAGGAACGTTCAAAACGCTCGTACCGCGGCGATCTGGAGATCGGCATTTACGGCAGTCAGCTCTATCTGGTGAACGAACTTCCGATGGAGCAGTATTTGTATTCGGTCGTAGGGTCGGAAGTTTCTTCTTCGTGGCCGGCAGAGTCGCTTAAGGCGCAGGCCGTGGCGGCACGCAGCTACGCAACCGTACAGACCCGGGCGACGACCAAGTTCAAAGTGGCCGATGTCGTCGATTCCACACTGAGCCAGGCGTATGGCGGGGTAGGTTCGGAGAGCAAACCGGTCAATGCGGCGGTCGATGCGACGGCAGGCGAGATTCTGAAGCAGAACGGCAAGCCGGTCGAAGCCCTGTTTTCCTCCAATGCAGGCGGCATGACCTCCGATCCGACGGAAGTCTGGAACAGCGGCGGAAGCGAGCTGTTCTCGAGCGTGCCTTCCGATTCGGACCGCGCGGCGGCAGCCAATCTCAAAAAGTGGTATCATGTAGCGTTGTCCAACGGTAAAATCGGCTATGTGCGCGAAGACAATGTGGCGGACAAAGGACTTGATGCAACAGGATTCCGCAAAATGACGGTGACCGCACAAAATACCAAAGTTCGTCCGCTGCCTCAGATTCAAAGCGGCGTCTCGGAACTTTCGAAAATGAATCCGGGCGAAGAAGCGCTGGTACTCGAAGTGGTGAGCGAATCGAGCACTTACGAATGGATCCGTGGACCTTACACATCCGCCCAACTGCTGGCTTCGCTCAAAGGACGCACGACGACCAAGCTGCCGGCTTCTATTCAGACGATCCAGGTCAGTCAGCGCGGCCCTTCGGGACGTGTGACCGAACTGAAGATCAACGGAACCAAAGTGGATGTGAAATATCCGGATATGTTCCGTACCGCACTGAGCGGCCTTCCAAGCACTTTGTTCGATGTCGTGTCGGCGGATGCCTATACCGTGATCTCTTCGGCCAAAGTATCCAAGAACAGCACATCCGGGCCGCTCAAGTTCGGGGCCTCGGCACCGTCCAATCTGCTGAGCCGCAGTCTGGCTTCGATCGGGACCAGTACCACCGAAGTTTCTTCCGGAACCGGATTTTTCTTTGTCGGCCGAGGAAACGGCCATGGCCTGGGGCTTTCCCAATGGGGAGCCAAAGGACTTGCGGACGCAGGGGAAACGTATCCGGAAATCCTGCTCCATTATTACAATAACGTAGAACTGACTAAGGACTGAAGACTCCATGAATGTAGAAGATTACGATTTTGAACTGCCTGAACGGCTTATTGCCCAAACTCCGCTTGCGGAACGCACCTCATCGAGACTGCTGGCGCTGAACAAGCGTACGGGGGAGATGGAGCATCTGCATTTTTACGATATTTTGGACAAGCTCAATCCGGGTGACACCCTGATCCTTAATGACACCCGGGTCATGCCGGCGCGTCTGCACGGCGTCAAACCCGAAACGGGAGCGCGTGTAGAACTGCTTCTGCTCAAAAATATCGAAGGCGATCGCTGGGAAACACTGGCCAAACCCGGCAAAAAGGTCAAGACGGGCGCCGTCCTCCGGTTCGGTGACGAACTGGAAGCGGTCGTACTGGAAGAAGGCGATATGGGGGCCCGAATCATCGAGTTCCGATATGAAGGCATCTTCCAGGAAATTCTGGATCGTCTCGGCGAAATGCCGCTTCCTCCTTATATCAAGGAACGGTTGGACGATCGGGAACGCTATCAGACGGTGTATGCCAAACACGAAGGTTCCGCAGCCGCTCCGACTGCCGGTTTGCACTTCACCGAAGACCTGCTTGATAAGCTGCGGTCCAAAGGCATAGAGATCGGTTTTGTTACCCTTCATGTCGGACTGGGCACTTTCCGTCCGGTGTCGGTGGAGCAGATCGAAGAACATGTCATGCACGAAGAATACTACGAACTGCCGCAGGAAACGGCCGAACTGATTAACCGGACCCGCGAACGCGGCGGCCGGGTCGTCTCGGTCGGCACCACGTCGACACGCACGCTCGAGTCGGCGGCCAGACGAACCTTGGACGAAAGCGGCCGACTTGCGGCGGACAGCGGCTGGACGCAGATTTTTCTGTATCCGGGCGAAGACTTCAAAGTTGTCGATGCATTGATCACAAACTTCCATCTGCCCAAGTCTACGCTCGTCATGTTGGTCAGCGCCCTTGCCGGGAGAGAGCATGTATTGGCGGCTTACCGGGAAGCGGTAGAATCGGAATATCGATTCTTCAGCTTTGGCGATGCCATGTTCATTTATTAAAATCGGCGGTTAGCCGAACGATTCAAAGGGGCTTCGGCCCCTCATTTTCTTGTAAAGGAACGATCCGATGACATCTGCAATCCGTTACGAACATATCAAGACCTGTAAGCAGTCGGGCGCGCGGCTTGGCCGCGTGCATACGCCGCACGGCATTATCGATACGCCGACTTTTATGCCGGTCGGTACTTTGGCCACGGTCAAAACGATGAGCCCGGAAGAACTCAAACAAATGGACGCCCATATCATTCTGAGCAATACGTATCATCTCTTCCTGCGTCCGGGACACGAGATTATCCGCGAAGCCGGCGGCCTGCACAAATTCATGAACTGGGATCGTCCGATTCTTACCGACAGCGGCGGTTTCCAGGTATTCAGCTTGGCGGAAATGCGCAAGATCACCGAAGAAGGCGTGAACTTCCGTTCCCACATCAACGGAGACAAGCTGTTCCTGTCGCCTGAAGTGGCGATGAATATTCAGAACGCGCTGGGTTCGGATATCATGATGGCATTCGACGAATGTCCGCCTTATCCCGCCGAGCATGCGTATCTCAAACGCTCGCTTGAGCGGACATCCAGATGGGCCGAGCGCTGCCTCGAAGCCCATGCGCGTCCACAGGACCAAGGACTGTTCGCAATCGTTCAAGGCGGCATGCACGAAGACCTGCGCCGTCAGAGCGCAGCCGATTTGACTTCGATGGATTTCCCGGGGTATGCTATTGGTGGACTGAGTGTGGGAGAACCGAAACATCTGATGTATGAAGTGCTGGAGTATACGGTACCGCTGCTCCCGGCGAACAAACCCCGCTATTTGATGGGCGTGGGTTCGCCGGATGCTCTGCTCGAAGGCGCCATTCGCGGAGTCGATATGTTCGACTGCGTGCTGCCTACGCGCATAGCGCGTAACGGAACGACGATGACAAGCCAGGGCCGGGTGGTTGTACGCAATGCCCAGTACGCGAGAGACTTCGGTCCTCTCGATCCGAACTGCGATTGCTATACCTGCCGGAACTATTCGCGAGCGTATTTGCGCCACCTGATCAAGGCGGACGAGACGTTCGGTCTCCGGCTGACCACTTATCATAACCTCCACTTCCTGCTCGAATTGATGCGGGGCGTCCGTCAGGCGATCCGAGAAGACCGTCTGTTGGATTTCCGCGACGAATTCTTCGAGCAGTATGGCATGCACACCAACGACAAAGGGTTCTAAACCGCCCCACGGGTCCAGTACGATTATTCGTACGGCCAATCGCACAATAAGGGGGATTTCACCATGTTTCCATCTACAACGCTTGCAACCGCTGCCGGATCGGGCGGAGGACTGCTCATGACCATCGTTCCATTCGTGTTCATGATCGCAATCTTCTACTTCCTGTTGATTCGTCCTCAGCAGAAGAAACAGAAACAGCGCAACGCCATGTTGGGCCAGCTTAAAAAAGGCGATAAAATCGTCACCATCGGCGGCCTTCACGGGACAATCTTGGAAATCACGAGCGACATTGCCGTCGTTCGCGTGAACGATGTAACGAAGCTGACATTCGATCGCAGCGCGATCAGCCACGTCACAACGGCCGGCTCCGATGTCAGCCTCGACAAGAAGTAAGACTAACCGAATAGGGAAGCGCCGGCGGAGGTGGACCGCTTTGCACTTCCGCACAGGCTGCCGCCGAACGGAGAATCTCCGTTCTACGGCAGTTTCTTTTTTCTTGGCATTTCATTATAGGAAATACCGAAACATTCCCGCCCAAAGGGACTCTACATAGTGAGCAGGAAATTGAAATAGGAAATGGGAACGGCTGAAAGGAAGTGAAGGCATGATTTCCGAAATCGATACCGCATTTTGGCCGGTCTATACGGCGGCAGCCGTATTTGGAATCGTCTATGTGCTTGTCGTAACGGAAAAGATAAACGGAGGTTTGGCGGCAATTGCAGGAGCTCTGGTGCTGCTGGTGCTGGGGATCGTCGATTGGAATGCCGCGTTGAGCCATCATATCGCTTGGAATGTTCTGCTGTTGATGGCGGGAATGACGATTACGGCAGCTGCTGCCGACCGAAGCGGCATTTTACAGTTCTCGGCGCTTATGCTGGTACGGGCGGTAGGCAGCAGTCTGCCTGCGGTGCTTGTGATCGTAACGGTTTTGGCGGCCGCAGCCGCAGCTCTGCTCGGAAGCGGCCCTGCACTGCTGCTGCTTGCGCCTCTTATCCTGCGGATTGGACGCACGCTGCGAATCGGCCCGGTACCTTTTCTGATTATGAGCGTGATTGCCTGTAATCTTGGAGGGATGACCACACTGGCGGGAAGTGTGTCCAATATGATGATCGGCACGGCAGCCCATATCGATACGCGCGATTTTGCCGCTCGTCTGTGGGCGCCCGCATTGATTCTGCTCGCTGTCCATATGGGGCTGCTGATGCTGATTTTCCGCAAAGAAATGCGCCGATCCGCAAAGCGGCGTGCCGATATTCAAGCGCTTAATCCGCGTCTTTGTCTATCCAATCGGCGCAGCGCCTTCTTGTCGCTGGCTGTATTGACTCTTCTGGCTGCAGGCTTATTGGTTCACGAGAAGCTGGGAATGGGCAGCGGGATGGTCGCGATCGCGGCGGCGCTGTTGATGCTAGCCGTCAATGTCCGTTCCGCAGAAGATGCCCGTCAAGTGCGCGCGCATACGGACTTCAAGACCCTTGCCGTCGTCGCCGGATTCTATGTCCTGGCCGGCGGTCTTGTGGAAACGGGAATTACGGGCGAAATCGCAGTGAAGCTGCTGGAACTGACCAACGAAAACAAAACATTGACCGCCCTGCTGCTGTTTACGGTATCGGGCCTGCTGTCCGCCGTGCTGGATCCGGTTCCGCTGACCGCCGCGGCCATTCCGCTTGTCCAGACATTGGGGCTGCAGATGGAAGTGGTGCGTCCGTCCGATCTGAACGAGTTATGGTGGGCTTTGGTACTGGGAAGCGGAATCGGCTCCAGCGGAACGCTGGCCGGTTCGGTCGCGGGTGTGCTGGCAGCCGGCCTGGCGCAAAAAGAAGGATACCGCTTTTCTTATTTATCGTATCTGATGATCGCTTTTCCTTTGACACTTCTGGCTCTCGGAGCCGGGGGATGGTATCTGTATACGCATATTTTGTGAAGTGCCGTGCGTCTGCGGTGGTCACTGAATCTTGGGCAGGAATGGACGCATCGGTGTCGAATGAAGGGTTAGGGAACCGGAATGCTTGTTGTGCCGCCTCTACAAAAAAGATACTCGGCGGCGATTGCGTGGAAAGGGGAAACGGATGACAGAAGAGCAGTTAAGCGGACAGCCTCCTGCGGAAGAGCAGTTGGCCGGAGAAGATTTGACGGAGGCCGTTATCGGACTTTGCAGAGATAAAGCGGAAGAGTTTCATTACCTGGGTTATGAACAGGCGACCTGGGAAGATGTCTGGCGCTGCGTCAACAGGAAGTATGCGGGCGCACAGGATCCGCCGCTGCACCAGATCGTGAACGATATTTTGACGCTGCGAATCGACGGGCTGATGAATTACCTTACGATTGCGGCATTAAAAGAGACTCCCCTTTCCTGAGGAGGGCTTTCTTTTACTTCATTGACTACATTTTTTTACATCGTTATAATAGGAGCATTGAGAAAAAAGGGGGAACCAGAAACGGCATGAAGAGAATTGTCAGTTTCATTGTTATTGTGCTCGTCTCCATCGGGGTCATGGTCTGGAGCACGCCTAACCTGTTGAATTCGGTTCGATTGGGGCTGGATTTAAAGGGAGGCTTCGAGATCCTGTATGAGGCGTCGCCAATGACGGGCGGAGCGGAAGTCAGCCGAGAATCCCTGAACGAAACGGCCAGAAGTCTTGAGAAACGCGTGGACGCCCTTGGGGGAAGCGAACCTGAGATTACGACCGAAGGTACCAACCGGATCCGACTCAGAATCGCAGGCGTTACGGACGAAAAAGCCGTTAGGGAACGTATCAAAGAACCCGCCAACCTGACCTTCCGCAGTCTGGGAGCCTCTTCGGACGCAGGAACGACCGAAGACAAAACCGATGCGGCGGCCGAAGACAAAGTGGCTGTGGAAAGTACCGATTCTACCGGTACGGAAGGTGCTGCAGACAGCAAGGATGCGGCAGCCGGCACGAAAGAGAACACAGTTACCGACAAAGCGGCGGACACGGACAAAGCGGCAGACACCGACGCTGCGAAGGGAACCGAAACGTCGACAGGTACGGACAAAGCAGCCGACACGGATGCCGCCGATACCGACAAAGCTGCCGGTACGGAAAAAGACGCTGCGGCGGACCCTTACCAAGGGTTCACCAAGATCGAGCTGACCGGCCAGGATTTCAAGCCGAACGGTGCTACCGTTCAACCTGACCAGCTCGGAAACCTGATGATTTCGATCGAATTGAACGACGCGAACAAATTCGCCGACGTTACCGGACGATTGATCGGTCAGCCGATGGCGATCTTCCTGGATGACGAACTGCTGTCGGCTCCGACCGTTCAGCAGCGAATCACGGGCGGAACGGCGCAAATTACCGGAGATTTTACACGCGAAGAAGCACAGAATCTGCGCGATACCATCAACCTCGGCGCTCTGCCGCTGCAGCTGACGGAGAAATATTCGCAAAGCGTAGGTGCCACATTGGGACAGCTGTCGCTGGACCAGACGCTTAAAGCCGGTATTGTCGGTTCGATTATCATTCTGATCTTCATGATATTCATGTACCGGATACCGGGACTGATTGCCGCTTTCTGTCTGATCATTCATACGTGGGGAACGATTCTGATCTTTATATGGGCGGATATTACGCTAACCCTTCCGGGAATCGCGGCGTTTATTCTCGGGATCGGGATGGCGGTCGACGCCAACATCATTACCTATGAACGGATCAAAGAGGAAATGCGCAGCGGAAAAAGTATTCTGTCGGCGTTCCGCGCCGGCAGCAAGAGCTCTTTCCGGACCGTTATGGATGCCCAGATTACGACGCTGATTGCCGGCGCCGTCATGTTCTGGCTCGGTACAGGTTCGGTTCGCGGTTTCGCGCTTGTCCTGATGATCGATATCGTAACCAGCATCATCACGAACGTCTTCCTGTCGCGTTACCTGCTCTCCCTGCTCGTTAAGGCGAAATCCTTGAATAAGCCGGGGTATTTCGGAGTAAAGGGGAGTGAAATTCGTGAACTCTAAACATCAGGCTTCAAATTCCAAATGGGATTTCAACTTCATCAAATCCAGCAAGTACTTTTACATTTTTTCGCTGGCGATCACTTTGGCCGGTATTATCAGTCTTTCGGTATTCGGATTGAATTACGGAGTCGATTTCCGTTCCGGTTCGAACGTGGATATTTCGGTATCCAAAGTAGTGAGCCAGGCGGAAGTGGAAAAAGTCGTTAACGATGCGAAACTTGACCAGGAAGCGAATATTACGGCCGGCAGCGACCGCGTCAATATCCGTTTCCCGGAAGTGCTGACGGATGCGCAGGTCGAAAGCCTGCAGACTACATTCAACAGTCAAATCGATAAGAACGCTTCGTACGAAATCAATACCGTCGATGCCGAGATGGCCAAAGAATTGGAGCTTAACGCTCTGTTGGCCGTCATTGTCGCAAGCGTCGGGATTGTCATCTATGTCACGATCCGTTTCGAATGGCGGTTTGCCGTGTCTGCGGTTGTGGCTCTGCTGCATGATGCTTTCCTCGTGATCAGCGTGTTCTCGATCTTGAGGCTGGAAGTCAATCTGACGTTTATCGTCGCGATCTTGACCATTATCGGTTTCTCGATCAACGATACGATCGTTATCTTCGACCGGATCCGGGAAAATCTGCGTTTCGCTAAGAAACAGACGCATGACGATCTTGCAGACCTGGTCAACAAAAGTATATCGCAAACGATGACACGCTCGCTTGGTACGGTGTTTACCGTGTTTATTGCGGCATTTGCACTTCTCGTATTGGGCAGTGAATCGATCCGCATGTTCTCGCTGGCGATGGTTATCGGATTACTGTTCGGTGCATACTCGTCGATCTTTATCGCGAGTCCACTTTGGTTGGCGCTTCGCAACAAGAAAAAGCCGTCCGCGGCCAAGCCGTCCAAAGCGACGAACTAAGAGTATACGGCCCTGCCGTGAAGCCGCGTCCCTCATTCGAGACGCGGCTTTTCTTGTTTCGCCGTTTGTTTCAAGGCAGGTCCGGATTCGATTGAATACGAGAGGGGAATCATTATGACGGTCCGTCAACAAGATATCGAAAAATCTTCGGGCTGGATCGATATCGGCATGCTCAGTGCCGCCGCGTTGATCAAAGGAATCGGAGGTTGGATCGGCGGAAGTCCGGCTCTGATGGCTGATGCTTTGAATTCCGTTTCGGATGCCGTACGAAGCGCACGACGAAGCGGCAGGGAATCTTCGCTGCTTGTCTGCATGCTGCTTACGGTGCTTGTACTGGTTGGCGCCGTCGAAGCCCTGCTTTCGGGATTGGGACGTCTGTGGGACAAGATCGAACAAACGGCGGATATCCATGCTTTCATCGCCTTTTTTGCCGCGGTGGTGATCGCGGAAGGCTGGTTCCTATTCCGTTATCGGAAATTGAGCCGTACAAATGCCGAATTAGCCCGGAACTATGCGGGAGAACATCGTTTTTCGCTGTACGGTTCAATGTTGGTTGCGGCCGGTATGGCTCTGTCCATTGCCGGCAGCGGATTTGATATTCCGGAACTCAATCATGCGGATTCGGCTGCGGCGATTCTGGTCGCGGCGGTAGCGGTCATCAAATCGCTTCGTCTCATGAGGATGTTTATACGAGAAGCCCCCGGCATGCCGAACGAATCCGAAGAAGATCCGACGCCGTTTGTGGAAACGGTTCAGCGCGTACACGGGGTTATCGAAGTTCGCATGCTGCGTGCGGTCCGTTCGGTCGAGATGGTGAAGATCGACCTTACGCTAAGCGTAAACCCGAGAATGACCGTCAAAGAAGCGGATGAAATCGCTCAACGGTCCCGGGATCTGCTGATGCACCGGTTCGTTCAGGTCATTGAAGTTCAGGTTCGCGTCGAACCGTATCATACGGGTTATCCGTACAAATCGAACGATGAGCTGCTTGGCAGTGCGGACCATCCGACAATCGTGCAATAAAAGGAAAAGAAAGGCAGGTGAGCTTGTGCTGCATTCGCAATATCAATGGAAGATCGCAAGTCCGGAACAGGCAGCCGTAGAACGTTTGAGCGGCGAGTTGGGCATATCTCCGCTGTTAGCTTCGCTCTTGGCAAACCGGGGATACGAAGCTCCGGCGTCAGCGGCCGAATTTCTGGACGGAGACGAAGATTTATCCGGTCTGCACGATCCGTTTCTGCTGCATGGCATGAAAGAGGCGACGGCACGGATTCGAGCGGCATTGGAAGCCGGGGAACGGATCTGGATCTATGGCGATTATGATGCCGACGGTGTATCCAGTACGGCGCTGATGATTCGCCTGATGACGAAGCTCGAAGCGAACTTCGGCACTTATATTCCGCATCGTTCCAAAGAAGGATACGGGCTGCACCGCCATGCAATCGACAAAGCCCTGGCCGAAGGAGTCAAACTGATCGTGACGGTCGATACGGGAATCAGCGCGGTCGATCAGATTGCTTATGCGGCGGAGCTTGGCATTGATGTGGTGGTGACCGATCACCATGAACCTCCGGCTGTACTGCCGCAGGCAGTGGCACTGGTGAACCCGAAGCTGGCCCAATGCGAATATCCGTATAAAGGACTTGCCGGCGTCGGAGTCGCATTCAAGCTGGCTCATGCGCTGCTGGGAGAACCGCCTGCGGAATGGATGGATCTGACGGCGATCGGTACGGTCGCCGACCTGATGCCGCTGACCGGAGAGAACCGGCTGCTCGTTTCCCGCGGGATCGAATTGATGCGCCGAAATCCTTCGCCCGGAGTAGAACAACTGCTCGCCGTTGCCGGAAGCAAGCCGGATCAGTTGACTTCGGTAGGGATCGCTTTTGCCATTGCGCCTCGTATCAATGCCAGCGGCCGATTGGATCATGCGAACCGCGCAGTGGATCTGCTCGTCACGGAAGAACGCGACCGCGCCGAACATCTGGCTTCCGTCTTGGATCTGCTGAACAAAGAGCGCCAGAAGAACGTCGAAGATATCGTAAGCGAAGCGGCGGTCATGCTGGAGCAAAAAATTGCGGATACAGGGGCCGTGCCGAATGTGATTGTACTGGCGGGCGAAGGCTGGAATGTCGGGGTCGTCGGTATCGTCGCTTCCAAAATTCTCGAACGTTATTACCGGCCTACAATCATTCTCGGGATCGACAAGGAAAAAGGAAGCTGCAAAGGTTCCGCACGTTCGATTCCCGGCTTCGATATCCATGCGGCGCTGCTGTCGGTCGAAGAAACGATGGATCACTTCGGCGGACACCCGGCGGCGGCGGGGATGAGCCTGTCGATCGGACAAATCGGCGATTTTGAAACGGGCCTGAACGCTTATGCGGCGAATCTATTAAAGCCCGAGCACCTGATTCCGGTCATCGAAGCGGAAACCGAATGTTCGCTGGCCGATCTTCCGATCGCGGTCATCGAAGAGTTGGACCGGATGGCTCCGTTCGGGATGAGCAATCCGACTCCGCAGCTGGTGCTGCGGAACGTCAAGCTGCAGCGGGTGATGACCATGGGCAAGACTCGGAACCATCTGAAATTGGTCGTCGAGCAGGACGGATGTACGGTCGAAGCGGTGGTTTTCGGCAAAGGCGCCCTCGCCGAATATTTGAGCGAAGGAGACCGGCTGGATCTGCTGGCCGAGCCGGGAATCAACGAGTGGCGGGGCAGCCGCAAACCGCAGCTGATGGTCCGCGATTTGGCTCTGCCGGCTGTTCAAGTGTTCGACCGCCGTTCGCAGACGGCGTCTGCGGAAAGTATCGAACCGTTCCGTAAAACGGCGGAAAGGGTACTTGCATGCGGACCGGATCAGATCGCCGCGGCCGTGAACGAAACGACACTAAAAGTTTCGCAGAAGACTCTAGCGCAACTGCCGGTTTGGCTGTATGATGAATATTCCGGGATTCAAGGAACGGAAAGCGCGTATAGGTATGCGGATCCGGCCGGGACACGTACGTTATTCGTCCTGGATCTTCCGGACACCGCCGAACAGCTGGACAAGATGTTGGCGGAGTTCCCTTTGTTGGAAAACATGGTGCTGCTCTATCCGGCAAGCGGACCTTCTGCCGAACGTCTCAGCGATCCGAGCCGTGAACGGATCAAGACCATTTACGTTGAGCTTCGCCGCGCCGCATCGGCGGCGGATACGAACGAAAAAGAACTGGTGCAAAGACTGTGCCGAACTTCCGGCTGCTCGCCGCGGATGATTCGCATGACGCTGGACGTTTTTGAGGAACTGGATTTTGTCGCCAGAGCCGAAGGCCGGGTCAAAGTAAATCCGACCCCTCCCAAAACGGCGCTGGATTCGGCGAAAGCCTATCGCGTTCTTCAGGAAGCGGAAGCTTTGGAACGCCGAATGCTGGGTCCTGGAGAGGATCTGGGCATGTGGCTCACCGAGCGTTTGCAGAGGGTCCGTTCGGGCGGCGCAGCCGAGGCTTTATCTTTTTCGGTGTAAGAAGGAAGGCCGGAAGCCGTTCTTCCGTCCTCCCCATCCGGGAAACAAGACTTAGGAGGAGATTGATTTGGATTTTAATGAGCATATTCGCGTGATTCCCGATTTTCCGAAGCCGGGGATCAGCTTCAAGGACATTACGACACTGCTTGGAAACGGACCGGCGTATCGCGAAGCGATCGACGCTCTGAAGAAACAGGTCGAGCATTTGAAGATCGATTTGATCGCCGGACCGGAAGCCCGCGGTTTTGTCGTTGGCGCACCGCTGGCCTACGCACTTGGCGTCGGTTTCGTGCCGATTCGTAAAGTCGGCAAACTGCCGTACCAAACCGTGGAGATCGAATATGACCTCGAATACGGCAAAGACACGCTGGCTATGCATGTCGACGCCGTACAGGAAGGTCAAAACGTTCTGATTGCGGACGATCTGCTCGCAACCGGCGGCACCATTGCCACATCCGTCAGCCTGGTTCGCCAGCTCGGCGGCAATGTAGTCGGCGCGGCTTTCCTGATCGAACTGGAAGAATTGAACGGCCGTGCGCGCCTCGATAACGTGGAAGTGTTTAACCTGATCAAAGGTTAATCCAAGCGGTCAATCAGCCGCACCCATGAAGAGAACCGTTTAAAAACCCGCTATTTGACATCCCGTGAAGTAAACGGGAGCAAATAGCGGTTTTTTTGCTTTTTCAGAGCTTTTTTTGCGTAAAAAGCGAAAAAGAAACAAAAAAACGCTTTTTTTGAAACCTTTTTCGGGGGGATCCGTAAAGGAGGAAGAGACTCGAAAGAAGAGCCTTTTTTCGTTTTGTACAGGGCTTTTTTGCAGAGTTCAAATGATGTAGTTGGGGAGGGATTGGATGTCCGTAATTAGAGAGACCGATCTGCCGGGAATTGGACGTAAATTTCTGATGGATACGGAAGAAGGAGACCGCTTCATCGTGATTCTGCACGAAGACGGCAAACGCGAGCTGTTCTGTCCATCGCCGGTGGAGCCGGAAGAGCTGATGCGCGTCATGACGCTGACCGACACCGAAGCCCGTCAGTTGGGCGGCATCGTAGGCGGAATGAATTATCAGCCGACGGCGCTGGAGAAGGTCGAACACACGCTGGATCATCTGTCGATCGAATGGTACAAGATCCGCAGAGGCATGAAAGCGATCGGGCGCTCGATCGGCGAACTGAAAATCCGGGAGAATACGGGAACGGTCGTGATTGCGTCGATTGAAACTTCGCATAAGCAGACGGTGAGTCCGGGACCGGAATACGTGCTGGCCGAAGGCATGACGCTTGTACTTGCGGGAGAACGGCAAAATATTCAAACGTTGAAAAGGATGCTGGAAGTAGGTGAGGCGTAATGGACCACATGGTATTCGAAGTCGGAATCGCTGTGCTGCTCATTGCGCTCGCCGGCTTTCTCTCCGTTAAGCTCCGATTCTCGGTCGTTCCGTTCTACATTCTTGCCGGGATGGCCGTGGGACCGCACGCGCCGCATTTTGGACTGATCGACCTCCGTTTTATCGAAAGCGCGGAATTGATCAACTTTATGGGACGGCTGGGTGTCATCTTCCTGCTGTTCTACCTGGGACTTGAGTTCTCGGTCGGACGTCTGGCCAAAGCCGGCAAGTCGATTGCGATCGGCGGTTCCATTTATATCGGGATCAACTTTACACTCGGTCTTTTGTTCGGTCTGATCTGCGGGTTTCCGATTCTGGAAACGCTTGTGATCGCAGGGGTGACGACGATTTCCTCCAGTGCCATCGTAGCCAAGGTGCTGGTCGACCTGAGACGGACCGCAAATCCGGAAACGGAAATGATTCTGGGCATCATCATGTTCGAGGATGTTTTCCTGGCTGTGTATCTGTCGATTCTGTCGGGTCTTCTGCTCAGCGGAGCAACCACGCTCGGCGGCATTCTGCTCTCTGCGGGAATTGCGCTCGGTTATATGCTGCTCGTACTGATCGTCGGCAGGCTGCTTGTACCCGTGCTCAACAAGATGCTGGGTATTTCTTCAAACGAAGTCTTTTTGACTACCGTATTCGCGATGCTGTTTCTCGTTGCCGGATTCTCCGAGACTATTCATGTGGCGGAAGCGATCGGCGCGCTGCTTGTAGGTCTGGTGTTGGCCGAGACCAAGCATATGCACCGGATCGAAAAAGCGATTCTGCCGTTCCGGGATTTCTTCGGCGCTTTGTTCTTCTTCAGTTTCGGTCTGACGATCGATCCGCTCAGCCTCAAAGGCAGCGCAGTCTGGCTGGCGATCGGCGCGGTGATCTTGACCATTATCGGAAACTATACGGCAGGGATGCTGGCCGGACGTACGGCTAACCTTTCTCCGAAAGCTTCTTCCAATGTCGGCTTGACGATCGTCTCGCGCGGCGAATTCTCTATTATTATGGCGAATCTGGGCGCGGCAGGCGGCTTGATGGCGATTCTTCAGCCTTTTGCAGCTATTTACGTCTTGATCCTGGCGGTACTCGGACCGTTCCTGACCAAGGAATCGGCGATGGTGCACAAGATCGTGTCCAAGATTATTCCCATGAAACCCAAACCCGGCGGAGACAAGCTGAAATAATACAGGCCGTCTTTTGAAAAGGTTGGCGTTATCAAACGGAATAAGAAATACAGGAATTATTTTCCTATAACATGGGGCGGCAGTCAATGTTGCCTGATCCTCCGTATCATGGGAAAATAACTCGTGCAGCAGGAAGGCCGTCATCGGACGGTCTACACAAAAAAGCCGTGCCCCTTCTCAGAAGAAGAGGGCGCGGCTTTTTTGAACTTTTTTCGATTGCGATCAAAGGTCCGGGGTTTTCGTTTCTGGTTGAATATCGTCTTTCTCGTTCGAAAGTCCGGTCAGTACGATTAAGCGGAAGATGATATTGACGACAATACCGACGATCGTGGCAAGCGCCATCCCTTTCAGGGTGACACTGCCGATCGTGAGCGTGATGCCGCTCAGTCCCACGCCCAGAATAAGTGCGGCGAGCAGCATATTGACCGATTTCGAGAAATCGACTTTCTGCTCGACCAGGATGCGCAGACCCGATACGGCAATGACGCCGAACAGCAGCAGCGACACGCCGCCCATCACGGGACCCGGAATATTGGCGATTGCGGACGAGAATGTACCGGAGAACGACAGCAGGATCGCGATCACGGCCGCTCCGCCTACAACGAACACCGAGTAGACCCGGGTCAGCGCCATGACTCCGATATTTTCGCCGTATGTCGTATTCGGCGTCGAACCGACGAAGCCCGACAAAATGGTCGAGATGCCGTTGCCCATCAGCGAACGGTGCAGACCGGGATCTTTGGACAGGTCTTTGCCGACGATATTGCTCGTAACCAGCAGGTGGCCGACATGTTCGACAATAACGACGAGTGCGGCCGGCAGGATGGTGAGAATTGCCGCAATGTCCCAGCTCGGCGTGGTGAAGTCCGGCCAAGAGAGGAAGCGGGCTTCAGCTACCGCCGCCGTGTTTACTTCGCCCAGCAGGTACGCGGCGATATAGCCGACCGCGATGCCGATCAGGATATGGATGATTTTGGGAAAACCGCGGAACAAGACGGCGCCCAGTACGGTCACGGACAAAGTGATAACCGAAATCAAGATGGCATTCGTGCTGTAGACAACCGCTCCCGTAGAGGGATCGGCTTTGCCGAGCAGGCCTGCAAGATCGGCCGCGACCGGCAGCAGCTCAAGCCCGATCAGGGCGACGACGCAGCCCATAACGACCGGCGGGAACAGGAAATCGATCCAGACCGTACCGGCAACTTTGACCAGCAGGGCGACGAGCACGAAGACGACCCCGATGACGATAAAAGCGCCCAGCGCTTTGGAGTAGTTGTCCATATGGTCGCCGGACCAGGCAAGCACAACGCCGACGGGACCGAGGAACGCAAAGCTGGAGCCGAGATACGCCGGGATTTTGCCTTTGCAGATCAGGATGTACAGCAGGGTGCCGATCCCGTTCATGAGCAGAATCACGCTGGGGTCTACGCCGAACAGATTCGGAACGAGGACGGTACTGCCGAACATGGCGAACAGATGCTGCAAACTGAGCAGCAGGCCCGGACCGAAGCCCGGTCTTTCGTTAACTTGAATTTCACGCTGCAAAGACTCTCACTCCTTAGGGCATAAGTTGGAGCCGCTCCAATCAACCGGAGGAGCGGCTCGGGGCGGATGAGAAAAACGGGTAAGAACGCTTCATTGAAATGAAGCCCAGACAGCAAAATCCGTACGCGCTTGATCATCTTAACTAGATTATAGAGGTTTTTGTTTTTTTTCAATAACATTTTCGCGGAATTTCGGAATAACTTTCGGATTTGGGAGAGTTCTTGTCAAAAAAGCTCCCCTGCACAAGAGCGATGAGGTTTTGGTGAAGAAAGCAACAATTTCCCTGCACGCATTGACGGGGATTCGGCTAAAAGGCATAATGAAAGGAAAACCCGAACGTTAGGCCTGGATGCGCATCCGCAAAAAGGCTTCATTTTCTTATAGAAAGGAATCGGAAAGGACTCAATGGGCATTGAACGATTACTTGAAAAGGCGTCCGTTTATATCCGTGAATCGGACCTCCCCCGCATTCGGGAAGCCTACGAATTCGCCGACAAGGCCCATTCCGGCCAAGTCCGAAAATCCGGCGAGCCGTATATTCTGCACCCGCTGGCGGTTGCAGATATTGTCGTGGGCATGCAGATGGACACTACGTCCATCGAAGCGGCCCTCCTGCACGATGTAGTCGAAGACACGACCGTATCGCTCGACGAGATCCGTGAGCACTTCGGCGAGACCTGCGCCATGCTCGTCGACGGGCTGACCAAGCTCGAACGAATCAAATTCCGGTCCAAAGAAGAACAGCAGAACGAAAATTACCGCAAAATGTTTATCGCCATGGCGCAGGATATCCGCGTCATCGTGATCAAGTTGGCCGACCGGCTGCACAATATGCGTACGCTCAAGCACCAATCGGAAGAAGGGCAGCGGCGGATCGCCTATGAGACGCTGGAGATTTTCTGTCCCGTCGCCGACCGCCTCGGTATTTCCGCGATCAAATGGGAGATGGAAGATATCGCCCTGCGTTATCTGAATCCCCAGCAGTATTACCGGATTGCCAACCTGATGCACAAAAAGCGCGCCGAACGCGAACAGTTTATCTCCGACGTCATCGGCCGAATCAATGAAAAGTTGGACGAAATGGGCGTAGAAGCCGATCTGTCCGGACGTCCCAAGCATATCTACAGCGTTTATAAAAAAATGACGAGCAAAAACAAACAGTTTAATGAAATCTACGATCTGCTCGCGATCCGCGTGCTTGTCGACAATGTCAAAGACTGTTACGCGACGCTCGGCATTATCCATACGCTGTGGAAGCCGATGCCGGGCCGGTTCAAAGATTACATCGCTATGCCCAAAGCGAATATGTACCAATCGCTGCATACGACGGTCGTCGGCCCGAACGGGGAACCGACCGAAGTTCAGATTCGCACCTGGGATATGCACCGCACGGCGGAGTTTGGCATCGCGGCCCACTGGGCCTACAAAGAAGGCACAACGGCAACAGGCGGCGGAATCGAGAACAAGATGCCGTTCTTCAAAGAAATTATCGAACTGCAGAACGAAGCCAAAGATGCGTCGGAATTTGTCGAATCGTTGAAGATGGACTTTTTCTCGGATCTGGTATTCGTGTTTACGCCAAAAGGACAGGTTATTGAACTTCCTGCCGGCTCGGGCCCGCTCGATTTTGCTTACCGCATCCATACGGAAATCGGCAACCGGACGATCGGTTCCAAGGTGAACGGGCGGATCGTACCGCTCGACCACAAGTTGAAAACCGGCGATATCGTGGAAATCCTGACGTCCAAACATTCGTACGGACCAAGCCAGGACTGGATCAAGATTGCCCAATCTTCGCACGCGCGCAGCAAAATCAAGCAGTGGTTCAAAAAAGAACGCCGCGAAGAAAATGTCGAAAAAGGTCGAGATGGTCTCGAACGCGAAATCAAAAAGCTTGGACTCGAAGTCTCCGAATGGTTGACGGACGACAAGCTGCTGGAAGTCGCGAACAAGTTTGCTTTTAACGATACCGACGATATGCTGTCCGCAATCGGCTTCAACGGTATCACCGCTTCGCAGGTCATCACCCGTCTGACGGAGAAATGGCGCCGCGAGCAGGAAGAAAGCAGCAACCATCTGGAGTTGACCCACGAGGTGCGCGAAGTCAAGGCGGCACCGGCGGACAAAGAGAAGAAGCGTCCGACCAACGGCGTCAAAGTCAAAGGTGCAAGCAATCTGCTTGTCCGTTTCGCACGCTGCTGCAATCCGGTTCCGGGCGACGAGATCGTCGGTTATATCACCCGCGGCCGCGGCGTATCCGTCCACCGTTCCGACTGTACCAACATTCCGGGAGCGGGCGACGGCGAAGAAGCCGCACGCGTGATCGAAGTGGAGTGGGAAGATGCGGTAGAATCGAACTTCAGCGTCGATATCGAAATTACGGGCCTTGATCGCCGCGATTTCCTGAACGAAGTGCTGCAGGCCGTCTCGGAAAGCAAAACGAACATGACCGCCGTCTCGGGACGCGCGGACAAAAATAAAATGGCGCTTGTGCATATTACGATCCTGATCCGCAATACCGAACATCTGCAGTCGGTTGTGGAACGGATCAAACGTGTGCGCGACGTGTATACGGTCCATCGGATCATGCAATAAAAAGGCTGCTGCCGCAGCCGAGCGAAAAGGAGTTTGGGTTCCATGAAACTCGTGATTCAACGCTGCAAATCGGCTTCCGTCGAAGTGGACGGAGCAGTGGTCGGCCGGATCGGAGCCGGTCTCACTATTCTTGTCGGCGTCACGGGCGACGATACGACCAAAGACGCGCTCTATCTGGCCGACAAGGCAGCCGGTCTGCGTATTTTCGAAGACGACAACGGCAAGATGAACTTCAGTGTGGAAGAGATCGGCGGAGCCATCTTGTCCGTATCCCAATTTACGCTGTACGGGGACTGCCGAAAAGGCAGACGTCCCAATTTCATGGCGGCGGCCCGTCCCGAGCCTGCGCAGGCTCTGTACGAAGCTTTTAACGACGCTCTTCGCGCAAAAGGGCTGAACGTCGAAACCGGAGTCTTCGGAGCCATGATGGATGTGTCGCTGGTCAACTGGGGTCCGGTTACACTGATCGTGGACAGCCGCGATTAAACGGTTAAGGCAAAAATTTTCCATGCTAAACGCTTCAGCCGCCTTTTGGGCAGCCGGGGCGTTTTTCTTTTTGGCGTTTGTTTTGAATTTGGGGAGCGTAGGGTAATAAGAAAGCGAGAACCGCTTACATCACGGACCACACAGAAAGGAGTTCTGAACGATATGAGTAAAGTCGCGTTTTTGCTTGCCAACGAATTTGAGGATTCCGAAATGCAGGTTCCTTACGATGAAGTAAAAAAAGCCGGTCACCATGCAGATATCATCGGACTCCAAGCCGGCGAAACGGTCAAAGGCAAACTGGGCAAAGCCGAGTATACGACGGACAAAGCCATCTCCGAAGCGAAAGCGTCGGACTATGACGCCGTCGTGATTCCGGGAGGTTCCTCGCCGGAAAACCTGCGGTTGGACGAAGATGTCCTGCAGTTCGTCAAGGATATCAACGCTTCCAAAAAGCCGATTGCCTCGATCTGCCACGGACCGCAGATTTTGGCCAGTGCGGATCTACTTCAAGGCCGTACGATTACTTCGTATCCGCCTCTGCAGGACGATATGGTGAATGCGGGCGCCCGTTTCAAAAACGAAGAAGTCGTCGTCGACGGCAACTTTATCACCTCTCGGACGCCGGATGACGAGCCGGCCTTCGTACGCGAATTATTGAAGGTTCTGTAAAGCCGGTTCTGCCGGCTTTACCGCCTATAGACTTTGAAGATCAGACCCGATGGAAACAGAACGAATTCGGTGAATACCCACTATGAGGAGGGAATTATCATGTCGAAACATATCCAGGCTTATTTTAAAACCGAAAGCGAAGCGGAAGGCGCAAGAATGAGTTTGATGACGTTCAGTACCGAGCAGCTTGAAGTTGGAGAACTGCAGGGCGGCGTCGGTTACGGCGGAGACCGCGGCAGCACGGGCCGTGTCGTCGTTCCGTTGGTTCCACTGTCCGGTACGACAAACGCCGGTTTCAACGGCGGAGCGGTCGGTTCGGGCAGCGCGGGCAGCATGATCGGCGATCAAGCCGTTCCGGTTCCGGCACACAACGAATCGAGCGATCTCGGCGGCCAGCCGATCGATAAGGATGAAGCCAGAGAAACCTATGAGAACGCTTCCGATAAAGATCTGCGCGATCTGACTTATACGCTGTCCGCAAAAGTCAAAGACGAAGATTATCTCGATGTGGTGCGCAAACTCCGCAACAATAACGGATACGTACACGTCTACGATTGAACGGCGCACTTGTAATCGAATTGTAATCTTCGATTCATATTCCTTTAACAAGGAAGCGCTATGATAAGGACATGACCCCCTTAGATAAATTTGAATGACCCGCGGCAGCAGCCTGCGGGTCTTTTTTTGTGCAGAACGGGATATTTGCGTGTATTCCAAGCGGCAGTTCCCGACTTGGTAAGTTTAAACGGTTGACTTTAGTCATGCACTTGATTACAATCATAAAATATAACAAACGCAGTAAGCCATTTTCGATCCGGTCTCGGCCGGGGCTTGCCGCAAATATCAAGATTCGATGACGGGAAAAAGTAATCCGGATTCAAAGCGCATCAGAGAAGAATTCCTTGGCTGAAAGAATTCTGCGCGGCGGCTGGACCAAAGACCTCCCCGAGAACGCACGGCGAACGATTGAAAAAGCGAAGGACCGAAAGGTCCCGACAAGCTTTTTGGATTTCAAGTAGCCGATGCGCGAGACCGGACGGGCGTTAACCGTCTTTTTAATGAAGCGGGTTTCGTTTCCTCTCGCAAGCGCCGACAGAAGCGCCTGCCGATCGAGGTAGAAATCCGAAATGTGGGTGGCACCACGGGAGATTCGTAAATACGGTCCCTCGTCCCTGTACTATGCGAAATATTGGCATAGACGGCGGATGAGGGACTTTTTGATATGCCTTAAGGCGTGTACGCCACAAAACAAACCGGCTGCTTGAGCCGGAAAGGAAGGGAAATCAATCATGGATTTTCAAAAGCCGAAAGGGACACTCGATTTTTTGCCGGGCACGGTCGAAAAATGGCAGTATGTCGAAAACAAAGCGCGTGATTTGAGCAGACGGTTCAATTATCGCGAGATTCGTACCCCGATGTTCGAATATACCCAGCTGTTTCAGCGCGGGGTAGGGGAGACGACCGATATCGTCCAGAAAGAGATGTTCTCGTTCCAGGACATGGGCGGGCGCGGCATGACGCTCCGTCCAGAAGGTACGGCAGGCGTCGTGCGCGCTTATGTGGAGAACAAAGTATTCGGCGAACCGGACGTAGCCAAATTGTTCTACATCGGACCGATGTTCCGTCAGGAACGTCCGCAGGCCGGCCGCTACCGCCAGTTCCACCAATTCGGTATCGAAGCGATCGGCTCTGTCGATCCGGCAATCGATGCGGAAGTTATTGCGTTCGGCATGCAGTTCTTCGAAGATATCGGACTAAAAGGCACAAGCGTCGAGATCAATTCGGTCGGCAACGCGGCATCGCGCGCCGATTACAACGAGCGGCTGCTCGCGTTCCTGAATCCGATGCGCGAAACGCTGTGCAAAGACTGCCAGAGCCGGATCGACCGGAATCCGCTCCGCGTGCTCGACTGCAAAGTCGATCAAGACAAATTTACGGATGCGCCGTCTATTCTGGACAGCCTGGATGAAGAAAGCCGCAGTCACTTCGAAGCGGTTCAAAGCACGCTGACGGCCATGGAGGTCCCGTATACGATCAATCCGCGTCTGGTACGCGGACTGGACTATTACACGCTGACTGCGTTCGAGTTCAAAACCGAAAGCGGGATCGGCGCGATCGATACCATCGGCGGAGGCGGACGCTACAACAAACTGGTTGCGGAAGTCGGCGGACCGGATCAACCGGGAATCGGTATGGCGATCGGCATGGAACGCCTGCAGCTGCTGCTGGCGGACCAGCAGACGGAGATTCAGGCCGCTCCTCCGCTGGACGTGTATCTGATCGCTCTGGGCGACAAAGCCAATGCGGAGATCACCAAGCAGCTGCACAAGCTGCGCCGCCTCGGCTTCTCGGCGGAACGCGATTATCAGGGCCGCAAGATGAAAGCGCAGATGAAATCGGCCGACCGGCTGCAGGCCCGCTATACGGCCATTTTGGGAGATGACGAACTGGAACGCGGCGAAATTGCCGTCAAGTCGATGGAAACGCGCGAACAGGTTACCGTACCGCTGGCCGATCTGGCTTCGGTATTGAAATAGCAGACTTTTACTACAAAGGAGAATGAACTTATGATGCTCAGGACTCATCACTGCGGACAGATTACATCCGCGCAAATCGGAGAAACGGTTACATTGAACGGCTGGGTGCAGACCCGCCGCGACCTCGGAGGCGTTCTCTTTATCGACCTGCGGGACCGCAGCGGAATCGTACAGGCGGTCTTCAATCCGGCGTATTCGGGAGAAGCTCTGCAAACGGCGGAACGCGTACGTACCGAATACGTGCTGGCTGTCAAAGGAACGGTAGTCAAGCGCGAAGAAGACACGATCAACAAAAACCTGCCGACCGGCGAACTTGAAGTGCGCGTTACCGAAATCGAAGTGTTGAACGCGGCCAAAACGACTCCGTTCTTTATTGAAGACGGTATCGAAGTCGACGAAGCGCTGCGCCTGAAATACCGGTATCTGGATCTTCGCCGTCCGGAAATGCAGAAGACGCTGATGCTGCGTTCGCAGTCCGCGAAAATCTTCCGCAACCACCTCGACGAGCAGGGCTTCGTGGAAGTCGAAACGCCGATCCTGACCAAAAGCACGCCGGAAGGCGCCCGCGATTACTTGGTGCCGAGCCGTGTGCATGAAGGCGAATTCTTCGCACTGCCGCAGTCGCCGCAGATCTTCAAACAGCTGTTGATGGTCAGCGGAATCGAACGCTATTATCAAATGGCCCGCTGTTTCCGCGATGAAGACCTTCGGGCCGACCGCCAGCCGGAATTCACCCAGGTCGACCTTGAGATGTCGTTCGTCTCCCGCGACGACATTCTCGGCCTGATCGAAGAGCTGATGGCGAAACTGTTCCGCGAAACGATCGGCGTCGAAGTTCAGCTTCCGTTCCAGCGTCTGACGCACGCGGAAGCGATGTCCAGATACGGTTCGGACAAACCGGATCTGCGTTTCGGTATGGAGCTTGTCGATGTCGGCGACATCGTGGAGACAAGCGGCGTAAAAGTATTCGCTTCCGTCGTTTCGAGCGGCGGGCAGGTTAAAGTGCTGAACGCCAAAGGCTGCGGTACGTGGCCCCGCAAAGAAATCGATGATCTCGGCCCTTACGCGGCCCGCTACGGCGCGAAAGGACTGGCCTGGATTCAGGTCAAGGAAGACGGCTTCAAAGGCCCGATCGTCAAGTTCATGACCGAAGAAGAGATCGAAGCGCTGCGCGAACGTACGGGCGCGGAAGTCGGCGACCTTCTGCTGTTCTCGGCCGACAAGAAAAAGGTAGTGGCCGATGTCCTGGGCGCCCTTCGTTTGAAGATCGGCCGTCAATTGGGCCTGATCGACGACAGCGTCTACAAATTCGCCTGGGTTCTCGACTTCCCGCTGCTCAGCTACGACGAAGACGAAAAGCGCTACGTGGCAGAACACCATCCGTTCACCCGCCCTCTGGCGGAAGACCTGGAACTGTTCGAGACCGATCCGGGTGCGGTTCGTGCCCAAGCTTACGACCTTGTGCTGAACGGCTACGAAGTCGGCGGCGGTTCGATGCGGATCTTCGAGCATGATCTGCAGCAGAGAATGTTCAAGCTGCTGGGCATTTCCGAAGAAACGGCGCAGGAGCAGTTCGGCTACCTGCTGGACGCGTTCCAGTACGGCACGCCTCCGCACGGCGGCTTCGCATTCGGTTTCGACCGTCTGGTTATGCTGCTGACGCAGCGCACCAACCTGCGCGAGACGATTGCTTTCCCGAAAACGGCAAGTGCGACCGACCTGCTGATGAACGCCCCGGCACCTGTCGACAAAGGCCAACTGGACGACCTGCATATCAAGCTTGCTCCGAAGCCGGCCAAAAAGCCGGCGGCGACCGAAGGCGAACAAGCCTAAACCCACGAAGACAGAAGAGGCAGCCGGCCGAGTCCGGCGTGCCTTTTCCTTTTGCCGGGACCGGACTGCCGGATACCCTGACTTCAATTCAAGACCGAGGAGGTTATTTCCATGCTGCATGCTTTTTCCAGAACGGAACTTGCGATTGGCCCCGCAGGACTCGAAGTGCTTAAAAACAGCACCGTAGCGGTACTGGGTATCGGCGGCGTCGGCGCGATGGCTGCCGAGGCGCTTGCCCGCTCGGGCGTCGGCACCCTGATCCTGATCGACAAAGACGTCGTGGACATCACGAATATCAACCGCCAGATCCATGCCCTGACCACTACGGTCGGACAGCAAAAAACCGAGCTGATGGCGGAGCGCGTCAAACTGATCAATCCGGAGATCAACACGATCGTACTGAATATGTTCTACACGGAAGAAACGTACGAGCAGCTGTTCGAACACAAGATCGATTATGTAGTGGATGCTTCCGATACGATTATCTACAAGGTGCATATTATCAAGGAGTGTCTGGAACGCGATATTCCGATCATTTCCAGCATGGGCGCGGCCAACAAAATGGATCCGTCGAGATTCCAGGTTGCCGACATCTCCAAAACGAAGATGGATCCGATCGCACGGATTATCCGCAAAAAGCTGCGCAAAGAAAACGGCATCAAAAAAGGCGTGAAAGTCGTGTTCTCGACCGAGAAGCCGCTTAAGCCGCGGGCGGACGTGACGGAGCAGATCGCTCCGGCCGGTGCCAAGATTCGCAAAGCGAAGCAGCCTCCGGCCAGCAACGCTTTCGTTCCGCCGGTCGCCGGCCTGATTATGGTCAGCGAAGTCATCAAGGACCTGCTGAGTCTCGGCGGCCAGCCGCTGCCCGAGCAGGAATAATCGCATACGCGATCCGAGCGCCTCTTCCCAAGCGGAAGCGGCGCTTTTTGGCGCTGCGGAAAATAAGGGAGGTCGTTTGCGCGGGAATGTGCTATGCTGGTAGTCCTTTTGCTTTTTCGCCAACGGAATTTACGGAAGCGAGAACGCCAATTGATTTCGGCATTTTGTGCGGCTGAGTTCGCCGGTTCGCAAGAACCCCTGTACAAAATGCTCATCTTAGGAGGTAACTGAAGTGAGTGAGAACGTTCAAAGTGCCTATCAAGAAGAGCAAAACAAGCTGGATTCCGTTCTCGGAGAGATCGAAACCCAGCTTGCGCGCCTTCGGGCCGTGCCGGTCTATACCGGGCACGACTTTACCGAGCAGGTGCTCGAAGCGGGACGCGAAGAGCGCCGCCAGCGGCTGGCCAAATCGGAACCTGAGCCGTATTTCGGACGGATGGATTTTGAAGAAGAAGGAAAAGACGTGCCGGCTCCGCTGTATATCGGCAAAACGGGACTCGACGGACGCGATCCCGGCAGCCTGCCGATTGTCGTCGATTGGCGGGCGCCTGTCGCAAGTTTGTTCTATTCGTTTACCGGAGGCGAAGAGAAAGTCGAATACGAAGCGCCCGAAGGCATCATCGGCGGTTCCGTGCATCTCAAACGCAATATTATGGTCCGCCGGTCCGAGCTTGAGCGCGTAGTCGATACGTATACCCGCGGCGGCGAAGAACCGGCCGTCTCGGACGAGTTCCTGCTGTACCGGTTGGGCGAGAACAAAGACAACCGTCTGCGCGATATCGTCTCGACGATTCAGGCCGAGCAGGATCGGATCATCCGGGCGGAGAAAAACAAAGCGCTGATTATTCAGGGCGTCGCGGGCAGCGGAAAAACGACCGTCGCGCTGCACCGGCTCGCTTTTCTGCTGTATCAGTACAAAGAACAGGTATCGGCGGAGAAAATGATTATTTTCGCGCCGAACGGCATGTTCCTCGACTATATCTCCGGCGTTCTGCCGGAACTCGGCGTCGGCGATATCCAGCAGCGGACCTTTACCGATTGGGCCGTCAAGCAGCTTGAAGCGGAGTCCATGCTGGCCGATCCGGCGGAAACGCTGGACTTCTGGTTCGGCCGTGCCGCAGGCGAAGCGCCGGGCGACGATGCGCCGGGGCGCTTCAAAGGATCGGACGCATTCAAAGACATGCTGGACGCCGCAGCTTCCGCACTTGAAGTATCCGGGGCTCCGGAACTTGAGTTCTCTCCGTGGGAAGACAAAATTCTGCCGTACGAAACGATTCTGCACTGGTACGCGGAAGAGTATAAGCATTACTCGGCGGCCGGCCGTAAAGAGCGCGTGCTGGCAAGAATTCACCGCTGGATCGAAATGGAACTGAAGCCGGTCAAGCCGGAAGTCAAACGCAAGGAGTTCAAAAAGAAAGTTGCCCAGCGCGAAAAAGCGTACGCGAAAAAGTGGCCGGATTTCAGTCCGCTCACCCTGTACAAACAGATCTTTGGCGCAGCCAAAGATTCACGGGGCATTCTGCCGCTGGAGCTGTTCGAAGCCATCCCGGCTTCGGTGCTCAAGTCGACACGCAAAGACCTCAAAGAAAGCCGGATTCGCGAAGAAGATCTGCCAGCGCTGCTGTATCTGCATCTGCTGCTGAACGGAATCGAAGGAGCCGAACGGTTCGATCATATCGTCATCGATGAAGCGCAGGATTTCTCGCCGCTGCAGGTATCGGTGCTCGACCGTTTCGTCCGCGGACATTCGTTTACTATTCTCGGCGACCTGTCGCAGGGCATACATGCCTACAAAGGGGTTCACGCCTGGGAAGAAATGAGCGGGCTGTTCGGCGAACAGGAAACGTCTTATCATGCGCTGACCCGAAGCTACCGGTCGACTCTCGAGATCATCGGTTTTGCCAACACGATTCTGTCGGGCGGCGTACCGAACGCGATCCAGGCGGTGCCGGTCTTCCGAAGCGGAGACAAAGTGCGGAAGATCGATTTCGGCCTTGAATCCACACCGGTAAACGGAAACGCGGAGGAAAGTGCCGGTGCCGCAGCGTCGGCCCGTGCGCTGCGGGCGCTCTGGGGCAGGGAACACAAAACGGTGTCGCTGCTGACAAGAACGCAGGAGCAGGCCCAGACGCTGTATGAAGCGCTGAAACCGGAATTCCCGGAGCTGCATGTGATCGACGGAAATATGACACAGTACGAAGGCGGACTGTCCGTGCTGCCGCTGCATTTGTCCAAAGGACTGGAGTTCGACGCGGTCGTGATTGCGGATGCGGGGCGAAGAAACTACGGCGAAACGGAATGGGATGCCAAAATGCTGTACGTCGGCTGTACGCGGGCCCTGCACGAGTTGTGGGTACTGCACGGCGGAGAGACGGCGGCGTTTCTCGATCCGTCCGGCGAATGGAGCGAAAACGGCTGGCCGGAATGAATCCCGCGCCATCATTCGCTGCATGACAAAAAAGGACGGCATTCTGCTGTCCTTCAGGTTGTCGAGAAAGTCCTATTCGTTGTAGAAGCTCGTCGGCTGCGGGAGAAATTCGTTAGCGGATGCTTACGATGTGCCTTTCTTCGAAAGACTTTAGGTCGCGTGTTGAAATCGGGGAAAAGGATTGAAATTTAGCAGAATTTCCCCGATTAACGGTGCAAGTTCATATCCCGATTTTGGATGAACTTGCACCACAAAGGCGAACACTGTCGTTCCTACACTGAATTTCTCCCTTCGCCTCCTCGCTTCTCTCGGAATCAGACTTTCTCGACACGTTGGACGGCATTCTGCCGTCCTTTTTTGCGTACTTATCGATAACGAAGACTCTTGGGCAAAGCCCGGAGATCTCGCTCCGCCTACCTGTTCCCGCTTAGGCCGAGTCGTTCAGGTCCTGAGTGTCCGTGCAGACCCGGTTGCGGCCCAGGGCTTTGGCCCGGTACAGCGCCGAGTCGGCACTGCGGATCAATTCTTGGGACGGCTGTCCAGAATGAAGCTGCGCAACGCCGAAGCTTGCGGTCACGACATACTCCGGCGACGGCGAATCGAATTCGATTAACCGGCAGAGCCTGTCGGCGACGGCAGCCGCTTCTTCGAGCTGCGTATCCGGCAGCAGTACCGCGAATTCTTCGCCGCCGAACCGGAACGGCAGATCGCCGAAGCGGCAGTAGGCCTGCAGCAGCAGGGAGATATGCTTCAATACCGCATCGCCTTCCTGGTGCCCGCGGGTATCATTGAACTGCTTGAAGCGGTCGACATCCAGCATAATCAGACAAAGGGGCCGCGGCCGCCCGGCATCGGCGCAGGACTCTTGTTCCAAACGTCCAAGCACATTCTCGAAATGACGGCGGTTCCATAATCCGGTCAAACCGTCCCGCATCGCAAGGGATTGGATCCGGTCGGTCTGCCGGGCATTTTCGATTGCCGTTACGATCATCGGCGCAAGTTTTTCCAACCTCTGCTTTTTGATAGCGGTAAAAAATCCGGGCTCGAGAGACAGAAGCGTCAGAATGCCGACGATCCGCGCTTCTTTTTTGAGCAGCACATGGACGGAAGAACGGAATCCTTCTTCGTGCAGACGGTCGGCAAGCTCTCCGGGTGGACGTTTCCTGTGCCAGTCTTCGTACAGCAGGGAGGTGCCGCTTTGGACCAGCTCGCGCAGTTCGTGCCGCTCGTTGGGCAGCAGCGTCTCCTTGAGATTGAGACGTTCGTTTTGAAGGACCGCTTTGAAGGAAAAGCGCTTATCGGGATTTTGCATAATCAGGCTGATCTTGTCGCACTGAACGAGCTGGCGCATATGCAGAAGCGTTTCCCGGTAGACATCTTGAACGGAGTCCGCCCGATTCAGGGCATCGATCATCTTGTAGGTTTCTTCGAGCTTTTCGCTTTCTCTGCGCATATCCTGGCCCATCCGGTGAAACGCATTTACAAGACGTCCCAGTTCACCGGTAGAAGTATAACTTGAAATTCCGGTCTGACTGCCTTCGTAGGATGAAATCGCGCGGTCCAGCTCGGTCAGCGGATGGACCAGTCGTTTGATATTTTTGACGATAAAATAAATGTACAGGGCGAGAGCCAACAGCGCGACGGCGGCGGTCAGCGCAAGCGTCAGCGTAATCAGCCGCAGCAGCCTGCCGCGCTCGAACGTCCGCTGTACGGAAATGAGTTCCGACAAGTCGTCAAACTTGGTGTTCAGCTCGAAGAAAAATTGTTCGCCGTCCTGCATGTCCGCTCGTCCGAGCGATGAGCCGACTTCCGCCAAATTCGGGAGCGGCCGATCGTAAGCGGACTGAAGAAGCTTCGCATCGGCAAGCACCGACTTGATATCCGAAGAAAATCCGGCGGTGAGCGGAATATTGGTTTCCAGGATGCGTATAATCCGCTCGTAGTCCGCGGTTCCCCGTTCATAGGAAGCCAGCAGCGATTCTTCGCCGGTCAAAATGAACCCCCGTCTTCCGTTTTCCTGCTCCACCAGCGCTTTTTCCAGCAGATCGAGATTTTCGGTCAAAAAAGCCAGGTCGCGTACCTGCAGGTAGCTGGTCTTGATAAAATGGTTTTGCAGCAGATAGCCGCCGCTGAGCAGCAGAGCAAATACCGCGAAGAAAACAAGGCTGAAACGGATCAGCAGCGTGCCCAGCTTTGTTTCGTTTTCATGCCGGAAAAATCCGCGCAGTCTCATCCGCAGCACTCCTTCTTCTCGGTTCAAACGCCGTATCCGGCGGGATTCCGTTTATTATTCGGGGGTTAGACCTTTTCTTTATCGACAAAAACCGGCAAAGTCATAAGAGGCGGAGGGAGTGGTTTTTTGGGGCTCCATATTCTTTGGTCGGAACCGTGCCGCGTATTTGCGTTCCACCGCGCCTCCCTCTATATTGAATAAAGTAATGAAAGGACGTGATGACTTTGGATTTGTTTTCTTATGAAGGCGGAGCGGATACTCAAACAGGCAGCGGACTGCTCGCCGACCGTATGCGCCCCCTGACACTGGACGAATATATCGGGCAGGAAGATATCGTCGGTCCCGGCCGGCTGCTTCGCCGCGCAATCGAAGCCGATAAAGTCGGTTCGATTGTCCTGTACGGGCCTCCGGGCTGCGGCAAGACGACTTTAGCACATATTATCTCCCACCATACCCAGGGCAGGTTTATACGTCTGAACGCGGTGGATGCCACCGTCAAGGATGTGCGCGAAGTGATTCGGCAGGCGGCCGATGACAAAGCGCTGCACGGCAGCAAGACCATCCTGTTCCTGGACGAGGTCCATCGGTTCAACAGTTCCCGCCAGGACGCGCTGTTGCCGGCGGTGGAGAAAGGAACGATCATCTTTATTGGGGCGACGACGGAGAATCCGTATCATTATGTGAACGGAGCCTTGATGAGCCGTTCGACGCTGTTCCAGCTGCATCCGCTGACGGCGGAGCATGCGCGGATCGCGATGCGCCGCGCGCTGGACGATACGGAGCGCGGTCTGGGTTATATGGACCTGGACGCCGACGAGGAAGCGCTGGCCCATATCGCGGCGATGTCCGGCGGCGATATTCGCCGGGCACTCAATGCGCTGGAGCTTGCGGCGCTGACCACGCCGCCGCAGGCCGACGGCCGCATCCGTATTACGAAGGAAGCCGCCGAAGAATCGGTTCGCAAGCCGATTGCGCGGGCCGACGAATCGACGCAGTACGACGTCTTGTCGGCTTTTCACAAATCGATTCGGGGTTCCAGCGATGCCGCGTTGTATTGGTTTTTGTACGCTGTCGAGAAGCTGGGCATGGATCCCATGACGTTTATCCGCCGGTTGATTGCGGCCAGCAGTGAAGATATCGGGCTCGCCAATCCGCAGGCGATGGTACAGGCCGTATCGGCGCTCGAGGCCTACCGCAACAACGGATGGCCGGAAGCGAAGCTCAATATTGCCCAGGCGATTCTGTTCGCGGTGGAGAGTCCCAAGTCCAATGCCGTCTATAACGCCATTTCCAAGGCGGAAGCGGCTTTCGGGCGAACAGGGACAACGGAGGTTCCGCTGCATCTGCGCGATACCCATTACAAAGGCGCGGAAAAATTGGGGCATGAAGGCTACAAATATCCGCATCATTTTCCGAATCATTACGTGAAGCAAGCCTATTTGCCGGCGGAACTTGAAGGCACCGTATTTTATGAAGCGACGGAGCAGGGCAGCGAATCCAAAATTCGGCTGAATCAACAGCGGCGCCGCGATAAATGAAGATTTTTGTTCCTAGACGCTCGAATAAGCCGAATTTTGCAGGTTAAAGCGCACTGACCCGGATCGTATGTTAGAATTGTCAGAACCATACGAAATGTAGTAATCTAAGATGTGTCTTCAACTTCGGGCGTTCGTCCGAAGACGGTTTGTGGTGCACGCACTTCTATTTTAGCTTCCATAAGGGATGACAAGGTCCGTACTACGCTGGACGTGCAGGTTCCTCCTGAATCCGGTCACCGCAGCAAGCCTACGACTTTTGTGGAGAGAGAAAGGTACGAACAAAATGGATAAAAACCAGCCGGCCGAGGCTCGCGTCCTCACAAGGGCTCAGAGGCACCGGAAGAAAAAAACGAAAAAGAACAAAGGCAAAGCCTGGCTGATCGCCCTATGCGTACTGTTCGTCCTGGGAATCGGCGGATTTATTTTCCGTAAAGAACTGATGGTATTCGCTTTCGATACGTTCCTGGCCGATACGGTCAAGAGCACCCTCGATGAATCCTATGCTCCGATCGACCAGGCTCCCAAAGGCGGAGGGGCGGAAGAACTGACCGTCGCCGAGCTGACCAAAGAACCTTTCTCCGTACTGCTGCTCGGAACCGACCAACGCGATGACGAACTCGCCCGAACCGACTCCATTATCTATTCGGTCGTACGTCCTGCGGACAACAAAGTGCTGCTGATCTCGATTCCGCGCGACTCCTACGTCAAGATGGTCGGAACGCCGACGATCAAAGGAACGCGTTCAGAGACCAAAATCAATGCCGCTTACGCTTACGGAGGCGCCCAGATGAGCGTCGATACCGTCGAAGCGCTGCTGGAACACGACGTCGATTATTATGCCACGATCAATTTCAACGGGTTAAAAGACGTCGTCAACGCGCTCGGAGGCGTAGAGCTTCCGATTACGGAGACGATCGAGAACAAACAGGCCGATCACGAGAAGTTTACGATCGAAGCCAACAAACCGATCTACGACGGTACGGAAGCGCTCAACTATGTACGCTATCGGGAAGATTCGGACTTCAAGCGGACCGAACGTCACCGGATTTTCCTGAAGCAGGTCCTGAACCGGATGAAAAAGATCGAGAACTTGACCAAAATTCCGGAATTGATCGGCATTGCCGGTCAAAACTTCAAAACCAATATGGATTCGGATTTTATGCTTTCCTTGGCCAAAACGGTCATCTTGAACGAATCGACTCCGGAAATCAGCAGCCATATGCTGCAGGGCGAAGGCGTCTCGCGTGATGCGTGGTATTACGAGTTGGACGACGACGATCTGGATGAAACGATCGAATCGATCAACAAATGGCTTGATCCGAATTCGGTCGCGTCCGACCTGACCGTAGACGATACGGATGAAGGCGGAGAATCGCATACGGACCAGCCGGGTCAACCGGCCGGAGATACCGGGCAGTAATCCGCTGTGCACCTTCGCTTCACGGGAAACACGGGCGTTGCCGCGGCAGGTACGCGGAACCCCGCATGAAACCGAATAGACAGAAACGCCAAAAAACCGCTGTCCCCCATAAGGGGAACAGCGGTTTTTTGCAGCTGCATCCAGGAGGCTGAGCCGCCGGATGCAAAGAAAGATTCAGGCTTGAACGGTG
The DNA here is from genome assembly GCF_013185195.1 of Saccharibacillus qingshengii. Lineage (GTDB taxonomy): Bacteria > Bacillota > Bacilli > Paenibacillales > Paenibacillaceae > Saccharibacillus > Saccharibacillus qingshengii. The sequence continues at coordinate 39,918 of NZ_JAAZWC010000002.1, forward strand.
CCGCTTGGACGGGTCTCTTCGTAAGGGACCTTCGCGACCGTTTCAATCGTGCCGCCGCCAAGGCAGACATCGCCGGCATAGAAGACCACGGCTTGACCCGGAGTGATCGCTTTCTGGAGCTCGTCAAAAGCGACATGAACCGATCCGTCTTCGAGGCGGGTCAAGGTCACCCCTTGATCGGGCTGGCGATAGCGGAACTTGGCCGTGCACTGCAGCGGACCGTCTGCCAATTCGTCGCGTCCCGAAGCAAAAGTAACGCCGCTTGCAACCAGCGCGGTCGAATACAGACTCGGATGCTTGTCGCCCTGCACGACATACAGGATATTGCGCTCGAGGTCTTTGTCGGCGACAAACCAAGGCTCGCCATTGCCGGAACCGCCGATTCCGAGGCCCTGACGCTGTCCCAGCGTGTAATACATCAGGCCGTCATGCCGGCCTTTCGATTCGCCGGTGGCGATATCGATCATCTCGCCGGATTTCGCCGGCAGATAGCCGCTCAGGAATTCGCGGAAGTTGCGTTCGCCGATAAAGCAGACGCCGGTGCTGTCTTTTTTGCGTGCGGTGGCAAGTCCGGCTTCTTCGGCAATCCGGCGAACTTCCGGTTTCGGCAGGTGTCCGATCGGGAACATCGTCTTGGAGAGTTGATACGGATTCAGCGCGTTCAGGAAGTAGGTTTGGTCTTTGTTGGTGTCTACGCCCCGCAGCAGCTTGAATGCTCCATCTTCTTCCGTCACGCGGGCGTAATGCCCTGTTGCGACATAATCGGCACCGAGATCAAGCGCTTTGTTCAGGAATTCGCCGAATTTGATCTCGCGGTTGCACATGACATCCGGATTCGGTGTCCGCCCCCGTTTGTATTCGTCGAGGAAGTAGGTGAACACTTTATCGAAGTATTCTTTTTCGAAGTTCACCGTATAGTAAGGGATGCCGATTTTCTCGCAGACGCGCCGTACATCTTCGGCGTCGTCTTCCGCGGTACAATGGCCGAGTTCGTCGGTATCGTCCCAGTTTTTCATAAAGATGCCGATGACGTCGTATCCCTGCTGCTTGAGCAGCAGCGCCGTCACCGAAGAATCCACACCGCCGGACATGCCGACGACGACCCGCGTTTCTTCGGGAGATTTATGCATGAATATCACCGTCTTCTATTGAGGTATTTGCCAAAGAACGGCAAAGCGCTGCGAAAGCAAAAAACGCGCTTCGCGCGTCTGACTGCATTTTAACACAAAACCGGTATTCTGACGACCTTTCCGGCTCTTTCCTTTGGAGTTTGATTCCACCTGTGACGGACATTTCGGAGCCCTTCCGTTATTCCGTAGTGCATCCGGCTTCAACATTATGTTACGATAGTCTGAGTATACACAGGATATAACCCCGAATGAACCGAAAGAGGTGCCTTTATATGAAGATATCGACCAAGGGCCGTTACGGCTTGACGATTATGATGGAATTGGCGGCAAGGTACGGCGAAGGCCCGACTTCCCTAAAAAGTATTGCTGAAAAGAACTCCCTGTCCGAACACTACCTGGAGCAGCTGATTGCGCCCCTGCGCAACGGCGGGCTCGTCAAAAGTATCCGGGGCGCCTACGGCGGCTACATTTTGTCGCGGGATCCCGATACGGTGACCGCGGGAGAAATTATCCGGGTGCTGGAAGGTCCGATTTCCGTTGTCGATTTCACGGAAGAAGACGACCCGGCCAAACGCGATTTGTGGAAAAGAATCCGCGACGCGATTGCCGATGTCATCGACTCGACCACACTCGGCGACCTGATTAATTTCCGGGACAAAGGCGAACCGGACAGCTACATGTTCTATATTTAGACCGAGGTGAGCAGGCAATGAACAGAATTTATACGGATCATGCGGCTTCGACGCCGGTGCATCCGCTTGTGGCCGAAGAAATGCTGCGGGTCCTGACCGGCACGTACGGAAACGCGTCCAGCGTCCATGCTTTCGGACGCGAGGCCAAGCGGGTCGTCAGCTCCGCGCGCGAACGGGTTGCCGCAGCGATCGGCGCGCGCGCGTCCGATCTGGTGTTTACGTCGGGCGGTACGGAGAGCGACAATATGGCGCTGTTCGGCGCGGCGGCGGCCCGGTCGGATCGCGGACGCCATCTGCTGGTGTCACAAATCGAACATCATGCGGTGCTGCATGCCGCGGAGCGGTTGGCGCAGCAGGGATTCGAAGTGGAATATATTCCGGTCGATACCCGCGGCCGCGTCGACATGGACTGGATTCGCGAGCATACCCGGCCCGATACGATCCTGATCAGCGTGATGTATGCCAACAACGAGGTAGGCACCATCCAACCCGTGCAGGAGATCGGCGCATTCGCACGCGAGCGGGGAGTCTGGTTTCATACGGATGCCGTGCAGGCACTGGGTTCGCTTCCGGTCGACTGCAGCAGCTTGAACGCCGACCTGGTCAGTTTTTCCGCACACAAAATCAATGGCCCCCAAGGGATCGGCGCGCTGTATACGGCGCCGCATATCAAACTTCCCGCCATGCTGCACGGAGGCAACCAGGAACGCAAACGGCGCGCCGGAACCGAAAACCTCGCCGGAATGGCGGGATTTGCCAAAGCGGCGGAGCTTTCCGTGTCCGCTCTGGACGAGCGCCGGGCACAGTCCGAGCTTCTGCGCGGCAGGCTGCTTGAAGGGTTGTCCGCCTCGATCGGCGATTCGGCGTTTGTGGTCAACGGCGATCCCGCACATACGCTTGCGCATATCGTAAATATCAGCTTCCCGGCGGTGGGGACCGAGACGATGCTGATGAATCTGGATATGGAAGGCATCGCGGCGGCAAGCGGTTCCGCTTGTACCTCGGGTTCGCTGGAGACTTCGCATGTGCTGCGTGCCATGAATCTTCCTGAAAATGTTTTGAATTCCGCGGTTCGGTTCAGCTTCGGCTTGGGTAATACTTCGGAGGAAATCGACACGATTGTCAAGAAAATTGAAACGATTACGGGTCGTGTGCGTAACAAACGTTGATACGCGTATAACCGCACGCCGCAAGTTCGGATCGGTCCGACGGCCGCTTGATCAGCGGTCTGAAGGTCTGTCCGCGGTGCGCATTGTGAATAATCGATCAATCCGAAGAAGCCCCGGCCTCTTCGCGGCTCCCAAACTTAAGCGGACGGATAGGTGATCCTCATAATGAAATGTCCAAATTGCAGTTCCAAAGATATCGGCAAAATCGGCTCGCATCAATTCTATTGTTGGAGCTGCTTTATCGAACTGACGGTTAATGCAGGCAAGATGTCGGTCTATCAAGTTGAAAAAGACGGAACGCTGAGTTCGCTCGATGACTTGTTCTGCCTGGAAGACGCCGCGGCTCTGCCCCGACTGCAGGCGACGTCCTGAACGGACGAAAGACCCTAGACAGCCGGAAGCTTCGCCGCGCCTTGCAACCAAGGACGCTGCGGAGACTCCGGCTTTTTGCCGCGCCGCACACATTGACAGAAAATCGGCCGCCCGATATACTGGGAAGGCATTGCATATAGTCAACAACACGATGATGGAATGAAGTACGTTCTGAAGAGACGCCTTTTCAGCGAACAGGCTCCTTGCGCAGCTGCGCACGGGTGGAAGAGCCTGTAGGGTCGACGAACCGAAAGCTGATTCCGGAGTGCCGCGAATTTCCGATCCCGGAAGTCCGCGGCCGACTCGTCCCCGTTACCGGACTCAACGAGGCGATCGTTTCTCCAGGCCCGTTTTCTGCATGATGCAGAAAGTCGGCGCACGGCAGACGATAACCAGGGTGGTACCGCGAGCAATCGTCCCTGAATTTTTTCAGGGGCGTTTTTTATGTTTTTTACTATTCCCAAACGGAGGTCCGAAACCTATGAAAGCTAGTGAAATCCGCTCCAAATGGCTTCAGTTTTTTGAACAAAAAGGACATCATATCGAGCCGAGCGCTCCGCTCGTCCCGCATAACGATCCGTCCCTGCTGTGGATCAATGCCGGTATGGCGCCGCTGAAAGCCTACTTCGACGGCCGGATCAAACCGGAGAATCCGAGAATCGCCAATTCGCAAAAATGTATCCGCACCAACGACATCGAGAACGTCGGCAAAACGCGCCGCCATCATACTTTTTTTGAGATGCTGGGCAACTTCTCTATCGGCGATTACTTCAAAGAAGAAGCGATCGAATGGGCTTGGGAATTCCTGACCGACCCGCAGTGGATCGGCTTCGATCCCGAACGGATCAGCGTAACGGTCTACAATGAAGACGAAGAAGCTTTCACGATCTGGAATGAAATCGTCGGTCTTCCCGCCGAACGTATCATCAAGCTGGGCGAAGAGAATTTCTGGGATATCGGCGAAGGCCCGTGCGGTCCGTGCAGCGAAATTTTCTATGACCGCGGCGATGCCTACGGTACGCTCGACCCGAACGATCCCGAGATGTATCCGGGCGGCGAGAACGAACGTTTCCTCGAAGTATGGAATCTGGTCTTCTCGCAGTTCAACCACAACAAGGATGGCAGCTATACGCCGCTTCCGAACAAGAACATCGATACCGGAGCCGGTCTGGAGCGCCTCGCGTCCATTCTGCAGGAAGTCAATTCCAACTTCGATACCGACTTGTTCCAACCGATGATCCAGCGTACCGCGCAGATGGCCGGTATTCAGTACGGAGTAAGCGAAGAGCACGATGTGGCGCTCAAAGTGATCGCCGACCATGTGCGTACGGTGACGTTCGCCGTCGGCGACGGCGTGCAGCCTTCGAACGAAGGCCGCGGCTACGTGATTCGACGTTTGCTGCGCCGCGCGGTCCGCTACGGACGCGTGCTTGGACTGGACCGTCCGTTCCTGTACGAATTGGTCGGTACGGTGGGCGAAGTAATGGGCGTATACTACAGTCAGGTGCTCGACAGCCGGGAACTGATCGAACGCGTCATTCGTCTTGAAGAAGAACGGTTCCACAAAACGCTGTCCGACGGTCTTGCGATCCTGACGGAAACGGCTGAACGCGCCAAAGCGGCAGGAGAGAAGATGATCGGCGGCGAGGATGCGTTCAAAATGTACGATACTTACGGCTTCCCGCTCGATCTGACCGAAGACTTCGCCCAGGAGCAGGGCATGAGCGTTGACCGCGAAGGCTTTGAGACAGCGATGCAGCAGCAGCGTACGAGAGCGCGCGAAGCGCACAAAAAAGGCGGCGGCATGAATATCCAGGGCGGCGTCTTGTCCGATCTGGAAGCGAGCAGCGAATTCGTCGGTTACGGCGAAACCTCTGTCGAAGCCCAAATCGTGGTGCTGATCAAAGACGGCGAAATCGTCGATTCGGTCGGCGAAGGCGATTCGGCTCTGGTTGTGCTCAATAAAACGCCTTTCTATGCCGAGAGCGGCGGACAAGTCAGCGATATCGGCACGATCTCTTCGTTCACGGGTACATTGAGCGTCGAAGGTCTCGTCAAAGCGCCGCGCGGCCAGCACGTACACCAAGTGACGGTCGAGTCGGGCGAACTGCACACCGGCGACGAAGTGCGGGCGAGCGTACAGCGCGATTCGCGCGCCGCGATCGAGAAAAACCATACCGCGACACACCTGCTGCACAAAGCGCTCAAAGAAGTGCTCGGCAGCCATGTCAATCAAGCCGGGTCGCTTGTTGAGCCGCAGCGTCTGCGCTTCGACTTCTCGCACTTCGGCAGCATCACGCAGGAAGAATTGGCCGATGTGGAACGCCGCGTGAACGAACAGATCTGGAAAGGCGTCGACGTCAAAATCGAGCTCAAAGGGATCGAAGAAGCCAAAGCGATGGGCGCGATGGCCTTGTTCGGAGAAAAATACGGCGATATCGTACGCGTCGTCGAGATCGGCGATTACAGTCTTGAACTGTGCGGCGGCTGCCATGTTCGCAATACGGCGGAAATCGGTCTGTTCAAACTGGTCGGCGAGAGCGGGATCGGATCGGGCGTACGCCGGATCGAAGCCTTGACCGGCCGGGGAGCTTATCTGTACCTCGACGAGCAGCTCGATCTGTTGAAACAGTCGGCCGCAGCTTTCAAGACGCCGGTTGCCGAAGTGCCGAAGCGGATCGAAGGGTTGAACAAACAGCTCAAAGATGCGGAGCGCGAGATCGAATCGCTGCGCGGCAAGCTGGGTGCGATCGAAGCGGGTCAAATGACGGACCGCGTCCGCACCATAGGCGATGTACAGGTATTGGCGGAAGCCGTATCGGCTTCGGGCATGGACGCGCTGCGTTCGCTGGCCGACGAGCTGAAAGTCAAACTGCCGCAGGCGGTTCTGGTGCTCGGCGCCGTCGAAGGAGACAAGGTTAACTTTGTGGCGGCCGTACCGCAGGAACTGACCAAGCGCGGGCTGCATGCCGGCAAACTGGTCAAGGAAGCGGCAGCTGTCTGCGGCGGCGGCGGGGGCGGACGTCCGGATATGGCCCAAGCCGGCGGCAAAGACGCCTCCAAAATTCAGGAAGCCTTGAAGACGGCCGTTTCCCTCCTGGAACAATCGCTGAACGCCTGATCGAAGTCGGGCGATCTTCCGCCCGATTCACCGTTTCTTGATCGGGGGAAAGTGTGATATGATAAACAGGATTCAATATGAAGGCATCAAGGTGCGCCGCGTGCACGCGGACGCTCTGTGAAGCGAGGTGTAATCCTTATGGATTCTATGGACAAGACTGTGAAGTTCAACGTACAGGGCGACGAAGAGACCTCCGCACAGGAGATTCTGCTTACCGTGTACGACGCGCTTGTGGAGAAAGAGTACAATCCGATCAATCAGATTGTAGGCTACCTGCTGTCCGGCGATCCGGCTTACATCCCGAGACACAACAACGCGCGAAGCCTGATCCGCAAAAAGGAACGCGACGAGTTGATCGAAGAGCTGGTTCGTTCTTATTTGTCCAAGCTTCGATAGGAGATACGTGAAATGAAACTGCTGGGCCTCGATTATGGAGACCGCCGTATCGGTGTCGCGGTAAGCGACATTTTCGGCTGGACCGCTCAAGGGATCGAAGTGGTCCAACGCCGCGACGACGGTTCTCATCTGCAGCGGATTGCGGAGCTTGCCAGGCTGCACGAAGTTGGGGAAGTGGTTGTAGGTCTTCCGAAAAACATGAACGGCACGATCGGCCCGCGCGGCGAACTGTGCATCGAATTCGCCGAATCGCTGCGAGAACTGCTGGGTCTGCCTGTTCACCTGTGGGATGAACGTCTGACGACGGTATCCGCCGAGCGAACGCTGCTCGAAGCCGATGTCAGCCGCAAGAAGCGCAAACAGGTCGTCGACAAAATCGCGGCGGGTCTGATCTTGCAAAATTATCTCGATTCCAAATCAAACCGGTGAAAGGGTGACAGGCATGACAAACGATTCCAATCTCGTAGGCGAAGAGCCGGAAATTATTTATATCCCCGATGAAGAAGGCCAGGAAGAAGGCTTTGAAGTCATCATGAAATTTGAAGTGGACGGTTCGGAAAGCAAGTATATGATGGTAGTTCCTTTGGATTCGGACGATGAAGAAGCGGACGAAGTCTATGCGTTCCGCTATGAGGAAGACAACGACGATCTGAAGCTTTACGTCATCGAAGACGAAGCCGAATGGCAGATTGTTGAAGAGACTTTCAATACGCTGGTTGCCGAATTGGACGGGGAGGAATAGAAGCGATGACGGAATTTTCCGCAAGTCAAGTCGTATACACGAACAAGCTGGAGCAGGTGTACGGATTGTACGTCGAGCTGATCGACGACAGTGCCGAATCGGTTACGTACCGGATCGTCAAAGAGTTTGAAGTAGGCGGCGGCGCTTACGCGGTTCTGCAGAACGAAACCGCCGGAGCGGACGACGACGTACAAATTCTCAAGATCGAGACTTCTCCGGAAGGCGAAGTTCAACTGGCAACAATCGACGACGACGACGAGTGGGAAAACGTGGCCGAACTGTTCGACGAACTCACTTTCCCGGAAGAAATGTAAGGGAATCGGTAAAGCAAGCGGACCCGGCTAGCCTGGTCCGCTTTGCCGTGCGCAAAAATAAGTGCGCGGATGACGGCAGAGCCTGTCTTTTTTACCCGATTGCCTGCGATTGAAGACCGACAAAGGATGTGCGCCGTAGTGGAAAATAATCCGGTCAAGATGAAGAAAAAAAGGTCGAAAGCTCCGTTTGTTCTACTGCTGATCGTGCTTGTCATGATTGTCTCGATAGCGGGGTTCGTCTACGCTTCGATGCGGCCGACCCCGGCTTCAAGCGAAGCGCTTCTGTTCGAAGTCAAGGAAGGGACGGGGACGGCGGAGATTGCCGATCAGCTGCAAGACAGCGGACTGATTCGCAGCGCCCTGCTGTACAAGTTCTATCTGCGGATGGAAAACGAAGGCGGAGCGTTCAAGGCGGGAGCGTATCAGCTGCAGCCGGGCCTGGAATACGAAGCGATCACGGCCGTATTGAACGGCGGCAGTGAAGAAGTACGCAAAGAATCCGTCAAAGTGACGATTCCCGAAGGATTTACGCTTAAGCAAATCGCGGACCGATTGAGCGAAAAAGGAGATTGGGACGCCAAAACGATTCGGCAGCTGGCCCGGCAGCCGGAAAAATTCAGCGCCGATCTGCCGGCCGAGCTTCCGGCAGCCGCCAAAACGACCTATGCGCTCGAAGGGTATTTATTCCCCGATACGTACGAATTCGAACCCGGCGCCTCGGAGGAAGAAGTGGTGCGCCGTCTGGTTCAGGAAACGAAGCGCAAACTCGATTCTATTGCGAACTTCGATGCACTGCTTAAAAAGCGCGGGCTGACCGTGCATGAGCTGCTGACGGTCGCTTCGCTTGTGGAACGTGAAGCGGTAGTCGATGCCGAGCGTCCGCTCATTGCGGGCGTCATCTACAACCGGTTGAACGATCCGATGAAGCTCCAGATCGATGCAACCGTCCAGTACGCGCTTGGCGAACAGAAAGACCGGCTGCTCTATTCCGATCTGGAGATCGACAGCCCGTACAATACCTACAAATATGAAGGGCTTCCGCCGGGTCCGATCGCGTCTCCGAGTCTCAAGTCGATCGAAGCCGCCCTGCAGCCGAAAGCTTCGGAATATTTCTTTTACGTGACCAAAAAAGACGGCTCCGGCGAGCATCTGTTTGCCGAGACGTTCGCAGAGCATGAACAAAATATCGAAGAAAGCAGAGCCGGTGGCAAATAACTGCGCCGGCCTGCGCCGATGAAGTTGAAGAAGGGAGTGGCCGTTTTGGGATACAAACCCGAATTATTGGCAACTTGCGGCACACTGGATGAATTAAAAGCGCTGGCGGAAGCCGGATGCGACGCTTTTTTGTTGGGGGAAGAAAAATACGGGATGCGTCTGCCGGGTGAATTCACGCCGCAGATGATTGCGGAAGCCGTCAATTTCGCCCATCCCCGGGGGATCAAGATCTACGTCTGCGTCAACAATCTGATGGACAATGACAAGCTGCCCGGTCTGCCCGGTTATCTGGAAGAGATGGGGCAGATCGGAGTGGACGGAATCGAGTTCGGCGATCCTTCCGTATTGATGCAGGCCAGAAAGCTTCTGCCGGGCCTGCCGCTGCATTGGAATGCCGAGATGACCTCTACCAACCACGGAACGGCAAATTACTGGGGACGCCGCGGCGCAACCCGGATCGTGCTGGCTCGGGAACTTAATATGGAAGAAACAACCGGCATGATGCCGTCGCTTGAAGTCGAAGCCCAGGTGCAGGTACATGGCATGACGAACATCTATCATTCCAAGCGCAGTCTGGTGAACAGCTACATGGCGAATCAAGGACGTCCGGTCGAAGACGGGAATGTCGGATTGTCGCGCGGGCTGTATCTGATCGAAGCGGAACGGCGCGACGAACGGTTTCCGATCTATGAAGATTCCAACGGTACGCATATCATGAGTTCCGGCGATATTTGTATTCTGGAAGATCTGCACCTGCTGATGGAAGCGGGCGTGCAGAGTTTCAAGATCGAAGGGATTCTGAAAAGCCAGGCGTACAACGTCGCGGCTGCCCGGGCTTATCGCAAAGCGATCGACAGCTTCGTGAACGACCGGGAAAACTACGCGTTCGACGAATCCTGGCTTGACGAGGTTCGCGGGCTGCAGGATCCGGACCGTGAGCTTTCATTCGGATTTTTCTATAAAGAACAGGTGTATTAAGAAAGGGGAACGCATCGTGGAAACGACACAAACGTCGGTTCAAGACAAGCCGCAGCACAAAGGCAAGCGGTATCGTCTGGATAAGCCCGAGCTGTTGGCACCGGCGGGCAACCTGGAAAAACTGAAATTTGCCGTACATTACGGCGCGGACGCCGTCTATATCGGCGGACAAAAATACGGTCTGCGTTCGAATGCCGACAATTTCAGTTTCGAAGAGATGAAAGAAGGCGTAGAGTTCGCCGCAAAATACGGTGCAAAAGTGTTTGTCGCGACGAATATCTATGCTCACGAAGAAGATCTCGACGGCATTGCCGAGTACCTGCGCAATCTGCAGGATGCCGGTATTGCCGCGATCATTACGGCCGATCCGATCATCGTCGAGACGGCCAAGACGGCGGCTCCGCTGATCGAAGTGCATCTGAGCACCCAGCAGTCGACGCTCAACTGGCAGGCGGTCCAATTCTGGAAAGAAGAAGGCCTGCCGCGCGTCGTATTGGGCCGCGAGACAAGTTTGGAAGAAATCGCCGAGATCAAGAAAAACGTCGATATCGAAATCGAGTCTTTTGTACACGGCGCGATGTGCTCGTCCTATTCGGGACGCTGCGTCCTCTCCAACCATTTTACCGACCGGGATTCCAATCGAGGCGGCTGCTGCCAGTCCTGCCGCTGGAAATACGATCTGTTCGAGACGCCTTCGCAAGAGCAAGCCTGGGTGTCCGAAGAACAGCAGGCCGATGCGGGTGAAGGGAATCCTTTGTTCCGGTCCGAAGACAACACGTTTACGATGGGTTCCAAAGACCTCTGCATGCTGGGCTCCATTCCCGACCTGATCGAAGTGGGCATCGACAGCTTCAAGGTGGAAGGCCGGATGAAATCGATCCATTACGTCGCGACCGTGGTGAATGTGTATCGCCAGGCGATCGATTCGTACATGGCGGACCCCGACAACTACGTACTGAAGCCGGAATGGATGGAAGAGCTGAACAAAGCGGCGAATCGTCCGCTCAACACCGGGTTTTTCTACGATACGCCGGATCACGAAGACCATATTTACGAACCGGAAGAAAAAGCGGTACCTTACGACTTTGCGGGACTGGTACTCGATTACGACGAGCAGACCGGAATGGCGACCATTCAGCAGCGCAACCATTTCAAACCCGGAACCGAGATTGAATTATTCGGTCCGGACGGAACTTTTTTCACTCAGACGGTAGGCCGGATCTGGGATGAAGAAGGCAATGAACTCGATGCGGCCCGTCACCCGATGCAGCGTGTGAAGTTTGAAGTGGAGCGTCCGCTGCGTTACTTCGACATGATGCGCAAAAAGAATATTAAAAAATAAGAGACTTCAGTCATAGGTCTTACGAAACCCTTCAAATCTGTCAAAGATATGGAGGGTTTTCCTATGATGTTAACTTTTTTTAAAAAATTCTTCATTTTACTATTCATTTTGCTTGCTTCGTCCGATAATAGAGATAACCAGCATTTTGTAATCCCGGGTCTTCCTACGAAGAAAGTAGGTACATAGACAAGGTGGAGAGCGCTTTCTCAACGGCCGGAGTTGCAACGCTGATTCTAAAGACTGGCGGGTGGGGACATGGGCATGATGAAGAAAAAAGGCGAAAATGGGGAAAATCCCGTACTGGAGCCGGAGGATGCCAAAAGCGAAGGAAAAGGGAAGCCTTCGTTGAAGCTGCTGAAAAAAGATAAAGCTCCAAAAAAAGTACGTGAAAAAAAGCAAAAACCGACAAAAACACTCCCGGGGGCACCGATGACTGGGTCTGAAAATCCTGTACAAAATGAGAACGCTTTACCTATAAAGGTGAAACGTTTCGCTTCCAAACTTGTACCGACCAGACAAAACCGTTCCGCCCGTCCGGCACGCTCGATGCGCGAGCGGGGGAATACCGTAGTGCGGGGACTCAAAAATTGGCGGGCGATCGATCCGAGCAAATCGGTGGGAGTTCGTCTCTTCATTATTTTCCTTGTCGGGATTGTCGTATTCGTGTCTTCGCTCGGGATCCTGTCCTACCTCAAAGCCCGGGATACGATCAAAGAAAACGCGGCTTTAGCCAACGAGCAGACCATTATTCAGACTTCGGAGAAGCTTGACATCATTTTGCAGCGTTACATGGATACTTCGACGCAGATCTTTTTCAATCCCGAAATTCAGGATGCGATCAATAGTCTGCAGCGTGCCACAAGCGATTTCGATCGCCTGCAGGCTTACCTTCAGATCAACGAGTCGCTGAGCAACCAGGTTAACGTGACCAGCGGGCTGCAGTCTGTGTATTTCTTGTCGACCGATGAGACTTCGGAAGATTTCTTCACGGCAGGCAACCGGGTTCCAACGGCCGAAGAGATTCGGGGAGCCGCTTGGTATTCCGAAATGACGGGAGGCAAAGCGACCGTTCAGTGGCTGCCGACCGACGTGGAGCGGGCAAGTTATACGCTGGTCCGCCAGATGTCCACTACAAACGGCAGTGGTACCAAGTTTGTCGTCGGTCTTCAACTGGATGTCAAAACGCTTGAAGAACAGCTGAAATCCGTTAAATTCGGAGAAGGCAGCCATATCGAGCTGGTGGCGGCGGACGGAACGAATGTCGCTTCCGACGTCGAAGGTTCCGCCGGACAGCCTACCACTTATGTCTTCAAGCAGGACGAGCTCGGAGAAGGCGGCAAATTCGAAGCCAAGCAATTTGGCACGACCGTACTTGCCGCTTACAATACCGTGGAAACATCCGGCTGGAAGCTGATCGGAACCGTTCCGGTCGGCGTTCTGCTGGAAGGCGCATCGGGCATACTGACTCTGATTGTGATCTTTGTAGCCGGAGCCGTACTCGTGGCCATCTTCATTGGAATCTGGATGGTCCGCATGATCGCACGTCCGCTGGGTCACCTCAAAGGACTGATGCAGGAAGGCGCAACCGGCAATCTGAGTGTACGGACCGATTATCGTTCCAAAGACGAAATCGGCGAGCTGTCTGTCGCTTTCAACCAGATGATGGACCGAATCACGGACCTGGTTCGCCGGACGACCGATACGGCCCAGCAGGTACTGGATACGGCCGGCGAGCTTGAACAGGCTTCGCAGCAGACGGCCGCCTCGGCGCGCGAAATCGCGATTGCGACGGAAGAGATCGCGAACGGCGCATCCAGTCTGGCGCAGGAAGCGGAGAAGAGCACGGAGCTGACCGAACGTATCGGCGACCGGATGGAAAAGGTCGTGTCGGCAAACCGCGAAATGGACGTTTCGGCACGCGAAGTTCAAACGGCGAGTCAGGAAGGCACCGTGCATCTCGACAAGCTGCTGTCCCAAACGGGCAGTACGGAGAATATGGTCCGTTCGCTCGTTACCCGGGTCGACGCACTCAAGGAGAGTACCGCTTCCGTCATGAAAGTACTCGATGTGATGCAGAATATTACGAAACAGACGAATATTCTCTCGCTTAACGCCACGATCGAAGCGGCGCGTGCAGGGGTTGCCGGACAAGGCTTTATGGTTGTAGCCGGCGAAATCCGCCAGCTGGCCAGCCGTTCGCGGGAGTCGATCGATATGGTCGGCGAGATCACCGACAATATCCAGTCCGAAATGGATGAAACGGTGCGCACCCTGTCGGCGGTGTATCCGATGTTCCAGGAACAGGTGCACTCCGTGAAGCAGACGAGCGGGATTTTCGACTCGGTGCAGGAGCAGATGGAGCAGTTCTCCGGCAAATTGGACGGCGTCACGGCTTCGATCGGCGAATTGGGCAGCGCCCAGAAGATTATGGCCGAAGCCATGACCAGCGTCAGTGCAGTGGCCGAGCAGTCGTCCGCCACTTCCCAAGAAGTGGCGTCGCTCAGCAGCGAGCAGCAGAACGTGGGCATACGCCTGGTCGAACTGTCGGCCAAGCTGAGCAACGCGTCGAACGAGCTGAAAGATTCGATTTCGAAATTTACGGTGTAGGTGAGAGGAAAGTGAGCGGGGGCTCCGGGGAATGTCTATTCCGGTCGCTTGTTGAAATCGGGAAAATGGATTGAACTTGAACAAGGTGGTGTTTTCCCGATTTCAAAGGCGAACGCTACCGCTCCTCCATAGACATTCCCCTCCGGCCCTTGTGACTTTCGAGGGTGGGGGAGTAGGGAAAAGCAGGATAAAAAGAGCTCCGGGCTGCGGCCCGGAGCTCTTTTTTGCATACCTAAAGGATTTATAGGCTTCCGCCAATCAATACGGATCGGCTTCCTCGCCTTTTTCGCGCGACTTCTCGACGGCATCGTGTGGATTGGCCTGGCCGCTGATCCCGTCTTCGGGTTTGGCGGAAGACAATCCTTCGGAGACGCGTCTGCCGTAGTCGGCATCGGCTTCGGTAAAGTAATCGATCATGCGCTCCTGGATATCGGCTTTGCAAGACGACAAGGCATCCACGAGGTTGGCAATCAATTCGCTTCGTTCCCAGTCTTCGAACGAACGGTAGGTATCGCCGGCCTGGCCGAAATTGTTCGGACGGTCGATCGGGGCTTTCATCAATTTGTCGTTGTATTCGGGCTGATGGTCTTTGCCGGATTTCGGCGCTTCTTTCAATCCGCCCATCGAAGAAGGTTCGTAATTGACGTGGGGATTCTGCCCCGGTGCCCGATCGACTTTGAACTGCATTTGTCCGCCGCTCTGATTGGTGGCAACCGGAGATTTGGGCGCGTTGATCGGAAGCTGCAGATAGTTGGCTCCTACCCGGTGCCGCTGGGTATCGGAATACGAGAAGGTGCGGCCCTGCAGCATCTTGTCGTCCGAAAAATCAAGCCCGTCCACCAGAACGCCGGTACCGAACGCCGCCTGCTCGACTTCGGTGAAATAGTCTTCGGGGTTTCGGTTAAGCGTCATTTTGCCGACCGGGAGAAACGGAAATTGTTCCGGCGGCCAAAGCTTGGTATCGTCCAGCGGATCGAAATCCAGTTCGGGATGCTCGCCGTCTTCCATGATCTGCACGCAGAGTTCCCATTCCGGATAATCGCCTTTGTCGATCGCTTCGTACAAGTCCAGTGTCGCATGGTTGAAGTTGGAAGACTGGATCTCGTTGGCTTGTTTTTGCGTGAGATTCTTGATGCCCTGCCCCAACGGTTCCCAGTGATATTTGATCAGCACCGCTTCGCCGTCGGCATTTACCCATTTGTACGTATTTACGCCCGAGCCCTGCATCTGCCGGTAATTGGCCGGGATGCCCCAAGGCGAGAACAGAAACGTAACCATATGGGTAGCTTCGGGACTGAGCGATACAAAATCGAAAAAGCGTTCCATACTCTGCACGTTGGTGAGCGGATCCGGTTTGAACGCATGGACCATATCGGGGAATTTCAACGGATCGCGAATAAAGAAAATCTTCAGATTGTTGCCGACAAGATCCCAGTTGCCGTCTTCGGTATAAAATTTGGTAGCGAATCCTCGCGGGTCGCGCAGCGTTTCCGGAGAGTGGCCGCCGTGAATAACGCTTGAAAAACGAACGAATACCGGGGTTTCCTTGCCTTCTTCCTGGAACAGCTTGGCACGGGTATAGCGGGATACCGGCTCGTCGCCGACCCGCCCGTAAGCGGTGAAGACACCGTGGGCTCCCGCTCCCCGCGCATGAACGACCCGTTCGGGGATACGTTCGCGGTCAAAGTGGGTAATTTTTTCTAGAAAGTGATAGTTCTCCAGCGTTGTCGGCCCACGGCTTCCCACCGTACGGACGTTTTGGTTGTCCGCTACCGGGTGTCCCTGCCTTGTGGTCAGTGTCAGGTTTTCTTCTTGCCCGTCGTCGGTTGGCTTTTTTGGCTCGTCGGTCATGTGAAGTCCCCTTCCCTTTGCTCGAATATGGATATCGCTTACATAAAGGGCATACGGAAACCATATACCCTGCGCATCGAGCGTTAAAACGTTAACCGGTCAAGCTTCATCCAACTTTCATCCGGGTTGGAAATGGACCGCGGTGCGGCAAAAACGCTCTTCCGGCGGAAGAGCGTCTAAACGGCGATACCGGATCAATCCGGCAGATTCGGATTAGGCGAAGGCGTGCCTGTTCCTGCAGGCGCATCGGCAGGAGGCGTGGCGCCCGAAGGGCTGAGCGGATGGACGGCGAATTCTTCCTGGGGCATTCGGATCCAGCGCTGCAAGTAGCCTTCCTGGATCAGTTCTTTGATCAGGATTAGCAGAATCGGAGCCAGAATCAACCCCGCCACGCCAAACAAGGAAGTGGAGATCAGCACAAACGAAAGCATGAGATAAGCGGAAGAAATACCGATCGAGTTGCCTGCGATTTTGGGTTCGAGCAGCTGACGGGTCAGCATGACGACAACCAGCAGGACGATCAAACCGACCGCAAGTCCCGTGTTGCCGACCAGGAACAAATAGACGACCCAGGGGATAAAGATAGCCGGTACGCCAAGCAGCGGCAGAATATCGAACAAGGCCGAAACGACGGAAATGGCAAATGCATTTTCCACACGCAGAATCAGCAGTCCGGCGTATACGATCGCGAAGGTAATGAGGACAAGGATCACCTGCGCTTTCAAATAAGAGCCGATCGAACGGAAGACATGGTTTTTCAGAAAAACGTAAGCTTTTTTGAGCGTATTGGGCGTTTTGTCGCCGGCGACTTTTTTCCACCAGACAATCTCGGAACTCAGGAAAAAAGCCAGGATGATCGACAGCGCGAAACTGACGATAAAGCTCGAAAACGAAGTCAGGAACGCAAGCAGATAGGTGAAAGCGTACTTGAGCCAGACGGTCAGCTGATCGGTGAACAGCGCGAAATATTCGTTGGCTTTCTCGGCGGTTCCGGCGGGCAGGGCGTTCAGTTCATTGTGCAAAAACTTCGTCAAATTGGTGAATTGAATCTGTACGATCGCCGTATATTCGGGCAGATTATCGGTCAGGCGGGCGATCTGCGACACGAAGATCAGACCCGCTCCGAACAGGGCGCCCAGAATAACCAGAACGAACACAAGCACCGAAATGGCCGAAGCAAGCGGTTTGGGCAGTTTGCCCCGACGATGAAGCAGGCGGGCGAACGGTTCGATAATGAGAAAAACAAGGATGGACAAGAAGACCGGCGCGGCGATGCCGTAGAGCCAGCTGAAGGCAAGCATAATAAGGTAAACGGTCAGGATGATTAGGCCGACGTCAAAAGCCGTCCGCCAATATTTTCGGTATAGCGTGATCATGGATAGGCTCCTTCGCAAGGGATGGCGGGGGAATAGAGTCCGCATTTTTGCATTGATTCGATTGTTACCTATGATAAAATAAAGTGATGGCGCTGAGCAATAGACGAACCAAACTCTTGCTCCGACTTTATATAGAGAAACGGAGAGCGGAAATGGAAACAACCTTGCTGATATGGCTTTTTTACTTATCTTCCTTTTATGCATTTATTCCAGGGTTGATCAGCCGGATTTTCGGATTTCGGGCTTTCCGCAAAGGAAAAAGCGAAACGGAACTTGCTTTGACATTCGATGATGGGCCGGACCCCCAGTATACGGCGAAGCTGCTCGATCTGCTGAAACGCTACGAAGCGAAAGCGACCTTCTTCGTCGTCGGCTCGCATGCGGCGCAGCACCCCGATCTGCTGAAAAGAATGCAGGCCGAAGGCCACGCAATCGGCATTCACAATTATATACATCGTACGAATTGGCTGATGCGGCCGGGTTCGGTACGCAAGCAGATCAATCGTACCAACGAAGTGATCGAACGGGTCACCGGCGAGCGTGCGGTTTACTACCGTCCGCCCTGGGGCATCGTGAATCTGTTCGACCTGGTCGGACGCCACGAGCTGCAGCTGGTTCTGTGGTCGGGGATCTTCGGCGACTGGCGCAAACGTCTGGGCGAAGAAAGACTGCTCAAACGGATGCGGCGCAAGATGCGCGGCGGCGAAGTGCTGGTGCTGCACGACTGCGGAGCCACGCTTGGAGCCAACGACAAAGCGCCGGAGAATATGCTGCGTGCGCTGGAGCGCTTTTTGGAGGAAGCTTATGCCAAAGGGCTGAGCAGTGTTACGGTGGAACGCCTGATGGAAACGACAAAGAAAGCGGGTGGCAAGCAGATGGGTCAAGTTTCTCCATTTAAAAAGGCGCTGGTCGGCGCCTGGCTGCTGTACGAACGGGGCTTTCGTTTTGTTTTTCGTCTGCAAGAAGCGGAAGGTGCGCCTTTGTATCATTTCCGCAAGACGCGTTATACCGGCCAGCCGATCGAGCTCGGCAGCGGCCTCACGCTTGTCAAAGGGGATCCAATCGTGGAGCTGCATTTCGACAACAAAATGCTGTTCGAATTCGGCAGCCGTTCCCGCTCGTCGGTACAGTTGGCCATTTTGATGATCCGGGGCACGGAGCAGAGCTTCCCTGGCATTGCGGAGTATATCCGGCAGGACCCGGATCTGCGCGAAGCCAAAGCGGTTTATGCGGTCAGCATGATCAACCGAGGTCCGGAGCAGTTCGGTTTCGAAGTGCATGATCTTCCGAGCGGATGGTTTGCACGGGCAACCCGGTTGTACCTGAAGCTGCTGCTGTGGGCGATTCATCCTTCGGGAAGCGCGCGCCTGCAGGAACAGAGCGAGTTTCTGGTACCCAAGATCATGGTCATGCCGATGGAAACGATGCTGACCCGCGATTTCAAAGCGGACAAGCGCAAGAGCCGCCGCAAAACCGTCCAGAACGATTCCGTTTCCGCCGCGGCACCGGAGAGTCTGGCGGCTGCAAACAGGCAGGAGGAAGCGTCCGTGTCCGTTATGCGGCCCGATGGCAGTCCGGCGGAAGCGGCAGCGGTCCGATAAACGCGGGATCCGTATTGTGGGCGGATACGACGCAACCGGAGCGTATGGCTTTGGCGTCAATTTCATGCAGACCAAAAAGGACTTCGAAGCGCGCTGTGCAGCGCGGCCCGAAGTCCTTTTTGATTGTGTTTTGACTGAAGCCAAAGCCGGCAGATCCGCTTATCGCCGCGGATCTGCGCAGAAATGGCTGAATTAGATTTTCAGGACGCCGCCCATGCTGGCATTGGTGACCAGTTTGGAATAGCGGGCGAGGTAACCGGTTTTTACTTTTGGTTCGAAGCCTTTCCAGTTGGCGCGGCGAGCGGCGAATTCTTCTTCGCTGATCTCCAATTGGATCGTACGGTTGATCAGATCGAGTTCGATGATATCGCCTTCTTCGACGAATGCGATCGGACCGCCTTCAGCCGCTTCCGGAGAGATATGACCGATACTGATCCCGCGCGATGCGCCCGAGAAACGTCCGTCCGTGATCAGGCCGACTTTGGCACCGAGTCCCATACCGACGATCTGCGACGTAGGAGCGAGCATTTCCGGCATGCCGGGTCCGCCTTTTGGTCCTTCATAGCGGATAACGACGACATGACCTTCTTTGACTTGTCCTTTTGCGATACCTTCGAGCGCTTCTTCCTGGGAATCGAAGCAGATCGCAGGTCCTTTGTGGTAGCCGCCGACCGAAGCGTCAACCGCACCGACTTTGATGATTGCCCCTTCCGGAGCCAGGTTGCCGAACAGAACAGCCAGACCGCCGCGCTCGGAATGCGGATTGTCGAGTCTGTGGATAACCTCGGTATCGAGGATTTCCTGGCCTTGAACGTTCTCGGCAAGCGTCTTGCCGGTAACGGTGATACGGTCGCCGTGCAGGGCACCCGGTTTTTTGAGCAGTTCGTTCAGTACCGCGCTGACGCCGCCGGCATTATGCACATCTTCGATATGCCAGTCGGAAGCGGGAGCAAGTTTGGCCAAGTGGGGAACGCGGTTGGCGACTTCGTTGATGCGTTCGATCGGATATTCGATACCGGCTTCTTGTGCAAGAGCCAGGGTATGCAGAACGGTGTTGGTCGAACCGCCCATAGCCATATCCAGAGCAAAAGCGTTGTCGATCGCTTCGACCGTTACGATATCGCGCGGTTTGAGATCGAGCTTGATCAGTTCCATCAGCTGCGTAGCCGACTGGCGAACGAAGTCTTTGCGTTCTTCGGCAACCGCGAGAATCGTACCGTTGCCCGGAAGAGCGATACCCAGAGCTTCGGCCAGACAGTTCATCGAGTTGGCGGTGAACATGCCCGAACAGGAACCACAGGTCGGACAGCCGTATTGTTCAAGCTCCAGCAGCGTCTGGTCGTCGATTTTGCCGACTTGGTGTGCGCCTACGCCTTCGAAGACCGAAGTGAGCGAGATGGAGCGGCCGTTTTTGTCTTTGCCGGCTTTCATCGGGCCACCGCTGACAAATACGGTCGGGATGTTGACGCGCAGTGCGCCCATCATCATGCCCGGCGTGATCTTGTCGCAGTTCGGAATGCAGACCATTCCGTCGAACCAGTGTGCCATAACCATGGTTTCAACCGAATCGGCGATGATTTCGCGGCTCGGCAGGGAATAGCGCATCCCGATATGTCCCATGGCAATTCCGTCGTCGACGCCGATCGTATTGAATTCGAACGGAACGCCGCCCGCTTCGCGGATCGCTTCTTTGACGATTTTGCCGAACTCCTGCAGATGGACGTGACCCGGAACGATGTCGAGATAAGAGTTGCAGACTGCGATAAACGGTTTTCCGAAATCTTCTTCCTTGACGCCTGCTGCACGCAGAAGGCTGCGGTGAGGTGCACGGTCGAACCCTTTTTTGATCATGTCGGAACGCATTTTCTTAGCAACCATGATGGATTTTCCCCCAGAACGATATATTGAAATGCCTGCTTTAGCGCGGTTCACGAGCAAAGCGAAGACTCGTGATGCCACCGAAATAAAGATGAAACGAGGTAGCGGATTGTGCTTTCGCCGCCTCGCGGCAGCCGTTTATTCCGGGAACGGATCCAGCTCAACCCATAAGCTAAATTTTCTAAACAGTCTAACACATGCCGTTACTTTTTTCTAGCAAAGGGCGAAAAAATGGAGCTGCCTTTATTTGGACACGCAAAAAAGCGCGCCCAGGCGAAAGAGCCGAACACGCTGACAGACTTCGTTTCGGCTCTTTCGCTTGGCGCGCGGGGAATAACGTCATGGGCGGCAGGCAGCCCTGAATGCGGGTTACTTCTGGCCGCCTTTGCGTCCGATTTCGCGATAAAAGTCTTTGTCATGGGAGTTGGAAGTCGCTTCTCCGCCTTTGCGGCCGATTTCCTGATAGAACTCCCGGCTGTGCGATTTGGCCGTAGCTTTGCCGCCTTTGCGTCCGATTTCCTGGTAGAACTCCCGGCTGTGTTTCTTCGCCGTAGCTTCTCCACCCATACGACCGGCTTCTTCGCGACTCATTTTCTTGTTGCCCGACTGACTGTTTGTCATCTCAATCACTCCTCAGTAGTTGTTTTTGCCGCGTGCACCAACTATTTACCACCGCCATTTTCCAATGAAACGCCGAGCAAGCTTGAAAAAGCCCTACCTAGGTAGGTTTTCTTTCCAAATCCTTGCAGCGGCGCGGTCTAAAAAAAATTCGGTTTTTTTGCTTATTTTCTTATTTGCGTCCAATCGGCGTTGCAATCCTTGCGGAACCAGCCCGCAGCCTCCGTTTTCGCCTGCGGCTCAGTCTTTTAATGATTGAAGAATTTGTTTGAAAAATCGAAAATGAACGTTCTTATCGGTGCTTTTCGGTTTTTTTTCATTGACACCATAAAAGCGCTTGACGCACAATGAAAGCGAGTACAGCGGCGTAAACAAGTACCTACAAACGGTCGGCCGTATTTGCCGCAGAAGGCCGGAAGCGGAGAGGAATGAGTGGAATGAAGAAAATCAAGGTGCTGCAGCGAATTATGGACTGCGGCGTAGTAGCGGTTCTGCGCGGGGATTCGCCGGACCAGGTAGTGGAAATGGCCGAACAGGCGATTGCCGGAGGCGTCAAGATTATCGAGGTCACGATGACGGTGCCGAACGCGCTTCAAGCGATCGAACGTCTCAGCCGTATTTACAGTCCGGAAGCGCCAATCGACTCGGATCGTTTTGCCGTGATCGGAGCGGGAACGGTACTCGAGCCGCATACGGCGCGTATGGCTATTATGGCGGGTTCCCAGTTTGTCGTGTCTCCGGCTCTGAACGAAGAGACCGTCAAGCTGTGCAATTTATATCGGATTCCGGTAATGCCGGGAATCGTCACGATCGCCGAGCTGCTTAAAGGGCTGGAATTGGGCGCCGATGTCATGAAACTTTTCCCGGGAAATATGTTCGAGCCTTCGATTATCAAAACGTTCAAAGGACCGGTCCCGCAGGCGAATCTGATGCCGACCGGCGGAGTCTCCGTAGCGAACCTGGGAGAATGGATCGAAGCCGGAGCGGTTGCGGTGGGGATCGGTTCCGATCTGACCAGCGAGGCGCTGAAGACCGGCGATATGACCAAAGTTCGCGGGAAAGCGGCGCAGTACGCCGAAGCCTACCGCCAGGCACGCAGCCGCTAGGTACGAATTTCGATTCGTCCGGACCCTGCTGAAGCCCGCACGAATTCCTCGATTTGGAAGTGCGGGCTTTTTGCATGCGCAAAATGATCCGCGGGAGGCTTTGCCGGGACTGCGGCGTTTCTTTATAATGGGACGGGGAAAGCCATAGAAGGGTTAAGGAGGAAGTATGATGCTGACGGGAACAAGATCGCCAATCCGGCCGTTCGAAACCGGAAAACGAAAAGGAAACAACAGCGGAGGGAATCCGCGCAGCAAAAAACGCCTGGTCCTGACGATTGTGATTGTGCTGCTGATTGCTTTGATTGCCGCGGCCGCCTTGTATGTAAGTACGCCTTACGGCCCTTCCGCAGAAGCGCAGGCCGCTCTGAAAGGGGACACGGCCGTTGCGGTGTCCCAGACGGACGATTGGATCGAGTTTGAACCGGTGGGCGGTGAAAAGGTCAAGCAGCCGGGTGTTATTTTCTATCCGGGAGGCCGGGTCAAAGCGGAAGCTTACGCCGCGTTCGCCCGTGATTTGGCGGAGACCGGGCGGCACGTGTTTATTGCGAAAATGCCGCTGAACTTCGCGTTTCTGGGACAAAACGAAGCGGAGAAAATCGCGAAAAAGTATCCGGATGAAACATTTGCGATCGGCGGACATTCGTTGGGAGGACCTTTTGCGGCGCGTTATGCGGCGGAGCATCCCAAAGAAATTGCCGGAATCTTTTTCCTGGCTTCCTACGCGGAAAGCAAAGGCGATCTCAGCGCTGCGCAGATGCCGGCTTTGTCGATCACGGCATCCGGCGACGACGTGCTGAATCGGGAAAAGTATGCGGAAGGACGCAAATACCTGCCGGCCGATGCGCAGTATGAAGTGATCAAAGGCGGCAACCATGGTCAGTTCGGCAGCTACGGAGATCAGGGGGGCGACGGGAAAGCTTCGATCTCCGGAGCGAAGCAGCGGGAACAAACGGTGGCTCTGATCTCGGCTTGGCTCGATGCCATACCGGCTTCCGGAGCCAAATAGGAGGAAGCGTATGGCATTTCTGACGGTTCAAGGACGTTCCTATGCCTGCGAGGCGCTGATCTTCGACAAAGACGGCACGCTGCTCGATTTTATGGAGCTGTGGGGCCGCTGGGCCGACGAGATGCTCCGGCAGACCGAGGAGAAGCTGACCGTCGCCGGAGGGCAGTGGACCGGCAGTGCGGAGCGGACGTTCGGCATTGTGCGAGCACCGGATGGGCGCATCGCCGATTATGATCGCAGCGGACCGCTGGCACTCGCGACCGCCGAAGAAATGACGGGGGTTCTGGCCTGGCAGCTGTACGGGGCCGGGATTCCCTGGCATCAAAGCGTGGACGCCATACGGGGATTCGCCGCCTCCGCGGAAGAGACGATGGAGCGGGAACGTCCCGTGCGTCCGCTGCCGGGGCTGGTCGCGAAGCTTGAACAAGCCCGGGCCGCCGGGTTGCGGATTGCCGCGGCAACGTCGGATACGACGGAGTCCGCACTCCGGCATCTGCGCTGGGCCGGCTTGGACGGGTGGTTTGATTCCGTCCAGGGGCGGGACCGGGTAGTTGAAGGCAAACCGGCGCCGGATCTGGTGCATGAGGCCTGCAGGCGCCTCGGCGTGGAACCGGCGCAGGCGATCGTGATCGGCGACGGCGGCGCCGATATGGAGATGGCGAGGCGCGCGGGTGCTGCGCTGGCTATCGGCATCGCGCCGAACGGAGGACCCCGCGGTCATCTGTCGGCGGCGGATTATGTGATCGGCGGCTACGGCGAACTGGAAATCGCCGCCGGGAAATAAGAAGCGGAGGAGGAAGGCATATGGACAGAGACGGCGCGGAAGTGCTGGCAGAGTGGATTCAAGCGGCGAAGCGGATCGTATTTTTCGGCGGTGCGGGAACTTCGACGGAAAGCGGCATTCCCGATTTCCGTTCGGCGGGGGGATTGTACGAAACGGGAGACCGCGAGTTTCCTTATCCGCCCGAAGACATGCTGAGCCGGGAATTTTTCTATCGGAAGCCGGAAATGTTCTATGACTTTTACCGCAAAAGGATGGTCTACCGGGAAGCGCAGCCCAATGCCATGCACAAGCTGCTTGCGGATCTGGAGCAGGCCGGCCGGCTGAACGCGGTCATCACCCAGAATATCGACGGCCTGCACCAGAAAGCGGGCAGTCGGCGCGTATTGGAAGTGCACGGTTCGGTACTGCGGAATACGTGTACGCAGTGCGGGGCGGTCTACGGACTGGAAGCTGTAATGGACAGTACGGGGATTCCCCGCTGCACCGCCTGCGGCGGAACGCTCAAGCCGAACGTGGTGCTGTACGGCGAAGTCCTGGATTCAAGCGTGATGGAAGCCGCGATGCAGGCGATCCAAGAAGCGGATCTGATGCTCGTCGGCGGAACTTCGCTGACGGTCCAGCCCGCTGCCAGCCTGGTCGGCATGTTCGACGGCGGGCATCTGGCTCTGTTGAACCGTACGGCCACTCCTTACGACAGCCATGCGGATTTGTTGATCTCGGAACCGATGGGAGCGGTCGCCGAAAGGGTGCGCCGCCTGCTCGGATATGCCTGATATCAGCCTTATGCAGGATAGGGACCGGATGTAATCGTTTTCTTGCCAAGCGGCAAACCCGGCGCTAAGATGGAAGCAAGCTTGAAACGAAAGGATGGAGAAAATCGATGGAATACAAGGCGAGCGGAGAACGTTACGACCAAATGAAATATAACCGCAGCGGGCGGTCGGGGCTTAAGCTTCCGGCGATCTCGCTCGGATTGTGGCATAACTTCGGCGGCGTCGACGCTTACGAGAACGGACGGAGCATCGTGCATCGGGCGTTCGATCTGGGGATCACCCATTTCGATCTGGCGAACAATTACGGACCGCCGCCGGGATCGGCCGAAGAGATGTTCGGCCGCATGCTGTCGACGGATCTTAAGGCATACCGCGACGAACTGATCGTCTCGACCAAAGCCGGCTATTACATGTGGCCAGGCCCGTACGGCGAATGGGGATCGCGGAAATATCTGGTCTCCAGTCTGGATCAGAGTCTGAAGCGGCTCGGACTGGATTATGTCGATATTTTCTATCATCATCGCCCGGATCCCGATACGCCGCTCGAAGAAACGATGATGGCGCTCGACCATATCGTGCGTTCCGGCAAAGCGCTGTACATAGGCGTATCCAACTATTCGGCGGAGCAGACCCGCGAAGCGGTGGCTATCCTCAAAGACCTCGGTACGCCGCTTACCATCCATCAGCCGAGCTATTCGATGATGAACCGCTGGATCGAACACGGACTGCAGGACGTGCTTGATGAGAGCGGCGTCGGCAGTATCGCTTTTAGCCCGCTGGCGCAGGGACTGCTGACGAACAAATATCTGAACGGGATCCCGGAAGATTCGCGTGCGGCGAGCGCTTCGCCGTTCCTGAACCAGACGCAGATCACGCCGGAAGCGATGCGCCGGGTGCGCGCGCTCAACCAAATGGCGGTCGCCCGCGGACAAAGCCTGGCCCAGTTTGCCCTGGCCTGGGTACTGCGGGGCGAGCGCGTGACCTCCGTTCTGATCGGCGCGAGCCGGGTCGGGCAGATCGAAGAGAATATCGAGACGCTCAAACAGCTGGAGTTCTCGGCCGAAGAGCTTGAGCGGATCGAGAAGATCCTCAAGACGGAGAATGAACAGTAAGAACCCCGCGAGGGCCGGAACGGCTGCCCGAGCGACATAAAGGACGTATACGCAAAATCCCGAATCTTCGCCTTTGTGCGGCAGATTCGGGATTTTTGGCATGACAGCGCAGCGGAATTCGCGTTCGGGCGAAGAGGCATGCTTTATCGGCAGGCCCGTTCGCCGATTCGGCTTTGCCGGATTCTGCCGCCGCTTTCCGGTTAATTTAGGGAGGGGATGCCGCAGGGAGATTTTATGTCCGATTGAGCACGGACTCCCGGTAGGCGGTCGGAGACTTTCCGTGCAGCCGCTGAAACTGGCGCGAGAAATACAGCGGATCGGTCAGTCCGACGGACGACGCGATCTGCTGGATCGACAGATCGGGCCGCTCGCGCAGCAGCCCGCGGGCTTTGTCAATCCGCAGACGCAGCAGATAAGTGACCGGCGCGGCGCCCGTTTCTTTTTTGAACAGCCGCGACAGATAAGCACGGTTGTAACCAAGGCTCTGGCACATGTCTTCGATCGAGACGGGATGGGCATACTGGTCGGTCATATAGCGGATCATCTGCTTGACCGCCAGACTGCCCGCCGTGTCTGCGGCGGGCAGCGCCGAATCGCCGCGTACCACGTCTTCGGCAGCGGACAGAATCAGGTGCAGATAGCCAAGCGATGCCAGATGGGCGCCGGCGCGTCTGGAACGGAACGATTCGAGCGTGTGGAGCAGCAGGCGCGGGATATCCGATTCCGGGGCAGGACGGAATACCGGATGCTGCGGAGTGAGGCCGGCCGTACGCACCGTATCTTCGGCGAGCTTTCCGGCGAACGAGATCCAGCGGTAGCGCCAAGGTCGGCGGGGATCGGAGATGTAGCTTACCAGGCGGCCCGGACGGATCAGGAACGCATCGCCGGCTTCCAGTTGGTAAGGCTGGCCGTCGTGCACGAACGTTCCCCGCCCTTCTTCCACGATATGCAGCAGGAAATAATCGTAGATCTTCGGGCCGATCTTGTGTTCCGGCAGGGTCTGGCTCTCGCCGGCGAACAGGACATACAGCATGCCTTTGTCGTCGTATACCGGATTGGGGGCGACGGAGTAAGAGAAGTCCGGCAGCTGCGCGGACAGGGAAGAGCTGGGGGTCATCGGGGTTCCTCGCTTTCCGAATTGTTTTTACCAGTATAAACGCTTCTTTAACGAAAGTCATATAAATCCATGCAGTCCGCACATCGGTGCATTATCAGGAAGAACGCTATCTTTTATACTAAGGGCACAGGAAGAACAAACCAACCCATGAGGTGAGTCCAGAATGAATACGCAGCAAATCAAGCAAATGTTTATGGAGAAATTCGGAGAATCGAATATCGAACCGCGTGTGTTCCATGCACCCGGACGCGTGAATCTGATCGGCGAGCATATCGATTACAACGGCGGCTACGTCCTTCCGGCGGCGCTGGAATTCGGTACGACGCTCGTCATCCGCGAACGTGCGGACGGGATCATCCGCCTCGCTTCGAGCAACATGCCCGAAGAAGCGCAGATCAAGGTCGACGAGATCGGGCTGAGTAAAACCGGAGAATGGACAGACTATCCGGTCGGCGTCATGGTCGAACTGGCCGAGCGCGGCTATCCGGTATCCAGAGGCTTCGAGCTGCTCTACCACGGTGAAATCCCGAACGGAGCGGGCCTCTCGTCTTCCGCATCGATCGAAGTCGTCACCGGCTACGCGCTGCTCTCGATGGGCGGCTACGAGCGCGATACGGTCGAGATCGCCCTGCTGTCGCAGGGAGCGGAGAACAACTTCGTCGGCGTCAACTGCGGCATTATGGACCAGTTCGCAGTAGCCAACGGCAAAAAAGACCATGCGATCCTGCTGATGTGCGATACGCTTGAGTACAAACATGTTCCTTTCCAGACAGGCAGCTACAAATTGGTCATCGGCAATACGAATAAGCGCCGCGGTCTGGTAGACTCCAAGTATAACGAACGCCGCGAGCAGTGTACGCAGGCTTTGGAACGTCTGAGAAGCTGCAAAGCCGATCTGAACTACCTCGCCGAGCTGACGCCTTCGCAGTTCGAAGACTTCAAGTCCGCTCTGACCGACGAGAAGGTCCGCAGCCGGGCACAGCATGTCATTGAAGAAAATGCCCGTGTGCTGGCTTCGGTCGAAGCGTTCACGGCAGGCGATCTGCATGAATTCGGCCGCCTGATGAACCTGTCCCACGATTCGCTGCGCGACCTGTACGAAGTGAGCTGCGAAGAGCTGGACATCATGGTCGAGGAAGCGCGCAAAATTCCGGGTACGCTCGGAGCCCGCATGACCGGCGCCGGTTTCGGCGGATGTACCGTGTCGCTGGTGCATGAAGACGATGTCGAGCGCTTCGTGGCCGAAGTCGGCGAACACTACAAAGCGCGCACCGGTCTCGAAGGCGAATTTTACGTCTGCGGCGTAGGCGAAGGCGTGGAAGAACTCGGCGCGAACTGATTGGGCAGGAACGATACACGGCGGAATCACTTTTTTACCAAATAAATGGACGTGCGGCCGAAGACCCATCAAGCATCGTATAAACTTCGGACCGCTCGCTCCCTCATTCCAAGGAGGAATTGACAATGGCAATTTTGGTTACTGGCGGTGCCGGTTATATCGGTTCGCATACTGTGGCGGCTCTGCTCGAACGCGGCGAAGAAGTGGTAGTGATCGACAACCTGCAGACAGGTCACCGAAGCGCGCTGCTGGGCGGCAAGCTCTATGAAGGCGATCTGCGCGACAAGGAACTGCTGAAGAAACTGTTTGCGGAAAATGAAATCGAAGGCGTGATCCATTTCGCGGCGAACTCGCTGGTCGGCGAAAGCATGGAGAATCCCGGCAAGTACTACGACAACAACATGTACGGCACGCTGTGCCTGCTCGAAGCGATGAACGAGGCGAACGTGCGCCGGATCGTCTTCTCGTCCACGGCGGCGACTTACGGCGAACCGGAAAAAACGCCGATCGAAGAAACCGACCGCACCGAGCCGACGAATGTCTACGGCGAAACGAAGCTGATGATGGAACGCATGATCCGCTGGTACGACCGCGTGCTGAACGTCCGCTACGTCGCTCTGCGCTACTTTAACGCGGCCGGTGCGCACGACAGCGGCAAGATCGGCGAAGACCACCGTCCGGAGACGCACCTGATCCCGATCGTGCTGCAGACGGCGCTGGGACAGCGTTCGCACATCTCCGTTTTCGGCGAAGATTACCCGACGGAAGACGGCACCTGCGTGCGCGACTACCTGCATGTCAGCGACCTGGCGGATGCCCATCTGCGCGCAATCGATTATCTGAAAAACGGCGGCGAAAGCGACGTGTTCAACCTCGGCAGCGGCAGTGGCTTCTCCGTGCGCGAGATCATCGAAACGGCGCGCCGCGTCACGGGCAAAGAGATTCCGGTCAAAACCGAGCCTCGCCGCGCCGGCGACCCGGCGACCCTGATCGCTTCGTCACACAAAGCGCGTACCGTACTCGGCTGGAGCCCGGCGCGCGAAAATATCGAAACGATTATCGCAAGCGCCTGGAACTGGCATCAATCGCGTCCGGACGGCTATAACGACTAAAAAACCAGAACGATAACGGGGGCAGCTTTCATGAGCGAACAGTTGACAAACGGAGTACAGCAAGAAGCACTGCGGGCAATCGAGCGTTTGACCGCATTCTCGCTGCAGGAAGGCCTGCTCGAAGCGGCGGACGCCGATTACGGACGCAACCGGCTGCTTGAGCAGTTCGGGTTCGACGAGCCCTACGCCGGCGGCGATGCGCTTGGCGAGGAACTGCCGGAAGGCCCGCAGCCCATGTTGGATACATTGATCGATTACGCGGCGCAGACCGGCATGATTCCGGAGAATACGGACACCCAGCGCGATCTGCTCGACAGCAAGCTGATGGGCCTGCTCCTCGCGCGTCCGTCGGAAGTGACCCGCGACTTCCTCGCGGCGGAGCAGGAGGGCGGCATCGCGGCGGCGACGGACCGTTTCTATAAATGGTGCATCGATTCCAACTATATCCGGATGGACCGGGTCGCCAAGAACCTGTATTGGACACACGAGTCCGATTTCGGGCCGATCGAGATTACGATCAACTTGTCCAAACCGGAGAAAACGCCGGAAGAAATTGCCCAGGCGCGGCTGCTGCCGCCTCCGGTCTATCCAAAATGCCAGCTCTGCCGCGAGAACGTCGGCTACGCGGGCCGGATCAACCATCCGGCCCGCCAGAACCTGCGTGTGATTCCGCTTCAGCTGAACGACGAGCCGTGGCTGTTCCAGTATTCGCCTTACGT
The DNA here is from genome assembly GCF_013185195.1 of Saccharibacillus qingshengii. Classification (GTDB taxonomy): domain Bacteria; phylum Bacillota; class Bacilli; order Paenibacillales; family Paenibacillaceae; genus Saccharibacillus; species Saccharibacillus qingshengii. Next base: position 70,388 of record NZ_JAAZWC010000002.1, read on the forward strand.
CTACTACAACGAACACTGCATCGTCCTGCACCGCGATCATGTGCCGATGAAGCTGACGAAGGATACGCTGCGCCGTCTGCTCCAGTTTACGGACCGGTTCCCGCATTATTTCCTCGGCTCCAACGCCGATCTGCCGATCGTGGGCGGTTCGATCCTGACACACGACCATTTCCAAGGCGGCAAGCATACGTTTGCGATCGAACGGGCCGTTACCGAAGCGGTGTTCGCGCATGCGAACTATCCGTCCGTGAAACTGTCGATTGTCCGCTGGCCGATGTCGGTCGTCCGGTTGTCCGGCAGCGATCAAAGCGAACTGCTTGAAGCGGCGGACGAAATCTATGAAACATGGAAAACGTACAGCGACGCAAGCGTCAATGTGCAGGCTTCGAGCGATCAGGGCGGCGAGAGCGTGCGGCACAATACCGTAACGCCGATCGTCCGCCGCCGGGAAGGGGCGTACGAGCTCGATCTGGTTCTGCGCAACAACCGGACGGACGAGCAGTATCCGGAAGGCATTTTCCACCCGCACCGCGAAATGCATCATATCAAAAAAGAAAATATCGGCCTGATCGAAGTCATGGGTCTGGCGATTCTGCCGGGCCGTCTCAAAGACGAACTGGACCAGATCGGCCGGATTTTCAGCGGCGATTCCGCGCTGCTGGCCGCGGCGGAGAGCGACGCTGCGCATCCGCTTGCCCAGCATCTGCCGTGGGTTCGTTCCATGATCGAAAGCGGCGGCTCCGCTTTGACGCCGGAAGCGGCGCTCGATCGGGTCCGCCTGGAAGTGGGCGCGAAGTTCACCGAAATTCTCGGCCATGCCGGCGTGTACAAGACCGACGCCGCAGGACGCGAAGCGTTCTTCCGCTTCGTCGCAAGCTTCGGCTGGAACCGGACGGACGCGCAGTAAGCGGATGTTCGCACCAGGCGGACAGCGTTAAGGCACGAACGAAAAAGGCGGCTGCATCGCACGATGCGGCCGCTCTTTTTGTTTTCGCGCGGACTTGGTATATAATCAATACATACTTATCAAAAGGAAGGGGCAACACTTACTCATGAAATCTTTCACTTTCTATAATCCGACCCGCCTTATTTTCGGCAAAGGCCAATTGGAACAGCTCAAAACTTTGGTTCCCCAATACGGCAAAAATATCCTGCTCGTTTACGGAGGAGGCAGCATCAAGCGCTCCGGCCTGTACGACAGCGTAACGGCCCTGCTCAAAGAAACCGGTTCGAACGTCGTGGAACTGGCAGGCGTCGAGCCCAACCCGCGTCTGTCGACGGTGCACAAAGGCGTCGACCTGTGCAAAAACGAAAACATCGACCTGATCCTGGCGGTCGGCGGCGGCAGCGTGATCGACTGTGCCAAAGCGATTGCGGTCGGGGCGAAATACGACGGCGACATGTGGGACTTCGCGGAACGCAAAGCGGCCGCCAAAGACGGACTTCCGCTCGGCGTCGTCCTGACCATGGCAGCAACAGGTTCGGAGATGAACAGCGGTTCGGTCATCACGAACGAAGAGACGATGGAGAAACTCGGCTGGGGCAGCGCCTATTCGTTCCCGACGTTCTCGATCCTCGATCCGGAGTTCACGTACTCCCTGCCGAAAGACCAGACGGTCTACGGCGTGGTCGACATGATGTCGCACGTGCTGGAGACCTATTTCCACCTGGAAGGCAACACGCCGGTCCAGGACGGCTTCTGCGAGTCCGTGCTGCGCGCGGTGATCGAAGCGGGACCTGCGCTCGTCGACGATCTGGAGAACTACGAGCTGCGCGAGACCGTCATGTACAGCGGTACAATGGCGCTGAACGGCGTACTGAGCATGGGCAGCACCGGCGACTGGGCGACGCATAACGTCGAGCACGCCGTGTCCGCCGTCTACGACATTCCGCACGGCGGAGGTCTGGCGATCCTGTTCCCGAACTGGATGAAGCACAGCCTGCACGTTGATCCGGAGCGCTTCAAGAAGCTCGCTGTCAACGTATTCGGTATCGACGCTTCCGGCAAATCCGCCGAAGAAGTCGGCCTTGAAGGTATCGAAGCGCTGAGAAACTTCTGGAACTCGATCGGCGCGCCGAGCACGCTGGCCGATTATGAGATCGACGGCAGCCGGATCGAAGAAATGGCCGATAAAGCGATGAAATTCGGCCCGTTCGGCAACTTCAACAAGCTGCAGCGCGAAGACGTTGTAGCCATCTACAAAGCCTCGCTGTAAGCGATCCGGCATGAGTATTAGGCCGCGCTGCCGGCAGGGACAACGTTCCCCTGCTTGCTGCCGGCGTTCGCCACGATCGTCATAAAGGTCCGAACCGAAGGAAGATTTCCTTCGGTTCGGACCTTTTTTGGTTAGGAAGATCATGAAGCGGAACCAAGATTGGGAATTTTAGCACAAGTTTATCGTTAGAAGGGGAATAGAGAGGTTTTTAGAAAATAATGAAACCAAATCGGCAATCACACGTATGTAATCATAGACTCATCGCCAACGGATCCGTATTTCGGAATCGGGATGAGCGACCTTCAACAAAGAAGGAGGGGGACGCCTATGGAAGCTTTATACTTTGGCTGTTTGGCGGGAGGCGTCATGTTTGCGCTGATCAGCCTCGTGTTCGGGGACTGGATCGGTGACACACTGGGCGGAATGTTCGATGCGCTATCGTTCGAGTTCCTGCAGCCGATCGTATTGGCCGGCATGGTAACCGTTTTCGGCGGTGCCGGTATTTTGATCGAGCGGTATGCGGGCTTGACACCCGTCTTGAGCGTATCGGCCGCGGTGCTGTGTGCGCTCGCTTCCGGTCTGCTGCTCTACCTGGGTTACGTCAAGCCCATGCGGGGCAGCGAGAATTCCGTCGGATATTCCATGAAGGATCTGACAGGCCGGATCGGTGAAGTGACCGTGCCTGTACCGGAGAAAGGCTACGGCGAAGTCCTTGTCGGCATGGGCGGTTCGGGCAATACGCTGCATACCGCGTTCAGCTTCGACGGAGCTTGGATTCCGGCGGGAGTCCGGGTCGTAGTGGTGGATATCGAAGACGGAACGCTTGGGGTGTGCGAACTCGAAAAAACAGAAAAGGGGTTGGAGTAATATGAACATTTTCGATCAGGTGCCGGATTATCTGTTGATTCCGGGTATCGTCATAGCCGTGCTGCTCGTACTGGGGATTGCTTTTTGGGCTCGTTACAAGACGGTCAGCACGGATGAGGCGATGGTGGTGACCGGATCGTTCCTCGGCACGAAGAATATTGCCGACGACGAAGCCGGACGCAAAATCAAGATCGTACGCGGCGGGGGAGCTTTTATCCTGCCGATTTTCCAGAAAGCCGAATATCTGTCGCTGCTGTCGCATAAACTCGACGTGTCGACACCCGAAGTATATACGGAGCAGGGTGTTCCGGTTCTAGCCGACGGCGTGGCGATCATCAAGATCGGGAGCTCGACGGAAGACGTGGCAACGGCGGCCGAGCAGTATATGGGCAAGCCGATCGAATCGCTCAAGTCGGAAGCCCAGGAAGTGCTCGAAGGCCATCTGCGGTCGATTCTCGGTTCCATGACCGTCGAAGAAATGTACCGCAACCGCGATCGTTTCGCGCAGGAAGTGCAGAGTGTCGCCGCCCGCGATCTGAAGAAAATGGGGCTGCAGATTGTCTCGTTCACGATCAAGGATGTGCGGGACAAGCACGGTTATCTGGAGTCGCTCGGCAAGCCGCGGATCGCCGCGGTCAAGCGCGATGCGGAAATCGCCGAAGCCGAAGCGATCCGGGATTCCCGGATCCAGAAAGCCCGCGCCGAAGAAGAAGGGCAAAAAGCGGAGCTGATCCGGGATACGAACATTGCCGAAGGGCAAAAAGAAAAAGAATTGAAGGTTGCCGCATTCAAGCGCGATCAGGATACGGCCAAAGCCGACGCTGACCAAGCGTATCATATCCAAGAAGCGCGTGCTAAGCAGGTTGCGGTCGAAGAACAGATGAGAGTCGAGCTGGTACGCAAAGACCGCGAGATCGACCTGCAGGAAAAAGAAATTCAGATTCGCCAGAAGCATTACGATGCCGAAGTGAAGAAAAAAGCCGATGCGGATCGGTATTCGGTCGAAGTGGCGGCGGAAGCGGACAAAGCCCGCCGGATGCGCGAAGCCGATGCGCTGCAGTATTCGATCGAAACGCAGGCCAAAGCGTCCGCCGAACAGAAGCGCCTCGACGGAATTGCTTCGGCCGATGCGGAACTTGCCCGCGGTACGGCCGAAGCGGAAGTGATCCGGCTGCGCGGCGCGGCGGAAGCCGAAGCCAAAGAAAAACTGGCGGAAGCGTTCAAACACTACGGCGAAGCGGCGATTCTCGATGTAATCATCAACATGCTGCCGGAACTTGCCGGCAAGATCGCCGAGCCGATCGCGTCTATCGACAAGATTACGGTCGTCGATACGGGCCGGGGCGAAGGCGGAGGTGCTTCCCGTGTCAGCGGCTATGTGACGGAATTGATGGCAACTGCGCCGGAAATGCTCAAGAGCGTCTCGGGACTTGATCTGGAGCAGATGATCCAGAATCTGACCGGAGGTCGCACACGACCAAGCGAAGCGGAAGTCGGGGCCAAACTGGCCGCCGAAAAAGCGTCGAGATCCGATGCCGTTGCGCTCGCGGAACGTCCGTCCAAAGACCCGCAAGCGTAAAAAGGACGGCTGCCCGAGCGAAGCGTCGAACCCTTCTTTTTCAGGCCAGCCAGGCTCTCTCGGCAGGCCGAATCCGTACCGTTTTCGAATAAGTATGCATAAAGGACTCAAACCCGCGTTTTTCCAGTAAAAATGCGGGTTGACGGTCCTTTTTTTTATGGGATAGAATGAGGGGATTGCGTGTGCGCCGAAGAACGTGGAACCTGCGGCGCCGCAGACGAAATGCCGGAAAAGGACGGGAAAACGAATGCTGAGTAAAAATTCGGTAAGCAAAACGATAACGGATATTGCGTTTATCGCGCTCGGTGCCTTTATTTTTGCGCTGGCGGTCAATCTGTTCGTTATTCCGAACGACTTTGGCGAAGGCGGAGTCACGGGTGTTACGATTATTTTGTTCTATTCGTTCCAATGGTCGCCGGGCCTCGTCAACCTGATCATCAACTCGATTCTGCTGGTGGTCGGCTATCGTTTTTTGGACAAAAAGACGATTATTTATACAATATTTGCGGTAGCGTTCAACTCGCTGTTTCTGCATCTCACGGAGAGTTGGGACATCCAGTCGACCGAGAAAACGGTCAATGCGATTTTTGCCGGCATTTTCGCGGGGATCGGGATCGGTATGATTGTGCGCGTAGGCGGCACGACGGCCGGAACGGTTATTCTGGCGAGATTGGCGAACAAGTATCTGGATTGGAATATCAGCTACGGCCTGCTGTTTTTTGACGTCGTGGTGGCGGTGGCTTCGCTGCTCGTGATCGAAGTGGAAAATTTCATGTTTACGATTGTGCTGCTGTACGTCGGCACGAAAGTCATGGATTTCATTATCGAAGGCCTGAACCCGAAAAAGGCGGTCATGATTATCTCCAAGCATCAGCACATGATCGCCGAACAGGTCAATACGGTCATGGACCGAGGAGTCACGGTGTTGTCGGGACACGGATTTTACACGAAAGAAGCCAAGGAAGTGCTCTATATCGTCATTAACAAACAGGAAGTCTCCCAGCTTAAAAAGATTGTGAAAGAAGCCGACAAAGACGCTTTCGTGACTATTCACGACGTGCGCGACGTGTTTGGCGAAGGCTTTGTGGATATTTCAAAATAAAGGAGGTTCCGGCCCGGGTCTGACGGGCCGCGAACAAGAAGGAGCGGAATCAAGCGGATGCTGGTGTCCAAAGTATTGAACAACAATGTCATTATTGCGGACGATCCGCAGTACGGCGAAGTGGTCGCAATCGGCAAAGGGATCGGCTTCGGGCGTTCGGAGCGGGACTCGATCGAACCGGAAGCGGCCGAGAAGATGTTTATTTTGCGGAGCCGGCGCGAGCAGGAGCAGTACAAGCAGCTGCTGCCGCAGGTCGACGAGAAGCTGATCGAAGTCATGAACGAAGCGATCCAGACGATCAGCGCCCGCAGCGCTTCGCCGCTTAACGAGCATATCCATGTCGCGCTGACCGATCATATCGCTTTTGCGCTCAAGCGGATCGAGAAAGGGATTACGTTTCAGAACCCTTTTCTTTATGAGACCAAAGAGATCTACCCCGAAGAATACGAGCTGGCCGAATATGTGGTTCATCTGATCGAAGAACGTTTGGGAACTTCGCTTGGTCTGGATGAAGTCGGTTTCGTCGCCCTGCATATTCACAGCGCCATTACGAACCGGCCGATTGGAGAGGTCAGAGGACATTCCGAGCTGATTGCGGATCTGATCGATCTGATCGAGCAGAATATCGAAGGCGGGTTGAACCGGAGCAGTCTCGATTATTCCCGGCTGCTGACCCATTTGCGCTTCGCGATCGAAAGAGTCTGCCGGGGCGAAGAAGTGCGCTCCACGGACCGTTTGGCAGAAATGCTGAGCCGCGAGTATCCGGAGATGTATTCGCTCGCCTGGAAGCTGACCAAGGTAATGGAGAAACGTCTGGGGCAGCCTGTGTACAAGCCCGAAGCCAGTTATCTAACCATACATCTGCAGCGTTTGGCCGAAAAAGAATCGATCTGATTTTTGTTCGTGAAAGGGCTTGCCAACCGCAAGAAGCGATGCTATAATGACCGACGTAAGCCAACTTAAAACGACCTTTGTAACGATGTGTCACTGATACGATCAGGCATGAATCGCTACGAAAGATAAAACACATACTTGCTACTAGGACCAAGCTGTACCCGGGGGTCCGTGCACGAAGTATTCCTTTTATTTTTCGTACGTTCATGCCTTTTTTGCGTCTTCAAAAAGGACTATCGTTGAGGGTCGGTCGGAAACAAGGAAAACAAAATACACAACAAAGAGGGAGTTATATCCATGTTCAAACAGCTATTTGGACTTTTGCAGCGTGTTGGTAAAGCAGTTATGCTGCCGGTGGCCATCCTGCCTGCGGCAGGTCTGCTGCTGGCAATCGGGACCTTGCTGGTCAGCCCCGATTTCCTGGAATTGGCGCCTGCGCTTGATGTGCAGTGGGTACAATCGATCGCAACCGTCCTCATGAAGGCGGGCGACATCGTCTTCGCCAACCTGCCGCTGCTGTTCGCAGTCGGCGTCGCGGTCGGATTATGTGACGGAGAAGGCGTTGCGGGCCTCGCGGCGATCGTCGGTTTCCTGATCATGAACGTCACGCTTGGCGTCGTTGTCGGCGTGACGCCGGCTCTGACCGGCGAAACAGGCCTGGGCTACGCAAGCGTGCTCGGTATTCCAACCTTATCCACCGGCGTATTTGGCGGTATTATTATCGGGATACTGGCCGCAGTCATGTACAAAAAGTTCTTCCGGATCGAACTGCCGTCGTATCTCGGCTTCTTCGCCGGTAAACGTTTCGTTCCGATCATGACGGCGGCAATGTCGATTCTGGTCGGCCTGCTGCTCGTGATCATCTGGCCTCCGATTCAGCACGGTCTGAACTCGCTGTCGAACGTGATGATCAACGGCAATCCGACGCTGTCGGCGTTCGTCTTCGGCGTCATCGAACGTTCGCTCATTCCGTTCGGTTTGCACCATATTTTCTACTCGCCGTTCTGGTATGAATTCGGCGAATACGTCAACAAAGCGGGCGAAGTATTCCGCGGCGACCAACGGATCTTCATGGCGCAGATGAGAGACGGCGTGGACTTCACGGCCGGCATGTTCATGACCGGCAAGTTCCCGTTCATGATGTTCGGTCTTCCGGCTGCGGCTCTGGCGATCTACCACGAAGCCCGTCCGGAACACAAGAAATACGTGGCCGGTATCATGGGTTCGGCGGCTCTGACCTCGTTCCTCACAGGGATCACCGAACCGCTGGAATTCTCGTTCCTGTTCGTCGCTCCTGTCCTGTTCGGGATTCACGTTATCTTCGCGGGTCTGTCGTTCATGACGATGCAGCTTCTCAACGTCAAGATCGGAATGACCTTCTCGGGCGGTCTGATCGACTTCCTGCTGTTCGGGGTTCTGCAGAACCGTACGGCTTGGTGGAATGTCATTATCGTCGGTCTCGTGCTGGCAGTCATTTACTACTTCGGTTTCCGTTTTGCAATCCGCAAGTTTAACCTGAAGACACCGGGCCGCGAAGATGCGACGGAAGAATCGGCGGGCGCTTTGCAGAGCAAAGGAACCGCAGGCGAACTGCCGCAGAACATTCTGTCTGCTCTTGGCGGACGCGAAAATATCTCGAACCTCGATGCCTGCATCACGCGGCTTCGCGTTCAGGTCAACAATGTCGGCAGTGTCGACAAAGACCGCCTGAAGAACCTCGGCGCGGCCGGCGTACTGGAAGTGGGCAACAACATCCAGGCGATCTTCGGTACACGTTCGGATACGATCAAGTCGCAAATTCAGGACATCATGGCGGGACGCACTCCGGTCGAAGCGCCGGCTGCCGCCGTCGAGCTTCCGGAGAAAAATGCCGCAGCCTCCGACGCGGCCGAAGCGATCGACGTGCTGAACGAAGAAACCATCGTGTCGCCGGCCAACGGCGAACTGCAGGACATCTCGAATGTTCCGGATCCGGTCTTCTCGCAGCGTATGACGGGTGACGGTTTCGCGGTTCTTCCTTCGGACGGCAATATCGTATCGCCGGTTAACGGAACGATCTTCAATGTGTTCCCGAGCAAGCATGCGATTGGCATCATGTCCGAAGCGGGCAAAGAAATTCTGGTCCATATCGGTGTGAACACCGTTAAACTTAAAGGCCAAGGGTTTAATGTATTGGTAGCGGAAGGCGACGCCGTTATGGCGGGCCAGCCGATTCTCGAAGTCGATCTGGCTTATGTGCAGGAGCATGCTCCTTCGATCATGACGCCGGTCATCTTCTCCAATCTGCCGGAAGGTGCCAAAGTTACCCTGCTCAAGACCGGCACCGTCAAAGCGGGAGAAGCCAACATCGTTTCGATCAAATAAGCCGCAGGGCGATTAAGATCGGACTAGGGAACACCGCAGTGTGAAGCGGCTCGGGACGCGCTTCGCACCGCCGGCATTCCTTATAGAAGCAAAGCATGCAAAAGCAGTTAAATCAGCAAACAGCAGGCAAGAGTGCAAATGGAAGACAAGTAAGCTATAATAAGTATGGTTACTTTAAAAACAGAACATAATTGGAGGAACTCTATCATGGAAAAAACATTCAGAATCGTAGACGAAGACGGTATTCACGCACGTCCGGCAACGGCACTGGTCAATACGGCTAACAAATTCAAATCGACAGAATCGTTCGCAGAAGCCAACGGCAAACGCGTAACGCTCAAATCGATCCTTGGCGTTCTGTCCCTCGGTCTGGAAAAAGGATCGACGCTGACACTGATCACGCAGGGCGAAGAAGAAGCAGCGGCTCTCCAGGCTCTGGAAGACGTAATGGTCGGAGAAGGTCTGGGCGAAGTAAATGCTTAATATTTCCGGAATCGCGGCTTCGGCCGGCATCGCTATCGCTAAAGCGTTTCGCCTGGAGCATCCGGATTACACCGTAACCCAGCAAACGGTAAAAAATGCGGAAGCGGAAATCGCAAAGCTCGACGACGCGCTTGCGAAATCGCAGGTTGAACTTGAGCGCATCAAAGAACGGACCCTGCAGGAACTGGGCGCCCAAAAAGCGGAGATCTTCGAATCGCATCTGCTGATTCTGAACGATCCCGAGCTGATCAGCCCGGTCAAAGACATGATCGTCAACGATCAAGTCAATGCGGATTATGCACTGAACGAGACTTCCAAGCAGTTCGTGACCATGTTCGAGAACATGAAGAGCGTCTACCTGCAGGAACGCGCAGCGGATATGAAAGACGTAACCAAGCGCATCCTCGGCCATCTGCTCGGTCTGAACGTTCAGAATCCTGCGGAAATCAGCGAAGAAGTGATCGTGATTGCCGAAGACCTTACGCCTTCGGACACGGCTCAGCTGAACCGCAAGTACGTGAAAGGCTTTACGACGAACATCGGCGGTCGCACGTCGCACTCGGCAATCATGGCCCGCTCGCTCGAGATTCCGGCTGTTGTCGGAACCAAGAACGTGCTGGAACAGGTACAGCCGGGCGATCTCGTTATCGTCGATGGTCTGGAAGGCCAGATCATCGTAAATCCGAGCGACGAAGTGGTAGCCGAATACCGCGACAAGCAGGTCAAATACGACGAGCAGCGTGCCGAATGGCGCAAACTGCGCGCCGAAAAGACCCTTTCGACGGATGGCGTCCATGTCGAACTGGCTGCCAACATCGGCACGCCGAACGACGTAGCCGGCGTATTGGATAACGGCGGCGAAGGCGTAGGTCTGTACCGGACGGAATTCCTGTACATGGGCCGCGACAAACTGCCGTCCGAAGACGTTCAATACAATGCCTACAAAACGGTACTCGAGAAAATGGAAGGCAAGCCGGTTGTTGTCCGTACACTGGACATCGGCGGCGACAAAGAACTTCCGTATCTCGATCTGCCGAAGGAAATGAATCCGTTCCTCGGTTTCCGGGCTATCCGTTTGTGCCTGGATCGTCAGGATATCTTCCGTACCCAGCTCAGAGCCCTGCTGCGCGCAAGCGTACACGGCGATCTGCGCATCATGTTCCCGATGATCGCGACTCTGGTCGAGTTCCGGGAAGCCAAAGCGCTGCTGGAAGAAGAACGCGCCAACCTCAAGAGCGAAGGCATTGCGGTTGCGGATCAGATCCAGCTTGGCATCATGGTCGAGATTCCTTCGACTGCCGTGCTGGCCGATCAATTTGCAAAAGAAGTCGACTTCTTCAGCATCGGCACCAATGACCTGATCCAGTACACGATGGCTGCAGACCGCATGAACGAACGCGTCTCCTATCTGTACCAGCCTTATAACCCTTCGATTCTCCGCTTGGTTGACATGGTCATCAAAGCGGCACACAAAGAAGGCAAATGGGCCGGCATGTGCGGCGAAATGGCCGGCGACTCTGTCGCTATTCCGCTGCTGCTGGGTCTGGGCCTTGATGAATTCAGCATGAGCGCCACTTCCATTCTGCCGGCACGCAGCCAGATCTCCAAATTGTCCCGCGCGGATATGCAGGAACTGGCAGCGAAAGCACTGGAATGTGCGACAGCCGAAGAAGTTGTGGCTTTGGTCGAAGCGATTCAAGCCTAATCCAAGGCTTTACGCATTTCGTACCTTACGTTAGATCGGTATGATCTCTGTCACTCCGGCGTGTTCGCCGAGCATCTTGGCACGCCGAAGCTGCGTCCGTCCGGTTCCCTTACAGGGAGCCGGATTTTTTTGTTTGCAGCGGCTGCTGATTCGGCAGCAGTTGGACAGCATCCAAAGGCCAAAAGGCGAACCAGGCGAGAGGGAGTATCCGCCAGCTTGGTTATTTTTCCATACAAAAACAGAACCGGCAGAGGTCTGCCGGTTCTGTTTGGCGTAGAGAAAGTTTTTGAATGGATGAAGAACGAGCCAATGGTGCATAGGGGAAGTTCGTGCAGGAGTGATAACGTTCGCCTTTGAAATTGGAAAACTTCCATGCAAACTTCATTCAACGTTTTCCAATTTCAACACGCGACCGAAACGAACTTCTCCGGCGCACAGCTGGGCTCTATCGACGGATAGGAATTTCTTTCTAAGCGCCGGACGAGAAAGAACCGATCTCTGCCGCTTCCCCGCCTCCTACCATAGGCTCTGAATATTCACGCCTTTTGGCTCCGCCTGCGGATCGCTTTCGTTGATATGGTCGTAGAACATCACGCCGTTCAGGTGATCCAGTTCATGCTGGATAACGATTGCGGGATACCCTTTGAGCTTCAGCAGCAGTTCCTTGCCGTTCTCGTCGTAGGCTTTGAGTTTGATTTTCTCGTAGCGGGGGACGATGCCTTCGACCGGGCGGTCGACGGACAAGCAGCCTTCACCGTCCGGCAGATACGTCATCGCCGCGGAGTGGCTGACGATCTTCGGATTGAACAGCTTATATTCGTACAGGGTCGGATTTTCTTCTTCGTCTTCCATGATATCCGTGAACAGCACCGCGAACATCCGGCGATCGAGGCCAACCTGGTTGGCGGAGATGCCTACACCCGCGCGCAGTCCGTACTTCTCGGCCAGTTCGTCGTCTTGGCTTTCTTTGAGATAACGCATCATGGCATCCATGCCGTTCCGGTCTTCATCGGAAAGAGGGAATTTTACTTCCGCAACTTTGCGGCGCAGAATCTCGTGCCCTTCGCGGACGATATCGTCCATTGTGATTCGGTAATCTTTATCGGTGAGTGACATAATCGTGATATACCTCGGCTTCCTGAAAATTTGTTGGGGTCAAACGGCCGCCGGACCTGCGTAACGCACAATAAGCGGACCTTCTTCTATTATGAAGCGGTCCGCGTCAAAAGAAAAGCCGCTTTGTCGGAAAAATCCGGGAAAGCGGCGGGGAGAAACGGAGGACAAGATTGAGCCTTCCGTTTAAGCTTTAGCTGCAGGCACAGTTCAGAACCGGTTTGCGCGCGGCGTTTGTCTCGTCGAGACGGGTAACCGGCGTCGTGTAAGGCGCGTTCAGCAGAAGTTCCGGAGTTTCTTCGGCTTCCTTGGCGATCCGGATCATCGTGTCGATAAAGCCGTCGAGCGTTTCTTTGCTTTCCGTCTCGGTCGGCTCGATCATGATACATTCTTCGACGTTGAGCGGGAAATAGATGGTCGGCGGGTGATAGCCGAAATCCAGCAGCCGCTTGGCGACGTCCAGCGTGCGCACGCCGTATTTTTTCAGGCCGCTGCCGCTCATGACGAATTCGTGTTTGCACGGGCCGGCGAACGGTACTTCGTAATGGTCTTTGAGGCGGGCCATCATGTAGTTGGCGTTGAGCACGGCGCATTCGGAGACGCGGCGCAGGCCGTCGGGACCGTAGGTGCGGATATAGGCATAGGCACGTACAAGAATGCCGAAGTTGCCGTAATACGCTTTGACGCGGCCGATCGAAGTCGGCGACACGGCGGAAAAATCGTACGAGCCGTCTTCGAGCTTCTCGACGACCGGAGCCGGTAGGTACGGGATCAGGATCGACTTGACGCCGACCGGACCCGCGCCGGGACCGCCGCCGCCGTGCGGCGTGCTCATCGTTTTGTGCAAGTTGAGATGCACGACGTCGAACCCCATGTCGCCCGGACGGGTAATGCCCATGATCGCGTTGGAGTTGGCGCCGTCGTAATAGAGCAGGCCGCCCGCTTCGTGCACGATCTGCGCGATTTCGACGATTTGTTCTTCGAACAGTCCGAGCGTGCTCGGATTGGTGAGCATGAGAGCGGCCGTGTCGGAACCGACGGCGGCGCGCAGCGTGTCGAGATCGACCATGCCTTTGGCGTTCGACGGAATGGTCACCGTCTCGAAGCCGGCCACGGTCGCGCTCGCCGGATTGGTGCCGTGCGAAGAGTCGGGCACGATCACTTTGGTGCGCTGATGTTCGCCGCGTTCTTCGTGGTAGCTGCGGATCATCATCAGGCCCGCCCATTCGCCGTGCGCGCCGGCGGCCGGCTGGAGCGTAACGGCGTCCATGCCGGTCAGCGCGGCCAGGTCATTCTGGAGCGTGTACATCAGCTCAAGTGCGCCCTGCGCGCTCGACACGGGCTGATACGGGTGGATCTTGGCGAAGCCGGCGTAGCGGGCTACGTCTTCGTTGATCTTCGGGTTGTATTTCATCGTGCAGGAGCCGAGCGGATAGAAGCCGTTGTCCACGCCGAAGTTGCGGCGGGACAATCCCGTGTAATGGCGGATCACGTCGACTTCGTACACTTCCGGCAGAGCGGCGGCATCGCTGCGCTTGAATTCGGCCGGGAGCCAGTCCGCGGCTTCTTCTTCGCTGACCGGCACGTCGCAGTCCGGCAGCGAATAGGCGACGCGGCCGGGGGTGCTGAGTTCGAAAATCAGGGCGCAATCTTCTTTGGCGTCGAGGCCTGTCGGCGTCGTCAGATCGAGGCTCGTATTCATAGACTTCCCTCCAAAATTTCCGCGAAGCGGTCGATGTCTTCCTTGGAACGTCTTTCGGTCACGGCGATCAGCAGGGCGCTGCCCAGCTCCGGATATTCACGCGACAGATTATAGCCGCCGATGAACCCTTCTTCCAGCAGCTTTTCGTTCAGGGCGTCAATGTCCGTGCCTTCCGGCAGCTTCAGTACGAACTCGTTGAAGAACGGCGCCGTGAACGCCGGCTCCACGTCATGGATCGAACCGAGCTGCTTGGCGGCGTAGTGGGCTTTTTTGAGATTCAGGTCGCAGACGTCGATCATGCCCTGGCGGCCCATGACCGACAGATACACCGAAGCGGACAAAGCGAGCAGCGCCTGATTGGAGCAGATGTTCGAAGTCGCTTTGTCGCGGCGGATATGCTGCTCGCGCGCCTGAAGCGTCAGCACGAAGCCGCGTTTGCCGTTTTTGTCGGTCGTCTGGCCGACGATACGGCCGGGAATTTTGCGCATGAGCGCTTTGGAGACGGCGAAGTAGCCGCAGGTCGGTCCGCCGTAAGAACCCGAGATGCCGAGCGGCTGCGCGTCGCCGACCGTGATGTCCGCGCCGAGCCGGCCCGGCGCTTCCAGCAGGCCAAGCGACAGCGGGTTCGCGCTGACGACCAGCAGTCCTTTTTGCGCATGGACGAGTTCTCCTATTCCTCGGACATTCTCGACGGCGCCGAAGAAGTTCGGCGACTGGACAAGTACCGCGGCGATGTCGCCATCGATCATCGATTCGAGCTTATCCATATCGGTTACGCCGTTTTCAAAGCCGACTTCGACCACTTCAATGCCCAGTCCGTAAGCATAAGTGCGAACAACGGCGCGTGTTTCCGGATGCACGGTGCTCGCGATAATGATCTTTTTGCGTTTGGTGGCGCCGCTTGCGAGCGAAGCCGCTTCGGCCATCGCCGTCGCGCCGTCGTACATGCTGGCGTTGGCGACTTCCATGCCGGTCAGCTCGCAGATATACGATTGGAACTCGAAGATCGCCTGCAGTTCGCCCTGGCTCACTTCCGGTTGGTAGGGCGTGTAGGCCGTATAGAATTCCGAGCGGGAGATGACGTGGTTGATGACGACCGGAACCTGGTGATCGTACAGCCCGGCTCCGAGGAAGCTGGCGTAGCGGTCGCTGTCGGCGTTTTTGCCGGCGAGCTGCGTCATGTGGCGCAGCAGCGCCGCTTCGTCGAGGGCGCCGGACATCGGCAGCGTGCCTTGGTAACGGACGTTTTCCGGAATATCGACGAACAGGTCCTCTATGCTCTGCGCGCCTACGGCGGCGAGCATGTCGCGTTCGTTCTGCTCGGTCATCGGAATATAACGGTGCTTCTTCAAGGTGTATTCACTCCTTTTTCGGATGGGGCGTTGTCGGACGGGCTATGTTGAATCAGCGCTTTGTGCGCCGGGGTGTTTTTGTAAAAAGGAGCTTTGACGACTTCCGCCTGCAGTTTCTTGCCGCGGATCTCGACTTCGATCTTCGTGCCGATCGCCGCGAATTCCGCGTCGATCAGCGCCAGCGCCAGATTGCGCTTGAGCGTCGGCGACTGCGTGCCGGTCGTTACTTCGCCGATCTGGCGTCCTTCGGCGAAGACGGGATAGTGCGAGCGCGCGATGCCGCGGTCGATCATTTCCAGGCCGACGAGCTTGCGCGGCACGCCGGCTTCTTTCTGCGCGGCCAGCGCTTCGCGGCCGATAAAGTCGCCTTTGCCGAGCTTCACGAAGTAGCCGAGGCCGGCTTCAAGCGGCGTGATGTCCGCAGACAGCTCCTGCCCGTACAGCGGCAGCTTGGCTTCGAAACGCAGCGTGTCGCGGGCGCCGAGTCCGCACGGCAGCAGACCGAACGGTTCGCCGGCGGCGATCAGATCGCGCCAGATTGCCCCGGCGAATTCGGGAGCGGCGTAGATCTCGAAGCCGTCCTCGCCGGTGTAGCCGGTGCGGGAAATGTAAGCCATTGTGCCTTCGAATACGCCTGTTTCGATAAAGTGAAACGGCTTGAGCTCGTCGAGCGCCGGTTCGCTGCAGACTTTTTTGAGAATCTCCAGCGAAGCCGGGCCCTGCAGCGCGATCAGCGCGGTTCCTTCCGAGACATCGCGGAATTGGACCGATTCGGGCATATGCGACTTGATCCACTCGGCGTCTTTGTCGATATTGCCGGCATTGACGACTAGCATATAATGCCCTTCACGAATTTGATAAATGAGCAGATCGTCCACGACGCCTCCGTTTTCGTAACACATGAACGTATACATCACCCGGCTGTCTTCCAGCGAAGCGATATCGCCTGTGATCAGCTTGGACAAGAATTCACGGACGCCTTCGCCGCTCAGAATAAACTCGCCCATATGCGAGACATCGAACAGTCCGGCACGCTGCCGCACGGCTTCGTGTTCTTTTTGAATCCCGAAGAACTGAACAGGCAGGTCCCAGCCGCCGAAATCGATACAGCGGGGTTCGCCGGTCTCCGCATACAGCGGGTAGAGCGGGGTACGCTTGAGAGAAGTCATCGTGTAAGAGTCTCCTTCGGAAATCGGATTTGGTGTTGGATGGCGCGAAAAAGGACAGGTCCCCAAAGACCGGCTCTTTAGGTCGCCGAAGCGAAAAAAGGGCCTGATCGAAAGGGCTCTGTCCTTGATACCTGAGAGTTACCCCGCCGCCGAACTCCGATCAAGTGCGATCGGGACGTGCAGCAGGTTTCCCCTTGGGTGATCCGCCTGCGGTCCGGGTTCGAAAATTCCGGCTGCGCGGATGCTCTCCAGAGTGGCGTCCGGCACAGGTCCTTTTGCCTGAGAGATTCACCGCTTGGCGCGAGGTCCATAGACCTTGCGCCAATGTCCGGTTTACTCCTTCGGCGGCGCCCGCGCAAGCTCAATCGGCTTCCGGCGCTCTCTCCCTATGCTTTCACTCGCCTATGCGTCAATCGTCTAACGTTCGTGTTTTGCCAAATGCGGATCAAATGCTTTATCCTAATTATTAAGGGATGCGGCACCCCGTTGTCAACAAAACTTTACTGCGTTCGAAAAATATTGTGAGGAACATTGACACGCCAAATAGGCTGCCGTAAGCTAAAAGTATCGAAAATTCCCGAACAACGCAATGATATAAACAGCCGAACGTTCGGCAATATACCGAAATGGAGCGAATTACCATGAGCGAAGTCAAAGCGGGTTTGTACTATACCAAAGATCACGAATGGGTGGAAAAGCTGGAAAACGGCAGGCTGCGTCTGGGCATCACCGATTTTGCGCAGCATCAGCTGGGTGATATCGTGTTCGTCGAACTTCCGGAAGCCGGCGCGGCAGTCGAAGCGGAAGGCAGCATCGGTTCGATCGAATCGGTCAAAACGGTCTCCGACCTGTTCTGTCCGGTCGGCGGCACGATTGCGGCGGTCAACGGAGCGCTTGAGACCGAGCCCGAACTCGTCAACAGTGCACCCTACGGCGACGGCTGGATGATCGAAATCGAGCCCGACGGCGAAGCGGAAGGTCTGCTTGCCGGGCTTCTGACTCCGGAGCAGTACGAAGCGGAGCAGCAGGACTAAGCGGATCGAATCCGGCAGGTAGGGGGATGCGGGCGGTATCTGACGTCCGCCCCGCCCCGATTCATATCCCTAATAAACGGGGCAGCAAACGGCAGGCGTTCAAAAACGCTTCGTTTACTGCCCGTTTTGACGTTTTGCGCGGCGTGATACAGAAGAAGCAAGGAGGCGTTATTCATGGAGCCTGATTATCCGATTTTCTGCGAAGACTGCGAACCGCCGATCGGGGAGGCGGATTTTGCGGAGCTGGAGCGGCGTTTCGGTTTCGAGTTTCCCGCTGCGTTCAAAGCCCATTATTTGCAGTTCAATGGCGGTTATCTGCCGGAGGCGCAGATGGAGCGGCAGCGGATCGCTTTTGGCGGATTCGAGCCGATCCGGTACGGGAAGCTTCCGGCTGAACGGCTGTATACGGATCTGCTGGAATCTTTTCCGCAGCTGTTGGGATTGTTACCGTTCGCTTACGATCAGGGCGGCAGCTGTTTTCTGATCGGGCTGCATCCCGGGAGGTATCGGCATCGCATTTATATTTTTCTGATGGACGGCGAAGAACTCGTTCCCGTCGAAGATTCGTTTGAGCGTTTTATGATGCTGCTTGGCGAAGCCTGAGAGTTGTAGATAGGCCTGCGCATTCTGCGCGGGCTTATCTTGGATTTGGAGGCCGCATGGATTGTCACGCGGCGGGGCCCTGGTTTATGATGGGGGATAAGCGATTATGCGGCAGTACGACTTGGAAAGATCCGAAGGAGGAGAACGCGGTGATACGAAAAACGGCGCTTGTAACGGGCGCGAATTCCGGCATGGGCTTGGCTGCTTCGGTCGAATTGGCCAAGCGGGGATACCGGGTGCTCATGGCCTGCCGAAGTCTCGAACGCGGCAGCCAGGCTCTTCGGCGGGTAGAAGCCGCAGGCGGCCCAGGCTGCGCCGAGCTGGTGCTCTGCGATCTGGCCGATCTGGCTTCGATCCGGCGCTTCGCCGATGAAGTTCACAGCCGGGTTTCCGCCCTGGATGTGCTGATTAACAATGCCGGGGTAGTCAGCCCCAAACGCCGGGAGACGGCGGACGGTTTCGAACTGGCACTGGGAGTCAATCATCTGGGACATTTTCTGTCGACCCATCTGCTGCTTGATCTGGTGAAAGCTTCGGCCGGCGGACGAATTGTTGTCGTGGCTTCGGGCGCCTACAAAGCGGGCCGGATTCACTTTGAAGATCCGCATCTGTGCGCAAGTTACAACGTCGTCAAATCCTACGGACAATCCAAATTGGCGAATATCCTGTTCGCGCGCGAATTGGCGCTGCGGGTGTACGGCGACGGCATTGCCGTCAATGCGCTGCATCCCGGCGCGGTTCTTACCCAGTTGGGCGTAGACCGGGGAACGGGATTCGGTCAGGGCATTTACCGCGCACTCGGCCGGATGCCTTCGTTCCAAACGCCGGAACAGGGAGCTTCGACAGCCGTGTATCTGGCGGACAGCCCGGAAGTGGAAGGGATCTCGCGCGAATACTTTTACCGGAGCCGCCCGAAATCTCTGGACCGGAAAGCGGAAGACGACGACACGGCCCTTAAGCTGTGGGAGTGGAGCGAGCGCGAAGTGGGACTGCGCTAACGAACCGAAAGCACCGAATCGCAACTAGAAAAAGACATCGGCCGAACCGGAACATATGCGGCTGCGGCGGCATCGGTATCGGCCCATCGATAATGGGGGACTATGACATGACGACATCCAACAAAGCGACATCCGATCAAACGCCGGTGATCGAGCTGGCGGTATTCGAAGATCTGCCGGCAATCGTAGACATTTACAACTCGACCATTCCCGGACGCAAAGTCACCGCGGATCTTGAGCCGATTACGGTAGAAAGCCGGCATGCCTGGTTTGAAGAACACGAACCGTCGCGCCGTCCCCTGTGGGTCATGCGGCAAAACGGACGGGTTGCGGCCTGGATCAGTCTCCAGTCCTTCTACGGACGTCCAGCCTACAATGCGACGGCGGAGGTGAGTATCTATGTAGACGAGTCGCTGCGGGGAACAGGTGCGGGCAGCCGTCTGCTGGAGAAAGCGATAGCCGAAAGTCCGGCGCTCGGCGTCGATACGCTGCTCGGTTTCGTCTTCGGTCATAATGAGCCGAGCATCGGTCTTCTGCGCAAATACGGCTTCGAATCGTGGGGGAATCTGCCGCGCGTCGCCGTGTTGGACGGCGTAGAGCGCGATCTGGTGATTCTGGGTCTGCGAATCCGCGGATAGGGGAGTCGACCGCCAGGGCACAGTTCGATACGAAAGGAAGTTTGGCGAAGAAAAAGTGTGGAAAAGGTGCGTCCGTCCGCCTTTTTTCGTCCAAATATATAGGGAGCAAGACGAGCAAGAAAACAAAGGCGGAAGCCGAACGGAAAAGGAGCGGGAACTCGGCGCGCATAAGCGGTGTGCGGGAATTCCGGATCCTGCGGTTTCGTTCGGTTGGAGGCCTTTTTCAACGGAAAGAAACGTTTGCATGGCCAGAAGGCGGGTAACAGAAACGAAGCGATCCAGACGTCCGTGTCAAGAAGCGGAACGTCTGAACAAAGGGGGAACGGACATGGCCGATACGCTGAATTTTAACGACACATTGGATTGTCCCGATTTCGAAGCTTATCCTTACGGGGATTTGGGGCTGACGTTTTCCCCACAGTACAGTACGTTCAAGGTATGGGTGCCGGGCGCGGAGAAAGTGCGCGTTGCGCTTTACGAAGACGAAGGGCAGTACGACGCGGTAGGCCGGGTGACCGATCATTCGGGCGGACGCGAACTGACCATGGAAGAAGACGAGTACGGCGTATGGAGTATCGTGGTGCCCGGGGATCTCGAAGGCCACTATTATCTGTATCACATCACGTACAAAATGGGCGAGCACGAAAATAACCGATACGTGATCGATCCGTACGCCAAGGCGGCTTCGGCGAACGGTCAGCGCGGAGCGATCGTCAATATGAAGCGTACCGATCCGGAAGGCTGGGAAAGCGATATTCGGCCTCCGCTTCGCCATCCGGTCGACTCGGTCATTTACGAGCTGCATGTGCGCGATTTTTCGGCTTCCGAAGATGCGAAGATGAATCATTCGGGACAGTATCTCGCATTTGCGGAAGCGGGCATCCAGACCAAAGAAGGACGAAAAATCGGCATCGATCATCTGGAGGAACTGGGCGTCACGCATGTTCATCTGCTGCCGGTTTACGATTTCTGTACGGTCAACGAATGCGACGTGACAACGGAGTCGTACAACTGGGGTTACGATCCGCAGAATTACAATGTGCCGGAAGGTTCATACGCTTCCGAGCCGCACAATCCGGAATCAAGAATCCTCGAGCTCAAAAAGCTGGTGCAGTCTCTGCATGCCCGCGGGATCCGGGTCGTGGTGGACGTGGTGTTCAACCATACGTTTTCGGTGGAAGACGGTCCTTTCGATCCGGTAGTGCCGGGGTATTTTTACCGGTTCAACAAGTACGGACAGCTCAGCAACGGCTCGGGAGTCGGCAATGAACTGGCGACGGAGCGGCCGATGGTGCGCAAATATATCCTCGATTCGCTGCTGTACTGGGCAGAAGAATACCATGTGGACGGTTTCCGGTTCGACTTGATGGGATTGATCGATACGACGACTATGCGGACGATTGCTTCGGTTCTGCATGAGAAAGTTGATCCTTCGATTCTCATCTACGGCGAGCCGTGGACGGCGCTGGACTCTCCGCTGCGCGAACTGACGCTCAAAGGTTCCCAGCAGGGCGGAGGTTTTGCGGTGTTCAACGACAACTTCCGCAACGCGCTCAAAGGCGACGGAGACGGTTGGGGAACCGGATTTGTCAGCGGAGCTCCCGACAAGGAAGGCGAGATTGCCCAGGGGCTTCGCGGAGCCGTGCACGATTTCGCGGCGGAACCGGCGGAAAGCGTCAATTACGTAACGGCGCACGACAATCTGATCCTGTGGGACAAACTGATCAAGTCGCGCGGATACTGGGATCAGACCCAATTTGTTTCTTTCCATAACGGACAGCCTTCGCAGGGGATGACGGCGGCGCAGGCCGTGGAAGTGAGCGATCCTTATGTGATGCTGGACGGCATGGATCCGCTGGATCACGATCTGGTCAAAAGGCAGCTGCTCGCTTACGGCCTTATCCTGACTTCGCAGGGGATCCCGTTTATCGGAGCGGGCGACGAGATGCTGCGCAGCAAATTCGGCGATCATAACAGCTATCGCAGTCCGGATGTCATCAATGCGATCCGCTGGACCAACAAAGACCGATTCCATACGGTTACCGATTATATTCGCGGCCTGATCGAGCTGAGGCGTTCGCACCGGGCATTCCGGCTCAAGACGCGAGGCGATATCGAGAAACATATGGACGTATTCCGTATGCATGGCGGTGTGGTCGGCTTTATGCTGAACGATCACGCGGGCGGCGATCTGTGGCGGACCATTGCGGTCGTGCACAACGCTTCGGAATCGGAACAAACGATCGAACTGCCTGCACGCGCGCGTTCATGGAAAATTGTCGTCGACTCGCGCCGTGCCGGAATGGAAGTCCTGGGCGAAGCCTCCGATTTCGTACATGTGCCGGCTTTGTCGAGCATGGTACTCTACGATGAGGAAGACGATTACACACCCGAACCTTCGCTGCTGGAGTGGGAGAATATGCCGGGTGTCGTACAGCCGGGCGAGAAATTGTTCCTGCATGCGACCGTACGCGACCAGCGCGGACGCCGGATGCCGGAAGCGGAAGTCTCGTATCACTCTTCCGATCCGGAGAAAATCATTATCCGGCGCGACGGTTCCGCGTGGACGATCGGGATGGGCCGGGCGCTTATTACGGCGGTATGCGGCGATATGCGCAGCAGCACGGCGATTCTGATCGAACGCCGCACGGTGCATCAGATCGGAATTGCGATGGAAGAAGGAGCCCGCCGCTTGTATGTCGGCCGCAGTCTGAAGCTGCGTGCGGAACCCAAAGACCCATTCGGCAATCCGATGTCCGCTTCCCGTCTGGAATGGCGGTCAAGCGATGTAGAGATTGCAACCGTCAATCAGGCCGGCCGGGTCACGGGCCTGCGTCCGGGACGCGCGGTTATTTCGGTCTTCGGCGACGGCGTGCAGGCACAGCTTGCGCTGGAAGTGCGCGATTACGAGCCGCGCCGCCTTATCTTGGAATATGAACGGGACGACCGGGATTACGAAGGCTGGAACGTCTGGATGTGGGGGGCCGCTTTTGGCAGTCGGAGAGTCGATTTTGCCGATATAAACGGCGACCGGGCGGTTGCGCTGCTGGAAGTTGCACCTGACGTTAACAGCTTGGGCTTTATCGTGCGGCACGAAGAATGGGAGAAAAAAGACATTGCGGCCGACCGGTATATCGACCTCGGAACGATTACCGGCGATTGGATCCGGATCCGGATTCGCAGCGGCGAATTCCGCGTCTCGGCGGAAGCGCTGGATGAAGCCGATATCCCGGCGGAGCAGGAGAAGTTTGCCCGGCTGGAGCAGAAAGCCGCCGAGCGGGCGGATCACGGACAAGGCGGCAACCGGCCGGAGCCGGAGCCAAGCTCTCATCCGGCAGTAGACGCCGCGGATCGCGAAGCGGGCCAGGCGGAAGAAGCCGGACTCCCAGGCGAAGCGGATTCCGGTTTGGCACAAGTGCAGTCCGGGGGATCCGAACCGGAAACGCCGGCGGCGGTCGAAGCTTCGGAGAACCGTTCCGACACGGACAGCGAAGAACAAGCGGAAGCCGGCGACGGCACCCAGTCGCCGAAGAGCGGCGGGGACTTCGGCGCGGGGATCTGAACACCCGATAGGCCATAGACGACAAACAAAGAACCTTCGGCTAACAGCCGAAGGTTCTTTGTTTGTGTTCATGCCGATCCGGCCGATCCGATTCGCCGGATCCCGGCAGTCGGCCGCCGCTTGCTCAGTTCTCCGATCCGTCCAGGTACACGGCTCTGCCCGTTCGGGCCGATTCGTAGATCGCTTCGAGAATCTCGGACACGACGCACGCCTGCTCGGGCGTAACGGTAGGCGTCAAATCCTGTTCGATCGCTTCAATCCAGCGGAACATTTCAAGATCGGAATCGCTCTCGGCTTTGCCTTCGTAGAACGCTACGCCGCCGGAAGACAGATCGACTTCCTTGGTGTACAAGCGGCCGAATTCCTCGCCGTTGATCCGCAGGCCGTTCTTCATATCCGCGCCGCCTTCGCTGCCGCTCAGGCTGCATTTGGATTCGTCCACATCAAGCGAATTCAGGGCCCAGCTGGATTCCAGCACGACCGTTGCTCCGTTTTCCATCACAACCATGCCAAAAGCCGAATCTTCGACCTTAAACTTCTCCGGATCCCAAGGGCCCCACGCATTGGCGGCATTCTCTCGCTGGGACAGCTCGTGGTATTTGGTGCCGAGCACGACCTTGGGTTTGTAGTTGTCCATCATCCACAGCGTGAGATCCAGCGCATGGGTGCCGATATCGATCAGCGGGCCTCCGCCCTGCTTCTCTTCGTCGAGGAATACGCCCCAGGTCGGTACCGCTCTGCGGCGGATCGCATGGGCTTTGGCATAATAGATATGGCCCAGCGTTCCGGCTTCGCAGACTTTTTTGAGATGCTGGCTGTCCGGGCGGAAACGGTTGTTGTAACCGATCGTCAGCTTTTTGCCGCTGCGCTCCGCCGCTTGGACCATTTGACGGGCTTCCGCTGCCGTTTTGGCCATCGGCTTCTCGCACATGACGTGCTTGCCCGAATCCAGCGCGGCGATCGAGATCCGTGCATGCGATTCGTTTGGCGTCAAGACGTGAATGATATCGATCGTACCGTCCTGCAGCAGCTCGGTATAGTCGGTGTAGACCTTGGCTCCTTCGGCGCCGTATCGGGCTGCAGCTTCTTCTGCCCGTTCCGTTACCACATCGCAGAAAGCGACCAATTCGACGCTGCCCAGCTTGCTTAGACTCGGCAGATGTTTGCCGTTTGCGATACCGCCGCAGCCGATGATACCGATTTTATACATTTGGCTCATGATGATTCACCTCGTTTAGGATATGGGAAAACGACTCGGACGGCGTTTCGGCGGGATGCCGATGCAGCTCGGATTGCTTGGCTTTTCGGTACACGGAAGGAGAGATCCCCATTCGTTTGCGAAAAACGGTATGCAGATAAGCGGCGGTCGAGAAACCTTCCAGTTCCGCGATCCGCTCGATAGACAAGCTGCCGGTCCGCAGTCTGTCGCATACGGCCAGCAGCCGGATATCTTCCAGTACCCGGCTGAACGGCCGGTCGGGATCGACGCCCCGGAAAATGCGCTGAAGCTGCCTTGGACTCAGGTCAAGTTTCTCTACGACGTCTTCCAGGCGTAGACCCGATGTATAATTGGCTTCCATATAACGCACGGCGTAGTCGTAGCGGTACGCGGCCATATCGCGGCTGGGCGCTTCGGTGCCGACATCGCCGGAATCGTACGCCTGGATCGTTTTGAGCAGAATAGCGATGACCTGCATGCGGATCGCGGTGTAGTAGCCGATCCGTTTGGTCTCGCACGCTTCATACGCTTCCAAAAAGCACGGCATCGCTCCGCGGCTGTCCGGTGCGGGACGAATGGGCAGCGCGTTCAGCTTCTGCATACAATCTTCGGCTTCGGCCGCTTCCCAGGGGTCGGCCGCCGGATTGAACCTGGGAACGATATCGATATGCAAACACAGCTCTTCCATGGCCTGATGGGGATCGGCTTCCTGGTAATGCATCACACCGGGCCCCGTCAGATACAGCAGACCTTCCGACAGCGAGTAGGGCTGGCCGTCCAGAATGACCCCGCCCGCGCCGCGCGGAATAAAATGAAATTCGTAGGTCGAATGGTTATGGAAATTGATGATGCGTCCGGGCTCGAACGAGGTGAGGTGGAAACGGAGCACGTGAATCTCGTAATGGCCCCAATTTACCGCAATCTCAAGCCGCTCCAGAAGATCCCCTTTTTCGAACATGGTTTCATAAGGGAAAGAAGTCCGCACAAAACGTCCGGTCATTTAGGCATTCAGCTCCCGCGGCGAAATCGCTTGGCCTTCCCGGGCCGAGCGGTTGGCCGCTTCCATCAAGCGGGTGAGTTCGATCGCCGCCGCCACATTCTCCGAAGCCGTTGTTCCTTCTTGAATATGGCGGACCCACTGTTCGAAAGCGCTCTCCCGGTTCTCCGGCAAAGATTGTTCGGTCCATTCGGAATCGGAACTATCCCGTTTGGATCGCAGCAGCAGTTTGTTCTCCGGCGTCCCGTAGAGAAGAGTACCTTCCGTACCGTGGACTTCGACGGCAAAAGGCGAGTGGGCATTGACGAATCCCGCTTCCACCGAAGCGATCGCTCCCGATGCCGTCGACAGCGTCGCTTGGGCATTGTCTTCGACTTCCCGGCCGGTCACATAACCGAAAGTCGCGCTCACACCGGTCACGGGTTCTCCGAGGAACAGGGCGGACAGATACATCGGATGACAGCCCAGATCGATCAAGGCACCGCCGCCGCACTGCTCCGCGTTATAGAAATGCTCCGGCAGCCAGCCGGCCAGCGCTCCGTCGTGCGACAATCTCACCCGGACATAGGTGATGCGGCCGAGACGTCCGCTTTTCAGGATGTCCTGGATCGCGAGCGTATAACCTTCGTTCAGGCGAGGCAGCGAAACGGTCAGTTTGACGCCTGCACGTTCGACTTCTTCGACGATCTCCGAGACGTCCGCCGAAGTCGTCGCAATGACTTTTTCCGTAAAAATATGCTTGCCCGCACGGGCTGCTTCGACCATGACTTCCTTGTGCCGGTAGGTCGGCGCATCCACGATGACTGCGTCGAGAAGACCGGAATCCAGCATGCCGCCGAGTGTTTCGTAATAAGGAACCCCAAGCTTTTCGGCCGCTTCCCGGCCCCGATCCGGAATTTCGTCCCATACGGCGGTAATTGCCGTGTCGGGATGGCTCTGTGCCTGAGCGATATAATCCCAAGCGTGCACATGCCACAGACTTGCTTTGCCTACACGAATTGTCAATGAATCGTCCTCCTGTCGCCCTATCTAAAATTCTGACATTTCCCTACTTAAAATAGCATACGCCCTTTCCGAATTCACTAAAACGATACGACATTTAATATTCAATATTGCGACATCCGTTTGGGGGAGAGCGATCCTATCCCACGATTTGCGAGTCCGTTGTTTAGGCGGGGCGGTTTCCGGTTATCCCCTAAAGGAAGGGAGCTGCCGGGCAGTGCGGACCCAATCGGCGGCAGTTTAGAACCAAAAGGAGGAAAGCCATGAAACGGGAACAGGATACGCAGGCGGGGCAGCAGGGCAGCTCCGCCGCTTATTGGAAAGAAGGCGTGCTGTACCAGCTGTATCCGCCAAGCTTCAAAGACAGCGACGGCGACGGGTGGGGCGATATCGGCGGTATGCTGGAAAAGGTGGACTATCTGGCCGAGCTTGGCGTCAGCGCCGTCTGGATCGGTCCGGTATGCGATTCGCCGATGGAAGATAACGGTTACGATATTCGCGATTACTATAAGATTCACGACGCGTACGGGACGATGGAGCAGATGGAAGAGCTGATCGCCAAACTGCACGAGCGCGACATCCGGCTGATCATGGACATGGTCATCAACCATACGTCGGATGAACATCCGTGGTTCGAGGCATCCCGGTCGTCCAAAGACAATCCGTACCGCGATTATTACATCTGGAAGCCTCCGGGTGAAGACGGGGGGCCTCCCAACAACTGGCGATCTTTTTCGGAGGAGTCGGCCTGGGAGTTCGATGAAGCGACGGGCGAATACTATCTGCACATTTTCGATAAAAAACAGCCCGATCTGAATTGGCAGAATGAAGCGATGCGGCGGGATCTGTACAAAATGATCACGTTCTGGCTGGACAAAGGGGTGGACGGGTTCCGTCTGGATGCGATCAACATGATTTCCAAAGATCCGTCGTTCCCGAACGCACCGGAGGAAGCCCGTCATCCGAGAGGCCAGCAGTTTTACAAAAACGGACCGGGCATTCACGAACTGCTGCGCGAGCTGAACGAGGAAACATTCGGCCGTTACCCGGGCACGCTGACACTGGGCGAAGCGCCTACCGTCACGATGGACGAAGTAGTCCGGTATACCGCTCCCGAGCGGCGCGAGATGGATATGGTGCTGCAGATGGAATTGATCCGGCTGGGCAAGGACTTCGGCGATCCGTGGAAAACCGATCCCGATTGGTCCCCCCTTACGCTCAAGGAAAGCGTCGTACGCTGGTACAAAGAAGTCTTTGGCCGGGGCGCCTACGCGACCTATCTGAATACGCACGATCATCCGCGCATGATCGGAACCCTGTTCGGCAGGGGGGCCGGCCGCGATTCGGGCCAAACGGATATGGACTTGAACGAAGCGGCGGCCAAAGCGATCGGAACGTTTCTGCATACGCTGCCGGGAACGCCGCTCGTTTATCAGGGCGAAGAACTGGGCATGCCCAATGCCGATTACCGGTCGCCGGGCGATTATCGGGACAAAGCGACGGCTGCCGCCTACAAGCGGCTTACCGCGCAGGGCATGGCACCGGAGCAAGCCCTTGCCGGTCTGCATGCGCGAAGCCGGGACGGTGCCCGTTCGCCTATGCGCTGGACCGACGAAGCGCAGGGAGGATTCACTACCGGCACGCCGTGGATCCCGCTGGCGCCGGAAGGAAGCGAGGCCAATGCGGAAGATCAGCGCAGCGACCGGAATTCGGTCTTCCACCACTACCGCCGCTTGATCGAGCTTCGCAAGCAGTCTCCCGTCCCGGCACATGGCGATCTTACGATGCTGCCGCTTGCGGACGAGTGGATGTTTCTCTACATCCGTGAAGCGCAGGGCGAGCGCTGGATGATCCTGGCCAATTTCTCGCACGAAGCCCGGGAGTGTTCCGTCAACGGCGAATGGGCAAGATTGGCCGAAACGGGCGAGCTGCTGCTTGGCAGTGCGCCGGCGCATGCCGGAACTTCGGGTGCCGGCGCACCGTTCCGGCTGGTGCAAGGAGAGTACAAGCTGCATCTGCTGCCGTACCAATCCGCCGTGTACCGTCTTGCGCCGGCAGGCGAATAGGGAGCGGCGGAACTTCCGTAATCGCTCGCTTTCCCGGAAAAAAGAACATCAAAAAAGCGGTTCCCGTCAAAGGGAACCGCTTTTTGGTGTATCCGATCTGCATAGCCGCCCAGCTTCAAAACGAGGCTTGAATTAAGCTTCCTGTTTTTCTTCGAAAGTCTTGCATTCCGCCGTATGGTCGGGAGCGAAGCTCACTTCGATCTTGTCGGCCGTGCAGCTGTTAGCTTCCCAGTTGGTGCAATCCGAAACTTGGCATTGGATATCAGACATATTAAAAACCTCCGTGTACATTGGATTTTTGCTGCGGACTGACCGTCATGGCAACAAAACTTATAAACCCAATATAACACAAATAAGCAGGTCCGCAACCCGCGTTTTGAGAAAAATATGAATATTCAGAGCGAAAATGAAGTGGAATGTTCGGAAATAGTGAGGATGATTTTCATTGTCGAGATAATGAGATTCACTCTCTGGAGAATGAGACTCACTCTCAGGCTAAACTTAATTTATCATATCATTCGCGAAGGTTCAACCGAAAACACGAAATTTTGAAAACATTTTCGATTTGAGCTTTTCGAAGCGGTTTCATGGAAAAGCGGAAAGGTTACCCAATAAATGACACAAACAAAACCACGCGTCATCATTCACAGCGACCAGGGAGGAATCAGATCATGACAGCAGGAGCATTGGCCGGTAAAGTAGCCGTGGTAACGGGAGCAGGTTCGGGAATCGGAAAAGCAAGCGCGATTCGGTTTGCACAGGAAGGAGCCAAGGTAGCGGTTCTGGAACTGACGGCGGATACGGCGCAGCAGACGAAACAGGAAATCGAAGCGGCCGGCGGCGAAGCGCTGGTCGTGGAATGCGATGTATCGGATCCTGAATCGGTAAAAGAAGCCGTTGCAAAAGTGGGAGAAACCTGGGATCGTATCGATGTCGTTTTTGCCAATGCGGGCATCAACGGAGCGGCGGCGCCGATCGAGACGATGGAGATCGAAGATTGGAACAAGACGCTTGAAACCAATCTCCGCGGTACTTTTGCCACGGTCAAATATACGATCCCTTATTTGAAAAAAGAAGGCGGAAGCGTTATTATCACAAGTTCCGTCAATGGAAACCGGATTTTCTCGGGTACGGGCTTTGCCGCCTATTCGTCTTCCAAAGCCGGACAGGTCGCTTTTGCCAAAATGGCGGCTCTGGAACTGGGACGTTACAAGATTCGGGTCAACGCTATCTGCCCGGGAGCCATCGACACCAATATCGACAAAAATACGTTCCCGAGCGACGACCTGGAAGAAATTGCGATTCCCGTCGAATATCCGGAAGGCAGTCACCCACTCAAAGGCAAACCCGGCAAGCCGGAAGAAGTCGCCAAGCTGGTTCTGTTCCTGGCATCGGACGAATCTTCGCATGTCAGCGGTACCGAAATGTATGTCGACGGTGCGGAATCGCTGCTCTGAAGCCGCTAAGGGGGCGAGAGCGGGAATGCTGCGCCAAAGCTAATCGCGCCCGCGGCGCAGCGCATCCGGAATCACGAAGAACACGATATACAGCGCCGTGAATGTCAGCAGCGCCAGCAGTTCTTCGGCCAGAATGTACAGCGGATAATCGCCGAGCATGTCCAGCACGGAAGGCGTATCCGGCTTCCCTCGCAAAAACATATAGTTGGCATCCAGCAGCCGGTCAAGCAGGTAAACCGCCAGCGCGATCGCGTTCAACGACAGCATGACCGTCAGGAGGGTGCGCCAAGTCGGCCGGAACCGTTCGATCCAGACCATATAAAGCGCGGACAAGATGATAGCGGCATGGGCAACGAAGAACTGGATAAAGCGGAAATGCGGGTAATCAAAAGCCAGGTTGGGGGTGATCAGCGCCTGCAGGGCACCCCCGATTCCCGCGAAAAAAACAAGTCCTGCGAGAAAACGGCTGCGGGTAATCAGCATCAAAATCGCGGCCAGAAGCATCAGGCTGCACAGCTCGAGCGGCAGCGTAAAGCGGGCGTCCCAGATCTGCTGCGTCACGTACCAGACATGAAGCGAAGCTTCGGAGATCGTCAGAGCGGCCAACAAGATCAGACGCAGGGTGAACGCAAGTCTCGGCGAGGATCTGATTAAGCGCCGAAAAGCGAACAGCACAACCGCTGCGATCAAAAATAGCCCAAGCGAAGCCAGATGGGCGGGCGAAAACAAAGCAAACGGTTCGGAAACGGACGACGAGAAAAAAGAATCGGGCACCCGGACGGCCTCCATTCATGCGCGAACCGTATTCCCGGCACAGGGAATACGGTTTATATGTATACACATCGCTCAACCTTTTCCCCTACATCTTCCCGGATTGCCCAAGGTTCGTCAATGATTTTGTCCGGTCAAA
The DNA here is from genome assembly GCF_013185195.1 of Saccharibacillus qingshengii. Lineage (GTDB taxonomy): Bacteria > Bacillota > Bacilli > Paenibacillales > Paenibacillaceae > Saccharibacillus > Saccharibacillus qingshengii. Next base: position 101,420 of record NZ_JAAZWC010000002.1, read on the forward strand.
CGGGCAGGAGAATGCCAAAAAGCGGCAACCCGTTTGCCTTTCGGCTTGAATTCGGGTCTGCCGCTTTTTGTGCATAAAGCCATGAGAATCGGTAGGAAAACTTATCCAACGCTTTGGACACTCAACTCGTTTTCGGCGAAATCCGGCTCCATAAACGCATCTTCGCGTCTGCCTCTATGGTCAATTAGACCTAGTTCGCCTTCAGCCTTATATTTGCGCATCCAAATTTTCAGACGATTGAGATCATAGATGCCCAGCTCTTTCGCCACTTGCTTTTTCGTCATTCCGTCCATACGCATTTGGACGGCTCTAAGCTTCGTTTCATAGCTGTACTTGCAAAACGTTTGTCCCTTAGTTGCCACTAAAACCACCCCTTAAGACTTATATCGGACGGGGCATGTCTTTTTCTAATGGTTTTTGACAACGAATTTGGGTAAAATCATTATTTTTTTGCATAAATCCACTTTTTGAATCAGGCCCGTTCGACAATCGTGTTTAATGTGCTGCGGTCTAGGCCTTTGACCAGGCGAACCAACAGCTCTTTGGCTGCCGCGTAATCGTCGGTATGGATGATCGAAGAGGAAGTATGGATATACCGTCCGCAGATGCCGATAACGGTCGACGGTACGCCGATTCCGCTCAAATGGACCTGTCCGGCATCCGTTCCGCCCGGCGAAATAAACGGCTGCACCGGAATACGGTGCGTGGACGCCGTGTCCTGCACATATTCCAGCAGGCCGCGGTGCGTAATCATCGTCGGGTCGAAGATCCGCAGGAGCGCTCCCTGGCCGAGATGCCCGAACAGATTGCGATCGCCTGTCATGTCGTTGGCGGCACTGCAGTCGAGCGCGAAGAAAATGTCCGGCTGGATCAGATTGGCCGCCGTTCTTGCTCCGCGAAGACCGACTTCTTCTTGTACCGTGGCGCCGCTGTAGACCGTATTGGGCAGCTTTTCTCCCTGCAGCTCTTTCAGCAGTTCGACAGCAAGGCCCACCCCGTAACGGTTATCCCAGGCTTTGGCCATGATTTTCTTGGGATTGGCAAGAGGAGTGAAGTCGCAGATCGGCAGCACCTGCTGGCCGACCTTGATGCCGAAACTTTCCGCTTCCGCGCGGTTGTCGGCACCCAGATCGATATACATGGACTTCAGGTCCGCCGGACGGTTCGCTTCCGCTTCGCCGAGCAGATGTTTCGGGGTGGATCCCACGACTCCGATAACGGGACCGTTTTCGGTCATGATCTGCAGGCGCTGTCCCAGCACGACTTGACTCCACCAGCCGCCGAGCGGCTGAAAGCGTACGAGGCCCGTTTCGGTAATGCCGTTGACGAGAAAACCGACTTCGTCGAAGTGGCCGGCCACCATGACTTTCGGTCCGTCTTCCTGGCCGCGCATGACGCCAAACAGACTTCCGAGACGATCCTGGACAAACTCCTGCGTATACGCGGACAGCATTTCCTTGACCCGTGCGCGCAGATCGCGTTCAAATCCCGGAGCTGCCGGGAACTCGGTCAGTTCTTTAAATAAAGCCAGTGTTTCGTTATTCATGCTTGCACTCTCCCATCCCTAAATAAGAACGCGGCCGATCCGCGTTCGCTCTTTTACCAGTATGCAGGCTTGAGCGGGAATTGTCACGGCGGGGACGTATCCTTTTCGGGGGATGGGTGTGCGTTCGCAGCTTTGATCGTGTACAATATATAGGCACAACGTTTTCGGCGGCCGCTTGCTTCTTGAAGAAAATGCCGTCTGTTTATATCTGGTCTGAACGAACCGCTTTTCCGCTCGGCCGCAGGGCCGATTTGTACATCGTTTGCCACGTAGGAGAATGACTTAGGAGGTTGTCCATATGTCCGTAAGTTCCGAATCCATGCAGATCATTACCGCCGTAAGATCGAATCTCGAGTCGTGCATACTGGGGAAAACCTTTGAGATAAAATTGTTGATGACTTCGCTGCTTGCCGGAGGCCACGTGCTGATCGAAGACGTGCCCGGCACCGGAAAAACGCAGATGATCAAAGCGCTGGCCCGTTCGATGGAAGGCGTCTACCGCCGGGTGCAGTGCAACCCCGATCTGCTGCCGACCGATATTACCGGCGTATCGATCTATCACCCCCGCGAAGAACGGTTCCAATTCCGTCCAGGACCGATTATGTCCCATATTCTGCTCGCCGACGAAATCAACCGCGCGACAACCAAGACCCAATCCGCGCTGCTGGAAGCGATGGAAGAACGCAGCGTAACGGTGGACGGGGAGACCCATCCGCTGCCGCATCCGTTTATGCTCTGCGCGACGCAGAATCCGATCGACTTTGAAGGGACCTATGTGCTGCCCGAAGCGCAGCTCGACCGTTTTATGATGAAACTGCGTATGGGCTATCCGGATCTCGAGACAGAGAAAAATCTGATCAGCGCCAACCGTGTCGGCCAACCCGCCGATCAACTGCATGCCGTAACCGATATGGCAACGATCGCGGGCATCCAGCGCGAGGTACGGGAAGTCCATATGAACGACGCCGTCACTTCATATATGCTGGGCATTGTTCGGGCGACCCGCGAACATCCTTCGGTTCTGCTGGGCGCAAGCCCCCGCGCTTCGATCTCGTTTGCGCTGGCGGCCAAAGCTTACGCTTTTATCAATGAACGCGATTTCGTCCTGCCCGACGATATCAAGGAACTGGCGCCCTATGTGCTGCCGCACCGTATCCTGATCCGTCCGGAAGCCCGGTTGGACAGCCTGAATGCCGAATCGCTGATTCGCAATCTGCTGGCCGCCAGCAGCGTGCCGGTATCGATGGGACGCTAACGCATGCGGGAAATCTGGAGCCTTTTCAAACCGAAACTGTCCCCCGCCAAAATGTCGATGCTGCTGTCGGTATGGCTCTGCTGCCTGTTTTATCTGCTGTTTCAAGGGGGCAAGACTTCGGTCATGCTGTTTGCCATGGTGACGCTGTTCGGTCTCTATCTCCTGTTCGGCGGGTTGAACGGGATCGGCCGCACCCGGGGAGAACGCAGTTTCTCGGGCGAACTTGGCGAATGGGGCGGCGTCCTGCACGCGGGCGATCAGATCCGGGTCCGGCTTCATCTGGAAATCCCGGGATTCCTGCCCCTGCCGTATGTCATCGTACGCGAGACGCTCAAACGCCACAGCGGCGAGACCTGGTCGTTCGAGGAAAGTCTCGTTCCAAGCATGAACGGAAGCGGCGAGCTGCTGTTCCAGACGCCGCCGCTCGAACGCGGACGGTATGCTTTTTCCGATACGGAATGCGTGACGGAAGATATCTTCGGTCTGATCGAGCATCGCGGAACGTTCTCCGCACGCGGAGAATTCCGGGTTCTGCCGCGTACGGCCGATATCGCGAAATGGCAGCTGCTTGACCGGCGCAATCGGCTGCTCGGTCCCCAGTCGGTGGGCAATGTGTCCGGCCGGGAGACCAATCAGGTCGGCGGCGTCCGGGACTACGTATACGGCGACCGGATTTCGCGTATTCACTGGAATGCGACGGCCCGGACGGGAGAATGGAAATCCAAAGAGTTCGAATATGAATCGATTCCCAAAACGATGATCGTCCTTGACGCTTTCGAAGACCATTATCGTTCGTCGAGGCAGTTCGAAACCGCGGTCTCGTCCGCAGCTTCCATGCTGGAATACGGAAGCCGCGAATCGATTCCGATCGGATTGTGTTCGATCGGCCGCGAAGTGAAGGTCTTCAATCCGCTGCAGGGGCGTTCCCGGATCCACCCGATGATGGATCATCTGGTCGATCTGGATCCGAAAGGCAGCGGTTCGCTGTTGGCCGGACTCGAGTCCGCGCTTGCCCGGCTGCCCAAAGGAGCGGTGCTTGTGCTCGTTACGCCTCTGGCCGACAGTCCGGTACTGGATTTGATCCGTTTCGCGCAGACGCACCAGATGAGTTTTTGCCATGTTCAGATCGCGGAATCCCCGGTTTCGGAAGGGGAGGGCAATGCCGCTTCCCGGCAGTGGATCTCTTCGCTGCGGGCCAAAGGAATAGCCGCTTACCGGGCGGGCAGCCTGGATGAGCTGCCCGCTGTGCTGGGAGGAGGAACCCGATGAAAAAATGGGCCGAATCATTCAAATCGTCGTGGTATACGGCGGTTGCGGCCGTCTGGCTGATGATCTTCGCCATTCAATGGCTGAATTATACGCGAACCGTTTGGTTCGATGAGACGAACGCGCTTGTGCTTGCCGTTCTAACCACGGTAGCCGTTATCCATGTGCTGCTGCCGGATATTTCCTGGTTCCGCCTGGGGCTGAAGGCTGTCGGTTTTGTGGTTGCAATGTATGCGACGCTCAAGAGCTACGGCATTTTTCAGCCTTCCGGAACGCTTGCCTCGAGAGCGGAACAGTTTTCCCAGGCGATGTTCCCTTATGTCTGGTTTGCGCTGATCGGCTGGCTGCTGTTCGAATTGTGTATCCGTGCGGTTAACAGCCAGCGCCGCATTTTGATTTTCGCTTTTCTGAATATTGTGCCTATGGCCGCCCTGGATTCTTTTACCGTCGTATCGCTGTGGAAGCAGGTCGCCTGGATCGTCTTCGCGACAATGGGCTGGCTGGTATGCGATCATTTCCGCCGGTTCCAGACCCGCTTCCCGAGAGGGTGGAAAGCGATCCGGCGCAATCCGTTCAAACTGCTGATCAATACGGCCGTCGTCTTTTCGCTCGTCATTTTGGCGGGAGTCAATATGCCGTTTGTCCAGCCGATCCTGACCGACCCGTATACGGCCTGGAGGCAGATGCAGGGAACGTCGAATGTGGCGTTCAATGCCAACGGGCTGCTGCAGGGGCAGGCGTCCGCTTCCGGATACAGCCGGGAAGACGGTCAGCTCGGAGGCGGCTTCAATTTCGACTATACGCCCGTCATGACCATCGAATCGACGGAGCGCAGCTATTGGCGCGGCGAGACCCGAATGACCTATACGGGCAGCGGCTGGGATGCCGACAGCGGCTGGGGCGCGCTTGAAGAAGTATCGCGCGAACAGGAGCTCGAGACCGAAGCGGCTCCGCTGACGCCTACCAAAACGGTACGCCAGAAAGTTACGATGCAAAGCGAGTCGACGTATCCCGTCTTGTTCGGAGCGTATGCGATCAACAAGATCGAAAGTCTCGATGTCGAGAACGGCGAGAGCCGTATGCAGTGGAAGCCGGAACAGGGCGAACTGCATTGGCAGGAGCGTGCGGGCCGCGGCGCGAGAATCTATCCGAAGACGTATACGATCACGTCGAAGGTTCCGGTCGTACCGGTAGACGCCCTGCAGGCGGCAGCGTACGACAAGCTGTATCCGGAAGGCGTGGATCCGCGGTATGTCCAGATTCCGCGCGGATTTCCGCAGCGCGTAACGGACCTGGCCGCCGAAGTCACGGCTTCCGGACAAACGCCGTACGAGAAAGTCTATCTGCTGCAGCAGCATTTGCAGCAGAATTATCTCTATACGAACAATCCGACGCTGTCGCGCCGGCAGAGCGACGACTTCGTCGAAAGTTTCCTGTTCGATATCAAGGAAGGGTACTGCGATTACTTCTCGACCGCCATGGTCATGATGGCGCGTTCGCAGGGCATACCCGCACGCTGGGTCAAAGGCTATGCACCGGGTACGCCTTCGGGCGATGTGCCGGACCGTTTCAGCGAAAACAGTTCGCAGTACGAAGTCACCAATGCCAATGCCCATTCCTGGGCGGAAGTGTATTTCGGCGATTACGGCTGGGTACCTGTCGAAGCGACGCGCGGGTTTACCGTGCCGCTGCTTGAAGAGTCGTCGGCACCCGACGATTCCGAAGTGAAGCAGGAGCCGGCCGATCAGACGGAAGAGGAAGAAGAGGAAGCCGCGCCGAACGAAGCGGCGGCGCCTACGGATTCCGGTTCGAATCTCGTCCCGATCATCGTAGCTGTGGCAGCGGTTATCGTCGCGGCCTGGGGAGCGTACTTGCTCTGGCTGCGCCGCCGCTCGGTCTATTTCTTCTTGATGGGACTGCGGATGGGCGGACCGCTGACGGCGGACCAGAAAATCGTATTGGAGACGGAACGTTTCCTGCGTTTCCTGAACCGCAAAGGCCTGAAGCGGGAAGAGCACGAGACGCTGCGCGAATCGGTCTCCCGCTGGGACAAGAAAGTCGCCGGATCGGAAGCTGCGATTGCGCCGATTCTGGCCCTTTTCGAGAAAGCCCGCTACAGCCCGGAACGGATCACGGATAAGGAATGGGTCGAAATGCAGCATCTGGCTTCCGAGCTGCGCAAAAATTGGAAAGGGTACTATCCGGCTCCGCCGGCAGTGCCGGAATCCAGTAGCTGACGCGAAGCGTCGGCTGTGATATAGTTTGAACTTAAAGACTAAGGAGACTATCCCGAAACGGCAAACGCCGTTTCGGGATAGGGTCTTAATGGGGTGACACGATTTTGTTTGAAACACTGCTGCCGAAACTTCAGGTCGACACGGTATTCGATATCGATCTGGAAGATTTGTATAAGCGCGGTTACCGGGGGATCGTCACGGACCTGGACAATACGCTGGTCGGTGCGAAAGCCCCGAATGCCACGCCGGAACTGATCGCATGGTTTGCGAAAGTCAAAGAACTCGGGTTTCAGCTTGTGATTGTATCCAACAATAATATGAACCGCGTGTCCGTTTTTGCGACGCCGCTGGATATCGAATTTGTGCATGGGGCACGCAAGCCTTCCCATGCGCCTTTCCGCAAAGCGATGCAGCTGATGAAACTCAGCGAGAAGCAGACGATCGTCGTCGGCGACCAGCTGCTTACCGATGTGCTCGGAGGCAACCGTCTGGGTCTGTACACGGTGTTGGTGCTGCCGATCGCGATCGGCGACGAAGGCTGGCGGACCCGGTTCAATCGCAGGATTGAGCGCGTTGCGATCGCACGTCTGCGCAGAATGGGCAAATGGCTCAAGGAGGAAAAGAAGAAATGACGGAAAGACTCGAAGGCTCCGCCGTCATCCGCTGCAGCGGATGCGGAGCTCCGCTTCAGACGGAAGATCCGGCAGGGCTCGGCTATATTCCGCAGCTCAAGGAAGAAGGCGGGCAAATCTGCCGCCGCTGTTTCCGTATCAAAAATTACAACGAGGTTGCTTCGGTTGCCGTAAATCAGGATGAATTTCTGCGGATGCTCAGCCAAATCGGCGACCGTAAAGCGCTCGTGATCCACATTGTGGACCTGTTCGATTTCCAGGGCAGCGTGATTACCGGACTGCAGCGCTTTGTAGGCAGCAATCCGGTTATTCTCGCGGTCAACAAAATCGATCTGCTGCCGAAAGTGACCAACTGGAACAAAATCCGCAATTGGGTGCAGAAGCAGGCGAAAGAAGCCGGATTGAAAACGGAAGAAATCGTACTGTGCAGCGCCAAGAAAAATCTCGGTTTCGACCGTCTTCTTCAGGAAGTGGCGGACCGCCGGGGCGATCGCGACGTCTATGTGGTAGGGGCGACCAACGTGGGCAAATCCACGTTGATCAATCGTCTGATCAGCGATTACAGCGATCTCGAAGAAGAACTGACGACTTCCCGTTACCCGGGAACCACGCTGGATATGGTGAACATTCCGCTGGACGACGGACATTATATCGTCGATACGCCGGGGATTGTCTATCCTTCCCGTTATACGGAACTGGTTACGCCCGGAGATCTGGTCAAGATCATGCCGGAAAAGCCGCTTAAACCGGCTGTCTATCAGTTGAACGAAGGACAGACGATCTTTATCGGAGGACTGGCGCGGTTCGACTTTGTCGAAGGCCAACGTCAATCGTTTACTTTCTACACAAGCGGAGCTTTGAATCTGCACCGGACCAAACTGGGCCGTGCCGACGAATTGTACGCCGAGCACGCCGGGGAGATGCTGACGCCGCCTTCGCGCGAAAGTCTGCCCGATCTGCCGGCCTGGACCCGCCATGAATTCCGCGTGCCCAAAGGCGGCGCCCAGGATTTGTTCGTCTCGGGTCTTGGCTGGATCAAAGCGAACGGCGAGAGCGGAGCCAAAGTTGCGATTCATGCACCAAAGGGCGTTAAGGTTATTATGCGCGAATCGCTGGTTTGACACCTTGTCAACGCTATCGGGAGGGGAAATCCGTTGAATCCAATCAATAAGCACCCGCTCAAGCTCGGAGTCATCGGCGATCCGATTGCGCATTCCAAGTCGCCGGTCATGCATACGGCTGCGCTGCGCGAATGCTCGATTCCCGGCAGCTACTCGGCGCTGCATATCCAGCCGGACCGGCTCGAAGCGATGATCCGTGCGGTGCGCGAAGAAGAATACCGGGGGATCAACGTGACGATTCCGCACAAGGAATCCGTGATGGAGCTGCTCGACGAGCTGGGTGAAGATGCCCGGCGAATCGGGGCGGTCAATACGATCGTGAACGAAGGCGGCCGGCTGATCGGCCGCAATACCGACGGAATTGGCTATGTCCGTTCCCTGAAGGAAGAAGCGGCGGCCGAACTTGAAGGCCGCCGCATCGTTGTCCTTGGAGCGGGAGGCGCGGCGCGCGGAATTATCTACGCGCTGGCGGCCGAAGCACCGGATCGGATCCTGCTGCTGAACCGTACGCCGGAAAGAGCGGAGAAGCTCGCGCGCGAGTGGAGCGATCTCGCCGATATTGCCGCGCTGCCTTCGGAGCGCGCGGCCGAAGCGCTGAAGAACGCCGATATCGTGATCAACACGACCTCGGTCGGCATGCATCCGCATCTTGAAGGGCTGCCGCTCGATCCTGCGCTGCTTCGCGGCAGCGAGATCGTCAGCGACCTGATCTATAATCCGCTGGAGACGCGGCTGCTGCGTTCGGCGCGGGAGCAGGGATGCCGGACACACGGAGGCCTGGGCATGTTCGTTTATCAGGGCGCTTATGCGTTCGAATATTGGACAGGCGTTCAAGCTCCGGTGGACGTCATGCGCAGCGCCGTACTGGCAAGCATGAACGTCTAGCCCAAAATGGGTAAAAGAATACTAAGTACACCTGCCCGTCGGCGGGAACCTTTCCCGCCAACGGCATTTTCCAAAAAGAGGAGTTTATCAAACTTATGCTGACAGGCAAACAAAAACGTTATTTACGCTCGCAGGCCCACCATCTGAACCCGATCTTCCAAATCGGAAAAGGCGGTCTCAACGAACAGCTGGTTCGTCATATCAACGAAGCGATCGAGCTTCGCGAACTGCTCAAAGTGGCGGTACTGAACAACTGCGACGAAGAACCCAAACAGCTCGGACCGGAACTGGCCCAAGCCGCGGAAGCTGAACTGGTACAGGTCATCGGCCGTACGATCATTTTGTACAAGCAGTCGAAAGAACACAAGCAAATCGAACTGCCGTAACGCGGAGGAGTGAATGCGTATGAAGATCGGAATCATGGGCGGAACGTTCGATCCGATCCATATCGGGCATCTGGTCGCCGCGGAAACGGTGCGTGAAGAGCTGGGGTTGGACGAAGTATGGTTTATGCCGTCGCATATTCCTCCGCACAAAGCCGAAGCCGGATTCTCCGGCGAGGAACGGATGCGTATGGTGGAACTTGCGATTGGCGCCCAGCCGGCGTTTCGGACCCTCGATATCGAGCTTACGCGCGGCGGCGTTTCGTACACGGCCGATACGATGGGCGAACTGGCGGAGAAATATCCGGAAGCCCGTTTTCATTTCATCATCGGGACGGATATGGTCAACTACTTGCCCAAGTGGGAACGGATCGAGAAGCTGGTCGAACTGACGCGGTTTGCCGCGGTCGGCCGTGCCGGTTACGAGTTGAATTCCGATGTACTGCCCCCTTCGGTCGCAAGCCAAATCGATTATTTCGATATGCCGCAGCTTGAAATCTCTTCTACGGAGATTCGCGAGCGGCTGAAAAAAGGCCGTTCGGCCCGTTATTTGGTACCGGAAAAGGTGTACGATTATTTGCAAAGGAGCGGTACGCATGCGGCATACGCGCGAACAACTGATTGAGCGAGTATCGTCGCAGATGCCGGCCCGCAGATGGCAGCATACGCTTGGGGTCATGGCATCGGCGGTCGAATTGGCCGAACTTTACGGTGCCGATCCCGCGCGGGCGGAACTTGCGGCGATTATTCACGACGTGGCCAAATATTGGCCCGTTCAGCGCCAGGCCGCGGTGATTGCCGAAAATGGACTGAATGCCGAACTGCTGAATTACGATGCTCCGCTGTGGCACTCCGAAGTGGGTGCCTACGTGGCGGAATACGAATACGGAATCGAAGATCGCGAAGTCGTCGATGCGATCCGCTATCACACATCCGGCCGCGAAGGCATGACCCTGCTTGATAAAGTGGTCTGTCTGGCCGATTATATCGAGCCCGGCCGCGATTTCCCCGGAGTTGAACTTATTCGGGGCAAAGCCAGGCTCAGTCTGGAAGAAGGATTGATCGCCGGATTCGACTCTACGCTTCGCGTATTGGTCGAACGGGGACAACAGATATTTCCGACAACGGTACTGGCACGAAACGATCTGATTCGCCAGCTTGCAGAGCGCGAGCAGGCCAATCAGACGAAGCCGGTATCCGAAAATAAGGGAGGATAACGAATGAGTGTAAAACCAAAAGAACTGCTCCATCTCGCGACGGAGGCCGCTGTAGACAAAAAGGCGATGAATGTCGTCGGGTTGGACTTGACCGGCATCTCCATGGTCGCCGATTATTTCATCGTATGTCACGGTAATTCCGATACGCAGGTACAGGCGATCGCTTCGGAAGTCCGCAAGCGCGTGCTCGATGCCGGCGGCACGATCCGCGGGATCGAAGGCATGGACTCGGCACGTTGGGTATTGATGGATCTGGGCGACGTTGTGGTACACATTTTCCATCGCGACGAACGGGAATATTACAACATTGAACGCGTCTGGTCGGATGCGAAAGTGGTGGAAACGGTATGAGTCTCGAAGCGGGGACGATCGTCACGCTTAAGGTGGCCCGTGAAGTTTCGCCGCACGGATTCTTTATGACGAACGGTGTGGATGAGGTGCTGCTTCCTTATACGGAGCGTACCGGCAATATGAAATTCCGTAACGGTCAGGACACCGAAGTATTTATTCACCACGATTCCGAAGACCGACTGATCGCAACGATGAAAAAGCCTCTGCTGACTTTCGGCGAGATCGGCGCATTGGAAGTGGCCGATATTCATCCGCGTCTCGGCTGCTTCCTCGAAATGGGTCTCGGCCGTCAACTGCTGCTGCCCAAGCGCGAACTGCCGGAGCTTCCGGAACTGCAGCCGGAAATCGGCGACCGGGTCTTCGTACGAATGGACCGCGACAAACAAGGACGTCTTCTTGCCCGCGCGTCGGGCGAAGAAGAATTGGCTCCGCTTTGTTTCCAGGCACCCGAATCGTGGAAAAACCAGTGGATGAAAGCGACGGTATACCGTCCTCTCCAGATGGGCACTTTCGTGGTCGTTGAAGGCGGCGTATTGGGCTTCGGCGCACTCGGTCTGATTCACTCGACGGAACGGCCGCGGCCGCTGCGTCTGGGCGAAGTGATCGATGTCCGGGTCGCACGCGTACGCGAAGAAGACGGGCGCGTGAATCTGTCGATGGCACAGCCCAAAGAAATCGGGATGGACGAAGATGCCGAACGGATTCTGTCTTTCATGCGTGCCCGGGAAGGCGGCGCAATGCCTTACTCCGACAGCACGGCTCCCGATATCATCAAGCTGCGCTTCGGGATCAGCAAATCGGCGTTCAAGCGTGCGCTTGGCCGCCTGATGAAGCAGGGATTGATCGAGCAGGAAGATAATTGGACGCGTCTCAAGCAGACCGGCGAAGACACTTCCGGCTCGGAGCAGTAAGATCCGCGCAGGCGGAAACGGGTTAGGCAAAGGACGGCTTTTTTCCGGATAGGGAAAGAGCCGTTTTTTTATGAGAAAAAGAAAAAGGAAAGGGGCAGTGAGATGTCTTACGGAAAATTCGCTTATGTGTACGACGAGCTGATGCAGGATATGCCTTATGCCAAGTGGAAAAGGTTCGCGCTCGAAGCCTGGGAAAAGCATGGGAAACCGGCCGATGTGGTCGAGCTGGGCTGCGGCACCGGTACGTTGACCGCGATGCTGGCCGAAGAAGGTTATCGCATGACCGGGATCGATCTGTCGGAAGATATGCTGGCCGTCGCCCGCAGCAAAGCGGACGAGCAGCCTCCGCTGCAGGGGCTGCTGCGCAGCGGAAGCCTGCAGTTTGTACGGCAGGATATGACCGAGTGGCAGGCGCCGGAGCCGGTCGATTCGGTCGTGTCTTTCTGCGACTGCCTGAACTATCTGACCGAACCGGAAGAAATCGAGAAAACGTTCCGGGCGACGGCAGCCGGCTTGAAGCCGGGAGGTACGTTCCTGTTCGATGTCCACCATCCCGATACCCTGCGGCGCTACGAAGAAGAGCAGCCGTTCGTTTTCGACGAAAAAGGCCTCTCGTACATTTGGACCTGCGGACTGGATGAAGAACGGACCGAAATCGAGCATCACCTGCGCATTTTCGTACGCCGTTCCGGCGGGGGAAGTTCGGATGTCTACGACCGGTTCGACGAAGTGCATGTGGAGCGGGCTTACGAGGCGGAGTGGCTGAAGCAGGCGCTGCTGCGCGCCGGATTCTCGCGCGCCGATTTCTACGCCGATTTCGAATGGACGGCGCCGGGAGAAGGGGCGGAGCGTCTGTTTGCCGTGGCGATCAAATAAAGAAAGCAGCGGGCCGGTTGGTCTGCCGTATCGGACTAGGCTAGGGTTGATCGAGACCCCAAATCGTGTCCGAGCCCGAACCCAGACGTATTCAAAAAACGGATTCCCCGAGGGAATCCGTTTTTTGATAGGCCCGCCTCATTTCCGCCTACCTACCGCGCCTGTGGCATTCGGCCAGGATACGGATACATGCGGCAGATCGCCGCTTGGGCCGCTCCTCCGCGCTTACAAGCCGTTGACAAGAAGCAGCAGAGCGGCCAGCAGCGCCGCCATGCCGGCAAGCCGGCTCCATGTGATCGGAGCGGGAGTCGGCCGGTTGTGGTCGCTTCCGGTCTGTCCGTACCGCCTGCGCCAAATCCACTGCGGAGCCAATACGTTCACCGCTCCGACAGCTACAAGAATAAGAAAAAGCAGGAACAAGATAAAGATCAGCCCCTTTCCGCGAAACGCTGTCTTGTGTATACGCGGCAGAGCTTGAGAAGTTCTTGTCGCTTGCCGGGTTGGACAAGGTTTTGCGAGGAAAAGGCCGATTTGTGTCCGTGATCGGAACGGAGCGGGAGTTATTCGTAAAAAAGCAGCCGTTTCGCATAAGCGTTCCGGAAATCGCTTGGCGTCAGTCCGACTATCTTTTTAAACGCTTTCATGAAATTGTGGGAATCGCTGTAGCCGAGCTTGACGGAAACTTCGCTGATATTCTGGTTCGTGTCGGTCAGCAGGTATTTGGCCAGCTCCATTTTTTGCTGCAGAATATACTGCTTGAGCGATATGCCCGAGATCGAAGAGAACAGATGCGAAATATATTTTTCATTGTAACCGAACACTTCCGCAATTTGGGAGACTTTGACGGGCTGGCCGCGGCTCCATTTGATATAGTCGACGATGTCGTGGTACAGCTGCTCCTGCCGGGTCTTTTTGACGGAAAACGATTCCGCGTGCACGATCTGGTTATACAGCTCGCACAAAATGACGGTCGACATGTAATCGTTGAGCGGAGACGTATCGTAACTGCGGACGGAATCCTGGAGCTGCTTCATCATGACAATCATTTTCTCGAGGCTTTTCAGTTTGCCGTAGCGCGGAAGCACAATTTTCTGTTCCTGCTTGTCCGGCAGTCCCTGATCCGCATTTACGGTGACGACATCCTGCGCTTTGGCGGAAAAATGCAGCCAGTAAAAACTGCATTCCGATACCCGGTACCCGTACTGCTCGGTCGAAGGCGGCAGCAGCAAATATTCGCCTTTCGACACGGTGAAACGCTGGCTTCCGTCGGCCAGATACAAGACGCCTTCCGTGACGACCATCAGTTCGTAATCCGTCAGCGTGCGGCTGAGGTGAATCCAGTTGGCGTCGGGTGCGACGAATTTGCCGGTAATCGCCAGCTCGACGGGAGAATCGACGGACAGCTCGTACGCAATCATCAAAGCGGCCCCCTTTATCCAGTGAAAGTTTTTTTACAAAAAAAGGTCTAAAATAACGCTAACACAAAACATCCCCTCCCGCCAGAGATCGCCCCCTACAAGCTAACCTTTTGACACTTATTCGAACTTTAAACTATTTGCCGAGCCCTGCGATCCGATTAATCTAGAGTCGACAAACGAATATGTAAGCGGATTCAAAAATAGGGTATCGAAAAACGGAGGGGATCGGATCATGGGAAAAAGATTGGCGGTTCTGGCGATTCTGACGCTTGGGGCAGGACTGCTCTCGGGCTGCGGCGGTTCGGAAGAAGAGGGCGGAGCAAGCGGACAGACGACGCCGGACGGCAAAGTCAAACTGACCGCAATCATGACGAAGCACCCGCTGACCCAGGAATTTTCCAAAATGAAATGGCTGCAGGAAGCGGAAGAACGGGCGGGCGTCGAGATCGAATGGCAGGAAGTCAGCGCGGACTGGGGCCAGAAAAAAGGCGCGCTGCTTGCAGGCGGCGATATTCCCGATCTGATCATCGGTCCCAACGCTATTACGGATGCCGACTATGCGCAGTTCCCGGGGCTGTTCGAAGACCTGACGCCGCTGATCGAATCCGGCGCCCCCCATGTCCAAACCATGTTCGGGGAGAAACCGGAAACAAAAGCCATCTCCACCCAACTGGACGGCAAAATCTACGGGCTGCCCAAATACCAACGCTTCTGGCCGGAGACGACCACGCGTCAATTTATCAATAAGCAGTGGCTGGACAATCTGGGTCTGAAAGCGCCGACGAACTGGGATGAGCTGTACGAGGTTCTGGTCGCGTTCAAGGAGCAAGACGCCAACGGCAACGGAGATGCGAACGACGAGATTCCGATGGACTTTGCACCAAGCGGAACAGGCGGTTTCGGTCCGTTTATGCCGACGGTGCTGCTGGGCAGTCAGGGGATCACGCTTACGGATAACGCGGGACAAGGCTACTTCGTGGAAGACGGGCAGGTCAAGAACTTTTTCACCGATGAACGGTACAAAGATCTGGTGGCGTTCCTGCACAAATGCTACGCGGCCGGCCTGATCAATACGGAAGTGTTCACGCAGGATTACACCAAGTACCAATCCGTGGCGCGCGGCAGCGGAGACACGGCGGCCGTCGGCTTCACCTGGGGCTGGGAAGTGACCGACCGCGTCGGCAACACGCTCGCGCCGCAGTACGAATCGCTGGCGCCGCTTAAGGAAACGGCGGATTCAAGCGATACGCTGTCCTGGACGTACGATTACAATTCGCTCAACTACGGGGTCAATATGGTTTCGCTTGCTTCCACCTCCAAAAACAAAGAAGCGGCGGTGAAATTCATCAACGAACTGTACGATCCGGAAGTGAGTATGCAGGTCCTGTTCGGTTCGCTCGGCACCAATATCAAAGACAACGGCGACGGCACCTACGCGGTGCTGCCTCCGGAAGACAAAGCCATGGACCCGGGAACTTGGAAATGGACAACGACATGGGCGGACAACGGTCCGATGTATATCGCGGATTCGCTGAAGCTTGAACTGGGCACGGACATGCAGTCGGTCGGCAAGCAGACGGAACCGCTGAAGGCGGCACTGGACGGGATCGACAAAGAAAAAGACGTGCTGCCGAGCATGTTTATCAAATACAGCGTGGAAGACAACAATACGATGACGCTGAACAATACGTCCATGCTGTCGCTGACTTTGTCCAAATGGGCGGAATGGATTACCAAAGGCGGCGTCGAGGAGCAGTGGGACGGCTATGTGGACAATGTCAAAAAGACCGGCATCGATCAAAATATCGAAATTATTCAAAAATACTATGACGACTATATGAGCAAAAATTAAGCGGTCGTCCGTTCTCCGGGAAAGGAAGTGGCTCTCGATGGTTCCGAAAAATCCGTACGAGCATCCGGTCAATCTGCGCGCCTACAAACGCAAAAAGCCGACGGTGCTCAATACGTTCAGACGCGATTATCAGCTGTGGATCATGATTTTCCCCGCAATCGTCGTTATCTTCATCTTCAATTACATTCCGATGTACGGGATCCAGCTGGCGTTCCGCGACTACAATTTTGCCAAAGGATTGACGGGCGGCGAATGGCGGGGATTGTTTTACTTCAAGCAGTTTTTTGAAAGCTACCAGTTCGCCGATCTGATGAAAAATACGATTGTCATCAGCTTGTCGACGGTCGTGCTCAGTTTCCCGGCTCCGATCATTCTGGCGCTGCTGATCAATCAGCTGCGCTGGAAACGGGCCAAAAAAGCGCTGCAAACGACCGTCTATCTGCCGCACTTCATCTCGATCGTCGTCATGGTCGGCCTGCTGAACGTGCTGCTCTCGCCAAATTCCGGCGTCATCGGCCATCTGCTGCAGTCGATGGGGCTGGGAGACGTGAATCTGCTGGGCTCTACCTCGACGTTCGTGCCGGTCTATGTACTCTCGGAAATCTGGCAGCACTGCGGTTGGAACAGTATTATCTATCTGGCGGCGCTGTCGACGGTCGATCCGCAGCTGTACGATGCGTCGAAGATCGACGGGGCCAGCCGCTGGCAGACGATCCGCAATATCGAGATCCCGGCGCTGATTCCGACGATTATCATCTTGTTCGTGCTCAGTATGGGCAGCGTCCTCAGTACCGGCTTCGAGAAAATATTCCTGATGCAGAATTCGCTCAACCTGCCGGTATCGGAAGTTATCGCGACTTATGTATACAAGATCGGGATCGTGAGCAACCAGTTCAGCTATTCGGCGGCGATCGGGCTGTTCAATACGCTGATCAACTTCTTCTTCCTGTATACGATGAATCTCGTCGCCAGAAGAACATCGGAGACCAGCCTGTGGTAGCGTCGGCGGGTCTGCGAAGAAAGGAGCGGAGTCCTTATGCAGCTTGTGCAAAAAAAGCAAAAAGAAGCGGTGCATAAACGCAAATTCGGCGAGTGGATGTTCGATGCGGTCGTCTTGGCGATCTGTCTGCTGATCTTCCTCAGCATCGTTTATCCGCTGTATTTCGTTGTGATTGCTTCGATCAGCAACTCGACGCTTGTCTCGACCGGACAGGTAACGATTTTCCCCAAAGACATCAGTTTCTTCGGTTATTCGGAAATCTTCAAAGACCAGCGGATCTGGACCGGTTACGGCAATACCATCTTGTACACGGTGCTTGGTACGGCGGTCAATCTGCTGTTCACGCTGCCGGCGGCCTACGTGCTGTCCCGGCAGGAGTTCCGCGCCCGGCGCTTTATCATGTTCGCGTTCGTCGTGACGCTGTTCTTCGGCGGCGGACTGATTCCGACCTACCTGCTGATGAAAGATCTGCATATGCTCAACACGATGTGGGTGTTTATCCTGCCGTTCAGCGTAAACGTGTACAATCTGATCATTGCGCGTTCCTTTTTCGAAAGCTCGATTCCCAAAGAGCTCTACGAAGCGGCCGCCATGGACGGCTGCTCGCATTTTCGCTATTTCGGTTCGGTGGTGCTGCCGCTGTCCAAAGCGATCGTGTCGGTCATCGGACTGTATTATCTCGTCGCGCACTGGAACGATTTCTTCACCGGGCTGATCTATATTCGGAGCAACGATCTTCAGCCGCTCCAGATTGTACTGCGCGATATTCTGCTCTCCAATCAGGTCTTCTCGCAGGGAGCGGGCTCCGGCGGCGCGGCGGGCGGTTATGCCCAGCAGTATGCCGATCAAGTCAAATACGGCGTCATTATCGTATCGACACTGCCGATCCTGCTTGTCTACCCGTTCCTTCAGAAGTATTTCGACAAAGGGGTCATGATCGGTTCGGTCAAAGGCTGACGACGAATTCGGCCATCGAAAAAAATAGACAGCAAAAAAGAGGCCGGAAACGGCCTCTTTTTGCTGTCGCGCCAGTTCGACCAAGCGAAGCGAAGAAAGAATGCACGCGTTATTTGGCGGATAAAGCGGCGGGTCTGTCCGCAGCGGCGAACCCGCCTTCATGCGGATTGTACAGCACCCGTGCGAGCAGATGCTGGCTGTAATTCCCGAAGTGGCGTCCGAACAGCGTAAGACCGCGTTTGTTGGCAGGACGGTCGGTTACGGCCATCCGAAACGTCATTTCGCTCCGGTAATCAAGCCGGATATCTTCGAGCGTGACGTCCGAAATCCGGCAGCCGTCGATAAAACTGCCTTCGCTGTTGATCCGGATCAGCTTGAGCATCCCGTATTGATTCAAGTGGGGCGGCCACCAATCCGGATTGAACGTGCCGCGTACATCGCCGAAGTCGCCGGGGCTGGTCCAGGTGCCGATCGCGATCCCGTTCAGGGAAAAGTCGATATCGGAAGGATAATGATCGTTGTAACCGGGCGCTTCGGAACCGATCTCCATCGAAAATTGGATCTCGCGGAAACTGTGATTGGCTTTGAGGTAATTCGGAATGCGGTATTCGACGAACCCTTCGGCAAGCCAGATGATTTCCGCATGGATCCGCTGAGGATCGGCAAAATAACGCGGATCGTCGAAATCGCCGATGATACTGTCTTTGGTCGCGAGGCCGCAGGTCGGCAGGGCTTTGTAGTCGCTGTAGTGGCCCACCTGGATTTCCACTTCATACAAGTTGTCGGCTTCTTTGCTGCGCAGATCGACCATCAGTTTGTCTTTGTTCAGATAACACAGTTTTTGCAGCCCGTGTTTGCCGCCGGTCGTCCGGATTTCGATCAAGCCGCATTCTTCGAGTTTTTTGATATGGGGCGTGATCGCTCCGTTGCTCAATTCCAGCTTTTTGGCCAGTTCGTTCAAGTTGAGTTCTCCGTTATGCGCCAGCAGTTCAAGAATCCGAATCCGGATTTCCGAACTCAGCGCTTTAAAAATATCGATCCCGCTCATCAAGTCTTTGATATAGATCATGCCGGTTCCCACTTTCCCGAAAGTAGTCCTGAAACGTTTTACTATTTTAAAATATTATAAACGTAAAGCGCGAAAAAAAGCAGTCGGAAGCCAAATTGCCCGAAATACGGCATTTAAAACCCGGAAACAAACGTGAATACGTTATTTTAGTTCAATAAAACCTAAAGTAAAAGTATGAATATGAAAAGGCTCTTTTTCCTCCCCTTTGTTTTAGATTTGCCTCTTATAGCTTTAGAACTTCTTGAAAAGTTTTAAAACTTGTAGTTTACAAGGCCAAATCCTTATGTTATTTTAATCCTGTAAGCGGATACATTCAAGGTTAAATAAATTGTTTTAGATTATTCTAAACTAAAGAGGGGGTTTACCTTTTCATTGCAGGTGCGCCAAACAAGCTATCGAAACAAGCCGCCACAAACGGATCGTAACCCTGCCGGGCCAACCGCCTCTTACATAAACTCCGGCACGGAAAAAGATTCGGTGAGGCAGCCCCGCCAAGACAGTCACTATTCTATTTATATTCGGGAGGGTCAAGCATGATGAAAAAAGGATTTATCGTTTTGACGCTGTGCGCACTTCTGCTCGTGATGGCAGGCTGCGGGAATTCTTCGAGCAACGCGTCTTCGGGTGAGAAGTCGGTCATCGATGCGGGAGCAGGCGAAGGGGCAACCGAATTGTCCTACTGGACCTTCGTTGAACTGCACGGCAAACACTTCGAGAAGATGCTGGAGAAATGGAACAAGGAAAATGCCGATCGCCAGATCAAGCTGAATGTGACGGTCATGCCTTACGACGATATGCACAACAAACTGTCGATCGCGCTGCAGACCGGAACGGGCGCTCCGGATATCGCGGATATCGAGCTGGGCAAATTCCCCGATTTCCTCAAAGGCACACCGCAGCTGGAACCTCTGAACGACGCTATCGATCCTTACCGCGATACGATCGTCAAATCCCGGATCGATATCTACAGCAAAGACGGACAGAACTACGGTATTCCAACCCATGTCGGGGCTTCGGTCGCTTTCTACAACACCGAAATCCTGGAAGAAGCCGGCGTGGATTACACCAAAATCGTAACCTGGGACGACTTCAAAAAAGCCGGACAGCAGGTTTACGAGAAAACCGGCAAATACATGGGTACCGCCGATACCAGCGCGCCTTGGGAAGAATCGATGCTGCTCGCGCAGCAGGGTTCGGACTATACGGATGCCGACGGCAAGCCTCAGGTGAATTCGCCGGAGATGGTCAAAGCATTGACGATGCTCAAAGACCTGCAGGACAGCAATGTGATCTCGACGATTGCCGGCGGACAGCCGGATACGGAAGAAGCTTACGGCGAATATAACTCCGGCAATTATGCAACCGCCTTCATGCCGCTGTGGATGATGTCCCGGTATACGAACTATATGCCGGACCTGGCCGGCAAGATTGCGATCGCGCCGATTCCGGTCTTCGAAAAAGGCATGCCTCGTTCGGTCGGCGGCGGCGGTACAGGCACAGTCGTCACCAAGACGGCCAAAGACGTGCAGCTGGCCAAAGACTTCCTCGCTTTTGCCAAACTGTCCGAAGATGCCAATATCGAAATCTGGAACACGCTGGGCTTCGATCCGGTCAACATGAAAGTCTGGGATATGAAAGAAGTCACGCACAATCCGGAGAACGAATTCGTGAAATACTTCAAGAACAACCCGTTTGACGTGCTGCAAGAAATTCGCGAAGAAATCAAATTCGTCAAATCGGTTCCGGCTTCTCCGACGATCAACAACGTATTCGGCACGGTGACGCTGAACGAGATCTTCGAAGACGGCAAGGACATCAAGCAGGCACTGGACGACGCGCAGGCCCAGATCGAACAGGAACTTCAATAAACCGGCCGATTTCATCGAACGGTTTCCATCCTAACGGAATTCCCGCCTGCCGCGAAAAGTTTGATCTTTTCGCGAAGGCGGGGTTCTCTTTAAAAGAAGGTGCGAAAAGATGATCAAACGATTCCTGTATTCACAAAAAGTCGCTCCCTACGTGTTTGTCCTGCCTTTTATCCTGGTGTTTCTGATCTTCTGGGTGTATCCGCTCGGCAGTTCTTTCACAATGAGCTTTCAGAAACTATCGCTTGGGCAGGAAGCCGAATGGGTCGGTCTGGACAACTATACCAAGCTTCTGGGCGATACCATCTTCCTCAAAGCGGTCATGAACAGCGCCGTGTATATGCTCTGTACGCTGTTGATTCTTATCCCGCTGCCGATGCTGCTGGCGGTGCTGATCAACAACAAATTTATGTGGGGACGCGAATTTTTCAAATCGTCGCTGTTCTTCCCGGCACTGACTTCGGTCGTCGTGGCCGGTACTATCTTCCGCCTCATGTTCGGAGAAATGGACGGCTCGCTGATTAACAGTTTCCTGGGCTTGTTCGGCATCGAACCGGTCAAGTTCCTCAAAGGACAGGTCACCGGATTTATCGCGCTGCTCGCTCTGGCAACCTGGCGCTGGCTCGGCGTGAATATTCTGTACTTCCTGTCGGGACTCAAAAGTATTCCGGAAGATTATTACGAAGCCGCTTCGATCGACGGCGCTTCGGCCTGGCAGAAATTCCGCATGATTACAATGCCGCTGCTCAAGCCGACAACGATCTACGTGCTGACGATCAGTATTTACGCGGGATTGGCTATGTTTATCGAAAGTCTCATGATCTGGAACGGCAACAATTCTCCGAAAAATATCGGTCTGACGATCGTCGGTTATCTGTACCGCCAGGGCATCGAGAAAAGCAATCTCGGTTACGCGGCGGCGGTCGGCATCGTGCTTCTGGTGCTGGCGATGACGATCAATATGATCCAGCTCGCCTTCTCGGGCCTATTCAAGAAGGAGGATTGACATGAAGAAAGATGCAACGCTGAAAATGAACGAAGGCTCGGCGATGCGGGTGAGAAAAGACATTCCGCTCAAGATTCTGCTTTTCGTTCTGTTCACGGTACTGTGCGGCATTATCCTGGTCCCTTTTTATGCAATCGCTCTGGCTTCGTTCAAACCCGGTGAAGAACTGATCCGCTACGGGCTGAACCTGAAGTTCGATTTGTCCGTCATGAGTTTCGACAATTATGCGTATCTGTTCACGGGCGACCATTCGTATTTTGTCTGGTTCTTCAATTCGCTGCTGCTGACGGTCGTCCAGGTGGCGCTTACGCTGATCGTCAGCGCGACGGTCGCCTACGGCTTCTCGGCCTATGAATTCAAAGGCAAAAACTTTCTGTTTATCTGCGTGCTGCTCATCATGATGGTCCCGTTCGAGATTCTGCTGCTTCCGCTGTACACCCTTATCTTCAACCTGAAGCTGATGAATACGTACTCCGCGATTATCCTTCCCGGCATCGCAAGCGCGGCGACGATCTTCTTTTTCCGGCAGTACTTAAGCGGGATTCCCAAAGAGATCATCGCGGCGGGCCGTGTGGACGGAGCAAGCGAATACGGGATTTACTGGCGTCTGATTCTGCCGATCATGAAACCTTCGTTTGCGGCGATGGCGATCCTGAACGGGATGAACAGCTGGAACAACTTCCTGTGGCCGTTCATGGTGCTGAGCGACGAACGCAAATACACGCTGCCGATCGGACTCAAAACGCTGCTGACACCTTACGGCAACAATTACGATCTGCTGATCGTCGGTTCGTTTTTCTCGATCGTTCCGATCTTTATCCTGTTCGTGGCATTCCAGAAATATTTTATCGACGGAATGACGGCAGGCGCGGTAAAAGGCTGAAGACGGTCTACTTATAAGGAAGCAGGGAGAGCGATGGACATGGACGAAGCAAAAAGGTACCGCAATCCTCTAATCGAGCAGCGGGCGGACCCTTTTATCTGCAAGCACGATGACGGCTGCTATTATTTTATGGGTTCGGTACCGGAGTACGATCGGCTCGAGCTGCGACGGGCGCGTACGATCGAAGGTTTGAGGGAAGCCGAGCCCAAAGTCATCTGGACCAAACGCGAAAAAGGGCCGATGAGTGCAAATATCTGGGCCCCCGAGCTGCACCGGATCGACGGCAAATGGTACGTCTATTTTGCGGCCGCCCATACGACCGAGACGAACGAAGGACTGTTCGATCACCGCATGTATGCGCTGGAGAACGAGTCGGAGAATCCGCTGGATGGAACCTGGACGGAAAAAGGCCAGATTGTGACCGCCTGGGAATCGTTTGCGCTGGATGCGACTTCGTTCGAACATGGGGGCCGTCATTATTATGTGTGGGCTCAGAAAGATCCGGCCATCCCCGGCAATTCCAATCTGTATTTGTCGGAAATGGAGAACGGATGGACGCTCCGAGGCCCGCAGGTGATGATCAGCCAACCGGAATACGATTGGGAAAAGATCGGATTCTCCGTCAACGAAGGCGCAGCCGTGCTGAAACGTGGAGGCCGGATCTGGATCACGTTCTCGGGCAGCGCAACGGATCATCATTACTGCATGGGCCTGCTCTATGCGGAGGAAGATGCCGATCTTCTGTCGCCCGACTCGTGGACCAAGCTGGATCGGCCGGTCTTTGCGACCAGCGAAGAGAACGGGCAGTACGGCCCGGGGCATAACTGCTTTACGGTCGGAGAACACGGCGAAGATCTGCTCGTTTACCATGCCCGCAGCTACAAGAAGATCGAAGGCGATCCGCTGTACGATCCGAATCGCCATGCGCGGGTCAAAGCTTTCGGTTGGACCGAAGACGGAATGCCGGACTTCGGCGTGCCCGAAGCGGATACACCAAACGTACGGGAAGAGCAGAAGAGCGGACTCGAACGGTAAGGGTTGAAGATCCCGGCAGAAACGGGACATGAAAGAACGGGTTTATCCAAAAAGCGCTTCGTCCCATTCAAGGGGCGAAGCGCTTTTTCGGGATTCGGACAACGGAAGATCGTCCAACGGTAGATCGGGGAGAGATCCGGTTGGTCCTGCGCAGAACGGCGTCAGGAAAGAGGGTTCACGATTTCGATGATATAGTCCCGCGTTTGTTCGTGATCTTCCGCTGCAGCGGTCAGATGGAGAACGGTCCGCTCTCCATCAAGTTTCACGAGGCGGCGAAGCGTATCTTCGATCAGCACGCCGTCTGCATAGACCAGTCCGTTTCTGCGGACTGGAACGGCGAGAAAGTCGACATGCTCCGCGGTTTCCGGCATATGCAGCGTATAGCCCGTCCGGGAAGGTTCGAACGGAGGCTCCAGTCTGCCGGTACCGAAATCCAGACTCCGCAGCGAAGGGTCGGGATCAAACGGAGTCAGGACGCGCAGGATTCCGAAGATGCCGGTCTCTTCACCGCCGATCTTGAACGTTACATCCAGCTGTTCCCGTTCGCCGATCAGTTCCGCCGGCAGCGTATACCGATGCGAATGGAAACCGCGTCCGATATCGGACGGCGGAACCCCGTCGAAAATCACCGTTCCGCCGGCTTCGATCGTGATCGGCCGGTCGCCTCGGTGGCCGGAGAAAAAGGTTGCTTCCAGCACTTGTTCTTCGCCGGGGCGAACATTCAGCGTGTAGGCGAACCAGCCGCCTGTCTCGGCGCGGCGTGTGGTGCTGCCATCCCAGACGTCGACAAATGTCCGCTCGCCGCGGATCTTGTGTTCCAGCTCGTACTGGTCGTTGCCGACCGGCAGACTGTCGACCGTATGTTCTTCCGTTCGGCTGCCGCGTTTGGCTTCCCGAATATGCCGCTGCATTTCCGCCGAATCGGCTTCGGCGATCCGCCAGTAGATCCCGTAGCGTTCGCCGTGCCGCTTGTAATGCGGCGTGAAGATCAGGCGGTCGTCTTCGTCCGTTCCGCGAAGGACGAATTCAAGGGTGCCGCCGCGCCGTTCCCAGCGCGAAGCGAAAGATTGCAGCCATTCGTCCGGGCTGCCATTGACCGTCAGGAAGTCTTTGACGAGCTTATTTCTCGTCGGTACGCTCACCGCCACGCCGGTGGCGGACTCGGTCAGGTCATCTTGGCCGAGTCCCGCGCTGAGCACGGTAGGGCCGTACTTGAACGCGACCGAATGGGGCGCGTCGGGCAGACCGATCGCGCGCAGCGTCATCGGCAGGCGCAGCTCGACTTGGTCGCCGTCGCTCCAGACGCGGTCCATGACGGCGAAGCCGCTGTGCGCTTGAAGCGGGAAGCGCTCGCCGTTGAGCGTCAGCTCCGCTTCGCCGGCCAGCCATTCCGGCAGGCGGAAGCGGAGCGAGAGGCGGCCGGACTGCGGCCGGGTGAGCGCTACGGTGAAGAGCGCCGTGTCGTTGTCCGGCAGGGAAGAGCGCTGGTTGAGCTTCAAGCCGAATTCCTCGGCGTCAAGTTCCGAGGAGACGTATTGGTGGACGACGATGCCGTCCGCGGAGCGGAAATACAAGCTGTCGTTCAGCTTGGTGAAGCTCTCCATGCCTGTGCCGGTACAGCACCAGAAGTGCTCGAACGGCGAACTGTAGACTTTGAAATAGCCGGTCGCCATCGGTTGGAAATACATCGTCATCCCCGTGTGCGGATGCTGGGACGAGACGATCGCGTTCAGGAACGTATTCTCGTAGAAATCGGCGTATTTGGCATCGCCGCTCAGTTTGAACAGCTCGCGCGACAGCTTGAGCATATTGTACGTATTGCACGTCTCGGCCGTGAAATTGGACCGTTCGCGATCCAGCTTGTCGGGTTCGCCGAAGTGTTCCCATTCGCTGTTGCCGCCGGTAATATAACTGTGATGGTGGACCACCATTTTCCAGAAGGCTTCGGCCGCTTCCAGGTAGAAACGTTCGCTGTCGCCAAGGGTACGGTAGCGGTTTAGCGCCCCCAGGAATTTGGGGATCGTGGTGTTGGCATGTTTGCCGCGCAGGATATCGCGTCCTTCGCGCACCGGAGCAAACAGCGAATCTTCATCGAAACGGTGTGCGGCATCAAGGTGCGCCGGACTGCCGGTCAGTTTGTACAAATCGTACAAACAGTCGTTCATGCCGCCGTATTCCACGGCCAGCACGGCGGCATGGATCTCCGGCGTCCAGGCCAGAGCCCGCTCCGCGATCCAATCGCCCAGACGGGAAGCGATCTCCAGCGCTTGTTGGCTGCCGGCATATTCGTAAGCGGCGGTCAGACCCGCGACAATCTTGTGCATCGTATACCAGGGCACCCAGGCGGGCTGTTTGCGCTCGATCCGGTCAAACAGCTCTTCCGGGAAAGCGGACAAATATCCGCTCCCGAACTGGCACTTGTGCAAGCCTTCCACAAGTTCGTCTATACGTTCGCGCAGCTCGGCATCGCCGGATCCGGCATAAGCCTGCGCCAACGCTTTCAGATAATGGCCGAGCGTGTGACCGCGGATTTCGGTACTTTCCCAACCGGGATATTTCTCGGCGAGCGGAGGCAGTCCCCGGGTTTCCCGGAACCCGGCCAGCAGCCGATCGGGGCTGTAGCTTTTTAGATAGCGGACTTCCTGGTCAAAAGCGTTCCGCAGATAAGCATCATGGATCCGTACACGGTTCAGCGGATAATCGTCGAGCAGCGCCGAAGGCGCGGTGAATTCGGTAGGCATGGCAGTCTTCTCCCTGTTGACGGAAATATGGAATAAGGGCGGTATCCGTTCTGTGTCCAGCTTATCGGCCGCGGCCTTTTGCGTAAATGGCGTGACGTTCGAATAAGTGTCAAAACGTTTGAAAAATAAATAGAATAACGCAGCATTCACAAGCCGGAATTCGTTATTTTGCGCAGAAAGCTTGCAGTAGAGCCTTCTGTTGAGGACGGGTAGCCTGGAAGCTTAGGTGTCAAAAAGACAGAAAATCCGGAGTTTCGAAGTCAAACGTTCATATTCAAATGGGGATCAACCCATCATCCTAACGAAAAGCCCGTCCGCCGGCCCGAAGGCAGGCAAACGGGCAAACGGGCAGGTTATCGGCCGTCAAATCGGGGAGTGCGACGTTGTCAGCCATACGGCCATTTCGCCCCGGCCCCGATTGCCCCACAGATAATAGGGCACCGCGGTCAGGCGGGCCGGTTCGAGCCGCGGAGGCTGCGTGCCGTACAGCGGGCCGCTTACGGAATCCGTATCCGAAGAAGAGGTTACGCTGCGCAGTCCTTGCGTCTCGAGTGCCAGCGCGTCTCCCGGCAGATCTTCCGCCGGCCGCTGCATGAACGAAGCTTGCCGGGGCAGCAGCAGCGAAGAGATCTCTTCGCCATTATCGGCGCTCTCCACACAGTATACGAGGGGTCCCCGCTGAATAGCCGCTTTGTGGGCATCGGCACGTACCCGGCTGTCGGCGTATACAAGCCGGGGCTCGACCTGCAGCTTCGCTTCGACCCGGTCTCCGTTTCTCCACGACCGGCTCAGAAGCAGGTAACCGTCTTGGAAATCGTCGGCCGAGACGGGGATCTCTTCGCCGTTGACCAAGACGGTGAGGTTCGGCGACCAATCGGGCCGACGCAGGGCCAGCGCGAATACGGCTTCGGAATCGGTCTCGATATCGAACGCCGCCGTTCCGCTCCACGGAAGCTCCGCCTGCTGCCGGATCCGGACATTCGTTCCGCCGAGTTCGGCGGACCATTCGCTGCCGATATACAGATTGACGTAGACCGTATCGCCGCGTCGGGTATAGATATAACGCCCCAGGGAAGTCAGCAGCCGCGCAACATTGGGCGGACAGCAGGCGCATCCGAACCAGGCCTGCCGTTCGGATTTGACATGATGTTTGCCCGGATTGTGCGAGCAGGCCTGAGGCCAGACTTCCAGCGGATTAACGTAGAAATAATGCTTGCCGTCCTGGGCCATGGAGCCGAGCACGTTGTTATATAAGGCACGTTCCATCACATCCGCATATTCCGATTTGGGTTCAAGCAGCAGCATGCGCTGGGCGAAGAAGATCAAGCCGATCGAAGCGCAGGTCTCGGCATAGACCGTATCGTTCGGCAGATCGTAATCGAAAGTGAACGCTTCGCCATGATGCGTCGATCCGATGCCTCCGGTGATATACATCTGGGTCCGCGTCACGTTGTGCCAGAGGCGCAGGCAGGCGCGATGCAGCTCCCCGTCCTCCGTCAGGCGGGCCAGATCGGCCATAGCCGTATACATATACACGGCGCGTACGGCATGGCCTGCGGCTTCCGACTGCTCGCGAACCGGTTTGTGCGCCTGGAAATAAGAGACGTCGAGACGATCCTGAAGATTCGGATTGAAGTGGCCGCGTCGCCCGCGGCTTTCCCACTCGGTGCGCAGGAAATTCGGTTCTTGTCCGCGTTCGTTGATAAAGAAAGCCGCAAGCTTCAGGAAACGGTCTTCCTGGGTGAGCGTGTAGAGCTTCACCAGGGCCAATTCGATCTCCTGATGACCGTCGTATCCTTTCAGCTTGCCTTCTTCGGGTCCGAAGACCGTTTCGATATGGTCGACCATACGCCGCATAATCCCGAGCAGCTTGTCTTTGCCGGTCGCTTCATAATAGGAGACCGCCGCTTCGATCATATGGCCGGCGCAGTACAGCTCGTGGCAGTCGGTCAGATTGGTCCAGCGTCTGCCGGGTTCTTTGATCGTAAAATAGGTATTCAGATATCCGTCCGGCTGCTGGGCCGCTCCGATCAGATCGATCAGTTCGTCCGCGCGCCGTTCGAGATCGGGGTCACGCCGGATTTGCAGCGAGTAGCCGACCGCTTCCAGCCATTTGGCCAGATCGCTGTCCTGGAAAACCCAGCCGACGAACTCGCCTTCCGCCTGCTTGGCGGCAATCCGGAAGTTCTGCACAGCACCGCTGGGCTCCGCGCCCGGAGCACGGTCGTGCAGCGCTTCATATTGATAGGGAATTACCACCTGCCGGGCAAGATCGAGATAGCTGGACCAGAATTTGTCGTTCAAGGCAGCGGATACGGCCGTTCCGCCGGAACGTTCGGAGATCGGGTTCATCGGGTTTCTTCCTTTCGTTTCTCGACTAGTCGTTCGATTTACTCCTGTACATTCGTATTATATTCCTTAGAATAAAAGGATACGATTGATAGAAGAAGCTTATTTCTTGTCGGATTTCACACTCAATGAATACGCTTCCCTAAATTTGAAGAAGAAGGGGAGAGATCTGATGGAACAAAGGGAATCGGAAGTTTGTCTGGCGGCTCCGCCGTTTCCGTATTTCACGGAATGCGGCCGCAGCGTGTACCAACCGGGAGACCGTCATCCGAATCGCAGCAATTTGGGAATGTTCGATCTGATCCTGGTGGAGAAAGGAAGACTGTTTATCGGGGAAGAAGATCGGCAGTGGGAAGTTTCGGCGGGGGGAACCCTGCTTCTTCTGCCGGACCGTTATCATTATGCGGTCCGGCCCTGCACGGAAGAAACGAGTTTCGTCTGGATTCATTTTCGGGCTTTGGCGGAATGGGGAGTTCGGACCGATGGCGATACGGCGTTCGTCGATCGGGAAGGTCATATGAACCGGTATGCGACGGCTCCTTATACCATCCGTCTGCCGCAGCTTGGCACGCTGCCTGGAGCTCCCGGCAGCAGCGGAGAAGGAGAGCGCCTGCTCCGTCTGCAGGAACGAAGTTTGTCCGGTGCCGTCTGGGAACGGCAGCGATTATTCGAGCAGCTGCTTCGCTCGCTGGATCTTCGCGGCCGGGATCCGTCCGGCAGTCCCGCTGCAAGCGTCGCCGAACGGACGGAACGTTATATCCGGGCCCATTACGCCAAGCCGCTGACCGGGGCTGCCTTGTCGGAAGCGCTGCATTTTCACTACAATTACTTGACCCGCTGCATGAAGCGGGTCAACGGACTGACTCCGATGGAATATTTGGAGGAATGCCGGCTTGAACAAGCCCGGCTTCTGCTGCTGCGGACCGAATCTTCCGTGGCATCCGTAGCCGAACAGGTCGGCTTCGAGACCGCGCCTTACTTTTCGCGCCGCTTCTCGGAACGCTTCGGCGTACCGCCGCTGAAATTCCGGCAGCGGTATACGCGCTGAGCCGACCGGATCGTATCCGGCCGTCCGATCGAAGAGGTGCAGGGGGCGGCGCGCCGACGCGTCAGACGGACCATTCCTGCAGCAGCATAAAAGCGGCCCCCGCCGCCACGGCATTTTCTTTCAGCTCCGCCAGCGAAAAGGCGGGGCTGTATTCGTTTCCGCGTACAATATTCTTGAGCGCGGTCGCGACAGCCGTTTCATACACAAGCGGATGGGCTTCGATCAGCGGACCGCCAAGCACGACCATGTCGGGATGCAGCACATTGATAAGATTCGCAAGACCGATTCCGAGATAGGCAGCGGCTTCATGGAACTGTTCCTTGACCAGCGCATCGTCGGCATCCAGCGCTTCTGTCAGGTCTGCGAAACGGATCTGGTCCGGATGACGGTCTGCCAGGAGACTGGGCCGGCCAATCTTGAGCTGGGTACGTACCCGGTGTTCGAGCGCACGGACCGATACGAATGCTTCCCAGGCTCCGTGGTTGCCCCGGCCTTCGAAACGTGGACCGTCGGTGGCGATAATCATCTGGCCGACCGCGCCTTCCGCATCGGCCGCGCCGCGGATCAGCCTGCCTTCGGACATCATCGCCGCACGCAGACCGACGCCCGAATGGACATACAGCAGATGCCGGATGTTTTGTCCGCGCAGCGCCCAATGTTCGCCGAGCAGTGCGGTATTCGAACCGTTGTCCAGTCGGGCCGGCACGCCAAGGCGCGTCTGCAGCTGTTCGCAGATCGGAACTTCGTCCCAGCCCGCAGCCGGGAAAAATTCGGGGCCGAGGATCAGTCCGCGTTCGCGGTCCAGCGGGCCGACGGATCCGACGCCGATGCCGAGCAGCTTCTCGCGGGGAATCCCGTGCGCGGCAAGGAAGCTTTCCGCCTCGGCACCGACACGCTGCGTCAGCCGTTCGGGTGTCATATCGGCATCCATTTTCCAGCGGGTGGACGACAGCAGATTGAGATGCATATCATACAAACCCAGTGTGGAATAGATCCGTGAAATTTCCAGGCCGAGCAGGTACCGATAGGTAGGGTGGGTCTGGAACAGGATCGGTTTGCGCCCGCCGGTCGAAGTGCCGAATCCCGAGACCCGAATGATATCCTGGGCGGCCAAATCGTCGAGCAGGCGCGTCATGCTGCTGCTGGTCAAAGCGAATTCGCGCATTAATTCGGCTTTGGATACAGGGCCAAGCTCGAGAATGCGGTGATACACGTGTTTACGGATCGAAGGTTGAGCATGGGCGGTATGCAAGCGAATCTCTCCATTTCCGAGTATGTAAGTTGGTTATGAAACAGTATAAAGGAGCCGCACACTTATTTCTATACTAAATCCATATGAATAATCGACTTTTTGTTGAAATGGTAAAAAGTAGGGCTGTATCCCTCACTATACGGCTTTTTTTTCTCTATATACAATCTTTTTTCATTCTTTTGACGAAACTTAAAACCAAAACGAAGTAATGTGGTATAATGAAAAGATTGCGAAGAGAAGTTTTGCAGGAAAGGAGGAGAAAAATGCAGGTTTCGGCCGCACTAAAAAAGAAAACGCATAGGCTGGGGCAGATTTTCATGGCGTTTCTCAAGATCGGCCCTTCCACATTTGGCGGCGGATACGCGATGATTGCAACAATCGAACGCGAAATCGTGGAGCGGCGGAAATGGATGGAGACCGAGGAAATGGCCGATATGGTCTCGGTAGCCGGGTCGGCGCCGGGCGGCGTGGCGGTGAATTCGGCGGCTTTTGTCGGATACCGGCTGGGAGGCTTGGCCGGAGCCTCGGCCGCGGTCCTCGGAATTACGCTGCCAACCTTGGCTATTGTGCTGGCGCTCAGTTTCACTTTCGCCTGGTTTCGTGACAACCCGAAGGTGGAAGCCGCACTCCAAGGCGTGCATGCGGCCATCACGGCCCTTATTCTGCTGGCAGCCTGGAAAATGGCGCGTACTTCGCTGTTCGACGCGGTCACTTTCGGTATTACGGCAGCGGCACTGGCGATTCTGCTCCTGACCCAGGTGCATTCGCTCTGGCTGATTGCGGGCGGTCCGCTTGTCGGCCTGGCCGCGTCATTCATTCGGCGGAAGCGGGGATGGGAAGTGCGCACGGAACCTTCGCACCGTACCGAAGAAGACCGGGCCATGCTGCCGGAATACTATATTTGATCCGATATTCGCATCGGGAACGATCCGGAAATGTAAGGATTAAGGAGGGAACTTATGCTGTGGGAGCTGTTCGCCCTCTTTTTCAAAGTGGGCTGCATGGCATTTGGCGGCGGATATGCCGTCATGAGTCTGATCCAGCGCGAGACGTCGGACCGGGGCTGGATCGATGCGGAGTCTTTTCGCGAGATCGGTTCGCTTGCCGGAATGGCTCCCGGTTCGATCGCGACCAACAGCGCAACGCTGATCGGGTATGCGCAGGCGGGAGCCGCGGGCGCGATTGCGGCCACGGTCGGTATTGTTCTTCCGTCGCTGCTGCTCGTTGCGGTGCTGACCGCCTTTTTCGTCCGGCTGCACGATCGATTCGGAGTCAAGGCGGCTTTTTACGGGCTGCGTCCCGTTGTCGTGGCGCTGATCGTGTATGCGGGGATTCATTTTGGCCTGGGAGGTCTGCTGTCGAATCCGCAGCCCGCCTGGACGATAGCCGGAACGCTGTTGATCTGCGGCGGCTGTCTGGTTGCGCTCGTGAAGACCAAACTGCATCCGCTGGCGGTTATTTTGCTGTCGGCCGCGGCGGGCATCATCTGGTTTTGAAAGACTTTGCTTTTCGGATTCCTTTTCCGGAGCAAAGTCTTTTTTGGGTTTTCATGGTAAACTCTCAGAGAAAGAGATCGCTTTCCTGATTATCTTCACAATCCGGGTCCCGAAGTCGATGATATAGATAACCTGTTCACTGTTGTTCAAAACCCGACAGGCGATCGATCACGACTTTTGCGCCGGAGGAGAAACGCCATGAGCATACTGATCGTCGACGATTCGATGATGAACCTCGCTTATTTCAAGCAGGTACTGTCGGAAGCCGGTTACTCGGCCATCGAGACGGCTTCCTCGGCGGAGCAGGCACTCGAACGGCTCGGCATGAGCGGAGGACGCGTTCCTCGCAAAGCCGCCGCCTTCGACCTGATTCTGCTCGATATCGTCATGCCGGATATGGACGGAATCGAAGCCTGCCGCCTGATCAAAGAATGTCCGCCTTATACCGACCTGCCTATTATTTTCCTGACGGGCGACCGCAGACATTTTAAAGAAGCGTTCGGAGCGGGGGGAATGGATTTTATCGAAAAAGGAGCGCCCGAATACGAACTGCTCGCACGCGTTCAATCGGCGATCCGCCTCAAAAAAGAAACCGATATTCGCAAAAGCCGCGAAATCGGTCTTGTCAAAGAACTGCAGCTTGCCAAACGGGTCCAAAAAACCGTTCTGCCCCCGCCGATGATTGAGCCGGGGATCGAAATCCACGCCCAGTATATCCAATCGGACGAAGTGTCCGGGGATATGTTCTACTGGACGCGGATCGACGACAAACGCTGCGGAGTCATGCTGATCGATGTGGCGGGACACGGTTTGTCGTCGGCACTGATCAGCATGTCCGTCCGTTCGCTGCTGGACGGTATGGTCAAGCGGATTTCCGATCCGTCCGAAGTCTGCCTGGAACTCAACAAACAGGTGTGCAGCCTGTTTGGCGGCAGTCGGGATTCCATTTATCTGACCGCTATTTATTTGTTGATCGACCAGGAAGCCCGGGAGATCCGCTACTTCAACGCTGGACATCCGCCGGGTCTTTTTTTTCAAACCGACCGTAAAGCGCATTATCTGGAAAATACGGGCGTGCCTCTGGGCATCCGCAAAACGATCGAAGGAGCCAGCGGCGTCTTCCATTATGAAGGGTCGGGAAAAATCCTGCTGTACACCGACGGACTGGTCGAGACTCCAAGGCAGTCGATCCGTGCGGGAATCGGTCAGCTGGAGCAGTACGCATCCCGGATCCGGTATCTGCCGAATGATCGTTTTACCGAGAAGCTGGCGGTGCTCGGGCAGGGCAAAAGCGATGACGTCTGCATCGTATCCATTCAATTGAATTGAGACGCGATTCGGCCGAAAGGAAGGGAATGTCGATGGAAAGATCTATTATTACACGAGCCAAAAGTGCCGAGACGGCAGTGGAAGAAGCGCTGAAACTCTTGGCGGTCAATCGGGAATCCGTACAGATCGAAATTATCGAACCGGGCGGCCGAGGACTGCTGGGCCTGGGCAGCCGCCTGGCGGTGGTCAAGGTCACGGTGCTTCAGATGCAGGAAGGACGCGGATCGGCGGCGCCCGATTCGGCCGCGGCTTCGCCTGGCCAAGCCGATCAGACCCTGTCCGCAGAAGCAGCCGCTTTTTCTAGGGAAGAACAGCCGACTGCCGCTCCGCCTCGCGCGGCCGAACAGATACAGGCGGTTCAAACCAAGCCGGTGTCCGCCGATGCAGAACCTGTGCAGCAGGGAGAAATCGGGATCGAGAACGGGGTTTTCCGAATTGTGGCTTCCGGCGATCGTCTGCCGCTGCTGACCGCGCCTGCAGGGGCTGTGCTGTACAAAAACGGGGTTCCGGTCGAAGGACGGGTCTCGGTGTCCCGGGAAGACCGCCTGGAACTCGAGTCCAAGCCGCAGGTCGAACCGGCCGTATGGCGGATCGAAATCGACGACTTCTGCCTTCGGGCCGAACTGCATATACAGCCGGGCTTCGAGACCCGCTATACGCTTATCGACTGCAAACCGCAGACGCATCTGAGCGTACCGGTACAGGCAAGCCGGACATTGCTTCCGGTTTCGGAAGCCGAAGTCGCCGCACGGCTCAAAGAAATGGGAGTTCTCTACGGGATCCGGCCAGCCGAGATCAAGGCGGCCTGTTTCACGGAGCACGCCGGCGTCTATACGGTGGCCGAAGGTTCTCCTGCCGTGCAGGGGACCAACGGAAGTTTTGAAATGAATTTCGAGACCGAAACCAAACATCTGGGTCCCAAAAACCGTGAAGACGGTACGATCGACTACCGGGAAATTGTCGAATTCCCAACGGTAGTCGAAGGCGATGTGCTGGTACGTACCCTGCCGGCCAAGCCGGGCCGTCCGGGCCGCGATCTGATGGACCGTCCGATCCAGCCGAACCCGGTACATCCGATCCAGCTGGCGGCCGGCGAAGGGGTCTCCGTCACGGAAGACGGCAGACGGGCGGTTGCGATCCGCTCGGGCATGCCTCGGGTCAAGCATCAGGCATTTCGCGTGCATTTGTCGGTACTTCCGAAGTTGTCGCATCGCGGCGATGTCGATTTGAAGTCCGGCAATATCCGGTTCCACGGCGATGTGGAGATTTCCGGCGGGATTCAAAATGGGATGAAAGTGGAATCGTTCGGCAGTCTTGCGGTTCGCGGGGCAGTCGGTTCGGCGACGATCGACGCGGCCTACTCGCTGATCGCGTCGGGCAGTCTGATCGGCGCGCAGGTGAATGTTGGCAAACGGAACGAATTTGTCGATCAGGCGGAGCCGATGCTGCTCGAGATCGCTTCGCAGACCTTGATGCTGCAGTCGGCGATCGAACAGCTCAGCCAGACGGCCGCGTTCAAGCTGAACGACCTGCAGCAGACGGGACTCGGCGCTCTGCTGAACGTCCTGCTGCGCGGCAAATTCAAGACGCTGCATGCCGTGTTGGTCCGTTTCTCGGAGCAGGCCGGCAAAAACGAAGCGCAGCTGGACGAAGAATGGGCGGCCTACGCGACTCGTCTCAAGACCGGTTTTCTCGATTTGAGGCTGGGCGGTTTCCGCAACGCTTCGGAACTCGATCTGTTCCGCCGCCGGACGCTCGAATTGTATGAATCCCTCTGCGGACCGGAAGACCGGCCGATCTTTGCGGATATCCAATATGCCCAGAACAGTCATCTGTACTGCGGAGGCAGCGTTCGGGTCGCGAAAGGCTGTTACAACACGACCCTCTACTGCCAGGGGACGCTCGATTCGGGCGGAACGCTGCGGGGCGGGGTGTATTTTGCCGGAAAAGGAATCAACGTCAAGGAAGTCGGGGCGCACGGCGGCGTGGCAACGAAGCTTCAAGTATCGGAAAAGGCTTCGATCAAAGTAGGAAACGTCATGGAAGGCACGATCGTCCAGATCGGCCGGCGTTCGTTCCAGTTCATCGAAGCGGCTTCGAATGTACACGGGCGGCTGGGGCCCTCCGGTGAACTGCTGCTTTTCTGAACGGGGAAGCGAAATCGATCTACGAATAAAAGGAGGAACAGCATGTTTGCTTACCGGATTGACCAAAATGAAGATGAAGTGGTTGTAGTCTTTGAAGGGGATCTCGATATTGACAGCAGCGAGGTGCTGGAAGAAGATATTTTGCCCGTCGTTTCGGAATATCCGAATATCCGGCTTAATTTCGGCGAAGTCTATTTCGTCGATTCGTCGGGGATCGGCCTGATTATCCGTACGGTCGATGAACTGAGAGAAGGAGGGCGCTCCGTCAAGATTCAGAATGTGCGTCCCGAGGTGCTGGAAGTATTCGAACTGCTGCAAATTCGTGAGATTCTCGGCGAAGAAGTATTCGAGTAGACCTTTCGCTGCGCATCCCGATAGAGAAACATAAGGTCGACACCGCAGGACCTTACCGGTCCTGACTTCCCGAAGAAAGGAGCGGATGAGCGTGAACTTACCCCCGAATGCGGCAAAAGGCAAAGAGTTGGCTTATCCGTTCTGGGCACTGGCCGGCTTTCTCTATGGAGCCATGCTGGCCGTCGGGGCCGGACAGGTACCGTGGAGACTTGTTCTGCCGATTCTGCTGCTTACGCTGCTGCTGGATTTACTGCCGATTCGGCTTATCAGCGGAGACGAATTCGGAGCCGGGCTGATCGGGTTTCTGTCGCTCTTGATCGGATTCGGCCTCTATACGGCGCTGCTGGGCGTATTTATCAGCAGTCTGGCGAATGAAGCGCGTCAGTGCGGATTCAGACCCAAAGCGTTCGATCCGGTTCGCTGGTTCGCGAGGCTGGCCGTTTATACGCTCAGTACATGCGGAGCCGCGCTTACGCTGCAGGGACTGCACGCGTTGGAGGCCGACAGTTCTCTGTACGTGCAGGCTGCCGCAGCGGCGTTCGCATTCAAAGCGGTCAAAATGTCGCTGGATGCCGCGATGCGTAGAATGCTGTCCGATATCGCACTGCTCGCGGATATTCGAGGCCGGCTGCGGGAAGCGGTGATTCCGATTCTGCTCTGCATCCTGGTGATTCCGCATTTTCTCGGTACGCTGAACCGGAGCGATATGGTCTACCAGCTCGCTTTTACCGGGCTGCTGCTGTTTTTTATTCTGTACTTCTCGAGTGTTTACGTGCGGGAAGTCACCGGATGGCGCCGCACCTTCGAACGTTTCAGCCTGCTGTTCGAGTCCCGGCTGTCGCCGGATCTTGAAGGTCACGGCATACGTACCGGCGTGATTGCCGATCATCTGCTGGACCGTTTCTCCTATCCGCGCGAGAAAAAAAGAGTGCTGGTCCAGGTAGCGATCCAGCACGATATCGGCAAGTCGGCGCTGCCCGCTTATTTGTTCAACAAACGGGGGGCCTTGTCGCTGTCCGAAGAAGACGAATATCGCTCCCACAGCGAAAAAGGCGCCGATATTATCCGGACGCTCACCGAAGACGCACGGGCGTCCCGGTGGGTACGGCATCATCACGAGCGTTGGGACGGCAAAGGATTTCCATCGGGCCTCAAAGGAAAAGATATTCCGTACGAGTCCCGGATCCTTGCTCTGTGCAGTCGACTCGATCATCTGATCCGGCGCGAACCCGACGACGAAGCGGTCTGCCGGTCTGTTCATAAG
The DNA here is from genome assembly GCF_013185195.1 of Saccharibacillus qingshengii. Classification (GTDB taxonomy): domain Bacteria; phylum Bacillota; class Bacilli; order Paenibacillales; family Paenibacillaceae; genus Saccharibacillus; species Saccharibacillus qingshengii. Next base: position 139,165 of record NZ_JAAZWC010000002.1, read on the forward strand.
CTGTCCGGTCGCGAACTGGATCCGGCACTGGCATCGGCGGTGGACACGAACCTGCTGCAGCGGCTGCGCGAGCAGCTGACCCAGCGGGGGCTGATGTTCCTGCCGATTCCGGAACCGGAAGGCAAGCAGGCGGGGGAAGCGCACCGCACCGGGCCGGAGTCGTCCGCCGGGAACGAACAGGGTTCGTACGTCGGAGCAAGCGTGCTGCTTAAGCTGGCTTCGGACGGTCTGCTGTACGGACTGGAACAGCCGGAGCTCGAAGCGGATATCGTCCGGCTGGCGCGCCGGGCCCAGGAGGAACAGTCTTCGTTCTACGAGATTCTGCCCTGCGAAAAACGGACTTACGAAGCCCACTTTTATCCGGAACACGGAGAAGTCCGGATCGTGCTGACGGATATTACGCCGGCGATCGCTTATCGGGAGAAACTGCACAAAGAGATGATGCTGTCGTACCGGGAGATCATGTCGGCGCTCTCGTCAGGCAAAGTCTCGCTCTGCTTGACGGAGCGTGAACTGCTTGAGCGACTGGGTGAGCGTTTAGCTGCCATTCAGGTTGCCGAGCGTACGGATGTAGGGCGAAGCCGGGATCTGGCGGCGGGATTTATGCAGCCGGGAGATCCCAAACGCATCATGCAGATCAAGCTGGCGGTATCCGAAGCGGCCACCAATGTGCTCAAACATGCTTTGGGCGGCGAAGTCACTTTGTTTGTCCGCGAACAGGGCCTGCAGGTACTGGTCCGCGACGACGGTTCGGGTATTGCGCTGCATGAGCTGCCCAAAACCTTTGTCGTTTCCGGCTACAGCAGCAAAAAGTCGCTTGGACGCGGCTTTGGCGTCATGTATGCTTCGGCCGACCGGATATTTCTGTATACGGATGCCAAAGGAACGCGGGTGCTGCTGGAATTCGACGGCATCCAGAATCTCGGCGAAACCGTTCTTCAAACGGGAGACGTGCAGGCGCAGGGAATGTCGCGCTAGATTTCGAACGGCAGCCGGGTCCGTCGCGGCGCCCGAGCAGCAGAATCGAATAGAGTGGAGCAAGAAGCGGACCTGCAGGTCCGCTTTTTTGTGCAATCCGGAGCGGACGGCCGCAGCCGCTTATCAATCTTTTGTATAAGCGAATCGAAAAACTCTATTAGCCCCGCCGTGTTTCCGGTGATAAAGTTAACAGCAATCAATCCCGAGTAAACAAATCGGCGATATGTAATTAAAGCGGAGGTGCCGAAAATGAGTGAAATTTACCGGAGAGCCGAAGCGCGGGATGCGGAGCGGCTGGTCGATATTACGTACCGGGCTTACGAGGTGATCCGCGAGCTGGGTCTGCACTGGCCCGCAGCCCATGCTGATCTGCCGCTGGTGCTGCAAAACATTGAGGAGAACGAATGTTACCTGCTGGAAGCGGACGGGGTCCCGGTCGCTACGCTGACCCTCTCCACCAACGGGGAAAGCAAAGCGATTACGGATCTTCCTTTTTTCAAATGGTTCGCAACCGATCCGGCTTTTTCCGGCAAAGGGTACGGGGGACGGCTGATCGATTGGGTCGAGCGCGAGATTGTATGGGGCCGGTACGGACACCGCGAAGTGACGCTGGCAACGGCGCAGAAGCATCCCTGGTTGGTACAGATGTACGAACGCCGCGGATATGAACGCATTCTGGAGATCGATACGAAGAACGGGGACGGCCTCATGTACCTGTTCCGCAAAAACATCGCCGATTACCGCTATTCGGATCCATACGCCATTCAAAGGGGATAAATAAAAATGAAGATCGAGACGAGCGCAAGAAAAAGAAAAAACGGGTTGATCGTATCCGCACTGGGTTTGATGCTGCTGGCTTCCGGCTGCGGAGCAAGCGGCGAAAAGACGGCACAGGCATCCGGCTCGGCCGCGGACGCGTCCGGCGAGAAGGTTACGAAGATCGTGGTCGGCACGGGAACCGGCTTCCCGCAGGTCTGCTTCCTGGACGAGAACGGCAAGCTGACCGGCTTCGACGTCGAACTGCTGCGCAAGATCGACGAGCGGCTGCCGCAGTACGAGTTCGAATTCCAGACGATGGATTTCGGCAACCTGCTGCTGAGCCTGGAGACGGACAAGATCGATCTTGTCGCTCACGTGATGGAGAAAAATCCGGAGCGCGAGCAGAAATATGCGTTCAACTCCGAAGCGTACGCGCATTGGCGCAACCGGATCGTCGTCGCCAAAAACAACGATTCCATCCGTACGCTCGATGATCTGCAAGGCAAAAAAGTACTGACCAGCGCCACGAGCGCCGAAGCGCAGATCGTTGAGAACTACAACAAGGAACATGACGCCAAGATCAATATCGTCTATCAAAGCGGTCAGGCCAACGATACGGTCAGCCAGATTGCTTCCGGACGCGTCGACGCGACGATCGCGGCCGATTTCGTGGTTCCGGTTATCGATCCGCAGGGCCAGCTCAAGCAGGTGGGCGAAGAACTCACATCCGACGATGTGCTGTATGTATTCCGCAAAGACGATGCCGATTCCGCGGCACTGTCGGGCGCCATCGACGGAGTGGTAAAAGAACTCAAACAAGACGGCACATTAAGCGATCTGAGCGTGGAATGGCTGGGCAGCGACGTCACGGGCGATCATGCCAAATAAAAAAGAACCGAGTCTTTTCGTTGACGCATGCAGATAACCTACCCGGAAGTCCGGGATAAAAGAAAGGAGATTGTCGATGGGCGCACCTTTTGAAATCGGCTACGTCTTTTCGTTCCTGCCGAAGCTGCTGGAGACGCTGGGCGTTACGCTCCTGATCGTCGCCGGTTCGCTGTTGACGGGGATCGTGGCCGGATTTCTGGTCGCGCTGCCCCGCATGTACAAGATTCCGGTCCTGCGTACGCTGTCCGGTCTGTACCTGTCTTTTTTTCGCGGAACCCCGATTCTGATCCAGCTCTTCTTGTTCTATTACGGCCTGCCGGAGCTGCTGAAGCCGCTGGGCTTCGACTTGAGCCGCGCACCGGTGCTGTTCTTCGTCATTCTCGCCTATGGACTGCACACCGGAGCCTACGCGGCGGAGATGATTCGCGCTTCGGTCGAAGCGGTGGACCGGGGGCAGGTCGAAGCGGCTTACGCATCGGGTATGACCTCTTATCAGGCCTTCTCCCGGATTGTGCTGCCGCAGGCGCTTGCCATCGCGGTACCGGTCTTCTCGAATCTGGTCATCGCGCTGCTCAAAGACACTTCGCTTGCATTCACGCTCGGCGTGATGGAGATGACGGGCAAAGCGCAGACGCTCGGCACGCTGACCCAGCATTTTTTCGAGACGTATATCGCGCTGGCGCTTATCTATCTGGTCATCAGTTTCACGCTCGAAAAGGTGCTGCTGGCCGCCGAATACCGTTTGAAACGTCATGAAGTCCGGGAAGAGAAAGTCGGCCGCAGCTTCAAACTGAGACGAAAAGGCTCGTACCGGGCCGTGCTGGCGGATATCGATGCCGGAAAAGGAGGGAGACTCTGATGCAGCTTGATCCTTCGTTTATTTGGACGGCATTCTGGCAAATTCTCCGCGCGATTCCGACCACGCTGTCGATCACGGCCGTATCGGTGCTGCTCGGTTTTGCGATCGGAACGGTAACGGCCCTGGTCCGTCTGTACCGGGTTCCGGTGCTGTCGCAGATGGCGTCGGCTTACGTCACGTTCATTCGCGGCACGCCGATGCTGACGCATCTGCTGCTGATCTACTTCGGTCTGCCGATGCTGATCGACGGATTGGCCGAATCGCTTGGCTGGAGCTTCCGCTCCGTGTCGATTCCCATGATCGGCTTCGCCTATATTTCGTTCTCGATCACGGCCGGCGCCTATATGTCGGAAGTGGTGCGGGCCGGTATGCAGGCGGTCGACCGCGGACAGGTCGAAGCGGCGCATTCCGTCGGGATGACCTCGTTTCAGGCGCTGCGCCGGATTTCGTTTCCGCAGGCTTTGGCCGCCGCGCTGCCGAACCTGGCCAACTCGGTGATCGGGATGCTGCACGGTTCGACGCTCGCTTTTGCCGTGTCGGTGGTCGACATCAATGCGCAGGCGCAGATCGTCGCTTCGACCAATTGGAAATTTTTCGAAGCTTATCTGGCGGCGGCCTTGATCTTCTGGGGGCTGACGGTGCTGATCGAACGCGCCGCGGCGCTGATCGAGAAACGGGTCGGGGCTTACAATCGGGGAGGTGTGGCATGATCGAGTTGAAAAAGATCTCAAAATCGTTCGGACGCCACCGGGTGCTCCAAGATATCAGCCTGAGTGTCAAGACGGGCGAGGTAGTCGTGATTCTCGGCCCCAGCGGATCGGGGAAGACGACACTGCTGCGCTGCGTCAATTATCTCGAAAAGCCGGCCAGCGGCGAGATCGCGGTAGGCGATTTCAAGATGGACTGCGCGCAGGCCAAGCGCGGCGATATTCTGCGATTGCGGCGCAAAACGGCGATGGTCTTCCAGCAGTATAATCTGTTTCGTCACAAAACGGCGCTGGAAAACGTCATGGAAGCTCTGCTTGTCGTCAAAAAGATGCCGGCCGCCGAAGCGCGGAGCCGCAGCGTCGCCCTGCTTGAAAAAGTCGGCCTCGGCGGTAAGTTGGACGAGTATCCGAGCCGCCTGTCCGGCGGCCAGCAGCAGCGGGTCGGCATTGCCCGGGCACTTGCGCTCGAACCGGAAGTAATCCTGTTCGACGAGCCGACATCCGCCCTCGACCCCGAGCTGGTCGGCGAAGTCCTCGAAGTCATCCGCGATATCGCCCGCGAAGGCATCACCATGATCGTCGTGACGCACGAAATGGGCTTCGCCCGCGACGTGGCCAACCGCGTCGTCTTTATGGACGGCGGCGTGGTCGTCGAAGAAGGCACGCCCGACGATGTCTTCCAGCATCCGAAAGAAGAACGCACCAAACAGTTCCTTCGCCGGATCACCCCCGAAGCTAACTGGGTGATTTAGTGCGTTGAACGAAATCTGCCGAAGCCTACGGGTAGGCGTGATTGCGTTCAATGCACCGGACTTCGGCAAAGCTGCCGAAGCCAAAATGAAGGGCGCGCTGTGCGGAAGTCTTTCGTGCGTTGAACGAAATCTGCCGAAGCCTACGGGTAGGCGCGATTGCGTTCAATGCACCGGACTTCGGCCGAGCCGTGTAAGCCCAATCGAGAAAGGAGGCTGTGCCCATGACTCGTGTCAGAGAGTCCTTGTTTAATCGGACAGACCCGCTTCGTATCGGCGAAGCCAAGCCGGCGTACTCTCCGGATGCCGGGCTGCCCGCTTCTGCGGATTCCACGGCCGAACCTTCGATTATCTGCGAATCCGAAGAATGGATTGCGATCCGGCGCCATCTGCACCGGTATCCGGAGCTGTCCGGCGAGGAATACGAGACGACCGCCTATCTGCGGGAACGCCTGGAGAATCTTGGCATCCGGATTGTCGATTACGGCCTTGAGACCGGTCTGGTCGCCGAGATCGGCAGCGGGGAAGGTCCGATTGCCGCGCTTCGCGCCGATATCGACGCACTGCCGATCGAAGAAGAGACCGGATTGGAGTATGCGTCAACCCGTCCCGGCAGGATGCATGCCTGCGGCCATGATTTTCATGCCGCGGTGCTGATCGGCGCGGCGCAGCTTCTCAAGCGGCGCGAAGCGGAGCTGCCGGGAACGGTCCGGCTGCTGTTTCAACCTGCCGAAGAGCGGGCCAAAGGCGCCAGGCAGCTGATTCAAGCCGGAGTGCTGCAGGGCGTAGGCGCCGTGATCGGCCAGCATAACAAGCCGGATCTGCCGGTAGGCACGATCGGGATTACGGCGGGGCCGATCATGGCGGCCTCGGACGGATTTACGGTAACGGTCAGAGGCACGGCGTCGCATGCCGCCGTGCCGGAAGCCGGGATCGATCCGATCGTGACCGCTGCCCATATCGTCACGGCGCTGCAGACGATCATCGGCCGCAGTATCAGCGCCCAAGAGCGGGCTGTCGTCAGCGTGACCCAGGTACACGCCGGGAATACATGGAACGTCATTCCCGATACGGCCGTGCTGCAGGGCACGATCCGCTCGTTCGACGAGTCCGTGCACAGCCGGATCAAAAAACGCTTCGCGGAGATCGCCGGCGGCGTGGCATCGGCGTTCGGGGCGGAAGCGTCCGTCCGGTGGAGCGGCGGACCTCCGCCCGTTGTGAACGATGCGGCGCTGACCGCTTTGGCCGGAATTTGCGCGCACGGACTCGGGCTTCGGGTCGCGGAGGGCATCACTTCGCCCGCCAGCGAAGATTTTTCTTTTTACCAGCAGAAGGTGCCCGGTGTCTTCTTGTTCGTCGGCACTTCCGGCGATAGGGAATGGCATCATCCGGCGTTTGAATTGAACGACGCTGCGCTGCCCGGAGCCGCATCGCTGTTGGCGGAGCTGGCGGTCCGGACGCTGCTTCATCTGTCGGAAACCGTGGAAAAAGAGGATTGATTATGTATAATCATTATATGAAAAATTCACAATAATGACCCTGAATAGATCCGAAAAATCGAATATCCAGTAAATCGGAAAAACCAAACGAAACCAGCAGCAGACTTATTCGAACAGGGAGGGAAAAAGATGAGCGAATCGGGGATTGCCGACTTTTCGGATACATCTCGCCGCCTGCGGCAGGCGATCGAAGGATTGGATGAACGGGAACTAACCTGGAAAGCCGCTCCCGGCAGTTGGAGCATTACGGAAGTGCTCGGCCATCTGTCGGATCACAGTCTCGTGGTCTCGTTTCGGCTGCGGGCCGTTTTGGCCGGATCGACCGAGACTCTTCCGGCGTTCGCCCAAAACGCCTGGGTAGAGAACCAGCATACGAATGAAGGGGCAACAGGCGATATTTTGGAAGCTTTTCAAGCGCTGCTGAAGTTTAATACCCTGCTGCTCCGCCGCCTCGAACCCCACGAATGGGAGTACGGCGGAGTAAACGCGCAGGGCAGCAGGGTCACGATCGCCGATATAGTCCGTGGGTTTTCGGCGCATGTGGATCGGCATCTGGGCCAGATCGACCGAATCCGTGCGGCGCAGGCCGAAGAGAGCCGCAGGGTCTAAGCGCCGCGATCTGCTGCAAACTATCAAGAGAGCCGCATAAAAAAAGGATAAGAAAAAGCCCGTTCGCATGTGCGAACGGGCTTTTTACGGTATAACGGATCGGGATGACACGATTTGAACATGCGACCCCCTGGTCCCAAACCAGGTGCTCTACCAAGCTGAGCTACATCCCGAAATAAATAATTCCTACAGCATTAGATTATACGTACTTCTAACCTAGCTGTCAACTATTTTTCGAAAAATACGCACAAGAAAAATATACGGAACCGGCAGGCTGCAATGGGGAGCCGTTCTGCCGGTTCACGTCACAGGACTTGTGTTACGCCCGCTGCTCCCAGTCATACGCCCGAATCCGCTCATACTCGCTTTGCGTAATCCCGAGCACGGTGCCGTGCTTGAAGCCATAAGGGAAGCTGAAGCTTGCGTCGGACCGGATAAACCGCCCATCCGCCAGGCTGTCCGCGATAAACGGAACGTAACCCTGACCTTCGCCTTGCACGCCGTAGAAATCAAGCATGAGGCACCATTTGCCGTCGCGCAGCCGGAAAGCGGTGGGAGCTTCATAGACGCCCTGCTCAAGCTTGGCCATTTCTTCGTCAAAAGCGGTATTGCGCACATAATCGTCGCCCGTCAACGAAGAGCCTTTTTCCAGGATCAGCGTCTCGGGATTGGCTTCGCTTTTGAGGAACCGGTAGAACAAGCCGTCTTCTTCGTAGATCGCCGAGTCGATAATCCCGCTGTCCGCTTTGCGGCAAAGCAGTTTCGGTTCGGTAAAATGTTCGAAGTCCCGGGTGCGGGAATAATAGATGGCTTTCGGCCCGTAATCGTTGGACGCATGCGAAGACGACCAGTGCAAGAGGTAATCGCCTTCCTGCGGGTCGCGAATGATATCGGGCGCCCACAGGCAGCCGAACTCTTCGCTGCCGAGCTCGATCAGCCGCTGCTCCGACCAGTTGACGAGATCGTCCGACGACCAGAGCGACAGACTTTTGCTTCCGCCGGTTCCGATATTGGCCCAATCCCCTTGGTATTTGCCGTGAAAAGAGTTTGCCAGGCTGAGGTCGGTCGCAAGAATATGGAACCGGCCTTCGTCCGTACGGACGATCGTATGGTCGCGAACCCCTTTTTCCCCGAGCACGCTTTCCAGGACCGGAAGTCCGCCGTTCACTTGTTCCCAATGAAAGCCGTCCGTGCTGAGCGCGAAGTACACCTGCTCGCCGTCCGGCGTCTTTTTTTCTTTGAAATGCACGAATAGGTAAGCGTCCAAGTTCGATCCCTCTCCTTCGTCGATATCCTTTTCACCATACCCGTTTGCCGAAAGGCGAAGCAATGAATTATAATGGCTAAAAACTGACGGATCGTGCTTGAAAGGCGATTGAAGGAGGGACGCAATGATCCGGTTGGTCAGCTGCGGTTGCCGGTTCACGCACCGCGAAGGCATATCGATCGAACGCCCGCATGGTGCGGGAAATTACGCTTTCGTCTTCTTTCGCTCGAAGGCGGAAGTCACCGTGAACGGACGAAGCCGGCAGGCGGAATCGAATTCGTATATCCTGTTCTCGCCGGATTCGCCCCATGCTTATCGAGACCTTGAACAGCCTTATGTCAACGATTGGTTTCACTGTGAAGGCGAAGGGATTGAAGAACTTCTGCGGCGGCTCGGGTTTCCGACGGACCGGCTGCTCCCGGCTTCCGATCCTTCCCTCGTCCCGAGGCATATTCTGGAGCTTCAGAACACCGGGCGGGAAGGCGGACCTTTTCAGGAAGAGATCGCGGAACTCGAACTGCGCAGTCTGCTGACCAAACTTGCGGCGGCGCAGGCACGCGATACGGCCCCTGCCCGGACGCTCCGCTACGCGGAACAATTATCCCGGCTGCGCGCCGACTTGTACGGTTCCCCGGATGCCCGGATCTCGGTAGAAGAACTAGCATCCCGGGTCAACTTGAGCAAGTCTTACTTTCAACATTTGTACAAAGAAACATTCGGCTGCTCTGTCGTCACCGACATGATCCGCGGCCGTGTGGAGTATGCCAAGTATCTGCTCGCCAGCACCGCTCTATCCGTCGGAGAAATCGGGAGACTATGCGGGTATGATAGCGAGACGCATTTCATGCGGCAGTTCAAGCAGTTTGCGGGCATGACGCCGGGTGCGTACCGCAAAGGATTACGCTGATAAATACCCGCCGCCGATACCGCTATCGATCCGCCGTTCGGCGAGCTTCTTTTTCGTTGCTTCCGGCAAAAGGGGCGCGTATAATCGAACCCAGGATGAAACCCGTTTCACAAACAAAAAATTCCAAGGGGAAAGAGGAATGCCGATGCGTCCGGTAACCGTCTACGATATCGCAAGGGAAGCCAATGTGTCCGTAGCTACCGTCTCCCGAGTGCTCAACAACACCGCTCCCGTCAAAAAAGAAACCCGGGAACGGATCGTCGCACTCATGCACAAGCATCAGTTTCAGCCGAACGCGCTGGCCCGAAGCCTGTCGCGCAAGGAGACGGGGATGATCGGATTCATTCTGCCGGATATCACCAATCCTTTTTTTCCCGAGGTGCTGTCCGGGTTCGACTACGAAGCGCGCAAATTGGGTTATACCTATTTCCTGTGCGATACGATTTCCACGAACGAAGAAAACGAGCGTCTGTACGATCGCCAATATGAACGCGAGTCCCAGTATCTGAGTCTGCTTATGGAGAAGCAGGTCGACGGCATCGTAATCATCGGCGGACGGGTCGATCTGGCCAAACCGGGCGAAGAACTGGCGCGAGAAGTCGAAGAAGCGGCCAAGCGGGTGCCGGTTCTGCTGCTCAACGGCAATCTGCCGCAGACCCATCTCAACCGGATCGCCGCCGACCAGAAGCTGGGGGCGCAGCTCGCCGTGCAGCATTTGATCGACCTGGGCCATCGGGATATTGCCGTGATCGGCGGTTATGCCAAGATGACCAATACCCAGCAGCGGCTGCTCGGCTTCCGCACGGCAATGAAGGAAGCAGGGCTGAACGTACGCAAGGAATGGGTGCTGACCGAAGGGTTTTCCGTGCAAAAAGGTCAGGAATTCGCTTCGCGCCTGCTGGGAGCGAAGCGCCGTCCGTCGGCTATTTTCTGCATGAACGACCTGCTGGCGATCGGCGCGCTCAAAGCGGCTCACCGCCTCGGGATCCGGGTGCCGGAGCAGCTGTCGATCGTCGGATACGACGATATTCCGCAGGCGACCTACAGTATTCCGGAGCTGACGACCGTCTCGTTGCAGTCTCAGGAAATCGGCCGTCAAGCCGCGAAAACACTGGACAAGATGATCGCCGGCAAAAAAGTTCCGCGTCTGCAATCCATCATGCCGGAACTGATCGTACGCGAAACGACGGCTCCCTTCACGGAGCCGTCCGCCTAAAAAATATTGCGAAAAATATTGACAACAGCAGAAACAGGGATTATTCTGATGTCAAAAGAAAGCCCTTACATTTTGATTTCGAATGAAACGGGTTTCACTAAAAGTCGCCGCACTGGTACCTTGTCAACTCTTAACCTTACCTCACCTCCAGCGTTGACAAGGTACTAACAGGGAGCTATCCGGGAATATCGCTTAAACTCGTATTTTAAGTATGAGAAGAACGCATAAACCTGACAAGATAGGTCCCTTTTTACGGCCGCAAAAATGTAATCGGTTTCATAGTTGGACGTTCTCGTCGACCTGAGAAGGAGGGGATTGCATTGTCCGTATTGACCGAGAAAGAAAGAAGCCTGGAGCTGGAGAATCGGCGGGCAGGTTCCTGGTGGAAAAAGTTCAAGAACAACCGCACGCTGCTCATCATGTGTCTGCCCGCCATTGTCTTTTTCGTCATCTTCGCGTACCTGCCGATGCCGGGACTGTATCTGGCCTTTATCAAGTACAACTACTCGGACGGTATTTTTAACAGCCCGTTCGTCGGATTCGAAAACTTCCGCTTCCTCGTGATTACGGGAGACTTGTGGAAGCTCACCTTCAACACCGTCGCGTACAACCTGGCGTTTATCCTGCTGGGCAACGTGCTGCAGATCGCGGTGGCGGTGCTGCTCAACGAACTCAAAGGCAAGTGGTTCAAAAAGATTTCCCAGACGCTTATGTTCCTGCCCCACTTTATCTCCGCTGTTCTGATCGGCCTGATCGCCTACAACATCCTCAGCTACGACTACGGCCTGCTTAACGGAATCCTTCAAGCCCTCGGAATGGAACCGCTCAAAGTCTATTCGACGCCGAACGCGTGGCCGTTCATCATCGTGCTTACCTACCTCTGGCAGGCGACAGGCTACGGATCGATCATTTATTTCGCCGCCATCATGGGACTCGACAACGAAGTGGTGGAAGCCTCGGAGATCGACGGAGCGAACGCGTTCCAGCGTATCCGCCATATCGTGCTTCCGTGGCTCAAACCGACGTTCATCATCTTGCTGCTCTTCTCGCTCGGGGGCGTGCTCAAAGGCAACTTCGGACTCATCTACAACCTGGTCGGAGCCAACAATACGGCGCTCTACGCGACTACCGATATTATCGAGACGTACGTGTTCCGCTCGCTGATGACCAACTTCAACTTCTCGCTCGGCAGTGCGGTCAGTTTGTACCAGTCGCTGTTCGGCTTTGCGATCGTATTGACGGCCAACTGGCTGGTTCGCAAATTCTCGCCGGAGAATTCACTCTTTTAGGAAAAGGAGGAGTACACGATGGGCGTTATGGATGAAGAAAGGGTCAGCACTCGAAAAACGACGGATCGAAGCAGTATCATCATTCGCGCAATCAGTTATGTCTGTATCGGCGGGTTCGCGCTCTGCTGTCTGCTGCCGTTCCTGCTTGTACTCGGGACTTCGTTTACTTCGGAAGCTGCCGTCAAACAAAGCGGCTTCAATTTCTGGCCCAAAGAATTCAGTACGTTCGCTTACCGGATCGTGCTGGAGAACCCGACACAGATCCTCGGTTCTTACCTCGTGACGATCGGCATCACGGTGACGGGGACCGCCGCAGGCCTGCTGATCGTGGCTATGACCGGCTACGCGCTGCAGCGTCCCGACTTTATTTTCCGCAACAAAATTTCGTTCTTTATCTACTTCACGACTTTGTTCTCCGGGGGACTGGTCCCGTTCTATCTTCTTATCACCCAGTACCTGCACCTCAAGGACAATTATCTGGCGGTTCTGCTGCCGGGGCTGCTCAGTCCGTTCCTGATTATCATGATGAAAAGTTTCGTCCGTTCGATCCCGCATGCGATTACCGAATCGGCCAAAATCGACGGCGCCGGCGATTTCACGATCTTCGTCAAGCTGATTCTGCCAATGACGACGCCTGCACTGGCCACAATCGGATTGTTTATCGCTCTCGGCTACTGGAATGAATGGTACAATTCGATGCTGTTCCTGTCTTCGGATATGGAATTCAGGCCGCTTCAGCTGTATCTGTACAATGTAGTCACCAAAGCCGACGCCATCCGCAACTCCGCGGCTGCTTCGAATGTACCGCTCAGCGATGTGCCGATCGAGACCATGAAGATGGCAATCGCGGTTATCGCGACAGGGCCGGTCATTCTGTTCTACCCGTTCGTACAGCGTTACTTCATCAAAGGCATTACGGTAGGAGCGGTCAAAGGCTGATCGTTTCCCGTTTCATACGTAAGCCAGCCGATTTGAAAAGTTTGGCCACCACCAAATTGTTCGAAGGGGGTATACAGATGTTGAGATGGAAAAAGGGATGGGCACTGCTGATGACGGCGATGCTGGTTGTGCTGACGGCCTGCGGAGGAAGCGGGGGCGGAGGCGGAGGAACGAGTGCTTCGGGCGGAACGACGGCCGACGGCAAACCCGATACTTCGAAGTTCGTGAAGATCAGCTACGTGGTTCTCGGCGACAAACCTCAGAACGGCCAGTTCGAAGCGGTGATGGACAAAGTCAACGTCATCATGAAAGAAAAAATCAATGCCGAACTGGAATGGAAATGGGTCGAGTGGGCGGATTGGCAGACCAAATACAATCTGCTGCTGGCATCCGGCGAACCGGTTGACCTGATTACGATCGGAACGGATTGGCTGGATACGTGGGCGAATGCGCAGCGCGGAGCGTTCATGAATCTGGACGAACTGCTGCCGACCTACGCGCCGGAGACCTGGAAATCGATTCCGGAAGAAGACTGGAACGAAAGCAAATACAACGACAAGATCGTTCTGATTCCTGAAAACGATTACACGCAGTGGGTCAACCACGGGTTCTTCTACCGCGGCGATTGGGCCAAGGAAGCGGGAATCACCGAGCCGATCAAGAACTGGGAACAAATCGGCGATTACCTGCAGTATATCAAAGACAACAAGCCGGACGTCGTGCCGTGGGATATGGCTTCGGGTGCCCAGACTTGGGGCGGTTATGTTCAATCGTACACGGACAACCTCGATCTGCCGATCTCGACCGGCTATATGCCGATCTTCACCGCCGTATCGAACGACGAGAAATACACGGTAGCCGAGCCGGTATTCAGCGATACGCTGGTCGATTACGCGACGATGATGAAAGACTGGGCGGACAAAGGGTTCTGGCGCGAAGATGCCCTGAACAACAAAAACGATAACCGCGTTGCGCTCAAAGCCGGCCTGTCCGGTATGGACCAGCATCATACGCAGACCTTCTCGGGACTTCGCGTCGAGATGGACAAAGCACAGCCGGGTTCGGAACTGCAAATGTTCGCCTTTAATACAACGGGCGGCAAAAACCTGATGGAGCTGTCGATTACGCACGGCGGCACCTCGCTCGGCGCGCACAGCAAGAATCCGGAACGCGCCCTGATGGCTTATGACCTGATCCGCAACAACGAAGAAATCTACCACCTGCTCAATTACGGTCTCGAAGGCGTACAGTACGAACTCAAAGACGGCAAGCGGACACGTCCGGAAGGCTACGAAGAAGCGCGCGATCAATTCTACTCCGACTTCTGGGGCGGACGCGTGGACAAGTTCGAAATTCCGAGCGATACGACTTGGGACAAGATCGATACGGTCTATGCCGAATACGACAAGATCAAGATTCCTTATCCTTACGGTCAATTTGTCTTTGACAAGACCGCAGTCGAGAGCGAACTTACCGCTATCTCGCAGGTAGCGGGCGAGCTTGGTCCGGCGCTTAACTTCGGTAAAGTCGCCGATCCGGTTCAGGCGGTCGAAGAATTCCGAGCCAAGCTCAAGACGGCTGGCTACGACAAAGTCAAAGCCGAACTGCAAAAACAGCTCGATGCGTACAAAGCGAAGATGGAAGCACAGCAGTAAAGGCGCAAGCTTTTACTCGGGGCGAAGCGGAGAAATCCAAACGAACGCTGCATGCGATCCGAAGAAACCCTCGACTGTCCAATCGGCAGTCGAGGGTTTCTTTTTGATATTCGGTTTGCGGTTCGGGATCAGATTCCGGCCCGAATGTTTTTGACCGTCTTGTTTTCCAGCGAAAAGTCCGAATAGATGCGTTCTCCGCCTTGTCCGGTCGGGGCCTGCGGCACGAATCCGACTTTGACCGTATCGCCGACAGGCAGCGTGAAGTAGCGAATCATATCGTAGCGAATCCCGTCTACCGAATAGTGGAAAGCAAACGACGGACCGACGCGTGCGATCTGAAGCCAGGCCTGCTTGCCGTCCAGATTGCTGCCGTTGGCATCGTCGGATACTTGATTGGTGACAACGCTGACGATCGCATTCGTTTCGAAATCGGTACGCTCGAAGCAGAGTTTGGCCCAGACGTTCAAGTCCTGCATGACCATGACCGAAGCGGAATCGTAGACGTCTTTGAAATCATGTTCGACCTTGACGCGCATCACAAAATCGCCTTCCGCTTCCGTGTAAAAGAAAGGAGCGTTAGTGAGTGATTCGGGAGTCGTCCCTTCTTCGGAAGCGTTCCCATGATTGCAGAAAAAATCGCTGTTCGCAGGAGCTTCCAGAACGATTCGTTGCTCTTCGAAACGGATCTTGCTTTCGTTCAACCAGCGGAAATGTTGGAAATCGGACGGATTCAAACGAAATTCCTCCTTAGGTAATCCGGATTGGAGAAGCTTCCTGTCAAGGGACCCTTCTCTCTATGATTATACCCTCTATTACTGGTGATGCTTTTCTATAACGGTTCGGAAACGGCGGTCGGCTTGTGGGCGGCGTCTTACCTCATTGCGGGCAAAGGTTTGGCCGTCAACGAAGCCGCCGCGTATTCTTCGCTTTATTTTATCGGGATTATCGTCGGCCGGATCTTGTCCGGGTTTCTCTCCGAGCACCTATCCGCCAAGCGGCTGATCCGTTACGGCATCCTGATCGGCGCTTTGGGTTTGTGGGTGCTGATCGGCTCTTCGGGGATGATTCTGGCCGGCATCGGGTTGTTCGTACTTGGTTTCGGCGGCGCTCCGATCTATCCGAGCCTCGTACATATGACGCCGGAGCGCTTCGGGAAAAAAGCTTCGCAAAGCGTCATCGGCCTTGAAATGGCCAGCGCTTACACCGGGTCCACCGTCATTCCGCTGCTGGTAGGTCTCGTTGTGGGATCGCTTGGCATGGCCGTGATGCCCGTGGTCTTTCTGCTCTTGTTCGCGGCTATGTTTGTTTCGTCGATATTGATGCGATAACCGCGAAGAAGCCGAATATTCGGGCATACACATAGAGATCGGCCTCGATTCCCGCAGCGGGATTCGGGGCTTTTTGTCAGGGGCTTTTTTGAAAATGCGATGCAATTCCCTTAAGATGGGAAAGGAGGAGATGAATTTATGGATATGGCGAAAACGGCAGCCGAACCGCTGCTGAGGTTGGAACAAGTTAGCAAGATTTACGGTTCAAAGCAGGTGTTGAACGGGATTTCGTTGATCCTGTACCGGGGAGAAAGTCTGATTCTGCGCGGCGGCAACGGTTCCGGCAAGAGCACGCTGCTCAAGCTGATCGCCGGACTTATTCCGGCTAGCACAGGCAGAGCGGCAGGTGCGGCGTCCGGACTGCGTATCGGGTTCGCGCCGGACCGGCTGCCCAAGCTGCGCATGACGTCCGAAGAATATTTGATGCATATGGGCCGGATCGCCGGCATGGCGAAAGCTTCCGCAGCCGAGAGGATCCAAGAGCTGCATACGCTGTTGGAACTGCCGGCAGGCAGTCGGTCGATGCTGATCCATTATTCCAAAGGCATGCTGCAAAAAGTGAATCTGATGCAGGCCTGCCTGGCCGAACCCGACCTTCTTCTGCTGGATGAGCCGTTCTCGGGTCTGGATGTCAACGCTTCGGACAAACTGCTGGCTCTGCTGCACGGTCTCCGGGCGAAAGGGACGGCGGTTGTCACCTCGCTGCATGACCCGCTGCCCTCCTGGGAAAGCGCGAGTACCACGTATCGGCTGCACGAAGGACGCCTCGTTCCGGAAGAAAGCGGCCGAAGCGGCGAGCCGCACACGGAATCCGCTTTTTACGAGTTGGACGGGCTGCTGCCGGAATTCTCGCGTCTCGTTCTGGCCGGACACTTCCCGGATACGGCTTGGACAGCGGCCGGACAAGCGGTGCGCTGCCGGATTCCGGCTTCCGACTGCCAAGCGTTTCTGCATGAATTCTGGCAGGCGGAAGGGACCGTATTGTCGCTGAATCGGAAGGAGGAGAGCCGGTGATCGCCATGCTGGAGTACGTACACCGCTGCTTTATCCGTTCTTACCGTTACGGGGCGCCCACGGTCATCTACATAGGCATCCTTCTGCTGATCTACAGCATGGGCAATAATGCCATTATGGACAGCTATGCGTTTACGTCTTCGATGCTGTTCGTCGCCGCAGCGGCGATCGGAAGTCTGGTGATCGATGTCGAAGTCTTCAATCAGGAGATGGCGACGACGCTGCATGCCCGCAGTCTGGTTCGGCTGAGCGCCGCCAAACTGCTTTACGGTTGGATGTTCGCTTCGGTACTCGGTTTGTTCGCCGTGCTGTATCCGGCCCTGCTCGGCCGGTTCGAACGGCTGCCAAACGTCGAGGAACTGACGATGGGGCTGCTGTATCATGTCTTCTTGGCCGGACTCGGAGTCTCGCTCGCCGGCTGGTTCAGCGTCAAGCTGTTCGAGTCGCGCTTCTATGCGATGCTGGGGTTGTGCATCTGGATTGCGCTGGCGTTTGGCGCGCGCGGTATCGCCCATGCGCTTCCGGACGGTTGGAGCGGGATCACTTACCTGCTGCCGCCTATCCAATTGACGCTGCATGCGCTTATGTTCTACGACGGACTGCCGACCGGAGCCAAATGGAGGCCGCTCGGCGCTTTGCTGCTGTATGCGGGAGTCTCGGTTGGTCTGCTGCTGGCTGTGCTGAACCGGCGCCGGCTCGATTATCCGGGAGAATGAATCTTTCCGGATTTGGTGACGTTGGCCAACGGGATAATGGAATGCTAACGGAACCAGGAGACGCTTAGCGGGTATTTTGGAACGTTTGAGAATTTTAACGGATTCAGATGACGCTTAGAATGAATTTGGGCTTGTTTTTGGCGGAAAAAGAGTACGAAAAAGCGGCTAACGGAACTACGACCCGTTAAAGATAGGGAAAGGCTGGATTCGGCGCTCTAACGGACATACAATCCGTTAGCCGAGCCGAGCCGAGCCGAGCCGAGCCGAGCCGGAAGGAGGCCCGTCCGGCTCTTTTGCCGGCAGCGGGGAATCGAATCAGCGCTTTGCCCGGCGTACCACTTGCCCGACAGCAAAAAGAGCAGACATTAGTCTGCTCTTTTTGCTGGGTTTATTTGGCGTGTGCTTGCCGTGTTCCCGGCCGAATTTCGGATTCGCCGGTCGAGCGTAACTTCAGGGATTTAACCCTGCAGTTTCTTCGCCCGTTCTTCGTCTTCGGCCGCGATCTCGCGGCGCCATTCGTCAAGCTCGGGCAGCGGGCGGCCCAGGATGACGCAGCAGGCGTAGACCGATTCTTTGAGTTCGACGTAGTCTTTGTCGTAGCCGATCTTCACGAGTTCCTGCACGACCGGGAGCGCCTGCTCGGAGCCGAGGCGGCACAGGCCGTCTGCGAGTTTGGCAATGCGGGTGAAATGGTCTTCTTTTTCCAGCAGGGCAATCAGCGCTTCTTCGGCGGACGGCAGCAGAATACGCGACAGGATATCGACGATGCCCAGCAGCAGGAAGCCGTCTTTTTCCTCGGCGTACATCTGCACCAGCTTCTCGACCACTTCTTCGCTGCCGACGCGAACGAGCGCATCCGCAGCCTGCTCGGCCACAAGATCGTTGTCGGACTTGAGAGCATCGTAGAACAGCGGCAGCGCGTACGCGATCTTCAGTTTGCCGGCCGCCTGCATCAGATACACCGTGCGGACGGATTCCGGTTCTTTCGTGTATTGTTCCTGCAGTTCGTCCATCGTCTCGCGCGGCTGCAGCATCTCGCGTTCGATCATTTCGCCGAGCAGCAGATCCAGCGTATCGTAGTCGATCTCGCCGTAATCCAGACCGCTGTTTTTTTGCGTTTCTTCATTAAACATGCGGCGTACCCATTCGTCGGTTAATTCCGACACGCGCACGCGCTCGGCCGCTTCGTCGTACCAGTCTTCGTCCAGTTCCTTGATTGCCGGAAGATGGGACTTCAGCAGGTCGGGGCTGCTGCCGAGCAGCATACGGGACAGGAAGATGCGCGCATTGCCCGTTACGAGATTCGCTTTGAGCAGATGGAGCATCGCCTGCACCGTGACTTTGGTCTGCGGGAAAGCCGCGGCGCGGTGCAGATATACGTCTTCTTTGCGCGGGGCGGCCACAAGCTTTTCCAGGACCAGCGCGGAGATGTCCTGCGGGTATTTATACGTCTCGGCCAAAAACCGGATTGCCGCGTTGCTGACAAGCGGGTCGGCGTGCGTGATAAACGGTTTGACCTGTTCGGGTGTGAACATATGAAAATTCCTCCTCAAGTGCTTCGAGTGCGCCTACCAGTATACCACAGCTGGGGAGGAGAAGGCGCAGAGTATCCTGTCAACGCTAGAAGTAAGGTTACGCCCCCTCGAACGCACCTAAAGCGTGTGCATTTGACGCGGACGTAAACCTCGGATTAGGAGTTGACAACACACGGAGTCATTGACTTTTCGCTTTTGTTTTCTATATAATAGGGGCATTGCACAGGTAGAAAAACTAGTCGATGATGAGGAGCAGTAGGCAGGGGTGCGTTTCCAAGAGAGTCGGCGGATGGTGGAAGCCGGCAGCGAACCCTGTACGAACTCGCCTCGGAGATATGCGGCAGAAGGCGGCTCGTCCGGTATGACCGGCAGGCGCGCGGTAAGTCGCATCGGCTCATCCCCGATAACGGATGCTTAAGTGAGCGGCAGCAGAGAACATTCGGCCGCTAACTAGGGTGGTACCACGGGAAGCAGCGCCTCTCGTCCCTAGCGTCGTTGACGCTGGAGACGGGAGGCTTTTTGATTTTAGAAGCGAAGGGACAGATGACGATGAGCGAAAGAAACGAGCAGGGAGCCGGTTCGCAGGGCTACCGCGCCCAGACGATCGAACCGAAATGGCAGCAGAAATGGGACGAGGAAAAAACATTCAAAACGGATGACGCCGATCATTCCAAACCGAAGTTTTACGCGATGGACATGTTCCCGTATCCGTCCGGCGCCGGCCTGCACGTCGGTCACCCGGAAGGCATGACCGCAACGGACATCGTGTCGCGCTACAAGCGGATGAAAGGCTACAACGTCATGCATCCGATGGGCTGGGACGCGTTTGGCCTGCCGGCCGAGCAGTATGCGATCGACAAAGGCGGCCATCCGCGCGAATTCACGATTCAGAACATCAACAATTTCCGCCGTCAGATCAAATCGCTTGGTTTCTCGTACGACTGGGACCGCGAGATCAGCACGACCGACCCGGAATATTTTAAATGGACGCAGTGGATCTTTATTCAGCTGTACAACAAAGGACTGGCTTACGTCGCCGAAATTCCGGTGAACTGGTGTCCGGCGCTGGGTACGGTGCTGGCGAACGAAGAAGTCATCGACGGCAAAAGCGAGCGCGGCGGCCATCCGGTCATCCGCAAGCCGATGCGCCAGTGGATGCTGAAGATTACCGAATATGCCGACCGCCTGCTGGAAGATCTGGACGAACTGGATTGGGCGGAAAGCATCAAGGACATGCAGCGCAACTGGATCGGCAAATCGCAAGGTGCGGAAGTGACGTTCCAGGTGGAAGGCACGAACGAGTCGATCGCCGTGTTCACGACCCGTCCGGACACGCTGTACGGCGCGACTTACTGCGTGCTGGCGCCGGAGCATCCGCTCGTGGACGCCATCACGACCGAGCACGAAAAAGAAGCGGTCAAAGCGTACCAGGAAAAAGCTTCGCATAAAAGCGACCTGGAGCGGACCGATTTGAACAAGGATAAAAGCGGCGTGTTCACCGGCGCTTACGCGGTCAATCCGGTCAACGGCGCAAAACTGCCGATCTGGATCGCGGATTACGTGCTGGCTGCTTACGGCACCGGCGCGATCATGGCCGTACCGGGCCATGATACACGTGACTGGGAATTCGCCAAGAAATTCGGCATTTCGATCATCGAAGTCGTCAAAGGCGGCGATATCGAGACGGAAGCGTATACGGGCGAAGGCGAACACGTCAACTCCGGCTTCCTGGACGGCCTGAACAAGGAAGACGCGATTGCGCGCATGATCGAATGGCTGGAAGAAGGCGGCAAAGGCGAAGGCAAAACGACTTACCGTCTGCGCGACTGGCTGTTCAGCCGTCAGCGTTACTGGGGAGAGCCGATTCCGATCCTGCATCTGGAAGACGGCAGCATGAAGACCGTGCCGGAAGACAGCCTGCCGCTGCTGCTGCCGGAAATGGACGAGATCAAACCGTCGGGCACCGGCGAATCGCCGCTCGCGAACGCGACCGACTGGGTGAACATCATCGATCCCGAGACGGGCATGAAAGCCCGCCGCGAGACGAACACGATGCCGCAGTGGGCCGGCAGCTGCTGGTATTACCTGCGCTACCTCGATCCGACCAACGATCAAGAGCTGTGCAGCAAAGAGAAGCTGGATCACTGGCTGCCGGTCGATCTGTATATCGGCGGCGCGGAACACGCGGTCCTGCATCTGCTGTATGCGAGATTCTGGCATAAAGTGCTGTACGATCTCGGTGTGGTCAGCACCAAAGAACCGTTCCAGAAGCTTGTTAACCAAGGCATGATCCTCGGCCCGAACAACGAGAAAATGAGTAAATCGCGCGGCAACGTCATCAACCCGGACGAGATCGTGAACGAATACGGAGCGGACACGCTGCGCATTTACGAGATGTTCATGGGACCGCTGGAAGCGACCAAACCGTGGAACACGAACGGCGTCGAAGGCGCGCACCGTTTCCTGTCCCGCGTCTACCGCATGTTCGTCGACGACAACGGCGGCTTGAGCACCAAGATTTCCGATACGGCGGCCGGTACGGACGAATTCAAGCGTACCTGGCACAAAACAATCAAAAAAGTCACGGAAGACATGGAAGCCCTGCGCTTCAACACGGCAATCAGCCAGCTCATGATCTTCACGAACGACGCGTACAAGCAGGAAGAACTGCCGCGCCAGGCGATGGTGGACTTCATTCAACTGCTGTCCCCGCTTGCGCCGCATCTCGCGGAAGAGCTGTGGGAAAAAGTCGGACGCGGCGACAGCCTGACCTATGCGGCCTGGCCGGCGTTCGATGAAGCGTGGACGACGGAATCCGAAGTCGAGATCGTCGTGCAGGTAAACGGCAAAATCGTGCAGCGCGCCAACGTCCAGAAAGACTGGGACGCCAAAGCGCTGGAAGATCACGCGATGAGTCTGGAAAACGTGCAGAACGCGCTGGCCGGCAAAACGGTCCGCAAAGTGATCGCCGTACCGGGCAAATTGGTGAATATCGTCGCAAACTAAAGATTTGCACGGCCGGACAAGCCGGACTCCGTTTGCAGGTTGCGCACGGGCTCAAAGCGCGTATCCGGCGGAAGCACGACAATTTACGGCATACGAAGCGGGCTGCGGCTCGAACAGAGGCGGGGCGAATCTTCGCTCCGTCTCCTTTGCGCGCATTCCGGCGGAGCGGCCGACAACGGGAGTGGGAATGACAGTGGGGAGCAGTCCGCGCAAAGATTGGGATACGTATTTCATGGATATCGCTTTTATGGTGTCGACGCGTTCGCAGTGTCCGAGGCGGCAGGTCGGCGCGGTGCTGGTGCAGGGCAAGAAGCTGCTCGGCACGGCTTATAACGGAGCGCCGATGGGCGTGCCGGACTGTTCGGAAGCGGGCTGCATGATCGCCGAAGAGTACGAGCTGGTGCAGGTGGGCGAAGCGGAACAGGTAGTCAAAAAGCAGCGCTGCGTGCGGACGATCCACGCCGAGCAGAATCTGCTGCTGTTCACCGACCGAGCCGACCGCGAAGGCTCGACGGTATATGTGACCGACGAGCCGTGCTGGACATGCGCCAATATGCTGGCGAACAGCGGCATTACGGAAGTCGTCTACTGCCGCGCCTATCCGAAAGACAGCGGCAAAGTGCAGGCGATGATGGAGCAAAAAGGTATTTCTTTTCGCGGGATCGGACCTTACAGCCCGCCTACGAAGTCTGCGGAACCGGTCTCTTAAGCAGGCGAGCATTGACTTCAAGTTTCCTCATTCCCTATAATAAGGAAATCAGGATATTCCAGCGATCGGCTCATCCCCGTTATCGGATGAAGGGAGACGGCAGGCGAAGCACGCTTGTCCGTCGACCGGGGATCTTACGGGAAGCACAGCCTCCCGTCCCTGGCGTATATACGCCGGGGACGGGGGGCTTTTTTTGTGTGGGCGTACGATCGAGCAGCCTATTACCTTTAGTGTTGACAAGGTACTATTCCATTCGGGAGGAAAAAAGAGATGAAAAAGGAAATATGGATCGCGGCTTGTTTATCGGCCGTATTGGGAGCCGGTGTGTTGGTGCTGTCCGGAGGAGGCGAAGCCGAAGGAGGACCGTGGGAACCGCTGAACGGGAAGATCGAGGCCGTATTGGCCGCTCAGGAACACCCGGAAGAAAAGGGAGATTCGGACAGGGGCATCGTTAAAAATGTCAAAAGTGAAGACTCCATGCCAAAGGAGACCGGGGAAGCCAAATCAAGCCCGGAAAAGGCTGCGGTTCAGCCCGTGCAGGAAACCGCGGTACAGCCGATCGGACCGGATCCGGCTGCGGAAAAAGCCGTCTCAACAGGAAGTGCCAAGGATCGTTTGCCGCCGCCTGGGAAAGACAGCCCGGTGCCGTCCGCAGCAGAAGAAGGCCCCGGTTCTGCGCAGAACGTTCCCGCCGCTTCCGCTCCTGCCGGACTTTCCGAGGCCGGGAAGATCCATATCAATACGGCCGATGCGGCCGGGCTGATGGAACTGCCCGGAATCGGGGCGAAGAAAGCTCAAGCGATTCTGGATTATCGGAGTCAGAACGGTCCGTTCCGCAGCGTGACCGATATCGTCAAAGTTAAAGGGATCGGGCCTAAAATGCTGGAAAAAATGATGCCGGATCTGGCCTTATAGGGGCCGTCATGAACCGTAGACCTTTAATCGTATTTACTATCTGTTGGCTCGCCGGAGCGGCTTCCGCCCAACTGTACGGAGGGCTGCGCTTGGCGGCCGTCCTGGCGGGGCTTACGCTGCTGCTGGCTGCGGCCGTTCTGTTCACCCGGACTTCCGCCAAGCTGCTGTTAATCTTCGGGCTGGCCTTGGGGTCCGCCGCCGGCTATGGCCTGCTGCGGGAAGCGGGCAGCCTTTCCGTCCTGCCGGAAAGACTGGGCGTCTCGCCCGGAGAAGCAGACGGTTATTCCGGTATCCGGATCGAAGGCCGTATGGCCGGTCCGGCCAAAATCGATGGCGATCTGGCCCAGTTCGTATTGAAAGCCGAACGGGTGCTGGAGCCAACCGGCCCGCTGTCCGGAGAAACGCCGGGCGGCGCAGGCGGTAAGCTTGGCTCGGCTGTACCGGACGAGAACAGGAGATCGGAAGCGAAGCCTGCGGCCTTCGGACCGTTATCCCATACCGAGAAGGTCGTCGTACGCGTCAAATTGGCGGCCGAAACGGAACAGGCAACAGCGGCTTCCTGGCAGCGGGGAGATCTGCTGATCGTATACGGAGATCTGGAAGCTCCTTCGGAAGCCCGCAATTTCGGAGCTTTCGATTATCGCGATTATCTGCGGAACCAACGTATTCACTGGATCGTCAAAGCGGCCGGCGCATCAAGCGTGGAAACCGCCGATGCCGCCTCCGGCGGGCTGCAGCTGCTTCGCCGCAGCGACGAGCTGCGCATGAAGCTTGCGGATACGCTTGCGAAGCTGTACCCCGGGATCGGAGCCGGTTATATGCAGGGACTGCTGCTTGGTCTGCAGGAAGGGCTCGATCCCGACACGTATACGAACTTCGTCCGGCTCGGGATGACGCATGTACTGGCTATTTCCGGCATGCATGTCGGCTTATATGTCGGTGCGCTGCTGCTTATACTGCGCCGCTTCCGCGTCTCCAAAGAATCTTCGCTGCTGGCGGCGCTGTACTTCGTTCCTCCTTACGTGCTGCTGACGGGTTCTTCGCCTTCCGCGGTCCGGGCCGGCATCATGGCCATGATCGGTCTGTATGCGGCCAAACGGGGCTGGCTCAAAGACGGTCTGCACATTCTGTGTCTGGCCGCCCTGCTGATGCTGATCTGGGATCCGGGCTACCTGACTTCGATCAGCTTTCAGCTGTCGTTTGCCGTGACGGCCGGCATCATTGTGCTGACCCGCCCCATGCGGCAGCTGCTGTTTTTTCTTCCGAAGACTCTGGGCGGCGCGGCAGCGATCTCGCTGGTTGCGGACCTGGTTTCTTTTCCGCTGAGCATTTATTATTTCAATCAATATCCGCTGCTCGGACTGGCCGCGAATCTTGTCCTCGTTCCCCTGATCAGTTTCGTATCGATTCCGCTCGGAACGGTATCGCTTATGCTCGGGACTTTCTGGATGCAGGGAGCCGAATGGGCCGCTTATCCTGTCCGGCTGGTCAATGCCGCCGTCTTCTGGTGCGCGCAAAGCGGCGGTTCCGTGCGCTTGGCCCGAACGATCTGGGCTTCGCCGCCGCCCGTCTGGATCCTGCTGTACGAAGCCGCTCTGATCGGAGGCCTTTTCGCACTGGCCGCGCACCTGGCCGCGCGGAGGCCGGATCCGTCCGCCGGTGTGCCGCAGGCCGGCGGGCGGCACGGGGGAATATCGGGATTCCCCGCGCATCGGCCTCTTCCCGGCGGCGACACCATGCCGCTCGGACCGCTGCCTGGCGAAATACGTCCCGAAGCGGGACGCGGAACAAGCTTTGCGCCGTCCGTGCGCTACGGCGTCGATCCAAGCCGCCGCCGGACCGTGACGCGGCTTGCGCTTGGCGCGTTGTCCGCTCTGCTGCTGGCCGGAATGGTCGGCGCTGCCTACGCGCCCCGGCCCGACCCCGCAGGATTGGTGCAGATGCTGGATGTGGGACAAGGAGATGCGATATTGATCACGACGCCCACCGGCAAAAATCTGTTGGTCGACGGAGGCGGGACGGTCACTTTCGAGCGTCCGGGCGAAGCCTGGAGGCAGCGGCTCGATCCTTACGAAGTTGGCCGCGATGTCGTGGTGCCTCTGCTCAAGAAGCGCGGTATCCACCGTCTGGATGCGGTGATTCTGACACACGGCGACCGCGACCATTACGGCGGGCTGCTTGCGGTGCTCGACGAGATTCCTGCGGATCGCCTGATCATGAACGGAACCCGCAGCGGCGGTGAAGATCTGGACGCGCTGCTGGCTTCGGCGCTGCGTTTCGGGGCCGAAATCGATGCGCCGCAAGACGGCGATATATGGAAAGCGGATGAAGCCACCTCTTTGGAATTTCTCAATCCGTCGGGAGTGTTCGCCGGGACCGTGCCCGAATTGGAAGAGCAGAACGAATACTCGGTGGTATTCCGCCTTGCAATGAACGGTCACTCTTTTCTGTTTACCGGCGATATTGGTCTTCAAGCCGAACGCGAGATTCTGGACCGACTCGAAAAACGCGGGGACGGAGGCAAAGTCGAAGTGCTGAAAGTCGGTCACCACGGCAGCAAAAACTCTTCTTCGGACGAATGGATCGCGGCTTGGTCGCCGCGGTTGTCCCTGATCTCGGTTGGAGCAAAGAATACTTACGGGCACCCGAATCCCGGCGTGATTCAGCGGCTGGAACTCGCGGGTTCGGCCGTTCTGCGTACGGACAGGAACGGGGAGATCCAGATTTCGGCGCCGCTAGGAGGACCGCTGAGCTACCGTACCCGTCTGGACGAACAGGCAAATCCTGCCCAAGCGTCCGACTAAACGGCGGCAGCCGGGCTCTTTTCCCCGACAAATTGGGGAAAGGGGCCTTTTGTATGTCCGGCCGATAGGGTATAACTAGAACAGGTGCTTGCTTGCATAGGCGGCAGGCCGCAAAAAGGCGGACTTCTTCACGCAAGATGACGCCTAAAAGCGTTTCTGGTAGACTGATGGGAGATATAGGCCCGAAGCGGCAGATGTTTTTTGAAAAACAGAAAAAGAACGCAACCTTTTGGCGGCTATGCTCGTCTGAAAAGGTGCAAGAGAGGGGGACCCTTAGTGGTCGAGCAGGAACTCATTAGAGCCGCTCAATCGGGCGATCGCGACGCTCTTATCACCCTATTGCGAGAGATTGAACCGGCCGTCTACAAGACGGCTTATTATACGCTGAATAACGAACAGGACGCGATGGACGCCGCTCAGGAAGCCCTGATCCGCATTTACACGAAAATCGGGTCCTATGAAGAAAAAGCGCAGTTCAAAACCTGGGTGCAGCGAATCGTGACCAATATTTGTATCGACAAATTCAGACGCGCCAAACCTACGGTGTCGATCGAAGAACACGAGATGGTGTTCGAAGGAAACGACAGCGTGGAAGGCGAAGTGATGCGGGCTTATACCCGGGAAGATATCGACCGGGCGATCAACCTGCTGCCGGAACATCACCGTACGGTCGTCATCCTTCGCTACGTGCAGGATATGTCGTATGGCGAAATCGCCGGATGCCTGGATCTGCCGCTTAACACCGTAAAATCGTATTTATTCAGAGCCCGGGGCCAGCTTCAGCAGCTGCTTCGAGATTATCAGAAAGGAGGTGCGCTGTAGATGAAACGCGAAGAAGCGTTGGAATATATGAACCGTTACCTCGACCATGATTTGAACGCGCAAGAAACGGAAAAATTGTTCCTTCATCTCGGCGACTCTCCGGAGGCACGGGCGGATTTTGATTTTCTTCAGGGTCTGTCGGACAAACTGGAATCGCTGCCCGACGTGACGCCGCCGGTCAGCCTGGTCGATTCGATCCTGCCCCGGCTGGAAGAACTCGACCGCACGGCTGCAGCCGCCGTTCCCAAGGCGGAACCCGAGAAATTGTCGGAGATGGAAAGCAAACGGATGTTTGGCGACGAGGTGTCTCAGCGCCGCAGACCGGCCGGATTCTGGCGCTCCACTTTGGGCCGGACCGTCGGTGGTACGGCTGTTGCCGCCGCCGTATTGGGGATCTTCGTGGCCACTTACGAGCCGCAGGAAATGCCGAATGCGGAGATGACGTCTTCGACGGCCGTGTCCGGCGCGATGGACGATACACTCGTTCCGTCGGAATCGGCGGCGAAGACGGAGAGTCAGACGATGCCGGATGTCACCGACCCGAGCACCGAAGCCAAATCGATTCAGCCAGAGACAAAGCTTGTACCCGGCGACGATACAGCCAATCAGAAGTCCGTAACACCGGAAGATTCTGCGGCGGACGGAGCTCCTGCCAACAAAGAACCGAATGTGGATACAGCTACGCCGCAGGCAGATCTCCCGACTTTGTCCGTCGAACCGGACAGCACTTCGCCTTCGGAGCCCAAGACAAATTCGGCCGAACCGGATACAGGTACGCCTGCGGCCAGTCAGAACCGGGACCGTTCGCAGACTCCGTCTGACGATTCGGCATCTTCGACCAAGTCCGGACCGAATACGGACCAAGCCCCGGATCAATCGCCCGAGCCGGACAAGTCGACCTCGGCCGGTACACGTACGGAAAAAGACCCGGATAAATCGGTCAAGTCGGGCGGCAAAGCGCCGTCGGATAAATCGAACCCGGCCGCCAGTCCGCCTGCTTCGGGCAAAGAACCCGCTGCCGGAAGCGCAGAACCGGACAGTCAGCCGAACGAAGGAATCGAAACGTTCTCGGCTTCCGAAGAGGCTCCGGGCAATCCGGAAGAAAGCGGAATTTCCGATTCGGAAAGTGCCGATGTGGCTCCCGACCAAGCGGCAGACAGCCGGGTATACGGGCTGACCATGGCTCCTTCGGAATGGAACTCGCCGGATAACGCTTATCGCTTCACGTATTCGGACCATACACTGAAGCTTCTGAAAGGCGACGGTTCCGCGGAACTGGGCAGCCGCAAGGTTGACGGAAGCGTAGCCGGAGGCGTCTGGTCCGCGGACGGCAAAACGTTCACGTACGATTTGATCAAGTCCGACGGCACCACGGCCCAGGAAACCTGGACTATCGAAGAAACCCTGCTCAAACAGGGCGGTAAATAAAAAACCACCGGCCGCAGGCCGTTTCAAGAATCCGCCAGACGGAGGAAGAAACGTGCTCCGGCCGGTTTTTTGTCGCTTGAGGCAGACGAAAGAACCCGATGTCCGGATGCGTTTTTCGGCGGAATTCGGTACAATGGGTACAGCGGGATTCCAACTGCTGCGCAGGCAGGCTCCCAAGCAATGCGGCGGACGATCGACGCGTCCTTCGGAATCGGAAAAGAGGGTTAAGATCTATGGATTTGAAAATGGCGGTCAAACAGGTGAAAGCAGGCGAAGTATCGCCGCTCTATCTGTGTTACGGGACCGAAAAATACAGAATGAAGGAATTCGTTTCCCTGCTGGAAACGGAACTGATCGCCGAAGATCAGCGTTCTTTTGCGGTCGCGAATTACGATCTGGCGGAGACCCCGATTGAACTCGTGGTGGAAGAAGCGGAGACGGCTCCGTTCCTGTCCGAACGCAAACTGATCGTGGTGCGCGACAGCAGTCTGTTTACGGCAGGCAAAGAGTCGGCGAAAGTGGAACACCGGATCGAAAAGCTGCTGGAGTATCTCGCCAATCCGGCGGATTACAGTGTGCTTGTTTTTCTGGCCTACGCCGAGAAGCTGGATGAGCGCAAAAAACTGGTCAAAGCGTTCAAAACTTCGGCTGCGGTGATTTCGTTTGCGCCGATGGGGGAGAGCGAGCTGTCCGGCTGGGTAACCAAACAATTCGGGCGAAGTTCGGTTGCAATCGGACCGGAGGCGGCAGCCCTGCTGTTGAAACGGGCCGGCACATCGCTTGCGGGGCTGTCGGGAGAAATCGAAAAACTGTCTTTGTTTGCGGGGAAAGGCGGCACGGTCGGGACGGACGATGTGGAAAAACTGGTGGCGATCGGAACGGAGCAAAGTGTGTTCGTGCTGGTCGAACATATCGCCAATCTCAAACTGCAGCAGGCGCTCGACGTTTTCTACGATCTGCTCAAACAGCGGGAAGAGCCGATCAAGATTGTTTCGCTTATTGCGCGGCAGTTCCGGATTATTTTGCAGGTCAAAGAGATGTCCGGACAAAATTATTCGCAGCAGCAGATGGCGGGACAGCTTGGACTGCATCCGTATGCGGTCAAGATTGCTTCCGAGCAGGCAAGGCGGTTTGAGACGGTTCGGCTGCGGCATATTCTGTCTTCGATCGCGAAGCTGGATCATCAGATCAAGACCGGAGCGGTGGATAAAGTATTCGGGCTGGAAATGTTTTTGCTGAGGTTGGGAGCCTAAGTCAAGGCCGCGGCGGGTGAGCTTAAGGCGGCGGAATCGGGGGTAGGGCGGTGGTCGGAGCGGCGGAAAAAGAGTTTCGCAGGTGCCGGGCTGCCGCTTTTCTTCTTTTTACAGCAGGTTTCGCTTGGTAGAAAAACTTAAAAACCCCGATATCCTAAAGGATTCCGGGGTTTCGTAAGCGGTGTTGTATCGTGCGATTATATCGCAAAACGCGATTGTCTTAGGCTTTTTCAGCTGTCAGAGCGTTCGCTTTTTTAGCGAGACGGGATTTTTTGCGCGCTGCCGCGTTCTTGTGGATCAGGCCTTTAGTTACGGCTTTATCCAGCTTCTGCGAAGCGTTCTTGACTGCAGTTTGGGCAGTTTCCACATCATTGCTTTCCAGTGCTGTCGTAGCGGTTTTTACTGCGCTGCGAAGTGCGGATTTTTGCGAAGCGTTAAGCGCACGGCGTTTCTCGTTCGTTTTCACGCGTTTGATAGCGGATTTGATATTAGGCATTGCATTCACCTCCTGTAAAGCATATACGAAACATCGAAAGTTTCACAACTTAAAGTATCTTAGCATGGCGGGCGTAAAAAAGCAACCATTCCGCAAGATTTTAGATTTTGATTTTGCCGGAAACAAACGGTATTCCAAATTTAAGACGCTGCCGATCTTTTGGGAGCCCAAGTGGGATTGCTGGGACTATCCCCAACTGCTATAATAAATGGATTGATTCTTGTCAAATTGAGGCGGAGGTAAGGAATGACTGACATTGCAGCAAGACAAAAGAAAATAAGAAACTTCTCTATTATAGCGCATATCGACCACGGCAAGTCCACACTTGCCGACCGGATTCTCGAATATACGGGAGCCCTGACTTCACGCGAAATGCAGGAGCAGGTCCTGGATCAGATGGAACTCGAACGCGAACGCGGTATCACGATCAAACTGCAGGCGGTCCGCCTGACCTACAAAGCCGACGACGGCGAAGAATATCTGCTTAACCTGATCGACACGCCGGGACACGTCGACTTTACGTATGAAGTCTCGCGTTCCCTGGCCGCCTGCGAAGGCGCGCTTCTGGTCGTCGACGCCGCTCAGGGGATCGAAGCCCAGACGCTGGCCAACGTATACCTGGCGCTCGATAACAATCTGGAGATTCTGCCGGTTATCAACAAGATCGACCTGCCGAGCGCGGACCCGGAACGGGTCAAACAGGAAGTGGAAGACGTGATCGGCCTTGATGCAAGCGACGCCGTATTGGCTTCCGCCAAAGCGGGGATCGGCATCAAGGAGATTCTGGAACAAGTCGTGGCCAAAGTGCCGGCGCCGACCGGCGATCCGGAGCAACCTCTCAAAGCCCTGATCTTCGACTCCCATTATGATCCTTACAAAGGCGTTATCGTCTACATCCGCGTACTGGACGGCAAGATCAAGTCCGGTTCCAAGATCAAAATGATGGCTTCGGGCAAAACATTCGATGTCATTGAAGTCGGCGCTTTTATGCCGCGGATGACCATGGTGGACGAGTTGAACGTGGGCGACGTAGGTTTCGTGGTTGCGGGCATGAAATCCGTCGGCGATACGCAGGTCGGCGATACCATCACCGATGCGAAGAACCCGACAGCCGAACCGATGCCGGGTTACCGCAAGATCAACCCGATGGTGTTCTGCGGCCTCTATCCGATCGAATCGTCGGATTACAACGATCTGCGCGAAGCGCTCGAGAAGCTTCAGCTCAACGATGCTTCGCTCACTTTCGAGCCGGAAACGTCCAGCGCGCTGGGCTTTGGTTTCCGATGCGGATTCCTCGGTCTGCTTCATATGGACGTCATCCAGGAGCGGATCGAACGCGAATTCGATATCGCGCTGATCACGACCGCACCAAGCGTTGTGTACAAGATCGGATTGACCGACGGTTCCGTGATGCAAATCGACAACCCGTCGCACTATCCGGAAGTCGGACGGATCGACTACGTCGAAGAGCCTTATGTCAAGGCGGCCGTCATCGTCCCGAACGATTACGTCGGTACCGTTATGGAACTGTGCCAGAACAAACGCGGCGAGTTCGTCAACATGGAATATCTCGATACGACGCGCGTTACGCTGACCTATCAAGTTCCGCTGTCGGAAATCGTCTACGATTTCTTCGACCAGCTGAAGTCCGGCACGAAGGGATACGCTTCGTTCGATTACGAAGTATCCGGCTACCGCAAGTCCAATCTTGTCAAAATGGACATTCTGCTCAACGGCGAACAGGTCGATGCGCTGTCGTTCATCGTCCACCGCGATCGCGGCTACCAGCGCGGACGCATCATCTGCGCCAAGCTGCGCGAGCTGATTCCGCGGCAGATGTTCGAAGTGCCGATCCAGGCTTCGATCGGAACGAAGGTCGTCGCGCGCGAGACCGTCAAAGCGATGCGCAAAAACGTCCTCGCCAAGTGTTACGGCGGCGATATCTCGCGTAAGCGCAAACTGCTCGAGAAGCAAAAAGAAGGCAAGAAGCGCATGAAGCAGGTCGGCAACGTCGAAGTGCCTCAGGAAGCATTCATGGCTGTGCTGAAGCTGGACGAGTAGTTTTTCTTTGCGCGGAGTAGGCGCGAAAGTTCAAGGGCGGCTCGGGCGCGGCAGTTCGTGCCTCGGTCGGCCGGGAAAAGGGATCGGGCTTAACCGCCGTTGGAATCGGGAAATAGGATGGAAGCCGGATAAGGTGGATTTCCCGATTTCCAAATGCGGCCGCTTCGCTTTTCGCCTTGATCCCTTTTCCCTCTTCCCGCCGCACGCCGACTTACGCAGAGCCGCCCTTCCCGAGCCTGCTCCTCCGGCTTTTTTGGGGGAGTAGGGGAAGGGCGACGGATGAAGAGCGAAGGGGATGCGGCCTTGGCTGGGCCTGTCCCCTTGAGTGGAACGGACAACTGATAAGTGATAGGAAATTATAAGTGAAACAAGCAGCTTATAAATGAAAAACAGCGTGCGGAATATTCGCCGCTGCGCATGCAGAAGGAAAGCCGGACTCCGGCTTTCCTTTTTGAAGATTTAAGGCGCTTTTACGCGCCGGCATATTGGATAGAATCTGTCCAACCATTAGTTAGGAGGCTCCACCCATGACTACAGAAATCGACCGGAACCGTGCCGCAGCAGCGCCGGAAGCCGTCTATATCCATATTCCGTTTTGCACCAACAAATGCTTCTACTGCGATTTTAATTCCTATGTCCTCAAAGACCAGCCCGTGATGGATTATTTGCGCGCGCTGGACCGGGAAATGGAGCAGACCGTCGCGCTTACGCCTCCGGGCGTCATCAAGACCATCTTCGTCGGAGGCGGCACGCCTACCGTACTGAAGCCGGACGAAATGGCCTTTTTCCTGGCATCGGTCCGCAAGCATTTTCCGAACTGGTCCGATGATATCGAGTTTTCGATGGAAGCCAATCCCGGCACGACCGATCTCGACAAGATGAAAGTGATGAAAGACGGCGGCGTGAACCGTGTTAGTTTCGGCGTACAGGCGTTCCAGAACAGTCTGCTCGGCGAAATCGGACGGATTCACAATACGGACGACGTGTACCGCTCGCTGGAGAACGCGCACAAGAGCGGCCTGCACAATCTGTCGATCGACCTGATGTTCGGGCTGCCGAACCAGACGGTCGCGATGTTGGACGAGAGCATCACGCGCGCACTTGAACTCGATCTGCCGCATTACTCGATCTACAGCCTCAAAGTCGAAGAGAACACGCTGTTCCATACCCTTTTCAACAAAAACAAACTGCCGCTGCCCAACGAAGACGACGAGCTGGCGATGTACAAGCTGCTCATGGACCGGATGCGGGGCGCAGGCTACAAGCAGTACGAGATCAGCAACTTCGCCAAACCCGGCAAAGAAAGCCTGCACAATATCACGTATTGGAAAAACGAAGATTATTACGGCTTCGGCGCGGGCGCGCACGGCTACGTCGGACGCAAACGCCACATCAATATCAAAGGCGTCAATCCGTACAACGAAGCCGCGGGCAAAGGACTGCCGAGACTCGAAGAGTTCGAAGTGCCGCGGGAAGAAGCGATGGAAGACTTCATGATGGTCGGCCTGCGTATGCTGGACGGCATGGAGAGCGCGCGGTTCCGCGACCAGTTCGGCGTACCGGTAGAAGAGATCTTCGCGGCTCCGCTCAAAAAGATGACGGATCTCGGACTGATCGAACGCCGCACGGATCTCGAAGGCTACCGCCTGAGCGAAAAAGGCATCTTGTTCGGCAACGACGTATTCGGCGAATTTATCGGGTATTTGACGGTAGGCGCGTAAACGTCCCAACGGCAGGATTCCAATTCCGCTGAAAAAGACAGCCA
Organism: Saccharibacillus qingshengii; assembly: GCF_013185195.1. Classification (GTDB taxonomy): domain Bacteria; phylum Bacillota; class Bacilli; order Paenibacillales; family Paenibacillaceae; genus Saccharibacillus; species Saccharibacillus qingshengii. Next base: position 173,338 of record NZ_JAAZWC010000002.1, read on the forward strand.
TTATGCAAGAAAGCTTGAATCTGAAAAAGGGAGTGCGCCGTCTGCGCGTCAGCCTCCTTTGAAGAAAACGTCGGGATTCTCCCGACGTTTTTTTGCGTTTTTTTCATAGGATAGTCCTCGACTGCCGATAACAACAACGAAGAAGAAAGGCGGCGGGGCAGTCGTGCGAACGTTCTCATTGGCTGCCGCCTTGCTGTTAGAAAGCTGCGTGATCGGGTAAGAACGGTCAAACGCTTCAATTTGTCCAAAAGTTAAAATTTTATGGAAGTATTCTTTTAAAAGTGTTGAAAAAGTATGCGTTATGATGTATATTTATCCAATCGAAAACTTATCCGACAGCTGGCGCTTTGGCGTCACGACTTGAACAGGGAGGTGAACGGCCGATGCCCGCCGTTACCGTTGTATGCAGACAAGCGAATGCAGGAGATATTGAACCGCTGCATTCCATGATAGAAGAATATGCGCGCAGGGGAATCATGCTCCCGCGCTCCAAGGAAGTACTGCGGCGCCAGATCGACAATTTTGTCGTGGCGGAAGAAGACGGCAGGGTTATCGGCTGCGGTTCTCTCTGTTTGCTGGGCCCCGATCTCGTAGAGATTCGCTCACTCGGCATCATGGAAGGCAACAAAGGCAAAGGGATCGGTTCCAAGCTGGTTACGCGTCTGATCGAACTTGCGGTCGAGCAGCAGATTCCGAAGATTATCGCGCTCACTTACGAAGTCTCGTTTTTTGTGAAAAACGGCTTTACCGTCGTACCGATGGATGTGTTTCCGGAAAAAGTATGGACCGACTGTATCCACTGCGCGAAGCGCGATCGCTGCGACGAAATCGCGGTACTCAAAATCATCGGCTGATTTTGTCCGCGGGCGAATACGAAAACGTGCCATCAAAGGCCAAACCGAACTTGACAACGCCAAGTCCGGTTTGGTATTTTTGTATTAGAGTTTAGCACTCATTTGAATAGAGTGCTAACGGAAGAAGGTTCCGATGCGCTCTTATCGATCCGGACAGGAGGGGATCTCGTGTTAAGCGAACGTCAGAGCATGATCTTGAACGCCATCGTGGACGACTACATCCGTTCGGCCGAACCGGTCGGGTCCCGCAGCATCTCCAAGCGGGGCGATGTAGCGTTCAGTCCGGCGACGATCCGCAATGAAATGGCGGATTTGGAAGAACTGGGTTTTTTGGAACAGCCGCATACGTCGGCAGGACGTATTCCTTCCAATAGAGGATACCGTTATTACGTCGATCATCTGGCTCCGCTGAAGCCGTTGAAAGCCGAAGATTTGAAACTGTTCAAGCAGCTCGCAGCCGAGAAGCTGAGTGCGGTGGAAGAAGTGGTTCAGCATGCCGGTACGATTCTGGCTTCGATGACCAATTATACGTCGATCCTGCTCGGTCCGGAGATGTTCAATACTTCGCTGCGCCATTTTCAACTGCTTCCGCTCAACGAGACGACGGCTGTCGCGATTATCGTAACCAGCACAGGCGAGGTCGAGAACCGAACCGTCTCGATTCCGCCGGGGTTGTCCGTTTCCGATATGGAACAAACGGTGAATCTGCTTAACGCCAAGCTGGCCGGGGTTCCGATGCACAAGCTGAAAGCGCGGCTGTACTCGGAGATCGGCCAAGAAATCCAGCGTCACGCCGAACACTACGAAGAACTGATGAAGCTGCTCGACGATTCGTTTACGAGCGGCAAAGATCAGAAAGTGTTCCTGAGCGGAACGACCAATATGCTGATCCAGCCCGAATTCAGGGATATCGGCAAGCTGAAGACCGTGCTCGATCTGCTGGAGGAGACGCCGACGCTTACGCGTCTGCTGAATTCCGAGCAGAAGGGCATTCAAGTCAAGATCGGCAGCGAGAATGTGCATCAGGCCTTCGTGAACTGCAGCCTGATCACGGCGACGTATTCGCTTGACGGCGAAGCGTTCGGCACGATCGGCATACTGGGTCCGACCCGGATGGAATATGCCAAAGTGATCGGAACGCTCGATCTGCTGTCGCGGGCGATGAGCCGTGCGCTCGGCGGCAGATACGGAGCGTAAACGGGTGGAACATTCGTTCAACCCTATCCCAATATTCGCTTTAGCGGACATCCCCTGTACGGTGTAACCGATAGGGCGTCCGCTGCGATCCACACAAGGAGGTGAATGCATCTTGAGTAAAGAACAGCCGTTGTATACCGAGAACGAAGTGGAAGTTATGGAAGACCAACAAGGTGCAGAGACAGCCGGGAATCCGGCGGAAGACGCACAAGCCGAAGCCGGTGAAGTCATTTCGGTCGAAGAGCTTCAGGAGCGCGTTCAAGCCCTGACGGCGCAGTCCGAGGAATACATGCAGCGTCTGGCCCGTTCGCAGGCCGATTTCGATAATTTCCGCAAACGTACGATCCGCGAAAAAGAAGAGCTGGGCAAATACGCTTCCTCGAAGCTTATTTCCGAGCTTGTACCGGTTATCGACAACTTCAGCCGCGCTCTGGACACGACGCCGGAAGGCGAGAACGCGGAATCGTTCGTAAAAGGCGTGAAGATGATCTACCGGCAGTTCGAAAACGTGCTTCAGGCGGAAGGCCTGACCGCGATGGAGACCGTCGGACAACCTTTTAATCCGGAATTCCATCAAGCCGTCATGACGGTGGAAAGCGATGAATTCGAAGAAGGCATCGTCGTGGAAGAACTGCAAAAAGGCTATATGCTGAAAGACAAAGTGCTTCGTCCCGCCATGGTGAAAGTCAGCGGATAAGCCGCGTTTTTCTGCAAACGACCGTTTCGGGAGCCGGATCGCTACAGCGAAACGTTCTCCCAACACGCGAAGTTTGAAAACGCGCGCCAAACCGTTATGATAGAGCGTAGGGTCCGAAACCTGGACACAGCGCACGAAATACATCTTCATCAATCCAAAATCAATCGACCTTTCCAAGGAGGATATTTACTGTGAGTAGAGTAATCGGTATTGACCTGGGTACAACCAACTCTTGCGTGGCTGTTATGGAAGGCGGCGAAGCCGTCGTTATCCCTAACCCGGAAGGCGCGCGTACGACCCCTTCGGTCGTAGGTTTCAAGAAAGACGGCGAACGGATCGTCGGCGAAACGGCCAAGCGCCAAGCCATCACCAACCCGGACCGCACGATCGCTTCGATCAAGCGCCATATGGGCACGAACCACAAAGAAACGATTGAAGGCAAAGACTACACGTCGCAGGAAATTTCGGCCATGATTCTGCAAAAGCTGAAATCCGACGCCGAAGCTTACCTGGGCCAAACCGTTACGCAGGCGGTTATCACCGTTCCGGCTTACTTCAACGACGCTCAGCGCCAAGCCACCAAAGATGCCGGCAAAATCGCGGGTCTTGAAGTCCTGCGGATCGTCAACGAGCCTACGGCTGCGGCACTGGCTTACGGTCTCGAGAAGTCCGAAGATCAAACGATCCTCGTCTATGACCTCGGCGGCGGTACGTTCGACGTTTCGATTCTGGAACTCGGCGACGGATTCTTCGAAGTTAAAGCGACAAGCGGCGACAACCACCTGGGCGGCGACGACTTCGACCAAGTGATCATCGATTACCTGGTAGCCGAGTTCAAAAAAGAGCAGGGCGTAGACCTGAGCAAAGACAAAGCGGCCGTACAGCGTCTCAAAGACGCGGCGGAAAAAGCGAAAAAAGAATTGTCGGGCGTTATGACGACAACAATCTCGCTGCCGTTTATCACGATGGTTGACGGAGTTCCCCAGCATTTGGAGCTTAACCTGACCCGTGCCAAGTTCGAAGAAATCTCGGCGGATCTGGTTGAGCGTACGCTCGCTCCGACACGCCAAGCGTTGAAAGACTCCGGTCTGTCGTCGAACGAAATCGACAAGATCGTGCTCGTCGGCGGTTCCACGCGGATTCCGGCCGTACAGGAAGCGATCAAGAAACTGACCGGCAAAGATCCGCACAAAGGGGTTAACCCGGATGAAGTTGTCGCTCTCGGCGCAGCCGTGCAAGCGGGCGTCCTGACAGGCGAAGTCAAAGACGTGGTCCTGCTGGACGTAACGCCTCTGTCCCTGGGTATCGAAACGGCAGGCGGCGTATTCACCAAAATGATCGACCGCAACACGACGATTCCAACCAGCAAATCGCAGGTTTACTCGACCTATGCGGATAACCAGCCGAGCGTGGAAATCCACGTCCTGCAGGGCGAACGCGAAATGGCTGCCGGCAACAAAACGCTGGGCCGCTTCACACTGGGCGATATTCCGCTGGCTCCTCGCGGCGTACCTCAAATCGAAGTTACGTTCGATATCGATGCCAACGGCATCGTAAACGTGTCGGCAACCGACAAAGGTACAGGCAAAAGCCAGAAAATCACCATCACTTCCTCGAGCGGTCTGAGCGACGCCGAAGTTGAACAGATGATGAAAGACGCCGAGCTGCACGCGGAAGAAGACAAGAAGCGCAAAGAACTGGTCGAAACGAAAAACAACGCCGACCAGCTTATGTATCAAGTCGACAAAACGATCAAAGACCTCGGCGACAAAGTCGACGCTTCCGAGATCGAAAAAGCGAACGCGGCTAAAGAGAAAGTTCAAAAATCGCTGGAAGGCGACAACGTGGACGAAATCAAAGCCGCAACCGAAGAGCTGACTGAAATCGTTCAGCAGCTGTCCGTGAAGCTGTACGAGCAGGCCAATGCCGAAGGCGCCCAAGCGGGCGGCGAAGCGGAAGGCGGAGCTTCTTCGCAAAGCCGCGACAATGTGGTCGATGCCGAGTACGAAGTCGTCGACGAAGACAAAAAAGACTAATCGGTATCCATGCCGGTTTGAATTTATAAGAAAAAAGCCCGCCCCCGCTTTTTGGCGGACGGGCCGGCTGGGGAGGTCAGGCCGGGTCATCCCGGATCGGACTTCCCTTTTCTTGGGTTTTGGGCAGAACGGAAGGCGAAGCCGCCTTTGGCAAGGGAAACGATTATGAGCATAAAGGAGTTGGAGTGCAGCGATGGCGGACAAGCGCGATTACTACGAGGTGCTCGGCATCGAAAAGGGCGCAAGCGAGCAGGATATCAAGTCGGCTTACCGCAAGCAGGCGCGCAAATATCATCCGGACGTCAACAAGGCGGATGATGCCGAAACGAAATTCAAAGAAGTCAAAGAAGCGTATGATGTCCTGAGCGACGGCCAGAAACGGGCCCGTTACGATCAGTACGGCCATGAAGATCCGAGCCAGGGCTTTGGCGGCGGCGGCGATTTTGGCGGCGGCGGATTCAGCGACATCTTCGATATGTTCTTCGGCGGCGGAGGCGGGGGAAGATCCCGCAACCCGAACGCGCCGCAGCGGGGCAACGATCTGCAGTACACGATGACGATGGAGTTCAAGGAAGCGGTATTCGGCAAAGAGCTGGATATTACCATTCCGCGCACCGAGGGCTGCGATACGTGTCACGGAAGCGGCGCCAAGCCGGGCACACAGCCCGAAGTTTGTTCCGTCTGCCATGGCAGCGGACAAGAAGAAGTCGTGCAGAATACGCCTTTCGGCCGTATGGTTAACCGCAGAGCCTGTTCGAACTGCAGCGGCAGCGGCAAAATCATCAAAGAAAAATGCACAACGTGCAGCGGCAGCGGCCATGTGAAAAAACAGCGCAAAGTGCATATCCGCGTTCCGGCAGGTGTGGACGACGGCGCTCAACTGCGCATGACCGGCGAAGGCGACGGAGGGCTGCGCGGCGGTCCTGCCGGCGACCTGTATATCGTGATTCGGGTGAAGCAGGATGAATTCTTCGATCGCGAAGGCGACGATATCTACTGCGAGGTGCCTTTGACCTTTACCCAAGCCGCTCTCGGCGACGAGATCGAAATTCCGACCCTGACCGAGAAGGTCAAACTGAAGATTCCGGCAGGCACCCAGACCGGTACGTATTTCCGTCTGAAAGGCAAAGGCGTTCCTCGTCTTCGCGGTACCGGCCAGGGCGATCAGCATGTCAAAGTGGTCATCGTCACTCCAAGCAAACTGACCGATGAGCAAAAAGATCTGCTGCGTCAGTTCTCGGGACTCAGCGGCGAACAGACGCATGAGCACGAACAATCTTTCTTCGACAAGATGAAGCGTGCTTTCCGCGGCGACTGATTAAGCCCAGGTACCGGAGAGATTCAGGCTTGATGTATTTCAAGAAGTAGGCCGTTCTTAGGAGGACGGCCTTTTTTTGTTTTTTCTCCTACTGCGTAATGGATATCGATCTTCAAACGTTCTACAGAAGGGGAAAAGAACGACGAAGGAGAGTGGGAACGATAATTTTTGTTATTCTTTTGATGATTTCAGCAATCGGTTACGGGTTTATAAATTTTTTGATTAAATCTTTAAACCCCAATGCAGAAAAATATAATCGGAGTTGGGCCAGCTTTTTCTTCGCCGCTTTGGTATTTTTGCTTTTCGGTTTCTTTTATCTGGTCGGCGGTTCTTTATAAACCCTTTAAGTTTATTCGAGATTTGATCTGCCTTCTACAAATCGCTTAGCCAAATGCAGTCTCCAAAATCGGAGACTGCATTTTTTGTGAAAACGATCGACAACGACGCAGCTCGCCGCCCTGCGCTTTTGCTCTTGCAGCCGGCGAAGCCGCTGCCTGCCCTGCCCTTGCGGTCGGCAGCGCCGCCGCCCATTCGCTCTTGCAGCCGGCGAAGCCGCTGCCCGCCCTGCCCTTGCGGTCGGCAGCGCCGCCGCCCATTCGCTCTTGCAGCCGGCGAAGCCGCTGCCCGCCCTGCCCTTGCGGTCGGCAGCGCCGCCGCCCATTCGCTCTTGCAGCCGGCAAAGCCGCTGCCTGCCCTGCCTGCCCGAAGCTGCCGGAGGCAGGGAGCTTCGGCATCCCTCCCCGGCGGACCGGCCCGAGGGGCCGCCTGCCCTCCCCGAACAGGAAGCGGGATTTTCGGGGCTGAGCGACTTTTGGCTTTCCCTTTACTCGCGGACTGCCCAGCAGGCCCGAGCAGGAAAACAACCCCGAGCGAAGATCCGAAAATCCCGCTGTTTTCTATGTAAATGTTGACACTATAAAAATTTTCGGTATAATAGTTCGTATACGAATTGTTCTTGTGCCAAATGTTGCTATACAAACATTTCGTAAAAGAACGTTCAAGCAGGAAGGGAAGGACAGCGATACATTTGAACACCAACACGGAGATTGAACTGCATGAAATTGTCGACTCTTTCCGCGAAGTCAAACAGCTCTTTTTTCAACTGATGTCGGAGATGTCGTGCCGGTTCGGCGTGACGGGCATCCAGCTGATGACGCTCAAAGCGCTGCGGGATCGACCGGAAATCGGCCTCGGCGAGTTGGCGGAGCATATGCGGCTGGTCAGCAGCACGGTGAGCGGCGTTATCGACCGGCTGGTCAAAGCCGAACTCGTCAGTCGGGAACGGCCGAACCACAACAGGCGCTCGATCGTGCTGAAATTGTCACCGAAAGGCCTGCAGGTGCTCGAAGACGCGGACGCGGCCTACCGTAAGTATTTGTCGGGCTTGAGCGATCTGGATCCCGAAGAAGTCCGGGCCATGCTCGGCGTGCACCGCAAGATTATCAAAAAACTAGAAGAAGTGAGAGATGAAAACCACCATGAGTAATCGAACTGCTGTACAAGATATTCAAACCCTGAAAAAAGGGCCGATTCTCGTCGCTCTGCTGATTGGCGCTTTTGTGGCGCTGCTGAACCAAACGCTGCTCAACGTGGCGCTGCCGACGATGGCAATCGATCTCGGCGTCGAAACGACCGTCATTCAATGGCTGAGTACGGGCTTCATGCTCGTCAACGGCGTGATGGTCCCCGTTACGGCTTACCTGATGGCCCGCTTTACGTCCCGCAACCTGTTTATTACCGCAATGAGTTTGTTTACCGCCGGTACACTGCTCTGCGCATTCAGCGACTCGTTCGGACTGCTGCTTGCGGGCCGGATGGTTCAGGCAGCCGGCGCCGGTATTTTGATGCCGCTGATGACGTTTACCATTCTGACCATTTTCCCGATCGAGAAACGCGGTTCCGCCATGGGTCTTGTCGGCGTAGCCATGATCTTTGCTCCGGCAATCGGACCTACGCTGTCCGGTTGGATGGTTGAACATTACGACTGGCATTACCTGTTCTATCTGATTCTGCCGTTCGGCGTGATCTCGATCATCCTCGGCGTGCTGTTCATGCGCAATGTGACCGAAACGTCGCGTCCGAAGCTTGATATTCTTGCCGTGATCCTCTCGACAATCGGTTTCGGCGGCATTCTGTACGGATTCAGCCAAGCGGGTTCGCAGGGCTGGGAATCGGCGGAAGTATTATGGACGCTTGCAATCGGCGCGGTATCGCTTATCTGGTTCGTTACCCGTCAGCTAAGAAGCGAGAAGCCGATTCTGGAAATGCGCGTATTCAAATACGACGTATTTACGCTCACGACCATCATTAACGTCATCGCCACGATGGCGCTGTTCTCCGGCATGATCCTGCTTCCGCTGTATCTGCAGAACGTACGCGGATTTACGCCGGTCGAATCCGGTCTGATGCTGCTGCCGGGTGCGATTCTGATGGGGATTATGTCTCCGATCACCGGTTATATCTTCGATAAGATCGGGGCACGCTGGCTCGCGGTCGCGGGTCTTGCGATCATGACCATCACGACGTACCAGTTCAGCCAGCTCAGTATCGATACCACGTACCGTCACCTGATCATCGTCTACACCGTCCGCATGTTCGGGATGTCGCTGATGATGATGCCGATCCAGACCGCCGGTCTGAATCAGCTTCCGGCACGATTGAACGGACACGGTACGGCGATGTCCAATACGCTGCGTACGATTGCCGGAGCGCTGGGTACGGCTCTGCTCGTGTCGATCATGTCCAACAAAGCGGCCGAAGTCGGCAAGCAGTTGGTCGTCAGTATGGGAATCAACCCGCAGGATGCGGCGCAGATGAAAGCCGTAACGCTTGAAGCGACCGTGCAGGGGATCAACCATTCGTTCGTTGTCGCAACCTGGATGACGGCCGCCGCTTTCGTTCTGGCGTTCTTTATCAAACGGGTTATCGTGAAGCGCGAAGCACCCGCCCATCAAGTGCAGACAACCGCTCCGAAAAAAGTCAACGCCTGACCGATTGAGATCCAGCGTCTCGATCATGCGAGTTAGCATCGTGATCCGATTAGGTCCCCCTAACAAAGACCCGTTCTCCGTAATCGGAGAACGGGTCTTTTGGGTTTGCTGCCGAGCTTGAAGCCTTCCTTACAAATCTTCGCGGTATCTCGTTCCGTAATGCTCTTTTTCCGCCCGGATAGCGCCGCGCAGCAGATCTTTGACCTTTTCCGCGTCTTTTACATCTTCGAGCCGGATTTCGGGTGTGGTCGGGTCGCTCGAATAGATAAGGATCGTGCCGACGCCCATCATCCGGTCCATTGCCGTTTTTTCGAGAGACACGTCTTTGATCCGGACCAGTTCGAGTTCTTCCGTCTTTTTGCCGATCAGTCCGGTAGTAATGAGCAGACGCTGGCTTGTCAGTTTGTAATGGACATTGTTCATCAGCATGCCTGTCCGGATCTGGTCGCCCAAGTCGGAAGGACGTCCTTCCCACAAGGTTTGTTCCGTTTGTGTATCGGAGACTGCCGAGTGCGCAGGGCGCTGCGCAGCATCTCCGGCCGGCGTTTCTCCGTGCAGGGCATGTCCGCATTTTCCGCAGAATTTGGCATCGTCCGGGCATTCCGCTCCGCAATTTGTGCAGTAGATCATGAATGGGCCTCTTTTCTCCAAAAGTTAAGGGTTTTGTGCTGTCTCTTCGTCTATAGTACAATGAAACGAATACAAAAGTTAACTATTGAGGAGCGATTGATGATGCTGTGGCACGAATTGACCATACATACGACCGAGGAAGCGGTGGAAGCGATCTCGAATTTCCTGCATGAAGCGGGAGCGGGCGGTGTTTCGATCGAAGAATCGGGCAGTTTGAATAAAAAACGCGATACGCCTTATGGAGAATTGTTCGACCAGCCTTTGAACGATATTCCGGAAGGGCGCGCAGAGATCAAAGGCTACTTTTCCGAAGACGTCGATATTGAAGCGGTGCTGGAGGAAGTCCAAAACCGTACGGTTGAGCTGGCGACATTCGATATCGATACGGGCAGCCCGACGTTCTCAAGCCGCCTGGTGGATGAAGAAGAATGGGCGACCGCATGGAAAGCCTATTATAAGCCGCTCAAAGTATCCGACAAACTGACGATCAAGCCGTTGTGGGAAGAATACGAAGCGGCGGAAGGCGAGCATGTGATCGAACTTGATCCGGGCATGGCGTTCGGCACGGGAACCCATCCGACGACTGCTCTGTGTCTGCGTGCGCTCGAAAGTATCGTCAAAGGCGGCGAAGACGTGATCGATGTGGGCACGGGGTCCGGCATTTTGTCGATCGGAGCGATCAAGTTGGGCGCGAAACGGGTATTGGCGCTCGATCTCGATCCCGTCGCCGTCCGCAGCGCGAAGGAGAACGTGGTGCTGAACGGATTGGCCGACGAGATCACGGTCAAGGAAAGCGACCTGCTGTCGGTACTGACTCCCGGGGCGGACGGGCAATCGGGAGAGATCGGCGTAGAACTTCCGGTACAGATCGTCGTCGCCAATATTCTGGCCGAAGTCATCTTGATGTTCACAAACGACGTCTATGCGGCGCTGCGTCCGGGCGGTCTGTATCTGGCATCGGGTATTTACAAAGACAAAGAACAGGCGGTACGCGACGGTCTGACCGCGGCGGGACTGACGATTCGCGATGTGCATCGGGAAGAAGAATGGCTGGCGTTTATCGCGGAGAAGGAGGTATAAATGGACTTTCTCGCTTTCTCGTTCGAGCAGCTTCCGTTCGTCCTCGCCGTTCTGCTGATCGCTTTTACAGTGCATGAATTCGCGCACGCGTATGCGGCTTATAAACTCGGCGATCCCACCGCCAAGCTGTTGGGCCGCGTTACGCTCAATCCGGCCCGGCACGTCGACGTCCTCGGGATGCTGCTGATTCTGCTCGCCGGATTCGGCTGGGCGCGCCCCGTTCCGGTGACCCGGGAAAACTTCAGCCGCCCGCGCCTGATGGGCATCATCGTCTCGGCGGTCGGTCCGCTGAGCAACCTGGTCATCGCTTTTTTGGGAACGATCGTGTACTATCTCTGCCTCAAAAACGGTGTATTCATCGAAGCCAACTATTCGCGTGGAATCGAAGCGCTGGATATTTTCTTGTCGACGCTGATCCAGATGAATATCCTGCTGTTCCTGTTCAACTTGATTCCGCTGCCTCCGCTGGACGGCTACCGGATTCTGGAAGACATCGCTCCGCTCCCGCTGCGCAGAAAAATGCAGGCGATCGAGCCGTATTCCATTTTCATTTTCCTGCTGATCGTGTTCATTCCTCCGCTGAGAGAAAACACGATCGGGCGTTTGTACGAATGGATCGGCGATATTTTCAACGCTTTTCTCCGATTTGCCCAGTTTGTCTTCGGCTGATCCGGATTGAAGCGCAGGTGAACCGGCTTTTGCGCGCAGCCAGTACCTTGACCGAATCAAATCTGAGGTTTGCGTTCATCGGAAACACGCACGGTTCAAGCGGGTTTTCGAGGGGCGTAACCTAACATCGTGATCGGTCAAGGCACTCGTTTTCCAGGTGAGAAAACGTGCTGCGGCAAAGCCGGTTTTTCGTGATGTCCACTGGTCAGCGGCGGGCAAATTGTGTATGATGGAATTTGGTCAAAAACGGAAGAGAAGTGGATGAGAGATGCAGAGATACTTTGTGGAAAAAGAGCAGTTTGAAAACGATAAAGTTCGTATCCTCGGCGACGACGCGCGTCATATCGGCAAGGTCATGCGCGGCAGGCCGGGAGATTCGATTATCGTCTGCGACGGAGCGGAACGACTGGTGCTGGCCGAACTGGAAACGGTCGAGCAGGGCGAAGTGATCGCGGCGGTGATCGAAGAGATCGCGGAGAAAAGCGAAGCCCGTTTCCGCGTCACGATCGCCCAAAGTCTGCCCAAAGGGGACAAGCTTGAGACGGTCATCCAGAAATGTACGGAGATCGGCGCCGCGGCGTTCGTTCCGTTTCTGTCCGAGCGTACGGTCGTGCAGTACGACGCCAAGAAGGAAGAGAAACGTCTGCAGCGCTGGAGCAAGATTGCCAAGGAAGCGGCGGAACAGAGCCATCGCAGCCGTATCCCGGATGTGCTCCAGCCGCTGACCTACAAGCAGCTGCTGAAGACGTTCGCCAATTATGATCGGGTACTGTTTTGTTATGAAAAAGAAGACGGACAGCAGCTTCGGGACATCGTTCGCCCCTTTGCGGAAGAACGTCCGGAAGGCGGAGCGAACCTGCTCGTCGTGGTCGGTCCGGAAGGCGGGTTTTCCGAGCGCGAAGCGGACGAAGCTTCCGCGGCGGGCGCCAAGATCACCGGTCTGGGCAAACGCATCCTGAGAGCGGAGACGGCGGGCATGACCGCACTGTCCTGCATTCTGTACGAGTCCGGAGAAATGGGAGGAATTTAACGATGCCATCGGTTGCTTTTTATACGCTGGGCTGCAAAGTCAATTTCTATGATACGGAGGCCATCTGGCAGCTGTTCAAAAAAGAAGGATACGAGCAGGTGGAGTTCGATCAGACGGCGGACATCTATCTCATCAATACCTGTACGGTGACCAACACGGGGGACAAGAAAAGCCGCCAGATCATCCGCCGTGCGGTCCGCCGCAATCCGGAGGCCATCGTTGCGGTGACAGGCTGCTATGCCCAGACGTCCGCAGCCGAAATTCTGGAGATTCCGGGTGTGGATCTGGTGATCGGCACGCAGGACCGGGAGAAGATTCTGCCGCTGGTCGACGAGATCAAAGCCAAGCGCGAGCCGATCAATGCCGTGCGAAATATTATGAAGACCCGGACGTTCGAAGAACTCGACGTACCGAGCTTCAACGGACATACGCGCGCGTTTCTCAAAATCCAGGAAGGCTGCAACAACTTCTGCACGTTCTGCATCATTCCGTGGTCGCGCGGACTGTCGCGCAGCCGCGAACCGCAGAGCGTGTTGAGCCAGGCGCGCCAACTGGTGGCCGCCGGCTACAAAGAGATCGTGCTGACGGGTATCCATACGGGCGGATACGGCGACGATATGGAGAACTACCGGCTGTCCGATCTTATGGAAGAGCTGGACAAAGTGGAAGGCCTGGAGCGGATCCGGATCAGTTCCATCGAAGCGAGCCAGATCGACGACAAGATGCTGGATGTACTGAAGCGTTCGACGAAAATGTGCCGCCATTTCCATATTCCGCTGCAGGCCGGCGACGATTCCGTACTCAAAAGAATGCGCCGCAAATATACGGTTGCCGAATTCGCCGAGAAAATCTCGCGGATCCGCGAAGCGATGCCGGATGTGGCGATTACGACCGACGTGATTGTCGGCTTCCCGGGCGAGACGGACGAGATGTACCGAAACGGCTACAACTTTATGCGGGAAATCGGATTTTCCGAGATGCACGTCTTTCCTTATTCCCAGCGTACCGGTACGCCGGCCGCGCGGATGGAAGACCAGGTGGACGACGAGATCAAAAACACCCGCGTGCATGAACTGATCGAACTGTCGGAACGGATGCAGCTGGAATATGCGCAGAAGTTCATTGGCGAGGTTGTGGATGTCATTCCGGAAAAAAATGAAAAAGGACTGTATCCGCAGGGCTTCGTCGGCGGCCACAGCGACAATTACCTGACCGTCCTGTTCGAAGGCTCTCAGGAACTGCAGGGCAAGCTGTGCCGGGTCAAGATTACCGAAGCGGGCGCCAACGAGTGCCGGGGAGAGCTGCTGCGCGTGCTGGATGAAGCGCACGCGTCATCGGTATCCTAGAGGCATCCAACAGTCCGGCAGAGGCCGTACAGACGGCAAGCGGGCAAGAAAGGACTTCGCCGAAGGGATGCGAAGTCCTTTTGCTTGCAGGATTCGAAAGCACGGATAAGGGGAGAAGACGGTGGGCAGAATGGAAATATCGGCGGGCGGCGTCGTTTACCGGACAGAGGGCGGACGGCTGCAGATCCAACTGATCCAGGACCGCTACGGTAAAGTCTCGTTGGCTAAAGGCAAGCGTGAGCAGGGCGAGACGCCGCGCGAAGCGGCACTGCGCGAGATTCGCGAAGAGACCGGCATCGAAGGGCGGATCGTGGAACTCGTGGATATTATCCGCTATCAATACGAAAATGAAAAATACGGACTGGTCGACAAGGAAGTCCGTTATTATCTGGTCGAAGCGCTCGGCGGAGAACTGAGAGCCCAGCAGGAAGAGATCCGGGGCGTGGAATGGTTCTATCCGGAAGAAGCGCTGATCCTGCACAAAAAATCGGGCTACGAGAACAATCATCCGATTCTGAGGTCGGCAATGGAGATGCTCGGCCTGAAGCTGTAGGGCCAAGGGACGGGCGGCAATTTGAGGAGGAAGCGATTTGGCAAAAGTCATATTGGACAAAAACCGGAAAAAGCGTCTTGAAGAAGGCCATCCGTGGATTTATAAAAGCGAGATCTCAGGGACGGAAGGCGAGATTGCGCCGGGCGATCTGGTCGAAGTGACCGATCACCGCGGCAAGCCGCTCGGTACGGGATATTACAATGCAAACTCGCAGATTACGGTGCGCCTGCTGTCTTACGGCCGCGTCGAAGCGATGGACGAGAACTTTTTCGCGTCCCGTTTCCGGGAATGTTTGCGCCACCGCGACCGTTTCGTCGAAGGCGACGCTTATCGCCTTGTCTACGGGGAAGCCGATTTTCTGCCGGGCTTGATCGTAGACCGCTTCGGCGACGTACTGGTCGTGCAGATCCTGACGCTCGGCATGGACCGCCGCCGCGGCGAAATCGTGAACGCGCTGGTCGAAGTGATGTCTCCGGCCGGCATTTACGAGCGCAGCGACGTATCCGTGCGTCTGCTTGAAGGACTGGAAGAGACGACGGGCGTGCTGCACGGCGAATGTCCGCGTCACGTGACCGTTTCGGAGAACGGCCTGCTGATCAAAGTGGATATCGAGCAGGGACAAAAAACCGGGTATTTCTTCGATCAGCGGGAGAACCGGGCTTCGACCCGTCCGCTGATGACCGGCTGGGGAGAGCGAAGCGGGATCGAGCTGCAGGACGTGGAAGGTACACGCCGACCCGTCAACAAAAACGGCAAAGTCGTCGACTTCCCTTATTGGGACGGGGCGACCGTATTGGAATGTTTCTCGCACACAGGCAGCTTTACGCTGCACGCCTGCGCCTACGGGGCCAAGAAAGTCACCTGCCTCGATATTTCGGCACATGCGATCGAAAGCGCCCGCGAAAATGTGAGCCTGAACGGTTTTGAAGACCGGGTGGAATTTGTCGTGGCCGATGCTTTTGATTATCTCCGCGAGAATGTCAAAGGACTCGAGGAACGCAAACGCCGCTCGGAAGGCACGTCCAAAGTCGATACGTCGGTTCCGATGCCGGCCGGCGGCGGCCGCAGCTGGGACGTCGTGATTCTTGACCCTCCGGCATTTGCCAAGACCCGCACGGCGGTCAAAGGTGCGGTTCGCGGATACAAAGATATCAATCTGCACGGGATGAAGCTGGTCAGCGAAGGCGGCTATCTGGTTACGGCAAGCTGTTCGTACCACATGAAGCCGGATCTGTTTTTGGAAACGATCCACGAAGCTGCCCGGGATGCCGGCAAGACGCTGCGCCTGATCGAATGGCGGGCGGCAGGCAAAGACCATCCGCAGATCCTCGGCGTCGAAGAAGGCCATTATCTGAAGTTCGCAATCTTCGAAGTCCGCAGCCGCTAACGGAAGAAGGATCTGGAGGCCCAAACAGTCATGAAAGATGGAAGAACCGCGTTTCGCCGACAGCGAAGCGCGGTTTTTTTATCCGAATCGCCGGGCGGATTTGTACGCGACCTAAAGCCTTTCGAAGAAAGGCACATCGTGTCGAGAAAGTCTGATTCCGAGCAAAGTGAGGAGGCAGAGGGAGAAATTCAGTGAAGGAACGATAGTGTTCGCCTTTGAAATCGAGAAAATTCCGCTAAAATTTAATCCTTTTCCTCGATTTCAACACGCGACCGGAACGAATTTCTCCCGCAGCCGACGAGCTTCTACAACGAAGAGGACTTTCTCGACAGCCTGAGGAACATTCGTTCCCGTTTTCTGTTTTTCTTCCGTCCGATGCGTTATAATGGATATAGGAAAATTTGAATCGAGATTGCAGAATAAGGAGGCCATCGGCCGATGACGTTGCAGATTAGAATCGGACGTTCCGGAAGCGGCAAAACGAGCCGGATTCTGGACGAGATCCGTACCAAAATGAAACAAGACCCGCTGGGTCCCCCACTGCTGCTGATCGTACCGGAACAGTCCACGTTCCAGACGGAGTACGAGCTGTTTGCGGGTCGTGAAAACGGAGGAAGCCTGCGTGCCCAGGTCATGAGTTTTCACCGCCTCGCTTACCGGGTCATGCAGGAAACGGGAGGGTCCGCCCTGACGGCTATCGGAGACGAAGGCAAACGCATGCTGCTGTACCGGCTGCTCAGAGAACGGCGGAGCGATCTGCGGTTGTTTGGCGCATCCAGCGAACAGCCAGGGTTTATCGCCAAACTCAATGATCTCTATACGGAGCTGAAGCGCTACAAAGTCGATTCCGCCGTGCTTGAAGAACATATGGGGGATCTGGTTTCCGCCGGGCACTCCCCGCTGCTGCGGGAAAAGCTCGAAGATGCGCTGCCGGTCTACCGCGACTTTGAAGAGAAACTTTCCGCCTTGTACGTCGACTCGGAAGATACATTGATGCGCTTGGCCCAGCAGTTGGGCGATTCTTCGCTTGTTCGCGGAGCGGAGATTTGGATCGACGGATTTTACGGATTCACCCCGCGTGAATACGAGGTGCTGGGCGGACTGCTCGGGACTGCGGAATCGGTCGTTTGTTCGCTGACGCTGGACCGTCCTTACGACGGGACCCATCAGCCGGGCGAACTGGATTTGTTTCACCAGACCGGCACGACCTACCGCAAGCTGCGCAAAATGGCCGAACTGCTCGGCATCGATTGCGAGACGCAAACCGCTCAAGAGGAAGAACTGCCGAGATTCGCTGCCAGTCCGCTGCTCGGACGCCTTGAGGCCAAGCTGCGCGGCGTCCGTGATATCACGGCGGATAAGTCTGCGGAAGACGGACTTTTGAACGCGGACGGCGAAGCCGGAATCACGCTGCATGCCGCGGATAACCGGCGGGCCGAAGCCGATGCGGCAGCGCGGGAAATGCTGCGTCTGGCACGCGAGCACGGAGCGAGATACCGCGATATGGCGGTATTCGTACGGAACCTGGAAGATTACGAATCGGTGCTGGCGCCGGTGTTCGAAGATTACGGAATTCCCGTATTTACCGACCGCCGCAAAAGCGTGCTGCATCATCCGCTGGCCGAATTTGTGCGTGCCGCACTTGATGTCGTTCAATACCGCTGGAGATACGAGGACGTTTTCCGCTGCATTAAGACCGATCTGCTGCTGCCGGAAGACGGAATTACGCGCGCGGATATGGACCGGTTGGAAAACTTCGTGTTGGCTTCGGGAATCCGCGGCACACGCTGGACAGACGGACGTCCTTGGCGCGAAGCGCCCAAGATGTCGCTCGACGACGAAGGACGTCCGGTTGTGGAAGAAGAAGCGGAAGAGTCGGCGGCGCGCATGGCACGGCTGGAAGCCTGCCGGGAGCGGATCACGCTGCCGCTGGCCGCGTTTGAACGCCAACTGAACAAAGCGGGTACGGCGCGTGACATGTGCGAAGCCGTTTACCGGCTGCTCGACGCGGCGGAAGCGCCGCAGCGGCTCGACCGGATGGCACGGGAAGCGGCGGACAACGGCGATCCGCAGGCGGCCGATGTGCACCGGCAGATCTGGGGAGCCTTGATGGACCTGCTCGACCAGATCGCGGAGCTGATCGACGACGAGCCGGTGACGCCGCAGGAATTTGCGGGCATGCTGGAAACGGGAATTGCCGGTCTTACGCTGGGACTTGTGCCTCCGGCACTCGATCGGGTGCTGCTCGGCGATATGGAACGCACACGGCCGCTCGGTATCCAATATGCTTTTGTTCTTGGTCTCAACGACGGCGTGGTACCGCTGGCCCCCATGCAAAGCGGGCTGCTGAGCGAACCCGAGCGTGTCCGTCTGGCCGAGAGCGGATTGGAACTGTCGCCGGGTTCGGAGCGCCGTCTGCTCGACGAACGGCTGCTGGTGTATCATACGCTGACCAGTGCTTCGCACGGACTTTGGCTCAGTTACGCACTCAGCGACGATGAAGACAAGCCGCTGCTGCCATCTGAAATCGTGCTGGATCTTCGGGCGGCGTTCCCGTATATCCGCGAACGCCGCGAAAGCGCCCTGCCGATTGCCGGCATGAATCCGTCCGAGTACCGGCATTTCGTGACGCGGCCCGAAGCGACGCTGCCGCATCTGCTGGTTCAGCTGCGCCTGTGGAAAGCGGGCTCGGAGATCGACCCCCTCTGGTGGGATGTGCTGAGCGCTTATCAGGAACGTCCGGAATGGGAAGCGCTGCTGGCGAGCCGCCTGGCTTCCCTGGTTTACACGAACGAATCGGACCGGCTGACCCGGGAAACGAGCCAGCGGCTCTACGGCCGGAAACTGCGCTCGAGCGTGTCGCGGATGGAGAAATTCACGGCATGCGCTTTCTCGCATTTTGCTTCGCACGGTCTGAAGCTCAAGGAACGGCAGCTGTACAAATTGAACGCTCCCGATATCGGGCAGCTGTTCCACGCGGCGCTGAGCGATATCGCCATGCGCCTGAAACTCGAGAACCGCAGTTGGGGTTCGCTGTCGGTCGAGGAATGTCTGGCCGAAGCGCGCGCGGCCGTAGACAAGATTGCCCCGCGGCTGCAGGGCGAGATCTTGTTCAGTACCAGCCGATACGGTTATATTTCCCGCAAGCTGATGGATATTGTGGGCAGGGCTTCGGTGATTCTGGGCGAACAAGCCCGACGGGGAGACTTCGAACCGCTCGGTATCGAATTGGACTTCGGCCCGGGCAAAGACCTTCCTCCGCTTGTATTCGAATTGGATAACGGATGCACGATGGAGATCGTGGGCCGGATCGACAGGGTCGACGTGGCGGAAGGCGAAGAAGGACTGCTGCTGCGGGTCATCGACTACAAATCGAGCGGCAAGGAACTGCATCTGCACGAGGTATATTATGGATTGTCGCTGCAGATGCTCACTTATATGGATGTGCTGCTGACGAATGCCGAGCAGTGGATCGGAGCCCCGGCTATTCCGGCCGGAACGCTGTATTTCCATGTGCAGAACCCGCTGCTGGCTTCGGCCAACGGCATGGCGCGCGGCGAAGCCGAACGCGAGATGCTCAAACGGTTCAAGATGAAAGGTCTGGTCTTGGCCGATGCGGATGTCGTCGCCAAGATGGACCGGGAACTGACGACCGGACAGTCGCCCGTTATTCCGGTAGCCGTCAAAAAAGACGGAGGATTCTACAGCAGCTCGACCGTGGCCGATCCGCAGCAGTGGGATTCGCTGCTCAAAGGGGTGCGGCGCAATATCGCCGGAATCGGGCGGCGGATCACGGAAGGTGAATCCGAGGCCCGTCCGTACCGGATCCAACAGGAAAAAGCCTGCGATTTCTGTCCCTACCATTCCGTCTGCCAGTTCGACGAAAGTCTGGACCACACAAGCTACAATCATTTGGGCAAACCGGGAAAAGACCGGATCTGGGACATGTTCCGCGAGGAAGACGGAGAGTCTTACAGGGAGGAGAAGCGATAAATGGGAATGACATATGCCGATAAACCGGCGGGCAGCCAATGGAGCGACGATCAATGGAAAGCGATTGCCGCTTCAGGAGGCAGCATGCTGGTCGCCGCGGCGGCCGGCTCAGGCAAAACGGCCGTGCTCGTCGAGCGGATTATACGCAAAATCACAGACCCTGCCGGAGGAACCGGCGTAGACCGGATGCTGATCGCAACCTTTACTAAAGCGGCGGCTTCGGAAATGCGGCAGCGGATTCGCGATGCCCTGAACAAAGAACTTGCGGCTCAGCCGCAAAACGAACATTTGAGAAGACAGCTGTCCCTGCTGGGCCAGGCTTCGATTACGACGCTGCACTCGTTCTGTCTGGAAGTCATCCGCCGTCATTATACGCAGATTCCGCTTGATCCGGGATTCCGGATTGCCAATGAACACGAGAGCAAGATGATGCGGCAGGAAACGCTGGAAGAATTGTTCGAAGAACAATATGCGCGCGAAGAAGAAGGAAGGGAGTTCCGGCGGCTGATCGACTGGTTCGGCGGCGAACGTTCGGACGAGCCGGCTTTCGCGCTTGTCCAGCGCCTGTACGATTTCGCCCGAAGCCATCCCTGGCCGCAGCAGTGGCTTCGCGATTCGGCCGCGGAATTTCTCGTCTCCGACTCCGAAGCCCTCGGAGAAACGATTTGGGCGGCGAGTCTCGCGGCCGATGCGAGGCTGGAACTTGCGGGAACGGAGAATCTGCTGCACCGCGCGTTCGAACTGGCCGTGTCGCCGGGGGGACCGGCTCCGTATGCGGAAGCGCTGCAGAGCGATCTCGACCAGCTGCAGCGGCTGCGGGGAGCTGCCGAGAGCGAACCTTGGCCGCAGCTGTACGCGCATTTCGAATCGGTGTCGTTTGTGACGCTCAAACGGGTCAGCGCCAAGGATGCTTATGATCCGGAACTTCAGAAACAGGTCAAAGACCTTCGGGATGCGGCCAAAAAAGATCTGACGCGGATCAAGGATTTCTATTTCGGCCGCGAACCGGAAACTTTTCTTGCGGAACTGCATGAAACGGCACCCCTTATGGCCGAGCTGGCCGAATTGACGATCGAATTCGGCGAACGTTACGCCAAGGCTAAAAAAGCCCGAAGTATGGTCGACTTTTCGGACTTGGAGCATTATTGTCTGCGTATTTTGCGCGATGCGTCTTCCGAACCCGGAAAGCCGCTGCCGTCGGCTGCGGCTTTGGAATACCGGGAGCGCTTCGACGAAGTGCTGCTTGACGAATACCAGGATACCAACTCCGTTCAGGAAGAAATCGTCTCGCTGATCGCTCGCGAAGGAGCGGGCAACCGCTTTATGGTCGGCGACGTGAAGCAGAGCATTTACCGGTTCCGCCTGGCCGAGCCGGGATTGTTCCTGCACAAGTACAAAGCGTACGGCAGCGACTTCTCCTCGGGCGGCCTGCGCGTCGATCTGGCACGCAACTTCCGGAGCCGACCGGAAGTGATCGAAGCCGTCAACGGCATTTTTCGCCGGATTATGAACGAACGGGTAGCAGAGATCGAGTATGACGAACAGGCCGAGCTGTCTTATGGAGCACTGTCTTACCCGCCAGCACAGGAGAACGAATATGCTCCGGAATTGATGCTCATTGAACGTGAAGGAGCTTCCGGATCGGCGGACTCGGACGAGAATTTGGACACCGAGAATCCGTTTGCTGTCGAAGTGGCCGAGATCGAGACGGCCCGGCTGGAAGCCCGGGCCATCGCGGCGCGTATTCACGAATTGACGGGTCAAATCGAAGGCTGCGATCCGCTGAACGTTTACGATAAAGCGGCAGGCGGACTTCGCCCTGCCGTTTACGGAGATATGGTTATTTTGCTGAGGGCGGTAAGCGCTTGGGCGCCGATGATGATCGAGGAATTGAGACTCGCCGGTATTCCGGCGGTGGGAGATGCAGCCAAAGGATACTTTGATGCGACGGAAGTCGAAATTGCGATGTCGCTGCTGCAAATTATCGACAACCCGCAGCAGGATATTCCGTTTGCCTCCGTTTTGCGCTCGCCGATTGTCGGGTTGACGGAAGACCAGTTGGCACGGATACGTTTGGCGGGTCCCCGTCTGTCGTTTTATGATGCGGTATGCACGGCTGCGGAAAGCGGGGGATCTTCCGAAGAGGCAGCGGCCGCCGATGCGGAGAAACGTTTCCCGGGCGATCCGGCTGCCGCTTATGCGGCCGCGCGGCCGGGAGAAGAAGGCGGACCGATTGAAGCTTCCCTGTCCGGTTCGCTCCGCAGCTTTTTGGCTTCGCTTGAACGCTGGCGTTCGATGGCGAGAAACGGCGAACTCAGCGAGCTGATCTGGACATTGTACCGCGAAACGGGCTACGCCGATTGGGTAGCCGGACTTCCGGGCGGTACGCAGCGTCGGGCCAATCTGCTTGCGCTCTACAACCGGGCGGTTCAGTTCGAGAAATCGACATCCGCACAGGGGTTGTTCCGTTTTCTGCGTTTTGTCGAGCGTCTTCGGGAAAATGGCGGCGATCTGGCCGAAGCGCCTTCGGAATCGGTGCAGGATTCGGTCCGGATCATGACGATTCACAAAAGCAAAGGGTTGGAATTTCCGGTTGTCTTTATTGCAGGCATGTCGAAAAATTTCAACATGCAGGATTTGAACGCGCCGTTCATGATGCATAAAGAACTGGGATTCGGTCCGCGTTTTGTGGACGAGGCAAGCCGGGTCGGTTATCCGACGCTGCCGGCGCTGGCGATTCGAAGAAAAATGCATATGGAGCTTCTGGCGGAAGAAATGCGCGTGCTTTACGTCGCTTTGACCCGTCCTCGGGACAAAATGATTCTGACGGCATCGGTCAAAGATCTGCCCAAGCGGATCTCGGCCTGGATCCAGTCTTCGGGCGGTCCGGAAGGAATCGAAGATTACACGCTGGCCAAAGCCAGATCGTATATGGACTGGGTCGGACCGGCTCTGATCGGGGAACCCGGAGCGGCGGAACTGCGCGAACGGGCCGACGGCGGCTATGCTTCCGGCGAAGCCGGTTCGGCTGCGAAATGGATCTTTTCCGTCCGCAGCGGCGATGCGGAACTTGCCGCCGAGCGCGATGGAGACGAACGGTATGCTGAGCGGATTCAGCAGCTGAAAGCGATCATCTCGGGCGAGTCCGCAGGCGATCAGGGCCGGCGAAGAGAATTTGTGGATCGCTTCGCATGGCGCTATGCCCATGAAGCGGCGGGCGGCGCCGCAGCGAAGACTTCGGTAACGGAGATCAAGTCGCGTTTTGCCGGGGATGAATATCCGGCTGCCGATGCGCTTGAAGCTGCGCGTCTGCTGGCGGGCCTGGCCGATGAAAGAGACGAGGAGGGGACGGCCCCGATGGCCGTTGAATCCGGAGCATCGAAACAAGCGCATCCGGACTCGGGACCTTCTTCCTCGACCCTGCAGCTGCGCCGTCCCCGTTTTATGGAGCGCAGCCGATTGACGGGAGCCGAGCGGGGGACCGCTTACCATACCTTGATGCAGCATCTGCCGCTGCAGCCGGACACCGGTGCCGCCGAAGCCGCCGATACGCTGGCGGAACTGGTTCGCAAGCACATTTTGCTGCAGCCGGAAGCGGATACGGTAAATCCCGAAGACATTGCGGCTTTTATCCGCAGTGAAATCGGACGCCGTGCGGCAGCGGCGGATTGGGTTCGACGGGAACTTCCTTTTAGCGCCGGCGTAGGTGCGGACGAAGAAATCGGAGCCCTTGTTCTTCCGCTGCAGGGAGGCGGCGCAAAAGAATGGATGCCGAACGGACCGGATCCGGGCACAGCCGGAGAACGCCGGATCCAGTTGGAACGTCTGCCCGGCGAACGGGTGCTTGTCCAGGGCGTGCTCGACTGTCTGTTCCGCGAGAACGGAAAATGGATTCTGTTGGACTACAAGACCGACCGGCTGAAACCCGGCCGGGGAATCGACGAGCTGGCCGAACATTACCGGTTCCAGCTGGATTTCTACGCCCGGGCGGTCGAAGATATGCTTGGCGAACCGGTTCATGAAAAGTGGCTGTACTTTTTTGACGCGGGAGAAGGCATCAGGCTTTGAAAGCGGCTGCCGCGTAAATCCGTCTTTGACAAAGCCGGCTCGAACAGGAGCCGGCATTTATTTTGGGAGTAAACCGATCGGATCGGGAATGAATACGGGAAGGGGCGTGAAACATGCGCGTGCTGCATACGGCGGACTGGCATCTGGGCAAAACACTGGAAGGCCGGAGCCGTTTCGAAGAACAAGAAAAATTTATGGACGAGCTGGTCGATATTGTGCGCAGGGAAAAAGTGGATCTGATTCTGATGGCGGGGGACGTATACGATACGGTAAATCCTCCGGCGGCAGCCGAACAGCTTTTCTATGAAGGAGCGGCCCGAATCCGGGCAGAAGGCTGTCTGCTGGCGGCGATTGCGGGCAACCACGATCATCCGGAACGGGTGGCTTCGGTCCATCCGCTTGTCCAGGGCAGCGGAATTTCGCTTGTGGGACTTCCGACTGAACAGGCTTTGAAATTGAACGTGGCGCGCACGGGGGAACAGGCCGTGATCGCGGCACTGCCTTATCCGTCCGAAGCCCGGTTGAACGAGCTGCTGACGCTTGACGGAACGGACGAAAATTTGCTGCGCAAAGCTTACAGCGAGAGAGTCGGACTGCTGATGCGCAAGCTTGCGGCCGATTTCTCGCCGCGCACCGTCAATCTGGCGATGAGCCACATTTATGTGCTTGGCGGGCTGGAATGCGATTCCGAACGGCCAATCCAGGTCGGAGGGGCATACACCGTGGATCCGTCGGCGCTGGCCTGCGGAGCGCAGTATACGGCGCTTGGACATCTGCATCGTCCGCAGATCGTCAAAGGAGAAGGCGTAATCCGCTACAGCGGCTCGCCGATTGCCTACAGTTTCTCGGAAGCGGGACAGACCAAATCGGTGATGCTGATGGATATCGAACCGGGCGGCGAGGCGAAGCTGCAAGAAATTTATTTGTCCTGCGGACGTCAGCTGGTGGAATGGAACGCGAAAGAAGGTCTCGGTCAGGTACACGGTTGGTTGGACGAAGGCCGGGATGCCGGTGCATTTATCGACTTGAGAATTACGCTGACCGAAGCGATGGCCTTAAGCGATATTCAATCGCTGCGGCGTGCCTGCGACGGCCTGGTACATATTCGCCCCGTGTATCCGCAGCTGGAGCAGGCGGATATGCCCGAAGAACGGGTACGGCTGCCGATGCATGAACTGTTTAAGACGTTCTACCGCAGGCAGACCGGGGGAGCGGAACCCGACGAGGCCCTGATCTCGCTGTTTATGGAACTTGCTGCCGACGAGCGGGAACATGCGGAAGGGGGAGAATCCGAATGAAGCCGATTACGCTCAGATTGTCCGGCCTGCAAAGTTACCGCGAAGCGCAGGAGATCGACTTCACCGAACTGTGCGAAACGGGACTTTTCGGCATTTTCGGCCCGACGGGAAGCGGCAAATCGACAGTGCTCGATGCGATCACGCTCGCCATGTACGGAAAAGTAGAACGGGCTTACGGCGGTACGCAGGGGATCATGAACCATTCGGAAGACACGCTGTATGTCGCTTTTACCTTCGAACTGGAATCTTCGGCCGGCGTACGCCGATTTCGGGTAGAGCGGCGCTTCAAGCGGACCGGGGAAGTATCGGTCAGCAACACGCTGAGCCGATTCATCGAAGTGAAACCGGAAGGCGACGAAGTCGTAGCCGACAAGCTGGCGGAAGTCACCAAAGCGGTAGAAGAACGGATCGGCTTGAAAATGGACGATTTCACCCGGGCTGTCGTACTGCCGCAGGGGAAATTCGCGGAATTCCTGTCGCTCAAAGGCAGCGACCGCCGGCAGATGCTTCAACGACTGTTTCACTTGGAACAGTACGGGGACCGCCTGATCCAGAAGTTGAGCCGCCGTGCCCGCGAGACGGAATCGGCGCTGCGCGCTTTGGAAGCCGAGCAGCAGGGGCTGGGTCTGGCTTCGGCTCAAGCGGTAAAAGAAGCGAAGGCTGCTCTGGAACAAGCCGACAAATCGGCGGACGTCCGGCGTAAAGCGCTTGATGCGGCGGCCGAGGAACACGGCCGGCTCTCGCGCGTGCGCGAACGGGCGGGCGAACGCCGTGAAATCTCGGCGGCGCTCGCCCGGCTGCAGGAACGCGGCGATGCCGTCCGCGAACTGCAGGCGCGCACGGAGCGGGCGCGAGCGTCGGCGGCCCTGCTGCCGGCGCTGGAACGTTTCCGGATGGCCGCCGCGTATTCGGAAGAACGCGAGTCCGGGGCGAAGCGGCTCAAAAGCGAACTCGAGTCCGCCCGTGCGCATGCGGACTCGGCCGTGTCGGCGGAAGCCGCCGCGCGCGAAGGGCTGGGAGCCGAAGAGCCGAAGCTGCTTCGGCGGACGGCGGAGCTGGAACAGGCGCTTCAACTGGAGCGCGAGCTGATCGGGCTGCGCGAAGAAAGCGTGCGGTTGGAACGCGGCCGCGAAGCGGCGGCTTCGAGTCTGGAGCGGGCGCGCGCCGAAGCGGATGAACTTCGGCGCAAGCTGGAGAAAGCGGCGGAGCTTCGCGCCGAACTGCAGCAGCAGCTCGACAGCTGCGAAGTGCGAAGTGCCGACCGGACCGAATTGGAAGAGGCCGGTCGGCTGGCGGATGCCATCGCCGGTCTGGAATCGCAGCTCCCCGAGATCCACCGCGATCTCGAAGAAGCGCAGCGCCAGGAAAACGAAGCGGCGGCCGAACTGGCTTCGGGCCGCCGTCTGGAGCGCGAAGGCCGAGGCAGACTTCGCGCAGCGGCGGAACAGGCTTCCGCGCATGAAGAAGCTCTTGGGCTGTTCGAGCTGGAGCTGACGGCGCTGATCGAAGCGGCCGCAGCCGAAGAAGAGCGCCTGGAGCAGGCCGACCGGGAAGCCGCCAATCGCCGGATGGCCGCCGAACTGGCGCATGCCCTGACGGACGGCGAACCCTGCCTGGTCTGCGGCTCGGTCCATCACCCCCTGCCTGCGGCCGAAGACCTTTCCGCCGCTTCGGCCGCGGCGGAACTTGAACCGCTGCGCGCCCTGCAGGCGGACGCGCGCGGGCTTCGCCTCACCGCTGCCGGCCTGCGGCAGGGCGCCGGAAAACTGGCCCGGCGTCTGCGCGAAGAACTGGCGCAGACGCCGGGCGGCTCCGCCGAAGAACGGGCGGAGCCCGGGTTCGGCTTCGCGTCCGAACCGGCAGACCTTTCCGCGCCTTCGACCGCGCGGAACTCCGGCTCGCCCGAAGATGCGAGCCTAACGGCTTCGCCGCAGGCCTGCGCGGCCGAGTGGATCCGCCTGCAGGCCGCGGCCGAGCGTTTCGAGCGCGAGTCCGCGCAGCTCGAAGCGGATTCGCGCGAAAGCGAACGGGCTTTGGCCTCCGCCGTCCGCGGAGCCGAAGCGCCGCGCGCGCGGCAGGATGCCGCTTCGCGCCAGCGTACGCGCGCCGAAGAGCGCCTGACGGAGCTGGAGCGGCGCTTGTCGGAATCGGAGCAGCGGTGGAACTCTTCGTTCGCCGCGCTGCGGCGGGAAGATCTCGGGCAGCGGCGGGAAGAAATCCGCCGCCGCGATACGCAGGCCGAAGAACTGAAGCGCAGGCTGGACAAGAGCGGACCGGTAATCCGAAGCATGGAAGAAGCGCAGAAATCGCATGAAGAATCCGCTTCGCAAGCGCAGCAGGAGCTGGTCCGGTTTACGGCGCAGGCTCAGGGACGGGCAGAGCTGCTGCAGGAAAAAGAGCTGCGCCTGCGCGATGTATCCGGAGGGTCTTCCGCGGCCGACCTGCTGCGCGAAGTATCCGGGAATCTGACGGCGCTTCGCGCCGCGTCAGCGGCTGCTCGCGAAGCGCTCGAAGCGGCGCGGGAAGCTTGGCAGAAGGCTGCCAACGCTTCGGCCGCAGCCGATCAGGCGGCCGTTTCTGCGGCCGAACACCGGGCTTCGGCCGAAACTGCCTGGAACAAGGCTTTGTCGGACTCCCTGTTCCCGAATGCCGAAGAAGTGGAAGCCGCACGGATGGACGATGCAGAAATAAGCGAAGCGGAGCGGCTTGTCCAAGCCCATCGGGAACGGGAAAGCGAATTGTCCGCAAGGCTGCGCGAACTGGAGAAGCTGCTCGGCGGGGAAGAACTGTCGGAGGAAGAGTGGCAGGCCTGCCTGGCCCGTCTGGAAGAAGCCCGTCTGCTGGACGAAGAAGCGTTGTCCGGCAAAGCCCGGGCGCTGCGCGACCTTGAAGATGTGTCGGCCAGACATGGACGCTGGACCGAGCTTGAGCTCCTGCGGATCGAGTCGGCCGCCGATTCGGAAAGGCTGTCGAAGCTCCAGACCTGTTTCCGCGGCAATGCGTTCGTCGAGTACGTGGCCGAAGAGCAGTTGATCCAGATCAGCCGCGCCGCTTCCAGCCGTCTGCGTTTTCTGACCAAGCAGCGTTATTCGCTGGAAGTCGATTCCGGCGGCGGTTTTGTCGTCTGCGACGATGCCAACGGAGGCGTTCGCCGGCCGGTCTCCACCCTTTCGGGAGGAGAGACTTTCCTGACGTCGCTGTCGCTTGCGCTTGCGCTGTCGGCCCAGATCCAGCTTCGCGGCGAATACCCGCTGCAGTTCTTTTTCCTCGACGAAGGATTCGGTACGCTGGATCCCGAGCTGCTGGATACCGTCATTACCTCGCTCGAACATCTGCACAACGATCGGCTGTCGGTTGGGGTGATCAGCCACGTCCAGGAACTGCGTGCGCGTCTGCCGCGCCGTCTGATCGTTCAGCCTGCGGATCATGCCGGTGCGGGCTCCAGGGTCGTATTGGAAAAAATGTAGTCCAAAGATCGTGATTAGAATCACAGAGACAGATTCAATGGCTTGTTATAATACAGTCAGCCGACATCATATGAGGAGTACCCCGACCCGCAATCCGGCCAAACGTCCTGTGCGTTTGCCCCGAATTGCCGTTCAAGCAAGCAGATCCCAGTGGGATTTGCCGGGTGCTTCTTTTTTTTGTTTTTTTGTTGAATTGCCGGTACAATGGATACAGCAATCGGGCCGAGCGAATCGGGCCTCTTTTTCTTATATGAATATTTCGCGCGGTATACCGGCGGCAGTTTGTACGTGCCGCCGCGCAGCATCCATTCCAAGGAGGAACCGACCATGAGCGAGACCCTTTTCACGAAAATTATCGAAGGCAGCATTCCAAGCCAAAAAGTGTTCGAGAACGAGCGGATCTATGCGTTTCACGATATTCAGCCGGCGGCTCCCGTCCATGTGCTGATCGTACCCAAAAAGCCGATTCCGTCGCTGAACGACATTGCCGACGAAGATCTGGCCGTGATCGGCGAAATCCATCGTGTAGCCGTGCAGCTAGCCGCAGAGCTTGGTATCGCGGAGAGCGGATACCGCCTGATCAACAACTGCGGTGCCGACGGAGGACAGACGGTGTCCCATCTGCATTTTCATCTGCTCGGCGGAGCCAAGCTCGGAGCGCTGACGGGAATTTCCGGATCGCATCAGTAGAGAAGCGGCCCAATGTGCAGCAGTCCAAGAAACGTTCGGGCGTCTGCCCGGGAATCGAACTTTCTGCGAGGCCAATTCGCCCGTTTTTTCGACAGCTTTGGGCCGCCGCCGAGGGAGTCGGAAGCTCACCCGGCCGCACGTTAATCTTATCTGCACAGACTTTTTTATAAGCATTGACATCGACTTTAATATTCGCCTATAATGAAAGTTGATTAACCGTGTTATGCTCTTGGACGGTGTGGTCGGAGGGAGGGGAAACTGGTGTCTGAAACTAAAGTTCGCAAAAATGAGACTATTGATGCTGCTCTTCGCCGCTTTAAACGCTCTATTGCAAAAGACGGCGTGTTGGCGGAAGTCAAAAAGCGCAAGCATTATGAGAAGCCGAGCGTAAAGCGCAAGAAAAAGTCTGAGGCTGCTCGCAAAAGAAAGTTCTAAGATGTGTTTGGGCTTTTTTTGTCGAGCTTTCGACAGCAAACACATCACCAGTAGGAGGATTTATTTTTTATGAATCTTAGCGAACGATTGAACGAAGATATGAAACAAGCCATGCGGAGTAAGGATAAATTCAAACTTTCGACCATACGAATGATTCGCGCAACGGTCAAGAACCAAGAGATCGATTTGAAGCGAACTTTGGATGACGCAGAAGTGCTTGATATTCTGAGTCGTGAAATCAAACAGCGCAAAGATTCCCTCCAAGAATTTCAAAAAGCAGGTCGTGACGATTTGGCTGAGACTGTCGAAGCCGAAATCGCTATTGTTGCTGAATACCTTCCCGCTCAGCTTGCTGAAGAAGAAGTTAAATCCATTGTACAGCAGACCATCCAGGAAACCGGTGCTTCTTCCAAAGCCGATATGGGCAAAGTCATGGCCGCTCTGATGCCGAAAGTCAAAGGACGCGCCGACGGGAAGTTGGTTAACCAAGTGGTTCAGCAGTACCTGCAATAAACGAGCGAACGAGCACCCTTCCGGTTTTCTGGAAGGGTGTTTTTGCTGCGCGCCGATTTTTTTTGCGAAACCGGGACTTTTTTGAAACGCCGGGCGAAAATGGACGTATATAAAGGGTGAGAGAGTTTCGCTTTTGTACAGAATCAAACAGAGGGAGCAAGTCGGAGACTTCCGGTGTCGGGAAAGTCAATTCAGGAAAAGGAGGGGATTGGATGGTTAGACAAACAGGATCCAAATGGTGGGTAGGTTTTGCCGCTGCGCTGTGGGGACTGGTATGGATAGTCGGCATTCCGCTGATCGTCTGCACGTCTTTCGTCTCGACGGCGGCGGCTGCCGGGATTTCCGAAGCAAGTTACGGTCTGCCGGCGCAGGCCGGATTGCTGTCGAATGTGTCGGCCTTTCTCACGACGCCGGTCATGCTGACGCTTCTGCTGTTTATCGGATTTGCCGGTGTCCTGATCGAACTGCTCGTGCCGGGACTTATTTTTCCGGGAGTGCTTGGAGTAAGCGCGTTTATTCTGTACTTTTTCGGAAGCACGTTTCAAGACTTGGCCGGGCCTTACGTTTGGCTGCTGTTCGCGGTAGGAATTGTCTTGATGGCCCTTGAAGTGTTCCTGCCGAGTTTCGGGATACTGGGCCTGCTCGGAGGAGGCTCTCTGATAGGAGGAGTGATTATGGCGGCATGGGCAACGGGACACGCCTTGCAAACGCTCGGGATCGCTTTCGTATTGGCCGCGGCGGCGGTAGGCATCGTGGTGTTCGTATTCAAGGAACGCGGAGTTTGGAATCGCTTTATTCTGAAAGACAGTTTGACGTCGGAAGCCGGCTACAATTCCGCGGTGACGCGCTTTGAACTGGTAGGCCGCGATGCGGTGACTTTGACGCCTCTTCGTCCATCAGGCACGGTGCTGATCGACGGCGAGCGGGTAGACGTCGTCAGCGAAGGCGGGTTTATCGAACGGGACAAAGCGGTTGTGATCGTCAAGACCGAGGGAGGACGGGTCGTCGTGCAGGAGAAATGGCACAGCGGACTCGGTCCGATCGAACCGATCTGACCTTTTGGGGAACGGTTCGACAACCAGCAATCGGAACAACATAAAAGAATTCAGGCGGGCGGAGCCGGCGAAGAGCCGGTGCCGCAGGTTTGGATTCTAAATTTGGAGGGGTACTTATGGATGCAGTCTGGATTACTCCGCTGCTGATCGTAGTAGTGGGCATTGTTCTTTTGAGCATTTTCTTCAGTTTTTTCCCGGTAGCCTTGTGGATTTCGGCGCTGGCTTCGGGCCTGCGCGTCAGCATTATCACTCTGGTTGCCATGCGTCTGCGCCGCGTTA
Organism: Saccharibacillus qingshengii; assembly: GCF_013185195.1. Taxonomy (GTDB): domain Bacteria; phylum Bacillota; class Bacilli; order Paenibacillales; family Paenibacillaceae; genus Saccharibacillus; species Saccharibacillus qingshengii. Next base: position 204,923 of record NZ_JAAZWC010000002.1, read on the forward strand.
CGCCGGCCCGGATCGTCAATCCGATGATCAAAGCGCACAAAGCTGGTCTGACGCTAACCATCAATCAGCTCGAGAGTCACTATCTGGCAGGCGGTAACGTCGACCGGGTCGTCAATGCTCTCATCGCGGCACACCGAGCCAATATTCCTTTGGAATTCGAACGCGCCGCAGCTATCGATCTGGCAGGGCGCGATGTGCTGCAGGCCGTACAAATGAGCGTTAATCCGCGCGTCATCGAGACGCCGAGCGTATCGGCCGTCGCTCGCAACGGGATCGAAGTTGTCGTTATCGCACGCGTTACGGTACGCGCCAACATTGACCGACTCGTCGGCGGTGCCGGTGAAGAGACCATTATCGCGCGTGTCGGCGAAGGGATTGTCACGACTGTAGGTTCCAGTGATACGCACAAGGAAGTTCTGGAGAATCCGGACAAGATTTCCCGTACCGTTCTTGAAAAAGGTCTGGATGCCGGCACGGCATTCGAGATTCTCTCGATCGATATCGCGGACGTGGACGTCGGCAAGAATATCGGCGCGTTCCTGCAAACCGAACAGGCGGAAGCCGATAAGCGGATTGCCCAGGCCAAAGCCGAAGAACGCCGCGCCATGGCGGTAGCGGAAGAGCAGGAAATGAACGCACGCGTGGTCGAGATGAGAGCGCGCGTCGTCGAAGCCGAATCGGAAGTGCCGATTGCTATGGCTGAAGCGCTGCGCAACGGCAAACTTGGCGTAATGGATTATTTGAACATGAAAAATCTGGAGGCCGATACGGAAATGCGTGGGTCGCTCGGCGGCATAAACGTGACCCATGTCGATAAGCAGGATCCGAACAAGTAATCAGGCAGAACAGGAGGGGATGAAATGCCCCAGTTCTTGGAATGGATTGCGAGCAACCTCTTTATTGTTGTCATCATCGTAGGAGCCCTGTTCTCGGTATTCGGCAAGAAAAAAGGCAGGCCGAATGGAGGTCCCGAGCCGTTTGGCGGGCGAGGAGCTTCGGCGCAGGGCAGACCGGCGGCGCCTTCGCTCCCGGCCGAAGAACAGGGCCGCCGCTCCCCGTTCGGACGAGAACCTCTGCCTGCCGACAGCCGGGCCGATGTCCGCAGAGCGGAATCGGAGAAGCGTCTGGACGAGCGCACGGGGCGGACCGACCTTGAACAGGCTGCCCGTCAGATGCACGAGGAAATCGAAAAAAGAATGCGGGAAAGCCGGTTGACGCAGCGACGAATCCCAAGCGTACCGAATGCGGTGCGCGAAATGGACCGTACCAGTAGCCGGGGAACCGGGAACCGGCCGCAAACGGCCGCTTCCTATCGTCAGGTTTCGCATAAGGAAACGTCCGCTGCGGTGCTTCCGACCGCACAGCTGTTTGACAAGCCTACGGCGAACGATCTGCGCAAAGGCATTTTGTGGGCGGAGATTCTCGGAGCGCCGCGTTCGAGAAAACCTTATTCTTCCAGACGCAGATAATGCCGTCTGGTCTGCGCATAAGGACGGCAGGCTGCCGGTCTTTTCCGTCATCGACGGAAAAGACCGGCTTTTTGCTCTCGCGGAGCGAAGAAAACCCTGCCGAAATCTTTTGCATGGGAACTCTTAGAATGGTAAAGTTGAGGAATAAGAACACTTAATCCGGCATCCGGCCGTATACCGGGCACCGGAACAGGTGCCGAAGACGGACAACTATATCGATTAAGGAGACTGAGAGCTTTTGACAGAACAGACGAGAAGCATCAAGATTCCGCTGCATAATGCGGGAGAAGGGTTGGCCCTGTTTGGTCCGCAGGATACGTACTTGAAACTGATCGAACGTCAATTCGAGGCGCGAATCGACAGCCGTGAAGAAGAAATCGGCATACATGGACCCCAACAGGAAACGGATCAATTGGAGCAGCTGTTCGACGTGCTTCTTCAGTTGGTGCGCAATGGGTATAACCTGACCGAACGCGACGTGCAGTACGCTCTGGATCTGGCCAAGGAATTCCGCGCCGATCAACTGCTCGACTTGTTCAAAGGAGAGATTGCGCTGACGTTCCGCGGCAAGCCGATTCGTCCCAAAACGATCGGTCAGAAGCATTACGTCACGACAATCAAGAAAAAAGACATCGTGTTCGGTATCGGTCCTGCCGGTACCGGCAAAACATATTTGGCTGTCGTATTGGCTGTAACCGCGCTCAAAGAAGGGCTGGTTAAGCGAATCGTACTGACCCGTCCGGCTGTCGAGGCGGGAGAAAGTCTGGGATTCCTGCCGGGCGATCTGCAGGAAAAAGTAGATCCCTATCTGCGTCCGCTGTATGATGCGCTGTATGATGTAATGGGCACCGAACAGGTGGCCAAAGCACTGGAGCGGGGATTGATCGAGATTGCGCCGCTTGCCTACATGCGCGGCCGCACATTGGACGACTCGTTTATTATTTTGGACGAAGCGCAGAACACGACGCCGGAACAGATGAAAATGTTCCTGACCCGGATCGGGTTCGGTTCGAAGATGGTCATTACGGGCGACGTAACGCAGATCGATCTGCCGCGCGGCAAAAAGTCCGGTCTGGTCGAAGCCCGTCTGATTCTGAACGAAATTTCCGATATCGGCTTTGTGACGTTTGCCCAGGAAGATGTCGTCCGCCATTCGATCGTGCAGAAGATCATCGTGGCTTACGAGAAAGCGGCGGAAAGCATCGAATAAACCCAGCAGTCTAATACCGGAGGTTCTTCCATATGGCTTCAAAAGAAAAATGGAAACGAAAAGCCGATCCCAAGCTTTCCGGCTGGAAGAACAGCGGCGTCTTCAAACTGTCGCTGTTCGCCCTGCTGACGTTGATGTTCTATATCGGGTTGGCTCCCAAACTGCTGCCCGAGAAATATGATATCCAGGTCAATATGCCAAGCGACAAGGAAATTCTGGCTCCGGCACAGATTCCCAACAGCAAAGCGACGCTGCAGGCCCAGGAAGAAGCGGCGGACAAAGTTCAGCAGACATACCGGATCGTGCCGCTGCGTAACGATACGTTGGTCAGCCAGCTGCTCGACCGAATCGATACCCTGAATCAGGACGATCAGCTGACGGACGCGAACAAGATCGAGATCTACCGGGAAGAACTGCCTCAGAAAGTCGGACAGTTCATGGCCAACTCTATCCGCAACAGCGGCAGCAGCGGAGCGTATTCTTCCGCGCTGCTCCAGGAGGTCCGTACCCGGGTCAGCGAACAGGAATACGATATTCCCGAAGAAACCTTCTACAAAATCCCGGCCCTGAGTCCGGTGCAAATCCAGCAGATGAAATCGGAAGCGACCGAAATCGTGTCGCGTCTGATGAGCGACCAGGTGACCGATGCGCAGACGGCCCGTGCCCAGGTTGCGGAATTTGTCAGCCGCAGTACGCTGACCGACCGCACCTCGCGCGAGGTTGTTCAAGAGCTGATCAAACTTTCGATTACGCCCAACCGTTTTTATGACGAAGAAGCGACCAAGGAAGCTGCGGTGCAGGCGCGCGAAAATACCGAAACGGTCTATATCGAACAAGGCGAGGTACTCGTGCAGCGCGGCGAGACGATCACCCAGGACATGTACAATCTCCTCAAAGAGAACGACATGCTGAAGACGGAGATCAATTATTGGCCTCAGCTGGGGCTGCTTCTTCTGTCGGGGCTTCTGGCACTCGGGATGTTTTTGTTTACCCGCCAGAGCGGGAATGCTTTCCAGTACGGCAATCCCCAGCTGCTGATGATTGTACTGATCTACTTTATTATGCTGATTGCGATGCATTTGACGGCGCTCGTTCAGAGCGATACGTCGCGGTATGTCGGCTATTTGGCGCCTGTGGCCATCGGCTGTACGCTGATCACGCTGCTGCTGAATAACTCGTTCGCTTATTTCAGCGCCGTCATTTTCTCGGTATTGGCCAGTATTGTACTGAATGCGGGACAGACGGGCAGCGATATTTTCGATTTCCATTTCGGCTTCTATACGCTGGTCGTTTCGTATGCCGCCATCTTCACGGTCCATCGGGCCAGTCAGCGTTCGACGATCCTCAAAGCGGGAATCATGGTCAGTTTGTTCGGAGCGATGACGGTACTTGCGCTTTCCCTGATCGGAGATGCCGATCCGGGGCGCAGCACCATTTTGTATCCGGTCGCATTCGCATTGGCCGCAGGCCTGCTGACCGCTATTCTCGCGATCGGGTTGATGCCGTTCTTTGAAGTGACCTTTGGCATTTTGTCGGCGCTCAAGCTTGTCGAGCTGTCGAATCCGAACCACCCGCTGCTGCGCAAACTGCTGATCGAGACGCCGGGAACCTATCATCACAGCGTCATGGTCGGCAATCTGTCGGAAGCGGCCGCCGAAGCGATCGGAGCGGACGGTCTGCTGTGCCGGGTCGGTTCGTATTATCATGATATCGGCAAGACCAAACGTCCCAGTTATTTTATCGAAAATCAGAATAATATCGAAAATCCGCACGATTCCATCGATCCCAAACTGAGCAAGTCGATTATCGTGGCCCATGCGCGCGACGGTGTGGAAATGTTAAAAGAGTACAAACTGCCCAAGCGGATTCGCGATATCGCGGAGCAGCATCACGGGACGACTTTCCTGTACTTTTTCTATCAAAAAGCACTGAAATTGGCAGAGGAGCGAGGCGTCGATCCGGACTTCACGGAAGCGGAATTCCGCTATCCCGGACCGAAAGCCCAATCGAAAGAAGCGGCCGTGGTCGGCATTGCGGACAGCGTCGAAGCGGCGGTACGCTCCCTGCACAAACCGACAATCGATCAGGTGGAATCGATGATCGGCAAGATCATCAAGAGCCGCCTGGACGACCAGCAGTTCAACGAGTGCGATATTACGCTCAAAGAGCTGGACGTGGTCTCCAAAACGCTCAAAGAAGCCGTGATGGGAATCTTCCATTCGCGGATCGAATATCCCGAAGAGGTCAAGCCCAAGACAAAGGAGAATTGAAGCATGAGTCTGCGACTGGAATGGAGCAACGAACAAGATCGGTACGAGATCGAAGAAACGCTGATCGGGCAGCTGCGCCTTCTGCTCGAAACGGTAGGTCAAACGGAACAGGTCGCAAACGGGGAAGTCGCCCTGACCTTTGTCGACGACGAAGAAATTCATCGACTGAACAGAGAGTTCCGCGATATCGACCGTCCGACTGATGTATTGTCTTTTGCCATGCGTGAATCGAACGGAGAAGAACCGGATATCGTCTACGAAGCGCAAGCGCAAGACGAGCCGGAGTTCGAGGAGATGCTGGGAGATATCATTATTTCGGTTCCGCGTGCGATTGCGCAGAGCGAAGATTACGGGCATTCGGTCGAGCGCGAGCTCGGCTTCCTGTTCGTGCACGGATTCCTGCATCTGCTCGGTTACGACCATCAGACGCCCGAAGAAGAAGCGGAAATGATGGGCAAGCAGGAAGCGGCGCTGCAAAAAATCGGGCTGACGCGCTGATGGATAAACGGCGCACTTGGGGAGATGTATTCCGGAATGCCTGGGACGGTGTCCGGGCAACGGCTTCGACGGAACGGAATTTCAAAGTGCATCTGGCGCTGTGCGCGGCTGTACTGCTTCTCGGTGCGCTGCTGCGCGTTCCCCGTCTCGATTGGGGACTGCTCTGTTTGGCGATCGGTCTTGTGCTGTCGGCCGAGCTGATGAATACCGCCGTCGAAGCGGCTGTCAATCTGACGGTCGGAGAACGGATTCACCCGATGGCCAAAAAAGCCAAAGATGCCGCTGCAGGAGCCGTTTTGGCTTCCGCGTTTTTTGCCGCTTTGATCGGTTTGATTGTTTTTGCGCCGCCGCTGCTTCAACTGGCGCGAGACTGGGGCTGGCTGTAAACGGCAGGCGGATGTACAATAGAATGCACCCGATAAGAGTGGATACCGAGAGGGGAACGAGCGCGAATGGATGCAGCGATACTGATTCAGGAAGCGATAAAAGCACGGGCGCAGGCTTATGTGCCGTATTCCGGCTTTAAAGTAGGAGCGGCACTGCTGGATGAGAACGGAAACGTTCATCACGGATGCAATATCGAAAACGCGGCTTATGGACCTTCGAACTGTGCCGAACGTACGGCGCTTTTTCGTGCGGTAGCGGCCGGGCACCGGCCGGGCAGCTTTACGATGCTGGCCGTAGTCGGAGATACCGAAGGCCCGATTGCGCCTTGCGGCGTCTGCCGTCAGGTTATGGTCGAGCTGTGCAGGCCCGATATGCCCGTGCTGTTGAGCAATATGAACGGCGATATTCGCGAGACGACCATCCGTGAACTGCTTCCGGATGCGTTCGGTCCGTGGGATCTGGACAAATCGTAAATTTCGGTCGGGAATACGTACCGGCAACAAGACACCAAGAGGAGGAATATGATGGAGAGCAAAAAAGGCTTTAAATCCGGATTCGTCGCAATCGTCGGCCGTCCCAATGTCGGCAAGTCGACGCTGATGAACCAGATTATCGGACAAAAGATCGCGATCATGTCCGACAAACCGCAGACAACGCGGAACAAGATTCACGGGGTGTATACGGGAGAAGGAAAACAGATCGTTTTCCTCGATACGCCGGGTATTCACAAACGCCAATCGAAGTTGGGCGATTTCATGAACAACACGGCGCTGAACACGCTGGGCGAAGTGGAAGCGGCCATGTTCCTGGTCGATGCTTCGGAAGGCATCGGCGGGGGCGACCGTTATATTATCGAACAGCTCGGCAAGATCAAGACGCCGGTGTTCCTGATTATGAACAAGATCGATCTGATCGAGCCGGAAGCGCTGCTGCCGCTGATCGAGACGTATCGCAAACTCTACGAGTTCGCCGAAGTGATTCCGATCTCCGCCAAATTCGGCAACAACGTGAATACGCTGATGGAACAGCTGGGCAAATATTTGCCGGAAGGCCCGCAGTATTACCCGGCCGACCAGATTACGGACCATCCGGAGCAGTTCGTCATCGCCGAGCTGATCCGCGAGAAGATTCTTCAGATGACGCGCGAAGAAGTGCCGCACTCGATCGCCGTGACCATCGAAGATATGAAAGTGCAGGATAACGGCATCGTTTACGTAGGCGCGGTTATTTTCGTGGAACGCGATTCGCAGAAAGGGATCGTGATCGGCAAGCAGGGAGCCATGCTCAAAGAAGTGGGCAAGCGCGCGCGTCAGGATATCGAGAACCTGCTCGGTTCGAAGATATTCCTGGAACTGTGGGTCAAAGTGAAGAAAGACTGGCGCAACCAGGATCGGGTTCTGCGCGACCTGGGCTTCCACCGGGACGCCTAGGATGCTGTACCGTCTCGAAGGAATCGTAATTCGGGCGATGGACTACGGGGAGACGAACAAGATTATCACGCTGTGCACCCAAACGCATGGCAAGGTAGGCGTGATGGTCCGCGGAGCGAAAAAGCTCAAAAGCCGCCACGGTTCGCTGACCCAGCCTTTTACGTACGGCATATTCAGCTTTTTCCGGGGCGGAAGCGGCCTGGGGACGCTGAATGACGGCGAAATCTATGAATCGAACCACAAGCTGCGGGAAGATCTGGTGCTCGCCGCCCACGGCGCTTATGCCTGCGAACTGATCGATCGTGCGCTGCAGGATGAAGATACCGGCAGTTTTTGGTTCGAACAGCTGCAGGCATTTTTGACGGGCATGCGAGAAGGCAAAGACCCCGAGGTGATGATGCGGCTGTTCGAGATGAAAATGCTCCAGGCGTCGGGGTATGGTCCGCAGCTCGATATCTGCACGTCCAGCCAGCGTCCGATCGAAGGCGATGCGCTGATCAGCCCGCGTCTGGGCGGCGTGTTGAGCCTGCCTTTTCGGGCGGCGGATCCTTATGCGGTTCCCGTTACGGCAAGGACGCTCTCGCTGCTGAGGGTCTTTGCCAAGCTTGATCTTCGCCGCCTCGGCAACGTGGACGTCAAGCCCGAGACCAAAACCGAACTCAAAAAAGTCATGGAAGCGCTCATGCGCGAACATATCGGCATAAACCTGAAGTCCAAGCGGTTTCTCGATCAGCTCGATCAGTACGGCTTTGACAAATAAGAATCCGGGTCTTACAATAAAGAGAGATTGCTGAATGTTTCGCAGCAGCGTTGAACGGAAAACGCGCAGATGAAAAACAAGGCCAAGCTTCAGCGAACCGGGGACAGTGCAAGCCCGGCCGGCCGAGATTCTGTGCGTACAGGCATTTCCGGGAGCGTGCGAAACGTGAAGCGTACGGAAAAGAGGAATGCGAACCGCGTCCGCAGGTCGGCGCCGCGCATTCAAGTAGGGTGGAACCGCGGGAGACGTTTTGTTGATCGGGTAGGCCTGGCGTTTCGCAAGAAGCGTCTGCCGCCGTCAACGAGCCGGTGCAGATCGAAGATGCCGAGCATCTTGATCATGGCACGTAAACTCTCGTCCCTACGTCTGTCGAACCAGGCGTAAGGACGGGAGTTTTTTGCGTACTCTCATATAGGCAAACAGCTGCCTTCCGGTCTGCCGATCCATTTTGCAAAGGGGTGTTTTTATGAATTTTCAAGGCATGATCCTGACGCTTCAGAAATTTTGGGCGGATCAGGGATGTATTAACGCACAGCCGTACGATACGGAAAAAGGCGCAGGCACGATGAACCCGATGACGTATCTTCGGTCGCTGGGACCGGAGCCGTGGAAAGTGGCTTATGTCGAACCGTCGCGTCGTCCTTCCGACGGCCGTTACGGAGAAAACCCGAACCGGTTGTATCAGCATCATCAGTTCCAAGTGATTATCAAGCCGTCTCCGGACAATATCCAGGAGTTGTACCTCGAGAGTCTCAAAGCGCTTGGCGTCGATCCTCTCGTTCACGATATCCGCTTTGTGGAAGATAACTGGGAGAATCCGACACTCGGCTGTGCGGGCCTCGGCTGGGAAGTCTGGCTGGACGGTATGGAAATTACCCAGTTCACTTACTTCCAGCAGGTCGGCGGTCTCGAAACCCATCCGGTTGCGGTCGAGATTACGTACGGTATGGAGCGTCTGGCTTCCTACATCCAGGATAAAGAGAACGTGTTTGATCTGGAATATGTGGAAGGCATGACCTACGGCGATGTGTATCGTCAAGCGGAGTACGAGCATTCCAAATACACGTTCGAACTGTCGGACGTCAAAATGCTGTTCACGCTGTTCAATATGTACGAGCAGGAAGCGGCACGCGCGGTGGAGGCCAATCTGGTATTCCCGGCTTACGATTATGTGCTGAAATGTTCGCATACGTTCAACCTGCTCGACGCACGGGGCGCAATCAGCGTAACGGAACGGACCGGCTATATTACGCGAGTGCGCAATCTGGCACGCAAAGTGGCCGCGTCTTATGTGGAAGAGCGTGAGAAGCTCGGCTTCCCGTTGATCAAGAAAGGAGAGGAAGCGTAATGGCAAAAGATCTGCTGCTCGAAATCGGTCTTGAAGAAGTACCGGCCCGCTTCCTGCGCGCCGCCATGAATCAGCTGCGCGAGAAAACGGAAAAATGGCTGGACGCGTCGCGTCTGAGCTACGATAAAGTAGAAGCTTACGCGACTCCCCGCCGTATGGCCGTGTTGGCGCACGGCGTTGCGGAGAAGCAGGAGGACGTCAGCGAAGAAGTAAAAGGGCCTTCCCGCAAAATCGCGCAAAGCGACAGCGGAGAATGGACCAAAGCCGCTTTGGGCTTTGCGCGCAGCCAAGGCGTGGAAGCAAGCGACTTTACGTTCAAGGAAGTCGGCGGCGTCGAATACATCTATGCCACCAAAAGCCTGAACGGTCAGGAAGCATCCGCTCTGCTGCCGGAAGGACTCAAGAGCATTATCGCTTCGTTGAATTTCCCGAAAAACATGCGCTGGGGAGCTTACGATTTCAAGTTCGTTCGTCCCATCCGCTGGATGGTCGCGCTGTTCGGCCAGGAAATCGTTCCTTTCGAGATTACCGATGTCCACACAGGACGTATCACGCGCGGACATCGTTTCCTCGGCACCGAGACTTCGATCGCCCAAGCTTCCGACTACGTCGAAGCGCTCCGTGCCCAGCACGTCATGGCGAACGTGGATGAGCGCGAAGCGCTGATCCTGAAGCAGATTCGCGATCTGGCCGAAGAGAAAAACTGGAATATCGCGATCAAGGACGATCTGCTGGAAGAGGTTCTGTTCCTCGTGGAGACCCCTACCGCTCTGTTCGGTACATTCGAAGAGTCGTTCCTGAACATTCCCCAAGACGTACTGATCACGTCGATGAGAGAGCATCAGCGCTATTTCCCGGTTCTGGACGCCGAAGGCAAGCTGCTGCCGTTCTTCGTGACCGTGCGCAACGGGGATGCCAGATCGCTTGACGTTATCGCAAAAGGCAACGAAAAAGTACTGCGCGCCCGCTTGTCGGATGCGAAGTTCTTCTATGAAGAAGATCAGAAGATGCCGATCAAGGACGCGCTCTCGAAGCTTGAGAATGTCGTATTCCACGAAGATCTGGGCAGCACCGGCGACAAAGTGCGCCGAATCCGTCAGACGGCGGACAAGATCGCTGCGCTGCTTCATTTGGACAGCGAAGATGCGCAGGATGTCAGCCGTGCCGCCGACATCTGCAAATTCGATCTTGTGACCCAAATGGTCTATGAATTCCCTGAACTCCAGGGCGTCATGGGCGAAGACTATGCGCGCAAAGCCGGAGAGAACGAATCGGTTGCCCGTGCGGTATTCGAACATTACCAGCCGCGCTTTGCCGGTGAATCCGTACCGGCTTCCATCGTGGGATCGGTGGTCAGTGTGGCCGACAAACTGGATGCCGTCGTCGGATTTTTCGGAATCGGCATTATCCCGACCGGCTCGCAGGATCCTTATGCCCTGCGCCGCCAAGCGGCGGGTATCGTGCAGATCCTGCTCGATCACAAGCTGAATCTGACGCTTGAGCAGCTGTTCGATCTGTCTATCGCCGTACATGAGCAGGCTGGCAACCTGAAGCGCACGCCCGAAGAGATTCGTAAAGACCTGCATGATTTCTTCGAACTGCGGATCAAAAAACTGCTCTCGGAAACCCTGCGCTACGATGTGGTCGACGCGGCGATCGCGGCCGGCTTCGGCGATATTCCGGCCGTTGTTGCGCGCGGCAAAGCCTTGATGAACGCCGTAACGAGCGAAGGCAACTTCAAAGTGACGGTCGAATCGTTCACCCGCACAGGCAATCTGGCTTCAAAAGCCTCCGGCAGCGAAGTGAATCCCGAGCTGTTCGAAGGCGAAGCGGAACGCGAGCTCTTCGAAGCGTGGCAGCTGCTGCAGAAGCAGCGCGGTACATGGGCTCAGGCCGAGGGATACGCAGGTGCCGCCGAAGCCGAATTGAAGGCACTGTCGGGGCTTGCTCAGCCGATTACAACGTTCTTTGACCGGGTAATGGTTATGGCAGAGAACGAAAACGTACGGGCCAACCGTCTTGCGCTGCTTGCTGCGATCGACGGGGATCTCAAACGTTTCGCCGATTTCGGCAGGTTGGTCTGGCAGTAAACAGACCGGCTTTTGCAGGATTTGTACAAGCAGTTGAATAAATAACCGACACGGAATATTTCCCGTACAGAGAGCTGGATCCGAGCGTAGAACAAGCGCCGGCGCATTCGTTTCTCTGTCGGGAAAATTCCTTTTTCGCATAGGGATTGGAGCAGGCGTAGAAACACGGCCGCTTCCGGCGAAAAGGAGGATCTCATGGAGCGCGTAACGCAATCGCAGGAGATGCGGATTTTGGTGGATGCCGATGCATGCCCGGTCAAGGAAGAGATCAAACGCGCCGCCCAAATCGCCGGCGTATCGGTCGTCATGGTTTCTTCATACGATCATGTGCTGCGCGAAGCCGACAATGTACGCATCGTACGGGTCGACCCCGGCAAAGAAAGCGCCGATTTGTATATCGTCAACCATCTGCGTGCGGGCGATCTGGTGATTACCCAAGATTACGGCCTGGCTGCATTGGTTCTTGCAAAGCGCGCTTATGCGCTTTCGGAGCGCGGCGTCGTATACGATGCGGACAATATCGAATTCCTGCTCGACCGCCGACATATCAGCGCGAAAGTGCGCCGGGGCGGAGGAAGAACCAAAGGCCCCAAAAAGTTCACGGCGGAAGACCGGGAGGCTTTTTCGGAAAAATGTTTAAAACTTTTACATGATTTGCAGGAGAAGGCTTAAGTTTAGCGAATATTATTTTCATTAGAAGGTGGTTATGATGAGTACGGAATACGGAAATATTCCGGAGGAAACGATTGATGCAGTGCTGCATCAGCACGATATCGTCGAAACGGTGGGCAGATACGTTCATCTGACCAAGCAGGGCAAGTACATGAAAGGCCTGTGCCCGTTCCATTCCGAAAAGACCCCTTCTTTTACGGTGACGCCGGATCGCCAAATCTTTTACTGCTATGGCTGCGGCATGGGGGGCAACGCCATCAAATTCAGGATGGAAATCGAAGGACTATCCTTCCCCGAAGCCGTCAAGATTATGGCAGAAGAGTCGCATATCCCTTTCCAGAACTCGGGCGCAAAAGCAGAGTCGCCTCAGGACCGGGAAACCGGACGTCTCCTTCAGGCTTACGAATGGAGCGAGAAATTCTATCATTTTTTGTTAAAAAACACCGAACACGGACTTCCCGCACTGGAATACCTGCGAGCACGCGGAATCGGCGACAAACTGATCGATCACTTCCGGATCGGGTTTGCGCCGGATCGTTGGGATACGCTCGTCCAGTTTCTGGACAAACGTTCATTCGATCTGGCGGAGATGGAAAAAGGCGGCTTGATTTCGGCCAGACAAAGCGGCGACGGTTATGTCGATCGTTTCCGGGGCCGGATCATGTTTCCGATAGCGAATCGCAGCGGCAAAACGATTGCGTTTGCCGGACGTATTCTGGGCGACGGGCATCCGAAATATGTGAATTCGCCGGAAAGCCGGCTGTTTAACAAAAGCCGGGTACTGTACAATTTCGACCAGGCAAGAAGCGCTATCCGCAAACAGCGGCAGGCCGTACTGTTCGAAGGATACGGCGACGTTATTGCGGCTTGGGAAGCGGGCGTGCATAACGGAGTCGCCACCATGGGAACTTCGTTGACCGATCAGCATGCCGCCATGATCAAGACGACGGCGGACGAAGTGCTTGTCTGCTACGACGGCGACAATGCCGGTCAGAATGCGGCACTTAAAAGTATTCCGATTCTCGAGCAGGCGGGACTTAAAGTGAAGATCGCGATGCTGCCGCCCGGAGTGGATCCCGACGACTACATCCGTTCGAACGGGGCGGAGCGTTTTGTGCGTCAGATCGTGGAAGACGCGGCTTCGACCACCAAATTCCGTCTGGTCAATCTGCGGAGGGGGTACAAGCTCTCCGAAGAAGGCGGCCGCCTCGATTACACCAAAGCGGCTCTGCCGATTATCGCGGCCTTGAATTCTCCGACGGAACGGGAAGTGTACCTGCGCGAACTGTCGACGGAAGTCGATATTTCGTTCGACAGTCTCAAACAGGACAGCAACCTGATCCGCCAGGAACACAGCCGCCCCGCCCCGGGACAAGAAGACCCGGGTCCGGCTTACTCCGGGCCCCAGCAGGGAGGACGTCCCGGATCGTCCGGCGGAAAAGGCCGCGGACGCGGCGATTACGCGAACAAAGGCGGCTATGTCAAAAAAGGCAATTTCGGCGGAGGGAATTATGCCCAAACGGAAGAAGACTTTTTTCCGCAGGAGCGAAGAGCCCGTCCCGACCGGAATTTGCTTCCCGCCCATCAGGCGGCCGAACGCCGGCTTCTGTATCTGATGCTTCAGGATCGGCAGGCCGCCGATTATGTGGCGGCGCGTCTGGGCGATGAGTTCAATACGCCGGAGCACGCCGCGATCGCCGCTTATCTGTACGCTTTTTATGCGCAGGACCGCGAGCCTGACAGCAGCCGCTTCATTTCTTCGCTGCAGGACGAGAAGTTGGAGAAGATCGTCAGCGCCATCGCGATGATGGAAGGTTCGCGAGAATGGAACGAACAGGTTCTTAACGATTGTATCCGCGAAGTCCGCAAGCAGACCGCTCTTCGCGGCAGCGGTATCGAGCAGAAGCGCGAAGCCATGATACGTGCCGAGAAAGACGGGGATTTCCTGCTTGCCGCTCAAATCGCAAGTGAAATCATAGCCCTGGAAAGGCAGTAACGAACGAGTCACAGGTTCGAATTCCGGGGAGGAGGGAGTCTAGAATGGCGAACGAGCAACATACGGAATTGGAAGGCGAACTGACCCTTGAACAGGTGAAAGAACAGCTGATCGAACTCGGCAAAAAAAGATCCCATCTGAGCTACAAAGAAATTGCCGAGAAGCTGTCGCCGTTCGACCAGGACGCCGAGCAGATCGAGGAGTTTTACGAACAGCTCGGAGAACTGGGAATCGAAGTAAGCGACGATGAAGAGGAACGTCCCCGCCCGCAGACCGAAAGAGAAGGCGGCGAGGAGTTCGAATTCGAAGATGATATGGCTCTTCCTCCGGGGATCAAAATCAACGACCCCGTACGGATGTATCTCAAAGAAATCGGACGCGTTCCCCTGCTCTCCGCCGACGATGAAGTCGGCTTGGCGAAGCGGATCGAAGATGGCGACGAGGAGGCCAAACGGCGTCTGGCGGAAGCGAATCTTCGTCTGGTCGTTAGTATCGCCAAGCGTTATGTCGGACGGGGCATGCTGTTCCTGGATCTGATCCAAGAAGGCAATATGGGTCTCATCAAAGCCGTAGAAAAGTTCGATTACAAAAAGGGCTATAAGTTCAGTACGTATGCGACCTGGTGGATTCGTCAGGCCATTACCCGGGCGATCGCCGACCAGGCCCGGACGATTCGGATTCCGGTGCACATGGTCGAAACGATCAACAAGCTGATCCGGGTCTCCCGGCAGCTGCTGCAGGAATACGGCCGCGAACCATCGCCGGAAGAGATTGCCGCCGAGATGGAACTCAGCGTAGAGAAAGTACGCGAAATCATGAAGATTGCCCAGGAACCCGTATCGCTCGAGACGCCGATCGGCGAAGAAGACGATTCGCACCTCGGTGACTTTATCGAAGACCAGGAAGCGTTGGCTCCGGCCGACGCCGCTGCCTACGAGCTGTTAAAAGAACAGCTCGAAGATGTGCTCGATACGCTGACGGACCGCGAAGAAAATGTGCTCCGTCTGCGCTTCGGCCTGGATGACGGACGAACGCGCACACTCGAAGAAGTGGGCAAAGTGTTCGGGGTAACGCGCGAACGGATTCGTCAGATCGAAGCCAAGGCGCTGCGTAAGCTGCGGCATCCAAGCCGAAGCAAGCGGCTCAAGGATTTCCTCGAATAGAAGCGGTATAGGTAACCAAGAGCGCCGGAGCGAAGCTTCGGCGCTCTTGGTGCGAGCCAAGGAAGATTCTCGGAGGATTCCCTTCGTTTTACCGTCTAAAGTCCCGGAAGTTCGTGTAAAGCGCCGCATAGGCGGGCGGAACTTTTACGGGTAAGATGAAGAAGGTGTTTGCCGCTTACGAAAGGCGAACAAAAATGTCCGCCTGCTTAATCGGAGCGAAGCGACCTGCCGATATAAAAAGGAGAACGGCTTCAGTTACGGATTGTCTTCAAACGGCGGTATTGAAGAGAATCCTCCGGAGGAGGAGCGCTTTTGGAACGGGAAAAAAAGAAAATTATTATTACCGAGATTGAAAATTGGCGAAAAAGCAAACTTTTGCCCGAACATTATTGCGATTTTTTGTTAAACTTATATGACGACGAGGCGACCCAGAAGAAAAAAGGTACACTATCGGTCACTGCGCTGCAGCAGGGCAATTTTAAGCTGTGGGCGCTTTCGTTTGTCAGCGTAGCGCTGATTTTCATGATCGCTTTTTATTTTCCGATTCTGGATTGGCCGTTTCAGGCAGCCGCAATCGCGGCGCTTGTCTCATTTTGTTACGGGCTCGGTACATACGCCAGGGGAAAAGCCTGGATGAGCGGAATGGGCGGGCAGATGCTGTATGCGGTCGGCAGTGTGGTATTGCTTGGACTGGGGTCCTGGATGGTCCGTCTCAACGGCTGGCCGGAAGAGATCGGCATGCTCGGGTTGATCGCGGTGTGCGCCGTAGTCTGGTTGGCGGTCGGGATGATCGTGCCGAGCGGGCTGCTGCATTACAGCGGCTGGGCGGCTTTGATTCTGCTGTATGCCGAATTTTTCGGCAAGATGAATCCGGCCGCTTCCTGGCCGATGCTCCAGCTGCTCTGGCTGCCGCTCAGTGCGCTGCTGCTGTGGTTGAGCTGGCTCGCCCATCATAAAGCCAAACGCTTTGCCTCGATCTATTTTGCGGTCGGCGTGACCCTCTGGTTTATGCCGGAGATCGACGACCTGCTGCTGCGACAGAATACGACCGAGAGTATTATTTTATACATTCTCGGCAAACTGGCGCTGGCATTTATCTTCTTGTTTGTCTGGCGAAAAAAATGGATTGCGTGGGTGTCTGTATGAAATTATCGGAACGTTTGAATACGATTTGCCAATCGATTCCGCCGGGCAGCCGCCTGGCGGATATCGGCTCGGATCATGCCCTGCTGCCGACCTGTGCCGTGCTGGAAGGCCGGGTCGTTTCGGCGATTGCGGGCGAAGTGAACCGCGGGCCTTATGAAGCGGCCTCGAAACAGGTTTCGGAAGCGGGACTTCACGGCAAAATCGAAGTGCGGCTTGGCGACGGCCTGGCCGCAATCGAAGCGGGGGAAGCGGACGTCGTGACGATCGCCGGCATGGGAGGCGCGCTGATCGTCCGTATTCTGACGGAAGGCCGGGCCAAGCTTGCCGGTGTGCAGCGTTTGATTCTCCAGCCGAATGTCGGCGAAGACCTGGTCCGCCGCTGGCTGCTGGAAGAAGGCTGGCTGCTGACCGGAGAAACGATTCTTGAAGAAGACGGGAAAATTTACGAGGTGTTGACCGGAGACCGCAGTCCGTCGGCGGAAACGGAAAATGCCCGCCTTTATGCGGACACGACCGTGGGAGAACCGCCGGTTAGACTGGATCGGGAACAGCTGATTGACTTCGGACCTTACCTCGTTCGCGAAGCTTCGCCGGTATTCCAAGGCAAATGGATCGGTGAAATCGACAAACTGAAATGGGTTGCGGAATCGATGGGCCGTTCAGACAGCAGCGACGCGCGCGGCAAAAAGGAAGCATTGGAACGCCGTATCGAATCGCTCAAGGAGGTGCTGGCATGCTTGCCAAAGGACAAACCGTTATCCAACTGATGGAGAAGTTTGCGCCGAAAGCGCTGGCCGTGGAAAACGACAAAATCGGCTTGCAGCTCGGCACATTGAATAAAGAGATCACGAAAGTACTGGTTGCGCTTGACGTGACGGATGAAGTGGTGGACGAAGCGATCGCGATCGGCGCCAATCTGATTGTCGCGCACCATGCGATCATTTTCCGGCCGCTGGCCCATCTGCGTACGGATACGCCGATGGGAGCGCTGTACGAAAAGCTGATCAAGCACGATATCGCCGTTTATATCAGCCATACGAATCTGGATGTGGCGGAAGGCGGCATGAACGACTGGATGGCTTCCCTAGTGGGCATCGTCGAACCCAAGCCGCTCGAAGAACTCCAAAACGAGAAGCTTTACAAGCTGGTCGTTTATGTGCCGAAAAGCCATCATCAAAGCGTACTGGATGCGATTCTGGCTGCCGGAGCAGGAACAATCGGCGAATATTCGCACTGCAGTTTCAATACGGAAGGCACAGGTACTTTTCTTCCGGGGCAGCAGACGGACCCGTATCTGGGAAGTCCGGGCAAACTGGAACGCGCCGAAGAAATCCGAATCGAGACGGTGCTGGGCGAAAGCCGGCGATCCAAGGTCATTCAAGTCATGCTGAAAGCTCACCCGTACGAAGAAGTCGCTTACGACTTGTACGCGTTGGAGCAAAAAGGGAAATCTTTCGGATTGGGCCGCATCGGGCGTCTGGCACAGCCCAAAACGCTGGCCGAGCTGACGGAAATCGTCAAACAGGGCTTCGATGTGCCGGCCGCGCGTGTTGTCGGCGATCCCGGACGTTTGGTCAAAAAAGCGGCGGTGCTCGGAGGATCGGGAAGCCGTTATATCCATCATGCGATCCGCCAGGGGGCCGATGTGCTTATTACCGGCGATATCGATTACCATACGGCGCATGATGCACGGATGGCCGGACTGTCGATTATCGACCCGGGACACAATTCGGAGAAGATCATGAAACGCGAAGTGGCGCAGCTGCTGGGCAGCATGCTTACCGAGAGCGGAAGCGAAACGACCGTTCACGCTTCGGAACCGAATACGGAACCTTTCCGATTCGTGTAAAGAAAAAAAGCTTGTCACCCATGAATATTCGCGGTATAATAAGTGCCGTTGCTTAAGGGAAGTTTAACAGACAATCGCCGGTGCCGCGTAAGGCGGTACGGGAGGAAAGTCCGGGCTTCGTAGGGCAGGATGCTGGATAACGTCCAGTCAGCGCGAGCTGAAGGATTAGTGCCACAGAAATGGACCGCCGATGGCCGCCTTCGGGTGTGCACAGGTAAGGGTGGAACCGGAGTGTAAGAGACTCCGAGGGGCGCTGGTGACTTCGTCCCTGGTAAACCCCATCCGAAGCAAGACCTAATGAAACGCGGTTCCCGGCTTGCCGGGGACGGCCCTTGCCCGGGGTGCGTTTAGGTTGGTCGCTCGAGCCGTACAGCAATGTGCGGCCTAGACAGATGATTGTCGCTCACAGCGGGAGGGTAGTTCCCGTCTGCACCGCAAACGAGCACAGAACCCGGCTTACGGTAAGCTTTCCGAACTGCGCAACCCACAAAATTTGGACCTCGTCCGACGACGGTCCGAAGCAAAAGGATTTTTTTGCACGAACAATCCGATTTGGCGGCGTCCGTCTTCTTCGAAAGAAGAAAGCGGGCGCCGTTTTGCATAGGAATCAGACGGGAAAGGCAGATCGGCTCCGTTTGGAAATCACGGCAGGGGTTAAGTCATGGATAAAGGCGATAAACATTGTTTATCGGCAGCGGTAATACGGGCTCGCCGGATGCTTTTGCTTAAAATTTATGCTACGATGGACGGAAGAAGGAACAGGGTTTGCAAGGAAGCCCGTTTCGCGCGTCCGCGCGATCAAATACCAAGGGGGAACCGCCGTTATGCCAGCGTCCAACGTACAGAAATTGTGTGAATCGACCAGAGAAAAGTTGAAAACCGCCATCGTGAGAATCGAAGCTTTTTTGAACGAATACTCGCTGCCTCAGCTTGCCGAATCGCAGGATGAGGAAGAAATCGCTTATTACAAAGGATTTTTAGCCGATCTCCGTCATCTGCTTGTGTTCTCGGAAACCTCCTCCGAAAAAATCGGGGTGCTGCTCCGCCGGGCCAATTTTGATGTCAATTCCGCGGAGGATACGCTGTACAAGGTCTATCATAACGTCATCAACAGTTTCTTTTATCCGAAAAACGAATGTTACGCCGAAGACGGCCGTTATGCGTACACGGGGCAGGAAGCGATTCGTTTCCGCCGGCACATTGCGCCTACCGCACGCGAAGTGATTCTCGACGTCACCAAGACGTACGAAGAACTTCGCGACGATCTGGATTACTACGAGAGCGATTATCTCAGCCAGCGTCGAATGAGCGCACCGCGTTCGTAAGCTTTTTTGAAATCCCGGATAACCGCTTCGGAAGTCCCGTTGCACGGCTCCGGCCGTTGGGGTTAAGCTAAACTTGAAACCGATGGAAGGAGAGTGCAGCCGATGATTATTGATCCGAGGACGGCCAAGCAGCTCATCGAACTTCAATGGATGGACAGTATGAATCTGGACAAGTCCGCAATAAAAAATATGGAGCAGGGCAAAATCGATTCGTCGGTCTTTGCCACCCTGCTGCAGCAGAAGATGGACCAATCGGGAACGGGTTCGATCTCGGCCCAGGAATTGATGAAAACGCTCGATGCGATTGCGCTTCCGGCCGATCGGATGGGTTCGATGAAGGAGGGAGCCACTTCGCTTGAAGGCGCTTCTCAAAGTTCTTCGTCGCTGGACAGGTCATCCGCCAAGATCGAGATGCCTTCCGTATCCGAACCGACCGTCAAATCCGGAACGCCGAATGCGAATGCTGCCCAGTATGCGGACATCGTGCAGGCGGCGAGCTCCAAATACGGAATTCCGCAGTCTTTGATCAACGGCATCATCGATGCGGAATCGTCGTTTAATCCGAACGCCCAGTCGGGCGCTGGTGCCAAAGGCCTTATGCAGCTGATGGACGGAACGGCTGCGG
The DNA here is from genome assembly GCF_013185195.1 of Saccharibacillus qingshengii. GTDB lineage: Bacteria > Bacillota > Bacilli > Paenibacillales > Paenibacillaceae > Saccharibacillus > Saccharibacillus qingshengii. The sequence continues at coordinate 225,161 of NZ_JAAZWC010000002.1, forward strand.
GACTCGGTGTCAAAAATTCGTTCGATCCGCAGCAGAACATCGACGGAGGCGCCAGCTACATCGCTTCCATGCTGCTTCGTTTCGACGGTTCCCAGCGTTTGGCGCTTGCCGCTTACAACGCGGGTCCGGGTACGCTCCAACGTTTGGGTATCCGAACCGAAGCCGATTTGGATGCCAATTTCGACCGGCTTCCACGCGAGACGCAAAATTATATCGGCCGGGTAGAAAAGGCTCAAGCCAAATACATTTGAGCCGATTCGGCGCAGTCGAAGATCAAAAAGGAGAAGCCGGGCTTTTCCTTTTTGATCTTTTTGCCGTCTGCTGGAAGTACGGCTGCACGGAATATAAGGAATGGAAAGAAGGTCAAGATTCATGCTTAATTTCGATCATGCGGCTTCGACGCCGGTTCATCCGGACGTCATCCGTACCGTAAGCGAAGTGACGGAGGCGCACAGCGGCAACCCTTCTTCGATTCACCGCGGGGGACAGGCTGCTTCCAGACTGCTGGAGCGTTCGCGCGAAGTCTGTGCGGCTGCGCTCGGCGTCCAAAGTGCGGAAATCGTCTTTACTTCGGGGGCGACGGAGAGCAACAATCTGGCCGTGAAAGGGATGCTGCTCGGACGTGTCGACGGCAGGCGGCATATCGTCACGACACAAATCGAGCATGCTTCGGTATATGAAAGCTGCCGCCAGCTCGAGAGTTTCGGTTTTGAAGTTACCTATGTGGCGCCGGAAGCGGATGGCACGGTCCGTCCCGAGCGGATCTTGGGTGCGGTGCGCAAAGATACCGCATTGGTGAGCGTCATCCACGTGAATAACGAGACGGGAGCTGTCCAGCCCGTCGAAGAGATCGGCCGGCAGCTGAAGCGCCGCGACGCCCGCGTACGCTTTCATGTCGACGGCGTTCAGGGATTCGGCCGCCTTGCTCTTGATCTGAATGCCGCCGGGATCGACCTGTACAGTCTGTCGGCACACAAGATTGGCGGTCCGCGCGGAGTGGGTCTGCTGGTGGTCCGCAGCGGCGTGCATCTACTGCCGCTCATATCGGGCGGTGCGCAGGAAAGCGGGCTTCGTGCCGGTACGGAAAATGTGCCTTCGATTGTGGGAGCGGCCAAAGCGTTCCGGCTTGCGGCGGAAGGACAGTCCGGGCGTGCCGAGCGGATGGATCTGCTGCGTGAATATATAGTGCGGGAAGTGCGCAAGCATAAAGCGCTGACGCTGACCGAACCTGCACATCCCGCACCGCATATTGTACATTTTACATTTCCGGGGTTGAAATCGCAGGTGATTCTGCATACGCTTGAAGAGCTTGGAGTCCTTGTGTCGGCTCAATCCGCCTGCTCGTCGAAAACCGAGAAACCGAGCCGGGTTCTCGAAGCGATGGGGCGCGATCGCGCCCATGCGACTTCGGGGATCCGCTTCAGTCTGGGAGACGGGCATACGCAAGAAGAAATCCGACTGCTGTCGGAGGCGCTGGAACAGGCCGTGAGCCGGCTGGCGCCGTTTGAGGGGAGAAAAAGATAACGAATGAAGAAATATGATTACCTGCTGCTGCGTTTTGGCGAATTGACCTTAAAAGGGCGCAATCGCGCAAAGTTTGAAAAAGCGGCCGTCGAGCATGTCCGGGCGCTGCTGCGTCCTTATCCGGAAGCCAAAGTGCGCCGCGAATTCGGACGTATTTATGTCGATCCGGGCAGCGGGCAGGCCGAGACGCTTATTCCGGTCCTGCAAAACGTTTTTGGCATGACGTCGATGAGTCCGGTGCGTGCCGTGAAGCCCGAGCTGGACGAGATTATCCGCGCGGCCGGAGAACTGCTCGAAGCGATGGAGATCAAACGCGAAACGACATTCAAGACGAATGTCCGCCGCGTCTGGAAAGACTTTCCGCATTCGTCGCAGGAATCCAATCCGCTGATTGCTTCTCCGCTGCTCAAGCGTTTTCCGCTGCTCAAAGTCGATGTGCGGGAACCGGAGCTGGAACTTCGGGTCGAAATCCGGGATCAATTCGCTTACGTATACGGCGAAGTGATTCCGGGAGCGGGAGGTTTCCCTCTTGGAACAAACGGGAAAGCGCTGCTTCTATTGTCGGGAGGGATCGACAGCCCGGTGGCCGGCTGGTCTTCGCTCCGCCGCGGACTGGAAGTGGAGTGTATCCATTTCCACAGTTACCCGTTCACCAGCGAAAAAGCGAAAGAAAAAGTCGTCGACCTCGCTCAGGCTCTGGCAGAGTATGCGGGCAAGATCCGTCTGCACATCGTACCTTTTACCGAAGTTCAGACTTCGTTCACCCAGATGGGACAGGATAATCTGATGATTACGCTGATGCGGCGGGCCATGCTCCGGATCGCGACCAAAGTCGCCGAACGGGAAAAAGCACTCGCGCTCATAACGGGAGAAAGTCTCGGTCAGGTCGCCAGCCAGACGCTGCCCAGCATGAACGTGATCGAACGCGCGACCGAGCTGCCCATTCTGCGGCCGCTCGTCATGACGGACAAAGACGAGATCATCCGTCTGTCGCGCCGGATCGGAACCTACGATATTTCTATCCTGCCTTACGAAGACTGCTGCACGCTGTTTGTGCCGAAGTCGCCGACGACCAATCCCAATCTGCGGATCGTCAACAAGGTCGAAGCCGTCACACCCAATCTTGAGCGTCTGATCGAAGAAGCGGCCGACGGTACGGAAACGATCGAATTGTTTGCGGGGGGTTCGCGCAGCCGAAGCAATCAAGAAGGCGAAGAATCGCCCGTCAATCCCGATTGGTTCTGAAGAACGCGTTCGCACTCTCCAAGATTTGCCGAACCGCTGAATAAACAGCCGTAGATTTCCGATAATAACAAGGATGGGATACGTAGTTTCCGCGTATGCCAGGATAGGCGAAAATTCCGCAAGAGGAGAATCGGGATGCCAAACAATAATAAAAAGGCTGTCGGGATTTTTATTTTAGCTGCCGGACTGATTATTCTCTTGGGACAGTGGGGCGTATTTTCTTTTCTGGGACGGGTGTTCTGGCCGCTGCTCATCCTGCTGCCGGGGGTAATCCTCCATCTGGCTTTTGCAGCCCGCACCCTTCCGGCCTGGGTACTTGTTCCGGGAGGAACATTGACCGTGTACGGGATTGTGTTTTCTCTGTGCAACACCTGGGGATTCGGGTTGATTGAAGTGCTGTGGCCCGCGTTCCTGCTGGGTCCGGGCGTTGGTCTGTACGAGTACGCGCTGCTCGATTCGGTACGTCCGAAAGGCATTTATTACGCGTCGCTGGGTTTGATCGGTCTGTCGATCCTGCTGTTTATTTTCAGTTTGCTCGGCGCTTTTTTTCTCTACGCCTTCTCGGTTATTTTGATTCTGGCAGGAGCCTGGCTGGTTTTTTGGCCTGAATCCGGTGCAGGCAAACGAAGCGGTTGGCGTAAAATGTAAAAAGGCTTGAAATTTCATGAAAATCATGTATAATCAAAGGGATCGAGGAGCGTCGGCAGTGTTGCCAGACGCTTCTTTTGTGAGAATCCCAAGGACAAGCTTTTTAAACATTTTTAATAGAGAAGGGAACATTCCATTCATGCATTCAAGACAAGAAATTCGCAATATCGCGATTATCGCCCACGTCGACCATGGTAAAACCACGCTCGTCGACAAACTGCTCCAGCAATCGGGTATTTTCCGTGACCACGAGCATATGCAAGAGCGCGCCATGGACTCCAACGATCTCGAAAGAGAACGCGGCATTACGATTCTGGCGAAAAATACGGCGATTCCTTATAAAGATTATCTGATCAACATCGTGGATACACCTGGACACGCCGACTTTGGCGGAGAAGTGGAACGGATCATGAAAATGGTTGACGGCGTTCTGCTCGTCGTTGACGCTTACGAAGGGTGCATGCCGCAAACCCGTTTCGTACTGGGCAAAGCTTTGGCGCATAACCTGACGCCAATCGTTGTCGTCAACAAAATCGACCGTCCGGCCGCTCGTCCGTCGGAAGTCATCGACGAAGTTCTCGACCTGTTCATCGAACTGGGCGCAAACGATCAACAGCTCGACTTCCCGGTCGTGTACGCTTCCGCTCTGAACGGTACGTCCAGCTTGGACGCAGCGAAACAAGACGACAACATGAAAGCCATGTACGACACGATCATCGAGAACATTCCGTCGCCGACGGAAAGCATCGATGAGCCGCTGCAATTCCTCGTTACCCTGATGGACTACAACGAATACCTCGGCCGTATCGCAATCGGCCGCGTAAACCGCGGGATCATCCGTCAAGGTCAATCCGTTGCCGTTATGACGCGCGACGGAGGCATGAAGCAGGCCCGGATCGAGAAGCTGTTCGGCTTCCAGGGTCTGAAGCGTATCGAGACGGACCAAGCCGGCGCCGGCGATATCATCGCCATCGCGGGGATCAAGGACATCAACATCGGCGAGACGATTGCCGATCCGCAAAATCCGGAAGCTCTGCCGGTCCTCAAGATCGACGAGCCTACCCTGCAAATGACGTTCCTCGTCAATAACAGTCCGTTCGCGGGCCGCGAAGGCAAATGGGTCACTTCCCGCAAGCTGCGCGACCGTCTGTTCTTCGAACTCGAGACCGACGTCAGCCTGCGCGTTGACGAAACCGACAGCCCGGATGCTTTCGTTGTATCGGGACGCGGCGAGCTTCACCTCGGCATCCTGATCGAAAACATGCGCCGCGAAGGTTACGAGCTGCAGGTTTCGAAACCGGAAGTTATCGTCAGAGAAGTCGACGGCAAGAAAATGGAGCCGATCGAACGTCTGCTGATCGACGTACCGGAAGAAAGCACCGGCGCGGTTATGGAGAGCCTCGGCGCACGCAAAGCCGAAATGGTCAACATGATCAACAACGGCACGGGCCAGGTTCGCCTGGAGTTCCTGATTCCGGCTCGCGGCCTGATCGGTTACCGTACGAACTTCCTGAGCTTGACTCGCGGATACGGCGTCATGAACCACGCGTTCGACAGCTACGGACCGCTGATCGGCGGACAGGTTGGCGGACGTCACCAAGGCGTACTCGTATCGACGGAGAACGGCAACGCGACGCTGTACGGCATTCTCGGCGTCGAGGATCGCGGTACGCTGTTCGTTGAACCGGGCGCTGAAGTATACGAAGGCATGATCGTCGGCGAGAACACTCGCGACAACGACATCGTCGTTAACATCTGCCGTGAAAAACAGCTGACCAACGTGCGTTCGGCTACCAAAGACGATACGGTCAAAATGAAGACGCCTCGCCTGTTCTCGCTGGAGCAAGCGCTGGAATATCTGAATGACGACGAGTATTGCGAAATCACGCCTAAAAACGTTCGGATGCGTAAGAAAGTCCTGAATAAGGGCGAGCGCGAACGTTTCGAGAAACAACGCAAAGCGGCTCAAGCGAACCTGTAAGTCATACGGCAGTAAAAAGCAAGCAATCGGTAACTTTTCCCGTCTCGGCTGCGTCTTATTAAAAGACGTCAGGGCGATTCGGCGAACAGGGTCCGCCGCCCTGGTGGCGTGCGGACCCTGTTTTCGTTTGTACGGAAAATGGCAGGTAACGGTTTAAGAGCCGGGCCTGCGCGATTCGTACGGATTGCATAAGAGAAGGAGCTGGACAGACATGAGCAGTACACAAGGCGGAGGTCTTCCGCCGCGTTCGGGCGGAAGCCGCAGTGCAAAGCCGGCAGAAGCGCCGACCGTCCGCCGCAGTGCGGGAGGTTCGGGCGGCAGCGGAGGAAACGGCGGAGGCCGACCTGGGGGCAAAAAGAAAAAAAGCGGAGCCAAGCGCTTCTGGACAATATTCGTTGTGCTTCTGATTCTGCTGGTCGTCGCAGCCGGTCTGTATTTCGGATGGGTCTATCAGAAGTCCAAAGCGATCGGCACGGGCGGCGAACCGGCAAAACCGGCTGATTCGCAGCCGATTGCCATGGCGCTGCTCGGTACCGATTTTCGGACGGAGACGGATTCGCATCTGACCGACGTGGTCATGGTGGCGGTCATGAATCCGAAAACGAATACGGCCACGGTAGTTTCTCTTCCAAGAGACACGCGTGTCGAACTGGAAGGATACAAAGTTCGCAAAGTCAACGCCTACTACCCGGCTTTCCTGGCTCAGGAAAAGCAGGGAGAAGGCGAAGCCAAAGAGGCCATGCAGCGGATGCTCGGCAAGTATTTCGATATTCCGATCGATTACGTAACGGTCGTCAACTTCCAAAGTCTGCGCGATATCGTAGACGCCCTCGGCGGCGTACAGGTGGATGTCATGATGGACATGTGCTACAAAGACACGGTGGACGAGACGGATATCAATCTCAAAGCCGGTCCGCAGACGCTCGATGGCAAAGACGCGCTCGATTACGTCCGCTACCGGAAAACCAACTGCAGCCCGCCTACGGCGCCTTCCGACGACTTCAGCCGAAATCAGCGCCAGCAGCAGGTGATCGGCGCAATTATGGACAAAGTACAGTCGTTCAATGTGCTGATCAAGTCCGGCTCCCTGATCGATGCGGTAGCGGACAATACGGATACCGATCTGGAAAATAAACAAATTCTTAATCTGGTCAAAACCTATTGGGATATCCCCAAAGAAAATATCACGTTCCCCAAAGTAACAGGAACCTGGAAAAGTCCGTTCGTCCATATCAGCGACTCCGAACTTGCGGCGGCGAAGCAGGCTCTGCAGGACGAACTGGCCGGCAATCACCAGCCTGCTGCGGCCACGGCGGCGCCGTGATTGAATGAGGTTTTCCCGATGTGATATAATCGGGGAAGCAAGACGTTTATTGAATCATTCCGATCAGATGCCGTATAGGAGGCCAGATGATGTCCGAAGCCGTTACGCAGTTGACCGAAACTTTGTTCAACCAGCTTCAGAGCGAGACGTTTGCCCTGTTGGCCACTGTAGACGCCGAAACGAACGGTCCGACCTCGACGGCCATTTCCTGGCTGTACGCCTCGAATCCGGGGACTCTCCGTTTTGCGGTCGACCACCGTTCGCGTCTGGTCCACAATATTTTGAACAATCCGAAGGTGACGCTTACGATTTTCGGAGGCGAAAAAGTGTATGCCGTCAACGGAGCCGCGAAGGTCGCCCAAGACCCGCTGCGCGATGTTCCGTTCAAAATGTGCTGTTTCGATGTCGAAGTCGAAGCGGTGCGCAATGCCCTGTTTTATGGAGCGCATCTGTCTTCACCACCCGAATATACCCGTTCGCTCGACCGCTATGCCGCCGAACTGCTCGACGGACAGGTCATGAGCGCCATGAAAAAAGCCTAGCGGTTCGCCGCGGGCTTTTTTTACTCTTTTTTCTTGTTGAAAGGGGGTGGTCGACGGTTTCGATCGGCTCGTTTGAATCGCATTGCGATTCGGGGAAACTTGCGTTCCATTAAGCCTCGGGAGGGATTTCTCGTGAAAAAGCTCTTTGTTCTCGACACCAACGTTCTGCTGCATGATCCCCGCTCCATTTTTTCGTTTCAGGAACATGAAGTGGTGATTCCGGCTACGGTACTGGAAGAAATCGATTCGAAAAAAAGGCTGGCCGACGAAATTGGACGCAATGCCCGAAGTGTATCACGGGAGCTGGACGCGCTGCGCGAACGCGGGCATCTGCATGACGGAGTGGCGCTCGAATCGGGCGGAATTCTCCGGGTTGAACTCAATCACCGCAGCTTCCAGAGCATGCAGGAAAAGTTCGGCGAAATGACGAACGACAACCGCATCCTGGCCGTTGCGCTTAATTATCATAATGAACAGCAGGGTTTACCCGAAAGAGAGGCCAAGCTCGTCGTGATGGTCAGCAAAGACGTTCTCGTTCGCGTCAAAGCCGACGTACTCGGTGTGCTGGCGCAGGATTATATGACGGACCGGGCGGCGGATCCCGACTCGCTGTATCCGGGTTACATGACGCTGCAGGTACCGGATGAAAAAGTGGACCATTTTTACCGGGATAAATATTTGTTCCTCTCCGAAGCCGGAAGCGAAGCCCAAAAACTCTATCCGAACGAATTTGCGATTCTGAAAGACGAAGCGGGCGGCAAATCGGCGCTGGTCAAAGTGAATGCCGAAGCGAAACGGCTTGAACCGCTTTTTCAAGGACATGATCCTGTCTGGGGAATTACGGCTCGCAACGCCCAGCAGCGCATGGCGCTCGAACTGCTGCTGTCGGATGATATTCCGCTCGTCACGATTACCGGCAAAGCGGGCACGGGCAAGACGCTGCTGGCGCTCGCCGCGGCCCTGATGAAAGTCGAAGACGAGCGCAAATACAAAAAGCTGCTCGTCGCGCGTCCCGTCGTTCCAATGGGCAAAGATATCGGCTACCTGCCGGGCGAAAAAGAAGAAAAGCTTCGTCCGTGGATGCAGCCGATCTACGATAATCTGGAGTTTTTGTTCGATACCAAAAGCGCGGGAGACATCGACAAAATCCTTATGGGGCTCGGCAGCATTCAGGTCGAAGCACTGACTTATATCCGCGGACGTTCGATTCCTTCGCAGTTCATCATTATCGACGAAGCGCAGAATCTTTCCCGGCATGAAGTCAAGACGATTATCTCGCGCGCCGGAGAAGGCAGCAAAATGGTCCTCGTCGGCGATCCCGAGCAGATCGATCATCCTTATCTGGACGCGGCGAGCAACGGACTGACCTATGTGGTGGAACAGTTCAAATCGCAGAAGCTTGCCGGACATATCCATCTGGAAAAAGGCGAACGTTCCAAGCTGGCCCAACTGGCAGCCGATCTTCTCTAAACCGAATACGTACAGTAGATTTTGCGGGAATCCGGGTTTTGCTACCGGATTCTTTTTTTGGTTAGAAAAAGGATCGTTTGCTACAATAGGGAAAGCAGGAAACGGAGGGAACAGACTTTGAAGCGAAAAAATCATTTCGTGCTGTTCGGCATATTGCTGCTTGCCCTGATCAATTTGTCGCCGTCTTTGCCGGAGACCTCCATATCGCGATCGCAGCGGGAGCCGGATGGCGAGTCGGCGGCGCTGCGCGGAGGAAAATCGGAACAACCGCTGCGCGAGATCGAAGTCTATACGATGATGGGAACGGAAGAGTTCAAAGCGCTGCAGGCCGTGAACGAAGAATACCAGAGAAGAGCCGGTACGGTGGTCACTTTGGTCAATATCGCACCGGAGCAGGCGTACAAGACGTATCGTACCGCTTATGCATCGGGACGCGAACCCGATGTGCTGATGCTCGATGGCAGCTGGGTCGCGGACCTGGCTTCCGAAGGCAGACTGCTGCCTGCCGATCTATATGAAACGGGCGTTACGTCGGCGGCCGATTCTCTTCCGCTGCCTGCGGCTTCGGTAGAATGGAACGGTTATCGCTGGGCAGTGCCGCTCGATCTCGATCCCTACGGCGCCGTCTGGAGTCCCGAACGATTTACCGGAGAATCCGGCAGACTCCCGGCAGACGACAAGAGCTGGCAGAGTTGGGAGAAAGGCCTGTCCGAAGAAAAGGCTTCGCCGGACGGGATTGCCGGGCCTCAGCCGATCCTTGGGCTTCCCTCGGGAGATGTACGTGCTTTTGCCGCCCTCTTGGCTTTATGGGAAAGTGCCCTGCAGGGAGAAGAAGGCCCCCGGATAGAACGTGCCCTGCAGCGGGCGGAAGCGCTTCGCGGGAGGACCTATTTGAATGATGCGTCCGTGACAGAAGGACATCTGCCTTCGGAACTTCGGGCCAAAGTCGAGTCCGGCGAACTGGATCTGGCTGTCGATCGATTGTCCAGACTGGGCGCCGAGGATTCGCCGGAGTCGCGCGTTGTTCCTCTGACCTCCGCCGCACATACGGCCGTACTGCGCTGCTTCGGCATTTCGGCGAATACGGAACATGCCCGGGAAGCTTCGCTCTGGATCGCTTACCTCGCCGGACATGAAGCGCAAAGCGGCTGGTATGCCGCTACCGGACGTCTGCCCGTTCTGCGTTCGGTTTACGACGGGTCCGCCAGTGCAGAACTGCTGCGCTGGCTGCCCAACCCTGCGGCCGAACGTTCGGCGGGCGCGGAAGCCGGAGCGGCAAACCCCAAAAAGGCGCCTGCACGGGAAATCGCCTGGAGCCGTTCGCTCGACCGGTTCTATGAAGGGAAACTTGGCGCGGGTCAGCTTGCCGCTTATTTACAGCCGTAATGCCGTCGTCCCCTTCCTCCTTTTTCCGAAAAAAAACTCTGCCGCATGCGGCAGAGTTTTTTTTCGGAAAAGAGGCGAAGCGGATAAACCTTTCGGTCAGAGAAGCAGCTGCAGGACGATTTGGAGATGGCCGTCGACCATTTCGACCTCGCGCACTTCAACCGGAGCCACCTGTTGGGGATAGAATCCCAGATCGTATTTCTGCTCCAATTCTTTGCGGGTGCTGCCCGGCAGTTCCAGACCGTTAAATACCAGATTGTCCACGTGGAACAGAACCGCATTCTGGGGCTCGGTTTCCAGGGTGTATCGGCCTTCGATCCGCAGCGACAAACGGTCCCGTTTGCCTTCGGCAATCACCCGTCCGTTTTCGAAAGTGAAAGAAAAATTTTCGAAATCGGCATTGCGCGAGCGCAGAAAGTCGTTGAGTTCGGTATCGGTCAGTTTGATTGTATAGCGCGTACCGAGTCCGGACACTTTCATTTTTCCGCTTTTTTGCAGAAAATCAGGGAGTTCGTTGCTGGCTGCGGCAAGCTCGGCGAAATATTCGTCCACTTCGTACAGGCCTACATTGTTCCAATACACATTCAATTCTTCGGCAAGCCGGTTCAGACTGCTTGGATCATCGCTGGCCAGAAGGCCGGAATCGATATCTTTCTGCAGAGTGCGCAGACGAAGCCGCTGCTCTTCGATGCCGAGCCTGACTTCTTCCAGACGCGCCGAGTTCGCCGCAAGATCGCCGCGCCGGGCTTCCAGCGTATCCGTATCTTTGCGAAAACCGAGCAGCAGTTCCTCGTCGTGCCGAACCGCAAGGCGGTAATAAGCGAAGAGCCGGTTGAAATCTCCCAGAGATCTTGCATTGAGCAGGGACAAGAAGATCGGCCGCTGGCTCTGCATGTACTGGGCGCGGACTATACTGCCGCTGCGCTCCCTGTTCTCTGCAATCCGGCTTTCCAACTGCTTGATTTCAACGTTCAGAAGTTCGCCCTGACGGGCCAGTTCCTGCTGTTCGCCGACGATCCGTTCGGTGTCCCGCTCCAGTTCGTTCAGCGACAACGTATCCTGCAGCAGCTTGCGCTGCTCGGGCGTCCATTCTTCGGCGGAGGTTTGCGCCAGGGCGGAGCCGGCGGCGGAAACGAACACAAGCAATGCCGCAAGCAGACTTAGGTAGACACGTTTCGACACCGCATATTCCCCGCTTCCCTTATTTTTCTGGTTTATTTTCAAACTTTCGTGTCCGGCATTTTCGGAATTCTTTCCCTGTGCTAAAATGAAACTCCCCAAGCTGTATCAAAAGCGGCGGGGCAGCGAGAAAAGTGGATAAATCGACTGCTTTTTTCGGCGATAACGCAGAATCAGGTTTGATTTAATTATAAGGCTTTGAAGCCGCGAACGTAAACCATAGGGCCATGGAGGAATAAACGTGAATATCGAAGTGATCGGAGGCGGCGCATTGGGGCTTCTTTTTGCCGCCGGAGCCGCTCTCGGAGGAGCGGATACCGTCTTGTATGCCCGAACGGACGCACAGGCAAGAACGATTGCCGACCGGGGCATCTCCTGGAGTCAAGGCGGGCAGGAAGAAACGCAGCGGCGGATCCGCACAAATCTTGAAGCCCGGCCGATAAGCGCCTTCGGCGGATCGGGTCGCGGGAAGTGCGAAGAACGCTGGATCCTCCTGGCCGTCAAACAAAAAGATCTCAGTCCTTCGTTCATCGCCCGTTTGACTTCCGGCGTGTACGAAGGTGACCGAGTGCTCTGCCTGCAAAACGGGATCGGACATCTGGAGCGGCTGGCCGAAGCGCTGCCTCAAGCGGCGATCTATGCGGCGATTACGACAGAAGGGGCGCGCCGGCCGGAACCGGATACCGTGGTGCGCGCCGGTTTGGGCTCGACCGTATTCGGGATACCGGGTTCTCCGGCAGAGCCGGGAGAGTATCGGAACGAGGCGGAGAAAAAGTTGGCGGAGACTTTCCAAGCGGGAGGATTGGCGCTCTCGGCGTCGAATGAAATCGAAACCGCCATTTACAGAAAATTGGTTATCAATGCCGTAATCAATCCGTTGACCGCCATATGGCGAATCGAAAACGGACGGCTGCCGGAGAGTTTGGTCCGCATCGACTTCATGCGCAAACTGTTCGACGAGACGCTTGGGGTGTACAGCGCGGCAGGAGTTCCTGCATCGGAAGAATGGTGGGAAGAACTTCTCGGCGTCTGCCGCTCGACCGCGCTCAACCGGTCTTCGATGCTGGAAGATGTATCCCGGGGAAGAGAGACGGAAGCGAAATGGATCGGCGGAGGAATCGCTGCACTTGCCCGGCGTTCGGGAACCGAAGCGCCCCTGAACGAAATGTTGGTCCATATGATTGAAGGCATGCGCTGAAACCGTTGATGCCCGGATACGGCGGCTTACGCTGCAAAACTTTGCCGGAAAAGGAGACTTGGTATGCTCGAAACGGTATCCGCTTTTCTGATTACACTCTGCGTGCTGCCTTTTTTGCCGTTTGTGCTCGTGTATGGCGCAGGTCTGCTGCGCAAAGAGAAAAGAGGGCTCTCGTTTCGCCGGGCCATGGATCTGACCACGCCTTTTCTGATCATTGCCGTATCTGCTTTGTACAACTATATTTTTGGTTCTTCTTTTGGTTTTTATCTGATTATGCTGATTTTGATCGTGCTTGCCGGACTGCTCGGCAGTATGCAGAACCGCAAACGCGGCCGCGTGGAACCCGGCCGTTTGTTCAAAGGTCTTTGGCGAATGTCTTTTCTGATATTGGTTCCTTTGTACCTGATTCTCGGAATAAGCGGATTTATTGTACATTTCGTAAATACCTAACATGAATATGGTACATAGTCGGCTAAATCGCTTAAAAAGAGCTTTGTTATAGGGTTTTGACCGGCGGTCAAGACAGAAAATATGACAGAAAACGATTTAAATCTGAAAAAAACCGTAAGATTCTGAAAAAAGGTTATAGATTTTTTTTGCGGTGGGGGGTATAATCAATAAAAAAATTAATCTTTTTTTAGGGGGAAAGTTGCAGGATGAAAAAGAAAAGCTGGATGTTGCTTCTTACGCTGGTTCTTGTAATCGGCACGGTTCTCGCAGGCTGCGGAAGCGCCGACGAGAAAACGACCACGGACACGGGTACAAAGACCGAGACCGGCACGACCGATGAAGGAACGGCCACTGAGCCCGCGGCTGATGCAAACTTGGCGGCTGACCAGACTCTGCACCTGAACCTCAGTGCAGAACCGCCGACACTTGATCCGGCACAAGCACAAGACAGCCAGGCCAATACGGCACTGCGCTTCATGTATGAAGGTCTCGCTACAATCGGCGAAGACGGTCAACCGAAAGAAGGAGCAGCCGAAAGCTGGGAAGTCTCCGAAGACGGCCTGACTTACACATTCAAAATGCGTCAAGGCGCAACTTGGAGCAACGGCGATCCTGTAACAGCGAACGACTTCGTATACGCTTGGGAGCGCGCGCTGAGCCCGGAAACTGTTCCGGCTCCGGTATACGCGTACCAACTGTACTACATCAAAGGTGCTGAAGAATTCAACACCGGCAAAACAAAAGACTTCTCGACTGTAGGCGTTCAAGCGGTCGACGAAAACACACTGAAAGTTACCCTCACGAACCCGACTCCTTACTTCTTGGGTCTGACTTCGTTCTACACGTACTATCCGGTTCACAAAGCAACGGTTGAAGCCGGCGAAGCTTGGGCAACAGATCCAGCTACAATGGTTACAAACGGACCGTTCACACTGACGACATGGACTCCGGGTTCGGAACTGTCCTGGACGAAAAACGACAAGTATTGGGACGCAGCGAACATCAAGCTGACTAACGTTACCGCTACTGTCGTAAACAGCGGCGCTACCGAAACCGCTTCGTACCAAGGCGGCGAAATCGATTATGCCGGCGCACCTACCGGCGAAATCCCAACCGACCAAATTCAACCGCTCTCCGAGCAGTTGAAAGACGAGTTCAAACTGACAGACATCGCTTCGACGTACTACTACGAGTTCAACACCAAAGAAAAACCGTTCAACAATGCTAAGATCCGTAAAGCCTTTGCAATGGCTATTGATCGTCAATCGCTGATCGACAACGTAACCAAAGCAGGTCAAACACCGGCTTACGGTTTCGTACCGACTTCGATTGCCGGACTGAACAACCAATCGTTCCGCGACGAGCATCCGGACAGCGAATACTTCAAGGAAGATATGGCACAAGCCAAAACTATGCTTGAAGAAGGCATGAAAGAAGAAGGGTACACTACACTTCCTCCAATCACGCTGCTCTACAACACAAGCGAAAACCACCAAAAGCTGGCTCTGGCCGTAGCTGATATGTGGAAAAAGAACCTTGGCGTAGAGATCCAAACGAAAAACGAAGAATGGTCCGTATTCCTGGAAAGCAGAAAAACAGGCAACTTCCAAGTTGCACGTGCAGGCTGGTCGGCCGACTATAACGATCCGATGACTTACATGGATATGTTCGTAAGCGGCGGTGGCAATAACAACACGGGTTATGCAGACAAAGCTTACGACGCTCTGATCGACGGCGCTTACAAAGGCGGTAACGATCCGGAGAAACGTATGCAGGATATGGCTGCAGCCGAAAAACTGCTTATCCAAGACAACATGGTTATCATGCCTGTCTACTACTACACGCAAGCATCGCTCACCAAGCCTTACCTGAAAGGTGTAACGACTGACTTCTCCGGCGCAATCAACTTCACACGCGCTTACCTGGAAGAACACTAGGATTCACGGTTAGAAGCGATTATGACCAAAGCTAAATAAAGGCTCGGGATATATGTGGGTTCCCATATATATCCCGATTTTTTTGCATGTTCGTCAAACTTCCATTTTTGCTCTTGCTTAACCAGTAAATAGGGTTGAATATAATGGATATGCAACTATACATTTCGAATCACATTTTAAGCAGGATCAGAATGAAGGAGGAGAGGTTCGCAAATGGCACGGTATGTAACCAGCAAACTTCTATATACGCTGCTCTCGCTGTTTATTTTGATAACAGCGACATTTTTCTTGATGAAAGCCATCCCGGGCGATCCGTTTATGTCCGAAAAAGAAGTGCCTGCTCCAATCCGCGCGCGTCTTGAAGCGCAGTACGGTCTCGATAAGCCTCTTATGACCCAGTACGTCAATTATTTGGGCAATATCGTTCAGGGCGACCTGGGTATCTCCATGAAAAAACTCAATCAGGAAGTGTCCCATATCATCGGCCAGACATTCGGCGTTTCGCTGCGCCTGGGTCTGATTGCCGTGGTTGTGTCGACCATTGTCGGCGTGGCGCTCGGCCTGCTGGCCGCTTTGTATCACCGCAAGTTTATAGACAGTACGGTTATGGTTCTGGCTGTCGTAGGCATTGCGGTACCGAGCTTCGTGCTTGCTTCACTCCTGCAGTACGCATTGGGCCTGAAGCTCGGTTGGTTCCCGATTACCGGTCTCAAGTCTTCGCTGGGGTATGTGCTGCCGGTTATCGCTCTTTCGGCGAACCCGATTGCCTATATCGCGCGTCTGACCCGTTCGAGCATGCTTGAAGTGCTGCACGCCGATTACATCAAAACGGCCAAAGCCAAAGGTTTGAAATGGCCGGCCATTCTCTGGAAACACGTAATCCGCAACGGCATTCTGCCGGTCGTCACTTATGTAGGTCCGATGACAGCCAACGTAATTACGGGCTCGGTTGTCGTGGAACGGATCTTCGGCATCGGCGGGATCGGCAAAGTATTCGTAGACAGTATCTCAAACCGCGATTATACGATGATTATGGGGATTACGCTGTTCTACGGCATTATCCTGATGTTGGCACGCTTCATTACCGATATCGTTTACGTCCTCGTTGATCCGCGTATCAAACTCACATCGGGCAAGGAGGGCTAATCAAGTGTCTAACGAAAACAAACTAAATAAACAGCCTCTTCCCGCTTTGACGGCGGCGGATTTCGAGTCTGTTAATGTCAATGAACGCGAATCGGAAGTCATCAAACGCGAGAGCCTGACGGCTTGGCGCGATACCTGGGAACGTCTGCGCAGCAACAAGGTCGCCATGAGCGGACTGGTTGCGCTGGTCGTCATCATTATTGCTTCCATCTTCGGACCTTGGATCGCTTATTGGGTACACGGCTACGATTACCAGACAACCGATCTGATGGCAACCAACAAAAAGCCTTCGGCACTGCACTGGTTCGGTACGGACGATCTGGGCCGGGATATGTTTGTCAGAACCTGGTCGGGTGCCCGCATCTCCTTGATCGTCGGCGTCGCTGCGGCGCTGATCGACCTGCTGATCGGCGTTATCTACGGCGGCATCATGGGCTACTTCGGCGGCCGCGTCGATACGATCATGAACAAATTTTCCGAGATTCTGTATGCTATTCCTTACCTGCTCGTTACAATCCTGCTGCTCGTCGTATTCAAGCCAAGTTTGGGCACGATCATTCTGGCGCTGACGATTACGGGTTGGATCAATATGTCGTGGATTGTCCGCGGCGAGATCATGAAATTGAAAAACCGCGAATACGTATTGGCTTCCCGTTCCATGGGTGCCGGTACGGGCAGACTGCTGTTCCGTCACCTGCTGCCTAACGCAAGCGGCCCGATCATCGTAACGCTGACGCTGTCGGTTCCGAACGCGATCTTCGCCGAGTCGTTCCTGAGCTTCCTCGGTCTGGGCGTACAAGCTCCGATCTCCTCGCTGGGTTCGATGGTCGAGAACGCGCTTACCGGCTGGATGTTCTATCCTTGGCGGATGCTGTTCCCGGCAATTCTGATCAGTGTGATCATGCTGGCGTTCAACCTGCTCGGAGACGGACTGCGCGATGCGCTGGATCCTTCGCTTAAAAACAAATAACTCGCAGATTTCAAAGTAAAGGAGGCGTCAGCCATGAAAGCAGAACTCGGCAAAAACCTGATCGAGGTTGAAGGTCTGAAGAAATATTTTAATGTAGGAAGCGGCAAAGTGCTCAAAGCGGTCGACAACCTGAACTTCTTTATCCGCGAAGGCGAAACGCTTGGCATGGTCGGCGAATCCGGCTGCGGAAAATCGACGGCGGGACGCACCATTCTCCGGCTGTACGAGCCTACTGCGGGAAGCGTGAAATTCAACGGTACGGACATCTACAAACTTTCCCCGAACAAAATGAAAGCCATGCGCCGCGACATGCAGATGATCTTCCAGGATCCTTATGCTTCGCTGAATCCGCGCTTCACGGTATCGGATATTATCGGAGAAGCCCTGGATATCCACAAAATGGCGGGCAGCGGCGGCGAACGCAAAAAGCGGATCGAAGAACTGCTCGATCTGGTCGGGCTGAATACCGACCATGCGACGCGTTATCCGCACGAATTCTCGGGCGGCCAGCGCCAGCGGATCGGGATTGCCCGCGCGCTTGCGGTCAACCCGAAATTTATCATCTGCGACGAACCGATCTCGGCGCTTGACGTTTCGATCCAGGCGCAGGTTGTCAACTTGCTGCAGGAACTTCAGGAACGTCTCGGCCTGACCTACCTGTTCATCGCGCACGATCTGTCGATGGTCAAGCACATCAGCGACCGGGTAGCGGTTATGTATTACGGCAAAATGGTCGAGTTGGCGGACAGCGAAGAACTGTACAGCAATCCGATTCACCCGTACACCAAGTCGCTGCTGTCCGCGATTCCGATCGCGGATCCGGAAATCGAGTCGCAGAAAAAGCGGATTCTGCTGTCGGCCGAAGGCGGCGGCCCGATCCGTTCGGCGGGCGAGGCTTCCGAAGAGAGCACGCTGGTCGAAGTATCCCCGGGACACTGGGTTGCAACTCCGTACTGAACCTTATCATCAAGCGAAAAGGCTTTGAAGGGAACGATTGAACGTTCGATCTTCCCTCCAATGCCGGACTTCCTCCGTGTTCAACCGGAAGAAGGTCGCCGTCTTTCCGAAGCGAACCAGGCTCGGGAAGGCGGCGTTTTGCTTTTTGCGGCATCGGGCTTTATGTCGGATCGGATGAAAGTTATTTTGACGGTTTGAGAACGATTGGGTACAATCAAGAAGGGTTTAAGCAGAACGCAGACAGGAGGCAAGGCCAGACATGAATGTCATTCCGCAGGCGCTTCGCAAGGGTTCGGCCTTGGGAGAAGATTATGTGCGCGATCAACACGCGCGTGAATTATACGAATACGATTTAGAAGACGTCCAGGCGCTTCAGCGGAGGGCCGAATGGTTGGATGCTCCGCACAGGCCGCAGGCCGACCGTCAGGCGCTTGTCGAAGTGCTGGGCGCCTATAATGCCAAATACAATGACCACTCCGCCGTAAGCCGCTCGCTGGAGAAGCTTCGAAGCGTGGAGACGCTTGTCGTGGTGGGCGGCCAGCAGAGCGGATTGTTTACCGGTTCACTGCTTGTCGTCTATAAAGCGGCGACGATAGTCCATGCGGCAAGAGCCGCTTCGGAACGTCTCGGACGCGAGGTCGTACCGGTGTTCTGGATTGCGGGCGAAGATCACGACTGGGATGAAGCGGATCATACGTATGTGCTGACGCCCGAACTTGAAGTTCGGCGTCTGCGTATGGAAGCCTGGCATGACGGACGTTCGTCGGTCAGTGAAGTTGCCGTGCCAACCGAGAAGTGGACAGAAGCCATCGCGGAATTGGAACAGCATCTTGCCGATTCGGCATTCAAAAGCGAGATTTTGGAGCTGCTGCGAAAAGAACTGCCTCATTCATTCAGCCTGAGCGAAGGGTTCGCCCGTTTGATCGGCCGGCTGTTCGGTCATTACGGCCTGGTGCTGGTCGATTCGGCCGATCCGGAGCTGCGCCGGGTGGAGAGCCCGATGTTCCGGCAGCTGATCGAACAAAACGACGAATTCGAAGCCGCTTATCTCAAAGCGGCGGACCGTATTGAAGAAGCGGGCTATGAGCAGCAGGCGCAGGCCGTCGAAGGTGCGGCGAACCTGTTCTATATCCACGAAGGCCAGCGGCTGCTGCTGTATAAGCAGGGCGACAAGTTCGCCGACCGCCGCGGCACCGTTATTTTTTCCAAGGAAGAACTGCTGGAA
Organism: Saccharibacillus qingshengii; assembly: GCF_013185195.1. GTDB lineage: Bacteria > Bacillota > Bacilli > Paenibacillales > Paenibacillaceae > Saccharibacillus > Saccharibacillus qingshengii. The sequence goes on from NZ_JAAZWC010000002.1 coordinate 244,343, forward strand.
CGTCTGGAGCGATGTCCGGCCTGTTTCAGCAATAACGTCTTGACCCGTCCCTTGATGCAGGATTATTTATTCCCGGTGCTGCAGGCGGTACTGGGGCTCGGCGAAGTGGCTTATTGGGCCGGAACCAAAGACGGATTCGAAGCGGCCGGTATGCAGATGCCGATTCTGCTGCCGCGCATGTCGTTTACGCTGCTCGATCCGACCACCCAAAAGCATATGGAACTGTACAACCTCAGCTTTGAAGATGTGATGGAACGGTTCGACAGCCGCAAAGAAGCCTGGCTGGCCGAGCAGGACAAGCTGGGTACGGATGAGTTGTTCGAGCGGACAAAAGCCGATTTCCAGCAGCTTTACGCACCTGTCATCGAGCGGATCGGCGAACTTCAGCCCGGTTTGGCCGCTCTCGGCGAAACCAATCGCAGCCGGATCGTCGAGCAGATTTCCTTTTTGCAGGAGAAGACCCGCCAGACGATCGCCCGGCAGAACGAAGCGGAACTGCGCCGCTGGGACCGCATCTACAAGACGCTGTTTCCGCTGGATCGGCCGCAAGAACGCGTGTACACGGTCTTTTATATGCTCAACCGTTACGGAATGGACTGGATCGATTCGCTGATGAAGATCGAACCGGATCTGAAGGGCGGACACCGCATTATCGAAGCCTGAACGGACTGAAGCCGCAGATCGGCGGAAACACACAATCGGAGCGGAGGAATTTATATGAGTTCGTTGGCCAAACAAAACAGTATCATCGCAGATATCAATCTGGCACCGGAAGGGCGCCTGAAGATCGACTGGGTATCGGCGCATATGCCGGTACTGAACCGGATTCGGGAACAATTTGAGCGCGAACAGCCTTTTAAAGGACTGAAAGTGTCGGTATGCCTGCATTTGGAAGCAAAAACGGCGTATCTGGCCAAAGTCATTCAGGCGGGCGGAGCGGAAGTGACCATTACCGGCAGCAATCCGCTGTCGACCCAAGACGATGTCTGCGCCGCGCTGGTGGAAGACGGCATTACCGTATACGCCAAATACCAGCCGGCTCCCCGCGAACTCAAAGCCCTGAATATCAAAGCGCTGGAAGCCAAACCGGATCTTATCATCGACGACGGCGGAGACCTTGCGACTATTCTGCACGGAGAACGTCCGGATCTGCTGGCCACGATCCGCGGCGGCGCGGAGGAAACGACCACCGGTATTATCAAACTGCGTTCGCTCGAAAACGAAGGCACGCTCAAACTGCCGATGATCGGCGTCAATGACGCTTTTTGCAAATCGCTGTTCGACAACCGTTACGGAACAGGCCAATCGGCCTGGGACGGAATCATGCGTACGACCAATCTCATGGTGGCCGGCAAAACGGTGGTTGTGGTCGGCTACGGCTGGTGCGGCAAAGGGATGGCGATGCGGGCGCGGGGACTGGGTGCCAACGTCATCGTCACCGAAATCGATCCGATCAAAGCGGTAGAAGCGCATATGGAAGGGTTCCGTGTAATGTCGATGCTGGAAGCGGCGCCGCTCGGCGACTTCTTTATTACCGTGACCGGAAACAAGGCGGTAATTGCGGGCGAACATTTCGACGTCATGAAAGACGGAGCCATTCTCTCGAATGCCGGACACTTCGATGTGGAAGTCAGCAAGCCGGATATGGAAGAACGGTCCGAGTCGATCCGTACGGTACGCAAGAATATCGAAGAGTATCAGTTTAAGGACGGACGCAAGATGTATCTGCTGGCCGAAGGCCGTCTGGTCAATCTGGGCGCGGCAGACGGACATCCGGCCGAGATCATGGATATGACTTTCGCGCTTCAGGCGCTGTCGCTGCGTTACGTCAATGAACATTACGAAGAAATCGGCCCCCATATGATCAAGCTGCCGTACGAACTGGACGAGCAGGTTGCCCGCTACAAATTGGAGAGCCTGGGGATCCGGATCGACGAATTGAGCGATATGCAGAAGACTTATCTGCAAAGCTGGAACGTATAAGGTTTCGTTTTAAGAAAGCGGCAGGCCGTTTATCCCGGACAGATCGGGAGAAATCGGCCTGTTTTTTTGCGGAAAAGGGAGAATAGAACCGGAAAAAACGCAAAATCGGGCGAAAAAACGTGAAATTTGCAGAAGGACTTTGATTTCGTACGTCGAATCTATTATGCTGTAAGTGGTGGAAAGTGGTATGAAGTGGAGGAATACGGGCGAGGAGTGGGTCAAGCGATGTTTATGGGCGAATACAAACATAACATCGATGACAAAGGCCGTCTGATCATGCCGGCCAAATTCCGTGAAAAGCTGGGCACGGCCTGCATCGTTACGCGGGGACTCGACCAGTGCCTTTTTGTTTACTCCGAGCAGGAATGGGAACTTCTTGAACGCAAGCTGGCTAATCTGCCCTTGATGAAAGCCGACGCGCGCGCCTTTACCCGTTTTTTCTTCTCGGGAGCGGCGGAATGCGAATGGGACAAACAAGGACGGGCCCAACTGCCCGCCAATTTGCGGGAGTATGCGCAGTTGGACAAAGAATGCGTCGTGATTGGCGCAGGAAGCCGGGTAGAGATTTGGAGCCGGGACAATTGGGACCGCTACTATAAGCAGTCGGAAGAGTCTTTCGGCGAGATTGCGGAGAAGCTTTCCGATTTCGACATCGACTTTTAACAGGAATATCCAATAATTCGACAAGGTACGTTTGGGGGATACGAGATTGTTTCATCACATTACAGTGCTTAAGGAAGAAGCGGTCGAAGGCTTGAATATCAAGCCGGACGGCATTTATGTCGACTGCACGCTGGGCGGAGCCGGACACAGTTCGCTGATCGCTTCCAAGCTTGGCGAAGGCGGCAGACTGATTGCGCTGGACCAGGACGATTGGGCGCTTGATCACGCACGCGAGAAGCTGTCTGCCTACGCGGATCGCGTAACGCTCGTCAAGACCAACTTCCGCGAGCTGGAAAATGCGCTGCGCGAAGCGGGCGTTCCGCAAGACGAAGACGGCATACCGAAAGTCGACGGCTTTTTGTTCGACCTCGGCGTATCTTCGCCGCAGTTTGACGAAGGTTCCCGGGGATTCAGCTACAATCACGAAGCTCCGCTCGATATGAGAATGGACCAGTCGTCGGAACTGACGGCAAGAACGATCATCAACGAATGGCCGGAAGAAGAAATTACCCGCATTTTGTACCGCTACGGCGAAGAGAAGTTTTCCCGCCGGATCGCAGGCAAAATCGGACAGCATCGCGCCAAGCAGCCGATCGAGACGACGACCGAGCTTGCGGAGATTATCAAGGAAGGCATTCCGGCCGCGGCCAGAAGAACAGGCGGCCATCCGGCCAAACGGAGCTTCCAGGCGCTTCGCATCGCGGTAAACGATGAGCTCTCCGCGTTCGAAGATGCGCTGCATGCCGCGGTTCGCTGCACAGCGATGGGCGGGCGGATCAGCGTCATTACTTTCCATTCGCTCGAAGACCGGATCTGTAAACAGATTTTGCTGGGTTATACGGGCAAAAACGTCGCTCCGCCGGGCTTCCCGGTCGAAGTGTACGAAGGTCCCAACAGTATCAAGTTAATCAACCGCAAACCTGCGCTGCCGACCGAAGAGGAGATCGAGCAAAATCCACGGGCGCGTTCGGCCAAGCTGCGGGTAGCGGAGAAAACGAAATAATTCCAGGAAGAGGAGATTGATCAATGGCACAGACACGCGGAAATCTGGCAATCCGGGAACAGGAGAAGCAGCAGACCTCACAGCAGTACCGGCAAAAGACGACGGTTGTGACCCGCCGGGTCGAGCTCCCAATGCGGGAAAAAATGCTTTATTTGACCAGTGTTCTTATTGCGGTCGCTCTGTGCAGCATCGTCGCTTGGCGGTATGTACATATCTACGATCTGAACCATCAAATCGCAACGGTTCAGAGCGAGACGAATCAGATCAAAAAAGATATCGCACAAGCGGAACGGGACAAGCAGGTGCTGCGTCAGGCGATCGTGCCTACGGCGCTTGCCCAGGGCCTTATTCAGGCGACGGACCACGAACCGATCTTTGTCGACCGCCGCAGCGGTGAAGAAACCAAGCCGGACGCGAACAATTAGACGTGGATAGGAAAAGCTGCGGCGCCGCTTGGCGTCCGGCCCCGCGCCAAGGCGCGGAAGGAAACGGGCAGGAGGTTCCAACGCCATGCTGACAAAAAGAGTGAAAATGCGTACGCTTTTAATCGGAGGGGTAGTCACCCTCTTTTTTCTCGTTCTGGTCGGCCGGATCTTTTTTCTTCAGGTCGTGCAGGGGAATTTCTGGCATGCCACAGCCGTGGAGCAGTGGTCGGCTTCCAAAGTGCTGCGTGCGGAACGGGGAGCCATTACGGATCGCAACGGCAAAGAACTGGCTGTCGATTCGCCTGCTTATTCGGTCGTGGTAGAACCCAATATCATCAATCAGCGCGGCACGGCAGATGAAGTGGTTGAGATTCTGCACGATAAGCTGGGCGTAGACGAATCCAAGCTGCGTGAGCTCGTGTCGCGCACCTATGAGAAAGACAGCGAGGAAGGCAGCTACAAAAAAGGCGATTACAGCGTATGGGTCGAAGTCCGTCCTCAAGGCTGGAAGATCGACGGAGATCTCAAAGCCGAGATCGAAACGGAGATTGTCTCGCTGCGCAAAGAAAAAGGGTTGAACAAAACAGCCGATATCGGCATCGTATTCGACGATCAGATCAAGCGCTTCTATCCGCAGCATACGCTGGCGGCAAACGTGCTCGGTTTCGTCGACAACGACGGCAAGCCGAAATACGGCATTGAGTCCTATTTCGAGAAAGACCTGCAGGGCATCGACGGGAAAATAGCGTACCAAAGAGATGCCAAAGGCGTCGAGCTGCCGGATGCCAAAAGCAAAATCGTAGCGCCGAAAGACGGGACTTCCATCCAACTGACGATCGACAGTACGATCCAGTATTATGCGGAGCAGGCAGCGAAGAAAGTTTTTGAGAAATACCAGCCTAAAAGCGTATCTGTCATCGCTGCCGATCCGAACACTATGGATATTTTGGCAATGGTCAATATGCCGACATTCGATCCGAATAGTTACTCGGACACGAAAGCGCTGGAAGATTTCAACAACCTAGCTGTAACCGCCATGTACGAGCCTGGATCGACATTCAAGATCGTGACGTTGTCCGCAGCTGTACAGGAAGGGAAATTCGATCCCAATGCGCAGTATGAGTCGGGAGCCATCAAGATCGGCAATCGAACTATACATGATGTCAGCCGCGGCTTAGGAACTATTTCTTATCTTGAAGGTTTGAAGCGCTCGAGTAACGTTGCTTTTGTCAAGCTGGGGATGCAGATGGTCGGAACTAAAAAATTAACCGAATATATCAAAAATTTCGGTTTTGGCGAAAAAACGGATATTGAGCTTCCCGGCGAATTGGCCGGTACGATGGATGTGACAGAAAAAAGCCCTGCAGGCGATCAGGCTTCAATCACATTTGGACATAATGTTGCTGTTACACCTATTCAACAAATTGCAGCTATTTCCGCTGTTGCAAACGGAGGTCATCTGCTTAAACCGCATATCATCAAATCGAAAAGCAATCCTTTGACCGGCGAAGTACAGAAGATGAACGATGTGGTTAAAGTACGGGACGTGATTACACCGGAAACGGCGAGAGCCGTCAGCGGTTATCTGGAGCAGGTAGTATCGGACCTGGATCATGGAACAGGACGTAATGCATATATTCCGGGATATCGTGTCGCAGGTAAAACAGGGACGGCAGAAAAAACAGGTACAGGCAATACAAACGGGAATCAGAGTAATTATGATAAAACACGCTCTGTTGTTTCATTTGTGGGGTATGCACCGGCTGACAATCCCAAAATCGCAATCTTTTTCATGGTTGACGAACCTAATGACGTGCATGCGGGAGGCGGCTCGGTAGCGGCTCCTTATGCCAAAGAAGTTTTGTCGCAAACCCTGGAATACATGGGAGTTCCGAAGAAGTTCTCCGATACCGAAATCCAGAGCGAAAGCGAGAACAAGGAAAGCGGAGACACGCTGCTCAAAGTCACCGCTCCCAATCTGGTCAAAATGAATATTCAAGACGCAAAAGACAAGCTGCTGGACGAAGGTCTCGCCTACGAACAGATTGGCGCCGGCAAGGCGGTACTGGAACAGTATCCGGCTGCAGGCAGCGCCATGTACGCGGGGCAGAAAATTTATTTGTTGACCGAGAACAAGGAAGAGATGAACGTGCCCGATCTGACCGGCTTGTCGCTGCGCGATGCGGTGGATATTCTGGCTCTGCTGGACGTGTCGATCAGCACCAAAGGATCGGGCTACGTAGCTTCGCAAAAGCTGACCAAAGATACCGAAGGCAACCGGGTCGTCGTTCTGGCGCTCAAGTCGGCGGAATCTACGGTAACCGGGAAAGACGATCCGGATTTTGAAGATCTCACGATCGGCGGCGAGGCGGTAGCCGAGGATCCGGATACCGATGCCGAGACCACGGAACCGCAGGTCGAAGGCGGAACGGTGGCTCCGGTCGATCCGGCACCGGAAAGCGACGCCGCCCCGCTCAACTAAGGCGACAGCACAGCCCGGGCCTGCCATTGGCAGGCTCGGGCGTTTTGCGGCCCGGGCATGAAGAGATCCGATCGACAACGACTACAATTACAAAGGAGAGAGCAAAATGATGCGACTGCAGGAATTGGCGGCCCAGCTGCTGACCGCCCGATTGATAGGCAGCGGGGAAACGGAATGTACAGGAATCGAGATCGACTCGCGAAAGGTCGCCGCAGGCGATCTCTTCATTTGTCTGCCTGGATTTACGGTGGACGGACACGATTATGCGAAGCAGGCCGAAGAACGCGGGGCGGCGGCTCTTGTGGTTGAGCGGAAACTTGATACGGATCTGCCCCAACTGCTCGTACGCGACAGCCGGACAGCCATGGCCGTACTGGCCAATGTGTTCTTCGATGAACCGAGCCGCAGAATGCGGATGATCGGCGTGACCGGAACAAACGGCAAAACGACCACAACCTATCTGATCGAACGGATCATGCAGGACCATGGAGTCAAAACGGGCTTGATCGGCACGATCCAGATGCGTTACGACGGTGAAACGTTCCCGATGTCGGGCACTACGCCGGAATCGCTTGGGCTGCAGCGCTCCCTGGCGGATATGGCCGGACGCGGAGTGGAATGCTGCATCATGGAAGTTTCTTCGCATGCTCTGGAACAGGGCCGCGTCAAAGGTACGGATTACCGTACGGCGGTCTTTACCAACCTCACCCAGGATCATCTGGATTATCATCATTCCATGGAAGAATACCGGGCCGCCAAAGGACTGTTTTTCTCCCGGTTGGGCAATGCACTGCCGACCGATTCGTCGCAGCGCAAATATGCCGTGCTGAATGTGGACGATGAAGCTTCGGCGGAATATGCCAAAGTAACGGCGGCCGAAGTGGTGACTTACGGCGTCGAGCGCGACTGCGATGTGCGGGCTTCGGCGATCAAGATCACAGCGCAGGGCACTTTCTTCCATGTCGATACATTCAGGGGTTCCGCGGACATTCAACTGCGGATGGTCGGCAAGTTTAATGTATACAATGCGCTGGCGGCCGTAACGGCAGCCTTGATCGAAGGCGTGGAACTGCCGGACATCAAAAACAGTCTGGAAGCGGTAGCCGGCGTCGCCGGACGCGTCGAGGCCGTAGATGCCGGACAGCCTTTCGCCATTATCGTGGATTACGCCCATACGCCGGACGGACTGGAAAATGTACTGCGCACCGTAGTCGAGTTCGCGGAGAAGCGGGTGCTGTGCGTATTTGGATGCGGCGGCGACCGCGATCGGACCAAGCGTCCGATTATGGGCCGTATTGCCGTCAAATACACCGATCTGGCTTTTGTGACTTCGGATAATCCGCGTACGGAAGATCCCGATGCCATTCTGCGGGATATCGAAGCGGGACTGCTGGAAGACGGAGTGGATCCGAGCCGTTATACGCTGGTCGTGGACCGGGCGGAAGCGATCCGCCAGGCCGTAGCGGAAGCGCAGCCCGGCGATGTGGTTCTGATTGCGGGCAAAGGCCATGAAACGTACCAGTTGGTCGGCAAACAAGTGCTGGACTTCGACGATCGGATCGTCGCGGCGGAAGCGGTAAGGGGAGTCGCGAAGTGATCGAACGGACACTCGGCCAGATCGCCGACATGTGTGGAGGGCGTCTGATCGGAACCGCCTCCGCGCAGGAACCCATCCAGGGAGTCGTGATCGACTCCCGAAAGCTCGTCGAACGCTGTCTGTTCGTTCCGCTGGGCGGAGCGAACGTGGACGGTCATGAATTTGTAGAAGGCGCCTTGCAGGCCGGAGCGGTAGCATCCTTTTGGCAAAAAGACCGCGCAAATGCTCCGGCAGGAAACCTGATCGAAGTGGACGATGTGCTGGAAGCCCTTCAGACGCTCGCCGGCGCCTATCTGCAGGCCAGCGGCGCCAAAGTTGTCGGCATTACCGGCAGCAACGGAAAGACCACGACCAAAGACATGGTGTTTTCGCTGCTGAACACTTCGCTGCGCGTGCATAAAACGCAGGGGAACTTCAATAATCATCTGGGTCTGCCGCTTACGCTGCTGCAGATGCCGGAAGATACGCAGGTTGTCGTTCTGGAAATGGGCATGAGCGATCTGGGCGAGATTGCGAAACTCGCGCAAATCGCGCCGCCGGATGTAGCGATCGTTACGAACATCGGCGAGTCGCATCTGCTGAATCTCGGCAGCCGCGAGAATATTGCGCGCGCGAAGCTGGAGATCGCTTCGGGAGCCAAGCCCGGCGCCCTGCTGATCTACAACGGGGACGAGCCGCTGATTCCTCCGATTCTGGAAGAACTCGCAGACAGCCTGCCGGCAGGCCTGCGGACGTTCACTTTCGGTCTGGGAGCAGACAATGACGATTATCCACTTGGCCTGATGCAGGTGAGCGGCGGGATGACTTTCTCGGCCCACAGCGAAGAAGACATCGGGTTCTCGCTGCCCGTGCCGGGCAGTCATAACGTAACCAATGCTCTGGCTGCCCTGGCGGCGGCGCGCGAATTCGGTATCGACGCTTCTCGGATGCAAGAAGGCCTGGCCCATCTGCAGCTGACGGGAATGCGTATCGAGCGCTTGACGAGCGTGTCGGGGCTGACCATTTTGAACGATGCCTACAATTCCAGCCCGACTTCGGCACGTGCAGCGATCGACGTGCTTCAGGGACTTGCCGGCTGCGCTTCGAAAGTGCTGGTACTTGGCGATATGCTCGAACTTGGACCGGAAGAACAGGCGTACCATCGCGAAATCGGCCGTTATGCCGCACGGGCGGGATTCGACGCGATCTACGCCTACGGCCCGCTGTCGGCGTATGCCGCGGAAGGCGCACGGGAAACGCCGACAGCGGGCAGCGTTTATGCGTTTACGGACAAAGCGGCAATGATCGCACATCTGCAGGCTTCGCTGAAGCCCGAAGATGCGGTGCTTTTCAAAGCTTCGCGGGGAATGCGGCTGGAAGAAGCGGCTTATGCGCTGCGTGACGCGACTTTGACCGGGGAAAACGGAGCTTGAGCGGATTATGGACTTACAACTGCTCTTTCTGACCGCCGCCGTTTCTTTTGTTCTTGCCCTGCTGGCCGGGCCTTTGTGCATTCCGCTGCTGCAGCGTCTGAAGTTCGGGCAGCAGGTACGCGGGGAAGGACCGCAGGCCCATCTCAAAAAGGCGGGTACGCCGACTATGGGCGGAATCGTCATTCTGCTTGCTTTTACACTGGCGTTCGCCAAGTTTTCCGTCGTCAATACCGAGTTTTATGTCGTGCTGACGGCAACGTTGGGGTTTGGACTGATTGGCCTGCTGGACGATTGGTTCAAAATTGCCAAAAGGCGCTCCATGGGCCTGACGTCGCTGCAAAAACTGGCCGGCCAGCTTTTTTTCTCGGCGATTGTCTGTGCGCTTCTGATCCGTTCGGGGCACGGCACGGGCTTGTCGGTTCCGGGAACTTCGATCGTTTTTGATGGAGGAGCCGGGTTCTACTATCCGTTTATCGTCATCATGCTGCTGGCCATTTCCAATGCGGTCAACTTTACTGACGGTGTAGATGGCCTGCTGTCTTCGGTCAGCGCACCCGCGTTCGGCGCTTATGCGCTGATCGCGATGCAGGCGACACAGTTTCCCGCGGCGCTTGGATCTTCCGCAATGGCCGGAGCGGTCCTTGGTTTTCTGGTTTATAACGCGCATCCGGCCAAAGTGTTTATGGGCGACACAGGCTCGCTCGGGATCGGCGGAGCGCTTGGCGCCGTAGCGATTCTGACGAAGCAGGAGCTGCTGTTTCTGCTGATCGGCGGAGTCTTCGTGATCGAGATGCTGTCCGTCGTTCTCCAGGTACTCTCGTTCAAAACGCGCGGCAAACGGATATTCAAAATGAGTCCGATTCATCATCACTATGAGCTGTCCGGCTGGTCGGAGTGGCGGATTGTCGCCGTTTTCTTCGGCGTCTCCCTGATTCTGGCCGCGCTCGGACTGTATCTCGGCAAGGGGTTGTAGAGACATGGAACATCCAGAAAAGTACGCGAACCGCGAAGTCGTCGTGCTGGGCTTGGCCCGCAGCGGCGTATCCGCAGCCAAAACGATGCACGCTTTCGGCGCGAAAGTGACGGTTAATGACCGGAAAACCCGCGAAGAAAGTCCCGAAGCGTCCGTATTGGAAGAAATGGGCATCCCGGTGATCTGCGGCGGTCATCCCGACGATCTGATTCATCCCGGGGTTTCCCTGGTAATTAAGAATCCGGGCATTCCTTATTCTTCGCCTCCCGTGGCTGCGGCTCTTGAGCTCGGGATCGAAGTCGTAACCGAAGTCGAAGTGGCTTACCACCTGTCGGCCGCTCCGATGATCGGCATCACCGGTTCGAACGGCAAAACGACGACGACAACCTGGATCGGCACCATGCTGGAAGCGGCGGGATTGAAGCCGATCGTAGCCGGCAATATCGGCACGCCGCTCTGCGACGCTTCGCTCGAAGCGGATGCCGACAATTGGCTGGTCGTCGAACTCAGCAGCTTTCAGCTCAAAGGAACGCGCGACTTCGCGCCGAGAATCGCCTGCCTGCTGAACGTGGCGGAAACGCATCTGGACTACCACGGTTCGATGGAAGATTACTCTTCTTCCAAAGCGAAGATTTTTGCGAACCAGACGCCGGAAGATACGAGTATCGTCAACTGGGACGACCCGTTCTGCCGCGAATTGGTGCCTTATCTCAAAGGAAGCGTGCTTCCTTTCTCGATGACGGAAGAATTGGTGCTTGAAGGCGTGTATGCGAGCCCCGCTTATCCGGGGAACGGGGAATCCGATTCGGTCGACCGCCATATCGTGTATCGCGATGCCGCGGGAATCGTGCACAACATTGTCCGCACGTCCGAGATCTCTATTCTGGGCACCTACAACGTGGCCAATGCCATGGCGGCTTGTGCCGCGGCGATTGCGGCGGGCGTCAGCCCTTCTGCGCTCCGAGAGCCCCTTGTGTCTTTCCGTGGAGTCGAGCATCGCCTGGAAGCATTGGGAGAAGTGGACGGGATTTTCTATTACAACAATTCGAAAGCGACCAATTCCATAGCGACGCTGTCGGCGTTGGCCGAGTTCGAACGGCCCGTTGTGCTGATTGCGGGCGGACTCGACCGGGGTTCCGATTACGAAGAGCTTCTGCCGGGCCTGCAGTCGAAAGTAAAAGCGCTGGTGACGCTCGGAGAGACTCGTGAAGTCATCGCGGGCGTTGCGCGCCGGGCGGGGCTGGAAAAGGTGGCGATCGTCGAACCGGAGGCCGATGCGGCGGATACGCTCCGGACCGCCGTACGCGAAGCGCAGCGCTTGGCGGAAGCCGGAGACGCGGTACTGCTGTCTCCGTCCTGCGCAAGCTGGGACATGTTCGCTTCGTTCGAAGAGCGGGGCCGAGTGTTCAAAGAAGCGGTTCGTTCGACATCCGAATAGACGGGGAGGATATCGTATGCGCGTCGTATTGACCGGCGGCGGGACGGGGGGACATATCTATCCCGCTCTCGCTATCGCCGAACAGTTGAAAGCAGACAAACCCGATATCGAGTTTCTGTATATCGGAGGCAAACGGGGATTGGAAAACACGATCGTACCCGAGTCGGGCATTCCGTTCGAAACGCTCGACATCACGGGATTTCGCCGGAGTCTCTCGGCCGACAATATCAAGACGGTGCTGCGCTTTCTGCGCGGTGTCCAGGCGTCGTCGGAACTGCTCGAGAAATTCAAGCCGGACGTTGTCGTCGGAACCGGCGGTTATGTCTGCGGACCTGTCGTGTATGCGGCGCATAAGCTGCGCATTCCGACACTCATTCATGAACAAAACGCGATTCCCGGACTGACCAACCGCTTCCTGAGCCGCTATGTGAGTACGGTGGCGGTCAGCTTTGACGGGACGCAGCACCAGTTCCCAAAAGCCAAGCGGATCATGTACAGCGGCAATCCGAGAGCGACGACGGTGCACCGGGCGGATGCGGCCGAAGGATTCCGTCTGCTGGGCCTGCCTCAAGGGACGCCGGTTGTGCTCGTAGTGGGCGGCAGCATCGGAGCAAAAGCGATCAACGAAGCCATGCTGCAGATGGTACCCGATATCATGCGGATGCCGGATGTGCATTTTGTCTATGTGACGGGCAAACGCTATTACGAAGAAGCGGTACGAAGCCTGGACGAAGCGCCTTGGGTAACGCCGTCCAATCTTCATGTGCTGCCTTATGTGGAGCGGATGCCGGAAGTGCTGGCGGCGTCGATGCTTGTGGTCAGCCGGGCGGGCGCTTCATTTTTGGCGGAAGTGACTTCGCTCGGGATTCCGGCGGTGCTGATTCCTTCGCCCAATGTGACCAACAACCACCAGGAAGTTAACGCAAGGGCGCTGGAGGAAGACGGGGCCGCGATCGTGATCTTGGAGCCGGAGCTGAACGGAACTTCCTTGTTCGCCGCCGTGGAAGCGGTCGTGCGCGACGAATACCTGTGCAGCGGAATGGGCGAACGGTCCAGAAAATTGGGCAAACCGGATTCGGCGCAGGTTATTGCCGCCGAGCTCCGCAAGCTTGCCGTCCGGGCGCAGGCGATTCGCCGGGGGATGCTGTGAGCCGTCTTGTCTTTGCCATAGGGCGCGGCACGTGTATAATGAACGTAACACAAAATTCCTTCGTTCCATGGACGTTGCGAATTCCGCGTACTGCGCAATTAACCGTTCTGCTCCGATCTTTGTTTGTCGAAGAAAAGGAGACCGGGCGGCCGGATGGAGAATGGCCATGCTTAAAGTAGTCAAACCGAACGAACAGGAAGAGCAGGAAAGTCGCAGACCGCGCCGCCGGGGACGATGGAAACTTTGGTTCGTCCTTATTCTGCTGCTGGCGGCCATACTTAGCGTCGTCTTTTTCCAATCTCCGCTTAGCCGTATCCAGCAGATCGAAGTCGAAGGCAATGTGTATGTCGACCGTTCGGCGGTGATCGAGGCGGCGGGCCTGCGTATCGGAGGACAATTCTTCGCGTCAAGCTCGTCGAATGTCGAGCAGCGAATCGTGTCGAATTTGAGAGCGGTCGAGGGCGCGACGGTGAAAAAGCGGTTTCCCGGGAAGATTCTGCTTACCGTCGACGAATACGATCCGGTGGCTTACGAACTGCTGGAAGACGGCAGCATTCAGGCGCTGCTCGGCAGCGGTGCCGAGATTCCGCTTCGGGATCAGGGACTGCCCGCGGAGAAGCCCATGCTGACCGAATGGGCAGGGAAAGAAGAGCAGAAAGCCGCACTCTGCCGCGCTTTGGCTTCGGTGCCGGACAGTCTGCTGTCCGATTTGTCGGAGATTATGCCGTTTTCGACTCCTTCTTTCCCGGACAAAATCAAGGTGTATACCCGTTCGCGCTTTGAAGTGGAGACTACCATCTCCCTGCTAAAAGACAAGCTCGAAATTCTGGGCGGTATTACGGAAACCCAGAGCCCAGGCAAGATCAAACTGCTCGAAGCCGACGACTTTACTCCATTCATCCAGTCGGAAACCGAAGAGGAAGGCGGAGAGACTCCTTAACCTCCGCTACTCCCCTGACTTAAAAGATGCTATAATGTGTGCTGTATTCTCTCAAAAAGATATACAAGCGCACAAAAAAAATTCAAAACGAAAGAGGGAAAGTTTAAGCCGCGTTGAATTAATGTATAGTAGATACGCAAAATACCCGGCTTTAAACGAACCATGTGAATAATTTTGTAAACGGGAGGTGCCAAGGGCTTGAGCAACAATGACATCATTGTTAGTTTGGACATCGGTACATCCAAAGTTCGTGCTATTATTGGGGAAATAAGCAACGGAACCTTTAATATTATTGGAGTTGGATCGGCCGATTCGGAAGGAATCCGAAAAGGCGCCATAGTTGACGTCGATCAAACCGTGCAGTCGATTCGCGACGCCGTGGAACATGCCGAACGGATGGTCGGCATTCAAATAACGGAAGTTTATGTCGGCATATCGGGCAGTCATATCGGATTACAGGCCAGCCGAGGCGTTGTAACCGTCTCGAACGAAGACCGAGAAATCGGGGAAGATGACATCGAGCGGGTCACCAAAGCCGCCGAAGTTATAGCTCTTCCGCCGGAACGTGAAATCATCGATGTCGTTGCCAAGCAGTTCGTGGTTGACGGCTTGGAGGGAATTCAGGATCCGCGGGGCATGATCGGATCCCGCTTGGAGGTGGAAGCTACGATTGTCACCGGCGCAAAGACGGCTATACATAATCTTTTGCGCTGCGTGGAGAAAGCCGACCTCAAGGTGAAAGAACTGGTGCTGATTTCCCTCGGGGCCGGCCAGCTGGCGCTTACCAAGGACGAAAAAACGATGCGGACGGCTTTGATCGATATCGGAGCCGGCCAGGCGACGATTTCCGTCTTCGAAAGCGGTCATCTTGCAGCCGTCTCGACGCTTCCGGTCGGAGGCGAATACGTAACAAACGATATCGCATACGGTCTGCGTACGGTAACCGACCAGGCCGAAAAGGTAAAACTGAAATACGGATGCGCCATGATGGCGGACGCTGCGGCGGACGTTGTATTCAAGGTCAACCGGATTGGAAGCACAATCGAGAAAGAATATACGCAGGAAGACCTGGCGGCGATCATTGAACCCCGGGTGCAAGAAATCTTCCAGCTTATTCATCAAGAAATACACCGCATGGGCTACCGGGACATCTCCGGCGGCTATGTGTTGAGCGGCGGAACGGTTGCCATGCCGGGCGTCCTGCAAGTTGCCCAAAGCGAACTGACGGCTTCTGTGCGTCTTGCCGTGCCGGATTATATCGGCGTGCGGGACCCTGCCTTCACAAGCGGGATCGGCATTTTGTACAGCGTCATTCGGAAGAACCGCGGCAGAGGAAATGCAGCGCCGGGCAAGAAACCCGTCAATCGTCCTAAATCCAATCCCGCGCCGGAGACGGCTCAGAAAACCGGTTTCCTAGAAAAGCTCAAAAACATGTTTAGCGAATTTATATGAGGAACACAAAAAAGAGCCCATCCAAGGAAAACGAGGGGGAGATGGAGGACTATGTTGGAATTCGATTTCGAAATGGAAAGCCTTGCACGCATTAAAGTCATCGGCGTAGGCGGCGGAGGTAGCAATGCCGTCAACCGAATGATCGAAAATGGCGTCAAAGGCGTTGAATTTATTACCGTCAATACGGATGCTCAAGCGCTTCACCTGTCCAAGTCCGAACACAAACTTCAGATCGGCGATAAACTGACCCGCGGTCTTGGCGCAGGCGCCAATCCGGAAGTCGGCAAGAAAGCCGCTGAAGAATCCCGCGAACTGATCAGCAACACGCTGAAAGGCGCGGATATGGTCTTCGTTACGGCAGGCATGGGCGGTGGTACCGGAACGGGAGCCGCTCCGGTCATTGCCGAAATCGCACGCGAATGCGGCGCTCTGACGGTAGGGGTCGTTACGCGGCCGTTTACGTTCGAAGGACGCAAGCGCGCGGCACAAGCGGAACTCGGAATCGAAGCCCTCAAGGAAAAGGTCGATACGCTGATCGTTATTCCGAACGACCGTCTGCTTGAGATCGTCGATAAAAAGACGCCGATGCTGGAAGCTTTCCGGGAAGCCGACAACGTGCTGCGTCAGGCCGTGCAAGGTATTTCCGACCTGATCGCCGTTCCGGGCCTGATCAACCTTGACTTTGCGGACGTCAAAACGATCATGACCGAGCGCGGCTCGGCACTGATGGGCATCGGCGAAGCGTCGGGCGAGAACCGCGCGGCCGATGCGGCACGCAAAGCGATCATGAGCCCGCTGCTGGAAACGTCCATCGAAGGCGCAAGAGGCGTCATCATGAACATTACCGGCGGTTCGAATCTGTCGCTGTATGAAGTCAATGAAGCGGCCGAGATTGTCATCGAAGCTTCCGATCCGGAAGTGAATATGATCTTCGGTGCGATTATCGAAGAAGATATGAAGGACGAGATCAAAGTTACGGTGATCGCAACCGGATTCGAGCACAAGCCGTCTCCGATGAAACCGATCGTACGCAAGCCCGTGGTGCAGCAGCCGGAGAATACGACCGACCGCTCGCAGCCGCAAAGACCGGCATTTGATCCTCAATCGGGAACGGATCAGTTGGATATTCCTACCTTCCTGCGGAACCGTTCGCGTCAGAACAACGATTAACCTAACCTCATTATCGATCAAGGTAACAGTACCTTTTCAACACTAAAGGTAAGGTTACGCTCCTCTGAATCACACCTAAAGCGTGTGCGTTTCAGGAAACCGTAAACCTCGGATTAAGAGTTGAAAGGGTACCAGCTGCGATTATGGAAGATCCGCTTTCGCTACACGGAAGCGGATCTTTTTTTAACACCAGAGCCCGGATATCAACACGCCGGGATCGAGCAAGGAGGAACCGAACGCAATGACCCTTATACGAGAACCTTTTGTGCGCCGGACGGCGGAAAACGGGGCGGAAATATTCGATATCGAGCCTTGGCGGCATTTCCAGAACGTGAGCGCGGGATTCACGGGGCGCGAAGGCGGAGTAAGCGAAGGCATTTACGGACAGTTGAACTGTGCGCTGCATGTCGGCGACAATCCGGCTCACGTGGCCAAAAATCGGGCTCGGGTAGCGGAGGCTGCCGGATTTCGATTCGAAGATTGGACAAGCGGCGAGCAGGTGCATTTGGCCGAGATCGCGATTGTAACGGAAAAAGACCGCGGACGCGGACGTCTGGACCGGGAAAGCGCGTTTCCGGATACGGACGGACTGCTTACGAATGTTCCCGGCGTGCTGCTGACTTCGTTTTACGCCGACTGTACGCCGCTTTATTTTTACGATCCGGTCCGGCAGGTGGCAGGTCTGGCCCATGCCGGCTGGAAAGGCACGGTTGCGGAAATCGCTGGGCGGATGACGGAGAAGATGACCGAGCATTACGGCAGCCGGCCTGCAGACATTCTGGCCGCTATCGGTCCTTGTATCGGTGAAAGCCGCTACGAAGTGGACGAGACGGTATTGGACCGGGTACGGGTTTTGCTTGAAAAGGAGCCGGGTAATGATTCTTGTTCGCTCTCTGACTTTTCGAAAGATCGCGGAGGCGGCAAAGCGCTGCTGAACTTGAAAGAATTGAACCGACACCTTATGATAAGATCAGGAATACGTCCGGAAAGCATCGCATGCACCAGCTGGTGCACAAGCAGCCGGACCGATCTGTTCTTTTCGCATCGCCAGGAAAAAGGACGGACCGGACGGATGGCAAGCTGGATTGGGCTGAAAGAAGGAGGCACGCTCCGGTGACATTGGAACAACGGATCGCGCATGTCAACCAAACGGTGTCGGCTGCCTGTGAACGTGCAGGACGGTCGCCCGAAGAGATCCATATTGTAGCGGTCACGAAATACGTTTCGACTGAAAAAACGGCGAACGTGTTCGACAGCGGAATCCGGCATATCGGCGAGAACCGCTGGCAGAACGCCAAACCGAAATGGGAAGCGCTCGGCAGCCGGGGAGTCTGGCACTTTATCGGACAGCTGCAGAGCAATAAAGTGAAAGACGTCATCGGGAAATTCGCCTATATTCATTCCTTGGATCGTCTGTCTTTGGCCAAAGAGCTGGAACGACAAGCCGCGGCAGCCGATATAACGGTAAAGGCTTTCGTCCAGGTCAACATATCGGGCGAAGACTCCAAGTCCGGCATGCCTCCCGAGGATGTGTACGATTTTGTTCGGGAGCTGCGGGAGTATCCGCATCTGGACATCGTCGGTCTGATGACGATGGCTCCGCTGGACTCGGATGCCGAGGGAGCGCGTCCGGTATTCCGCGGTCTGCGGGAGCTGCGTGACGAACTCAATGCCCGCGAGGCGACGGCGAAACCGATTGAACATTTGTCGATGGGGATGTCGGGCGATTTCGAAGTGGCGATCGAGGAAGGGGCGACTTGGCTCCGACTGGGATCGATTCTGGTAGGAAAAGAGGAGGATTGAAGATGGGCGTCATGAACCGTTTTATGAATTTTCTCGGCCTGCAGGAAGAAGAAGAGATCGTGGAGCGTGAGAAAGTGACCGAGGCGGAAGACCCAGCGTACGACTCGGCCTCCAATTACGAACCGCGCAAAAATGCAAAAGCAAACAACGTCGTCAGTATTCATGCGCAAAAAAGCGTGAAAGTGATTCTGGTAGAGCCGCGCACCTACGACGATGCGCAGCAAATTGCGGATCATCTGCGTGCGCATCGTTCGGTTGTCGTCAATCTGCAGCAGGTCCGCCGCGACCATGCCAAGCGGATTATCGATTTCCTGGGCGGTACCGTCTATGCGATCAACGGCAACATTTCCAAAGTCGGCGGAGACATTTTCCTGTGTACGCCGGATACGGTTGAAGTCGAAGGCACCATTGCGGACCTGATCCGCGAAGATCACGAATTCAATAATCAAATGAGGTGACAGCAGCTTGGTAGAATTTCTGATTCAGATTTATAACTTTATTCCGTTGCTTTTCCAGATTTATTCCTGGGTCCTCATCATTTATATCCTGATGTCCTGGGTGCCGAACGTTCGCGAAAGCCAAGTCGGCGTTATTCTGGGCAAGATTGCGGAACCGTATCTCTCTATCTTCCGCCGCTTTATTCCGCCGATCGGCGGAATGCTCGATATCTCCCCGATCGTCGCTTTCTTCGTCCTCCAGTTCGTTCAGCGCGGCGTCATGTATCTGTTCCTGCTGCTAATCCAAGCGGTTGCGTAAGCGGACAGGCTGAGTGGAAGGAGTCGAAGGCATGACCAAAAAGCTGTACGAACATGTTCATCCCGACGAACGCGAATTCGTCGACCGCGCCAATGAATGGCTGGAAGGGGCGGCCCGTTATCACGAAACGAAGCTGACCGACTTTCTCGATCCGCGCCAGCTGCAAATTTTGTCGATGCTGGTCGGCGGCGAGCCGGATGTCTCGATTCGCCTTGAAGGCGGCAGTCCGAACGCCGAACGCCGGCGGGCGCTTATTGCGCCCGATTACCGGGAGCTCGAAGACGAGGATATGAAGCTGGCGGTGCTCTCCATTACGCCGGCAGACACCAAATTCACGGAACTCGGACATGGCGATTATATGGGCTCGGTGCTGGGACTCGGTATGAAGCGTGCCAAGATCGGCGATATTCATCCGCGCGAAGACGGCTGCCACATTGTGGTCGCCGCCGAGATCGCGGATTTTCTTAATCTGGAGCTGCGGCAGGTGCATCGGGTGAACGTATTTACCGAACTGCTGCCTGCCGCTTCGCTGTTGGCTTCGGAATCGCAATTGGCGGAAATGGAACTCACGGTCGCGTCTCCTCGTCTCGACGGCATAGCCAGCGATGTCTACCGAATGAGCCGGGCGAAGATTCTGGCTCCGATTAAAGCGGGACGCTGCCGGGTAAACTGGAAAGTGGAGGAAGACCCCTCCAAAACGCTGCGTGAAGGAGATACCGTCTCGCTTCAGGGCTTTGGACGTTTCCGGGTGCTTGAGGTAGGCGATCTGACGAAAAAAGGCCGGTATCGGATCCGGGTCGGCAAATTCGTATAGAATTTGTGTAGAGCCGACAAGGTTTCTTGCAGGAATTCACGTTTCGGCGTCGAAATTCCGATAAAACGATAAGGGACTGCAGCAGGCGGTCCTCTGCACGAACCGGATACAGCCGGCCGTTCGCCGAGGGGTTGGCGGCGTGCTCAATACACTTGGAGGTGCACAACATGGCATTAACACCGCTGGATATACATAACAAAGAATTCAGCCGGCGTCTTCGCGGATACGATGAGGATGAAGTCAACGAGTTTCTGGATCAGGTGATCAAAGACTACGAGAGCGTCATTCGCGAGAACAAAGATCTTCTGCACCGCATGACGTCGATGGAAGAGCGTCTCAACCATTTCATGAACCTGGAAGACACACTGAGCAAGACGATCATCGTGGCGCAGGAAGCGGCGGACGAAGTGCGCGGCAACGCCAAGAAGGAAGCCCAGCTGATCGTAAAAGAAGCGGAGAAAAACGCCGACCGCATTATCAACGAATCGTTGGTCAAATCGCGCAAAGTTGCCGTGGAGATGGAAGAGCTCAAAAAGCAGGCTTCGATCTACCGTACCCGTTTCCGGACACTGATCGAAGCGCAGCTTGAACTGCTCGCCCAGGACGGTTGGGACGCACTGGACCGCCAGAGCCGCGAGCTTGACCGCGAGATGGAGCAGGCCCAGGCCGAACGCCGGCGGACAAGCGAATCGTACTGAGTTGAACAGCCGCCCGAGACGCGTGTCAGCTATTGACAACGTTCGCCGATAGCGCTATAAATAAAGAACGCCGCTGCGGCGTTCAAGACGCAGTATCCCGATTCAATCCATAATCATGACTCAAATTCAACGATGGGAACAGTACGTGATGCCATTCGTTCTCCAGAGAGCCGGGCCTTCAAGAGCTGCAAGCCGGTGTACGAAGCATTAGCCGAAGATCGTCCCGGAGAAGTACGTCCGAATCCTTTGGCCGATAGTGGGCAGGAGAGAGTAGGCCGTATCGGATGCCGACCGTTACAGCGGCCCCGCGTTATTGGACGCGGAAGACAAGGTGTCGCTCTGCTGCGCGATGCCCGAAAAGCGGCGTGCTCCGGCGTTTTTCGGACAGACTGTGCAGGCAGGCGAAACAAGGGTGGTAACGCGAGCAGGCCTCGTCCCTTTACGGGGGCGGGGCTTTATTTGTTTTTAAGACCCTTTATGTTATTTTTACGAGCATTCATTCCCTATACAGAAGGAGCCGACAGACATGCAAAGAGTCGATGTGAAAGAAAAAGCGCGTGCGCGCGACCTGCGGGTATTGAACCGTTGGAATGAAGAGAATACGTTCAAGCAGTCGATCGAAAACCGCGAAGGCAAGCCGAACTTTGTCTTCTACGAAGGGCCGCCGACCGCAAACGGAGTTCCGCATATCGGACACGTGCTGGGGCGCGTTATCAAGGACTTCGTCGGCCGCTACCAGACGATGAAAGGTTTCCATGTTGTCCGCAAAGCAGGCTGGGATACACACGGTCTGCCGGTCGAACTGGGCGTGGAGAAACAGCTCGGCATCTCCGGCAAGCACGATATCGAAGAGTACGGCGTCGAGAAGTTTATCAAAAAGTGCAAAGAGAGCGTGTTTACGTACGAAAAGCAGTGGCGCGAGCTGACCGAAGCGATCGGCTACTGGACGGATCTCGATAACCCGTACATCACGCTGGATAACAAATATATCGAAAGTGTCTGGAACCTGCTCGGTACGATCCATGACAAAGGCCTGCTGTACCGCGGACACCGCGTCAGCCCGTATTGTCCTTCGTGTCAGACGACGCTGAGCTCGCACGAAGTGGCGCAGGGCTATGAAGACGTCAAAGATCTGAGCGCGACTGCCAAGTTCAAGCTGGAAAACGGCGAGTTCATACTGGCTTGGACGACGACGCCGTGGACGCTGCCTTCGAATATGGCGTTGGCCGTTAATCCGAGCATGACTTATGTCAAAGTGAAGCAGGAAGGCGACGTGCTGATCCTGGCGAAAAACTTGACGGGCAGCGTGCTCAAAGGCGAGTTCGAGACGCTGTCCGAGCTGCAGGGTTCCGAGCTGGTCGGTCTGAGCTACGATGCGCCGTTCCACTACTTCACGCCTGAAAAAGGACATATCGTTCTTGGCGCAGACTTCGTCACGGATTCGAGCGGTACGGGGATCGTGCATTTGGCGCCTGCTTTCGGCGAAGACGATTACCGCGTCTGCCGCGAGAATGGGATCAGCTTCATCAACCTGGTTGATTCGCAGGGCCGCTTCGTCGATGAAGTGACCGATTTTGCCGGACGTTTCGTCAAAGACGGCGAGACCGATATCGAGATCGTCAAATGGTTGTCCGAAAAAGGGCGCCTGTACAGCAAAGAAAAATATGAGCACAGCTATCCGTTCTGCTGGAGATGTCACACGCCGCTGCTGTATTATGCAACGGACAGCTGGTTTATCCGCACAACGGCGGTCAAAGACAAACTGGTCGAGAACAACAAAGGTGTCAAATGGTATCCGGAACATGTACGCGATGGCCGTTTCGGCAAATTCCTCGACGATCTGATCGACTGGAACATCAGCCGCAACCGCTACTGGGGCACGCCGCTCAACGTTTGGGTATGCGAAGAAACGGGCAAGGAATACGCGCCGAAGAGTATCGCCGATCTGCGCGAGCGCGCCGTGGACTTCGTGCCGGAAGACATCGAGCTGCACAAGCCTTACGTGGACGCGATCAAGCTGAAGTCCCCGTTTGCCGAAGGCGCGGTCATGACCCGTACATCCGAAGTGATCGACGTCTGGTTCGACAGCGGTTCGATGCCGTTCGCGCAGCAGCATTATCCGTTCGAAAACGAAGAAGCGTTCAAAGCGCAGTATCCGGCCGACATGATCGTCGAAGGGATCGACCAGACGCGCGGTTGGTTCTACAGCCTGCTTGCGGTATCGACTATGATCACCGGCGAAGCGCCGTACAAATCCGTTATGGCGACGGGGCATATCCTGGACGAGAACGGCCAGAAGATGTCCAAGTCCAAAGGCAACGTCGTCGATCCGTGGGAAGTGCTCGAAGAATATGGCATGGACGCGTTCCGCTGGGTGATGCTGGCCGACAGCGCACCGTGGAACACGAAGCGCTTTTCCAAAAGCGTCGTGGGCGAAGCCAAGTCCAAAGTCGTCGACACGATCGTCAACACGCATGCGTTCCTGACGCTGTACGCGGACATCGACGGGTTCGATCCGGCGGAGCATCCTTTTGCAGTGCCGACCGGACGCCTGGATCGCTGGATCTTGTCCCGCCTGCACAGCCTGGTAGCGGCCGCGAACGAAGCGCTTGCCGATAACGACTTCCTGAGCGCTGCCAAAGGCATCGAAGAATTCGTCGACGGCTTGAGCAACTGGTATATCCGCCGTTCGCGCGACCGGTTCTGGGGCAGCGGCTTGACGGACGATAAGCTCGACGCGTACCGCACGCTGACCGAAGTGCTCTCGACGCTCGCGCGCCTGATCGCTCCGTTCATGCCGGTGCTGGCCGAAGATCTGTACGGCAACTTGGGCGGCCAAACGAGCGTGCATCTGGCGGATTATCCGACGGCCGACGCTTCGCTGATCGACGAAGACCTGGAGCGCGATATGAAGACATCGCAGCAGATCGTGGAACTGGCCCGCAACGTGCGCAACGAGAACAGCCTCAAGACGCGCCAGCCGCTGTCCGAGCTGATCGTCTCGATGGACCGCGAGTTCGACCTGACCGATTACGCGGAGATCGTCAAGGACGAGATCAACGTGAAGCAGATCCGGATCGAGAGCGGAGACAGCGACTTCGTCGACTACACGCTCAAGCTGAACCTCAAAGTGGCAGGCAAAAAGTACGGCAAAAACGTCGGCTTCCTGCAAAACCACTTCAAAGGCATGACGGCGCAGGAGACGCGTGCGGTCGTGGACAGCGGACACTTCAATATCACGTCGCCGGAAGGCGAAGAACTTCAAGTGACGGGCGAAGAGCTGCTGATCGAGAAAAAAGCGAAAGAAGGATTCGCGTCCGCGTCCGGCTACGGCCTGACGGTGGCGCTGAACACTGACGTGACGCCGGAACTCGAACAGGAAGGTTGGGTTCGCGAGATCGTCCGGGCTGTGCAGGATACGCGCAAAAAGCTCGACCTCAAAGTCGAACAGCGAGTGGATCTTACGCTCGACGTGGACGCCGAACTGCAGGCTGCGCTTGAAGCGTTCGACTCCGTGCTGCGCGAGAACGTGCTCGTGGACGGCGTATCGTTCGGTTCGGAAGACGACATGGAGAGAATGACGCTGGGCGGCAAAGAAGTCGGCATCAAGATTCGCTGAGACTGAAGGCAAACCGCTCGTCGCCAGACGTTTGTAAAGACTGCGGAAGGCCCCCGCGGACACCGTCCTTATCGACGGTCGACCGCGGGGCCTTGTTCTGCCCGGCCCGTGCGATAGACGCTTTCTTCGGCGCTGTGCTACAATAGACGGGCCGGAAAGGAAGCTTTTGTCGTCCGCCGGTCCCAACTTGAAGGTATGAGGTGACGGATTAACGTGATTTATTATGTGATCGCGCTTGTAGCTTTTCTGATCGACCAAGGCACTAAATATTTGGTAGCTACGCGCATGGAGGTTAAAGAGCAAATTCCGATTATAGGCGACTTCTTTATCCTGACTTCGCACCGGAACAAAGGCGCTGCATTTGGCATTCTGCAGGAGCAGCAGTGGTTCTTTATCATTGTGACGCTTGTGGTCGTTGCCGGTATTGTCTGGTATCTCCAGCGTGTCAAACATGCCAAGGGTTCGGCGCGTCTGCTGCCTGTCGCACTCAGCCTTGTACTCGGCGGCGCACTCGGCAATTTCCTGGACCGTCTTCGCATGGGCGAAGTCGTGGATTTTTTCCTGTTCAACTTCGGCAGTTACAGCTTCCCGATCTTCAATGTTGCGGATGCCTGCATCGTAGTCGGCGTTGCCCTCATCATTATCGACACCCTGCTCGACGCCAAACGCCCGAACGAAACGCAGTCTACGGACAAGCTTGAAGAACGTACGGAGGAATAAACATGGATAACAAGCAATCTGCGGATCTTTCCGCTTCGGCTGAAGAAAACGCGCCGGAAGAAGAAAGTCTGCAATGGAACGTATCTGCCGAATCTCAAAAGCAGCGCCTTGACAAATACGTCACCGAAGCGATGGGCGACGAAGTTTCCCGTTCGCAGATCCAGCTCTGGATCGATCAGGGGCATGTAACCGTAAATGGAAAAATCGCCAAAGCCAATCACAAGCTTACGGAAGGCGAGACCGTTGAAGTTCGTATTCCGGCTCCCGAGTCCGTCGATATCGTGCCGGAAGACATTCCGCTCGAAGTCGTGTACGAGGACTCCGATGTGATCGTCGTGAACAAACCTCGCGGGATGGTTGTGCATCCTGCGGTCGGCCATTCGTCGGGTACGCTGGTGAATGCCTTGATGTTCCACTGCAAAGACCTGTCGGGCATCAACGGGGAGGTTCGTCCCGGTATCGTGCACCGTATCGACAAAGATACCAGCGGCCTGCTGATGGCCGCCAAGAACGACAAAGCCCATACTTCTTTGGCCGACCAGCTCAAAGAACACTCGGTCAGCCGGATTTACCGGGCTTTGGTTCACGGCAACATCGGGCACGATCACGGCACGGTCGACGCCAATCTGGCCCGAGACCCGCATGATCGCAAGATGTTTACCGTCGTCTCAAGCGGCGGCAAGCATGCGATCACGCATTTTAACGTGATGGAACGCTTCGGCGATTACACGCTGCTCGAGCTGAAACTCGAAACCGGACGCACCCACCAGATCCGTGCGCATATGAAGTTTATCGGTCATCCTCTCGTAGGGGATCCGATGTACGGCCGCACCGGCGGTTTGAAGCTGCAGGGCCAGGCCCTGCATGCGGCATCGCTCGGCTTCACGCATCCGGCGTCGGGAGAACGGCTTGAGTTCTCCGCTCCGATCCCTGCGGACCTCGAAGAGCTTCTGATCCATCTGCGCAGCCGCTGAGCTTTAAGCCTTGTCTTTAGGCTCTTGACGATTCGCGAAGCGGAGCCCGTCTGCCGCTCTTGGCGCACCGCGAAGCGAAGCCTATCTCTTGCTCTGCCGTTCGCTTCTGAATCAGACGAACCCAGGGCCATGCCCACCCAATGCTTGCTCTCCGCAAAGAGGGCAAGTATTTTTTCGCCCTTCCATCCCGAAGCGTCTCCCAACCGCCTCCCTGCGCAAAAACACCAATTTTCCGCCACATAATCCATGTTCCCCAAGCCGCGATTGCGGCATCATGGAACTTAGATCATACTGTCCAAGGAGCTGAACTTAACCATGAGTATCGAAGAATATCAAAACACATTTGTCCAGCAGGTATTCGCCGACCGAATCGGCGGAGCGAACTACGGCAAGGACACCAACATCTATAAATTCGAAAAGATCAAACGTGCCAAAGCGGCTGCGCGCCAGGCATTTCCCGATGTCGAACTGATCGATATGGGCGTCGGCGAACCGGACGAGATGGCCGATGCCGGTATCGTAGCCAAACTCGCGGAAGAAGCGGCCAAGCCCGAGAACCGCGGTTATGCCGATAACGGCATCCCGGAATTCAAAGCGGCTGCCGCGCAGTACCTGGCCGACGTGTTCAAGGTCGAAGGCATCGATCCGACAACCGAAATCGTCCACTCGATCGGCTCCAAGCCGGCGCTTGCCATGCTGCCGTCCGTGTTCATCAATCCGGGCGACGTAGCGATCCTGACCGTTCCGGGTTATCCGGTTCTCGGTACGCATACGAAATATGTAGGCGGCGAAGTGTACAATGTACAGCTGACCCAAGAAAACGGCTTCCTGCCTAATCTGGACGAGATTCCGGCCGATATCGCGAAGCGTGCCAAACTGCTGTACCTGAACTACCCGAACAACCCGACCGGCGCAAGCGCAACGGTAGAGTTTTTCACGAAAGTCGTTGAATGGGCCAAAGCGAACGAAGTCATCGTCGTACACGATGCTCCTTATGCGGCTTTGACGTACGACGGCCTCAAGCCGCTCAGTTTCCTGAGCGTACCGGGCGCCAAAGACGTAGGGATCGAGCTGCATTCCCTGTCCAAGTCGTACAACATGACCGGCTGGAGAATCGGCTTCGTTGCCGGCAACCCGCTGATCGTCAAAGCGTTCAGCGACGTGAAGGACAACAACGATTCCGGACAGTTTATCGCGATCCAGAAAGCGGCCGCTTACGGACTCGCCAACCCGTCGATCACGGAAGCCATCGCCGAGAAATATTCGCGCCGCCACGATATGCTGGTTGGTGCGTTGAATGAACTGGGCTTCACCGCAGCGAAGCCTAAAGGTTCGTTCTTCCTGTATGTACAGACGCCGAAAGGTATCCAGGGCGGCGAAACGTTCGGCAGCGGCGAAGCCTTCTCACAGTTCCTGATTCGCGAAAAACTCATCTCCACCGTGCCTTGGGACGATGCGGGTTCGTTCGTGCGCTTCTCTGTCACGTTTGAAGCCAAAGGCCTGGACGAAGAAAAGCGCGTTATTGAAGAAATCAAACGCCGCTTGAGCGATGTGCAGTTCGAATTTTAATCGGCTGCTTTCCGTTTGATCGGTAATTGTTGCGTATGAAAAAGCCGCCGTGATTGTCCCGGCGGCTTTTTGGCCTATTCTTTTGGGGCAACGCCCGTTTGTTGGGTGCGGATCCGCTCAGTCGATCTTGAACCGCTCCACTTCGCCCTGCAGCTGCTCGGCGAGCAGAGCCAGGGAAGCGGAAGATTGTCCGATCTGTTCCATCGAAGCAAGCTGTTCTTCGGCAGCAGCCGCGATTTCATGGGTACCGGACTGGTTGGCTTCGGCGGCTTTGGAAATCTCGCGTACGGCTTGTGCGACTTCTTCGGCATGGCCGGCGACTTCGATGACCTGTTTGTTCATGCCGCCGAGATCGCCCGACACTTCTTCGGATGCCGTCTTAAGCCGGCGCAGATTGTCTGCGGTTCTTTCTGCGGTCTCAAGACCTCCCGTTACGGAAGAACGGATCTTGACGAACGTTTCCAGCGAAGCCTGAATATCCGACACGATATCTTGAATCAAGCCTTCGATCGTTTTGGCCGAGTCGGCCGACTGCTGCGCGAGTTTCTTGACTTCGTTGGCGACGACCGTAAAGCCCAGTCCGGCTTCGCCGGCGCGCGCCGCTTCGATCGAAGCATTCAAAGCGAGCAGATTGGTCTGCGAAGCGATCTCGTCGATCGTATGCAGGATACCGGTAATCGTCTGCGATTTGGCGGAGAGACCCGAGATCACTTCGCCGCCTTCGCGTACGGACACATCGATTTCCCGGATCCGATCAAGCGTCTGGTCAACAAGCAGGTCGCCTTCTTCAGCCATTTCGGCCGAACTGCGGGAAGCTTGGGCCAGACGTTCCGAGCTGGTACGCAGTTCGGACAGCCATTCGAATACTTGGGCCAGGCGACGGGAACTGTCGGCTACGCTGTCGCTCTGCCGTTCGCTGCCCGCGGCGAAGCCTTCGATAGATTCCGTAATCTGCCGGGTTGCTTTGCCTGTGTGTTCGGCGCTGGCACTAAGTTCTTCCGAAGAAGCCGCTACGTCCGAGACGGAACCGTTAATCGAGCGAACAAGTCCTCCAAGCGACACGTTCATGCTCTGGAACGAAGCGGCCAGCTGGCCGATTTCGTCCCGGCTGGAATCGCTGATCGTTCCGGTCAGATCGCCGGAGCTGATCGCTTCTGCGGCGCGTGCGACTTTCTTCAGACGCCGTGCGATAGACTGCGTCATCAGCCAGATGATCGCTCCGCCTACGACCAGGGATACGATCAGAACGCTCAGGAGCCGGTAGAAGATCGGCTGGGCGGCTTCCTGAATTTCGTTTTCGTAATAGCTGCCCCAGATGATCCAGCCGCTGAGTTCGTTCTTTTCGTACACCAGCGCTTTGGACTCGGACTTGAACAGATAGCTGAATGTACCGGAGTTTTCTTTTTCTTCGGACAGCCGGGTCGAAATCTCGTCCTGGTCTCCGGTTGCATAAGTCGGATGGGAGAGGTAGGTGCCGCTCTCCGTCGTGATAAAAGCATAACCTTCTTTGCCGATATGCATCGTTTGCGTCGTTTGGAGCAGGGAATCGATCGAGATATCGATCCCGACTACGCCGCTGCCGTCATTCATCCGCTTGGCGATTGTGATTCCTGTTTTTCCGCTGGAAGCCGAGACATAAGGTTCCGTCACGACAGCTTGGCCGGGATTCTCCATGGCCTGGCTGTACCAACCGCGCGTACGGGGATCGTAGTCGGCGGGAAGGTTGACGTAGCTGGAAGCCGAACCGATATATACGCCGGTTTACGAACCGGCGTAAGCCAGATCTACGTCGCTCTGCGTCAAGTCGTAATTTTCAAGCGGCGCGTTGACGGCCCCCGTCTTGAATCCTCCCGTTTTGAACGCATCGGCCGTGACGGTTGCTGCCAGATAATTCACAGCGTCGACTCGGGCCTGTACATCGCGTTCGACAATGGCACTCATCGTTTTTACACTGGAAGTCGCATTGGCCATAAATTCGCTGCTAAGCGCGGTTTTTGCGGATTGATAGGACAGTACCGCGGATACCAGAAGCGATACAATCAGAATGGTCGTGAAAAAAAGTAATAATTTGCTGCCTAATGATAAGGAAAAACGCTTGCTTTTGAACCTGTTCATTTTTGGTTCACTCCTATCTACACATAATCTATATATCGGTTAAGCGCATCAAGAATTCCAGCAAACGTTTTCGGAAAAAGCCCGGGAGAGGAGAAGAAAAAAACCTGTTGCATAAATACAACATTTAAATGTATAATTATAAGAAACAAACAACTGCGTTTATGAGCCCTGCGCATACGTTGACCCAAACCTGCGCATGGAAAGCACACCTGCGTCGCAATCGTGCACGCGGCGTGCAGCGGATGAAGGCAAAGGCGGGTGGTTGACAGGAGATGAACCTTCTGTCATAATTCATTGCAACAGAGGCGCTGACGGCGCCCCAATGAATAGCACCTTTAATTCAGTCCCGTGAGACTGGCAAGGTAATGTGAACGACGATTCACCAGGAATGCGTCCGCCGAGAGCGGATTAGCTTTTTGGCACGCTTCGTCGCATCAATGTGTCGATTTCGACTCCTTGCCCGCTCGGGCAAGGAGTCTTTTTGCATATACGCAGAAAGAAACCGACGTTCACGGGGCCGAAGGGTGACACCAACCTTTTGCCTAAGGAGGCGCACACATGAACGAAAATCACGTCATTATGGATGAAGCCGCCATTCGCCGGGCACTGACCCGGATCGCCCACGAAATTCTGGAAAAAAACAAAGGGATCGAAGGGTGCGTGCTGATCGGCATCAAGACGCGCGGCGTACCGCTGGCCAAGCGGATCGCCAAACGAATCTTCGAAATCGAGGGAACGCCGGTCGCCTGCGGAGAGATCGATATCAGCTCATACCGCGACGACCGCAAAAGCGGCGAACCGACAATGAACTGCCAAGAGCTGTTCGGAGCGGAAAATGTCTCGATCGAAGGTAAAAAAGTGATTTTGTTCGACGACGTGCTCTACACGGGCCGCACGATCCGCGCCGCCATGGACGCCCTGATGGACTGCGGACGGCCGCAGATGATCCAGCTCGCCGTACTCGCCGACCGCGGGCACCGCGAACTGCCGATCCGCGCCGACTATGTCGGCAAGAACGTGCCGACCTCGCGGACGGAAGAAATCGAAGTGTTCCTGAGCGAAATCGACGGAGCCGAAGAAGTTCGGATCGGCAGCCGCCGGGAGGTGCTCGCATGATCGCCTATCATCCTTCGCTCCGAGATCGCCAGCTGCTCGGCCTCAAAGACATGGGAGCCGCCGAACTGCAATCGATCCTCAAACGGGCCGCTTACTGGGAAGCTCATGAAGAAAAACGCATTCCGGTGCTGGAGCACCGTTTTATCGCCAATATGTTTTTCGAGAACAGCACGCGCACCCGCTTCTCGTTCGAAATGGCGCAAAAAAGACTCGGTTCGCAGGTGCTGAACTTCGCAGCCGCCGCTTCGAGCGTCGAAAAAGGCGAGTCGGTCTACGATACGGTCCGCACGCTTGAAAGCATGGGCATCGACGCCGGCGTAATCCGGCTGAAGCCGATCGGTGTGCTCGAAGAACTCGCCAAGCACGTCAAGGTGCCGCTGATCAACGCCGGAGACGGCAACAACGAACATCCGACGCAGGCGCTGCTCGATCTGTACACGATGCAGAAACAGTTCGGCGAGATTCGCGGCCTGACCGTCTCGATCGTGGGCGACATCAAGCACAGCCGCGTAGCCCGCTCGAATCTATGGGCGCTCAAAGCGCTCGGCGCGAACGTGAAGTTCTGCGCCCCCCACAGCATGCAGGCTGCGGAACTCGAAGAACATGCGCCTTATGTGACGATGGATGAAGCATTGGATGCGGATGTGGTCATGATGCTGCGGGTACAGCTGGAGCGGCATGCCGAAGGCGTGCTGAAGTCGGCCGACGAATACCGCGCGCAGTACGGTTTGACGACGCAGCGGGCCGCCAAGATGAAGCCGCACGCGATTATCATGCATCCGGCTCCGGTGAACCGCGACGTCGAGATCGACAGCGAACTGGTGGAAGCGCCGAACTCGCGGATCTTCCCGCAGATGCAAAACGGCGTACCGATCCGCATGGCGGTCGTCGAACGGGCGCTGCGTTAAGCGGACCCGGCAGAACGGCGAACGGACAGATAATGGACGGAACAGGCAGACGCAAAAT
Source organism: Saccharibacillus qingshengii (assembly GCF_013185195.1). Lineage (GTDB taxonomy): Bacteria > Bacillota > Bacilli > Paenibacillales > Paenibacillaceae > Saccharibacillus > Saccharibacillus qingshengii. Next base: position 276,181 of record NZ_JAAZWC010000002.1, read on the forward strand.
GAAAAGCGAGAACGGAACCGGGGGGAATTGGACCATGATGAATTATTCGAACGTGGATGTATGGATTCAGAACGCAAGCGTATTGAATGAGGATGGGCAGCTGCAGCGGAGCGACATTCTGATTCAGGGCGGAAAAGTGCTGGCCATTCTGTCTTCCGGCTGGTATCAATCGGCGGACGACCGAATGATCGAGAACGAGAACGAAGAGATGCTCGTATACGACGCCGAAGGCAAGCTTGTCACGCCGGGCTTGATCGATATGCACGTGCATCTGCGCGAACCGGGCTTCGAGCACAAAGAAACGATCGAGAGCGGCGCGCGTTCCGCGGCGCAGGGCGGATTCACGACGATCGCCTGCATGCCGAACACCAAGCCGGTCACCGATAACCCGGAGACGGTCAAGCTGGTGCTGGATAAAGCCAAAGAAGCGAATCTGGTCAACGTGCTGCCGTACGCGGCGATCACGAAGAATGAACTGGGCCGCGAGCTGACGGATTTTGAAGCATTGAAAGCGGCGGGCGCGATCGGCTTCACCGACGACGGCGTAGGCGTACAGAACGCGCAGATGATGAAAGACGCCATGACTAAGGCCGCCGCGCTCGGCATGCCGGTGATCGCCCACTGCGAAGACGATTCGCTGGTGGAAGGCTTGTACGTGTCCGAAGGCGAATTTGCGAAAAAACATGGCATCAAAGGCATCCCGAACGAATCCGAAGCGATCCATGTCGGCCGGGACGTCCTGCTGGCCGAAGCGACAGGCGTGCATTACCATGTCTGCCACGTCAGCACCGAACAGTCGATTCGCCTGATCCGCCTCGCCAAATCGATCGGCGTGAACGTGACCGCCGAAGTGTGCCCGCACCATCTGGTGCTGTCCGACGAAGATATTCCGGGTATGGACGCCAACTGGAAAATGAACCCGCCGCTGCGCACCCCGCGCGACGTCGCGGCCTGCATCGAAGCGCTTGAAGACGGCACGATCGATATTCTCGTAACCGACCATGCGCCGCACAGCGCGGAAGAGAAAGCCAAAGGCATGCTGCTCGCACCGTTCGGCATCGTCGGCTTCGAGACCGCCTTCCCGCTGCTGTATACGGAATTCGTGAAGACCGGCCGCTGGACACTGGACTTCCTTGTCCGCCGCATGACCCAAGACCCGGCCCGCGTATTCGGTCTGGACGCCGGCAAACTGCAGGTCGGTGCGACTGCGGATCTCGCCGTCATCGACCTCGAACTCGAGAAGGCCGTCGATCCCGACCAGTTCGCGACCAAAGGCCGCAACACGCCTTTCACCGGCCGCGCGCTGTCCGGCTGGCCCGTCATGACCCTGGTCGCCGGCCGCCTTGTGTTCGGCGCCGAGCTGGCCCAGAGCGTGAACGGCTGACCCGCGCTCTTTGCCCGAGCCGTCCAGAAGCCATAGCTTCGGTGACGCTCCCGATCTTGAACGCCTTTCCCGAGCCGTCCAGAAGCTATAGCTTCGCCGACGCTCCCGATCTTGAGTCCCTTTATCTTAAGTTTTTAAGTCTTTGACCTTACCGTAACGCCTACACCCAAAGGGAGCGGAGGGCTGAAGAGGAGATTGAGAAGCGCAGCGTTCGCATTTGAAATCCGCTTTTCTACCGACAGCTGCTTTAATTCCAATCGGAAGAAAAACGGATTTCAACAGCGATCGAAAGCCCTCTTCAGCCCGCAGCGTCTCCCACCCACCCTACATTATTTTCCAAAAACCGAGGAGGATTCACACCCATGCAGGCAAAACTTCTGCTCGAAGACGGCACGCTCTTCACCGGCCGCTCGTTCGGCGCCCAAGGCGACACAACCGGCGAGGTCGTGTTCAATACAGGCATCACCGGATACCAGGAAGTGCTGTCCGATCCGTCGTACTGCAACCAGATCGTGACGATGACCTACCCGCTGATCGGCAACTACGGCATTACCCGCGACGACTTCGAATCGGTCCGTCCGTTCGTGAACGGCTTCGTCGTGCGGCGCTACGAGCCGGTGCCGAGCAACTGGCGCGCCGAGTACACGCTCGACGAGCTGCTCAAAGAGCACGGCATCGTCGGCATCAGCGATATCGATACCCGCATGCTGACCCGCATCCTGCGCAACCACGGCACGATGCGCGGCATTTTGACCGCGGGCAGCAAGTCCGTCGAAGAGCTGCAGGAAATGCTGCAATCTTCCGAATTGGTCACCAATCAGGTAGAGAAAACGTCTACGCAGCATGTGTATAACAGCCCCGGCAAAGGCGAGCGGATCGTCGTCATCGACTACGGCGCCAAAAGCGGCATCGTCCGCGAACTGAGCGCCCGCGGCTGCGACATCGTCGTTGTGCCGCAGGACACGACGGCCGAACAGATCCGCCGCATGAACCCGGATGGCATCCAACTGTCCAACGGCCCCGGCGACCCGAAAGACGTCCCGCAGGCGGTGGAGACGATCAAGCAGCTGCTCGGCGAATATCCGATCTTCGGAATCTGCCTCGGCCATCAGCTGCTGGCGCTGGCCGGCGGAGCGGATACCGAGAAGCTGAAGTTCGGTCATCGCGGCGGCAACCACCCGGTCAAGGAACTCGAGAGCGGCCGCTGCTACATCACGTCGCAGAACCACGGCTACACGGTTAAGGAAGAATCGCTGGTCGGCACCGATTTTGAGATTACGCATATCAACAACAACGACAAGACGATCGAAGGTCTGCGGCATACGAAATTCCCGGCGTTTTCCGTGCAGTATCACCCGGAAGCGGCACCCGGTCCGTTTGACAGCAGCTACCTGTTCGACCGCTTTATCGAGACCATCCATGAATTCAAGAAAAGCAGTCCCAAGCAGCCGCGACAAGCCGCAATGATGGCCGCGATGAGAGGAGCACGTTAATTATGCCGAAAAACGACAAACTCAAAAAAATTCTGGTGATCGGCTCGGGCCCGATCGTGATCGGTCAGGCGGCCGAGTTCGATTACGCCGGTACCCAGGCGTGCCAGGCTCTCCGTGAAGAAGGCGTGGAAGTCGTCCTGATCAACAGCAACCCGGCTACGATCATGACCGACACGAACATGGCCGACAAAGTCTACATTGAACCGATCACGCTCGAATTCGTGACGCAGATCATTCGCCACGAACGTCCGGACGGCCTGCTCCCGACGCTCGGCGGCCAGACCGGCCTGAACATGGCGGTCGAATTGGCGCGCGCCGGCGTGCTGGAGAGCGAGAACGTCAAGCTGCTCGGCACCCAATTGGAATCGATCGAAAAAGCGGAAGACCGCGATTTGTTCCGCGACCTGATGCGCGAGCTGGAACAGCCGGTTCCGGACAGCGTTATCGTGACGACGCTCAACGAAGCGCTTGATTTCGCGGGCGAGATCGGCTATCCGATCATCGTGCGTCCGGCCTACACGCTGGGCGGAACCGGCGGCGGCATCTGCGTGGACGAAGAAGAACTGCGCGAGATCGTCGTATCCGGCCTGCGCTACAGCCCGATCGGGCAGTGCCTGGTCGAACGCAGCATCGCCGGCATGAAGGAAGTCGAATACGAAGTGATGCGCGACGCCAACGATAACTGCATCGTCGTCTGCAACATGGAGAACTTCGATCCGGTCGGCGTACATACCGGCGACAGCATCGTCGTCGCGCCGAGCCAGACGCTGTCCGACCGCGAATATCAAATGCTGCGTTCCGCGTCGCTGAAGATTATCCGCGCGCTGAACATCGAAGGCGGCTGCAACGTGCAGTTCGCGCTCGATCCGCACAGCTTCCAATATTATGTCATCGAAGTGAATCCGCGGGTCAGCCGCTCGTCGGCGCTCGCTTCCAAAGCGACCGGATACCCGATCGCGAAGATGGCTTCCAAGATCGCGCTCGGCTACACGCTGGACGAGCTGATGAACCCGGTCACCGGGCAGACGTACGCCTGCTTCGAGCCGGCGCTCGACTACATCGTATCGAAAATCCCGCGCTGGCCGTTCGACAAGTTCATGCACGCCAACCGCAAACTCGGCACGCAGATGAAAGCAACCGGCGAAGTCATGGCAATTGGCCGTACGTTCGAAGAGTCGATTCAAAAAGCGGTCCGTTCGCTGGAGATCGGCACGCACCGCCTGCTCGTCAAAGGCGCCGACGCGCTGAGCGAAGAGGTTCTGAACAGCCGTCTGGAAAAACCCGACGACGAGCGCATGTTCCTCATCGCCGAAGCGTTCCGCCGCGGCTATACGCTGGAGACGATCCAGGATCTGACCAAAGTCGACTGGTGGTTCCTCGACAAGATCGAGCGCATCGTCGTGTTCGAGACGGTGCTGGCCGAGACCGATGAATTGTCGGACGAGCTGCTGACCGAAGCGAAGCGTATGGGCTTCACCGACCGCGCGATCGCCGAACTGCGTGCGCAGGGACATGAAGGCGGAAGATTGACCAAGGAAGCGGACGTTCGCGCTTACCGCAAAGAGATCGGGCTCGTTCCGGTCTACAAGATGGTCGATACGTGCGCGGCCGAATTCGAATCGGAAACGCCGTACTACTACTCGACGTACGAGCAGGAGAACGAAGTGACGCAGACGGACAAAGAGAAGATCATCGTGCTCGGTTCCGGCCCGATCCGCATCGGCCAGGGTATCGAGTTCGACTACTCGACCGTGCATGCCGTCTGGGCGATCCGCAAAGCCGGTTACGAAGCAATCATCATCAACAACAACCCGGAGACGGTCTCGACCGACTTCAACACGTCCGACCGTCTGTACTTCGAGCCGCTCTTCTTCGAAGACGTCATGAACGTCATCGAACAGGAGAAACCGATCGGCGTCATCGTCCAGTTCGGCGGCCAGACGGCGATCAATCTCGCGAAGCCGCTGCAGGACGCGGGCGTCAAGATTCTCGGTACGTCGCTCGACAGTATCGACGAAGCGGAAGACCGCAAGCGGTTCGAAGCGATGCTGTCGCGTCTTGATATCGCGCAGCCGAAAGGCAAAACGGTCACTTCGGTCGACCAGGCCGTCGAAACGGCGGAAGGCCTTGGCTATCCGGTACTCGTTCGTCCGTCCTACGTCCTTGGCGGCCGCGCGATGGAGATCGTGTACTCCGACGAAGAGCTGCTCAGCTACATGAAAGAAGCGGTGGACATCAATCCGGAGCATCCGGTTCTGATCGACCGTTACATGCTCGGCAAGGAAGTCGAAGTCGACGCGATCTGCGACGGCGAGACGGTGCTTGTACCGGGCATCATGGAACATATCGAACGCGCGGGCGTTCACTCCGGCGACTCGATCGCGGTGTACCCGCCGCAGCATCTGTCCAAAGAACTGCAGGAGAAAGTCGTCGACATCACGATTCGTATCGCGAAAGAGCTCAAGACGATCGGCCTGCTCAATATCCAGTTCGTTATCTTCAAAAATGAAGTTTACGTCATTGAAGTGAATCCGCGTTCGTCGCGTACGGTACCGTTCCTGAGCAAAGTCACGGATATCCCGATGGCGAACCTCGCGACGCAGGCCATTCTCGGCGTCAAGCTGGCAGATCTGAACTACAAAGAAGGCCTGTGGCCGGAAAGCAATCAAGTCGCGGTCAAAGTGCCGGTGTTCTCGTTCGCCAAGCTGCGCCGCGTCGAGCCGACGCTCGGACCGGAAATGAAGTCGACAGGCGAAGTCATGGGCCGCGACAAACATTACGCCAAAGCGCTGTACAAAGGTCTGGTCGGCGCAGGCATGAAGATTCCGTCCACCGGATCGATCATCGTTACCGTCGCCGAAAAAGACAAAGCCGAAGCGGTCAAGCTGATGGAAGGCTTCTACACGCTGGGCTACTCGATCATGGCGACCGGAGGCACGGCCCAAGCGCTCGAAGACGCAGGCATTCCGGTCACGCGTGTCAACAAGCTGAGTGAAGGCGAGCCGAACATTCTGGACAAAATCCGCAGCGGAGAAGCGAACTTCGTGTTCAATACGCTGACCAAAGGCAAAACGCCGGCGCGCGACGGATTCCGTATTCGCCGCGAAGCGGTCGAGAACGGCGTAGTCTGCATGACTTCGCTCGACACGGTCGCGGCGCTGCTGGACATGCTGGAGACGGTCAGCTTTACGTCCCGCGCGATGCCTGTCGGTGCGCAGAGCCTGTAATATCCACAACCTATATTCGAACGGCTGCCCGCATGCTTGGGGCGACGGCACGACCGACGAAAGGCGCCATGCAGATTCTGCGGGCGCCTCTCGTCTGCGCGCTGTGCCGATGCGCTCCAAGTATCAAGTACGGCAGTCTAACGAAATCTGCACGACCGGATTAACCGGAACCCAACTACGGAGGTATTCCATGACTTCGACACCTACTTCGCGGATGGCCCAGCGCCTGATGATCGCACTCGACTATCCGGACGACCGAGCGGCACGGGAACTGATCCGAAGCCTGGAAGGCATTCCCTGCTATATGAAAGTGGGCATGCAGCTGTTTTATCAAGCGGGACCGCAGTTTGTGCATGAGCTGAAAGAGCGGGGGTACTCGGTTTTTCTCGATCTCAAAATGCATGACATCCCGAATACGGTCAAAGGCGGCGCCAACAGTATCACGAAGCTTGGCGTCGACATGTTTAACGTCCACGCCGCAGGCGGCTCGGCTATGATGGCGGCGGCCATGCAGGGCGTGGAAGAAGCTTTGGCGGCGGATTCGTCGCTCAGCCGGCCGCTCGTGATCGCGGTCACGCAGCTGACGAGCACCAATCTGGGCACGATGAACGAAGAGATCGGCATCCCGGGCAGTATCGAAGAAGCGGTTATCCGCTACGCGAAGCTTGCGTCCGGCGCCGGTCTGGACGGAGTCGTCGCAAGTCCGCTCGAAGCGAAGGGCATCAAGGATGCCTGTGGAACGCATTTCCGCACGGTCACGCCGGGCATCCGGCCCGCGGGCAGCGCGGCGGACGATCAGTCGCGCACCAAGACGCCGGGCGAAGCGATTGCCGGCGGCAGCGACTATATCGTCGTCGGCCGGCCGATCACCGCCGCAGCCGACCCGAGAGAAGCGGCTATTCGAATATTGGAGGAGATGACACAATGACGACTCATACGGCAACGGAAGCGAAAATTGCGGCAGACCTGCTGAACATCGGCGCGGTGGCGCTGAGCCCCGACGAACCTTTTACCTGGACATCGGGCATCAAGTCTCCGATCTACTGCGACAACCGCCTGACGATGGCGTACCCGGAAGTGCGCGAGCGGATCGCGGACGCTTTCGCCGAATTGATCCGAACCGAATACCCGGACGTGGAAGTTATCGCCGGAACGGCGACGGCCGGTATTCCCCACGCGGCGTGGGTAGCGCAGAAACTGAACCTGCCGATGGCCTACATTCGCGACAAAGCCAAAGGCCACGGCAAACAGAATCAGATCGAAGGACTGATCAAAGCGGGGCAGAAGGTCGTCGTGATCGAGGATCTGATCTCCACCGGCGGAAGCTCGCTCAAAGCGGCGCTGGCCGTGCGCGAAGCCGGAGCGGAGCCGCTTGCCGTACTCGCGATTTTCAGCTATCAGCTCGACCGCGCCGTATCGGCTTTTGCCGAAGCAAAGGTGCCGCTTGCGACGCTGTCCAACTATACGGCGCTGATGCAGACGGCATTGGAACTTGGCACGATTCAGGAAAGCCAGGTCGAACTGCTTAAGTCCTGGCGTGAAGATCCGTCGGCGTTCGGGCGCGGATAACAAGCACATAAAATCTCTTCCACGCTTTTGCCGGAATTCCAGGACGGAATTCCGGCTTTTTGTTTGTTTTGTTTCTTTTCGCCTAGACGCAGTTTCCCGAATACGTTAAGCTTGTTTCAAGAATGGATCATAAAAAACCCCCAACCCGGTTGGGAATCCGCGATAGTCCGAAGCCAAACATTAACATTGCACCCATACGCGAAAGAAAATATACGGAAATGTAAACGTAACCCATCCGCCGAACACGGCGTTCATACAAGCGGGATGTAATCCCATACAACGAGAGGGGCGGGGTTTATGCGTAAAAGGATCAGAGCTCCGCGGGCGGGCGTCTTGTCCATTTTTGCGGCTCTGCTCGTACTTCCGGGCTGTTTTTCCGAAAGCGATCCCCCGAAGCGGGCAGAACAGGCGGTCGAACAGGCTCCCGGAGGACCGGCCGAGCAGGGAAGCGAAACGGATACACTGAGGATCGGCATATTAAGCGGCGAGAAAGGCGACCGGTATTACCGCGAAACCTACACCGATATTTACGAATATATGTATCCCGATATGCGGATCGAGATTGTGCCTGCAGTCGATACGTCGCGCTACCGTTATCTCGATCCGGATTCGAAGCCGTACCATTCGGAAGCACCGCTGCACGAACTCGGGAAGCTGACGGAAGGCAAGGCTCCGGTCGACGTGCTGATTCTTGATTCCGAGACGCTACGCAAAGCCATCGATCGGGGCTGGACACAGCCGCTGGCTCCTTTTATGCAGCAGACGGGCGAGACGGAGCAGGCCTTCGCGCCGGCCGTGATCGACGGACTCAAAGATCTAGGGGGAGGCACCCTGCACGCGCTGGCGCCGGATTATGCATCTACGGCCCTGTATTACAACGTCGACTGGTTCGAGCGCAATGGGGTTAAGCTCCCCGCCGACGGCATGACTTGGGACGAAGCTTTTGCGCGGGCCCGGGCGGCCAGCGGCGAAGACGACAAAGGCGGTCATGTGTACGGCTTGTCGTTTACCCAGACACTGGCGGAAGATCCGCTCTGGGGAATTCGGGGATATACCGATCCGCTGGGGTTGACCACCTTTGATCTCGAACAGTCGGAAATGACCGTGGATACGCCCGAATGGGAAAAAGTCTGGACAGATCTTGCGGCAATGGTGCAGCAAAAAGCGATTCCGATTGGCATGCAGTCGGTATCGGACTCCGGCGGCTACGATCCGTTCGGAGGCGATCTGTTTCTTGGCGGGAAAACGGCCATGACGATAGCGGACAGCAGCTATGCGTCCGATCTGCAGACGGCGGCGCGCAATGCGGAGCGGATCGAAGGCTTTGAACCGTTCAACTGGGAAACCGTGACTCTGCCGGTACATACAGGACATGAAGGCATCGGAGCAGGCGTTAAATTGGGCGATACGTTCTCGGTCTCGGCGACCAGCCGCCACCAGCAAGAAGCCTGGGCATTTATTCGGTTCGTAACGGGCGAGCGGATGCAGGCGATGGAGCTGCACGATCCGTACCGGATGCCCAGCCGGCTCAGTGCGATCGCATCGGAAGCGGAGAAGAACGGATATCGAAGCGAGGCGTTTACGCAGCTTCGTCCGGCTGCGCCGATTGCCGAGCGGGAAGAACAGGCCGTGGAACAGAATCCGCAGCTTTGGCAGATCGGAGACACGGGAAGATCTTTGTTTCAGCGGGTACTCGAAGGAGAACTGCCGGCGAAAAGGGCGCTCGAGCAGTGGGAAAATGACGGTCGCCGTTTCTTGAAAGGGCCGTTTACGGAAGACGGAACGCTGGCGTTCGGAGGCCCTTTTTCGACGGCTTACCGGCTCGATCCTTGGACCTGAATGAAAAAGCCTTGACTTTGTATCGTGTAAAGGGTACACTATTCAATGTTGCTGTTGAGAACACAGCACGTTGAACATGTCGCGGGGTGGAGCAGCTCGGTAGCTCGTCGGGCTCATAACCCGAAGGTCGCAGGTTCAAATCCTGCCCCCGCAATTCAGGCAAGGCTGTCCCGGCTCGGTCTTCCGGCCGCAACCGGAACCAGGGCCCTTAGCTCAGTTGGTTAGAGCTACCGGCTCATAACCGGTTGGTCACAGGTTCGAGTCCTGTAGGGCCCATTATGGCAAAGACGCCCCTTACTCTTCGGAGTAAGGGGCGTCTTTGCGTTTGCCTATTGTTTTCATTTTGATTTCATTCTGGGCTTTTTCAAGCCGGGATCGGTCCGAAGAACCCCGGATCCGGGAAGAAAAAGAACGAATTTGATCCTTTGGCGGCAGATCCGGCGATAAATTTTCAAAAGAGGCCCGTTTTTTGCTTGCTTGGCGAAAAAATGGGGGACTATATTCCGATATACAAGGTACGGGTCAAGACTGATGGCTGCTCGGCAGCCGAGGAGAAGGAAATCATGGGAAAAAAGTCCGGGAGATGGACTCAAGGGATCAAATTGTCTACAGTCGTCGGATTACTGTCGGCTTTTATCCTGCTGTCATCCGCGATCATGGGATCATTGGTCAATTATCTGAACGGCCGGGACGCTTTGGCGGCGCAGACGCTCCGGCTCAATCAATACCATGCGGGCGAATTGGCCCGGATCGGCGGGACGGCGATTCGGAACATGCAGAATTCGCTGCAGGAAACAGCCGATTATGCGACGGATAATCCTGCGGCACCGGAAATGAACCGCCGAAAACTGGAGTACTTCCGCAAATCGAACGGATTTTTCAATTCATTGATCGTGATTGACGAAAAAGCCATTTTGACTTATAACACCCCCGACCTGGGCCTGACCGGCCAAAAGATCGATACTCCCCAAATCGTAAAAGCGCTCTCTTTGAAAAAGCCTTATCTGTCTTCTCCCTATATCGCACCGACCGGACGTTACCTGGTGACGGTCAGCCAGCCTTTGTTTGCCCGGGACGGAAGTTATCACGGCATTCTGGCCGGATCGATTTATCTGGAAGAAGAGAATCGGTTGGGCGAAATCCTCGGTACGCAAAGCGAAAAAGAAGACGGTTCCTATTTTTATGTGATCGACAAAGAAGGAGAATATGTCTACCATCCCGACGAGCGAAAGATCGGAGAGCTGGTGTCGGATGAAGCCATTCGGGAGCTGTACGCCCAGGGACAAAGCGGGACGGAGCAGATCCATGCCAAAAACGACAAACTGTATCTGGCCGGCTATGCGTTTATCCCGCAGACCGAGTGGTGCGTCGTGTTCCAAACACCTTACGCCAACGTCGTGGATTTTGCCAAGCAGGCGACTTTTCAGAGCAGTCTGTATATGCTTCCGGCCGTGATCGTGGTCCTGCTGCTTACTTTGTTCGTATCGCGCAAGCTGTCGATGCCGCTGCATACGCTGGCCCGGTATATCGAGAGTCTCGCCAATCGCAGAGCGCCGGACGTCGTGCCCGATGTAGGGGATTGGAATTACGAAACGAAAATGCTCAAAAAAGCGATTCTGCTGGCCGAACAAAAAAGCCGCGAAGCGGAAAACGATCTGCTGCGGGAAGCCAACCACGATCATCTAACCGGATTGTTGAACCGCCGGACGCTGGAAAGTTTGACGGAAGAGCGGATTCAGCAGGAAGACAAGTTTTCGGTTGTGTTTCTCGATATCGATCATTTTAAATCGATTAACGATACGTACGGTCATCAAAAAGGCGACGAAGTCCTGCGAGAGATGGGACGGATTCTGACGGAGCAGGTGGGCGGGGATCACAGCTGTTTCCGCTACGGAGGCGAAGAATTCGTTCTGCTGCTGTCCGACCTTGGCGAAGAAGAAGCTTTGGAGTTGGCCGAGCATATACGCACGACCGTTGAAAGCTGTCCGATGCCGGTATCCAAGCGGATTACGATTTCTTTGGGGGTCGCTTTTCACAAAGGAGAGCCTACGCCGGCCAAACTGTTCCGCAAAGCCGACTTCGCTTTGTACCAAGCCAAGGAGACCGGGCGCAACCGAAGCGTTCTTGCCGTATAGCCCAAATGCCAAAAAGCCTGCCGGGGTCCAGCCCCGGACAGGCTTTTTGGCACTTGGGCGAAAAACCGGTTAAAGCCCGGCAAACACCAGGTTCCGCAGCTTCCGTGTCACAGGCAGCGTGCCGGCGTCTCTTTTTTGGACCATGAACAGGAAAGTGAGCTTGTCGAGCGGGCTGTTGGCAAAGTAGGCGCCGAGCCATCCGTCCCATCCGTATTCGCCCTGGCTGCCGAGCAGTCCGGCTTGGCCGGGATCGGTCATGATCCGCATCTGGCTGCCGTAGCTGTGGCCTGCGAGCGAATGCCAGCCTTTGAAGCTTGCCTGCTGGCGCTCATTCAAGGCTGCCGAAGTCATCTGCCGGACGGTTCTCGGTTTCAGCAGACGGGCGCTGCCAAGCGAACCTTCGTTCATCAGCATAGTGGTGAATTTGGCGGCATCGTCGATCGTGGAGCACAGTCCGGCTCCGCCCGATTCGAAAGCCGGTTCCCGGTTCATCCGGTGAATAATGCCGAGGTGATCGTCTTCGTACGGTTTCAAGCCTCCTTTTCCATCCTGCTGAACCGTTTTCGCCAGACGTTTGCGTTTGCCCTCGGGCAGCCAGAATCCCGTGTCCGCCATGCCCAGCGGCTCGAAGATTTCCCGGCGCAAAAATTCCCCGAACCGTATGCCGCTTGCGACTTCGACGACCGCTCCCAGGATATCCGCGGATGTGCCGTACATCCAGTTCGAACCCGGCTCGAACGCAAGCGGGCCTTGTCCCACCCGGTCGGCGAATTCCAGCGTGTCCATAGGTTGGTCGCCGTGCAGCCGGCTGCCGAGTTCCCGGAATAAAGCTTCCGCATGGCGGCCCGCTGCGTCTTCTCCTCCGTAGACCAGCCCCGAGGTCATGTTCAGCAGATCGCGCAGATCAGGTTCGCGTACCGTCGCTGCGAGCTGCCCGTTTTGTTCGACCCTCGGATTTCGGAAACCCGGGATGTACCGGCTTACCGGGTCGAACAGATCGATTTCTCCGCGCTCCATCAGTATCATGACTGCGGCTGCCGTAATCGGTTTGGTCATCGAATACAGCCGGAAGATCGTATCTCGCGTCATCGGACGTCCCGATTCAAGATCGGCCAACCCGTCTTCCTGGTAAAAAAGTTCTTGGCCGTGCTGCAGAACCATCAGGTTCGCGCCGGCGATTTCATGGCGTTCGATACTGCTTCTGAGCGTTTTTTTCAAACTTTCGATCGTGTCGGATGGCAGCATGTTCATAAGTCTCCTTCTTCGTATGTAGGTCATTCCCCAGGAAATAATAAGCCTATTTACAACGATTGTACAGGGAGATCATGGGAGCGGGCCGGCTCGGGGCTTGTACAGCTTTTGCGGTATTGGCTTGGCGTTTTGCCGGTGAACTTTTTGAACTGCCGCATGAAGTGCGTATCGTTCTCGTAGCCGCACATGAGCGATACGGAAGCGATCGGCTGCGAGCCGTTTTCCAGCAGATATTTGGCGAATTCCAGACGGCTGCCGATCATGTCGAGAGAAATGGGGCAGCCGAACAGTTCTTTGTAGACATGCTGAAAATGGGAACGGCTGAGACTGACTTCCGCCGCCAACCCGTCGATCGTATACCGCTGCTGCGGCGTGCTGTAGATCCGGCTGCGAATCTCCGACAGTTGGACAAAATAGCGGGCCATCTGCTCCGAACCGGGACGCAGGCGGCGCAAATTGCCGAGTTTCAGCAGAAAACCGTTCAGGTCGGAAGCGATAATCCGCTCTTGAAGCGGACCGCCGAGCCAGGTGCTGCGCTGAAGTTCCATCACAAGTCTCGACAGCGAGCCGGAATGGATCGCGGGAACCGGCTTGTCCAGAGGCAGTTCCAACTCCCGCAGCAGCGAATCGGCTTCCTCGCCCGCGAAATGCAGCCAGTCGTTGACAAAGGAACGGTCGGCGCTGCGGTATCGATAAGGCGTATCCGGCCGGAAAATCATCCACGTATCCGGAGACACGGTCGACGTCCTGCCGTTTACGGTGACATGCGCATGGCTTTTGAACAAAACGAATACATAACAGCCCGAGCCGTTCGGACGATCGATAAGCAGACCTTCGGGATGGGTGGAATGGTAACCGCACTTTGCCAGTTTGAGCATCATCGACGCCTCTCTTTCGCACAATCGATCAGTTTTTGCTCATTATAGACTATCGCTTTGCCGCCCTGCAAAATTTTATAGTAAAAGAGAACAAGGGACGTGCCGCCGAGCGGCGAACTCCCCCAAACTTTTGACGAAGGAGTGAATGAAAGCGTGATGACAAAGGCACAGACAAAGATCGAAATCGGCGGAAGCCGGGAATGGCTGGACTCGACACTCGATAAATTAAAGCTGAAAATGTCGGCGGAATGTGCGCGCATCGGCGGCAGTATTCCATATATTCCGGTGAACGGACGCTACGCGGACTGGGGAAAACGGGATATCTACTGGTGGACTAACGGGTTCTGGCCGGGGATGCTGTGGCAGATGCACCAGGCGACCGGGGAGATCGCTTACCGCGATACGGCGGAGCAGGTGGAAGAGCGGCTCGACGAGGCGCTGCACGGTTTCGACGGTCTGCATCACGACGTGGGCTTTATGTGGCTGCATACCGCAGTTGCCAATTACCGGCTGACCGGAAATGTCCGTTCACGGACGAGAGGGCTGCATGCCGCCAATATTCTCGCGGGCCGGTACAATCCGGCGGGGCAGTTTCTGCGGGCGTGGAACGATGAGGGGAGTCATAACCGAGCAGGCTGGATGATTGTGGACTGTCTGATGAACGTGCCGCTGCTGTATTGGGCGAGCGACGAGACACAGGATCCGAGATACCGGGATATTGCGATCCGGCATGTCGATACGGTGCTGCGGACGACGCTGCGGGCGGACGGTTCTTCGAATCATATCGTGATCCTCGATCCGAACGACGGAACGGTGTTGGACAAGCCGGGCGGCCAGGGCTTTGCCGAAGGTTCCTCTTGGAGCCGGGGGCAGGCCTGGGCGCTGTACGGCATGGCGTTGAGCCACAGGCACACGCAGAAGGCCGGATACCTCGATGCCGCCAAGCGGATTGCCCATTATTTTATCGCCAATGCCGCCCTGACGGAGTATCTGCCGCTGGCCGATTTCCGCGCGCCGGAGGAGCCGGTCGTCTACGATACGACAGCGGCGGCCTGCGCGGCCTGCGGCCTGCTGGAAATTGCCGAAGCGGTAGAAGAACACGAGCGCAGATTGTACGTAGAGGCGGCGATCCGTATGCTGCGGGCGGCCGAGCAGAGGTTCGCGAATTGGGCACCGGATGAAGACGGCATTCTCGGAGGAGGCACGGTTGCGTACTTCAGCGAAGAACGCGAAGTTCCGATTATTTACGGCGACTACTTCTTCATCGAGGGGGTCCTGCGGCTGTCGGGACAGAGTGCGCATCTATGGTGAACCCGGAGGGGACGCGGCAGGTTTGGCTGGATACGCTGCTTGCGATCGGCGATCCCGTACTGAACGCGTTGGACCGGGGCGAGCTGCACAAGCGTCTGCCGACGCAGTTCCATCCCGAACGCGCCCGCTATGCGTGCCTGGAGGCGTTCGGAAGGCTGATCAGCGGTATGGCGCCTTGGCTGGAGCTTGAGGGCCTGGAAAGCGAGGAGGAGCGCCTCCGGGCGCGTTATAACGACTTGGTGTTAAAAGGCATCGATTCCGCGACCGATCCGGATTCGCCCGACTATATGAACTTCTCGGACGAAGGCCAGCCGCTGGTCGATGCCGCTTTTCTCGCCCATGCGCTCATACGGGCGCCGCTTGCGCTCGCAGGCCGGCTGCCGGCTGAAGTGAAAAAGCGGCTGATCCGGGAACTGCGCCGAACGCGCCGAACCGTTCCGCCCAAGACGAATTGGCTGCTGTTCAGCGCGATGGTGGAAGCGGCTCTGCATCTGCTTGGAGACGAGGATTACGACCGGATGCGGATCGATCTGGCTTTGCATCTGCATATGGACTGGTACAAAGGGGACGGCATGTACGGAGACGGACCCGACTTTCATTGGGATTATTACAACAGTTTCGTGATCCAGCCTATGCTGGTCGATCTGGCTGCAGCAGTCCGGGACACTTCGCCGGACTATGCCCGAATGGAAGAGCTGATCCTAGCTAGAGCCGCGCGTTATGCGTCGGTGCTGGAGCGGATGATCGCACCCGACGGCACCTATCCGTATATCGGGCGTTCGATCGTGTACCGGTTCGGCGCGTTCCAGCATTTGGCGCAGGCTTCCCTCCAGCATTTTTTGGAAGAAAAGATTTCTCCGGCTCAAGTGCGCTGCGCGCTGACCGCGGTTATTCGGCGTATGATGGATACTCCAGGTACGCTGGATCGGGACGGATGGCTTGCGCCGGGGCTGTACGGGTATCAGCCGGAACTGACGGAAGGATACATCAGCGTAGGCAGTTTGTATCTGTGTTCGACTGTATTTCTGCCGCTTGGACTTGCCCCGCAGGATCCTTTTTGGTCGGCTGCGGATACGAAATGGACATCGGCGAAGATCGCGGCGGGAGAGCAGATAGACGCAGACGGAGCTTTATATCGTTGACACAAGCCGAAGCCCCAGGAAAGAATACGCCCAGCCTGTCCGTTTTCGGGGGGCTTTTTGCAGGCCATCCTATCTTTTTCAAAAAAGAAGATCTCTTCGGTTGACATTATCTTTAATTCAAGATATGATAAGCCTATCAAAAACATTTCAAATTAAAGATTCTTAATATAAAACATTCGGAGGGATTACTCATGAACAAACAAACGGCAGGTATCCACCATATTACGGCGATTGTCGGTCATCCGCAGGAAAACGTAGACTTTTACGCAGGGGTATTGGGACTTCGCCTGGTGAAGCAGACAGTCAACTTCGACGATCCGGAAACATACCACTTCTACTTCGGAAACGAAGGCGGCAAGCCGGGCACGATCATGACGTTCTTCCCTTGGGCCAATGCTTATCCAGGTAAAGTGGGAGCGGGTCAGGTCGGCATCACTTCGTTTGTCATCCCGGTCGGCTCGATCGGCTTCTGGCAGGAACGCCTGGAACGATTCAACGTTGCCGTCACGGAGCTGAGCCGTTTCGGTGAACGCTACCTTGAATTCGACGACCCGCACGGCCTGCATCTGGAGCTGGTCGAACGCGAAGAAGGCGAAACCAACGAATGGACATTCGGCGAAGTCACGCCGGCGATGGCGATCAAAGGTTTCGGAGGAGCGACGCTGCTGTCGGCCCAGCCGGAACGGACAGCGGAACTGCTGGAAAAAGTGATGGGTCTTGCCTATATGGGCACCGACGGAGATTTGGCACGCTACCGCTCGTCGGCGGATATCGGCAACCAGATCGATTTGAAAATGACTCCGGTTGCGCGGGGAAGCATGGGCGTCGGCACGGTGCATCATATCGCGTGGAGAGCCCAAGACGATGCCGATCAGCTGGAATGGCAGGACCATGTTGCAGACAGCGGATACGGCGTAACGCCGGTACAGGACCGGAATTACTTCAACGCCGTTTACTTCCGGGAACACGGCGAGATTCTGTTCGAGATCGCAACCGATCCTCCGGGCTTTGCACACGACGAAACGCCGGAGACGATGGGAACGCATCTGATGCTGCCCGCCCAATATGAAGCGCACCGTGCGCAGCTGGAGCAGACGCTGATTCCGTTTGAAGTGCGAAGCGTAGAAGGTACGAAAAAGTAAAAAAAGCATCAAGAACCCCGTATCCGCTTGGATAAACGGGGTTCTTGATGCGTTCTCAACGAGGGAAGGTTCCACTTACTCGAGGCGTTAATCGAACAGTTTGAAGATCAGCCGCAGCAGACCAAAGATCAAACGCGGCACATAGACCAATACTTCGATTAGAACTTCGAGAATATCCCAGATTCCTCCGGAATCCCGTTCGCGTCTGCCGCGGCTTCTTCGTCTCCATCTGGCCACTTGGGTTCCTCCTTTGTCTGTTGAATGCAGGACAAACTGATATCCGATACGCAGCAGAAGAACCGGGGTTTCGCCATCTAAATAGAAGACGAATATTTGTGCCAGCCAAATAAGAGAGAAAACATAACATTTAACTTATTTTTTTACCCGTTTTTTGCCGGACGAAACACTTTCAGGGGTTGGAAGTTTGCTTTTTGTGACATCGAATGGTAAAATTAAGATATTGTAAAAGGGGTACATCTTGATAGCCGCGCTTTTCCATCAGTTCGGACTGTCCGTTTGTGGGTCCTTATGAAGGAGACTCATATGGAATTAGAAGAACAGAACGTAATGAAGGCTCAGGATGATCTTCAGCGTATCTTTACGAATGGCTACTTTGTCGTGATTCGCGTTCGCAGTTCGGAAGAACTGTTTGTTGGACAGATCATGGAACTGGACCTTGATGGCGGGACGTTGACGATCGGAAGATGGGGCGAACTCAAAGGACTCGAAATCGAAGACATTTTGAGTATGGAAGTTCCGGGCCACGAATAAATAGACTCAGAGCATACTGCCGATCCTATACAGATAGAACGGAAGCTTCATCTTCGGATGAAGCTTTTTTTGTTCGCATACAAAAAGACCCCGCGGGAGCGGGGCCTTCGGTCAACGGTGTCTTAGAATTTTGCAGCCAGTTCAGCCGCTTGTTTCACGCCTTCTTCGATGATCGAAGCCGCGCGGTCCGGGAATTGGTTGTGTCCTTCGAGAACGACCACTTCCGGATTTTGGATGCCCCAGAAGCCGAGGGTGTTTTTCACGTAGTTGAGGGACATTTCCATGCCGCTCATCGGTTCTACGGAGTAAACGCCGCCGCGTGCTTGCAGCAGAGCGACTTTCTTGTCGGTTACGAGACCTACCGGACCTTCAGCAGTATATTTGAATGTCTTGCCCGCTTGGTTGAGGTAGAACAGGTAAGTCAGCAGTTGAGCCGGAATCGTGAAGTTCCAGAGCGGGAAAGCGAACATGACTTTGTCGGCGCCCAGGAATTGATCCAGGTACGTGTTGGCCAGACCGGCCAGACGTTGTTCTTCCGGAGTCGCTTCCATGCCTTGAGCCGCTTTGAACAGTCCGCTCATCATGTCGTTATCGTAGTAAGGAAGATCCGCTTCGAACAGGTTCAATTCGGTAACGAGGTCGTCCGGGTGAGCGGCTTTGTAGCTTTGTACGAAGCTTTCGTACAGCTTGACGGTTGCCGATTGATCGGCCGGACGGTTGTTGGCTTTAATGAAAAGAACGTGGGACATGGATGGTTTCCTCCTGAAATATCTTTTGTAGTTTAACTTTCTTATTTATAGTATATGAAATAAAATAAAGAGTCAACCCATTTTAGAAAAAAAGAGAGCAAGCAAATTTTAATCGAATTTTCAGGTTATTATCAGGTACGCTTAAGCTTGGATCGGTATATTAACGGTACAACCCCTCTGTAACATAGACTTTAGCCCCGGTGCTTCGGCACCGGGGCTCTTTTTTTGCCTGTCCGGACATTTTCGCAAGCAAAAAGCCCTCGTGAGTGAGGGCTCAGGCTGTCGAGAAAGTCCTATTCGTAAGAGAAGCTTGTCAACTGCGGGAGAAATTCGTTTCGGTCGCGTGTTGAAATCGGGGAAAGGGATTGAAATTTAGCAGAATTTCCCCGATTTCAAAGGCGAACACTATCGTTCCTTCACTGAATTTCTCCCTCCGCCTCCTCGCTTCACTTGAATTCAGACTTTCTCGACAAGTTGAGCCCTCGTTTACGAGGGCTTTTATGGTTTGCACAGGTTCTAGATAAAGAAAGACAAGCCGACGATGACGGCAACCGATCCTAGGGCGAAGAACAGGATCGTGCGCAGTTCGCGGACCAGGATCAGCGCTTCATGTTGATGATGCTCTTCCGTACGGTGCATGGTTCCGTTGGACATAGGGGTTTCCTCCTTCCGGTCACAATTCGAATAGAATCCGAACCCGGAAGAAAGAAACGAAAGAACACCGGAACTTGAGCGGCCTCAGCATCCGATGTTTGTACAGAATCGGAATCGGAGAGTCCATATAGGGATTGCGAAGCACGATGATCAGACACGCGGCCAAAAGCCCCGGAAAAAGAGGCAGGCCTGCCGTGTCGGGAACCGGAATCAGGTAAGGGGAAGAAGGCGCTACATAATGATGCTGCTGATGGTAGGACAGATGGCGAAGTTCCGCTCCGGGCGATTCAAAGGCCGCACCGGGCAGACGGATTTCGGGAAGCAGCATGAACAGCACGCAGAGAAAAAGAACGGCGAATTTGCGGTAAAATGATCTCTTTGCTTGGTTCATTGCGGCTTCCCTCCTGTTCGTTTCTTCTATTGGAATACGAATTCGACCTGCGTGCCGTCCGGATATTCCTCCAGCGCATTGCCTACCCAGGAACCTGCGCCGCGATTGTCGGCTGGAACGATATATTGAATGTCTGCTCCCGTGCCGCCTTCCTCGCACATGGCCATCGGCCATTCGTCGCGGTCGAAGCCTTTTTTGGTCGGAATTCCGCGCAGCGAGTCGTCTCGGTTCTCTTCCGCGCCGCCTCGGTCAATCGTGCAGACGGCGGATTCCCCTTTGGCGATCGCTTTCTGAATATGCGCAGCCGTTTTCGGATAGCGTTCCACGGGGAATTCGAGCGTAACGACCTGACCTGTTCGGGTATCGGAAGTCCCCAAATCGAGATCCAGATCGAGCATGGGAGCGGCCCACTTGTACAGCTGCGGGGCAAACAGCGCCAGCAGTACCGCAATGACGATCGTGATGAGAGACGGAGCTCGGCCCTTTTTTTTGCGGGGGGATTTTTTGCTCACGCGAAGAAGCCTCCTTAACCGGTAGTCGGAGCTTCATTATACCGGAAAAAAGGCTTCTTCGCGCACACAAAATGCGGAGCGGTTTATTTGTCGAGTTCTTCGGAGTCTTCCGGGTCGTCAATGATGCTGCGTTCGCCTGTCAAATTGTCTTCGGTGATCTTGTCGAACGAACCTGGATCGGTATCTTCATAGTGTGGATCGGCTTCGGGAATGCCATCGGGTCCGGGGCCTTTGTCGATACGTTCGGCGTCTTGGTCTCTGGTCATTGCGTTCATCCTTTCGTCTTCAATCGATTCTGTTTCTTCTTATAAAGCATACACGTTACCGATTCGAATGAATCACTTTGTAAAATCGGGTCGAATCCTGTTCACAAAGCAAGCATTTCCGGCGTACGGCAGAGATTGAATGCGCTGCGCTTCGCAATGAACACGCCCAATCATGAAAATGTGAAAAAAAGAACGAAAACGAATGAAAACAGTCTCAATCTGACATTGCTAATTATCGCCGAAATCCTTAAAGTAAAGCGGTAGCTTCGAAAGACACGCGAGAGTATGCGTCTTCCGGAATTTGATATTCACCCACGACATTAAACAAAAAGGAAGTTAACCGACCATGACAGGCAAAATCAAAAGATTTCTGATCGGCAGACCTATGAAATCGAACGAACTGGAAGGCGAAAAGCTCGGCAAGCTCAAAGCCCTGGCGATCCTCTCATCGGATGCCTTGTCGTCCGTTGCGTACGGAACGGAACAAATTCTGCTGGTCCTCATGCTGGCAGGGGCTGCCGCATTGTGGTATTCGCTGCCGATCGCCCTGGCCGTACTGGCGCTGCTTGCGATTCTGATCGTATCTTACCGCCAGACGATCTTTGCCTATCCCACCGGAGGCGGCGCCTACATCGTCGCAAAGGACAATATCGGCAAGTTCTCGAGTCTGATCGCCGGAGGCTCGCTGCTTGTCGATTACATCCTGACCGTGGCGGTCAGCTCCTCGGCGGGCACGGACGCCATCACGTCGGCTTTTCCGATTCTGCACGAAGACCGCGTACTGATCGCGCTGGCCATGATCGTGTTCCTGACGCTGATGAATCTGCGGGGCGTCACGGAATCCGCCTCGGTGCTTGCGATTCCGATCTATGCTTTCGTCGTTTCGATTTTCCTGCTGATCATTATCGGCACGGTCAATTATCTGACGGGCGGGGCACCGGCTGCCGCACCGCAGATGGAAGCGACGATCTCGAACGTCAGCTTGTTCCTGCTGCTCAAAGCGTTCAGTTCCGGCTGTTCGGCGCTGACCGGTGTCGAAGCCGTCTCGAATGCCATTCCGAACTTCCGGGACCCGGCTCCTAAAAATGCGGCGGCGACGCTTGTCATGATGGGATTGATCCTCGGCGCGATGTTCACCGGGATCACGCTGCTGGCCTACTGGTACGGAATTCGTCCCGACGAGAAAGCAACGGTCATCTCCCAGATCGCGGAAGCCACGTTCGGGCGGGGCTGGATGTATTTCGTGATTCAGGGCGTAACGGCGCTGATTCTGTTCCTGGCGGCCAATACGGCGTATTCGGCTTTTCCACTGCTGGCTTTTATGCTGGCCAAAGACAAATATCTGCCGCATATGTTCATGGTACGCGGCGACCGACTCGGCTTCTCGAACGGCATCATTTTCCTGAGTGTGATGTCGGCCGTTCTGGTTGTCGCTTTCAAAGGCAATACGGATAGTCTGATTCCTCTGTACGCGGTCGGCGTGTTTATTCCGTTCACGCTGTCGCAGCTGGGGATGATGATCCGCTGGATCAAGCACAAACCGAAAGGCTGGCAGGGAAAACTGATTGTGAACACGATCGGTATGCTGACGACGCTGTCGATTACGCTGATTTTCGTCTTCACGAAATTCTCGCAGGTCTGGGTGATTTTCATCTTCCTGCCGTTCGTCGTTTATCTGTTTGCCAAAATCTATCGCCATTATGAGAATACCGCCGACCAGCTGCGGATCGATCTGGCGGTGGACAAGCCGTGCGTCAAAGGCAATACGGTCATTATCCCGGTCTCCGGGATCACGCAGGTGGTACGCAACACGGTCAGCTACGCCAAAACGCTGTCCGACAGCGTCGTAGCCGTCTATATCGGATTCGACGACGAGTCGATCCGCAAGATGGAAGACAAGTGGGCCGAGTGGGATCCGGGAATCCGGCTGATCGTGCTCAAATCCCGATACCGCAGTATCATGCGCCCGCTGCGCAAGTTTATCGAGACGGTAGAGTGGAAAAAAGGCGAACACGACAATATTACGGTCCTGATTCCGCAGTTTATTACCAAACACTGGTGGGAAGCGGTCCTGCATAATCAGACCAGTCTCATGATGCGGGCTTATCTGCTCAATTACAAAGATGTGATCGTAACGACGGTTCCTTTCCATCTGCATAAATGAGCGAAGGAACCACTTTGGAACAGCCGGCTTCAAGCCGGACAACGGGTTCGAAAATTCATCGCGAAGGGCTGCCGATCTACATTCGGCGGTCCTTTTTTTGTAGACAAAAAAGAAGTTCGCCGGCTTGAAAAAGAACGTGCGTTCGTATATAATGAATATATCGAACAAACGTTCGGAATGGAGGGAACAAGAATGCCGGCCAAGTATATCGGAGAAGTAGTGGAGATCGTCTATATGGACAAAGACGGCAATCTCTCGCAGCGGAGAATCGAAGTGCACGGGATTCGCGGCGAGCTGGTATATTCGACCTGTCTGGCAAGCGGCGAACGGCGAACGTTCCGCAAAGACCGGATTCTGGCCTGCCGTCCGTCGCCGTTCCGTCGGCGGGAAATGCCCAAGAATACACGAAGAGCCGTTTATGCGGCCAGACCCTAAGGTTTGGGCTGTGGATTAGTCGGCAGTCGAAATCGTCCGGTTAGACGGACGATTCATACATAAGGAGCGAATCGGAGAATGAACAAGGGAATGAGAACGGACACGATAGCGATTCAGAAAGTCACCGTGATCCGTGCCTATAAGACGGCGTATCCGGAACCGATCGAACTTCAAAAAGGGGAATGTATCCTAACGGGAGAAGAAGACGAAGAAAACCCCGGCTGGATCCGCTGCCATCATCCGTACGGTCGCTCGGGCTGGGTGCCGGTTAATCGTCTGATCCGGGACGAGTCCGGGAAACGGGCGATCGTACTTGCCGCATACAGCGCGCACGAATTGAGCGTCGGGCCGGGGGAAAGTCTGACCGTGCTGGAAGCGGTGAACGGTTGGCTGAGATGCCGCCGGATGAACGGCGAAGAAGGATGGCTGCCGAACCGGCACGTGGAATGGGATGCGCTGCATTAAGAAGAAGTTTCCTTGGGGAAGCTTCTTTTTTTTGACATCAAAAAAAGGCCGTCCCTATGGACGGCCTCTCTACCCGCGGCGCTATTTGCTTGCTTGGCTTCCGTATCCCGCGCCACCGGACAATCTCTCGTTAGAGAGCTGCACCGGCTCGGGTAAGGGATACGTTCAGCATGCCATTATAGATGTGAACGCACCTCCTTTCTGTTGAGGTTATATTAGCACAGTGTAAACGCGCTGCCAACCCTTTTTTGTATAAATAATTCCAAATCTTTGTTCGACGCATTAATAAACAAAAAGGTGAAAAATTCACAAAAGAAAACGACGCGGCAGAACTCCTTCAAAGAAGACAAACGGGAAATTCTGAACCTTTCTATAAATTCCCGGGGGTTTTTGTCGATAAATAAATAGAGTTTGCAGCCTGTCGGGAACGGACATTTCGGCAGGCTCGTCTTTTGGAGAAACCAGTACAGACAGGAGAGAAAAAACAGCATGAAGAATTCGATTCAAATCAAACTGCTGAGCGGGTTTATGGGGGTTATTGTCCTGCTCGTCATCGTCAGCCTCGTTTCGCTGAGCAATCTCAACGGAATGGGCCAGCAGGCCAAGGAAGTCAACACAAAATGGATGCCGAGCGTCACGCTGCTCGGCACATTGAACGGCGATATTTCCGATATCGAACGTCTCGTCCTGAATCTGATCGTCGAAAACCGTTCAAACAATTTCGTCTCGATCTTGGGAGATTATACGGCCCTGCTGGAGAAGATTGATCTTGAGCGGACTCAGTATCAGGCCCTGATCCGCAGCGATGAAGAGCAGCAGCTGTACGATCAGTTCTCGACTGAATATGACGCGTTCGTCGCGGCACTGCCGTCGCTGATTCAGGCTGCGCAGAACAATCAGGTGGAGAATTCGCGCGAGATTCACCGTGAAGTCTACGGACGTTGGGAAACGGCCAATACCACTATCATGAAGCTGATCGAGCTGGATAATCAGCAGGCCAGCGGCAAAACGTCGGAAGCCGTCGACAAATCGGAAGCGGCTACCCTGGTTGTCGTCGTACTGGGTACCATCGCCATCATTCTCGCTGTGCTGGTTGCGCTGCTGCTCGGGCGGATGATCGCAACGCCTCTGAAACGCGTTCAAAAAGCGGCCGAGCGTATTGCGGCCGGCGATCTGACCGGCGAAGAGATTCAAGTTCGCGGACGCGACGAGATCGGCGCACTGGCTTCTTCCTTTAACGTCATGACGCTGAGTTTACGCGAATTGATCGAATCGGTAGCCGCATCTTCGGAGCTCGTGGCTGCATCTTCGGAAGAACTTACGGCAAGCGCCGAACAAAACAAACTCGCTTCGGAACAAATCGCGGCTACTGTCCAGGAAACGGCAGCCGGCACGATTCGCCAGGTGGATATTGCGGAAACGTCTTCGCAGGCCATGCAGGAAATGTCGATCGGGGCCGACCAGATTGCAATCCGGGCACAGACCGTATCTTCCTCGGCAGCCGAAGCCGCCCATAAATCGGAAAGCGGCAACGAAGCGATCCGTCAAGCCATCGGCCAAATGGATTCGATTCGCGACTCCGTTGCTTCCATGAGCAGCGTAGTCAAAGAGCTGGGTACCCGTTCGGAAGAAATCGGGATGATTACCAACGATATCACGGCCATTTCGTCGCAGACCAATCTGCTGGCGCTGAACGCCGCGATCGAAGCGGCGCGCGCGGGCGAAGCCGGTCGGGGATTCGCGGTGGTCGCGGACGAAGTACGCAAGCTGGCCGAACAGTCTTCGGAATCGGCGAAGCGGATTACCGAACTCGTCTCGCTGATCCAATCCGATACGAGCAGTGCGATCGAAGCGGCCGAAGCCAACGATCGGGAAGTTTATAAAGGGATCGAAATGGTGTCTGCGGCCGGCGATGCTTTTGAGAACATTCTGGAAGCCGTCGGCAAAGTTGCCGGCGATATCGAAGAGGTATCGGCGGGAGCGGAGCAAATGTCCGCCAGCACAACCGAGATTCTGCATTATGTCCAGCAGAGCTCGACGATCGCCGGAGAAGCTTCGTCGGGAATGACGGAAGTGTCGGCGGCGACGCAGCAGCAGCTGGCTTCGATGGAAGAAATCGCATCGTCTTCCTCGTCGCTGTCCGAGACGGCGGAGCAGCTGCATGCCAATGTCAGCCGCTTCAAGATCTGATTCTGCTCCACAGCTTGCAGCCGCGGCCGCGTTCCGACAGGGACGCGGCTTTTGTGCGTCGGAAAAGCCGTATCGATTCTCTTTTTGCTGTCCTTGCACTTGGGATTGACAGAGGAAAGAAGGGCATGCTATGATCTTTTGAGTCGGCAAACTTTCCTGAATTAAGCCGGGGTGGTGGAATGGCAGACACAGCAGACTTAAAATCTGCCGGGAGTAGTCCCGTACCGGTTCGAGTCCGGTTCTCGGCATCCGATGGAACCAAGCAGTGAATTTCTTCTCCAGAGAAGAGATTCGCTGCTTTTTTTTCGTTTGGATATGTATCGAACCTCCCCGGCTGTTCATCCGCAGCTTTTCAAATTCGATTGAAAACAGGCTTCTACTCCCCTATAATAAGCGATAAGTTAAAAAGGAAGCGCTTAATTGAAGAGATTCGGCCGAAGAGACTTCCGGACGCGATTTCTAAGCACTTGGGCAAACAGACGAACGGAGGCGGAACATGCACAACAAGGGGGAGACCGATACGAAACCGGGGGCAGAGGATCAGGTTGGAAGCCAGGGATTGAGAAACGGGAATGTAACAAAAATCGCACTGGTCCAAGCGCTCGACCTGGTGACGGATCGTCTGATGAACCTGCAGCGTCCCGATAATGAAAGCGAGCTTCAGGCTCTCGACGGCGAAGCGGAACGCAGAGGTTATTTTGCCCGGGACTTCGGGATGGACGAGTGGGACTGGCCGCAGGGAGTCGGGTTGTACGGTCTGGCGAAGATCGGCGGGTACTTCGAAGACGGGCGCTTCGGCGACTATGCCCGGCCCTGGATGCAAGCCCGGTTCGAGCAGGGGATGCCGAGCCGGAATATTAACACGACGGCACCTCTGCTGTCGCTGATGGACCTGGATGAGGCGGAAGCACTGAGTCTCGAATGGACGGAGTGGTTGATTAACGGACTGCCCCGAACGGAAGAAGGCGGCTACCAGCATGTGACAACCGGCCGTACATCGGGCGAACTGACACTGAACGAGAACGAGATCTGGATCGATACGCTGTTTATGGCTATTTTGTTCACCGCGAAGATGGGCGTCAAATACGATCGTGAAGATTGGCGGCAGACCTCGCTGCATCAACTTCTGCTGCATATCAAATATTTGTACGACCGCAAAACGGGGCTGTTCTTCCACGGTTGGCATTTTACCGGCAGACATAACTTCAGCGAAGCGTTCTGGTGCCGGGGCAACGGCTGGTTTACGCTCGGACTGCCCGAATATATCGATCTGATGCGCCCTTATCTGAGCGAAGGCGTGCTGCTGTACCTGACCCAGACTTTCCGTTCCCAAAGCGAAGCTCTGCTCGGTCTGCAGCATGAGAGCGGACTCTGGCATACCCTGCTGGACGAGCCGGTAAGCTATACCGAAACTTCGGGTTCCGCCGCGATCGCCGCGGGTATTCTGTTCGGCGTGCGCCGCGGACTTCTGCCGGAAGCATATGCGCAGCCCGCGATGCGAACCGTGGCTGCGGTACTCGAACGGATCGGCACGGACGGTAAGGTTGAAGGCGTCTCCGCCGGCACGCCGATCGGGCAGCTGCGCGAAGATTATGCGGCGATCGTGACAGCTCCCATGGCTTACGGACAAGCGCTTGCCATCGTGCTGCTTGGCGAGGCTTTGTACCGCGTATAAATCAACAAACCGGGCAGGGCTTTAACAGGATCTGCATGCCGTAAAGCGAGGAGGAAGTCACCCAATGTCCCGAACCTGGTACCGCCGGCTGCTGCTGTCCTATTTTCCGATTTTTTTGCTGACTGTCACGATTCTGATCTTCACTTCGTTTGTTTTCGTCAATGACATTTCCAGGCAGGAGACGCAAAAAGCGGACCGGGCTGCCTCCCGTTATCTGGTGGACGATGTGGATCGGGCCGTGCGCGAAGCCGAAATGTCGGTACTGGAGGAAGTGGAGTCCGAACCGGCCTACAAATCTTATTTCAACGGCTCCGAAGCCGGAGACAAGACGAATGCGTATACGATCGCCCGCAGCCTGCGGAATATGATCGACGCTTCGCCGTATATCGAATCGGTGTATCTGTACGACCGCAGGAATCAGTTTGTGCTGACCCAGAGCGGACTGACCGGGACGGAAGGGTTCGCCGACGCGGATTGGCTCAAGCGGATCGATTCGGACAAGCTTGCGGGAGGATGGCAGCCCCTGCGGGAATCTTCGTCCGATCTCTCCGTCCGAATGCCGGTACGGGTGCTCACGATCAACAAGAGTATGCCGCTCCCTTTCGGAACCGAAGGGACGCTCGTCATCAATGTGAAGATGAGCGCGATCGAACGGCTGGTCGATAACCGGGTCAACGAAAAGCTCTCTTTTCTCGATATTGCCGGACCGGGCGGAGAGCCGGTCTATCAGGCCCACTCCGAACCGCCGGGGGAAGGGAAGAAGCTGAACGAGCTGAAGCTTGACCGTCTGGGATGGACCTTTTCCAGCGGAATCAAAGCGGGAGGTCTGTTCGGATGGGTATCGGTCATCTCGTATCTGTGGGTGGCGATCGCCCTAGGCACCGTGCTGTGCGCGATCGTGTACCTGATCTATATCACCCGCCGCAATTACAAACCGGTCCAGGTCATTATGAACCGGATCGAAGCGCACCAGATCCGGACGATGGATCAGGGCGGGACCCAGACCGACGAGCTGAAGATGATCGACGGGGTACTCGAGAGCCTGATTCACCATACGCAGGATTACGAACAGAAGAGCCGGGAGAACGAACGGCTGCAGCGCAGCCGATTGTTCAGCGAACTGCTGCGAAGCGAGCGCGCCGAGCAGACGGTCGAACGCCTGCAGACGCTGTCGCCTTTTGAAGACGCTTCGGCTTCTTCCCGGTTTGCCGTCGTCGTGCACGAGATCGAGAAATACGAAAGCGTCTTTCAAGGCCGCTATACGCGGGGAGACCAGAACGCGCTCAAGTTCGCACTGATGAACGTTTTTCAGGAATTGGCAAGAGGATCGGGGCTGCAGGCCTGGGCCGAGTGGGTCGGCGGAGACCGGTTGGCGGTGATCTTCCTGGCCGAATCCGCAGACGGCGAGACGACCGAAGCGCTACGCCGACTGGCCGAGAGTTATCGAGCCTGGGTGGCGAGCCATCTGAGGCTGTCGCTCTGCTGCGGAATCGGCCCGGTGGTAGACGGTCCGGAACATATCCGCGTATCTTATGAAGCGGCCGAATCCGTTATGCGGCACAAACTGCTGCTCGGCGGGGATATCGTGCTGGCCGGCAACGAAGATTCGTCGCCGAGACTGCTGGAGACTTACAAGTATCTGCAGACGATTGCCGAGCTGGTCAAGCAGTTCCGGATGTCGAACGGACAGTGGAGAAGCCAATTGGAACTGCTGGTCGAAGAATTCGAACAAGACTTTGTCCAAGACGAAGATATCCGTTCGCTGATTCGGGCACTGCTGCAGATGCTGCGCCGCGAAGTGGCCGTGATGTCCGACTCGCTCCAGCAGGCGTTGTCCGAAGAACAGACCGCCGCATTCGAAAGCCGTCTGCTCGAAGCCGATACGCTGGATGAAGTCGGTGCCATGCTGTCGGATTATTTGACCGATCTGTTCCGCCTCTATATATCGGCCAGCGAAACCAAAAGCTACCGGGCGATGGTCAGCGAGATGAAGGCGTATATCGAAGAACATTTTGCCAATCCGGATCTGTCCCTGAAGCATTTGAGCGACCGGTTTCAGGTATCGGGCAAATATGCGAGCTACTTGTTCAAGACGGAATTCGGTATGAAGTTTGTGGACTTCCTGACCGAGCTTCGAATGAAGGAAGCCGAGAGGCTGCTGCTGGAATCCGAATGTCCGCTCCAGGATATTGCGCTCAAAGTCGGCTATGCCAACGCGATTACCTTCGGTCGGGTCTTCAAGCGTATTTCGGGAATCACGCCGGGCGACTATCGCCGGCAGAAACGAAGTTTGCCTCCGCTCGAGAATTGAAGTCAAGCCGCCGCACTCGCACCGGTTTTCCCGTTTCGGGAAAACCGGTTGGCGAATGCGGCTTTTTGCTGTGTATAAGCTTCCTTTTAGCAGGAAAGAGGCTCCAAACTCGCTGCACGAATTCTGGCAGTTGCACGAAAATAGTTTATAAACCGGGTTTTTTTATGTTTTGTAAGCGATTACTTGAGCCTTTTTCCTACGAAAACAGTCAGTTTGACGAAAAAAGACAGTCGGATAAACCGAAAGGTGATTTTGGGCTTCTTTTTCAAATCCGAAAGAGGTTTATTGCCAGTTCGAGCCGCAGTGTGGAATACTGAGGTCACTTCCGAAACAGGCTGCGGCCGCTTCTCCTTCTAAGTAAGGGAAGCGCGCAAGCCGGACTCAAGCCCAGCGCTTGCTTCTATAGTCGGAACATCAAAATTGTCTGAAATGCTGCAGGGGTCCGAAGATGATGCAGTACCGTCACACCACAGAAAAAGGAGATGGGAAAATGACAGGCAAAACGCGCAGAGGGGTCATTAAAAAAGCAATGGGAGCGGCAATCGCCACCGTAATGGGGGTCGGGCTGCTGTCAGGCTGCGGAGGCGGCGGAGAAACTTCTACCAAAGAAGAGGCGGCAGCAGGTGCGAACGGCGAACGCGTCACACTGAAAGTAGAAGTGTTCGACCGCGGCAACAGCCCGTCTCCGTACACGATCACGAACAACTGGTTGACGCAGTACGTCCAAAAAGAATTCGGCGACAAAAACAATATCGATGTCGAATTCGTACCGGTCCAGCGTTCGGAAGAAACGACTAAATTGAACGTACTGATGGCAAGTGCGAGCGACGTGCCGGATATCGTGTTCGTCTACGATTCCAGCGTCTTCTATCGGTACGCACAGCAGGGCGGCTTGACCGATGTGGGCGAACTGATCAAAGAACACGGCCCGAACCTGCAAAAATACCTGGGCGACGAGACATTGAAATTCGGCCAGCTGGAAGGCAAGCAGTTTGCGATTCCGGGTAAACGAGCGATCACGGCCCGTTACAACTCCTATATCCGCCAGGATTGGCTGGACAAGGTTGGCATGAAAGCTCCAACGACAACGGATGAGCTGTACGAAACTTTGAAAGCGTTTAAAGAAAAAGATCCGGCTGGACTCGGTGCCAAAAATATCCCGATGGGCATGGCGCTTGCACCGGCCCAATACGAAACGCTGATCTATTCCTTCATTAAGCCGATCGAAGGCGATCTGACTTACAGCTAACGTTACGAGCTGCCGCTGCATGAAGGCTTCAAAGACTCGATGCAGTTCCTGAACAAACTGTACAACGAAGGACTCATCAGTCCCGACTTCAGTCTCGACGAGGAAAAAGAACAGCTGTATAAAGATTTCCAAAACGGCAATATCGGCTACATGTCGGAAGACGTGGGGCAAATTCTGTACGCGGACGGCGGGCTCGACAACCTGACCAAAAACGTTCCGGACAGCAAAATCGCGGCACTTGATGCTTACACGAATCCCAACGCGGACGGCAAGCATATCAAATCGCGTTACGGTCCGAACGGGATGTATATCATGATTCCGAAAAGCAGCAAGCGTTCCGTCGAAGCGATCAAGTACCTGGATTGGATGACTTCCGACAATAACCTGCTCACCATGTCGACAGGCGTGGAAGGCGAGAACTACGATCTGGTTGACGGCATTCCGGTCATCAAGGAAGACGCGCCGCAGGAAACGAAAGACCGCGTCTACAACGGCGGCGATATGGCGATCATGGCCAACGGCAAAGTGATCGGCGATCAGGAAATGAACGAAAAAGCATGGATCGCCGGATTCCCGAAAAACAATCAGGAACTCATGAGACAATCGATCGATTTCGCGAACACCGACACCGTCGGCCCAATCGTCTTCGATCGTCCGATCGAAGCGGAATCGAAATACGGCACGGCGCTGAACGACAAGCTCAAAATCGTGATTGTGCAGTCCGCGATGGCGAAACCGGACCAATTCGAAGCCGTCTACGAACGCGAAATGAAAGACTACATGAACATCGGCGGTACCGCGCTCAAAGAAGAACTGGAACAGGCTCTGCAGGAAAAGAAATAAGCAGCAGTCGAACGAACAGACCGGGGCGAACGGCGTGAACGGCGTGCGGCTTAGCCCCGGTTTCATTTTGCAGACAGGATTCGGCGTTCGCCACAACGGGATGCCGAAGCCCGATCTGTCCGCGAGGAGGAGACCGACTTGACTTTAACCAAAGCGACCCATGCGAGTAAATCGGGAGATTTCGGCAAAAGAAAGGCTTACATCAAACGCTACTGGCAGCTTTATGCGCTTCTCTCGCTTCCGCTGATCTACTTTCTGATCTTCCGTTACGGTCCGATGTACGGCGTACAGATCGCCTTCAAAGACTTTAACTTGTTCCAGGGGATCAACGGAAGCGAATGGATCGGTCTGGAAGCGTTCCGCGAAGTCTTCGCCATGAACGATTTCTATATCACGCTGCGCAATACGTTTATGCTCAATTTTCTTGATCTGCTCGTCTCGTTCCCGGCACCGATCA
Organism: Saccharibacillus qingshengii; assembly: GCF_013185195.1. Lineage (GTDB taxonomy): Bacteria > Bacillota > Bacilli > Paenibacillales > Paenibacillaceae > Saccharibacillus > Saccharibacillus qingshengii. Next base: position 308,684 of record NZ_JAAZWC010000002.1, read on the forward strand.
TTCTGGCGATCATGCTGTACGAGATCCGGAACGCCTGGTTCAAAAAAATCTCGCAGACCCTCCTGTATATCCCGCACTTTATCTCGTGGGTCATTATCGGCGGGATCGTGTATCAGCTGTTCGGCACCCAGTCGGGCATGGTGAACGCGATACTTCAGGGACTCGGCATGGATCCGCTTCCTTTCCTGACGGACAAAAATTCGTGGCTGATCACGTATCTGTTCACGGGTGTCTGGCAGAGCGCGGGTTGGGGCACGATTCTGTATCTGGCTGCGCTGACCGGCGTCAACAAGGAGCTGTTCGAAGCTGCGGACGTCGACGGGGCGTCGCGGATGAAGAAAATTTGGCATATCACCCTGCCAAGCATCAAACCGACGATCATTACGCTTCTGATCCTGAACCTTGGCAAAATGGTCAGTATCGGTTTCGACCGCCCGTACATCATCGGCAACACGGCCGTGCGCGAATATTCGGACGTGCTGAGTACGTTCGTCTACCGAATCGGTCTGGAATCAGGTCAATATACGCTGGCTACCGTCGTCGGTCTGTTCCAGGCCGTTGTGGGTCTCGTGTTCATCCTGGGTTCCAATTATATTTCGAAAAAGGTCACCGGAGACGGGATCATGTAATCTTGCCTGCGAAGTCGTTTACTTATGCAACGTCCGCTCTTTAAGCGGCAAAAACCACTTCCGAACCAGGGAAAGGAGAGTCTCCGAGATGAGTTCACGCACCTCCAACCGGATTTTCGATATCGTCAATATCACGTTCGTATCCCTGTTTGTCCTCTTCTGTCTGCTGCCTTTCGTGCATATGATCGCGGTATCGCTCAGCTCCAACCGGGCGATTACCTCGGGCGAGGTCACGCTGCTTCCTGTCGAATTGAACTGGGGCGCTTATACACAGGTCTTTTCCGACCATTCCATGCTGACGTCGCTCGGCTTTACGATTATGCTGACGCTCGCAACGACTCTGCTGTGTATGCTGTTCACGATCGCCGCGGCTTATCCCTTGACCAAAGGCAAGCTGAAAGGCCGCAAATTCTTCATGTATCTGATCGTCATTACGATGTTCTTCAGCGGCGGGATCATTCCCGAGTACCTGCTGATCCGGGATCTGCACATGCTGAATTCCGTCTGGGCACTCATTTTGCCGGGATTGGTCAGTCCGTTTAACCTTATTATCCTGATTACGTTCTTCAAAAATATCCCGCCGAGCCTGGAAGAGTCCGCGGAGATCGACGGCAGCTCGTATCTGCACACGCTGATGAAGATTGTGCTGCCCCTGTCGCTGCCGGTCATGGCAACGCTCGCTTTGTTCTATGCGGTCGGCCGCTGGAACGGATTCCAGGATGCGCTCATGTACATCACCGATCCGCAGATTTATCCGCTGCAGCTCAAGCTGTTCCAGATGGTACAAAACAACATGGTGACCGAACTGACGCAGATGGAAGGCGCGAACCGTACTGCGCTGACACCGGAAGCACTCAAAGCGGCTACCGTCGTCTTCGCTACCGTGCCGATTCTGTGCGTGTATCCGTGGCTGCAAAAGTACTTCGTCAGCGGCGTCATGCTCGGAGCGGTCAAAGGCTGATCCTGCGAATAAATGGGAATACGTAAGGAGGAATGCCGCATGAACGACAGTCTCACGGACGATATCCAAGCCAGCGACAAAGGTCCGTATTCGTTTTCGACCTGCTGGAATATTCGCCGGCAGCCCGGCGGACGGGCGATGATCGAAGAGATCGCCGCGCTTGGTTTTCGCCGGGTAGAGCTGAATTATAATGTAACGCGGGAGATGCTTAAAGAGATCGAGCCGATGATCGAACGCGGAGAGATCGGCGTGTCCAGCGTACACAATACGTTCCCGCATACGCCCGACCCCGATTACGGCACGGATTCGGTGCTGCTCGGATTCGCAGACGAAGCGCGCCGCCGCAGGGCGGTCGCGCTGCTCGTCGAATCCGCGGAGTACGCGCACCGTTACGGCGGGGAAGCCGTTGTGGTCCATCCCGGCGAAGTGCCGATCGACCATGCCGTCGTCAAGCATCTGGAGAAGCTGTATCACAGCGAAGGCCGGGAATCGGAAGCGTACCGCGCCGCCTGGGCCGAGTTTATCGAACGCCGGCAAAGTGAGGCGGGCGTTTATCTGCAGCGGATTATCGCAAGCCTCGACGAAGCGTGCAACCTGGCCGCTTCCAAAGGGCTGAACGTCCGCTTCGGGATCGAGACGCGATCGCGCCCGAATCAAATGCCGACGCTTGCCGAAGCAAAAACCGTCATCGAAGCTCTTCGGGGAGCGCCGGTCGGCATCTGGTACGATACGGGACATGCGATCATGATGGACCGGCTTGGCTTGTACGACAGCGCAGCCGAGATGGATGGGCTGATGGATCATATCGTCGGTGTTCATATTCACGAAACGATCGGACTGTCCGATCATTGGTGTCCGTATGTGCACAGCGGCGATCCGCAGTTCTATGATGCCTATCTGCCCATGATCGAACGCGCCGGGACCAAAGTCTACGAATTGAAAGCGGCCTGCCTGCCCGATGAGATCGAAGCCGGTCACCGGCTGCTGACGGATAAGTTGGCGGATCGGGCGTCGAGAGCAGGGCACGATGCAGGAAGAGTTTAAGGAAATCGATGCTAGGCGGAAACACAGGGGGAGGACGAGCTTATCCTTTACGAACGGCTGGTACAAAAAAACGACGAAGCGGTAGAGAGTGGTCTGCTGAGACAGGTATTGGAACCGGAAAGTCGGTATTACGGCGGCACCGTCGATCCGTCGACGGGGATCGCCTGGGTCAATCATACGTCGGGAACGCCGACGGATATGTGCAACTGGGGGACCGCGCTGGTGAATCCGGATTCGGTGCATTACCGCGACGAATCGTTATTGGAACGGCTGCGGCTGGCTTCGGAGTTTGTCCTGCGCGCCCAGCACAGCGACGGTTCGATCTCGCCGGGCTGGACGAATTACCATTCGCCGCCGGATACGGCTTTTGTTGTCGTGGGTTATTCGCAGCTGTATGAACTGCTGGAGCGTGCGCAGTGGGAGCCGCTGCGCCCTTTACTCGATAACATGAAGCTGTTCCTTGCGCGTACGCTCCCGGTTCTTGTGACCGGAGGCTGTCACACGCCGAATCATCGCTGGGTATTGTGCGCGGCGCTCGGCTGCCTGCACCGTCTGCTGGGCAGCGAAGAAGCGCTCCGCCGTGCCGACGAATGGTTGGCCGAAGGCATGGATATTACGCCGGACGGCGAATGGACCGAGCGCAGCAACGGGATTTACAGCGCGGTCAGCGATATTATGCTGATCTATGCGGCGCGCCTGCTCGGTCGCCCGGAACTGCTGGAGCCCGTGCTTCTCAACCTGCGCATGATGGTGTATCTGGTCCATCCGTCGGGCGAGATTGTCACGGATTATTCGGGACGTCAGGATCTGGGCCACTTCCACGATCTGTCGCCGTATTACCTGCCGTATGCCATGCTGGCGCTGCAGGGCGGCGATCCGCTGCTGGCGGGTATGGCCGAACTCGCTGGCGCCGTGCTTGACGGTCCCGGCGCCGCTTCCGTTCATGTTCTGGTACAAATGCTGCTGGATCCCGAACTGCGCGGTCCGTTCGGGGCCGAAGCCGGCCAAGCCGCCGCAGCCGTACCCACGCGTTACGAGAAAGTGCTGAACGGCGAATTCCTGCGCAGCGGTTATTTGCGGGAAATGGAAGGGGCAGGGCATTACGGACGCATCTTCCACAGCCGCCTGCATACGGACTTCGGAGCGCCGGTCGCCCGTATTCGTGACGGCGGCACGAGTGTGACGCTGATGACCGAGACGCCGTCTTTCTTCGCCCTGCGCCACGGCGCGGCGCGGCTGCTGGCTGTGCAGGTCTCTTCGTACTTCTCTCCGGGTTATGTGCCGATGCAGGAGATGAAGCTCGCGGAAGGCGGAGGCTACCGCCTGTCCGGCGAACAGAAGAAAGGCTACTACGGACCGGTTCGCAGCGAACAGCTTCCGGCTTCGGCCGGAACGAAGATCAGTCCGTGGTATCTGCTGCCGCACCATGCGCGGGAACTGACGCATGAGCAGACGTTCCGCGTCGGGGTTGAAGCCCGGTCCGCGGAAGAAGGCAACGCCTGGGTTCTGCGGATTGCGGCGGAAGAGCCGCAGGACGTCATGACACAGCTGTCGTTCGTGTTCGGCGGAGAAGGAGAGATCGTATCCGGCGAGCTGCTCGAAGCGGGAACGGATCGCTGGCTCTGGAGCGGCGGGGTTCTGCGCTACGAATGCGGCGAAGACTGGATCGAGTTGGAAGGCGGGGAACTGTCGCATTTGTCGAAGTCGGTCCGCGAAGCGAACCTGCCAAGCGGCTGCAAATCCGTATCCATTAACCTCATGACGCCGCTGGACAAAACGATCACGATCCGGCTGTCCCCGAATGCTTCCGGCGGTCTGGCGGAAGAGTTGGCGGATTAGGGCTTCGGTCTCAACGAATCGGAACCTTGTGCAGCACCAAAAACCCGTGCTTTTTCCGAGCACGGGTTTTTGGTGTATCTTTAGAATGGCCGTAAGCAAGTTTTGTGCATAAAAAGCGGCATTTTTCCCATTTGAATATAAAAAGCGGAGAGTCCGATCTTTTTTTGCGGTACGCTTACATGCGGACAGAGAAATGCGAGGAGGAGAAAGCATGGGCAAAAAAACGTATGTCCTGGTCGGCACGGGCGGCCGGGCGGAATTTTTCTATGGAGCGATCGCGAACCATTTTCGGGAAACGGCGGAACTGCTCGCTTTTTGCGATATCAACCGGGTGCGGATGGACTATGCGAATAAGCTGCTGCGAGAGAAATACGACTACCCCGAAGTGGATACGTATTCAAGCGACCGATTCGAAGACATGATCGCCGACAAGAAGCCGGACTGCGTCATCGTGACCAGCGTCGACCGCACGCATCACCGGTATATCGTGCGGGCGCTGGAACTCGGATGCGACGTCATTACGGAGAAGCCGATGACGACCGACGCGGAGAAATGCCAAGAGATTCTGGACGCCGTCTCGCGCACCGGGCGCAAAGTCCGGGTGAGCTTCAATTACCGGTACGCGCCGCACCATACGAAAATTCGCGAGCTGATCGAAGACGGTACGATCGGCGATGTGACGTCGATCCATTTCGAATGGCTGCTCAACACGCGGCACGGCGCCGATTACTTCCGCAGATGGCATCGGGACAAGCGCAACGGCGGCGGCCTGCTCGTGCACAAGTCGACGCATCATTTCGATCTCGTCAATTTCTGGATCGGTTCGCAGCCGGATACGGTGTTCGCGATGGGCGACCTGCTGTTCTACGGCCGGGAAAATGCGGAGAACCGCGGCGTGACGAAATTTTACGACCGGGCGACGGGGCATCCGAACGCGGAAGGCGATCCTTTTGCGCTGACGCTGGATGACAACGAACAGCTCAAAGCGATGTACCTCGACGCCGAAAGCGAAGACGGCTATATTCGCGACCAGAGCGTGTTCGGCGACGGCATCTCGATCGAAGACACGATGAGCGTCATGGTCCGGTACAAAAATCGGGCGCTGCTGACGTATTCGCTGAACGCCTATCTGCCGTGGGAAGGCTACCGAATCGCGTTCAACGGGACTCGGGGACGGATCGAAGCGAACGTCGTCGAGCAGTCGTACGTCAACGCGGGCGGCGACAAAGCGCTCGAAGGTGCGCTGAAGGGCGCGAATATTCTCGTCTTCCCGATGTTCGGCGAACCTTACAAAGCGGACTTCGAAGAAGGCGAAGGCGGCCACGGCGGCGGCGATCCGGTGCTGCTGAACGATCTGTTCGGCGAACCGGCCGAAGACCGGTTCCGCCGCGCGGCGGACCATGCGGACGGCGCGCGTTCGATCCTTACCGGCATTGCGGCCAATATTTCCATGGCGCAGGGCCGGGCCGTGAAAGTGGACGAGCTGGTGCGGTTTTCTTAGGCGAAAAAGATAAAGCACAGCCGCAGCGTACAGACGCTGCGGCTGTTTGCGGTTTCGTCGGATGTTGGGCTGGGCGCCAAGCCGGATCAAACCTAAAGAAAGTCCACCTTTCCAATAGATCTGTCCTTCTGCCCGATCGAGGTTCGACGGTATAATAGTCAGCGACAACACCTTTATACAGCAGATCCAGAGGAGACGGAGGTTGGTTCGGAATGAACATTTTGATCGTGGACGACGAGCCCCGCCATCGCAGGGGCATGATGAACCTGATCCTGTCGCTGAGTCCGGGCAATCGATTGAATGCTGTCGGAGACGGCGAAGCGGCGCTGAAGCGAATCCGGGAAGATCGGCCGGACCTCGTGCTGACAGACATCCGAATGCCGAACATGGATGGCCTGCAGTTCCTCAAGCGGCTGGAGAGCGAGCGGCCGAAGCCCCGCGTCGTTATGGTATCCGCGTACAATCTGTTCGATTACGCGCAGGAAGCGCTTCGGTACGGAGCAAGCGATTATCTGCTCAAACCGGTGGACGGGAGCAAACACGAAGCGATGCTTCGGCGGATCGAAAAGGAGCTGGAGCTGGAAGAGCGTCAGCGGCACGAAACGAACGAACAGCAGCGGCGCCTGGGCCGGGCGCAGTCCGTGTATCGGAGCCGTCTGTTCGCGGATTGGCTGGAGGGCAGCCTGCCGGCGGACGAAGCGCGGGAGCTGGAGCGTACGGAGCGGCTGCAGGCAAGCGGCCTTGTGATCTTCACGGAGATCGGAATCAAGCCGCGGCGGCAGGACTTCGACGCGCAGCAGGTGCTGGGCAGATTGGAGAAAGGCTGGTCGCAGCTGGGAGACGCGTCTTCGTTTGTTCTGGACAGCTGGCAGGAAGGAATTATGCAAGCGGTTACAATCATTCGCGGCTCCGCGCCTTTGTCAAGCGAAGAACGGACGGCAATCCGTGGGTGCGCGGAGCGTATGCTCGGCGATTTGGAGACATACGGCGAGGTATTCCACGGGATCGGTCCGTTCTGCGCACTGCTGCAGGCCGAAGGCGCGGACGCTTTCCGGCTGGCCCGGGAAGCGGGCAGCCACGGTATTCGCAGGAGTCTGCACGGGCCGGTATTTTACGATGAACGGCCTGCGCCGGAAGCGGCATCGGCGAACCCGGAAGTCTGCGCAAACGCAGAAGCCGAGGCCGATGCGCTGGCAGCGGACTGCTTGAAATGGATCGAGGAGCATCTGCACGAAGAGCTGACGCTGGAGCGCGCAGCGGAACGGTTTTTTTTCAATCCTTCGTATTTCAGTACCTGGATCAAACAGCAGACCGGCAGCACGTTCACCCATCATCTCACGGAAGCGCGAATGCAGCGGGCCAGACTGCTGCTGGGCGCGGGGCGCCGGATTCGGGAAACGGCGGAAGCCTGCGGTTACCCGGACACCAAATATTTCTGCCGCGTGTTCAAGAAAATGCACGGGATGTCGCCAGCCGCTTATAAGCACGGCTCGATCCGACAGGTGACGGCCGAATGAAGCGTTCGCGTTCGTTCCGCTCCCGCTTGTTGGCCAGCTATGTCCTGCTGACGGCTATTCCGCTGCTTGTCCTCGGCACGCTGTTCTATCAGGCGAGTCTGCGCGTCGTCACGGATCAGGCGCAGGATAACGTATACGAGATCGTCCGCAAGAACAACGAACTGATGGATACCAAGCTGAGAATCATCGACCAGAACAGCATGGCTTTGTTCACCGACAGGGGTCTGTTCGAACTGTTCAACGAATTGGACCCGTCCAACGGTTCGGAACTGCTGGCCGCGGACCGGCAGGTCTCCGATGTGCTGCGCAATTATTTTTCCAGGATCGACGATGTGTATACGTACCAGCTGTGGACGTCGTACTTCACTTTCGGACAGCAGCTTCCGCAGGGCGACCCGACGAAGTCGGAGGTGTACCGTACGGCGAAGGAAGCCGGCGGCCGCTTGGTCTGGTATCCCACCTACGACTTCGCCGACATGTTCGCCCAACCGGATTACGCCCGGGAGAATATCGATTTCCGCCAACTGTTCTCGGCGACCCGCGTACTCGACTTTTCCTATTTGTACAATTCCATTCTGCGCCGGCTGGACGAAGAGGTCGAACGGCCCGTACTGGTCATCAGCTTCAAGTCCGAAGCGCTCAACGAGCTGTTCGCGGGCAGTCTGCCCGACCGTTCGCGGTATTTGGTGCTGGACGAACAGAATCGCGTAGCGGCGGGCGATAATCCGTCGCTTATTTCGCGTACTTATGCCGAGCCGTGGGTGAAGGAGCTGCAGGAACTGGGCAGCGGCAAGCGGCGGATGACGCTCGGCGGCGAACGCGTCATCGTCTGCTTCGACCGTTCGGAGGTCACCGGGTGGCTGTCGATCGTGATCACGCCGGAATCGTCGCTGATCCGCGAACTCGCCCCCGTCATCCGGACCTCGACGCTGCTGCTGGCCGTCATCATGACCGTCGCCGCGCTGGCTTTGGCCTATTTCATTTCCGGCAAGATCACCAAGCCCGTCCAGCGTTTGACGGCGGCGATGCGTTCGGTGGGCGAAGGCGATTTCGACGCGCGCGTCCCGGTCACCTCAAGCGACGAATTGGGCCAGCTGCTGAGGCATTTCAACCGGATGAACGACCGGATCGGTTCGCTTGTGACAGAAGTTTACGAGACCCGGCTCAAAGAACAGGAAGCGGAGATCCATGCGCTGAACCGGCAGATGAACCCGCATTTTCTCTATAATACATTGAACGTCATGAACTGGATGGCGATCGAAAACGACCAGCGCGAATTAAGCCGGATGCTGGTCTGCTTGTCCAATATGCTGCATTATACCTCTCGCCGGGAATGGGGAACGGTATCGCTGGACGAAGAGATCGAATGGATGAACAGCTATTTCTATATTATGCAGGCCCGCTTCGAAGACAAGTTTACGGTCGAATACGATCTGGATCCCCGGTTATTCGGATACGATCTGCCGAGACTGACTTTTCAGCCGTTTGTAGAAAATGCCATCCTGCACGGATTCGAAGGTCTGGAATCCGGCGGCCTGATCCGGATTGCCGGCCGGATCGAACAAGGGAATCGGATCTACGAGATCGGAGATAACGGGAAAGGCATGGAGGCGGCGGTGCTTGAAGCCATCGCCGAAGAAGAAGGAGCTTCCGTCGGAATCCGCAATACGATCGCGAGAATCCGGATGCAGTACGGACCCGAAGCTTCGGTGACGATCGAATCTTCGCCGGGAGAAGGGACCCTTGTCGTCATCCGGCTGCCGGACCAGAGCCAATCATAGTCCACCTATCCAATGAAGTTCGGGTTATGTAAGCGTTATCAGAGAACCTATACTAAAAGCAATCATAGACTGCAGCTATGACCCACACACCAATCGAGGGGGAACGAACAGATGGCGGGAGTAAACAGACAAACGGCTTGGGTAATCCTGGTCTTGTTTCTGACGACAACGGTGTTGGCCGGATGCACGCGTTCCGGTTCGCAGCTCGGCGAAACGGATTCCGGATCGGACAAGGACGGCGGCGGAGAACAGATTACGCTGCGCCTGACCGCATGGGGGGCACCCGACGAAGTGGAGCCCTACAAGATCGCAATCAAGAAATTCGAGAGCGACCATCCGAATATCAAAGTGCAGCTGCAGCATATTGCGGCGGATTACGATACCAAGCTGACGACGATGGTGGCCGGCAACGACGTGCCCGACGTGGCGATGATGGAATCGGGCAGTATCGCTTATCCGCTGGCCGAGCAGGGCAAGTTCTACAATCTGCAGGATTTTCTGACCGACGATCCGGATCTCAACGCCGAGAGCCTGGTGCCGAATATTACCTATTCGCTGGAAGAAGGCAATATTATCGGCATCGCGCCCGGTCCGGAAACGTTCGGCCTGTTCTACAACGAAGATGCGTTCAAGGAAGCGGGCGTAGAGCCGCCGCCGTCGGATGCGAAAGACGCATGGACCTGGGAGGAATTCGTCGAGGTCGCCAAGAAGCTGACACTCGACAATCAGGGGCGCAATGCGGCGGACCCGAATTTCGATCCCAAGAATATCAAACAGTACGGCGTCAATCTGGCGTCCTGGTGGGCCAGCTACAGCAACTTCGTCTACTCCAACGGCGGAGACTTCATTTCCGAAGACGGCAAGACGTTCGCGCTGAACCAGCCTGAAGCGGTGGAAGCGCTGCAGAATCTGGCGGATCTGGTCAATGTGCACCATGTCGCGCCTTCGCCGGTCCAGTCGAAGAATATTCCCGCAACCCACGTGGCCCTGCAAACGAAAAAGGTCGCCATGGCGATCGAAGGGCAGTGGGTCAGTTCCTCGCTGGCCAAATCCAATTTCAACTTTAACGTGGGCGTGCTGCCGGTCATGAAAAAGCCGGTCACCACGGTCGTCTGCGCCATGTTCTCCATGTTCAAATCCACGGAACATCCGGAAGAATCGTGGGAACTGATGAAGGCGCTGATCGATCCGGAGTCGTCGATCGACATGCTGACGGCGGGTACCTGGATGCCGGCAGAGCGGGACTGGTATACCGATCAAGCGCTGCTCGACCGCTGGACCAAAGACCAGGCGGCCCGTCCGTCCGGTTACCAGGGAGCCGTCATCGACATGCTGCTGGAGAACAGCCATCCGACGCCGACCGGCTACGTCAAGAACTTCAACAAGATCATGGACGTCGTCACACCGGCGCTCGACAAAGTCTGGCTTGGTCAGCAGAGCGCCCAAGAAGCGCTGGACGGAGTCGCCCAGAAAGCCCAGGCACAGGTTCAGGGCCGCCGGGACTAAGGCGCACAACAGATACGTTCCGCGCCGACAAGCGGAGATCGGGGAAGGGCAGGCCCTTCCTCCGGTTTCGCGCGACGTCCTGCAGATTCGACAAGAAGCGCTCCGGTACGGGTTCGGCCGCTGCCGTCCTGATCCGCGTGCGTACCGGATATGGAGGTCAATATGAGAAAAAGCTTGTTCTACGGACTGCTGTTTACTTCGCCGGCTATCGTCGGATTCATTGTCTTTACATTGGGACCCATGATCGCGAGTCTGGTGCTCAGCTTCACGGATTATTCGGTGTTCAAAGACCGGACTTCGTTTATCGGCTTCGACAATTACGTCCGCATGTTCTCGGGCGCGGACGATTATTTCTATCCGTCGCTTGCGGCGACCTTTTACTTCGTCGTCCTGCGCGTTCCGGCCGTTATTGTTCTGTCGTTCTTTATTGCGCTGCTGCTGAATATGAACGTAAAAGGCAGAGCCTTTTTCCGCACCGTTGTCTATCTGCCCAGTATCGTGCCGGCCGTGGCTTCGGCCATGATCTGGATGTGGCTGCTCAATCCCGACCTGGGTCTGATCAATACGCTGCTGAATGCAGTCGGACTGCCGGGCAGTCTGTGGCTGTACGGAGAAAATTCCGTTGTGCCGGCTGTCGTGCTGACCTCGCTGTGGGGCATCGGAGGGACGGTCATCATTTTTCTCGCCGGTTTGTCGGGTATCCCGCGCCAGTATTACGAAGCGATCGACGTCGACGGGGGAGGCTGGTTCAGCAAGCTGCGGCATATCACGATTCCGCTCGTATCGCCGACGATCTTTTTCAATGCGATCATGACCTTGATCGGTTCGATCCAGGTCTTCAACGAAGCGTATATTCTCACTCAGGGCGGACCGAATAACAAAAGCTTGTTCTACGTCTTCTACCTGTGGAGAACCGGTTTCCGGGACACGGAGATGGGATATGCCTCGGCGCTGGCCTGGGTGCTGTTCCTCGTGATCTTGTTCTTCACGTTCCTCGTGTTCCGCACGTCCAAGTCCTGGGTCTATTACGAAGGGGAGGGCCGCTGATGAGATCGTCCAAGCTGTCGCTGACTTTTGCCTACTTCATGCTGTCGCTGATTACGGTACTGTTTATCGGTCCGTTTCTGTGGCTGATCCGCAGTTCCTTGATGGATCTGTCGCAGATCTTCACGATGCCGCCGGAATGGATTCCCCGGCCCGTGCGCTGGGAAAACTTCGGCCGGGCGCTCACCGTACTGCCTTTCGGCACGTATTTCATGAACACGTTTACGATCACGATCTCCGTTATTATCGGCACGGTGGTTAGCAGCAGTATCGCGGCGTTCGGCTTCTCGCGTATCGATTGGCCCGGCCGCAATCTGGTCTTCGCCATCTTGATGTCCGCGATGATGCTGCCGGGTGCGGTGACGCTGATTCCGAGTTTCCTCGGGTGGCAGGCCCTGGGATTCTACGATACCTTTTACCCGCTGATCGTGCCTGCCTACTTCGGCGGAGGCATCTTCAATATCTTCCTGCTGCGCCAATTCTATCTGACCATTCCGCGGGACTTCGACGAAGCCGCTTTCGTGGACGGTGCGTCTTATTTTCAAATCTACCGCTCGATCATCTTCCCGCTCAGCCGCTCGGCGATTATCGTGGTGTCGCTGTTCTGCTTCCTGGCGACCTGGAACGATTTCATGGGCCCGCTGATCTATCTCAAAAGCGAGAATTTGTTTACGCTGGCGCTCGGACTCCAGATGTTCCAGGGGACGTATACGGCCCAGTGGGATCTGCTGATGGCGGCGTCCGCGGCGGTCGTGCTGCCGTGCGTCGTGGTGTTCCTGATCGGACAAAAATACTTTCTGGAAGGCATTACGCTGACCGGATTGAAAGGATAAAGGAGCGGACAGATGATCACAACCGAAACGAAGATCAAACGGTGGGACAGCGTGCCGTTCACAAGCGTAAAGATCTGGGACAAATTCTGGCGGCCTAGGCTTGAGCAGGTTCGCAAGGTAACGGTTCCCGTCTGTCTGGATCAATGCGAGAAGACGGGGCGCCTCGACAATTTCATGAAAGCGTCCGGCCGGATGCCCGGGAAATTCCGGGGGATGTATTACGACGATTCCGACGTGTACAAGGTGATCGAAGGCGCCGCCTATACGCTGATGCTGCAGCGGGATCCGGGACTTGAAGCCCGACTGGACGCGGAGATCGACGAGATCTGCGCGGCGCAGGAGCCGGACGGCTATCTGAATACCTACTACACGCTGAATGCGCCGGACCGCAAATGGACAGACATGGAGAAGCACGAAATGTACAACGCCGGCCATCTGCTGGAAGCGGCGGTCGCCTACCATGCAGCTACGGGAAAAAGAAAACTGCTCGATAGCGCCTGCCGGCTGGCCGATCATCTGGATCAACGGTTCGGTCCGGGCAAGCAGCATTGGGTCGAAGGCCACGAAGAGATCGAGCTGGCGCTTGTGAAACTGTACGGGGTTACGGGCGAGGTGCGCTACCGGGAACTTGCGCTGTGGCTGCTGGAGGAGAGGGGCCAAGGCCGCGGCCAAGGCGAGATCTGGGACAATCCCGAGTGGGGACCGGCTTACTGCCAGGACGATGTGCCGGTAAGCGGGATTGAACGGGTTACAGGCCATGCCGTGCGGGCCATGTATCTATACACGGCGATGGCGGATCTCGCCCGCCTGTCCGGCGATTCCGCCTATATCGGGGCCCTTAAGCGGGTATGGGCGCATACGGCAGAACGGAATCTGTATCTAACGGGCGGGATCGGACCCTCGCGGCATAACGAAGGCTTCACGCACGATTACGACCTGCCCAACGAGAGCGCCTACTGCGAGACCTGCGCGGCAATCGGCATGGCCTTCTGGAACCATCGCATGAATCTGCTTTTCGGCGAAGGCAAATATGCCGACCTCGTCGAGACGGAGCTGTACAACGGGGCGCTGTCCGGTATCTCGCTCTCGGGCGACCGGTTCTTCTACGTCAATCCGCTGGCTTCCCGGGGCGATCATCATCGGGTCGAATGGTTCGATACGTCCTGCTGTCCGACGAATCTGGTCCGCTTTCTGCCCGCTATTGGGCAGTATGCTTACGCCCAAAGCGATGACGGGATCACGATCAACCAGTATATCGGCGGCAAAGCCGACCTTGCGGCCGGCGGAGGACGCAGGGTAGAAGTCACACAGGTCACGAATTATCCATGGGACGGAACGGTCGATCTGGGCATCGGCCCGGCCCAAACGTCCGAATTCACGCTGAGGCTGCGTCTTCCGGGCTGGTGCCGGAGCTATCGGCTGTTCGTCCGCGGGGAAGAGACGGCCGCGGTACCGTCAGACGGATACCTGGAGCTGCGCCGGATAGGGCGTCCGGGCGATCAGATCCGGCTGGTGCTGGATATGCCGGTCGAGGGGGTGCGCGCGCGCCCGGAAGCTGCAGACAACCTCGGCCGCATTGCTCTTCGGCGCGGTCCGATCGTCTACGCACTGGAAGAGCGGGACAATCCCGGACTGGCGTATGACGATTTCGTATTTGACCCGGTTCGGGCCGTCCGGGTCCTGCACGATCCCGACCTGCTGGGCGGCGTAACCGTACTGGAAGCGCAGAGCCGTATTCCGGGAGGGCCTGCTGTACGCTTTATCCCTTATTATGCCTGGGACAATCGCGAACCCGGGTTTATGCAGGTATGGGTAAAAGAAGAACCGGACATCGGTCTGTACCGTTTCTGAAGCTGCGGACGCAAGCCTGGGCTTCCGAAGAGCGTGTCTTCGACATGCTCTCATGGCTACACTGAATTTCTCCCTCTGCCTTCTCCCTCCGGCTTATCGCTTTGCCCGGAATCAGAGTTTCTCGACGCGTTGAAGCCCGGCTCTCCAAGGGAGCCGGGCTTTTTTGTGGCTTGCGAATACAGGGCAGCCTGGTTTCAGCGTCCCATGGATGCGGATCGCTGAAGCTCGCGCAGTTCGCGCCAGCCGATCAAAGCGATATCTTCCTCCTCGATAACGCGCCGTACGTCGGGATCGAGGAAGAGGCGGTAGTCGTACAGGCGGTAAGGCCAGCTGTCGGTGATCGCTTTGAGCTCTTCCGTCTCCAGCGACGGGTGAAACAGAAGCTCCGTTACGCCCGGTTCCAGCCCGCGCAGCAGGCCGATCACATGGTCTCGGGCAAAATCGTAATCTTCGCCTTCGCGGTACGTGAACGGCAGCCCGATGACCCGATCGGGGTGCAGGACGCCTAGCTCTTTTGCGAGCGCCGCGATTTCCGCTTCGTCGCCGCTTGCGTAAGCGGGATGCTCGGAGAAGCGGACAGGCAGGTCGTATTCCGCGCCCAGTTCGATCAGCAGCCGATGATGCACATTGCGCAGGCTGCCCATATGGTTGTCCAGATGCGTCGGATCCACGCCGAGCCGCTGCGCCATTTCAATCTGGGCGACCATTTCGGCCCGGACGACGGCAGGATCCACATCCGGCATATAACCGGAATCGGGCGGGAAATGTCCCTGTTCGTCGGTCAGCCTGCGGGCTTCGGCGCTCTGCAGCACCGGTCCCCATTTGTAGACTTCCCATTCGCTTGTCGAGGTCAGATGTACGCCCACATCGAGCGCGGAATCGAGTACGGCGGCCCGGGCCGCTTCGGACGCCCACGGGCAGTTGACCATCAGCGTGGTCGAAGTGATCGCGCGTCGCTCCCACAAGTCGATGATCGCACGGTTGGTCGAGTGGCACATCCCGAAATCGTCGGCGTGGACGATCAGATGCCGGCGTTCGGTCCAGTTTTTCAGCGTAAGCATAATAGGTCTCCGTTCTGTTCGTATTTCCGTCCGAAGTCTATTTGTTGACCGCGTTCGGTTCGTTCTTCTTCCATTATGCCCGCAAGCCGCTGCGAAAATCCAGCGCACCGCCGCAGAAGTCCGCAGACCCGGAATAATGTCCGTTGATCCGAAAAAAGAGTCCTTACTCTCTGCATAGATAACGCTTACAATTTGGAGGACTCCTGTCCAGCTGTCAACCGGGCAGGTCTACGTATCGAAGAATCGGGAGGGAAAGCCATGTTCGGGAAAACGGATCGCTCGCTTGTCAAAGGGTTCCTGCGGGCGCAGGGAAACCGGATCGTCAACGGAGAAAACGAAGAGATCGTGCTTACCGGCTGGGGGCTCGGCAATTGGCTGTTGAGCGAAGGGTATATGTGGAGTACGCATCACGAACGCTTTGATCGCCCGAGGCGGATCGAAGCGGTGATTCGGGAACTGACGGGCGAAGCGTACGCGGAGACGTTCTGGACCACTTTCCGGGAGCGTTATATTTCGCGGGAAGATATTCGCCAAATGGCGGAGCAGGGCTACAACTCGGTCCGCATTCCGTTCAACTGGCGGGTTCTGATGGAAGAAGGGCCGGACATCGTCTGGATCGAAAAAGGATTCGCCCTGATCGACCGCTGTCTGGACTGGTGCGAAGAATTCGGTCTGTATGCTTTTCTCGATCTGCACGGCGCGCCGGGCGGTCAGACGGGTGCCAATATCGACGACAGCCTCGACGATCGGCCGCGCCTGTTTACGGATGCGGACAGCCGCCGCAAAGCGATTGAATTGTGGAAAGAACTGGCCCGGCGGTACCGGGAACGCTGGATCGTCGGGGGGTATGACCTGCTGAACGAACCGCTGCGTCCGGGTCTTGTTCCCGATGGGCACGAATATCCGCTGGTGCAGAAGCTGGTGGAGTTCTATGACGAGACCGTTGCGGCGATCCGAGCAATCGACGAGCGCCATATGCTGTCGATCGAAGGGCATCATTGGGCCACGGATCCGGCGATTTTCTACAAAAGGTACGACAGGAACATGGTCATCCATTTTCACCGTTATGCCTGCATGCCGGGAGCGGAAGCTTACGAAACTTATCTGAAGCTGTCGCAGCGCCTGGATCAGCCGCTGTGGCTCGGCGAGACGGGCGAGAATCTGCCGGAGTGGTACGCCGCCATGTATCCGCTGGCCGTCTCGCTCGGGATCGGATACAATTTGTGGCCGTGGAAAAAGATGGACTGCGACAATTCGCCTTATTCGATCGGGCGTCCGGAAGGCTGGAGCGAGCTGATCGCTTATCTGGAAGGCGGAGCGCATCCGGGATACGAACGGATGCATGAAATTTTCGACGATTATCTGGAGCGAATTGTTACGGCCAACTGCCGCTGCAATCCGGCGGTTTCCGCTTCCGTCTTCCGGAGGCCGGGCTGCGTGGTGCGGGGAACCGATTTCGACGAACAACCGGGCCGGGGCTTGTCGTTCAGCGGGCTCCGGCAGGAAGGCAATCTGTACGGATACCGGGCGGGTACCGGCATGGAGATTGTACCGCTGACCGACGATCCGCCGCCGAAGCGGTTTGTGTTCGACTGCGGCTGGGACTTCCTCGGTCTCGCGCTCGAAAAAGAAGAATTTGCGGTGTATACGTTCACTTCCGTCGGTCACGGGATGTATGCGGAGATCGTCTGCGAAGCCGTGGAAGGGGAAGCGGAAATCGAGATCGAACAAGACGGGAGCGGAGCGGTAAAGCATCGGATCGACGGGGGTGGGGGAACGCAGGTCTGCATAGCGGAGCTGCAGGAAGCGTTCGAGACGAAGCTGAAGCTGCGCGCCGCGCACGGACGGCTGATCGTCCATACCGTTGCTGTCCGGGAAGGAGATCGCTAATCGGATCGAAAAAGCGGGGCACGGCGGAATTCCGCCGTGCCCCGTTCTCGTCTTCGGTATGCCGAAGTGTCTGCGTATCCAAGCCTGGGCTTCACAGTCCGAATCCCGGATTCAATCCTGCTCCTGCGCTTGCGCCGCAAACTGTTTGTCGTGCAGTTCTTTGTACAGTCCGCCCTGCGCAAGCAGCTCCGCGTGGCGGCCGCATTCCGTGATTCTGCCGTCGTCGACGACCAGAATCTGGTCCGCACCGCGCACCGTGGACAGCCTGTGCGCGATGACAATCCCGGTTTTGCCGTGCAGCAGCGATTTCATCGCCTGCTGCACGTAATACTCGGAGCGGGTATCGAGCGCCGAAGTCGCTTCGTCGAGAATCACGATCGGAGGATTCTTCAGCAGAACCCGGGCAATGGCGATCCGCTGCTTCTCGCCGCCCGACAGCTTGATCCCCCGATTGCCGACAAGGGTATCGTAGCCGTCCGGAAGCCCGGTAATGAAATCGTGGATATAGGCGGCCCGGCAGGCGTCGATCAGACGCTGTCCATCCGCAGTCTCGTCAGCGTACAGCAGATTCTCGCGGATCGAGCCGTTGAACAAATACGTATCCTGCGTGACCAGTCCGATATTGGAGCGCAGCGACTCGAGCGTCAGCGATCTTACATCGGCACCGCCGATCGATACGCGGCCTTCGGAGACGTCGTACAGACGGGGGATCAGCTGGGTGATCGTCGTTTTGCCCGCTCCGCTGGGTCCGACAAGAGCGGTGATCGTACCGGGTTCGGCGGCAAACGATATGCCGCGCAGCGCCGGTTTGTCCGGCCGATAAGCGAAGCCGACGTCGCGGAACTCGATCCCGCTGCCGGAAGCCCCGGCGGGAAGGTCCGCAGAGGCATGTGCCGGGAACTCCGGCGAAGCGTCGGGCCGGTCCGCGATCTCCGGGACGATATCGAAATATTCGAAAATGCGCTGGAACAGCGCCACCGAACGTTTGATATCCACATAGAGATTGGTCAATTGGCCGACCGGTCCGTACAGCCGTCCCAGCAGCGCGACGAACGCGATAATTGCGCCGACGGTAATCTCGCCCTGAATAAACAGGTAGCCGCCGTACAAATAGATCAGCATCGGCCCGATCGAACCGAAAGTGCCGACGAGCATCATAAACCAGCGGCCGGCCGTGGCTTCGCGGATTTGCAGCCGCGTGGTCTCGGCATTCGCCTCCCGGAAGCCTTCGTATTCGCTCGATTCGCGTGCGAACAGCTTCATAAGCAGATAACCGCTGATCCCGAGCGTTTCTTCGATGATCCGGTTCTGCTGGCCCAGCTTCTCCTGCGTCTGCCTGGCGAATTTCCAGCGCACCCGTCCCATCCGGCGGGTGGGCGCGGCGAACAGGGGAAGCACGCACAAGCTGAGCAGGGCGAGTTTCCAATTCATGATAAACAGGGTGACGGCCGTCGAAGTAAGAATCAATACATTGCTGGCGAAGCTGACCAAAGTTCCGCTGAACACGCCCTGGATGCCGGCGATATCGCTTGTCATGCGGGTAATGACTTCGCCCTGCTTGACGTTGGAGAAAAACGAGAGCGGCAGGCTTTGAAGATGACGATACATATTGTTCTTCATATCGTAGACGATATGCTGCGAAATATAGGTGTTGAGGTAACTTTGCAGCACGCCGAGCGTACCCGATACAATCGTAGCCGTAAGCGAAGCCAGAACAAGGAAGCTTAACAGCCGCATATCCCTGCCGGGCAGTGCCCGGTCGACGATCTGCTGGATCAGCAGAGGAGGAAGCAGCCCCAACAGCGAAGTAACAAGCAGCACGGCGAACACGGCCAGTGTGCGTTTGCGGTAAGGAAGAAAATATGAAGCGATCCGCCGCAGCATGGCGGGAGACAGATCGGGTTTCTCGGAATTTTCATCGAATTTCATACGCCCCATACCCGGGGTTCCCATTTTGGACATCGGTTCAACTCTTTCCTCCATAGTCTTCCAGTCAAGATGCTGGGAATAGTTTAGCATGAACGAATTTTGTATACAAGTGTATACGGATTGAAAGGATGTATTTTTGGGCTCCGCCTCCTTCCTGCACGGTTGCATTTGGAAGGATCGAGCCCTTATAATGAAGTGTTTCACAAAAAAAGGCCCAAAAAGGCTGGAGGTGCGCATGGGCAAGTCGAAGTTTTATGTCGTCTGGACAGGCAAACAGCCGGGGATCTATTCCACCTGGGCGGAATGCAAAGCGCAGGTGGACGGGTTTCCGGGTGCCCGTTACAAGTCGTTCGAATCGAAGAGTGCGGCCGAAGAAGCTTACGCCGGCGGCGCGAAGCCTTACATAAGGTCCGGCACCGGAGCCGCGAAGAAACCGGCGGCTGCGAGAGCCGGAGCCAAACCGACCAGCGAGATCGATTACAACAGTATCTCGGTGGATGTGGGAACGCGAGGCAATCCGGGACCGGTGGAATACAAAGGCGTCGATACGGCGACGGGAGAAGTGATCTTTTCGCACGGGCCGGTCGCCAAGGGAACGAACAACCTGGGCGAGTTCCTGGCTATCGTGCATGCCCTGGCCCATATCCAGCGCGAAGGCAGCGACAAATCGGTGTACAGCGATTCCGTCAATGCCATCAAATGGGTCAAGCAGCGCCGGGTATCGTCGACGCTTCCGCGCGACTCGTCGACGGAGGAGATCTGGACGCTGGTGGACCGGGCGGTGGAATGGTTGGAAACGCACCCGTACAGCACGAAAATCATGAAATGGGAAACCCGGGACTGGGGCGAAATCAAAGCCGATTACGGCCGGAAATGACGCGCGCCGGGCGCCTGCCAAATTGCGCCTGATCCCTAAACGTGCTAGTATAATTTCTAACGTTTACCGGACTGCCAGGCCGGCTCTTGTTCGCGCGAGAGTCGGCTTTTTGACCGTTTTTTGGTGTCCGAAACGTTGGGACCGTTTTCGGGTAATTCCGGGTAAAGGCCGAACGAATTTCCCTTAAGGCAAGCCGCGACAGGAAATTCCGGAAAGGAGCGAAACGAATGTTTGGCAACGATTGGGACGAGGTATTAAAAGACGAGATTCGTCAGCCGTATTTTGAAGAGTTGATGCAGCGGGTCGGGGAAGAGTATCGGACGCATACCGTATACCCGCCGGAGCCTCTTTTGTTTCAGGCATTGAAGCTCACCCCTTTTGCCGCCGTCAAAGCCGTTATACTCGGTCAGGATCCTTATCATGGACCGGGCCAGGCCCATGGGCTGAGTTTCTCCGTGATGCCGGGGGTGAAGATTCCGCCCTCGCTGAGAAATATGTACAAGGAATTGAACTCGGACCTCGGTCTTCCGATTCCGGGCCACGGGTATTTGATCCGCTGGGCCGAGGAAGGCGTTCTGCTGCTCAACACCGTGCTGACGGTGAGGGAAGGCCAGGCCGCCTCGCATCAGAAGCTGGGATGGCAGCGTTTCACCGATGCGGTTATCCGGGCGATCGGGGAGCGAACGCAGCCGGCCGTATTTATTTTGTGGGGCGCCCATGCCCAGAAAAAAGAAAGCCTGATCGATACCGGACGCCATGCCGTATTGAAATCCGTGCATCCGAGCCCTTTGTCGGCCAGAGGCGGTTTTTTTGGCAGCCGGCCTTTTTCGCAAACCAACGATTATTTGAATTCACACGGCATCCAGCCGATAAATTGGGAAATACCGTCGCTGTAAAGCGACTGCCCGGAGGTGCGCGCTTTGAAACATTGGGTAGGGAAAAAAGTGGTGGTCGACAATGGTGGGCCGTATCAGACGAAGCGCTACGGGACCCTGATTCGCTGGAACGACAAAGAGCAGTATGTGGTTCTGAGTCCCGGAGGCGTACGAATCGGAATGAAAGATATTATGTCGATCCGGGAAATCGATGTGCTGCCGCAGGAAAGCCGCCAGGCCGCAGGCCGTCCGAACGCTATCGGTTATGTGATGAAAACGATGCGGCAGTTTGAACATGCGATTCTGTTCCGTTCATCGGTCATGATCTGGGCGGGAGACAACCTGCTGGCATCGGCGGCTTGTCTCGCCAAGCACAACGACCAGACGGTCACGCTCGAAGACGGCAGCGTTCTGGACAAGCGAGAGCATCGTTTCGTCGTTCGTTCTTTCCGGGGATAAAGCGGCAGGAAGCAAGCGGGGGAGAAAGAAGGGGACATCATGAATAAAACGGCTGTTATTTCGGATATTCACGGTTCGTCGACAGGACTAAACCGCGCATTGGAGCAGGCGGACCGAAACGGAGCCCGGCGTATTCTGCTGCTCGGCGATCTGCTGTACCACGGTCCGCGCAATCCGCTGCCGGAAGGTTACGACCCGCAGGAAGTCGCGAACATCCTCAACTCGCGCAAAGCGGAGATTGTGCTTGCTGTCCGGGGCAACTGCGATGCGGAAGTCGATCAGATGCTGATCGAGTTTGCTATCATGGGCGAATACGCGATCCTTTTGCATGAAGAACGCAGGATTTTCGCTACGCATGGCCATCATCGCCATATGGAAGATCTGCCTGACCTTCTGCCCGGCGATGTATTTATGCAGGGGCATACGCATCTTCCGGTAGCCGAGAAGCGGGGCGGCATTCATCTGTTCAACCCCGGCTCCGTATCGCTGCCCAAAGGCGGCTGGCCGCCGTCTTTTGGGATGTTGGACGAGAACGGATTGACCGTGCAGACGCTAGATGGCACCGAACTGATGCGCCTGGCGCTGGATTGAGCCTGGGCGCCTCTCGGCCGGAAGCCCACTCAAAAAGCCGGAACCTGTAGGTTCCGGCTTTTTTTGCATGCCTTCGAAAGATTGAACGATCTCCTCAGTGGGAATCGGCGTCCGCCCAGTCCTTGACCATGCGTACATGCAGAATACAGGCATCGTAGAACGGTTCGCCGGGAACGGTGCGGTAGCCGAGTGATTGGTAAAAGCCTTCGGCCTGGCATTGGCTGTCCAGTACGGCGCTGCGGTATCCGGCTCTGCGGGCCGCCGTTTCGAGAGCTTCCATCAGCAGGCGTCCCACTCCGCGTCCGCGGTAGGCGGCGCGGACAGCCACACGCTGCATTTTGGCCGCGCCGTCCTTGTAGGGAGTGAAGCGCCCCGCCGCCGCGTCTTCGTCTCCAGCGGAGAGCAGAACATGTCCGGCAGCCGATCCGATCCGGTCATAGTCGTCGATCTCCAAGTCTTCGGGCACCTGCTGCTCCTCGATAAAGACCTCCCGCCGCACGGCAAGACACCGCTGCAGCTGATTGTCGGTTTCGATGGTGATTGCGTTCCAGTTGTTCATGGGAAGTCCTCCTGTCCAAGCCGCATAGCGGCCTAATCAAAGATTCATTATAACGAACAAAACGCCGAATATCCATGCGGATTCCGAAGCGGATTCGGCCTTCCGAAAACGGTCGATCGGTTAAGGAAGCCCCGAATCGGTTAATAGGGGAATGAGAAGGAAGAGAGATACAAATCCCCCAAGACCAGAATGAGACAGGAGGAAGTCATCATGACGAATCGAAACATTATCGGTGTATTTCCAACCGAACAGGCCGCACTCGACGCCATTCACCAACTGAAGGCCCAAGGGGTCGGCAGCGACCAGATTACCGTGATTGGCCGCGATCCGCAGCATATCGAAGAAATCAGTGAAGATACGAATCTCAAATCTCCGGAAGCCAATACGAAGCCCGAGGAATCCAAAGGCTTTCTGAACAGTATCCGGGATACATTCTCGGAATCGGGCGCAAGCGAGTTTACGAATGTGGGTCCTTATGTGGCAGCGGGACCGCTGGCCCATAAGTTCATCGGCTCGGATACCTATTACGGCGGCAACGGCTGGAGCGACGATTTCACTTCGCTTGGCTTCACCGCCGAAGAAGCGAAGAAATACGACGAAGCGGTTCAGGCCGGCGGCATTCTGCTGCTGCTCGAAGAATCGGCCGGCGACCTGGGCGCCATTCGCAGTATTCTCGGCACGACTGCGAATACAAGCGAATAGAATACGCAAGACCGAGTACGCTGCCAGAAGGCCGGGATTGTTCCCGGCCTTTTTGCTTTGCGCCGAATGGAGATTTTTTATTACATAAAAAGTAAAAATAGCTAAGCGCATGCAAGTCGGAGACCGATATAAGAGCTATCTTACTACCGACGCGGAGGCCGCAAAATGAAAGACAAGCGAATATTTTATGCACTTTCTGCGGGTTATCTTGTTCTTTATTTCATCTTGTCGAATCTGTACAGGGGGAACGAGACCGCACTTACATGGCTTGGACATTTGAATCTCGTTCCGGTCTTTCTGTGTACAGGCTTGATGTTCTACGTCACGCGCCGATCCCGGCCGAAAGATCGCCTTTTCTGGACGTTTAATCTGGGCAGCAGTCTGTTTTACCTGCTTTCGCTGCTGGTCCTGTTCGTAGATACGCTGTCCGAGGGGACCGTGCTGCCTTCTCCGAGTATCGCCGATTTGTTCTGGGCCGCCCAGGGAGGCTTCATCTTCTTCGCTCTGCTTGCTTTTGTATATCAGCGCATGCAGGGTCTTCGTCTGATTCAATATCTGCTCGATGCTTCGATCTTCATGTCGACCACAACCGTATTCAGCTGGAGCCTGATTATCGCCCCGCTGTTCGAATCTTCGCTGCGGCAGGCGGATCGGGCGGCCGTTTTCTTCAATCTCAGTTATCCGATTATCGATCTGGGCAATTTGTTCCTGGTCAGTCTGCTGCTGTTCGCCAATCAATCGATCGGCAGCGGACGCACAAACCGGAACTTTCTGGCAAGTGTACTGCTGCTGACTGTAGGTGATTCCGTCTATCTCTATATGCAGCTCAATGGCGCTTATACGCTGGGCAGTCCGATCGATATTACCTGGACGGCTTCGCTTCTGCTGCTGACAGCCGCCGGACTCGAATCACTGGGAAAAGAACCCGTCAAACGAAGCACCCGTCTGTCGGCGATGCTGGCAGGACGCACCAGCTGGATACGCCGTCTGCTGCCTTATATCAGTCTGGTGGCGCTGTTTACGCTTATTATTGAAAAACTGTCCGACTTCGGCGTAATGGTGGTCGGCAGCGGATTCGCGGTTCTGCTCATTATTGCGAGACTTATTTTGACCTTTATCGAGAATGATTATCTGCTGAATCGGCTGAGCCATACCGTGGAAGTCAAGGAGCATGAAGCCAATCGCGATTCGCTTACCGGACTTCCCAACCGGAGAAAATTCGATATCGAATTGAAGCAGGCAGTCGAAAAAGCCGGGTCGGAACACACGCAGCTGGCTCTTCTGTTCTTCGATCTGGACCGGTTCAAGCATATCAACGACAGTATGGGCCATACGGTTGGCGATCATCTGCTGCTTGTCGTGGCCGAGCGTCTGCGCGAATACATTCCCGCTTCGCGTCTGCTTGCCCGGCAGGGCGGAGACGAATTCACTGTTCTGGTCGATCCGCTGGACGGCGAAGTCGAAGCTTACCGGACCATTGCGGCGATCGAGGAAGTGTTCAAGAAGCCGGTCACCTTAAACGGCATGGTGCTGTATGTATCGGCGAGTATCGGAGCGGCTTTGTATCCGCGCGACGGATCGACCGCCGACGAACTGATGCGAAGCGCGGATATGGCGATGCACGAAGCCAAGAAAAACCGCCATCAGAAAAGTCTGTTTTTTGAACCTTTGTTCCGAGAACGTCTCGCTTACAAAGTCGAACTCGAACATGAACTTCGCGGCGCGATCGAACGCGGTGAAATTTCTCTGCATTACCAGCTTCAGAAAAATATCCAGCACTGCACGATCGTCGGGGTCGAAGCGCTGATCCGCTGGCACCATCCGATTCTGGGTACGATATCGCCGGTCGAATTCATTCCGATCGCGGAAGAGACGGGCATGATTATTCCGCTTGGAGAATGGGTGCTCAAGACGGCCTGCCTGCAGCAGGTCGAGTGGGAGCGGGAAGGCTTCGGTTCGCTGCGGATGAGCGTCAATGTGTCGCCTTATCAATTCCAGGACGAGTTGTTCGTGGAGAAGATTCTGCACACGCTGCGCGAAACGGGTGTCGATGCGGAGCAGATCACGCTCGAAGTGACGGAGTCGCTGGCGATTCGGGATGTCGAGAAAGTGGCTTCCCAGCTTAAACTGCTGCGCGAATGGGGCATCAAACTCGCGATCGACGATTTCGGTACCGGATACGCATCGCTCAAATATCTGCGTACGTTTGAACCGCAGCTGCTGAAGATCGACCGCTTTTTCGTGGATGGAATCGACATCGAAGCCGAACGCGGAGATATGGTGCGGGCGATTATCGCGATAGGACGGAGCCTCAACATGGAAGTGCTGGCCGAAGGCGTGGAGACGGAGAATCAGCTTCAGTTCCTGCGCTTGGCAGGATGCGACGAAGTTCAGGGTTATTATCTCAGCCGTCCGCTGTCTGCGGAAGCCCTTGAACAGGTACTGAAAAGCCATACTTCGATGAAAGGGGCCGGCTGATCTTCCCGAATGCCGCGCATAGCGAGGCAGTACGCAAGCAGACAGCCCGAAAGACCGCCGATTTTGCCGGCGGTCTTTTCTGTGCAGGAAATCGAGGCACTTTATGCACGGCCGACACGCGAAGAAGGCCGATTCGGATCCGCGCGAGAAAGCCCGGACCCCGCAACAATGCGAAGTCCGGGCTTGGAGCAAAAGGATTAGCGTGCGATCTTCGCCTTATACGCCAGCGAATACTGATCGGCTGCGAGGATGGCGTCGAGTACGTCATCGGCCGTGACCGGGAAAGGCAGATTGTGCGCGGTCTCGCCTTCTTTCGTGGCGGCTTCGGCAACGCGGTACAAATCTTCGTTCGAGACGTCTTTGAGGTGCAGATCTTCGAGCGTGACCGGCAAGTCGAGCTTAAGATAGAAGTCGATGTAGCGTTCGATTTCCTGCAGCGAACGGCGTTCGAGCGCGAGCTGCACAAGCGTGCCGAACGTCACTTTTTGTCCGTGCGTCATGTGGTGGATCTCGCCTTCGAGCACGGTGAAGCCGTTGTGGATCGCGTGCGCGCCGGCGAGTCCGCCGCTTTCGAAGCCGAGTCCGCTGAGGAGCGTGTTCGCTTCGATGACCGCGTCCAGCGCCGGCGTCACGACTTTGCGTTTGACCGACTCGTAGGCGAGCAGTCCGTAGTCGAACAGCGTTTCTTCGCATTTGCGCGCGATTGCTTCCGCCGCGAGCGTCGTCAGGCCGCCGGCCATCGTGGTCGCTCTCGCTTCGATGACGGCGCGGCACTCGACCCAGGTCGCAAGCGCGTCGGCGATCCCCGAAGTGAGGAACAGCGGCGGAGCGCCGGCGATCACCTTGGTGTCGACCAGAATAAGATCCGGGTTCTTTTTGTAGAAAGAATATGCGTCAAAAGCACCTTCGTCGGTATACAGGACGGACAGTGCGCTTGTCGGCGCATCGGTCGAAGCCGTCGTCGGCACAATGACGCAGGCGGCTCCCAGCACATCGTTGACGGCTTTGGCCGTATCGAGCGTTTTGCCTCCGCCCACGCCGACCACCAGGTCGACGCCTTCGCCGAGCTCGGCGATCCGCTTGATCTCGCCGCGAGACGCCTCACCCTGGAATTCCGCCTGCTTCGTCGAGATCCCGGCCGCTTCCAGACTCTTGACGACGCGGTCGCCGGCGATCGGCCAGACGATCTTGTCCGCGATAACGAGCGCCGATTGGCCCAGCGCTTTCGCGTATTCTCCGGCTTTGTCGACGACGTCTTTGCCCTGCACGTATTTGCCGGGGCTGATAAATACTTTTTCGCTCATTGATTTCCAGCTCCTTTCGGATAGCGGCTGCCGCATAAAAGCAGCCTTACCCGAGACCATTACCCGAAAAAACCCCCTCACGACTCGGCAGATCTTTTTCAAAAAAGGTCCGCCGATTTGCAAACTTTTGCGCGTTTTCATTCGTCTTAGAGATGTGTGCAAGAGGCTTAAATAGGCGAAATGCCGAATCGGAGGGATTTTGGGATGAAAAACAAAGCGTATAAATGGATCGTGGGGCTGTTGGCGGGGAGTCTGTTGATCTCGCCGCTGCTGCCGATCGAAGCCGAAGCGGCCGCGCAGACGCCGCCTTCGCTGTCGATCAACGGAGGAACGGCGCAGAGCGGCGAACTGGAGATCCGGGGCGGCCGGACGTACATAGCGGTCCAAGCCGCGTCGGAACGCCTCGGATTCCGGGTCGATTACGATCGCGGTTCCAAAGTCGTCACGCTGCTGCGGCCGGATACGAAGCTGAGCATGAAGCTCGGGCAGGCGGAAGCCGAGATCGACGGCAAGCGTGTCAAAGTCGGAGCCGCGGCGTTCAGTGCGAACGGACAGGTGTATGTGCCGATCCAAGCGCTCGCGACGGCTCTCAAAAGCAAAAGCGGCTGGAAAGCCGAAGCCAAAACCGTTACGCTGAACGATCCCGGCCGTTACGCCATCGACTCGGCGGGCGGACAAACGGCCTGAGTGTCTTTTGCCAAGGGAGACGTTTACTCGCTGGAAGCCGGCGTTCCGAAAAAGCTCGCAGGCGCCGACGTCTCGGGGCTTGATTGGGGAACGGTCGACGTGCGGGCGCTGGGCAGCGGTTCCTACCTGCTCTCGGTCGGACGGGAATATGTTGCTTCGTCGCAGACGGTGCATAACCGGTTCCAGTTCGTCGTCCAAAAAGGGAAAGTGACGAAGCAGGCGCATTATCGGTATTCCGGCATGTACAATACAGACATCTTCGGACCGAAAACGCTCCCGGCGCAGCGCACCTACGTGAGCGACGGCCGGACGGTGCAGGTCGTGGGCGCCGGCGGCCGGGCCGCGGCGGACTACGATCTGGCGAAGCTGACGAAGCAGACCGGACCTTTTATCGTCGAATCGGTCACGGCCGATTATTTGCTCGTGCGAGCGTTCGACACGCTCCAGCCGACCGTGATCGACCTGAACACGGGCAAGTCTTCGCTGCTCTACAAAACGCTGCTCGCACAAGCCGAGCGGGCGGAGTGGGATGAAGTGACGACAGACGTCGGCGAACTGCTGCTGCTGCAATCCAGACTCCGCTTCGTGAAGCAGGAAGGCAATCGGCTGGATTTCACGTATAAAAAGATCGCGTCCGGACCGGATCAGTTCGGCCGCGAATTCAAAGCCAGTTATACGCTGAAGCGGTCGTAAGCGAAATGAGAACCGGGGGCGGCATAGGGACGCCTAGCATCCATTTCGTATGTGCTTCAGATAGAAACGAAGAAGCTGCTCCGCTTCCTTGAGCACTTGAATAAAAGCCCGAATAGGCCGGTGTTCGTTCCGAAAAGGGACGGGCACCGGCTTTTTGTTCTGTCCAAAAAGCAAGCGGGCGGCGGATACGACGAAAAAGCCTCCCCGCAAGGAGGAGGCCGATTGTGATTCGGGTACGGCGAGACAGTACAGCGGCGAGAACACCGCCGAGGCTGTTCCGGCCAGCAGAAGCGCCGCGAAAGCCCAGCCGAAGCTTGGCGCAAGCGCCAAAGCGATCACGGCCGCGACGCGCAGCGCCATGGCCAACAGCAGCGCGGCCGAGACCGCGCGTCGGCTCTGCATGTCTACCCGGCGTTCCGCCAGCCGTACGCCGGCCAGACCCAGCAGCGTGATCGACGCTTCGATCGCGCCAAGCCAGACGGCCGGCGGCCAACCGGTATCGGGCAGGCCGGTTCCGCCTCCGCCGAGCAGCAGCGCCGGCCAGAGACGGTCGTAGCCTTCGGATGCCGCGCCCGACAGCAGCGTGACGGCGACCAGACCGAGCAGCAGCGGGCTGCGGCGTACGACCTTGGCACCGGCTGTCCAGGTGCCGGCCATGTCGCGCAGCGGATTGGAGCGCGCCGCGGCTGCGCGCTGCGGACGGACGAAACCTGTCTCGCGCATCAGGCGAGACAGCAGCAGGCCGAGCAGCAGATAGAGGACGCCGCCGACCAGAAACGGCAGGTTGGGCGAGAGCTGCGACAGCAGGACGCTGAAGAGAATGCCGATCAGGGAGGCGGCCAGCGCGAACCGCTGGCCGCGCAGCATCACGGCGCCTGCGGCCGCTTCACCGGTCTCGTCGACCAGCCAGGCCGTATTGGCACCGCTGACAAACGTCCAGCCGAAGCCATGCAGCATCTGGGACATCAGCAGCCAGCCGAAAGCAGGGAGAATCG
The DNA here is from genome assembly GCF_013185195.1 of Saccharibacillus qingshengii. GTDB lineage: Bacteria > Bacillota > Bacilli > Paenibacillales > Paenibacillaceae > Saccharibacillus > Saccharibacillus qingshengii. The sequence goes on from NZ_JAAZWC010000002.1 coordinate 338,290, forward strand.
AGCTCCAATCGAGAATCCAGACAATGCTGCCTTCGAACAGAAAAGCCGCTCCGAGAATAAACATCCCGATCACGATCGAACGTTTGCGGCTGTAAGTGTCGGCGACAACGCCGGTGATTCCTTCAAACAGCAGGACAGTCAATTCCAAAGCCGTGCCGATCAGCACGAGCTGCAGCGGAGTCAGGCCAAGCTGCGTGATGTAATAAATGCTGTACGTGGTGAAGATGAGACTTGAAGCCAAGGAAGTCAGGGTGTTCATTAACAAATAAACCGTAGATGCCCGGTTGTTCGACAATTCGTTGTCCGCCTTTCGGGCGGCGGACGCGCATGTCCGGCACCGGACGAGGAGCTTGTACACGACCTGGCGGCTGCTTCATCGGATTGTTCACCGAAATTCTTGGCAAACCGCAGAGAAATCGACGAAGCCGCTGACAGGATTCAAGGCGGTGCATGATAAAGGAGAACCCGTAAGGGCTACCGTACCGTCGTCCCTGCCGGAACCGGCGCGTCTGCGCCGCCGATCATGAATGATTGGGAGTGGAATGGCGACTGGGTTTTCGTTTGAAACATTAACACGTGCAGCACCTCCGTCAGATAAGATGGGAACATCATACAAAGATTACAGGTAGATGTCCAGTATGAATACGGTAGACGCCGCAACCAAGAACGCGTATACTGATGCTTATTAGACTACTTTCGTTAAGCATTGTTAAAAGTATGGTTTGCCAAAGGAGGACCCTTCATGCAGCCTGCCCTGCACAGTTCAATCAAGGTCAAGAAAATGAATGAAGAAGCCGTTCGTCAGACGCTGCGGAATCTGGAATCGGGCACCAAGACGCAGATCGCGCAGATAACCGGGCTGAGCGTAGCCACCTGCGGCACACTGCTGGGCGAGATGCTGGAGAGCGGGGAAGCGCTGGAAGACGAACCGGAAGAGTCGAGCGGAGGACGCCGGGCGCGCCGTTACGTCTACAATGCGGATTATTCCCATATGGCCTGTATCTGCGCCGTATATGAAAAAGGAAAGCCGACCCTTCTCTATGCGGTCGCCGATTCGTTCGGCCGCATCCTGGAACGCCGCGCCGAAGAAGCCGCCGCGATCGACGAAGCCGCGATCGATACGCTCATCGGCGCGCTGCTGTCGCGGTACGGTCAGATCAAAGCGGTAGGCATCGGCATCCCGGGATTGGTGCACGAAGGGGTGATCAACATCTGTGACGCGGCCGAACTGGTCGGCGTTCCTTTGGGGCAGCGAATCGAAGAGAAATACGGTGTCAAAGTCACGGTTGAAAATGATATGAATTTGACGGTGTACGGTTTGTACGGACAGCAGCAGTGGACAGAACCCGAAACGGCTGCGGCGATGATCTTCGTACCGGGCTGTTTTCCCGGCGCGGGCTTGATGATCGACGGACGGATTCACCGGGGAAGCAGCCGTTTCGCGGGAGAAGTTTCGTTTCTGCCATTCGGTATGTCGCGCGACGAACAGCTGCACCGCCTAAACGTCAAAGAAACGTTCGTGCCGCTTGCCGCGCATGCCGTAGCGAGTCTGGCGGCGATTGTGAATCCGCGGCTGGTGGCCTTAATGGGCGATCAGGTCGACGCGGCGGATTTGCCGGCGATCCGGGAAATCTGCCTGACCGTTATTCCTCCCGAACATATGCCGGAACTGACGTTTCTGGAAACGTCGGAGGAGCCGTATATGCAGGGACTGATCGCGATGACGCTGGAGAGCCTCTCGTATTCGTTCAAGTTGATAGAAAACAAGCATTAAGATCATGGAAAGCGGAAAGGAAGCATGAAGATGACGCAGCGTACGGAAAAAGAAAAAATGATCGCCGGAGAGCTCTACAAAGCCTGGGACGAGGAACTGACGAGCGAACGCAATCGTGCACGCCGGCTCGTGCGGCAGTATAACGCGACAACCGAGGAAGATGAAGCGCGCCGAACCGGAATTATCCGCGAACTATTCGGTTCGACAGGTGCCAATTTCGGTGTTGAGCCCAATCTGCGCGTCGATTACGGGTCTAACATTCACGTCGGCGAAAATTTCTACGCCAACTTCGACTGCACCATTCTCGACGTGTGCGAGGTGCGGATCGGAGACAACTGCATGCTCGCGCCGGGGGTTAGCCTGTACACGGCGACCCATCCGATCGATCCGTACGAGCGGATCGCGGGACCGGAGCTGGGCAAGCCGATCACGATCGGGTATAACGTCTGGATCGGAGGCCGCGCGGTGATCAATCCCGGCGTAACGATCGGCGACAACGCCGTTATTGCTTCCGGTGCCGTCGTAACCAAGGATGTCCCGGCCGATACGATTGTCGGCGGTAATCCCGCGCGGATTATTCGGAAGATCCAGGTTGGAGAGAAGCCGGAACAGTAGGGGAGTTTACCGGGCGTTTTGATCCGGGCCCGGCTCGGAGAACATCCAAACAGCAAAAAGCCAGGGAGCAAAGCTCCCTGGCTTTTTGCTGAAGCGGTCACCGAATGCCGTGTTCGTAATCGCGGATAAAGGCTCGGCCCGCCGGTCTCAGCCGGGCACATTCGGCGAACGGAATCGCTTCGCCTGCCCGGGTCTGAAGAAAAGAAATGTTGGATGCATAGCCGGCGCGGTCGACTTCCCGAAGAGCCGTCGCAAATTTTTTCTGCTCGATCCCAAGGCTTAGGGCCGTCGGATCTTTTTCCCACTGGATTTCTTTGAGAATCTGGTACAGGAGATTGGGAGTCATGGAATCATCGCCACCTTCCTGAGTGATGATTCCAGTATGATCCTTGTAAGCGTTATCAACAGTGAGGGGGATCACGTTCAACCGGGATAAATCTGGCTTTTCCCACGTTCGCCTGCAGCCGTCCGCCTAGCGGTCCAGCGGCCAACAGCGCAGCGAGAGAATCTTCGCTTCGCCGCCTTCGGCGAAGAAAGAGATGCCTGTCGATCCGGCATCCGGATAAATACGGGCCGTCATCGTCAGCTCGCCGTCCCCGGCAAACACCTCGACCTAAGACCGGTCGATGAAGATCCGCAGCTGCAGGCGTTCCTCCTGCAGCGCCAGAGGCGCCCGGCGTACCCCGCCGGGCCCGGCGCCGGAGCGCTCCCGATCGAGGATCAGCCGCTCCCCGATCCGGTCGTACGCCAGCACCGTTTCCTCGCCGCGGACCGGACCGGTCCGCAGCGCAAGGCCGAATCGAGCCGCCGTGCCTGCGTCGAATTCCACCTCCAGTTCGGCACACCCGCCGGAGACGCCGGCGAACTCGCGTCCGCGCAGCAGGCCGACCGGTTGCCCGGTTTCGTCCGCTGCACCGGCTGCGATAGATCCGCCGGACCGCGAACCGCCGGCTCCGAGCGTATCCATCCCCGCGGTGCCCTTTCGTCTCCGATCGTCTGATCGGCATACCGCACTTCCACGCCGCGCAGCGACTCCAGCTCGGGTGCGGGCCGAACCGCAATCCGCCCGTGTTCAAGCGTCAGCACGCGCGGCAGCGTCATCGCGCCCGCCCAGCCGCGTGCCTGCTCCGGCATTTCGCTCTCCCACATCGCCATCCACGCGATCAGGATACGGCGGCCTTGATTGTCGAGCGTCGTCTGCGGCGCGTAGAAGTCGAATCCGTAATCGAGCGTCCGGAATTCGCCGTGATCCAGAACGCCTGTCTCGTAATCCAGCCTGCCCAATACGTAACCGGCCTGATGCAGATTGCGGTACAGCTCCCCGTCCGGAGCGACGCCCTGCGGCGAGAAGGCCAGTACGTCGACGCCGCTGAGCGGGAACAGATCCGGGCATTCCCACATGTAGCCCAATTTGTCCGCCGGTTCCCGGCCGCCCGCCATGATCGCGACGAACGACCAGTCCGTCAGATTATCCGAACGGTAGAGCAGAACCTGCCCGAGATGATCCTGCGTACGCGAACCAAGCACGCAGTAGTAAGCGTCTTCATGTTTCCACACTTTGGGATCGCGAAAATGAAAAGGGTGAACATCTCCGCCCGGCGCTTCCGCGATCACGGGATTGCTTGCGACTTTCTCAAAATTCGTCCCGTCGTCGCTGACGGCCAGCGCCTGTACCTGAAGCAGATCGGCATCCCGGTCCGGCCCGGTCCAGCGGTTGCCGGTATACATTAGCCACAGCCGGCCGTCTTTTTCGATTGCGCTGCCCGAGAAGCAGCCGTCTGCATCGTAAGCTTCGGAAGGGGCGAGCGCGATCGGAAGCGGCTGCCAGTGCGCCAGGTCGGAGCTTTTGACATGACCCCAGTACATCGGACCCCATTCGGGTGAGAACGGATGATGCTGGTAGAACAGATGATACTCGCCCCGAAAAAAGCAAAAGCCGTTTGGATCGTTGATCCAATAAGCGGGAGCCGCGATATGCCAGCGCAGCCTCCAGGGATCTTCGGCGGCTTCCGCTTTTTTGTCCGCGATCGAGAGTTCCGCGCGCTCAAGCGCCCGGCGATGCGACTGCTGCGTTTCGGTCATCGGGTTGCCCTCCTTTTTCGCTTAAAAGTCGTTCCAGTTCCGTGCGCCCTGGCTCGATTGGCTGCGTTCGCTCGACTGCATGTCTTCCAGCATTTCGATCGCTTTCAAGGTGCCGTACAGCGAATCGAACAGAAGGAGGGAATACTCGTTTTTGTCCATGACAAGATGTTTGAATTTGTCTTTTTCCGCGATAAAAGAAGCGGTTTCTTTCAAGTTCTTGTGCCTGGCCTCCAAATAGACGGCGGCACTGGACAGCCAGAGGGTGATGCTTCGGAAGTCTTCGGCGTTGGCTACCTTCTCGCGAATTTCTTCGCCTTGACGCGTCAATGGGTTCAACTGCATGGTCATCCTCCTTTGGACTCGAATATACTTCCAGTTTAACAGAAGCGGCAGGTATCTCCCAAACCTTATCCATGTTCAGGCAGGTTCCGATATTAGATAAGATCGTTTTCCGATAAAAAGAAAAAGAACAAAGGAGTGGAAGATCATTAAACGACTATCGAAACGCAGCGTTTTTTATGGAGGAGCCTTACTTGTTTTGCTTATGCTTGGCGCCTGCGGAGAACACGGAAGAGAGAAAGAAGTCTACATCCCGCCGCTGCGGACCGGCATCGAATCGGCCGTAACCATGCCGCAGGATCGGGAGGAACCGGATCAGTCGGGGGGCATACCGGAGAAATCGGCGGCTGTCGAAGACTCCCAAGACCTAGCGGGCACGCAGGCGGCTTCCGAGGAAACGGATCAGCCGCTTGAGCAGGAAGACACACAGGCCAGCCGCCCGGTCGAAGAGACGGCTGCCGAGAGCGAAGTCTCTTATTGGAGAATCGACGGTGGCGACGCGAATATCCGCAAAGCTCCCGATTATCATTCCGAGTCGATCCGAATCGGACAAGAAGGACGGGATCTGGAATATTTGCATAAGAAAGTAGAGGATCCGCGCGACTCCAGGATTTGGTATAACGTTCAAAATGATACCGGAGAGATCGGTTGGATCAGCAGCGCGGTCGTGGTCCAGTCGGACGGCCGTTACTTTGCAGAAGGACCGGCGCTCGTATCTGAAGAAAGTTCGACCGCTGAGGCTTCGGTGCCTACCGTCCGCTATTACGCGACCCGTGAAGCCAACATCCGGCAGTCGCCTTCGATCGACGCCGCCACGGTCGGCCAGGCGGCCGGCGGTTCGGTGCTGGAAAGTTTGAACGACCAATCGTATGATCCGTCCGACGGCAGGACCTGGTATTATGTACGGACGCCTTCCGGCGTGGACGGCTGGATCAGCAGCAAAATGGTGACCGGGTACGCGCCTTCTGCCGAGTCGGCGTATGTGCAAGAAGAGACCGGCGGCGTATATTACGAAAACTGCGCGGCCGCCGAAGCGGCGGGAGCCGCACCCGTGTATGAAGGAGAGGCGGGTTACGCCGGTTGGCTTGATCGGGACAGCGACGGAATCGGCTGCGAGATCAGCAGCTGGGATTCCTATGACGGGGGTTCTTCCGATTCCTCCGATATACCGATTTCTTCCGATGGAAACACCGTCTATTTCAAAAACTGTACCGTCGCCAGGGCGGCCGGAGCGGCTCCCGTGTACGCGGGCGACCCGGGTTATTCGCGCAAATTGGATCGGGACGGCGACGGCGTAGGCTGCGAATAGAAGCGCAAGGTGCAAAAGTTGCCGAGCGGGTAGCGAAAGGGGTAAGGTGTAGGGGTACGTAATCGAACGAACAGGAGGCGTGTGCGATGGAAGAAACGACAGTGATCGCGATTCATTTTACGGACGGAGAAGTGCTGGAACTGGGGATTACCGAGGAAGAGTTCGAACGTCTGGACGGCGAGATCACCTCGAATCCGTGGGTCGAAATCGACGGCAACACCATCAACACGGCGACGATCAAGTATTTCTGGTTCTACGAAATTCCGACGGATGAAGAGGCCGGGGAAGAAGTCCTGTAACTTTGGCAGCAGCAAGGAGGCGGACACTATCGCAAATGTTTTTGTGCATTCTCGCGCAGCGGTATGGGATGAATGGAAGAGGCAGTCTCTGACCTTTGACCCGATTCCGACAGAAGACGAATTCATCACGCTAAATGTGGCAGAAGAATGGTATGAGGTAGGCATCGTGCTGCATACTCCGCTCGACCCTGAAGTCGATGCGGAGATTTATATTCAAAAAGTAGACCGCAATAACGTGTATAAAAGCATGTTTAAGTATTGAAGCAGCCGAAAGGCTGCTTTTTTTGCTGAGGAAGAGTTTGTTTGACGCGCTAACGAATCGTGATCACGCTATTTGATCTAAAAACGTTAAACCAGTCTAGGGCGTGTTTTAAAACTAAAGATGGAAGATAAACCGATTTGGGTTTAGGATAAGAACAGAATAAATCCAAAGGTG
>NZ_JAAZWC010000030.1 GCF_013185195.1 Saccharibacillus qingshengii
CTCACTTGTTCGAACCGCACGGTCACTCTCTCAAGGCCGTTCCTAGAATATATCATGCTGAGTTTAAGAAGGCAAGCTTTTTTTCAAAAAGAAAAGACCTGCTGTGCCTGCCTTCTGTCCGATAAGAAATCAGGCCTTCTTGCTCTCGGGTCTCGGCCAAGCCGTATAGCTGAAACTGATAAGAAAATCGATACCCAATATGAGGGCCCAACGTATGATCCACTGCTGCAGCGCTTCGGATTTTTCCGCATCGCCGATCAGCAGGATCATTCCCGCCAACAAGGTGCATCCTACTCCCCAGGCAAGAAGATGCCGATACCAGCCTTGCCTCTCCCTCGCGGCATGGGCAGGACCTCTTTTGGGTTTGGCTTCCGGCTTGGGTCCGTTCGCAAAGCGATAAGCAAACCGTTCATCCGCCCATTGGATCATCCGGTGTCCGAAAGCCACGGTTCCCCCGAGGTAAACAGCTGCCAATCCATGCACGAAACCCGCTTCCGCTCCCTGCCGAATATCGATAATCGTTGCAGCAAGCAGAATGAGGTCTACAACGGGGGCCAGAAGCAGCAGCAGAGCGCCCGCTTTCTTTTGCTTCAATAGGTAACGGGTAATCAATCCGCCCAGAACAAACACCCAGAAGCCGATCTCGCAGCCGATAATCAACCATCCAATCATTGTTTTCCCTCCTTTTTCGGCATGTAAATTCTTTCGAATTCATTATAACACAAGTGTGTTAAAAAGTGAATCCTTAACGCTTGCTTGTGTTATAATTGGAACATGCCAAAAATCGTCGATCATGAACAACAAAAAATTAAAGTCGCGGAAGCGGTATGGAGAGTCATTCGCCGATCGGGTATCGAAAACGCTTCGGTGCGAAACATTGCCCAGGAAGCGGGCGTGTCGCCGGGCTCGATGCGCCATTACTTCTCTACGCAGGCCGAACTCTTTTCCTTTTCCATGAATCTGGTGTCCGAACGGGTAGCCAAAAGGATCTCGGCGTACTCTTTCGATCGGCCCGTGCCGGAAGTAGCCCGGGACGTCCTGCGCGAGCTGGTGCCTTTTCATGAAGAGAGCCGTTCGGAAATGGAAGTCTGGCTTGCTTTTGTATCGAAGACAATGTCCGAGCCTTTGCTTCGGGAGCATGCGGATCGGGTCTATGAAGAGATGCGGCGTACCATGACGGTGATCATGCAGGCGCTCGTCGATTACGAATTCGCCCCGAGGCACCTCAACGTCGAAGAAGAAGCCCTGAAAATGCTGACCTTCGTCGACGGGGTTGCGCTGCACGGATTATTGTACCCCGAGCGGATGCCTCCTCCTTTAATGGAGAAGATGTTGAATCAGTACCTCGATTCTGTATGCAAAAAAAGCGATTAAATCCGTAAAGGAGGCAAAAAAAAGGAGAAAGCGCCTGGGCGCTTTCTCCTTTTTGGTATACACCTTGATGCCGAATCTTTCGACTACAGGTTCCGCATGTGCGGAAACAGAAGGACGTCGCGAATCGATGGGGCATCGGTCAGCAGCATGATCAGACGATCGATGCCGATTCCGAGGCCGCCGGTAGGCGGCATGCCGTACTCCAGCGCGCGGATGAAATCTTCATCCATCTCATGCGCTTCGTCGTTCCCGTGTTCCTTCTCGACCAGCTGCGCTTCGAAACGCTGACGCTGATCGATCGGATCGTTCAGTTCGCTAAACGCGTTGGCATGCTCGCGCGCCACGACAAACAACTCGAACCGGTCGGTAAAGCGCGGATCTTCGTCGTTCTTTTTCGCCAGCGGCGAAATTTCGAGCGGATGTCCCGTAACGAAAGTCGGCTGAATCAGCGTTTCTTCGACGAACTGCTCGAAGAACGCATTGAGGATATGGCCGAACTTCATATGCTTTTCAACCGGTACCTTGTGTTCTTTGGCCAGCGCGTGCGCTTCTTCGTCGGTCATATGCACGCCGAAGTCCACGCCCGTTACTTCCTTGACCGCATCGACCATCGATACCCGGCGCCACTGCGGCTTGAGATCGATCTCCTGACCCTGGTACTGGATCGTTGTCGTACCGAGCACTTCCTGGGCGATATGCGCGATCATATTTTCCACCAGGCTCATGATGTCTTTGTAGTCGGCATAAGCTTCGTACAGCTCGATCATCGTGAATTCCGGGTTGTGGCGGGTCGATGTGCCTTCGTTGCGGTAGACGCGTCCGATTTCGTACACTTTTTCCAGCCCGCCTACGATCAGACGCTTCAGGTGCAGTTCGATCGCGATCCGCATGTACAGCTCCATATCAAGTGCATTATGGTGCGTAATAAACGGACGTGCGGCAGCGCCGCCTGCGATGGAATGCAGGGTTGGCGTCTCCACTTCGAGATAGCCGAGCGAATCCAGATAACGGCGCATCGACTGGATAATCCGCGAACGGAGGATAAACGTCTGCTGCACTTCCGGGTTGACGATCATATCGACGTAACGCTGACGGTAGCGCAGTTCCACGTCTTTGAGTCCGTGGTATTTGTCCGGCAGCGGCTGCAGCGACTTGGTCAGAACGGTCAGTTCCGATACTTTGACCGTCGTCTCGCCCGTCTTCGTCTTGAATACCGTTCCGCGGATGCCGACGATATCGCCGAGATCGAGGATCGAGAACGCGCCGTACTGCTCTTCGGGCACGCTGTCTTTACGTACATATAATTGAATACGGCCGGTCAGGTCCTGGATATGGGCGAAGCTGGCTTTGCCCATTGCACGCTTGGCCATGATACGGCCTGCCAGACGCACTTCGATCGCTTTTTCTTCCAGCTCGTCTTTGTCCAGAGTATCGTATTTGGCTATGATGCCAGCCGCCGTCTCGTCGCGTTCGAACTTGGCGCCGAACGGATCGATGCCGAGCTCTTTCAGTTCACCCAGTTTCTCGCGGCGTACCTTAAGCAGTTCGCTCAATTCGACTTCCTGGTTTTCCTGGTTTGTGTTTTCTTCAGACACTTGTGTTTCAGCTCCTGTCCTTAGCGGCGGCCCGCATTGAGAATACTCTGCCGACCTCGCTTATCGTCAACCTATATTATCGTTCCAAATCGTCTCGTTCGTCAACCGCGAAAGCCGTACGGCAGACAGTCAAACCCAGGCCCGGCGCAAAAGGGTACAAAAAAGGCTCCCGCGTACGCTTGGACAAATGCCAAAACGGTCGCAGGGAGCCTCGGATGCCGAAGCCGCGCAAAGGCTTCTCCGGAATCGGATTATTTTTTGATGTCGAGAATCTCGTATTGAAATACGCCCGCAGGAACGCTAACGTCGACGGTCGCTCCTTTGCTGTTGCCAAGAAGAGCCATACCCACCGGACTTTCATTGGAAATGCGGTTCTCAAGCGGATTGGATTCCGCGGAACCGACAATCGTATATTCCATCTCGTCTCCGAATTCCAGATCTTTGACCAGTACGGTCGATCCTACCGTTACGACATCCGTTCCGATATCGTCGCTGTTGATGATTCGGGCGTTGCGCAGCATTTTTTCCAGTGTGATTACGCGTCCTTCGATGAAAGCCTGTTCGTTCTTGGCATCTTCATACTCGGAGTTCTCACTAATATCCCCGTAACCGATTGCCACTTTGATCCGTTCCGCAACCTCGCGGCGCTTTACGGATTTCAGGGTTTCCAACTCTTCTTCCAGCTTCTTCAGCCCGTCCTGGGTGAGAATGACCTCTTTATCGCTCATCTGTACCGATTCTCCTGTCATGTGAATAGTAGATTTTCGCACTCTCACATCCGGTTAATTACGAAATCCCTGTAAAGACGGCGACGGCAAAATAGAAACGATCACGCCCGTAAAGCAATAGACGTGTTCCGCTTCTCGCTTAAGAAATATAGTGACGGGCAGCCAGGGCCAAAGCCGTTATATCTCCAGGAACGTCGGTGCCTGCTACGTCGACCGCACAATCGAACCCGGTCGGTCAACGTACGGAATACCGTTCGCGTCTATCAAGTGCCGTATCCAGGCAAAGCGTGCATATTCCGCATTTTGGAATTTATGTTGCTGAGGCGAATTTTATACTGACAAATTATATGGGAACGACTACGAAAAGTCAATGCGCTTCCTTGCCCAATTGTAAACGTTTTATTTCGGCGGAAAAGGAGCATGAATTCTGTCCCTTTTCATCGAATCCGCACGTATTTTGACTGAAAATGTTCCACGGGGATCAATCAGGCTTGGGCGGCGGCAAACTGCGGCAGATTGGCCAGATACCCTTCAAGGATTCCTACCATCTGATTACGGGTCGTGCCTTCCATAATCGTGTCCTTGATACTCGCCGAACCTTTCAATCCTTTGAGGTACCACGACAGATGCTTGCGCATTTCCCGTACGGCGACGCTCTCGCCCTTGAGTGCGATCAGGCGGTCCATATGAAGGACGGCGATACGCACTTTGTCTTCCGGCGGCGGGTCGGTCAGCAGCTCCCCCGTCTCCAGATAGTGAATGGTGCTGTACAGCATCCACGGATTGCCCAGCGCGCCCCGGCCGATCATGACCCCGTCGCAGCCCGTCGTATCCAGCATCCGTTTGGCGTCTTCCGGCGTCAGAACGTCCCCGTTGCCGATCACCGGTATGCCCACCGACTCTTTGGCCAGCTTGATCCAGCTCCAGTCCGCACTGCCGGTATAGAGCTGCTCGCGCGTGCGGCCGTGAACGCTGATGGCGCTGGCACCGGCCGCTTCGGCTGCTTTGGCATTCTGCTCGATAAAAATATGCTCGCTGTCCCAGCCGATACGCATCTTGACCGTGACCGGCTTCTGCACGGCGGCGGTGACGGCGGAGACCATCTCGTAAATTTTCTCGGGATTGAGCAGCCAGCGGGCGCCGGCATCGCATTTGGTCACTTTGGGAACCGGGCAGCCCATATTGATATCGATGATATCGGCATTCGTCTCCTGGTCGACAACCTTGGCCGCTTCGACGAGCGACGCGCGATCGCCGCCGAAAATTTGCAGGCTGAGCGGTTTTTCTCGTTCGTCGACGAACAGCATCTCGCGGGTACGTTTGTTGCCGTTGAGAATCGCTTTGTCGCTGACCATCTCCGCGCAGACGAGTCCCGTGCCGAATTCTTTGGCGATCAGACGGAAAGCAGGATTGCAAACGCCGGCCATCGGGGCCAGCACGACACGGTTTTTTAGTTCAATATCGCCTATCTTCAGCATTGCGAATCACCTCATGGATAACAAAAATAGAAAACGGTCAGGGAAACAGCGGTCCGCCGAAATGAACGATACCCGTGGCTGCACCAAGTTCGATCAGCGAACGGTCGATCAATGTGCGCAGACCCGAAGGTTCGTCCTCCGGCACGATATCGTCCAGCGGAACCAATACGAAGAAGCGCTCATGCATCCGCGGATGCGGCAGCGTAAGGTCGGTACTTTCGACAGCCAGGCCATTCATCCAGAGCAGATCCAGATCAGCGGTACGCGGTCCAAAGCGGATATCGCGTACGCGGCCCAACCGGTCTTCAACGGTCTGCATGACTTCGAGCAGTCGGTGGGGCGACATCGAAGTCCCCAGAGCGGCGGCCATATTCAGAAAAGCCGGCTGATCGGCATAACCGACCGGGTCGGTCTCGTAGACCTCGGAGACGCGCAGCACATCGATCTCCGGGTGTTCGCTCAACATCCGAAGCGCTTCGCTCAGCGTTTCTTCGCGGCGGCCAAGATTGGCCCCCAAAGCAATATAAGCCTCTGATTGCTCAGAGGTAGGATTTTGGATAGGATCATTCTTCATCGCGTGTCTCTCTTTCGGCTCCGGCGAATCTCCACGGTTACGCCTTCAAAGTGAATATCGAACGGAGGATGCGGTTTGGTTACCTTTACGGTCGCCGCTTCCACCCTAGTATACGTACGAAGCACCTCGGATGCAATACGTTCCGCGAGCGCTTCGATCAAGTTGACGGACTCTCCTTCAACCACGCCTTTGACCGTCTCGTGTACTTCGGCATAATTGACGGCTTGTTCCAGATCGTCGGTCAATCCGGCGGCGGACAAGTCCATTTCCAGCTCCAGTCCGACATAAAAGCGCTGCCCGAGCCGGCGTTCTTCCTCGAACACGCCGTGGCGTCCGTAATATTCCATGCGGGAGATAATCATTTTGTCCATGAGAAGTTCCGCCTTCCGTAAAAAAGATACACGCTGCGAAGTCCGCCGGAAGGTTCGAGAATGCGCGCTTCCGGTTCCGCAGCGTGTTCAGCGTTATTAAGTTCTGGCTTCGTAAGAGCGTCCCGACTCCGCATACAGCATGGCATCGCACATGGCGACCGTCCGTTTGATCGAAGCCACATCGTGCACGCGAACAATCTGACAGCCTTCCGCAATACCGAACGCAACGGTGGCCGCCGTCCCTTCCACGACATCGGCCACCGGAAGGTCGAGCACTTCGCGGATGAACCTTTTTCGGGAAGTGCCCAGAAGAACCGGAAAACCGAGTTCAACCAATCGTCCGAGCTGGGTCATCATGCGCAGATTTTCTTCGCCGTTCTTGGCGAAGCCGATGCCGGGGTCAAGAATGATATTCTGATCCAGCACACCCGCTGCGCGAGCGATCTGGACACTCTCCATCAAATCCGCGGCTACATCGGCAAACAGATCCGTGTAGTTGGGCTCGGGACGATTATGCGTCAGGATGATCGGACAGCCCGATTCCGCGGCGACCTGGGCCATGCGCGTATCGGCTTTGGCTCCCCATACGTCGTTGATGATATGTACGCCGGCTGCCAGCGACTGCCGGGCAACTTCGGCTTTGTAGGTATCCACCGAGAGCGGGACACGGGGCAGCTCCCGGCGCAGCGCTTCGATCACGGGAAGAATACGCGAAAGCTCTTCATCCAGCGAAACCGGGTCGGCTCCGGGGCGGGTCGATTCTCCTCCGATATCGATCAGATCCGCTCCGGCCAGCACCATCTCGCGGGCATGGCGCACAGCGGCCTGCACATCGACATAACTTCCCCCGTCGGAGAAGGAATCGGGCGTCGTATTCAAAATTCCCATAATTCGGGTAGCGCGGCCCAGGTCCAGACGGGCGTCGTTCCAGGCATAGTGCCGGATATGAAGGATAGGCTTCATGTTCAGTTCTCCGTTTCTTTCGTGTAATGGCGATAAGCCTTCATAAGCCGTTCCGTCAGCGGGCCTGGAAGTCCGCGGCCCACCCTCTTCTCTGTCCCATCCGGCAGCCTAAGACTCCGCACCGGAACGATGCCCTGCACGGATCCCGTCAAAAAGATTTCTTCGGCCCGTTCCAACGAGTCGATTCCGTAAAAGCCTTCTTCTGCGCACATGCCAAGCTTCTCTGCCAATTCCAGTACGAAGGCACGCGTGATACCGGGCAGAATCCCGGTATCGATAGACGGCGTGTAGAGCTTTCCTTGCGCGGCAAAAAACAGATTGGAAACAATGCCTTCCGCGGCGTGACCTTCCCGGGTGAGCATCAACCCTTCGGCCCCCTGGGCGCCGGGAATCTCTGCCAGTTCGCGGCGGCCGAGCAGACTATTCATATAATGGAGCGATTTCAACCGTTCCGTCCCTTCGGGCGTGTTGCGGCGGGTATGCAGCACCTGCAGTACCCGTCCCTCCGTATACCATTCGGCCGGCGGTTCCGGCAGCGCTTTGACGTAAATGATCCGGTTCGGCCGTTCATAGAACCGCGACGTCGGCAGTCCGATTCCGTCTTCGCCGGCAATCAGCGTTAAGCGAACATAAGCGTCCGCAAGACAATTCGCCGCCAACAAGGAAGCGATCTCTTCCCGCAGCCTCAACGGCTCAATTTCCCATCGTATGCCCAGTTCCGTGCAGCCGCGGCGCATTCTCTCCAGATGGCGTTCAAGCAGAAACGGTTCGCCGCCGTAGGTACGGAAAGTCTCGAACACTCCCATCCCGTACATCAAACCGTGATCCAACACGGATACCGAAGCGTTTGCCGCTTCGACCACAGCGCCATTCAAGCCCACGTAGCCGCTCACGGATTCACTCCGACTTGAGGGGTCCGGCCGAGAAAACGGGCCAGCATCCGATGACCATGCTCGGTCACAATAGACTCCGGGTGAAACTGTACGCCTTCAACCGGATACTCCCGGTGCCGCAGTCCCATGATCTCTCCTTCGGCTGTCCATGCGGTGACTTCCAGACAGTCGGGCAGACTGCTTCGCTCGACGATAAGCGAATGATAGCGCGCTGCCGTCAGCGGGGAAGACAGCCCTTTGAACACGGAGGTTCCGTGATGCAGCACCGGCGAAGTCTTGCCATGCATTAAACATTCCGCCCGGACAACCCGGCCGCCGAAAGCCTGGCCGATCGCCTGATGGCCCAGACAGACTCCCAGTATCGGAATCTCCCGCTTGAATTGTCGAATGACCTCAAGCGTGATGCCCGCTTCATCCGGCGTACACGGTCCCGGAGACAGCAGAATATGATCGGGTGCCAGTGCCCGGATGCCTGCGGGATCAATCTCGTCATTGCGGCGAACTACAACCTTCTCGCCGAGTTCTCCCAGATATTGTACCAGGTTATAGGTGAACGAATCATAGTTGTCGATGACCAGGATCAATGGGATTCCCCTCTCCCCGCTTCGGCGGCCGCACGTTCGGCACACCATACGGCGCGGCCTACGGATCTAGCTTTGTTATGACATTCCCGATATTCCCGGTACGGGTCGGAATCGATCACGATTCCCGCTCCTGCCTGCATATGGCCTGTCCCGCCTTGAACGACGAGAGTCCGAATAATGATATTTAATTCCATATTCCCGCCATAGTCAATCCAGCCCATAGAGCCGGTATACGGTCCGCGGCGGACCGGTTCGAGTTCTTCGACAATCTGCATGGTGCGCACTTTGGGTGCGCCGGTAATCGTACCGCCGGGAAAAACGCCGGCAATTACGTCGTAAGGCGTTCTGCCCGGGGCCAAATCCGCTTCGACCTGCGAGACCAGATGCATGACATGCGCATACCGCTCGATGGTCATCAGTTCCGGCACATGTACGGACCCGTAAGCGGCGACCCGGCCCAGATCGTTGCGCTGCAGATCGACGAGCATGATATGCTCGGCCCGCTCTTTGTCGCTTCCGGTCAGTTCCTCGGCCATACGCCGATCTTCTTCTTCGGTAGCGCCGCGCCGGCGCGTTCCGGCGATCGGCCTTGCCGCAAGCCGGCCGTTTTCCAGCCGAACCAGAAGCTCGGGCGAGCCCGATACCAGCTGGAAATCCGGGAAGCGCAGCAAGCCCATATACGGGGAAGGATTCACAAGCCGCATCCATTCATAAACCTGTTCGGGAGAAGCCTCAATCTTTCGCTGTTTGCGCAGCGAAAGATTGACCTGGAACACATCTCCGCTGCGAATATATTCCTGAATACGCAGTACCGCGTCCTGGAAAGCCTCCTGGCCAAACCCCGTATCGAATCCGTCCACGTCGCTCCGCCCATCCATATGCCGCTCCGCTTCCGCAGCAATCGTGCTTCGCTGCTCGAGACTCCAAGGAAGCCGGTCGTTTTCGAAGATCCGCCAGCGTGCCAGCATGTGCTCCGCTTCCCGGGCAGCCTGTCCATAGGCAGTTTCAAGATGATGCGCCGCCTCTTCGGCCGGAACGGATACCGAGACGCAGACCGTCTGCTCTTCGTGATCCACGATCCACAGCTGCCGCAGCCTCATAAATGCGTAATCCGGCAGTCCTTCCCGCGCCAGGTCATCGTCCGCCAACACCGGCAGACGTTCCAGAGAACGCGCTACGTCGTAAGCCAGAAACCCGACCGCGCCTCCGCAGAACTTCGGTGCCCGGGGCACCTGCGGAGCACGATGCGGCGTCATCCAGTCCCGGATGACTTCAAGCGGATCGCCCCCGACGCTTCGTGCTGCGCTGCCGGACTCCCCTCGCGGTTTTCCCCCGGACTTTTCCCCCGGATGATACTCGGTTACGGAAGCTTCCGCTCCCCGTCCCCGAAGAACCGATTCCGCTTCGAGTCCAAGAAACGTATACCGCCCTTCTTTTCCGCTTTCCAACACAAAAGCATACGGCGAAGCTTCGCTCCAGGCCTTCAGCCACGATTCCGGACGCTTCTCCAGCTTGGCGCGCAGCAGATAGGGAAAACGGGTATACCCTTGCTCTGCCCATTCTGCCCACTGCGCAAGGGTTGTCATGATCTCTCTCAAACGCTCTGCCCTCCCCCGAATTGCCTCTCACGATCGAATTCGATTTTTGTCCATTATACGACGAAGGCACAAGGCTCCGATAGCCGCAAAACCAAACAACCCCCTGTTTTATCGTTATTCGAACTTCGCCGTGCAGCCGGTCGAGCCGGATCGCAGCAAAATGAAGGGGTCTACGCAGAAAGTCCCCGACCGGTGCGAATGCACGGACAGGGACTTTTCATTTACAAAAACCAAACCTTTAGCAGAATGCGCAGTTTGGATTTACGCTTCGAAATTGTACAGCGGCGTGCTGAGGTAACGTTCGCCGTTGCTCGGTACGATGACCACGACTCTTTTGCCTGCGCCCAGTTCTTTGGCCACTTTGAGTGCAGCAAAGATTGCGGCGCCCGAAGAAATACCGGACAAAATGCCTTCTTCTTTGGCGACTTTTCGAGCCGTCTCGAACGCCTCGTCATTTTCCACGTGAAGAATCTCGTCGTAGATCTTCTGGTTGAGAATATCCGGCACGAAGTTGGCTCCGATCCCCTGAATCTTGTGCGGACCGGGTTTGCCGCCGGCAAGAATCGGAGAAGCCGAAGGCTCGACCGCATAAATCTTCACTTCGGGGAAGTTCGTCTTCAGCACTTCTCCGGCTCCCGAGATCGTACCGCCTGTTCCGATTCCCGCAATAAAGGCATCCAGCGTTCCGCCGATCGACTGAATCGCTTCCACGATCTCCGGTCCTGTCGTCTCGCGGTGAATCTTCACGTTCGCTTCATTCTTGAACTGCTCGGCCATAAAGTAATCCGGATTGGCCTGCAGCAGCTCTTCGGCTTTGCGTACGGCGCCGTTCATGCCTTCTGCTCCCGGTGTCAGTACCAGTTCAGCCCCATAAGCGCGCAGCAGGTTGCGGCGTTCCAAGCTCATCGTTTCCGGCATGACGATAACGGACTTGTATCCTTTTGCCGCCGCTACCATGGCCAATCCGATTCCGGTATTGCCGCTTGTCGCTTCGATGATCGTACCGCCCGGTTTCAGACGTCCGTCGGCTTCGGCCGCTTCGACCATACTGATGGCGATCCGGTCCTTGACGCTTGCCCCCGGGTTCTGGTATTCCAGTTTCACATAAATTTCCGCGCTGCCTTCCGGTACGATGCGATTCAGACGGACAAGCGGCGTATCTCCGATCAGATCCGTAATACTGTTAACGACTTTAGCCATGGTAAATCCTCCTTCGGAAGTGGGTAAACTGATAAACGATTTGTACAGAAAAGGCTTCGCCGCCTCATGCCGGAGCTGCGACGTCGCCCGCTTAATCCGAGTGAAAAAGTAGGCTTTTAACTTCCTTTATCTTAGCAAATAGCCGTACAAGCTGTCAACGAACACTACGCGTACCGATTTGAAGACTTGGGACAGCTGCCAACCGGAATCATCCGACTGACGTTTCGCCTTTGGATCAGGGGGTAATTTGTGATAAGTGCAGTCCAAATCAACGATCCGTACACAAGGAGGACGACAACATGAAACGGAAAAATACACTGCTTGGTGTCGCTGTCGGTCTGGGAGCCGCTTACCTGCTCCGCAATAAAGATTCCAGAAGCAAATTGATGAACCAGCTCCAATCGATGGGCCGCAAAGAAGACAAGATCAGCAGCAGTACGGTCATCTGACGGGGAATTTTTTCTCCTCTTGAATGCGATCTGGCCCGGACCGAAAATAAACTCAACAAAAAGCCGCTTTCCCTCGGGGAAGCGGCTTTTTTTGGGAAACTCCCTGCTGCTTTTTGGATCCGTGTCCTAGCATCGAAGCGAAATCGTCCCCGTCTTCGGGAAGATCTGACTGTCTTTCCAGCATTAACGCTTGGTTTGTTCCAAGATCTGCTGCAGGTCTTCTTTTTCGAACTGATAAGCCTCGTTGCAGAAATGGCAGACCACTTCGGCTACTCCCTGCTCTTCGATAATGGCCTGAATCTCTTCCGAACCCAGACTGATCAGTGTACGTTCAACGCGCTCCCGCGTGCATTCGCAGTGGAAATCGATATTCAGCGACTCCTGGATCTGCACATCCGGCAGTACCCATTTGATGACTTCTTCCGGCGACAGGCCCTGATCGATCAATGCGGATACCGGCGGAAGCGACGAGATCGCACCTTCGATCGCATCGATTTCTTCGTCGGACAGACCCGGCAGCAGCTGCACGATCAGACCGCCCGCACTGAGTACATGGCCTTCGGGCGCGACCAACACTCCGATTCCGACCGCGGAAGGCGTCTGTTCGGAAGCTGCAAAATAATACGTAAAGTCTTCGCCCAGCTCGCCCGATACGATCGGTACGCTGCCCCGGTACGGTTCTTTGAGTCCGAGATCTTTGATGACATAGAGGAAGCCTTCGGTCCCGACAGCGCCGGCCACATCAAGTTTGCCCATGGCATTGCTCGGCAGGTGGACGTGCGGATGATCGACATAGCCCCGCACTTCGCCTCTGGCATTGGCATCGGCCACGATCTGACCGAGCGGCCCGTTTCCTTTTACCTGAATCGTCAGCTTTTCTTCACCTTTCAGCATGGCGCCCATCATGGCAGCCGTCGTCAGTGTGCGTCCCAGTGCCGCGGTTGCCGTAGGGAACGTATCGTGGCGCCGACGCAGCTCCTCCACCAGGTTGGTGCTGCGTACCGCAAAAGCCCGTACTTTGCCCCCCAGTGCGGTTCCCCGAACCAGATAATCGCGTTTCTCCGAAGGTTCGGAACCGTCGTTGTTCATGGGATTCAAATTTTCCATTCGTCGTCTCCTCCGTTTCGGCTGCTCCAACGCAGCCTGTATGTGATGTAATCGTTAAGACTTGGACAAAACATTGCGTTCATAGATCAGCCTCAGTCCTTCGAGCGTCAGCATCGGATTCACTTCCCGAACAGCCTCCGTCTCGGCGCAGATCAGCGGAGCCAATCCTCCGGTTGCCACAATCTTGGGTTCCGCATCCATCTCCTGCCGGATCCGTTTGATAATGCCGTCGACCTGTCCCGCATACCCGTAAATGATTCCGGACTGCATCGCATGTACGGTATTTCTTCCGATCACTTTCTTGGGTTTTTCCAGCTCGATTCTCGGAAGCTTCGAAGCCTGCTGATACAGCGCCTCGGTCGAGATACCGATACCGGGCACAATCGCGCCGCCCAAATAATTGCCCTGCGCGTCGATACAGTCAAATGTGGTTGCCGTACCGAAATCGACGACCACCACAGGACCGCCGTACAGTTCGACAGCGGCCACGGCATTGACGATACGATCCGCCCCGATCTCCCGCGGATTTTCGTAGCGCAGATTCAGTCCGGTTTTGATACCGGGCCCCACAACCAACGGCGTTCTTTTGAGATAGACCCGGCACATCTGCTCGATCACTCCAACGATAGGCGGAACGACGGAGGAAATCATCACGCCTTCGATCTTGTCCGCATCCACTCCGGACAGCTGGAACAGATTATAAATCATGACCCCGTATTCATCGCTTGTCGCCTGCCTGCTGGTGCTGATCCGGAAATGATGCAGCAGTTCCCGGCCTTCATACATCCCAAGCCCAATATTGGTATTGCCGATATCCACTACAAGAATCACGCGGTTCTTATCCTCCTTTGGGGTCGCATAAATCCGGCTGCCTACATACGAAAAGACCGGAAAACGAGGATTCGTTTTCCGGTCTCGCTTGTATCGAACTTAGCTTGAGAAGAGGGGGTCCCGGATCAGGACTCGGTTGTTCCGCCGCCGGAATCGCCGCGTTTGTTCATTGGATCATTTGGAATATCGCCGGTTTTGCCCAGATCCACAGGATCGGACTCGTCCAGACGAACATTCGTATCTCCAATGCTGTCAAACGTCGGTTCTGCCTTGGGTTCAGAGACTTCCGTAAGAACTGCAGTTTCTCCATCTCCTTCGAGTGTGCCGGTCTCGATCAGATTGCGGATCTGATCCAGTTCCAGTGTCTCGACTTCGAGCAGCGTATTTGCGATCAAGTGGACTTCTTTGGCATGATCGGTCAGCACTTGACGCGCTCTTTCGTACGACTCGTTGATGAAGCGCTGCATTTCCTGATCGATCTCATGCGCTACGGCGTCGCTGTAATTCGGCTCGTGTCCCAGATCGCGGCCCAGGAAGACTTGTCCCTGTCCCGTACCGAACTGCATCGGACCGAGCTTCTCGCTCATGCCGTATTCCATGATCATGCTGCGCACGATACCGGTCGCCTGCTGGAAGTCGCTGTATGCGCCCGTGCCGATCTCGCCGATAAACAGTTCCTCGGATACGCGTCCGCCCAGAAGGCCGGTTACGCGGTCGAGCAGTTCCTGCTTGGTGACGAGCATGCGGTCTTCCTTCGGCATCATGATTACATATCCGCCCGCGCGACCGCGCGGAATGATCGTAACCTTATGCACCGTATCGGCGTGTTCGAGGAAGTAACCCACGATGGTGTGACCCGCTTCGTGGTAAGCCACGATGCGTTTCTCGCGATCGCTGATGACGCGGCTCTTCTTCTCGGTACCTACGATGACGCGGTCGATCGCTTCGTCGATTTCTTTCATCGAGATATCTTTGCGGTCGCGGCGAGCCGCGATCAGAGCCGCTTCGTTCAGCAGGTTCTGGAGATCCGCACCCGAGAAGCCCGTCGTGCGCTTCGCGATTTTGTCGAGCTGAACGTCTTTGGTGAGCGGCTTGTTGCGTGCATGAACGTGCAGTACCGCTTCGCGTCCTTTGACGTCCGGACGATCAACCATGATCTGACGGTCGAAACGTCCCGGCCGCAGCAGGGCAGGGTCAAGAATATCCGCACGGTTTGTAGCCGCGATGATGATGATGCCTTCGTTTTCACCGAAACCGTCCATCTCGACAAGCAGCTGGTTAAGCGTCTGCTCGCGTTCGTCGTGTCCGCCGCCGAGGCCTGCGCCCCGTTGACGTCCGACTGCGTCGATTTCATCGATGAAGATGATACAAGGTGCGCTTTTCTTGGCGTTTTCGAACAAATCACGAACCCGTGAAGCGCCGACACCGACGAACATTTCGACGAAGTCGGAACCGGAAATGCTGAAGAATGCGACTCCCGCTTCACCGGCTACTGCACGGGCAAGCAGGGTTTTACCGGTACCCGGAGGGCCCACAAGCAGAACGCCCTTCGGAATTCTTGCGCCAAGCACCGCGAATTTACGCGAATCCTTGAGGAACTCGACCACTTCGACCAGTTCCTGCTTCTCTTCGTCCGCACCCGCAACATCGTTAAACGTTACTTTTTTCTTCTCTTCGCTGTAAAGTTTGGCTTTGCTCTTGCCGAAGTTCATCACTTTACCGCCGCCACCTTGGGCTTGGTTGAACAGGAAGAAGAAGAGTACGAACATCAGAATGAGCGGAATGAACGAGGTGAGGAGCGTAACCCAGATGCTTTGACCCCGCATCGGCTTCCACGATACCTCTACGTCATTTGCTTTCATTTCCGCCGTAAGATCGTTAACCACCGTTTCGGTGGAGGGAATATACGTCGAGAACGTTTTTGGCGCGCCCTCTTTCAACGGCGCCTTGTACGTGCCGGTCACCAAATAAGCGTAGTTTTCGAATTGGAACGTGGCATTTTCCACGTTGTCCTTCTGAACCTGCTCGACCAGTTCGTCGTATCTTGGAGCTTGGGCCGTATCCCGACCGCCGTTCAAAAATTGAATAATGCCTACCACGACAAGAAAAAGGATTAAATAAAATCCAGAATTCCGGATGAACCGATTCATCCCCAACCTCCTCTCAAGACACTGTAGTTATTTTAACATAGTCGGTTCACACATCACAAATTCAGACGCGGAGCGGACTTCAAAGCAAAAATCCTACGGCTTCCGGTCCATGGATCGGATCAAAGGGCTGCCGGTCGTCCGGCCTGTCCTTTGAACGCGATCCGCGGCTTATTTCGTGTAAACCTCCGGTTTGAGAACACCGATATAAGGCAGGTTGCGGTAGTGTTCCGCGTAGTCCAGACCGTATCCGACAACGAAAGCGTCCGGCAGGACGAAACCTGTGTAATCGGCCTCCATATTCACCGAACGGCCCGACGGCTTGTCGAACAGCGTAACGACTTTGACGCTTTTGGCATTGCGGTTCTTCAACAGTTCAATCAGATGGCTGAGTGTCAGTCCGCTGTCGATGATGTCTTCCACGATCAGCACGTCGCGTCCTTCGACCGTCGTATCCAGATCTTTGATGATTTTGACGACGCCGGACGATTTGGTTGCCGCTCCATAGCTCGATACGGCCATAAAGTCCAGTTCGATCGGCACGGTGATCCGTTTGACCAGATCCGCCATGAAGATGAACGCGCCTTTCAGCACGCAGATGACGAGCGGATTGCGGTCTGCGTACTCGCCGCTGAGCTGCTCGCCCAGTTCCTTGATTTTGGTCTGAAGTTCTTCTTCGCTGATAAGCACTTCCTGAATGTCATTTTGCAACGTGCGTGACCCTCCCACAATTGTGATCTGATTGAAACTTGATCTTCTTTCTATCTTATAAACCAAAACCGTCAACAAAGAGCCCGATCTATCCGAATATATAGAATCTTCTCGCTCCGCTGGTCGATCCAGGCATGTTTGGAGCGCCGCAAGCCCGCCAGCCAGACAATGCGGCCCTGCGCGTCGCACACGACCGGAATCAAACTGCGGCCGGACGGAGCGATCTTTTCGTCGATCAGCAGATCTTTGACTTTTTTCGTGCCGGCATCACCCGGAAGCTCGATCCGGTCTCCCGGAAGACGCGAGCGCACGGTTAACGGGTATTCCAGACGATCCGCATCAAAAACGGCTTCTTCCCGGCCCAGGTTCTTCAGCACCCCGGCAGCGGGAACTTCCCGTTCTTCCCTGAAAATCATGTCGAGATCGCCCAGCCGCAGGGTACGGATACCCGGCCCCCTGTCGAAAGTCTCGGTTTCAAGGACGGCAAGCTCCGGTCGGCCGAGACCGAAAAACGCACGATCGTATTCGCGCGTACAAGTCCGGCCGTATCCGAGGTCCAGTGTCCAGGTCGAGTCGTCGGGAGAAAGCAGGCGCCGGCGGACAAGATCCACCTTTGCAAAATCGGTTTCCATTCCCGGTTCCGACAGGTAATTTAATATTAATTTAACGAGCCTGCGTTGTAAAGCGAAGGGCAGCAGGGAAAAGGCCTTTGTATCCAGTTCCGTCCGCTCTTTTTCTCTCCGGCAGACCCGTTCGAACGCGGAAGCGGTCTGTTCGTTCAAATAATCGTCCTCGAGGCCCATCGTATCGGCCAGCCGGTTCAATGCCGAAGACAGCTGTGCATTGTAGCTTTCCAGATGTGGAAAAGTCTCCAGCCGCAGCCGGTTGCGCGTATAATCCGTGTGGGCATTACTGCTGTCCGTCGCATATTCGATCCCGTTTCGCCGGCAAAAACCGACCAGCTCTTCCTTGTCGAAACGCAGCAGCGGCCGGATCAGGCGAACGCCTTCCCACTCGCGCACGCGGCGCATCCCGGCCAGGCCTCCGGCTCCGCTGCCGCGCAGCAGATGGAGCATCACCGTCTCCGCCTGGTCGCCGGCATGATGGGCAAGCGCAATCGCGGACGCTCCGTACCGGCCAGCCGTTTCCCGCAGAAAGCGATATCGAAGTTCGCGCGCAGCGGCCTGGGTACCGAGCCCGGTTTCCTTCTTATACGCGCGAACATCCAGCTCTCCCAGTTCAAAAGGAATCCCGAGCCGCCCGGCTGCCTGCCGCACCAGGTCGGCTTCCGCCGCCGATTCTTCCGGCCGGAGGCCGTGATTCACGTGGGCGCAGACCAGGTCAATCCGATGCGCAGCCGATAAGCCGTGCAGCAGGTGAAGAAGCGCGAGCGAATCGGGCCCTCCCGAAACGGCTGCCACGATCCGGTCCCCGCTGTTCCACATGCCGTATTGGCCGGCTTCTTCCTCGATGCCCCTGTTCAAGGCGTTCTCCTCTTTCACCGTCCGGACCTCCATTTATATCGCTGCACACCGTATCGGGCCTTCAAAAGCCGGGTTACAGCGACAGCGCCGTATACATTACAATGCCGAGCAGCAGCAGCGAACCGCAAAACGCAAGCGTGAGCCGCTTGGAAGAGTTTCGGCGGCCTTTGGCGGGATACAGCCGGTACAGGGCTTTCCAATGGGCCGATGCTTCGCGCGAACTTCCGAATCCGCCGCGCAGCGCCCGGTCAAACCAGGGCTCGAACGGCTGCAGGGGCGGGATTCTTCCCGCCAGCTGAATCAGATCTTCCGCGCTGCGGGTCTGCGGCAGCAGGGCGGCATCCAGACGGCGCAGTCCGCGTTCGTCGAATACATGCATGCAGAGGACGGCGAACGCAAACAGATCGTATCCCGGATCGGCTTTGTGGCTGCCCGCATTCCAGTATTTCCGATCATACCAGCCGCTGTACTGCTTCACATTTTCTCCGATCGGACTGGCTCCGCCGTAATCGACGAGTTCAACCTCCCCGCTTTCTTCGACCAGCACATGACAAGGTTTAAGATCTCCGAAAATAAAGCCGGCCTGATGCAGTTCCGACAGCCGATCCAGCAGCCCGAGTCCGGCCGTACCAATCTGGCGGTATCCGTACTTGCGTATATAAGCATCGATCGCAACTCCCCGGACGAATTTCATCACATAAAAAGGAATGAATCGTCCTTCGGTCTCGAACCGGTCGGCATCAAGCAGAAAAGAGCGGCGGCTGCCATTCTCAAACTCCCGTTTCTTCAACTCGGCCAGCACTTCAACCTCGGTCTTCAATGCCGGTCTCTCCGGGCCGGCTTTCAATGCAGCCTGCTGCCCGCCGGCCGTTCGAACCAGATAAACGTTACCGTTGGCCCCGCGTCCGATCAGCGATTGTATCGTATATTGTCCGCCGTAGGACGCACCGGTCACGACCGTTCCCGGTGTAAATCCCGGCAAATCTGGTGCAGCCACTTGGCATCCCATCCTTTCCGGTACGAGCCCGCCAAATTACGGCTCTACCCGAACCCTAGACATTCACAGCCTGTACCCCTATACATTCTCCGTACTATTATCGGACAGCACGCCCTGTTCGTTGAACGCCGGGAGAAACAAAGCAAAAAACCGCGAGCGGCTGTGCCATTCGCGGTGTTCGCTGTTATAACCCTCCAAAAGACCGGCTTAACTCGAACGAGTTGTGCAAACTCGGCTTCGAATTTAGGATCTTTTGGCTCCACGGCCTCCACGCTTGGATTCCGTGCTTTTCTTGATGGAAGAGATTCTTTCTTCGCTGTCCTTAAGGAAACGGGTCAATTTATCATCAAACGAAGGCTTACCGAATGCGGGCTTGCCGAATGCAGGTTTACCGCCGCCGCCAGGAGGCCTCGAAGGTCTGCCGCCGCCGCTTCCGCCACCACGGTTGAAGCCGCCACCACCGCCACCGCCGCTGAAGCGTTCGCCGCCACCGCTTCCGCCGCTGCTTGGACCACGATCGGGTCTAGGCGGACGGGAAGAAGGAGCGGGTGCAGAACCGGCAGGTCTGTCCACAGTTTGCTTGATGGACAAGCCGATCTTGCCGTCTTTGTCGACGTTGATGACTTTAACCGTCACCATGTCGCCAATCTTCAGGTGATCGTTCACATCTTTTACGTAATTATCGGCGATTTCCGAGATATGAACAAGACCTGTGACACCTCCGGACAAATCCACGAATGCTCCGAAATGCGTGATGCCTGTCACTTTGCCCTCTAATTTGGTGCCTACTTCAATTGCCATAGAATGAAATGATCCTCCCTTAAAAATATACAGCCGAATCTGTCAAATTCCGGGCTGCGGTGATTTGATTATAACGGAAGCGGAATCGGCGGTCAACAAACAAAACCGCATAAAACCGCGGAAAAACTACTCTCCTCCGCCTTCTCCGGTAACCCGGATCGGGATCTCTTCCGGTTTGTACATATTGTATTCTTTGCGGGCGATTTGCGCGACGTACTCCGGATCCTGCAGCCGCTTAATCTCCGTTTTGATTTCATTCAGCGCCGTTGCATTTTCCAACCGGGCCGTTTGGCGCTCTTCCAACTGCGAGGCTTTGTCCGCAATGACGGAAGACTGGTCAATCAGCGTATAACTTGCCCAACCCAACAGAACCAGCATCAAGACGGCCCACAAACGAAGACGCTTCTTGCCGCTCTGCTGCCGATTCGATGAAGTGCGTCGGACCTCGGTCCGGGTTGTTTTGGGCGTTCGTTCGGGCTGTTGTCTGTTGGGATTGGATGCTGCGGAAGTCGCTCTCATGCTTATGGAACCCTCCTTCACCGGGGTGATGCCGGCTGTTATGTAAAATTACTGCAGCGGACCGATGTTCTTTTGAAAAAAAGGACTTCGGCACACAGCTCTACTTCTTTATCGGCAAGCAAGTCGACAAGTTGGATAGAGCAAGGGAACTATTCTTGCCGGATTTGAATGTGGTCAATAGTCTTTACTGCCTAACTTCGTCACTTACCTTACACATTAACACAATAAAAGGCGAAATGACGCGCAAATCCGCAAAATTAGACGAAAAAGACGTTTCCGCCTCAGCGGAAACGTCTTTTTCGGTTATCAAACAGCAATCAGAAGGGAAAGCCTTCTTCTCTGGGAATAGGCTCTTCTTTGACTACGGTATACATGCCTGCCGCTTCGTCTTTACGGGTCGTGTCGGCAATGCGTTCGACGCGAACGGTAACGAGCTTCTGGCCGAACTGCACGGTAATTTCATCGCCGACTTTCACCGAAGCGCTGGGCTTGGCTTCGCGGCCGTTGATCAGGACACGTCCCTGTTCGGACACGTCTTTGGCTACGGTACGACGCTTAATGAGCCTGGACACTTTCAGGAATTTATCGACACGCATAATTACTTAACCGCGTCTTTGAGTTTGTTGCCCGCTTTGAATGCAGGAACACTGGATTCGGCGATTGTAATCGGTTCGCCGGTTTGCGGGTTGCGGCCCGTACGGCCTGCACGTTTGCGGGTTTCGAACGTACCGAAACCGATCAATTGAACTTTGTCGCCGCCTGCGAGTGCTTCGGTTACGCCGTCCATAAAGCCGTTAAGTACCGCTTCGACTTCTTTTTTGCCTACGCCGCTTTTTTCCGCGATGCTGTTGATCAGTTCTGTTTTATTCATTGGTTTCATTCCTCCCGGGATTTTAAAGTCGCGTCCGAGTTTCTTCGCATCGGCCGCCGGACCGGAGTCCGGACAGGCCGGGGCGTGAATCGTGACGCTCAAAATGATAAGCGGAGCGCGGGAATGATCCGCACCGCCGCGGTTATCTGTGGGTCGGACCGCTCGCTTGAGTAGACCTCATCCTCATATTCTGGATAAAAAGGCTTATTCCTCTTTTCGCGGGCGGACGCTGTAAAAATAGTGCCGCTTCGCCTTATTCCGACCGTTTCGCTTCGTTCCACAGCGCATCCATCTCTTCAAGCGTGCTGCTCTGCGGGGAACTGCCGCGCTCGCGCAGCTTGTCCTCGATATAGCGGAAACGGCGGCGGAACTTGTTGTTGACGAGAGACAGCGCTTCTTCGGGATCGGCATCCAGGAAACGGGACGCGTTGACCGCGGAAAAGAGCAGATCGCCCAATTCAAGCTTAAGCGATTCCGGATCGGCCCCCTCGGCCAATCCGCTTCTGAGCTCGGCGAGCTCTTCTTCGATCTTGGACAGTGCGCCTTCGATCGTTTCCCAGTCGAAACCGGCTTTTGCCGCTTTCTTCTGGAGCTTGTACGCCTTCATCAGCGCGGGAAGGTCTCTCGGAACCCCATCCAGCAGAGAAGCTTCCGGCGCGTCTTCGCCCCGCATCTGCTTCTCCTGCGCCTTCATGGCATCCCAGTTTTTCAACGCTTCCTCGGCGCTTCCGGCAGCTTTGTCGCCGAACACGTGCGGATGGCGGAAGATCAACTTCTCGTTCAACCCCCGAATCACGTCGTAAACGTTGAACGTGCCGATCTCTTCTTCCATGCGGGAATGCAGCAGGATCTGCAGCAGCAGATCGCCAAGCTCTTCCCGCATATGGTCCGGATCGTCGTCGTCGATCGTCTCCAGCACTTCGTAGGTCTCTTCGATCAGATTCTTGCGAATCGAAGCATGGGTCTGCTCGATATCCCAGGGACAGCCGCCGGGGCTGCGAAGGATACCGACGATTTCGTGCAATCTTCCGAAGCTTGCGGCCCGAAGCGATTCGTCTTCGCTGCGCGGTATGTAGACAAGCGACAGGTTGCCGTACCCGTCCAGGCGATCCAGCTCGTAGAGAGGGACGCGAACAATCCGCTCTTCCCCTTCCACGCCAAGCGCATGTCCTACCACAACCGGATAGTCGTCGGGATACACATCCATCAATCCGAGTTTAACCTCCGAAGCGGTCAGCGAATCGTAGACCTGGCCGATCAGCGTATGCAGGGAAGGGCGGATCAGTTCTACCGTTACGTTCGAAGAGTC
This sequence comes from Saccharibacillus qingshengii, assembly GCF_013185195.1. Lineage (GTDB taxonomy): Bacteria > Bacillota > Bacilli > Paenibacillales > Paenibacillaceae > Saccharibacillus > Saccharibacillus qingshengii. The sequence goes on from NZ_JAAZWC010000030.1 coordinate 22,585, forward strand.
CAGCAGCTGGAATCCTTCGATCGGATCGAAACCGAGCCGGACAAAGGCTTGATCGAGAAAACTTTCTCCGCCGAGTACGGTCAGGGAGACTCCCGCCTGCTCCGCATATTCGCGCAGCAGCAGCACGGTCTTCTCGGCCACCATCGGGTGCCCGGGTACCGCATAGACAATCTCCGCCGCCTGCGCCTGTTCGATCAACTTCCGGGCAATCGTCTCGTAGACGTCCCCGAACGATTCGTTCGACTCGTAGACCCCGTCGAACGAATCGAATACAATGCCTTCGGCCGCAATCCGGCTCATGACCGGATGCTCCTTCGTCCGCACATAAATCGAGCCTGCGCTCTGAAGAATCTTCCATATGCCCAATGTGAGCTGGTCCGGATCGCCGGACCCCAGTCCAACGACCGTAATTCCCTTACCCATTGCCGCTTCCTCCCCTTCCGCTGCACCTCGCATTTAACCACTATATCACGGGTTCCGGTGAATTGCGAATCCTAAATGCGTACAGGCGTTCCCCATTCAGGCAAAAGGCTTTGTTCGCCAAAAAGGACCGGACCGCCTTGTGCGGGCTCAGGTTTCGCGGCGCAGCCCCCGCGCCAGGGCGGCGAGTTTCGCGCCGCCGGGCAGTGCGGACAGCTCCGCGTCCGATACCGCACGGGTATAGACGAGCGCGGCGGCAAAAGCGAGCAGACCCACGGAGACGCCAGCGGCGCTCGTCAGCAGCGCCCCCGTGCGGCCGCCGAGACCCGCGGCGGTCAGGATGCCGTCCGTCAGCAGACGGGCGGCATAGGCGGCCAGCGCCGTCAGCCCCGCCAGCAGCAGGGGCTGAAGCAGCGTCCGGCGGCCGTTGGCGCGCAGCCCGGTCAGGCGGGCGAGCATCAGGACGCCGAGCAGCGCGGCGACCATGTAGGAGACGGCGCCGGCGAGAGCGGCGCCGGCGATGCCCATCTGCGGCACCAGCAGCAGATTGAGCACAAGCTTGAGCGCAGCCGAGACGAGCAGGAACAGCGCGGGGGCACGGACAGCGCCCATGCCCTGCAGCAGCGCGGCGGATACGATGCCAAGCGTGCCGCCTGCGGCGGACAGGGCGGTCCAGCGCAGCGCTTCCGTCCCTTGGGCATCGGCGTACAGCATGACGTTGACCGGCCCGGCCAGCACGGCAAGGCCTCCCGCAGCCGTCAGGCCGAGCAGCCACAACCAGCGCAGCGCGACCGAAGCCGACATCGCGATTCGGCCTTCTTCGCCCCGGGCTTTGGCTTCGGCGATTGCCGGCAGCAGCAGCGTCGACAGCGAAGTCGCCAGCATGAAGACAAGCTGGACGATCGGAATCCCGCGGTTGTAGACGCCGAACTGCTCCATGGCGGCGAGGTCTCCCCAGCCTCCGTTTTGAAGCATGCGCGGCACGGTCAGCGTATCGACCAGTCCGAGCAGCGGCTGGGACAGGGAACCGATAAATACCGGTACGGCATAGATCATCAGCGTTTTGATCCAGCGGCCCACAGAGCCGCCTTCCGGATCGGCAGAAGGCTCGAGCCGATAGGCCGGGTTGGCCGTCAGACCGCCGGAAGGCGGAACTTCGGCAATTCCTTTTGGCCTGCCCGCTTTCCGGTTTCGCCGATAACGCTGCCAGAACACCAGCATGACGACCAGACCGGCCAGGCCGCCCGCAAAGGAGCCCAGAGCGGCGCCTGCGGCGATCCGCTCGTCGGACGCTCCTGCGGCGTTCAGCGTCAGCAGCAGCGCAATCATCACGCCTACGCGGACAATCTGCTCCGCCACCTGCGATACGGCCGTCGGCAGCGCCTGCTGCTGTCCTTGGAAGAAGCCGCGCAGCGCAGCCATGGGAGGAACGACAAGCAGCGCTATCGCTATGGCGCGCAGCGGAACCAACGTATGCTCGCTCCCGATCCAACCGGAGAGCAGCGGCGCCAGGCTCCACATCCCCAATGCCATCACAAACCCGGCGAAGCAGCCGGCGAGCAGACCCGCGCGAAGCACGTTTCGAACGCCGTGTTCATCCGCACCGGCCAGCCTCTCGGCTACATGTTTGGAGATCGCCGCCGGCAGGGCAGCCGTCACGAAGACGGCCAGAAACGCATAAAACGAATAAACGGTCGTATAGATGCCGAATACGCCGTCGCCGCCGATATTTTGCAGCGGGATCTTCTGAAGCGTGCCGATCAGTTTGGACAGGATCGCCGCGGCGCCAAGAATAAAGGCGCCTCTGAGCAGACCCGACGAGGTGGATGTCTTCACGCCGCGGCCTCCTTTCTTGCCGGAATCCCTGGGATATCCGGCCATTTTTCGGCTCAAAAAAATAGCGCGTGAACCGCGCTATTTTCAAATTCAATCATTTTTTAGGTTTTTTTAAAAATACTCTTAGTTTATTTCCCTGCTGCTCCTCCTTTGCTGGCCTCTTCATCGAAAATTTTGGTCACTTCTTCTATAGTCATAGAAAAATGCTTTGCAGCTTTCTCTAGAACAACCGGGTCCATGGATTCTGCATCATAATTTTCTCCTTCATTGGTAAGCTGATCAAATTGATTCATAACGTAATTAAAAACTTCTTTGCTAGTAGGAGCTTTTTGAGAAGTTTCATTGCTTGGATCTTCAGTAACTGGTGCGTCAGTTCCTTCCGTAGGCGTACCTTCAGTGCCTTCTGTCGCCGGCGCTTCTTCCTTGAACTCTTCCTTGCTCTTCGTAATGCCCGCAAGGTCGTTATCGAGGAAGTCCTGCATCTTGGTGGACGCGAGGGTGCTGCGAATGGTTTCTTTTACTTCGTCGGTCAAGGTTTCCGTTCTTTTTTCCACCTTGATGACATGGTAGCCGTATTCCGTTTTGACCGGATCGCCCACTACCCCGATTTTTTGTTCCAATGCGGCTTTTTTGAAGGGTTCGACCCAGTCGTTGACCGCGGCATTTTCGTACAATCCGCCGTTCGAAGCCGAGCCTGGATCTTCCGACAGTTCTTCGGCAACTTTGGCAAAGTCTTCGCCGCCGTCAACTCTGGCTTTGGCTTCTTTGGCCAGCTTCAGCGTCTCGGCATCCGTACGTTCCTTTTCTTCGGCGTCTTTGAAATTGATCAGGATATGACGGACGTTGGCCGTGATATAAGCCTCTTTGTTCGCATTATATTCTTTTTGCACATCGGCGTCCTTCACTTGGTTGGACATATGCTGAACGGCCGTCATCACCTGGGTCATATAGGCGGTGAGGTCCGCTTCCGTAATACTTTGATCTTTGAGGAGCGTATCGAACTGCGCTTGATCGACCTGGGTCTTGAATTGGTCAACCTGCGCTTTGGCCATCTCCGTGCCTTTTTTCTTTTCTTCGTCGCTTGCTTTGCCTTCCAGATAGCTGTAAGCGATCTGCTGGTCCAGCATGTAGTTCTTGATTTCGCTCGAATCCATCATCGACGCGTAGGTCGGCTGCAGGAATTTCATGACGTTCAGTTCGGTGTTGAACTGGTCTTCCGTTACCGTTCCCCCGTCGTAAGTGGCCAGGACTTTGCTGTCGTCGGCCGGCTTGGCGTCGGTCGTGTTGGTATCGGTTGTCGCCGTATCGGCCGGTTTGGCCGTTTCGGTTCCGCTGTTGGTCTCCGCAGCCGGTTTGGCCTCGTTATCGGCTTTGTCGCCGCAGGCGGCCAGTACGGAAAAAGACAATACCGCAACGGCTCCGAGCGACGCCAATTTTCCCCATTTTTTATGACTTAACTGCATCATGAAGTTCTCCCTTCGATTTGAACGCTTCTTGGAGGGCATCCAGAACCCGTTCCAGCGTCTCGAGACGCCCGGATTCCGGCAGGTTCCTGCCTTTGATCTGGAATGCAAGAGGTGTACCCTGCTTAAATTGTACACTGCTTTCGAATCGATTTCCAATTTGCGCAAGTTTGGACGGATCGGCGGCTTTCTCTTGTCCGTCGTAGAAAGTAACCGCAAGATCGTCTCCTTTTCTCGCGATGCTTTCGATACCGTACGAACGGCCGTAAATTTTGAAGCGGGCGACCTGCATCAGACGAACGACGGCTTCCGGCAGTTCGCCGAACCGGTCGAGCAGTTCGTCTTCCAGTTCAAGCACATCCTCGAATGTCGTGGCCGCCGCGACCTTTTTGTAAATTTCGATCTTCTGGATACTGTCGTAAATATAATCCGCCGGGAGATACGCGTCGATCGACAGGTCGATCATCGTGCTCCAGTGCTTGTCTTCCGCCGGCGCTTCGCCGAGCATCGAGATTTTGCGCTTCTGGATTTCTTCGGCCAGCATCTGCGAATACAAGTCGAAACCGACCGACGCGATGAAGCCGGACTGTTCCGCGCCGAGCAGATTGCCCGCGCCGCGGATCGACAGATCGCGCATGGCAATCTTGAAGCCGGAACCGAGTTCGGTGAATTCCTTGATCGACTGCAGGCGTTTCTCCGCGACTTCGGTCAGCACCTTGTCTTTTTGATAAGAGAAATAGGCATAGGCGATCCGGTTGGAACGGCCGACGCGCCCGCGCATCTGATACAGCTGCGACAGACCCATCTTGTCCGCGTCGTGCACAATCAGTGTATTGACGTTCGGAATGTCCACGCCCGTCTCGATGATGCTCGTGCTGACGAGAACGTCCGATTCGCCTTCGAGGAAGTCCAGGATCGTGCGCTCCAGTTCCTGCTCGCTCATCTGTCCGTGACCCACGCTGACGCGGGCGTCCGGAACGAGTTCGGAAATTTCCGCCGCTTTCTCATGGATGCCCTGCACACGGTTGTACAGGTAGTAGACCTGTCCGCCGCGTGCAAGCTCCCGTTCGATCGCTTCGCGAACGAGCGTCGGGCTGTACTCGACCACATACGTCTGCACCGGGAAACGGTTCTCCGGCGGCGTCTCGATAACCGACAGATCGCGGACACCCAGCATGGACATATGGAGCGTACGCGGAATCGGGGTTGCCGTCAGCGTGAGCACGTCGACGTTGGTCTTGAGCCGCTTCAGCTTTTCTTTGTGCGTCACGCCGAACCGCTGTTCTTCGTCGACGATCAGCAGGCCGAGATCCTTGAACACAAGGTCCTGCGATAGGATGCGGTGCGTACCGATAATGACGTCGATCGTTCCCTGCTTGACGCCTTTGATCGTCTCGTTCTGTTCTTTGCGCGAGCGGAAACGGCTGAGCACGCCGATGTTGAACGGATACCCTTCGAAGCGTTCCCGGAACGTCTCGTAATGCTGCTGCGCCAAAATGGTCGTCGGCACGAGAATCGCCACCTGCTTGCCTTCGATCGCCGCTTTGAACGCCGCGCGGATCGCGACTTCCGTTTTGCCGTAGCCCACGTCTCCGCACAGCAGCCGGTCCATCGGACGGGTCATTTCCATATCGCCCTTGATCTCCTGGATCGCCCGCAGCTGATCGCGCGTCTCCTCGTAAGGGAACGTGTTCTCGAAATCGTTCTGGTCCGGCGTATCCTTGTCGAAACTGTAACCGGCCGAAGCCTGGCGTTCCGCATACAGTTTGATCAGATCGTCGGCAATGTCCTGCACGGACGAACGGACTTTGGTCTTGACTCTTGTCCATTCGTTGCCGCCGAGTTTGTAGACTTTCGGTTCCTTGTCTTCGGCGCCGACGTATTTCTGGATCAGGTCGATCTGTTCGATCGGTACGGACAGTTTGTCGCCGCCCGCGTACATGATATGCATATAATCTTTGTGGATACCGGCGACTTCAAGCGTGCCGATGCCGAGATATTTGCCGATACCGTGATTTTGGTGCACCACGTAATCGCCGACCTTCAGCTCGGTATAGCTTTTGATCCGCTCGGCATTGTCGATCTGCTTGGTACTGGTGCTTTTGCGCACTTTGCGCTGCTTCTGAGCAAACAGTTCGCCTTCCGTGACGACCACGAGATGCGCGGAAGGCAGCTCGAAGCCGCCCTGCAGATGGCCCCGCATAATTTCCGGCGTCTCGATCTCGTAGTCTTCCAGCACCTGACGGATCCGCGCGGCGCGTTCGTCGTCGCCGGCCAGCATGATGACGCGCATATTGGACTTTTTCCAACGCTCCATCTCGGCCTTCAGCACGTTCATCTGTCCGTGGAAGTCCTGCATGGTCCGGCTGACCACATTGACGACCTGTCCCGGATGGGTACGCGGAATCTGGCGGACGAACAACGAGAGGAACAGCGTCTGGAACGGCCGCTGATAGATCGAGCTGTCGCCTTCCAGCGCCAGCGGCAGATCCGGCAGACTTTTTCCGCTTTGCAGCAGATGCAGATTCCACTCGGCTTCGTCCCGTTCGAGCTGCGCCGCCGTATCGAGCAGACGCGAAGGCTCGTCCATCAGCAGCAGCGTGTCTTCCGGCATATAATCGTACAGGGTCTGGCGTTCCGGATAGATCAGGGACACGTATTTGTACATTTCTGGGAAATGGATCTGCTGGCGCAGCAGGTCGATTTCCCGGCCGATTTCCTGCTGCAGAGCCGTCTTGGCTTTGCGGTCGGTCATACGATCCAGCTGTTTCTCCAGCAGGGCGGCAGCCGCATCGGCTCCCTGCTTCATCCGTTCCCCGCTCGCCACAAGTTCGCGGCTCGGGAGAATACGGACGCGTTTGACCTTATCGATCGAACGCTGGTCTTCCGGATCGAATGTACGGATCGAATCGACTTCGTCGTCGAATAATTCGACCCGGTAAGCAAGCGTGGATGTCGTCGGGAAAAAGTCGATGATTCCGCCGCGGACGCTCATCTCTCCCCGGGTCTCCACACGTTCCACGCGCGAATAGCCAAGTTCGACCATGCGCATCAGAAAAGCTTCCAGATCGAGGGTCGAACCTTCTTCAATCGTCAGTTGGGCGGAGCGAATCGCGTCCGGATCCGGAACAAAACGCCGCAGGCCGGAAAACGGTACGACAAGTACTCCTTTGAATCCGTCCGCACAGCGAGTCAGCACTTCGATACGCTGGGCGATGGTCTCCGGACTTGAGATCGCGGATTCCGCCGCAACCAATTCGTTGGCCGGATAGAACAGTACGCTGCCTTCGGGAAGCGCTTCCTGAAGATCATCCGCGATTTTTTGAGCCGAGAAAATATTGTGCGTGACGATCAGCAGCGGTCGTTCCAGCTCCTGATGCAGACCCGCCATCATCAGCTGGCGGGCCGAACCCGACAAGCCCGCGACCAGCTGTTCCTTCATCCCTGCCGAAACGGCATCTTTGATCGAGACGAAGTCGTGATCCCGGGCAACTTCTTTGATAAGTGCGTTTAACAAGGGGGGCACCTCTCTTATGCTTATGGAGTAAAAGGATACAGCACGAAGGCTTTGCGATGCGACTGGGCGCACGACGCCAAAGCCTTTCTTTATCCGTTGAACCGGGCCATCGTTTGTTCAAACGTATGGTCCAGACTGTGTTCGAGCGCATCGCATGTCTTTTCGATCATTTCGTCCAGCAGAGGCTGCTCCGCTTTGGAAAAAGGGGCCAGCACATAATCGACAATGGCCATGCCGTTCTGCGGGCGGGAAATGCCCATACGTACACGATCGAAAGTCTGTGTGCCGGTATGCTGAATAATCGACTTGATGCCGTTATGGCCGCCGGCGCTGCCCTGGTAGCGCAGCCGGACGCGGCCGACTTCGGTGTCGAGGTCGTCATAGACGACAATCAAATCTTTGAGTTCGACTTTATAATAGTCCATATAGGCGCGAACCGATTCGCCCGACAGATTCATGAAGGTCATCGGTTTGATCAATACGATTTTCTCGCGGCCGATCATGCCTTCTCCGATCAGCGCTTTGCACTTGCTCTGATTGATGGAAATGCCGTGTTTCTGCGCCAGACGGTCCAAAGCCATGAACCCGACGTTATGACGCGTTTTTTCATAATTTTTGCCGGGATTCCCCAGACCTACGATCCATTTCATCCGCTACGACTCCTCGCCTGCAATCGTTATGGTTCTGATGCGTATTTTTGTTACAATATACGGATAAAGCATAGTAGAGACAAAAGCACGGAACGCTGCAGCCTGGCTGCAGTGCGCCGTGCCAGTCCCTTCAACAAAGGAGCTGTAAAGCGGCATGTACAAATTCGGAGCTTTGCTCAAAGACAACCGTCACTTCCACGATCACATGAACGCCGGCGTGCCTGTCGAAGTCTATCACCACGATGTCCCTGTGGATATCGGAATGGTCACCGGCATTCACGAAAGCTTTATCGAAATCGGCCGTTCGCTTTACCACCGCGGCCGCTATGTGTTTCTCTCTCGTCCGGGATACTGAGGTCCCGGCCTGCACGCTTCCCGGTCAACCCGGGAACGGGTCACGCCGAGAAGGGTTACGCTCCTTCGGAGAAGGGGGCGTAACCCGCATAGGTCTTATGGCGATCGCAACAATCAGATTTCAAACAGCTTGCTGATCGACAGCTCTTCGTGCACGCGAATGATCGCTTCGCCCAGCAGCGGAGCCACGGACAGCACTTTGAGTTTGTTTGTCGGATTGGGATGCGTGATCGGAATCGTATCGGTCACGATCACTTCTTTTAGAGGCGAATTCTCGAGACGTTCCATTGCCGGTCCGGACAGGACCGGATGCGTGCAGCAGGCGTAGACTTCTTTGGCTCCGCCTTCGACCAATGCGTTCGCACCGAGTACGATCGTACCGGCCGTGTCGATGATGTCATCGATCAGGATCGCCGTTTTGCCTTCGATATTCCCGATAATGTTCATGACTTCGCTGACGTTCGGTTCCGGACGGCGTTTGTCGATGATTGCCAGCGGAGCGTTAAGCAGGTCCGCCAGTTTGCGTGCGCGCACAACGCCGCCGTGGTCCGGCGAGACCACGATCGGATTCTCGATTTGTTTCGACCGGAAATACTGCGCCAGAATCGGCACGCCCAGAAGGTGATCGACCGGGATGTCGAAGAAGCCCTGAATCTGCATCGCATGCAGGTCCATCGCGATAACGCGATGGGCACCGGCCTTCTCGATCAGATCCGCGACCAGTTTGGCCGTAATCGGATCGCGCGAGCGTGCCTTGCGGTCTTGACGGGCATAGCCGTAATAAGGAATGACAACGTTAATGCTTTTTGCGGAAGCGCGTTTCAGCGCGTCGACCATGACCAGCAGTTCCATCAGATTGTCGTTGACGGGTAAACAAGTCGACTGAATGATGTACACGTGGCTTCCGCGCACGCTTTCGGACAATTTGACCTGGATCTCTCCGTCACTAAAGCTCGTCGTGTGCGATTCTCCCATCGGAATTCCGATATAGTCGGCGATCTGGTTCGCCAGCTTGGGGTTCGAATTGCACGTGAATATTTTCAGCTTTGAATCGCAATAAGTCATAGTAGTGTAAACCCTCCGTGCTGGTCATTAGTGGACCGGGCAGCCTAAGGCCGTCCGGTCTCCGGTAAAACAATACCGCTTGCGCGGATTGCGGAGCTTCAGCTTTCCGACGTCTCGAACTCCCGAAGCGCAGTGCCGTTCCCGAACCGATTATCCAAATCGGTAGGGAAACGGAGCTGCGCTTTGCCGTTTAGTTGCTTTTGCCCGCTTCCTTTTTCGCTTTGGCGCGAGCCTTGATCTTATCGGCATAACCCGGCTTGTTTTCCTGGCGCGCTCTTCCAATGGCCAGGTCCCCTGCCGGCACCTGCTTGGTGATCGTCGAACCGGCCACCACGTAGGCTCCTTGTCCGACGTGCACCGGTGCGATCAGGTTCACATTGCTGCCGACAAAAGCATCGTCTTCGATCTCGGTCAGCGACTTGTTGAATCCGTCGTAATTGACGGTGATGGCTCCGCAGCCGATATTGACCCGGCTGCCGACTTTGGCGTCACCCACATAGCTCAGGTGGGAGACTTTGGAATCCTGCCCGATCTCGGCATTTTTCACTTCGACGAAGTTGCCGACTTTTACGCCCTCCGCCAGGCTTGAACCCGGACGCAGGTGGGCGAACGGTCCGACAGACACGTGATCGCCGACTTTGGAATCGCGGATCACGGAATGGGATACGCTGGTGCCGTCGCCGATTTCCGCATTTTCGATCTCGCTGTTGGGACCGATCGTGCAGTCTTCCCCGATTACGGTTTGTCCTTTAATCACGGTACCCGGATAGAGGACGGTATCGGAACCGATTTGGACATCGGCGCCGATATAGGTCGAAGACGGATCGATTACGGTGACGCCGCCCAGCATATGTCCGCGTACGATGCGCTCGCGCATCGCCGCTTCAGCCTGGGACAGCACGACGCGGTCGTTGACACCGATCGACTCGGTCAGGTCCTGCGTGGCGTAGGCGGCAATCTTCTCCCCTTCACCCTGCAAAATCCCGATTACGTCCGTAATGTAGTATTCGCCTTGGGCATTCTCGTTCGTGACTTTGGCCAGCGCTTCGAACAGTTTGCGGTTGTCGAAACAGTAGGTGCCCGTATTGATTTCTTTTACGGCATTTTCTTCCGGCGAGCAGTCTTTCTGTTCGACGATACGCAGTACGCCGCCGTCTTCTCCGCGGATAATGCGTCCAAGACCGGTCGGATCCTCGGGAACCGCCGTCAGAATGGTCGCTGCCGCTCCTTCGCCTTCGTGCAGGGCGATCATCGCTTCGATCGTTTCCGCACGGACGAGCGGCGTATCCCCGCAGATCAGAATCGTCGTTCCTTCTTCCTTGCCCAGAAGTTCCTCCGCCTGGCGTACGGCGTGGCCCGTACCGAGCTGCTCGGCTTGAAGCGCGTAATCCGCCTGGTCGCCAAGGTAGGATTTCACTTCTTCCGCACCGTGGCCCACGATGACTACCGTACGCTCGCTGTTCGTGCGGCGGACCGTGTCTACCACGTGTCCCACCATCGGCTTGCCGCATACCGGATGCAGCACCTTATACAGCTTCGACTTCATTCGTTTGCCCTTGCCGGCGGCAAGAACAATCGCCATCCTCTTCAATGCTCCGCCTCCTCTTTGTTTACCCGGAAATAACCGTTGCCTCTGGAGGCGACGGTTATTAAGGATTCGACCCTTCGGCCGCTATTTCTGCGTCTTCTGCTGCGTCTATGTCATTCATCCGCACGCGAAATGCGTCCGCGCTTGGCACAGATGCGAATTTGATCTTTTTACTATACTGAATATATCGCATTCCCGGCAAAAAGAAAAGGGAACCGAATCCCCCGGCTCCCCGTTCTATCTGATTATGTGTGGCTTACGCGCCTTCCTCGATGTCTTCTTCGATTTCCGCGCCTTCCACGCCTGCACGCTCGTATTCGTCCAGAACGGCAGCTTGGATCTTCTCGCGGGTGCCCGAAGAGATCGGATGGGCGATATCCCGGAATTCTCCGTCCGGTGTACGCTTGCTTGGCATTGCAACGAACATTCCGTTATTTCCGTCGATCACCCGAATGTCGTGAACGACAAACTCGTCGTCGATGGTAATCGAAGCGATTGCCTTCATTCTACCTTCGGAGTTGACGCGGCGGAGTCTAACAGCCGTAATTTCCATTTAGGTTCACCACCTTTATCATTAGAAGACTTGGTGTATTATTCCACACCGGTATCCGAAATCCTTCTTTTTGCGGGCGCAAATTCAGGAATTTCGAATTTTTTTCGTTTTCTTCACGAAATCGACAGATACCGCCATTTTCCGTTGAAACTCGTTATCAATACGTTAGGTTCATGAAATGGTTTCAGCCTTTTGGAAGCCATTTCGAATCATTTGCCTTCATTTTGAAGGAAAAGGTTCTTTCGAACAAAAAAAAGCATTTCCCGAAGAGGAAATGCTTGTGAAGCCGATTTTTTCAAAAAATGCGATCGCCGTTATTTTTCGAAATAGTTGCCCGGCTTAACGCCTACCGTACGTGCCTTGGAATCGACCGTCTCCAGCGTCACCAACGACACATATTCCTCGAATAGACGCTCTTCCGAATCCACCGAACCCGAATCGAGCAGAACGCCCACTCCGGCAACCTCCGCATTGAACTCGGCCAGCAGGTCGATCATGCCGCGTACGGTTCCGCCCGCTTTCATGAAGTCGTCCACGATCAGCACACGGGACTTTTCCTTCATCGCCCGCCGCGACAGCGTCATCGTATGAATGCTCTTGTGCGAACCCGATACGTAATTGATACTGACCGCCGAGCCTTCCGTCACCTGGTGGTCACGGCGAACGAGGACAACCGGCAGATTCAGTTTGGCACCCGTGGCGTAAGCGATCGGAATGCCTTTCGTTTCGACCGTCATCACCACGTCGATATTCTTCCCGCCGAAAATGGTCGCAAAAATATCGCCGATCTCGTTCACGAGATGCGGCTGCCCGAGCAGATCCGACATGTAGAGATAACCGCCCGGCAGAATGCGTCCCGGTTCTTCCAGCTTGCGGCAGACTTTGTCGATGATGCCAAGCGCCCGCTCTTCCGATACCCGCGGGATGTACTTGACGCCGCCTGCGGCTCCGGCCAGCGTCTGCAGCTCGCCCATGCCTTCTTCTTCGAACACTTCCTTGATAATCGCCAGATCTTCACTGATCGACGACTTTGCCGCTCCGTATCTATCCGCAAAGGTCGTGAGCGGAATCAGAGTGTGCGGTCTGGCCAGCAGGAACTGGGTCAACTCTACCAATCGTGCACTTCGTTTTAATTTTTTCACTAGGGTTTCCTCGCTAAATCCGAATATTTTATAAAAAATATAACATCTTTGTACGTGTCTGTACAAGTGAGTCTTTTATGAAATTCCCAAAATAGCGAGTTTCGGTCAACAAATCTTTTAAAAAAGGTTCGGCTTGAATCCGGCTCGGGTTATCCCAGGGTTCTGACGGCGTATACTTCTTCGCAGAAGCCCCGAAGCCCGTTGCAGATCCGCTTGGCTTTCTCTTCCTTGGCTGCCAGGCCGAATACCGTCGGTCCGCTGCCGGACATCAGCACGCCGTCGGCCCCCAGGTTCTCCATGACCTTTTTCAAACGGCCCACACCGGGATACAGCTTCAGCGTCACATCTTCCAGCACATTGCCAAGACCGCCGCACACATCTCCGAACGAGCCCCTCTCCAAGGCATCCTTCATTCCCGAAGCCGAAGGATGATTCCCGATCTGCGCTGCTTTGAGATTGCCGTAGACATCCGCCGTCGAGACATTGATCGGAGGCTTCGCCAGAACGACCCAGCAGCGCGGAGGATTCGGGAGGGTCGCAAGCTTCTCTCCCCGGCCCGTAGCCAGCGCAGTGCCGCCGCGTACGCAAAAAGGCACATCCGAGCCCAGCTCGGCGCCCAGTTCTTCCAGTTCGGCCATGGATAGGCCAAGTTCCCACAGCCGGTTCAGTCCGCGCAGAGCGGCAGCGGCATCGCTGCTGCCGCCGGCCAGCCCGGCGGCTACCGGAATACGCTTCTCCAGATGCATATGCACGCCGCGGCTTATGCCGAAGCGCTGCCGCAGCAGGCGTGCCGCCTTGACCGCGAGATTCTTGTCGTCCAGCGGAATATAACCCGACTGGCTCGACAGCGAGATACGGCTGCCGCCCGGATCGCTTAGCGTCAAACGATCGGCCAGATCGACCATCGTCATCACCATTTCCACTTCGTGAAACCCATCCTGCCTTTTATGTAAAACGTCCAGCATCAGATTGATCTTTGCCGGCGCTTTTTCGTAAATGTACAAGCTCTCCACCGCCCCTGCATTCTGACCGGAATCCCGGCTTCCCTCTCAAATTGAACTTTAGCTATTATATGCAAAATCGGACACAAAGTCTATTTCCCGAACCTGCCGCCGGTGTTCTTGAGACGAACAAAGGCGGCTTCCGCGTGAGCGAAAACCGCCTTTCTAAAAACCCGGGCGAATCAGACGCTGGCGTAAGCGATCGGCGTAGCCGAATCGTCTTTCATCAGCGAAAGTTCAACCGTCTCGGTCAAAACGTCAGCATAACTATAAGAAACGCGGCCCGAAGCATGTTCGGCTTCTTCTTCAAGCATAACTGTAAATACCGCCGGATAAGTTCCTTCAAGGACTCCGGTTTGCTCAACCGTCTTGCGTCGTCCGCCATTGGCGCGAAGCATGATGCGGTGTCCTACGTGAGCGTCGAGACTGCGTTTGATATCCGATAGCGTTTGATGTGCCATTCTTCTCAACCACCTCTCTCAATACACTCAATTGTAACATTTTGAGAGTATCTTGTCAAGGCAAATTAATCATTATAGCAGTATCATTTCTACCTTGTCAACGGGGGATTTTTGTCAATTCAGGGCGCCATTTTGCAGCCGTTCAGCGCAGCCCTTCTCTGAGGAAAATCCCGCTCAACCGTGCGTATTCTTCGATGGATACGGTCTCTGCCCGGCGTGTAGGCGCGATGTCCGCCTCCTGCAGCAGCTGCTCCATCCGTTCACGTCCTTCTCCCGGGAAGTAGCGGGCGCGCAGGTTGTTCGCGATCGTCTTGCGCCGCTGTGTAAACGAAGCTTGAACCAGCGTAAAGAAGTGCTCTTCGTCTTCCAGCTCGACCGGCGGCTTCTCGCGCACCTTCAAACGAATGACGGCGGACTCGACGTTGGGCTGCGGAATAAACACCGTGCGCGGCACGATGCAGACCAGCTCCGGCTCGCTGTAGTACTGCACGGCGATGCTGAGGCTTCCGTATTCCTTGCCTCCCGGCGATGCCGACATCCGCTCGGCGACTTCCTTCTGGATCATGACGACGATATTCTCGAGCGGCAGTTTCTCTTCAAGCAGCTTCATGAGAATCGGAGTCGTCACGTAATACGGCAGGTTGGCGACGACACTGACCTTCTCGCTGCGCGCGAACGATTCCTCGAACAGCGCCTTCAGATCCACCTTGAGTACGTCCGCCTGGCGGATCGTTACGTTGCCGTACGGGCTCAGTACGTCCTGGAGAATCGGAATAAGCCGGCGGTCGATCTCGACGGCTGTCACTTCTCCCGCGTTCAGGGCAAGCTTCTCCGTCAAGGCGCCGATGCCGGGTCCGATCTCAAGCGCGCCTTTGGTCGTATCCAGATCGGCGGCAGCCACAATTTTACCCAGAATATTTTGATCGATCAGAAAGTTCTGACCGAGACTTTTTTTGAATGAGAATCGGTGCTTGTCGATAATTTCCTTGGTTCGCTTCGGTGAAGCGATGCCTTCTTTTTCGTTCATGAACTCACGATCCTTCGTTTTCGATTTGGGACAGCGCATCGACGAACTCCTGGCGGGAGATCTGGAACATGCGCAGCCGATTGTGAAACTGTTTGCCGTTGCAGTAGCCGATCCCGAGCAGATTGCCCATGGCCATCCGTCTTGCAGCCGCTTGTTGGTGGACGATCAGTCCCGCTTCGATCAGGTCCTGCCAGTCGATCTGGCTCTCGCCGCCCGGCATCTCCGTGTGTACCCGCTCCAGCGCAAGGCGGATCGCCTCCGGCGAAGCGTTCTCTACCCCGATGTCCCCTTTGCGGGTAGCATCGGCTTCGGGGATAAAAGCATGCTTGCAGCCGGGAACTTTCTGCGCCACGATCTTGCGGATCCGTTCACCCGCAAAATCGGGGTCCGTCAAAATAATAACGCCTCTGCGCTCCATCGCAAGTTTGACGCGCCGGATGACCGCGGCTCCGATTGCCGATCCTCCGGTCTCGATCGTGTCCGCCTCGACCGCCCGCTTAACCGCGACCGTATCGTCGCGCCCTTCCACGACAATCACTTCTTTGATCATGTTCCCTCTCCTTCGCCTCTCATAACAAAAAGAAGAGGAGAACCTCCTCTTCTTCGGTTTCGTTCCTATACGGTTGAGTATAACACCCTGCGGACGTCAGCGTAAACGCCCGCGCCGGATTCCTTGTCGGGAGAACGATTTACGGCTTGTTCGGTCCGATCACGTAAATCGTCAGACCGGACTTGCGGCCGAAGTTAAGCGCCGCGCCGAGACTGTCGTAATACATGTCGATCTTTTTGCCTTTGATTGCACTGCCCGTGTCTTCCGCTTTGCGGTAACCGTAGCCTTCGATGTAGACCCACCATCCCAGCGGGATCACGTTTGGATCCACGGCGATCGTGCGGCCTTCCGCTACGGTCGTGCCTGTTGCGGTACGCGTACCGATTCCCGGTTGTTCCGAGGAATAGGCAGTCGCGGCTACACCGGTCAGCACGGTTTTATATTCGAATCCTTTGGAAGAAGAGGAGGTTGTTTTCGCGGCAGCTGCCGGAGCAAACGTCTTCTCGACGACCGGCTCTTTGGTGCCGACGGCGATAATCTCATCCTTCGTTTCGGTTTTGACTTTTTTATCGACGACGTACTTCGTAACAAATTCCCCGTCTTGGTAGACTTTCTCGAGGGTATGGACTACAACGCCTTCAACGCCGGCTTGAACCCTTTTGGTTTTGCCTTTGAGCAGCGAGGAATCTTCCTTCTCGATCGTCTTGTAAGGGATTTTGATTTCCTGTTCGGCCGTAAACTTGTTGATGCGGTATACCGATACGTTCGCATTCTCCGTCAGCGGAGTCGTAGCGCCCGGATATACCTTGTCGTTCTCGTCGAGTTTGACTTCCAGAGCCGACAAAGCCGATTCTACGGTTCTTGCAGTCGTATAAGTCGTTTTGGACTCGCCGCCTACCGTAACCTGGATTGGAATAGCAGTCGTGATCTCGATCTTGCTGTCTTTTTCGACAGTCGAACTGAGCGGAACCGAAATCTTGTCGTGGGTTCCGAACTCGACTTTCCAGTCTGCAAGTGCAGCTTCAACCGTCTTCTCGGCGGTATAAGCCTGTTTGCTCTTGCCGTCGACCGACAGGGTCACCGGAACGGCCGAAGTAATGGCGACTTCCGCACCGCTTTGCAGTTCCGAACTAACCGGAACCGAAATCTTGTCGAATTGGCCCAGCTTCACGTTCCAGCCTTCCAGCGCGGCCGAAACGATTCTGCTGGTCGTATACCGCTGTTCGCTTTTGCCGTCGATTGTCAGGGTAACCGGCAGAGCCGTAGTTACGGAGATCTGGTCTCCGTCCTGAATCGAAGCGCCAAGCGACATCGATACGTCGTCTTGCGGTTTGAGGCTGAGCGAATGCTCGTCCAGCACTTCCTGCAAACTGCCTTTGTGCGTGGACAGCGTTTGTTCTTTTCCGTCTACGATCAGCACGATCTGCTTTTCGGCCTGCGCATACAGTCCGAGCAGCACCATCGTTACAACCGCAACGACGAATAATGCGACACCCAAAATCTGAAGCCCGTTCTGGCGTTTCCAACGCCAAGCGTAAGTCATGCTGGATGATCGTGAACCATGGGTGTCTTCTTTCGTGAAAATGCCCACTCTTCCGTCCTCCTCCATAGCCCCGCCGTCAAGTATATACATGAGAAAAATTGACGTGACTACTTGCTATTTTTTCGTAGAAACGCCCAGGACCAAAATCGGGGGTTCCCGATTTCTTCCGCTCCCTGCTCCCGAAACCCGTTCCGCTTCAAAAAGCGGCCCCGGTTCGGTCAAGACGGCTGGCCTGCCGTTTCTACGTTCATCCCGTTCTAAAAGCCCAGCCATTACTTCCACACTTATGTACGCTGATCCCTCGGCAGAAACTGCCATAAAACAAAAGAAGCCTGGGGAAGAGGACTTAAAAAAATCTTAAGAGGACTCTTCCGCGGGCTTCCCTCTTATAAAATCGACGAGTTGACGATCTGAGGAAAACATAAGGCGCGTGGCTGCCTCTCTCTTATTTTACGCTTACGAGGTTAGCTGTCGGGTTCGGACGAAGAGAGTCGTCCTATGGAGGTTGTTCCGCTCATGGCGAGAAGTTCTCCAATTCACCCCGTAGACCCAGTTGAAAAAGGAATCGACCACGGCTGCTTGATCCGGACGCAGAGCGTCGGGTTTTACTCGGGCAGGCCGCTTCGGGTTCCCCCGTTCTTCGTTATGTTTGACGAAGATTCAGCGAGACGGTACATGAATTTATCGGATTAACCGAACATACGGCCGGATTAATCACTGACAAGATAATAGCTTTTTTCGCAGTCGTTTGTAAAGGCGGCCGTTTTGACGTTTTTGAGACTAAAAGGTTAAAAAATTGTAATCTTCTGTCCTTTTTCCGGCCAAAGAGATTAATACCTCGTAAATACTCCCGTTTTTGCCCGTTTTACTCTCTTTCTTATCTGATACCAAAAAGCTTATTGGCATTTTTCGTTGTGCAATCGGCAATTTCTTCCAGAGAAACGCCTTTTAAGAGGGCAGCGGTCTCGGCGACCAGACGAACATAGGCGGTTTCGTTTCGCTTCCCCCGGTACGGATGCGGAGTCAAATAAGGAGAATCGGTTTCGATCAGCAGACGGTCCATCGGCGTCTTCTCGAGCACCTCTTTGGGCTGCTTGGCATTCTTGAAAGTGACCGGTCCGCCGAACGAAAGATGGAAGCCCATATCCAGGCAGATCTTGGCCGTTTCCCAACTGCCGGAGAACGCGTGCATGATCCCTCCGACTTCCGACGCATTTTCTTCTTTCAGGATTCGGATCGTATCTTCGTGCGCTTCACGGTTGTGGATGACGATCGGCAGTTTAACCCGTTTGGCTAGCGCGATCTGCTCCCGCAGGACCCGATGCTGGACGTCCTTCGGCGATTTGTCCCAATGGTAATCAAGTCCGATCTCGCCGATTGCGACCACTTTCTCATGGCTGCACAGCGACTCGATCCATTCCAGGTCTCCTTCCTGCATATCGATCGCATCAACCGGGTGCCAGCCGATGGCCGCATAGACGAACGGATACTTTTCGGCCAGTGCCAACGTGGTGGGAATCGTCTCCCGGTTGAACCCGATATTGACCATCCGGCCGACTCCGGCTTCGACGGCACGGGCAATCGCCTCGTCGCGGTCTTCCTCAAATTCGGGTGCATCCATGTGGGTATGAGTATCGAATAACATGATCAGGTCCCCTTTTCATAAAAATGGGCAGCCGGGTAAGGGCCGCCTGATTCGTTTTCATAGGCTTTCGACTGTTTTGCAAAAAGCTGAAACCTCTAAACAGCGTGTCCCATTTCCCTTAAAATCGCTCTTAATCCGGCGAAATCGGGAAAATTGCCGCAATTTCCGGAGGGAGCTGCCCGATGACTTCAGCCAGTTTGTGGTGCGGATAATAGAGATGGTATTTTCCGCGGTGCAGACCGCTGATCGATCTAATGATATCTGAAACTTCGGAAATTTCTCTCAATTCATCCTGTTTATTTAATAGTAAAATCTGGCTTCCGCGTTTCGAATCGTCCGGACGGAATACATCGTAGGGCAGGTCGGTTGGAAAGTCGATTTCGAAGTCGTAATTCGGATTCAGACCGGCCTGCTCAAAGCTGCTTCGAATTCGGTGAATCGTATCCATGTCGATCGAATCGACCTCTACATATTTATACAGTCTGCGGTGGAGGAATCGGCAGCACAGTTCGCTCAAGATCGAATCGGACTCGTCGCTCCACTGCATGAAGGTCGTTTGAATAAGCGCTTCATCCAATTTCAGATATTCCTTGACCGTCAACCTGTCTTCAAATAAACCGGGAAGCGGTTGGGGCAGGAAAGCGAAGGCGTATCCTTCTTGATACAATTCTCTCGCCCGACGGAAAATCTGGCGCAAAATGATCTCCGAACTTCGCGTTACGGGGTGGAAATAAACCTGCCAATACATCTGGTAGCGCGCCATCAGATAGTCCTCCACAGCGTGCATACCCGATTCTTTGACCACGATTCTTCCATTATAGGGGCGCAGCATGCGCAGAATCCGGTCGATATCGATCGTCCCGTAATTGACTCCGGTAAAATAGGCATCCCGAAGCAGATAATCCATCCGGTCCGCATCGAGCGGGCTGGTAATCAGATTCACGACAATCTCTTGTTCGTAGTCTTTGCGGATGACCGAAGCGACCCGGTCGGGCAGGTCTTCCGACACCTCGCGCAGCACCCGGTTGACGTCCGTATCGCCCAGAATGATTTTGCAGGTCCAGTCTTCATGATGCATATGGAAAGCTTCTTCGATCGAGTGGGAAAAAGGACCGTGTCCCAGGTCATGCAGCAGGGCAGCGCACATCGCGACCATATTTTCTTCGACCGGCCAATCCGGATAATTGTTGCGCTCGAATTGGGAGATGATACGCCGGGTGATCTCGTAGACGCCGAGCGAATGCGAGAAACGGCTGTGTTCGGCCCCATGAAAAGTCAGATAAGTCGCTCCCAACTGGCGGATCCGGCGCAGCCTTTGGAATTCCGAGGTATTGATGAGCGACCAGATGGTCCGGTCCTGCACATGCACGTAATTGTGTACGGGATCTTTGAATACTTTTTCTTCACGCAGCGGTTTGATATAGTTCGGCATTTTTCTCACTCCTTTAAGCGGAACTCATAAATACCCTATTTTTTGTCGTATTTTGTCTTAAAACCGGTATTCTTTCCCCAATTCTATCCTTTGAGCTTCTGAAGGCCTATTTTTTGATTTTAAGCGAACTTCCAAGAATTTTTTCAGGTAAATTTTATTTTTATCAAATTTTAAGGAAACATTCAGTGTTTTTGGGTTGACTGTTCTGGGAAACATTGTTATTATGAGGAGCATAAAAGCTAGAACATTGTCGAATAATGGCATTGGGTGAATGCACAAGCCAAAACGCCTTCTTTCAAGACGGATCGATTCGCCGCTTGCGTCATCTCCGCTAACCTTTTAAATTCACATTTTCCGGGGGGCAACCTATTATGATGAAATCGACTGGCATTGTCAGAAAAGTAGACGAATTGGGCCGTGTCGTAATTCCGATCGAACTGCGCCGTACTCTGAGCATCGGCGAGAAGGACGCGCTGGAAATCTACGTGGACGGAGAACGCATTATGCTGAAAAAGTACGAACCGGCCTGCATCTTCTGCGGAAATGCCGATAACGTCACTTATTTCAAAGGCAAAATCGTTTGTTACGACTGCGTATCGGAAATTCCCGCTCCAGTGACGAAGTAAACGTTTTACACCCAACCGATTTAGGCCAACAAGTTTCATCCAACTCCGTTAATTCTAACCTTTTTGATATCTCCTTGCACCTCTGGACACCCGGCTTCGGGTCCCAGGGGTTCTTTTTGTGTCAATCAATCCAGCAGCGCGTTATAAATATCCCGTTTGGAAAGTCCCCGGTCCGCTGCCGTTTTCTTCATGGCGTCTTTACGCGAAAGGCCTTCCTGTTTCTCGTAGTGGGCCACATGATCTTCAAGCTCCAGAGTCTGCCACCAGGCGTCCCGTCGCTCCTGGGCCTGCTGATGGCTTTCTCCTTCGACCGCGATGCAGTATTCGCCGAGCGGCGGATACTCGTTCATTCGCTGAAGCAGCTCGTCCAGCGTGCCTCGGGCCACCTCTTCGTGCCGCTTGGTCAGCTCCCGCGCCAGTACGGCTTTTCGGGGGCCCCAGGCTTCGAGCATCGCTTCCACGGTCTTGATGACCCGATGCGGCGATTCGTAGAACAGCAGCGTGCCTTCAAGTCCGCCCAGCGCCTCCAGCGCTTCGCGCCGGTCTTTGTTGTCGCGCGGCAGAAATCCGGCAAAAGTAAACCGTTCCGTCGACAGACCGGAGACAATCAGCGCGGACAGCGCGGCATTGGCTCCCGGCACCGGAACGATGGCGATTCCCGCCTCGATGGCAAGCTTGACCAGGTCCGATCCGGGGTCCGAAACGGCCGGCAGACCGGCATCGCTCACCAGGGCCAGATTTTTTCCTTCTATTATATAGCGTATCAGTTCGGGCCCGCTGGCCGCCTTGTTGTGCTCATGATAGCTGAACAATTTCTGCGGCACAATTTCGAAATGTGTCAGCAGTTTGCGCGTCTGCCGGGTATCTTCCGCCGCGATCAGTTCGCATTCTTTGAGTGTCCGAACCGCCCGGTATGTCATATCTTCCAGATTGCCGATCGGCGTTGCCACCAAGTACAGCGTACCGGCACCGCTTCCGTTCGGTTCGAAGCTTTTTTGCACCTGCATCATAGACCTCCTTCTGACCGGCGCATCGCTTCAACCTGCTTCTCTCTAGGCGAATCACCAGGTTGGATCAGCGTGCACTTTTTCCGTAATAAATCGTCATAATTTCTTCACAGTATTCGCCTTGTTCGTTGTATACGATCAGCGGCGGCAGAATACGCATCTCGGGCTTGCCGTCGCGCAGGCCTTCCACCAATACCATATTGGCTTCCATCCCTGCCCGCGGATGCACGAAACGTACCCGTTTCGGCTCAATCTTGTACTGCCGCATCAGCGTCAGAATATCCGCCAAGCGATGCGGCCGGTGCACCATCGACACTTTGCCGCCCTGCTTGACGAGTCGACCGCAGGCCTGGACCACATCTTCAAGCGTGCAGTGAATCTCATGCCGGGCAATCGCTTCATGCCGGTTCGCTTTGATCTCGCTGCCAGTCAGCGCCGTATACGGGGGATTCACCGTCACAGCATCATACATGCCGTGTCCCGCCGTTTCATGGAAAGTCTTAAGGTCTGCCGTATGGATCTTGATCCGATCCTGCAGACGGTTCATCGTGATACTGCGCTGCGCCATATCCGCCAGACGCTCCTGAATCTCCACACCCTCGATCGAAGCCTTGGTCCGTGTCGACAGCAGCAGCGGAATCACGCCGTTGCCCGTACAGAGATCAAGCACGCGCCCGCGTGCCGGGATCGAAGCAAACTGTCCCAACAGCACGGCATCCATCGAAAAACTGAACACTTCGGGACTTTGAATGATATGCAAATTCTGCGTCAGCAGATCATCGACGCGCTCCCCTTCATGCAGGGGAACATTTTCATATTGTTTTTCCATCTTTCAAACGCTCCTCTTTCAAAAAAAAGCCGCTGGCAAAAAACGCCGCGGCTTTCAGGCTGATTCCGGTTTATTTATTTAAAAAAGACAGGCAGAACAAGCAATCGCCCTCTGTACGCAGATGGCCGTAGTACACGTTGCAGATATGGAATCCTTCGTGATACAAGCGGGCCAGGTTGTCGTACCCTTCGCCAACCGTGTCGCTCGCTTCCTCATCTTTCTTGATCGGTTCGCTGAGGACATTGAACGGTTCAAGGCGGGCACCGGAGATCGATTCTACCGGGGCTTCCCTTTTCAAGATCTTCCGCAGACGTTCATTTTCGGTAAGCAGCCGATGATTATCTTCCATCAGCTCTTTGACCGCCTGCTTCATTGTGCCAAGTTCGTCCTTAAAGCTTTCCACTTGTGTTTCCATCTCGTGTATTTGCGCGAAGACATTTTTCTTCTCCAAGTAAACTCCACCCCAGAGCGGTTCCGATTGACTTACTTGACGACGATGTCGTCCATGGACAATTCTTTCACCTTGCTGACCTCGAACAACTGCACATGCACCATCCGTTTACCGGCATTGATGCCGACGACCTTGCCTTCTCCGAGCGAAGTGACGACCAGCTTGCCGACGGCAGGCATTTCTTCCTTCGTTGCCTCGTAGTTATCGTGCTCAAACTTCAGACAGCACATCAATCTTCCGCACAGACCCGAGATTTTGGTCGGGTTCAGCGACAGATTCTGATCTTTGGCCATCTTGATCGATACCGGTTCAAAATCGCCCAGCCAGGAAGAACAGCACAGCACTCTTCCGCACGGTCCGATTCCTCCGAGCATCTTGGCTTCGTCGCGAACCCCGATCTGCCGAAGCTCGATCCGGGTCCGGAAAATACTGGCCAGATCCTTGACGAGTTCACGGAAGTCGACACGGCCTTCGGCCGTAAAGTAGAAAATGATCTTGTTGCGGTCGAATGTGTATTCCACATCCACCAGCTTCATTTTCAATCCGTGATCCTTGATTTTATTTATACAGGTGGAAAAAGCTTTGCGGGCGGCTTCCTTATTCTCTTCCACCACGCGTGCGTCCGGTTCGCCGGCGATACGAATCACCCGCTTAAGCGGAAGCACGACATCGCTCTCCTGCACCTGTTTCTTTCCGACGACAACCTTGCCGTACTCGACACCCCGCGCCGTTTCTACAATCACGCATTGTTCCTGCTCGATCGGAAACTCCAGGGGGTCGAAATAATACACTTTGCCCGCCTTCTTGAAGCGGACTCCGACTACACTGTACAAAGCTAAACCTCCCTTGCGCGCATTCAAAACGTTCGGCTTCGGGCTTGTTCGCCCGGACCTCTTGCTCAACGTCCTGGCTGCTCCGGTTCCTTGACCGCGCCGCGGCTTCGTCTACCGAACCAACAAACCGACTCCGGCCAAGGGCCCCGTTTCTTGACCGATGCCGGTCAGGAAACCAGATTAACCAAAAACTGCTCAAGACAAAGCTGGTTGTTCATGTTGGATTTGAGCTTTTTTTTGCTGTCTGCGGTCATGGACATACTCGATATCCAGTATTCCGCACTGCGGGAACCTGCCACTTGGGAGATAAACTCCAGCTGATCTATGAAAACGATGTGCTCGCGCCGTTCCGATTGAACGTAAATCATATCTCTAAACCACAAATGGAAAAGATCGAACAGGCTGTCGAGATGCTCGCCGAGCCCCGCCTTGAACACCTGCTGTTGGGCGGTAACGAGACTTGCGCCATTTCGGCCGATCGAATCCTTCCCTAATTGTATCACTACATTTCTTATTTCTGCAAACCAATTCTCTGCTGCAAGCGCTTTGCATTCCTCGGGTCCGGGAGTCAGGTAAGCGGCGCAGCGCGCGGCCGGAGTCGCCAGCCCTTCAGCGGCCAGTTCACCGAGAATAAACTCCGCTCCCATAGCCGTAAAAGGAACCAGCTGTACCCGCGAGCGGATAGTGGGCAGCAGCGTTTGGGCATTTTCCGCCAACAGGATCGCCACGGCCGGAGCCGGAGGCTCTTCCAGAAATTTAAGCAGACTGTTCGATGCCTGCACGGTCATCTTGTCGGCTTCATCAATGATATATACTTTGCGGCCGTTCGAACCGGAGCGATAAGAGAACATCTTCTGCAGCTCGCGAATCTGTTCGATCTTGATCGAGGCTCCATCGGGGCCGATAGCCTGCAGATCCGGATGATTGCCGTGCTCCACCTTGCGGCAGCTGAGGCATTCGCCGCAGGCGTCGCCAAGTTCCGGTCCCCGTTCGCACAGCAGCGCCTGGGCAAACGCATCCGCTGCCCGCCGCCGCGCGCTTCCGCCCGGACCGCTGAACAGATAGGCATGCGAGATCCGCCCGCTGCGCAGGCTGCTGCCGAGCATAAGCTTGGCGGTCTCCTGACCGCCGATTTTTTGTAAAGACATCAGGGTGGGTCTCCTTTATAGGAGCTCGCCTTATTCGAATTCGCTCAGGTTGTTTTCCTACGGAAAGCCAAAAGTCGCTCATTCGAATAAGGCTCGCTTGGTGGTTGGAATACGTACAAAACAAATGGATAAAAGAATGACGCCGCATAGCGGCGTCATTTCATCGGAACACAATCAAGCAGCTGCTTTAGAACAGCAGATTCATGAGCAGTCCGCGTACTTCGCCGATCTGCTCCAGCAGACCGATACGGCCTTCTTCGCTTGCGAGCAGTTCGTCGGCCATCGCCAGCAGCTTGCCGTCGATTTCGTCAATCAGCTTGTATCGCTTGGTTCGGCCCAGACGGTCCCACCCTTTGGTGTCTTTCATGCCGACTCCGCGGCGAACGGTATCTTCGAGGAATCTTTTTACCATCGTCCGGTACGCTTTGAGCTCGCGAATCGTCATGGACCGGGCCAAACGGTCTCCCTGCCGGTTAATTTCCTGCATGCGGCGGCCAAGCTCATCCTGCGTAGCCTGCGCTTCCTGATGACGAACGGCGTCGGCAAAGCTGCGCTGTTCGACCGGACGTACATTCGTTTCCGACGTAATCGGCGTATTGTTCAGGGGACGAAACCCCGGGTTGATTTTCATCGCTTATCCCTACCTTTTTATCCGTGAAGACGAGCGGTCTCCTTCAGGAGAACCGACTTCGCTCCAGGGCCGGCTGTCCGCCGGTGAAATGGTCGTTCCAACAGTCACTGCAAACAGGGCTTGTTTTTGGACGGCCGGCAGGACAGCCCTTGCTCCATACAATCCTCTACGGGAACGTACGGCTTAGAAATGTTCGAAACGGTCAACCGGAAGCACGAATACCGTCGCACCGCCGACCTGCACTTCGACCGGAAGCGGCAGATACGAATCTGTCGTCCCGCTCATCGGCGTAACCGGCGTCACGAGCTGCTCACGCACTTTACAGCTGTTGCGAATAACGCTCATCACGGCTTCGACCTGGCTGTCATCCACCCCGATGAGAAAAGTCGTATTTCCCGCTCGCAGGAAACCGCCCGTACTGGCCAGCTTCGTTGCCCGGAAATTCGATTTGACCAACTCGCCCGACAGACGGTTGCTGTCTTTATCCTGCACGATCGCGATAATCAGTTTCATCCGTGATCCCTCCCTTTCGATTGGACTTTCCGCTTGTAGACGGAAAAAGTCGTATGTGTCATATTCGACACCGCCGCGGCAAAATCCTGCCTAACGGATACGGAAAGGTCCGTTTTTTCAAAAAATCACGCGTGCGTCCAAGGTTAGAACAGAAGATCATCCAATACTCTTTTTATATCGGCAAAAACGGCCTTTTCGTTTTGCGAAGCGTCCACTGTGGTGAACTGCCCCTCATATTCGCGAATCAAATGCAAATAACCGTCGCGAACCTTGCGGTGAAAATCTTCCGCTTCCAGATCGAGGCGATTGATCTCGCGCCCGTCGTTCTTCTCATGGATGCGCTGCAGACCGATTTCCGGCGGCACATCGAGATAGATGTTCATATCCGGCCAATATTCGAACCCGTCCACATTGATCGCCAGCTTGTTGATATCCAATACGGCTGCTCCCAGTTCCCGGCCGTAGCCTTGGTAGCTGAGCGACGACATCACATAACGGTCGCAGATCACGGTCTTGCCCGCCTCAAGTGCCGGAATGACTTTCTGCAGCAGATGTTCCCGGCGCGCCGATGCGTACAGCATACACTCGGTCAAACCGCTCATGGCATTGTCCACATCCAGAATCACGCTGCGGATCTTCTCCGCTACACTGACGCCGCCGGGCTCCCGCGTAGAGATAAAGTCGGCTCCACGCTCGCGCATATACCTTTCGATATTACCGATCTGCGTCGTTTTGCCGCTTCCATCTGGCCCTTCCAACACTATAAACTTACCCGAATGCTTCATGTTTGGTTACCGCCTTCTGTCATTTTGTGCTGATTCTTGGGGCAAATCGCTAAAAAAGAATCCGCCGTCTTCCCTGACTGCCGAAGGCAGCGGGATTTTGCGGGAAAAAGGAGATTTGACGCTGAACGCTGCGCTTGTTGGCAGAGCCTCCGCTTTATCGTTTCGTTACCTGCAGCCGCTTGAGCGATCCGTCCGCCGCTCCCTGAAAACGTGCCCCGGTTTCGCGCAGCCGCAGCAGATGCGCGGCGACTTCTTCCGAGATGCGTTCCCCCGCATATACAAGCGGAATACCCGGCGGATAAGGGACAATCATCTCCGCGGCCGTTCGTCCTGCCGCGTCTTCCAGCCCTACGGCTTCCGAAGCTCCTGAAGGCCGCAGGTCAAAAAGAACCGGTTCCGAGATCGCAGAAGCCGTCGGCTGCGGCAGATTGGCCGCACCTTCGGCCCTGCTGACGCGCGCTTCCTGCGCGATAACCTCCGGCTGCGCCTGAAGTTCGCACTGCAGTTCCTGCAGCGCCGCGACAAGCCTCCCGGCATCGTCCATGCCGGAGCCGGCTCCAAGCGCCAGCACCGTGCGGCGCTCGTCGCTCATTTCCGCTATGCAGCCCGCGGCCGCCAGCCGCTGCTGCAGCGCGTAGCCGCTCAAGACTCGCCGTTTGTCGTAGACGGCGATCTTGAGCGGATCCTGTTCGGCGTAGGCGCGCGTAGCGCCGCCGCCGAACCGATTGTCGCGCCGCCGCGAAGCCGGCGCGCCCTCTTCGGAATCGTCCGGCAGCTCCGGCCGGACGATTCCGAACCGCTCCATCCGCCCCAGCTCGCGGCGGATAAAAGCGGCAGCTTCCACGGCTTCGGCGAATGCCCCTGCGCCCCGGCGCTGGGTTTCGCTGCGCGCCAGATCCAGCGAAGCCATGATCGGATACGACGGACTGGAACTCTGGATCATCGCCAGGCGTTTGCGAAGCAGCCCGCGATCCAGCAGATCTCCCTGTACATGCAGCATCGCGCCCATCGTCAGTGCGGCAAGCATCTTGTGCGTCGACTGCACGACGCCGTCCGCTCCTTCTTCAAGCGCGGAAGCCGGAAAAGCCGGATGCAGCCCGTAATGGGCTCCGTGCGCTTCGTCCACGAGCAGCGGGACACCCTGCTTATGACAAGTTTCGGCCGTTTCGCGCAGAGACCGGCCCATACCGTAATAATTCGGCCGGGTAACCAGCACGCATCGCGCCTGGGGATACCGGACTAACGCTTCTTCCAGTGTCCGGTCCTCCGGCAGTATGGCCAGCCCGCTGCGGGGATCGTTGTCGGGAGCTATGAATACCGCCTGTGCTCCCGCCAGCATGAGTCCGTTCAGTACCGACTTGTGCACATTTCGCTGAACAATCAGCACATCTCCCGGTTCTCGGCATACGGTCAGAATCAGAGCGAGATTGCCCACCGTACTTCCTCCCACCAAAAAGAACGTCTCCTCCGCTCCCCAAAAATCCGCCGCTTTTTGCTGCGCTTCACGGATCACGCCTTCCGGGTCATGCAGATCGTCCGTTCCTTCGATTTCCGTTGCATCCATCTTCCATATATCCGAGAAGCCCGCCGGCATGCCACCTGGCCGATCCCGGTAAAAATGTCCGTCCTTATGGCCCGGCACATGAAAAGAAACTTCTTCACGCGCCGCGTAACGGAGCAGCTCCGCATACAGCGGGGCATCCTGGCTGTCGAACCCGTTCATGCCACGCCTCCTGTCTTTTCGTTCCCACTCTTTCCATTGTACCCGATTTGAACCTTCTCCTGCACCGGATTTTCCGCTCTTCCCCTACAGCGAAAGCAATTTTCAATCTTCCGATTGCCGCTTCGATGCGTTATGATAAGAAGAGCCGAATTTCCATTTTGGAAACGTGTGATGAGAAAGAGGAAGGAAGGTCGGACATGCTCGAGCAACAGCGCGAGAACGGGAACGCCACGATCTATCAATATCAGCTTATCAAAAAGTCTCATATCCCACGGCCGCTTATGCTGCTGTATTTATTGTTTCCTATTCCCGCCCTGCTTGCCGGAACGTTCTGGTTTTCCTGGCATGCCGTCGTTTATATGCCGATCGCTTTTTTCTTTGTGCTCTGGATCCATTTTGTCGTATGCAATTCGGTACTTCTGATCCGCGGTCCGATCTATCGCAAAAAGTGGCGGCTGCGCTTCTCCGGCGTCTGGTTCGGCTTCCTGCCCGATCAGCATACCGGTTCTTCGGTAATCCAGCAGGTGCTGATGCAAAGTTTATGGATCGGATTTGTGTTCATCGGAGTTCTGGCCGCCTGGATTCCGCTCGCGCTTACGCTGGCTCTGCTGTTCTGGCATTTATGGTTTATGGCTCCGCGGATTTCGATACTGCTCGGTATGCGCGGACAGCGCAAAGACATCATGGTCAAACTCAACGCTCAAGACATCTCGTATTACGTTCAATAGTCGCTTTTGCATACAATCAAAGAAAGACCGGGCCCGACTATTCAGTCGGAAGCACCGGTCTTTTTTATTCAGCTTCTATCCCTGTTTCGCTTACATCTTCTGCGGCTCTTAATTTTCTTTGGGAACCAGCACCGTCAAGTAGCTGCCTTCAAGCGATAAATGCACGGTTGTATTGCCTTTCGAAAAAATCAGGATCGGATTCGCTTCTTCCCTATTTTCTTGATCCGTCTCTTCTGTCCATCCCCAGGCCTTGATGGCATTCAGATAAGCCGGCGGAATCTGATCCAGGCTATCCAACCCGGGTACGGAATATCGTACGTAACTCATTTTTGTATTATCGGCCGTTACATCTGTTTTACTCGCTTCTTTCGGCACGGGAAAGCTTTCTTCAATCGTTGCACCGTTGTAAACCGCCCAGGACGAAGGCTCTTCCGAGGTGCATCCCGCTAGAAGAAGAAGTGAACTGCAGAATAGGCAAAAGGCAAACGCAAACACCTTTCGCTTCATATTCAATTCCCCCTTACATCGCTCTGCGCCATTCTTTGCGAATCTCCATATAGTTCTTCTCTCCCGGTTCTAAATTCCCTGCTTATAACCGTGAGTCCCCCAGAAAAACCGGCGATTCTTATGCGAATTTCGACTTTTACCGGGATTAAAAGACGTTAAAAGACTTTTAATCCATTTCACCATTATACCTACTATCTAAAAGTGAACGGTTACAAATCTGTCATCGGCTCTTTGAAACCTCTTATAAGCCAAGTATAGTTACCTAGACAGCGTCTTTGGACCTACTCCTCATTGCTTTTCTTATACAAAAAAAGCCTTTACCGCGATTGCGGTAAAGGCTTTTTCTCTTCGGCTTGGCAGCTTCCTACTCTCCCAGGACCC
>NZ_JAAZWC010000031.1 GCF_013185195.1 Saccharibacillus qingshengii
CAAATGTCTAGGCTGGAAGTCTACACACGAATCGTTTCAGGACGAAGTGTTGCACTTGGATTGACAATCCGTCATATCGAAAACGCAGACGGGGAAGTTTTGGACGGCAATAACAATTCCCCTTTCAATGGCTCTCCGATCTTCGATCAATGGAGCGGCAGGTCGCGCTGGTTCTATACGCTGCATGATTCTGTTTATAACAGCAGTTCCCTTCGCTTCGTCTTGGACAGCTATGTCATCGCGGAGAAGAGCAAGGCTGCCGTGACTTTCGACCCGGCCGAAATTTCGCCGGAAAATCCGGCTTTATTCAACGATTCCGCTGATCGTTTCCGTTTTACCGGATTTGCGGTCGAACCCAATCCGAATAGCGGGCCAACGGGTTCTGAGGCGGGTGTCCTTACCCTGAGCGGGTCCTTCAATAATCCCGGATTCATAGACGATACGTGGATCGCCGTGGATGAAAACGGACACGAATATCCGTTATCATTCAGAGGCGCGGTCAACATAGACATTCGCGGCACGAAACTCGACGGCGATCAGCAGTTTATTGCCGAAGGTATGAAGGTCATGCCGAAGAAGCTCACTGTTAAGCGCACCGTCGTGCATCATCTATACCGAGATGCGGATTGGTCGTTTCCAATCCCGCAGGGCGGAAGTCCGGGCGTTATCGCAGAATAGTCGAAGGAACGCCGCATTCAAATTCTTGTTCCATCTTTGCCAAGTTAACCTAAAAAGGCGACACGGCCCAATGCCGTGTCGCCTTTTTCGTCGCAGCCTTCTATCCGTTTACTCTTCCGCTTCCAGCTCTTTCCGGCGTGTCTCCTGAATCTCCACGTAATCCTGCATGGCGCGCAGGCTGTCCACCGGTGTGAACCAGCCCTGCTCGCCTTCGTTGAAGCGTACGCCGTACAGCCCCGAACGACCGATCTCTTCCAGCCAATCGATCATCGCGTCCACTTTCATCTTGGCAATCAGCACGTTGCCGCCCGGGGTGATCAGATTATTGTTGCGGCCGAATACCTGCGCGTGCATCGGATCCGTAAACAGGAATGCCCATCCGTGTCCGTCCATATTGCCGAAGAAAGGCTCCGGCTGCTGGGGATCGTCGGTCGGCTTCATCAGAATCAGCCAGCTGTCCAGCTTGAACGCTTCCGTCCAGATCAGCGTCTGCCCTTCCGCAAACTGCATTTCTCTCGCCTGTTCGACCGTTACGTCGAAATGCGCGGCCAGATCCGCAGCCTCGCGCACCTGCTGCTGTCGTTGTGGGTCCTGCTCTTGGGTCATCGTCAAACGCTCCTCTCGATTGTCGCCCGGTGCATCCCGCCTGATCGGGGGTACCGGGCATTCGCATAATGAACACTCTTATCCATTGTACCCAATCGGAAGGCGAATGCGAAACCCGAAGCCGCCGATTCGTCTAAACCGGACAGGCAGCAGGATGTTGGCCGTTAGGTTGCTTCTATTATAGAAGCAGGCGGAATGGAGAATCGTACCCCAACAAATCCGCAGCCGCGGTCCGCTTTTCTTATTCTTCCGGGGCGGCAAGTTTGCATCCGGCTCGCTTTTTGGGTAACAATACGAAGGAAGACTTTTCGCGAAGCTCCCAAACTTCGCAGACGCGGCCGCACTCTCGCCTTTTTTTGCGGCGGCCGGCCGCCGTGTAACTTTTGAGAGACTTCGGCGTATAACCATTTGGAGGTGTTTGACTGAATGAATAAAATGAAATCTTTATCCTATCTGGCCCTGACTCTGATGCTGACGGGCGTATTGGCCGCATGCGGCAGCGACGAAGCGAATTCGCCGGCACCCGCCTCGCAATCGGAATCGGATGCGACTACGCTGCCTCCGGAAGAGACCAAGACCAAGGAAGACAACGCGAACCATCCGACCAACGAGACGGATATCGATCTCGACGAAGATGCACCGGCCGCCGGCACGACGGACAACGGCGACACACCGGAGAGCAAGGATTCCCAAAAACTGCCGGACGCCAAGGATTCGAGTATCACGATCGATGAAGGCGCGACGACGCAGGGCAATACGACGGAAACTCCTGTTCCAAGCGACGATGACAAAGACAAAGATAGCTCCGCAGCCGCAACGACCCCTTCCAAAGACAGCAGTGCAGAGACCAAGCCTGCCGAGACCAAACCGGCCGATACCGCTGCAGCCGCGCAAACGGCGGCAGGTGAATATGTCGGTCTGGCAGACGGCCATACCGCTGAGATTGAAGTCAAAGGCGAAGCGGTAGCGTACCAGCTGTCCGAAGAAGCGCAGGCGCAGATCGGCAAGATTCCTGCGGATGCCAAAGTCACGTTCACGTATACGGAAGAACAGTTTGATGCCGAGACCAAAATTCTGACGATTACCGACATCAAAGCCGCCGAGTAATCGGTTCAACCGCTCCTTTCCGTTTCGGCTCCGGCCTGGCGGAAAGGAGTTTTTCTTTTTGTAATTCATCCACGAGACCTGTTAAGTTTTTGCCAAAAGGAGATGCTTCTATGTATCGGGTAGTCATGATCAGACACGGTCAAAGCGAGTGGAACAAACGCAATCTGTTTACCGGCTGGACGGACGTCGACCTGACGGAGCAGGGCATCGAAGAAGCCAAAGACGCCGGACGCATCCTGCGCGAATCGGCTTATACGTTCGATGCCGCTTACGCCTCCGTCCTGCAGCGCTCGATCAAAACCCTGCATTATGCGCTGGACGAGCTTGGACTGCTGTGGATTCCGGAAGAGAAATCGTGGAAGCTGAACGAACGGCATTACGGGGCCCTGCAGGGTCTCAGCAAACCGGAAACGACCGAAAAATACGGCGAAGACCAGGTTCACCTCTGGCGCCGCAGTCTGACGGTCCGTCCCCCGCTGCTGGAAGCCGGCGACAAACGGCTGCCGGGCAGCGATCCGCGGTATGCCCACCTGCCCCCAGGCGAACTGCCGGCCGGCGAAAGTCTGCAGGACACGATCCGGCGCGTCGGCGAGTTCTGGGAAGAGGAAGTCGCGCCGCGCGTGCGGGAAGGCCAGCATCTGCTGATCGCCGCGCACGGCAACACGATCCGGGCCCTGATCAAGTTTATGGAAGACCTCGAAGAGCATGAACTGCTCGATCTCAATATTCCGACCGGAGTACCGCTTGTCTACGAACTCGACGACGACGTGAAACCGATCCGGCGGTTTTATCTCGGGCATCCCGACCATGTGGAAAAGAAAAAACGCCAGGCGGCCGATCCGGATCACGATCCCGATTGAGAAGCGGGCCGCTTCCTGGCTGTCTTTATTCCGAAAGGGGCAGACGAAATGACCTATTCTTCCTTATTTGAGATCTATCCGGCCGAAGCAAAAGATGCGGAAGCCGTCTCCCGGCTCATGTATGAAGCGATCGGCGATATCGCGCATACTCTCGCGGGCACCACGGATCTGCCGGAGACCCTGGAGACGCTCGCGGAACTGTTTCGTTCGCCGGGCTGCCGCTTAAGCCGCGAGAACGCGCTCGTCTGCAAAGACGAATACGGCCGGTTGGCCGGATTCGCGCTGAGCTATGCCGGTGCCGACGCGGAGGCGCTGGACGCGCCGCTGCTTCGGCGCCTGCGGGAGCGGGGGCTTCCTACGGCGGGACTGCTGCCGGAAGCCCGGCCGGGCGAATACTATCTGGATTCGCTGGCGGTGGACGGGGCTTACCGCGGGGCCGGACTCGGGACCCGCTTGATCGAAGCGTTCGAGCGCCGGGCGTCGGAGCTGGGCGAGCGGCAGGCGATGCTGCTCGTCGACCGCGCGAACGTTAAAGCCCGGGCGCTCTATGAGCGCCTGGGCTACCGCGAAGACGGCCCCATCGAGCTGAGCGGACATCTGTACGACCGGATGATCAAGCCGGTCGGGTCGGAAGGCTAATAGAACGAAGCAGGCTTTCCCGCTTCGCTTTACCGGGAAAGCCTACCTTCCGTCTCTTCTTCCTTGACCCGATGCTTCGCTTTCGAGCGGACATCGGGTTTTTGCGTACGGCGCCGGCCCGGCGGATATCCCCATGATCCCCGTTATCCACAGTTTGCTTTTTGGAGATATCCCCGCCATCCACAGATTTTCCTTCCATAGAAACGCTTCGATCTGCAGACGCCTCTTCATCCTTTTCCCGCATATCTAACTTTTTTTCACTTAGGAATTCCGAATTTCCGAACGCCTCTTTGCACTTCTTCACCTTTTTTGCTTTGGGGCCTGTCTTGCGTTCCGCACCGCTGCGCCATTCTCCAGAAACTCCCTCTGCTTTCGTGCCCGTCAATCCCCGTATAGGCATTCTTAGGCTGCAAAACCGCCTTTTTCCCTTCGATTGCTCGCTTTTTCGCGTCCGCAGACAATTTCAACGGTTTTATTTTCTAAAATTTGTGCTTTGACAAACCCCATATCTGGTTATAAAATGAGTAACACTGACCCGGTTAAAACTAGATATAGATTTAAGCGGGCAATCGAGGAGCGTGAAAGCACATGGTGATCGCTTACGATTCCAAGACTGGAAACGTACGGAGATTTATTGATAAATTGGAACTTCCTTCAGTTCAGATCGACGAGACGATGAAGCTGGACGAGCCTTTCATCCTCGTTACCTATACGACGGGCTTCGGTCAGGTACCGGACAAAGTCAATCTTTTCCTTCAGCAGAACGCACAGCAGCTGCGCGGCGTATCCGCCAGCGGCAACCGCAACTGGGGACACAGCTTCGCCAAGAGCGCGGATACCATTTCCCAGACTTACGGTGTGCCTGTCCTCTGCAAATTCGAACTGTCCGGAACAAAAAAAGATATTTTACATTTCAAAGAGGAGTTGAACAGCCTTGCGGCATATTGAACTGAACAACCAACTGATGCTGAGAAACGCCGACGGATTTTTCCGACTGGAGAAAGACAAGGAAGCCGTAGCCGTATTCATGGAGGAAGTCGCCCAGCGCAGCCTGACTTTCCCCGACTTCGCTTCCCAGGTCGATTATATGATCGAAAACGACTACTACGAGAACGTGTACGAAAACTACACGCGCGAAGAAGTCGTGTCGGTGTTCGAGACGTCACATAACGTTCCGTTCGAATTCGCTTCGTATATGGCCGCTTCCAAGTTCTACACGGATTACGCAATGAGAAGCAACGACAAGTCGACTTACCTGGAAACCTACGCCGACCGCGCCGCGATCGTGTCCCTGCATCTGGGTGCCGGCAATGTCGACAACGCCAAGTCGCTCGTAACGGCGATCATGGAGCAGCGCGTACAGCCGGCGACCCCGACGTTCCTGAACGCGGGCAAAAGCCGCCGCGGCGAACTGGTCTCCTGCTTCCTGCTCGAAATGGACGACGCGCTCAACTCGATCAACTACGTGCTCTCGACCTGCATGCAGCTGTCGAAGATCGGCGGCGGCGTAGCCGTCAACTTGTCGAAACTGCGCGGGCGCGGCGAGCCGATCAAAGGCGTCGAAGGCGCAGCCAAAGGTGTGATGCCGGTCCTGAAATTGATGGAAGACGCGTTCTCCTACGCCGACCAAATGGGTCAGCGCAAAGGTTCCGGCGCCGCTTACTACAACATTTTCGGCTGGGACGTGCTTGAATTCCTGGACAGCAAAAAAATCAACGCCGACGAGAAATCGCGCCTCAAAACGCTGTCGATCGGCCTCATCATCCCGAACCGTTTCTACAAGCTTGCGGAAGACAATCAGCCGCTCGTGGTGTTCGGTCCTTACTCCGTCTACAAAGAGTACGGCAAACATCTGGACGATCTCGAGATCGACGAGATGTACGACGAACTGCTCGCGAACGACAACATCAAGAAAAAGACCGTGATGAGCGCCCGCGACATGCTGGTGAAGATCGCCATGATCCAGCTCGAATCCGGCTACCCTTATATCATGAACAAGAGCAACGCCAACAACAATCACGCGCTCAAAGATCTGGGCATGGTCAAAATGTCCAATCTGTGCACGGAAATCTACCAGCTGCAGGAAACGTCGACAATCGGCGATTACGGCCAAGCGAACGATATCCGCCGCGATATCAGCTGCAACCTGGCTTCCCTGAATATCGCAAACGTCATGGGCCTCGGCAAAATCCGCGAGTCCGTGCACGAAGCGATGATTGGCCTCACCGCCGTCAGCGACATGACCGAAGTGCAGAACGCTCCGGGCGTAGCCAAAGCGAACCGCGAGATGCATTCCGTCGGTCTTGGCGCAATGAACTTGCACGGCTACCTGGCCAAGAACAAAATCGCGTATGAAAGCGACGAAGCGATCGACTTCGTGCGTACGTTCTTCATGATGATGAACTACTATTCGATCGAGAAAAGTATGGAAATCGCCCGCGATCGCAATGTCACGTTCGCAGGTTTCGAGAAATCCGAGTATGCCAAAGGTACATACTTCGACAAGTACGTACAGACCGACTACAGCCCGCGTACCGACCGGATCAAGTCGCTGTTCGAAGGCATGCACATCCCGACGACGGCGGATTGGAACCATCTGCGTACGCTCGTTCAAGCCAACGGCCTGTACCACGCTTACCGTCTGGCGATCGCGCCGACGCAAAGTATCTCGTACATCCAGAACTCCACGTCGAGCGTTATGCCGATCGTCGATGCGATCGAGACGCGCACGTATGCCAACTCGACGACGTATTTCCCGATGCCTTTCCTGGCTCAGGAAAACTTCTTCTACTACAAATCGGCTTACCAGATGAACCAGTTCAAGGTCATCGATCTGATCTCCGAGATCCAGGAGCATATCGATCAGGGCATCTCGGCCATCCTGCACGTCAACAGCAACGTAACGACGCGCGACCTGGCCCGTTATTACCTGTATGCCGCTCGCAAAGGACTCAAAGCCCTGTACTACACGCGGACGAACCACCTCAGCGTGGAAGAATGTATCAGCTGCGCCATCTAAGTCGTACTTGACCACGAATAGGGCAGGAACGAATACACTCACCTGTTTTTAAAAAGCTTGAACGATAATGTGACACTGCGGGGCGCCTTTTCCACGATCCGGACATTCCGGTCTCGAGCAAAACGCCCCGCTTTACTTTTGCTTGGTTTACGCCGATAATAAGAATTCTGTGCAGCCGTCCCGGATTGCCCGCAATCCGGTTCATCTGTGCTCATGAATATCCAACATTGCCCACAATTAACTTAATTTATATAACCCACACCGAAAGGGATGACTAGACATGATCAAAGCCGTCAACTGGAACCGTCCCGCAGACGACTTCACCCTGATGTTCTGGAATCAAAATATTATGCAGTTCTGGACCGACGACGAGATCCCGCTGTCCGACGACAAAATGTCCTGGATCACGCTCACCGAAGACGAGCAGGAAGCGTACATGCAGGTCCTCGGCGGCCTCACGCTGCTCGATACCGTGCAGGGCGGAGTCGGCATGCCGCAGATCATGGAGCATGTCGAAGACCTCCAGCGCAAAGCGGTACTCGCGTTCATGGGCATGATGGAGCAGATCCACGCCAAATCCTACAGCAGCATCTTCACGACGCTTGCCTCCACCGAAGAGATCGACAAGGTGTTCCGCTGGGTCGAAGAAAATCCGCTGCTGCAAAAGAAAGCCGAAATCATCTCCAAGTATTATCAGAACATCCAGACGCCAAAAGATCTTTATCTGGCGATGGGCGCTTCGGTTATGCTGGAAAGCTACCTGTTCTACAGCGGCTTCTTCTACCCTCTCTATCTGGCCGGACAAGGCAAAATGACGAGCAGCGGCGAAGTGATCGACCTGATTCTGCGCGACGAGAGCATTCACGGCCTTTACGTCGGCGTGCTGGCCCAGGAAGTGCTGCGCGATCTCCCGGCATCGGAAGCCGAAGCGGCGACGAAGGAACTGTACGAGCTGCTGCACACGCTCCAGGTTAACGAAGAGCTGTATACGGAGCAGCTGTACACGAAGATCGGCCTCAAAGACGAAGTCGACAAGTTCGTACGCTACAACGCCAACAAAGCGATGATGAACCTGGGCCTGGAGCCGCAGTTCGAAGAAGACGAGGAAAGTATCAACCCGATCGTCATGAACGGCCTCAAGACGCAGACCAAACAGCACGATTTCTTCTCCAAAAAAGGCAACGGCTACGTACGCACGGTTCACGTGGAACCGCTGCGCGACGAAGACTTCCTGTTCGATACGCTGGAAACGCCGGTACCGAGCGTCCTGTAAGTCCACATACAGTTTCATAAGGAACATTCGGAGGCCTCGGCCGCGAAAGAACTGCAGGATTTGGGTTCTATCGCGGACGGGGCTTCTTTTGGGTGTCGAATAGGGTAATAGCACAAGTGACCCAAGCGAAAAGAAAGCAGGCGATTCAAATGAAAGCGGCAGTGATACGAAAATACGGAGGACCGGACGTCTTCCGGATCGAAGAGGTCAAAGAACCCCAGCCGCGTGCCGGAGAGATCAAAGTACGCGTACGGGCCACGTCCATCAATCCGATCGACTTCAAAGTACGCAAAGGCTATTTGTTTTTCCTGTCCGGATTTCGTTTCCCCAAGATTCTGAATTCCGATTTCGCGGGTATTGTGGAAGAATGCGGCGCCGGCGTCGACGAATTCGTTCCCGGCGATGAAGTATACGGCTTTACCAACGGTGCTTCGCAGGGCGGCGGACTGGCGGAAGCGCTCTGCTGCAAAGCTTCCGTCGCTTCCCGCAAACCCCTTTCGCTGAATTTCGACGACGCGGCAGCCGTTCCGCTGGCCGCCTCGACGGCTTATCAGGCGCTTGTGCCGATCGGCAAGCT
This sequence comes from Saccharibacillus qingshengii, assembly GCF_013185195.1. GTDB lineage: Bacteria > Bacillota > Bacilli > Paenibacillales > Paenibacillaceae > Saccharibacillus > Saccharibacillus qingshengii. The sequence goes on from NZ_JAAZWC010000031.1 coordinate 8,760, forward strand.
GACGTCGGGCATGCGGGTGCTGGTGATCGGCGCAACCGGCGGCGTCGGCCATTATGCGGTTCAGATGGCCGCAATCCTCGGTGCCCATGTCACGGGCGTCTGCCGGTCTTCCGGCGAAGCCGCGGCAAGAGCGCTGGGCTGCGAAGACGTGATCGCTTACGACCGGGACGATTTTCACAAAAGCGGAAAAACGTTCGACGTCATCTTCGACGCCGCGGGCAAATACGGATTCCGGGACTGCCGCGTCTTATTGAACGAACAAGGAACCTACGTGACGACGGTACCCGGTCCTTCCTCGATGGTCGGACGTGTCCTCTCCGGTTCGACAGGGCGCAAAGCACGCTTCATTATCGCAAACTCCAACGACGCGGACCTGAGCCTTCTGCGGCAGTGGTGCGACGAAGGGCTGATGCAGCCGCTGATCGAAGCCGTGTTTCCGCTTGAAGAAACAAGCGCCGCCTACGAACTGGCCGAATCCGGCCGCACCCGGGGCAAGGTTGTCATTCGTACCCATTCTTCCCGCAGCTAAAAGAGTTCCACGGCCTGCCCTGCCCCATGTCTGTTCAAACCTGACCGGCCTCCGCCCAGCGGAAGCCGGTTTTATCGGGTTTCCTCTATGATCCACAACTATCCACAAAAAAAACGCCTTTACGGGAAATCCCGTAAAGGCGCCGGAGTCAAACATACACGCTTACTGCTTCGGCAGCAGAGTCACCGGTACGATAAACGTTTCATTGATCTTGGAATTCTTCTTGTAGGAAGCGGTCACTTCCAGATTGACGACCGTTGGTGTCGACGGCAGGGCGCGGAGAGCGCCTTTGCTGTTGATGAGGTTCGGATGATCGCTTCCGGTCACCTGGAACTTCACTTCATTCGTCGATTTCAGCTCCAGTACATTCGGTCCGATCCGGGTCGTGTTGACGACTGCAGCCGCTTTGTCAAAAGCTGCAATCGCTTCGTCGACCAGCAGTTCTTTGCGATCGGCAATACGGTAGCTGGAATAAGCCAGGTACTGGATTTCGTCAACGACGGCGCCGGAAGAATCCAGCTGCGCAGCCAGCAGTTCGAGCTGGTAGGTTCCCGGCTCAAGCTTGCCGATCTTCATCGTTTTCTCGTCCAGATAATAATCGTCGATATCTTCAAAGACGTAGCGGCCCGGTTCCAGCATCTTCAGGCTGCCGTTCTCGTCTTCGTCGACAATTTGTCCCACCAGTCCGATATACTCATCGTCGATGCCGTAAACGGCGATCTGGATATAGTTCACATCATCGGCCGAGAGGGTGAAGGAGACATCGGTCGCATCGCGGTTTCCGTCTCCGTCAGGAGTAATGATACGTTCCGACAGCTCGATATCCTGAAGTCCGAAGCCCGTTGCCGGCTTCTCATCGCCGATATGGACGGCGAACGGCAGATGCAGATCCGGTCCTGCCGAAGATTTCAGCAGCACTTCGCCTTCATACACGCCTTTGGCCGCATCGGACGAAGGATCGATCGCCAGACCGAATTCGGCCGGAGTGCCCGCCGAAGCGCTGACCGATCCGCCGGACAGTCCCGTCAATTTCGCCGAAATCTTGCTTGTATCCGGCGTAGCGATCGGGTTGGTCGGATCGGAAGTCACGTTGTCATGCCACACTACGCTCGCCGTATAGGAGACCGGCGCGCCCGTTACGCTCTTCAACTGCAGGTCACGGCTTACTTCGCCGCTGTCCGCGCTCAGAACACCGAACGAGGTGGAAGAAGCGTAGTTGGTCACCGGCACTTCGACCAGATCGGTATTCAGCACGCGGATTTCTTCAACCGCCTGCAGCAGGGCAGGCGTATCGAGCGCATCCGCTACATAAGCGCGGCCCGCACCCTGCGAATAGACATCGTAAGGAGTGCCCGCATCGTCCGCAATCGTATCGGCCGTATTGGCCAGTGCCGCCCGTACATCAAACGGCGTCCAATCCGGATATTTCTGTTTCAGCAGCACAGCCAGACCGGCGATATGCGGAGCCGCCATGCTGGTACCGCTGGAACGCGCATACGCTTCATCATAGCTGATTCCGTCATCGAACTTGCCGTATTCCGGGTAAGTCGACAGCAGATTGACGCCCGGCGCCACCACGTCCGGTTTGATGCTCAGGTTCTCGTCCCCATTCGGGCCGCGCGAACTGAACGACGCCATCTTGTCGCCTTCCACAACCGTCTTCGGATATTCGTCGCCGAACGAAATTTCAAATTCCGGCGATCCCGATTCGACCAGCTGTCTCGCAAGCTTGCGTCCTTCGACGCCGCTCATGTCGAAGTAAGGGACGTAATCGAAGCTGTCGCCCAGGAAGGCTACCGAACCGACCGGCGCATCACGGCCCGGAAGCGACTCGGACAAGTCGGCCAGATTCGGATTGCCTGGAACCGTGTTGCCGTTGAAGATAACGACGGCTTTGGCTCCGTGCGCCGCAGCGCCGCGAACTTTGGCATCGAAGGTCAGATTGCCGCGGGAGACCACGACGACCTTACCCGCTACTTCGACTCCGTCCGCAGCCAGCTTGTCGTAATCCGCATCCGTACCGAGATTCGCATATACGGCTTCGTTTGGCTCCGTGCCGAGCAGCGAAGCGAAATCTTCCTGGCCGGTTTTCCAGGCCAGAACATCCGTCTGATAGGGACCGTATTCGCCATAGACGGCCTGCGTCACCGTATCGGCCGCGTCGCTTGCGGCCGGTGCTGCCGCGGTTTCTTCCGCTGCCGGAGCCGCTGCCGCTTCGCCTTCCGCCGCTTGCGCAGCCGGCTCTTCGCTTGGCGCCGGTGCTTCGGCCGTGGTTTCTTCCGCCGCTTTCGGCGCCGCTTCCGCTGCCGCAGGAGCGGCCGGAGCCGTTTCGACAGCCGCCGAGAACGTAGCCGCATAATGATTGCTTTCGCTTGTTACGGCGCCGACCGAGATGGCCAGCTGCGACGATGCCGGAGAGCCCATCGAATAATAGTAAGGACCTTCGTCCGCCGCATTGCCGCTTGCAATAACAGCCGTAACGCCGGACAATACCGCATTATTGATCGCTACCGCATCCGGCGAATTGGGATCTTTGTTCGAGTCCGATCCCAGCGACAGATTGATGACGTCCATGCCGTCTTTGACCGCATGTTCGATGCCGTCGATGACCTGCGCGGAAGAACCCGAAGCGCGGCCGGTCTCGAGGTTGCGGCCGAGTACCTTGTACACATACAGATCGGCATCGTAGGCCACGCCTTTTTGAACCAGTTCCGATGTCGGATTCGTGCCGCGTCCCACGATGGTGCCGGAGACGTGCGTACCGTGGCTGGTCCCTTCATAAGTCGTTCCGTCGATGACGATCGGCGGTTCTTCGTAAGGATCGTTGTCCTGCTCGAACGAATCGTAGCCGCCTTTGTAAGCGTCTTTGAGATCCGGGTGCAGATAGTCGACGCCGGTATCGATGACGCCGACTTTCAAGCCTTTTCCGGTAAATCCTTCGCTCCAGGCTTCATCCACGCCCATCTGCTTCAGCGGCTGGATCTCGAAGTTGTCGCCGGCGGACGCTTCTTTTTCATCGACCGGAATTTCGAGATACGTCTGGTTTTCGTCGATCGAGACGACATTCGGAATCGAAGCCAGCGCGGTCAGGTCTTTCGACGATACCGTTACTTCAAGACCGTTCAGCACGGTATTGTACTGGTAGTTGACCTGCAGATCGATGCCAAGAGCCGCAGCCCGGGCAATAAAATCGGTCTGTTCGCTGTCGACCAGCTGCTCCGCCGAAGCGGCCGAGAAACTTCGAAGCCCCGCCTGGCCGGCTGTCGATTCGGCAGCGGCAACCGGCTCGCGGCTGAGCTGCACGATAGCGCGCACTTTATGTAGGGATCGGGTATCCAGTTTCGGCGAGATAATGGAAGCGGGATCGCGGGTCTGAACGGCAAACGCGCTCATCGTATCCTGGGCCGCTCCGCCAATCGAATCTTTGGACAGGTTGTACGGAACCAGTTCGTTCGGCGATTTCTGCGACTGTGCGGATGCCGCGGTCGGAAGCGCCGTTCCCAAGACCAGAGCCAGGCTCAGTGACACGCCCGACCATTTACGGAACAAATGCTGTTCTTTTTTCAATGCAACTTCCCCTCTCTAATTGTTAAAATGTGAACGTCCAAGCTTACACCGCAGCACACTTGCTGTCAGCTATGTTTACAGATCAACGAAAATCGACTCCAGAAACCGTCCTCCCTTCGCATGGTGTCAAAAAGCTTGCCACCTATGTTAGCATCGGCACAAAGAGTTGACCACCTGTAAATTTTTCGAAAAAGGTGTTTCAACACTTACCCTAAGCGGATTTTGTCGAATACACTTTGCCGATTCTTTTCCCTTTTCTTCTTACCTGACATGTAAAGCAAGCAAAAGTCTCATTCATCCCTTTAATATGCAAAAGCCTTTCGCTTTCTCTGCATCTTTTGGTTGCTTCACCCCACTTGCTTATAAGTCCAAAGACTTAATTTTTCGACAAAAGGCTGTGTGGGTCTGTTGGAAGGTACAGCAGCCGGGTTTATTTCTTCGTTTGCGCGATCCTGCGGACCGCAAAAAAGCCCCGCACCAAAGGCGCAGGGCTTTCCCATTCTTATTTCCAATCATTTGGCTGTCCGAAAATCGGCGTTTACCAGGAATTCCAGTTCATGAACGTATCCGTTTTGCCCTGAAGTTCGGTGAGCTTGAGCAGCACGACCGCCGCATCCGCTTTGGTAACCGGCCGGTCCGGCAGGAAGCTTCCGTTTACGGCAGGCAGCAGACCCAGTTTGATGGCGATTGCCGCATCCCCCTTGTGTTCGATAGCCGCAGCATCCGCGATTCCCGGCAGCTCCACAGTCGAGTTATAGAAGGAAGCCAGTTTATCGTAATTCAATACGCCCATCAGCAGATGGGCCAGTTCGTCGCGGGTCAGTCCGGCTTCGGGTTTGAAGTCGGATGTCCGGTCGGGCGTCAGCCAACCCTGACTGATCAAGAAACCGATCGCGGCCCGGTACGGACTGTCTTCATTCGTATCCCGGAACAGGTCGCCTCCGTAATCTCCGTTATACATCGGATAATCCGGCTGCGCAGCTCGCGCCAGCATATCGGCCCACTCGCCGCGGGTCAGAGGGGTATCCGGATTCACGCGTCCTTCTGCGTCGGGAACCAGAACGCCGTGCTCGACCATCTTCTCCAGAGCCGCCTGGTTGGCGTGACCCGCAAAATCGGAAGCTTCGGGAGAATCCGGCTGCGCAGCATTGGCGCCGTACAGCGATTTCCATGTTCCGTCTGCCGCATCGAGGATCGTCGAGATGCCGAAATCTGCACCCGATGCCGATACCGGCAGATAGGTCAGGATCATCTTGGCGTCCGGCTGCTGGCCGGCATTGTCGGAAGGCCGATCGAAACGGCTGTACGCCAGGCGGAGTTCGGTCGCTTCCAGGAACTTGGCCGTTGCCTCGGCGGCAGTCAGCTTGGCCGAAGCGGCCGGCGGGAATGCTCCCACTTTCGAAGCCGAAGGCTCGCTGACATAAAACTCGCTGAGGCCGCCTTTTTTGTCGACCGTAACGATCGCCGTATCTCCAACAACGGGAAGCCCCGCTTCATAACGCTGGAACCCGTAAGCCAGCGTCCAGCTGCTGCTGCTTGGCACCGACACCAGCCGCCACTGCGCCGCATTCGGCAGCAGTTTGGCCGCCCAATCGACCGCATGGGACTTGTCCGCCGCCGTCGGCTGCACATTTCCGCCGGACGTATTCGGTTCATAGCGGTAGTAATTGTACAGCTGCCCCGTATCGGCGTTCAATTGGGCGTTTACATTGCCCGTCTCGCCCTGAACTGTCCGGTTCAGATCCAATACCCATACCTTTGTGTCTTTCTGCGGATAATCCTGCGTATAGGTCTGCTGACCGCTCAGTTTGTAGCCGTCCGGAATCAAGCCGAGCCGGGTCAGACGGTTCTGTGCGGCTTCTTCCGTCTTGAGCGGATTCATGGCCGCAGCCGACAGATTGGAAGACTTGATCGCTTCGCCTTCCCGGGCTACCGTATTGGCGTAAGGCAGACCGGTCGCCGTATCCAGCTGCTTGCCGGACGCGGCATCAATCGGAGCTGCCGATTCGTCGTACGGCATATAACCGAGATAATAGCGCGAACCGATACCGCCCCATCCGTTCTCGGGAATGTAAGCCAGTTTCAAGCCGAAGTCCGCTTCATAGGCGCGGCGCGCTTCGGCAGCCGAGAGAGTCGGAACCGCGGACGGATAAGGCAGGCGGTTGATGCTGCGCGTATAGTTGACGATTTCCCCGCCGCCCGACAAGGCTACGAAGACGGTCTCGCTCTGGGAAGGAACGCCGTTTACCTTGAGCCGGAACGAGAACGTGTGATTCGAACTGCCGAACAGCGGCGTGACCGAACCGCTGCCTTCATAAGCCGGCACGCCCGCTTCGACGGCAAAATCCGAGGCCGACTTGCCGGGCATCGCTTTGAGCACAAAAGCCAATGCACGCTCGGAGGCTTCTTCGCGCTTCAACTTCGCATCGCCTGCTCCCGAAGCCGGCAGATAGGCATCGACCAGCACTCCGCTGACCGCGTCGACCGATACCGAAGCGGAGGCATTTTCTTGGCCCGTAAACTCGTATGTAAGTCTCCAGGTCTTGTTCGCATCCGCTTCACTCGCATAATACGCGCTGTAATCGGCCGCTGCGAGGCGGGCCGGCGTGAGTTCCGGAAACAGTTTCTGCACCGCAGCCGCCGCGGCTGCGGACGACACTTTGGCGCCTTCCGGAATCGCTTTGGTCAGCGTTGCGCTCGAGAAGCTTTCCGCTCCTCCCGTCTCCGCCGCCGATACGATTCCGCCCGCAGGCGCACACAGCAGGGCCGCCGCCAATACGGCTGCCGTCGCTGCGCGCGGAGAAGCAAACTCCCATTTGCCTGTCTTCATGTTCTTATCCCCTCTCTTGGGTACATGCTGGATTTCTTCTTTTTGCCGTCGGACCTTCCGCCAAGCTTCAAACCGCGTTTTTCGCTCTCATTTTATCATCGGCACCGTCTGCAGAAGTTACGTTTCGGCTACGGAAAAATGACAATTCAACCGCTTACAAAAAAGAAAGAAACAGGAAGGCTTGCTAGGCGGATCCGCCCAAGCCAAAAAGCCCGCCTTGCGGCGGACTTCGCGGGTCAAACTCTTTCCCCTAAGGCCAGGTCTCAGCCCCGCCCTCCCGGTATGTACGGTCTGATCCATGCGCCGAACGATTTGGGACTGCGGGTCTGGATCAGGACGACGCCTTCGCCGCGGAACCGGCAGACCAGTCCTTCGCCGCTCGTAAAGCTCGATACCCAGCCTTTGGACGCTTTCTCGATGTCATACTGCATATAATCCGGCCAAGCCACAAGGTGTCCGTTGTCGACGACGACTTCCTGGCCCGCCTGCAGATTGATCGCGTGGATGCCTCCGTACGAAGACAGGAAGACCGTCCCGCGTCCGCTGATCTCCACGATGAAGAACCCTTCGCCGGACATCAACCCTTTGCCGAGATTCTGCATTTTCGTATTGACTTCGATCCCGGCCGTGCCGGCCAGAAATCCGTCTTTTTGCACAAGCAGCTTGTACGATCCGTCCAGCTCTACGGCTTCGATGCCGCCCGGACTGGAAGGTGCCAATGTCGCTTCGCCGTAACGGCCGACCGACAGCAGCTCCTGGAAGAAGAACGACTCCCCGCTGAGCATCCGGCCCAGACCGCGCATAAGACCGCCGTCGGTCGTGCCCCGCAGTTCGATATTCGGCGACATCGATACCATGGCTCCCGCTTCGGCTTTGATACTCTCTCCGCTTTCGAGCTGAACTTGCAGCAGCGGGAAAGCGCCTTGATACAAAATTTGATACTCCATACCTGTTAGCCCCCTCTCTCCTTCATCTTAAAGAGATTTCACCTGCGGCGCAATGGAGTTCGTACACGGCTGTGCTATAATCAAATGCAGCAATACGCAAGGCGGTACAAGATCGCCGCTATTATTCTTTCAAGGGGGCAACATCCATGTACAGAAACAAGAGAGTCGGGCTCCGGTTCACGCTGACCGCGCTCCTGATGCTGACACTGCTCGTACTCGCCGCGTGCGGCACCAAGGCACCTCAGGCATCCGCTCCGGCCGGGACCGAAACTCCGGGCAAGGAAGCCGGTACACCCGCTTCGACGGAACCGGCTCCGGGCAGCGAGGGCAAACCGGTCGTCACGATCGAAATGGACAACGGAGGCATCATCAAGCTCGAGTTGTATCCGGAGATCGCGCCGAATACGGTCAACAACTTTATTTCGCTGGTCAAATCGGGCTTCTATGACGGAGTCGCTTTCCACCGGATCGTGCCCGGCTTCGTTATTCAGGGCGGCGACCCCGAAGGTACGGGCGGAGGCGGTCCCGGTTATGCGATCAAAGGCGAGTTTACGTCGAACGGCTTCGACAATACGCTGCTGCACACCGAAGGCGTGCTGTCGATGGCGCGGACGGAAGAACCGGACTCCGCAGGTTCGCAGTTCTTCATCATGCTGGCCGACCAGCCAAGTCTCGATGAACAATATGCGGCGTTCGGCAAAGTGATCGAAGGCATGGACGTCGTGCAAGCGATCGCCGCACTGCCGGTCGACGGAAAAGACAAACCGACTTCGGCCGAAGGCGCCACGATGAAGACCGTAACGGTCGATACGCTGGGCAAAGAATATCCGGAACCGGAGAAGATCCAATAAGATGACAGCCGAGTTCGAATGCCGTCCGGACTGCGGCGCCTGCTGCACGGCCGTCTCGATCACCTCGCCGATTCCGGGCATGCCCGGCGGCAAGCCGGCCGGCGTACCGTGCGTGCAGCTGGACGAACGCAGACGCTGCCGACTGTTCGGCCGCCCCGAACGTCCGGACGTATGCGGCGGACTTCCGCCTTCGCCCGAGATGTGCGGTTCGTCCGCAGAGGAAGCTTTCGCTTATCTCGAATGGCTGGAGCGCGAGACAACGCCTTGAGCGAAACGGGGCATTACCGCCCCGGAAAGGAAGAAGATATGCCGATACATTCATCCCCCGATGCGCCGCGCCGCCCGATGCGCCGCTTGGCGGCGTTGATTCTGCCGATCGCGCTGTGCCTGCCGCTTGCCGCCTGCGCCCAGGGCGTAGTCGATGTAACCATCAACTGCGACGGCACCGCCGATATCCGGATGGACGCAACCATCGACGAATCGGCGCTCGATACAATCGGGCAGAGCGATCTGCCCGATCAGATTGCGGAGAGCCTGCGCAAGCAGGGACTCGAAGCCGAAGCCATCCATCAAGACGGACAGGCGGGTCTGAGCGCTTCGCACAAAGTCGAGCTCGACGGCGGAACCCTGCCCGAGATGCCGGAAGGCATCACCGTACAAAACAACAAGGAAACCGGATGGTTTACAACCACCCACAATCTTGTGGTCGTCGCCGATCCGCCTGAATTGATTCCCCGCGAAAGCTCGTCGCTGGCCGGCCGGATCGGTTCCAGCCTGCTGAGCAGACTCGTCGATAATGAATTCGATTTCGACTTCAAGCTGACGCTGCCGCTCAAGCCAGGTGCCAACAACGCGGACGAGATTTCAGGCAACGGCCGTACGCTGACTTGGAATCTGGACGTAACCCGCGAGAATCGGATCGAACTCAGCTTCACGGTTCCGAATATCCGCCGGATCGTCTATGCGGCTTCCGCCGTACTGCTGATCGTAATCGCGGCGGTCATCACGCTTCTGCTGCGCCGCAAACGCCGCAAAAAAGCGGCTTCCGCCTAAAAGCACGCAAAGAAAAGGCTGACGGAATCTTCCGTCAGCCTTTTCTCCATGTGCGGCGCGTCACTTCTGCGCTTGCACAGTTGTACAGCGCATAGTCGCCTCCGGTCAGATCCACCAGCGCCAGGGCGCGCGATTCCCGGATCGCATAGGTCTGCGAGCCGAGATCGCAGTTCAGCCGCGCTCCGTCGAAACAGATAAACTCGCAGGGCGTATGTCCGTGCACAACCGGACGACCGCCTGTGGCCCGCAGAATCGTATCGCACGGGTACGCATAGAATTCTTTTTCCGACATCCAGAGAATATCCCGGCTCTGTTCGTGCAGCGGCCGATCCGGCGCAAATCCGGCATGCGTATATACATATTCCTCGTCTTCAGCCACCATGGGCAGCGTCAGCAGCCAGTTCAGATTCTCCCGACTCTCCGCTTCGTCCTCGAAGGTGCGTTCGAAGCTCGCCAGCGCTTCCGCTCCGCCGTGGATCAGCCACATGTCGGTTTTGTCGGCGCGGTACCATTTGAGCATCTCTTCGTGGTTGCCGGTCAGCACCGTCACCCGCTCCGGATGCATCCGATGCAGCGTGCGCAAATAACGGACGACCAGCGCGCTGTCCGGCCCGCGGTCGATCAGATCGCCGCCTACCGTCAGCCGGTCGCTAAAAGCGTCATAGTCCATTTCCCGCAGCAGCTCGATCAGTCCGCGGTACTCGCCGTGGATATCCGTAACAAACAGCTTGCGCCCTTTTTCCACCCGATCCGCCCCTTCCGCTTCGGCTTGAATTCGCATTCGATCAAAGCTCTGTTTCTATTGTAGCCTCCGACCGCAGCAGCGTCCAAACCGTTTGGGGAATTGACACCTTTTTCAGGATGGTCTATCATTTTCATCAAAACCCGGTAAGCGCTACCATTCCTAGAGACACGCTGCTTGATTCATCTTGAGAAAGGAAACGATCCCATGAATCTTCCTCAAAAAAAGAACGCTCAATCCACTTCCCGGGAATCCGTTCTCCCGGACGATTCCATACCGACAAGGCGCCGGATTTCGCTGGCTATCGCTTTCCCCGAGCTGCCCCGGGAATTCTGGAGCCAGGTGGAGAAAGGCATCGATGCCGCTATCTTGCAGTACCGCGACTTGGGTCTTACGGTCCGCTCCGTCCGCTCCAAAGATTACGATCTCACCGACCAGAAACAAAAAATGCTGGAACTGGTCGATTCGGGAGAGTATGACGCGATCGCGATTTCTCCGAACGATCCGCAGGAAATGACCGACGTGATCGACTATGCGGTCAGCCGCAATCTGACGGTAAGCACGTTCAACAGCGATTCCCCGCTCAGCTCCCGTCTGTTCTATATCGGATGCGATTATCGCGTAGCCGGCCGTCTGGCCGCGGACACCCTGTGCCGATTCGTAGGCCGCAAAGGCCGCGTCGGCCTGATCATGTCGTATACCAACCTGCAAATGCAGCAGAAAGTAACGGGATTTCGCGAAGTCATCGGCAGCTATCCGGATGTCGAACTGCGTGCCCCGTTGAAGCTCGGTCCGGAAGAAGACACGCCGTTCGAGACCTTTGCCGAATATTTCGAAGGGCTGGACGGCCTCTATGTGGCGAGCGCCAAACTCCATCTGATCGCTTCCCACCTCGAAGCGGCAGGATTGGCCGGACGCCTCGCCCTGATCGGCCACGATATGAACGAAGACATTCACGAAGGCCTGAAGCGCGACGCGATCACGGCCACGATCTGCCAGGACCCGTTCAGCCAGGGCTACCTCATCGTCAAGTCGCTGTTCGAGTATCTTTCCTCGAGAAAACAGCCCGGTCCCGATGAGAAAAGAATCAAGCTGGAACTGGTGACCAAAGAGAATGCGCGGTATTATGTGTGAGTTTAGAGGGGGCTGCGGCGGAGGTGCCTCCTAAAACTTTAGTGCGTTCCGGCAGAAAAGAGAAGGAAATCATAGCTTTAGCCGCGAACCTCCTTTAGAATAGAAAAAAATTGAACTAATTTTATGCCGTCATCTTCAGGAAAAGGAGGAACCCATGCCGAACCGCAACAAAAACAAGTGGCTGATCGCGCTTGCCGCCGCTCTGCTGCTGCTGAACGTCTGGTCGTGGAGCCACGATGCCGCGTCGCTGGCCGTTAACAGCACTCCGTCGCATTCTTCGATTCTGACGTTTCTCGACTGACCTTCCGCCGCACGCCGCCCGGATGATTCACCCGACTGCCTACATCGCAGCTTCTCCTTCGCCTACATAATCCTGGACGCTTCGACTCCGGGCCTTTCCTACCCGAATACCTTATTCACACCCGCCCCCGGATGGCACTTGGGCTGCCTATCCCGCCGCGGGTATTTTCGGCATGCCAAAAGAGGCGGACAAAATCGTCCGCCTCTTTTGGCGTCTACCGCTTCACCTGCGCTTCCCGCCTTCTCCGGTACGCTCCATGATCGGTAGGGCCGTGTCCGCCGCCCAGGCCCAGGGCCGGCGCGTCTTCGATCGCGGCCTGGATAAATTCGCGCGCCGTGCGCACCGCTTCTCTCGGCTCCGCTCCGGCGGCCAGGCGCGCCGCGATAGCGGCCGAGAATGTGCAGCCGGTACCGTGCGTATGCCGGGTCGGAATCCGTCTCCCGCTCAAGGACTCGAAATCCCGTCCGTCATAGACCAGATCAACCACAATCCCGCTGTCCTCCTCCTGGCCTTCGGCATGTCCGCCTTTGATCACCACAATCCCCGCGCCGCAGCCGGCGATTCGCCGCGCCGCTTCGCGCCGGTCGTCCATCGTCCGAATCCGGATACCCGACAGCGTTTCCGCTTCCGGAATATTCGGCGTCACGATCAGGGCCAGAGGCAGCAGATGGTCTTGGATCGCTTGGACCGCATCGCTGCGCAGCAGTTCCGCCCCGCCTTTTGCAATCATCACGGGGTCCACGACGACCCGCTTCCAGCCGAATGCCGAGATTCGCCCTGCCGCCGAGCGGATAATCTCCGCATTCAGCAGCATGCCGGTCTTCAGCGCATCGACGCCGAGATCCGAACCGACCGCGTCGATCTGCTCGGCTACGGCTTCCGGCGTCATCGGATAGACGCCGTGAACGCCAAGCGTATTCTGCACGGTGATCGCCGTGATCGCCGACATGCCGAACACGCCAAGCTCCTGAAACGTTTTGAGATCGGCCTGTATGCCCGCTCCGCCCCCGCTGTCGGATCCCGCGATCGTCAGCGCCCGGGGAGCGGTCATCTTGCGCCTCCGCCGATCACCGGCGAAATATGCAGCTTCTTCACGGCACCGGAAGACGCGGACAGGCTGTTCAATCCGGCCAGCGCATCGAGAAACGCAATCTGGAAGCTGCCCGGTCCGCGTCCGCCGGCGGCTGCGGCCGCCGTTTGTGCAGCCGAGCCGTACAGCGCAAGCGCAGCCGCTCCGGCCCGCAGACAATCCCGCTCTACGGCCGCAAATGCTCCGATGACCGACGTCAGCAGACAGCCTGCACCGGTGACGCTCGCGAGCAGCTCGTCGCCGCCCGAGATGATATAGCCGGATGTTCCATCCGTAATCACATCCTCGCGCCCCGTAACGACCACGATCGTCCCCAGCTTCGCGGCTGCCCGCACCGCCAGTTCGACCGCGGCCGCTTCCGTGCCTTCCCCGGCATCCACCCCTTTGATCTGCCGCACTTCTCCGATCAGATGGGCAATTTCAGCCGCATTGCCCCGCACGACAGCCACCCGGACTTCGCGCAGAATCCGCAGCGCGGAATCGGTCCGGTACGGCGTGGCGCCCGCTCCCACCGGATCGAGCACCACCGGTACGCCGACTTCGTTGGCGGCCTGCCCCGCAAGAATACACGACTCGACCACTTCGGCCGTCAGCGTCCCGATATTGAGTACCAGCGCCCCCGACACTTTGGCCATATCCGCGACCTCTTCGCGCGCATACGCCATGACCGGGGACGCTCCCAACGCCAGCAGACCGTTGGCCGTAAAGTTCGTGACTACCATATTCGTGATGTTATGGACCAGCGGCCGCTCCCGGCGCAGTTTATCCAATAATCCGCCTATTTCTTTCTCCACGGGATTCACCCTCCTTGTTTGCTTCGTTCATTGGCTTCAGATTCAGACCGCCGACGCTAAACGGGCCATTCTTCCAACCGGTAAGCCATCTCCCAGAACATATATTCCAACCGGCAGCTCGCGTCGAATTGTTCTTTCAGTTTACGCTTGCGCGCTTCGCTCAGCGGCTCCGCCCATTCGTCGAGCAGGGTCCGCATCTTCTCCGTCACGCCCGCTTCCTCGCCCCCGTAGAAATGCATCCAGTCGTAGAACGGATGGTCCGGCGACGGATTCACTTCGTCCAGCAGACGCCGTCCAATCTCCGTATACGTCCAGGGACAGGGCAGCAGCGCGGCCAGAATATCTTCCAACGTGCCTTCATAGGCCGCATTCAGCATATGCCGGGTGTAATGATGCGCCGACGGAGCGAGCGGATATCCCTGCAGTTCTTCGTAAGTCACTCCGGCACGATCGCAGAAATTTTGGTGGGGATGGATCTCGCTGTTGAGGATAAAAGAAATCTGTTCGTTGAACAGCTCGATATGTTCGCGCTTCTCGCATCGGGAAATCGCGATCCCGTAGATCCGCATGTAGGCATTGAGATACTCGAAGTCCTGTTTGACATAATGGATCAGCTGCTGCTTGCTCAGACTGCCGTCCGCAATACCGCGAACGAACGGATGAGCGAAGATCGCTTCGTAAATCGGGTCCGCCCCGCGTCGAAGCTGTTCGGTAAAAGACATGGATGATGCACCTCCGATAGATGATCCCGCCCGAATAAGCCTCCGGAGGCTTTGAAAAGAACGCAAAAAAGCCGCTCCGAAATGGAGCGGCTCCCGTTTATACGCCAAATACAATAAATTCGCAAGGAAAGGGACCGTCTCCACTTCCCTACGCCGGTACGAGCCGGATCAGGTTCAAAGGGTCCAAGAATTGTTCTTGTCTCAGCCGCGCCGCGGCTCCCCCAGTGGATTGCATTATTCGATTGACGTCCGAAGACGCGGGTCTGGTTACGTGTCTACTGTATCCCCGCCGGCTCTTCTTGTCAATGCTGTCTGTAGCGCATAAAGTAATCGATCAAAGGCGAACACATAAATGCGGCCAAGCTTGCCAGTCCTACCGCCACGCTCATTCCGCTCAAGGTCATCCCGTCGAAATGGGACAAATCGAAGCTCATAAAAATCAACATAAAGCTTGCCAGCAGCGCTGCTCCGGACGGAATATAAGTCAGTTCCTGCCGATAAGGATATTTCTTGTAGATCAAGTATGAAACGCTCATCAAGATGATAAAAGTCGAGGCTGACAAAAACACGATGCCGTTCAGCTTGAACACCTCCTTGCACACGAGAATAGCACAACGATCCGCCGAAGAAGTGAAAATATTGTTAATATTGCAGAATGTTCCCATCTTCCGGGCGAAAGCGTACCCTTACCGGCACGACGGTTTTCAGCTTAAACAAAAAAGCCTCCAGCGTCAACCAAGCAAACGACCGTTCCCGATCCGCTGGTTTGAATGTTATTTAATGATTTTTATCCTTGTTTCTGCGAACCGGACAGGAATATCCTAGACGTATCTGCTTGGTAATTCGGAAGAATATTGTCGATTTTTGACTACTGGTTTATTAAACTTCTTTACGAAACAAACCTTTTTGTGCAAAATAGAGTCTAAGCAGATTCATTCGTTCATTAAAGCACAACAGCGAAACAGCGAAAACGCAGAAAAGCAAAAGGAGGCTTACTAATGATCAAATCTGGTGGAGTGGACTCGGAAGTGATTGCGGCACATTTGAAGGAGGCGCTGGAACAAAACCGGCTGCTGCTGACCGAACGTGCGGAACGGGACATGGAACGCGCTCATTTCGACGATGAGATGCTGGGTGAGTTCCTCCGCGCCCCAAGGCGGATCGACAAGTACGAAGGCCGGCGCGATAACGGCTGTTCGTACATCTTATACGGGGTTCGTACGACCCGCGCCGTTGTATCGGTACAAGACGGCTATGTGACACTCGTGTGTTTGAAGCACAACCCGTTCCCCGCCGTCGGCTGACCGCCGCGTACGGCTTCCGGGCTAACCCGGCGGAATCGCTAAGTTTTACAAGAAAGCTCCGACAGCCGGAATTCCGGGGGTCGGGGCTTTTTCCGTCTGTTTGTACATGAACAAAACCTGGAAGGTTTCTATACAGGAGCCGAGCTTGCTTAAGCTTGACTTAAATAAACATAATCATTACCTTCATAAAAAATATACAGCAAAAAAAAAATAAAGACTTGAACATCGGGGCTTTTTGCGTTTATTATTCTCTGTAAGCGGTAACAAAGTTTCCTTTATGATGAATCTAGTTCGAATAATGGTTATCTAAATAAACAAAATAATTAACAAAACATTCAAAGGAGAATTCAATGAACCGTAAAATCTGGATCAAAACCGGCGTAACCGCCTTAACCGCCGCCCTGCTGCTCCCCTTGTCCGCCGATGTTCTGCCGTCGTCTTCCGCAGCGTCCGCTTCTTCCGTCTCCGCTGTGCAAAAATCGGCGGTGTTCCCGACATTCAATGCCAAAGCGCCCGCTTTCCGCGAAGCGTCCGTGCATGATCCGTCCGTCATCAAAGTCGGCGACACGTTCTACGTATTCGGCTCGCACCTCGCAGCCGCCAAGTCGAAAGACCTCATGAATTGGGATCTGATCGCTTCGGGCGTGACCGATTCCAATCCGATCATTCCCCATGTGAAGACCGAGCTTAAGGAAGCTTTGGAATGGGCGCAGACCGATACGCTGTGGGCAGCCGACGTCATTCAGCTTGCGGACGGCAAATTCTACATGTATTACAACGCCTGCAAAGGCGACTCTCCGCGCTCCGCGCTTGGGATCGCCGTCTCGGACAAAGTCGAAGGCCCTTACAAGGATACGGGCATTATTTTGAAATCGGGCATGTGGGACCAGAAAAGCGAAGACGGCACGATCTACGATGCGACGAAACATCCGAACGCGGTCGATCCGGACGTCTTTTTCGATAAAAACGGCAAGCTGTGGATGGTCTACGGTTCGTATTCCGGCGGCATCTTCATTCTCGAAATGGATCCGAAGACCGGCAAACAGCTGCCCGGCCAAGGGTACGGCAAGAAGCTGATCGGAGGCAACCACAGCCGGATCGAAGGTCCGTATATGCTGTACAATCCGCAGACCGATTACTATTACATGTATCTCTCGTTCGGCGGGCTTGACGCGGTCGGCGGCTACAACGTACGCGTGGTCCGTTCGAAAACGCCGGACGGCCCGTTCGTCGATGCGCAGGGCAACGATATGGCGCAGGTAAAAGCCGATCCGTCCAAGCCTCTGTTCGACGACGATTCTATCGAACCTTACGGCGTCAAAATCCTCGGCAATTATTTGTTCGAACGCCAGCTCGGCGATCCCGGTACGGGACTGGGCGTAGGCGCCGTGTCGCCGGGACACAACTCCGCCTACTACGACGAGAAGACCGGCAGACAGTTCCTGATCTTCCACTCCCGCTTCCCGGGACGCGGCGAGCAGCACGAGATCCGAGTCCACGAGATGGTCATGAACGCGGACGGCTGGCCGGTCGTGGCGCCTTACCGCTATGCGGGCGAAGCCGTATCGGCGCCGGTCAAAGCCTCGGAGATTCCGGGCGACTACCGCTGGATCGCGCAGACCAAAGAAATCAGCGCCGATATCGTCTCCGATGCTGCGGTGACGCTCAAAGCGGACGGCACGCTTAGCGGCGCGGTATCCGGCACCTGGAAGCTTGAAGGCGAACGCGGCGTCACACTCACCGCGGGCGGACGGACGTACAAAGGCGTCTTTTTGCGCGAGACCCATCCGGTCACCGGTGAACAAACGCTTACGCTGAGCGCCCTGTCTGCGGAAGGCGTCGGCGTCTGGGCCAGCAGGACCGGCGTCTCCAAAGCCAAAGACGCGGTATCTGCCGTTAACAAAGCGCTTGCGCTGACCGCGTCCGGCGATACCTACTACGACCTTACGCTGCCGACTTCCGGTACGCAGGGGACGAGAATCGCCTGGACCTCCTCCCATCCGTCTATCGTCTCGAACACCGGCGCCGTTACGCGCCCGGCAGCCGGAAACCGGGATGCCAAGGTGACGCTGACCGCCACGATCACAAACGGCGAAGCCAAGAAAACCAAATCGTTCAAGCTCACTATTCCGGCCAAAGCCAAAGGACCGCTGATCGCTTCGTACGGCTTCGAAGACGCTTCGAAAAACCGTCTGAGCGATACATCGCCCAACGGCTATAACGGCACGCTCGAGAACGGGGCTTCCTATGCCAAAGGCGGCAAAAGCGGCAAAGCCGCGGCGCTGAACGGCAAAGACGGCTACGTCGATCTTCCGGGCGCGGTCACGGATGCCCAGGACTTCACTTTCGCGGGCTGGGTTAAATGGAACGGCGGTTCGGACTGGCAGCGAATTCTCGACGCGGGCAGCGGCATGGAGGATTTCCTGTTCCTGACCCCGTCCCAGGGCAAAGGCGTGCAGTTCACGATTCACCGCGAAGGCAAAGACCAGAGCATCGTCAGCGCGTCCCCGCTGCCGACCGGCAAATGGGTGCATGTCGCGGTAAGCCTCGCCGGAAATACCGGCACGCTGTACCTGGACGGCCAAGCCGCCGGCACCAATGCCGAAATGACCTATAATCCGCACGATCTGCAGAGCAGCGAAGCCTGGCTGGGCAAAAGCCGCTTCGCTTCGGATGCCTTTTTCAACGGCAGTCTCGACGAAGTGCGCTTTTACGATAAAGCGCTGAGCGCAGCGGAAATTGCGGCATTGGCGAAGTAAGGTTCGGCATCCGCCAATGCCTTCGAACGCCTTCGAACGCCTCTAATAAGTTTTTTCGAAAGTTCTCTCCAACTTAAAGCCCACGGATTTCGCGAACACCGCGAAACCCGTGGGCTTTTTGAAATAGAGCGATACAACTTTTGGCCGTCTCCATAATTTCGATCCATCCCCAACGCCTCTTACCGCTCATCCGGCAAACCGGCCGCTTCGAGCCGTTCATCCAGCCACCGCTCCGCAAGCTGCGTCGAACCGGGCAGAAACGGCAGCGCGCCGACGCCAACCTTGGCTAGACTGCGGTAAAAATGATGGCCGGCGAATTCCTTTTCGTCGGCGTACGGAAACAGGACGCAGGCGGACGTTACGCTCCGTTCGTATTCGCCGCTGCTCTCGCTGCGCCGGACGATGGCATCCCGGTAACGGTGCATGACATTGATGTCTTCTTCCAGCGGCCCCGGGGCTGCGTACAAGGAATCGTAACTCCCGCCGGGCACGGCCGGATCAAGCCGGTATTTGGCATCGAGTACGAATACGTTCTCCGCCGCGCCGCCTACGCGGCGCAGTGTCAGCAGCAGATCCGGCTTCTGCTCCGTCGTCGGGCGGCTGCGGCCCAGCATCGACGGATTGTACAGCAGGGAGAGCCGGGCTCCGCTCGCCCGATGTTCGTATTCGATCCGCGAGCGGCTGCCCCGAATCAGCGAAGGAAACAGCCCGCTCCGGTCGACGGCCGGACCCACTCCCCGGATGACCCGGCAGCGCTGCGCAAGCAGACGATGCAGCTTCAGGAAACACCAGTATTCGTACAGCTGCGCCATATCCTTGAGCGACAAACGCAGCAGGCCTTCGCGGAGCGACAGCCCTTGAAGCAGCAGCAGATGGACCTTATACATCTCCCGGTAGCCGGGCGCCATCTGCAGAACCAGACTGACGTTCATCCGGCGCATCGGCCCGGTTTCTCGCAGGAAATCCATATTCAGCATCGTGCCGATCCGCCTGCCCATCCGCTCCAGTTCGCGTTCGGGCAGCGGGTCGCGCCCGAATCGGCCCGACTTCAGTTCGCCGCGCAGCGTCTCGATTCGGCGCGCCGTCCGCTCCAGCATCCAGCGCAGAAACCGGTTCTCGTCCGTATCGGTCGAGAGGGTGCGCCGGGCTTCCCGCAGATGGGTCGGCACATAGCGCACGGCGTTCTGCTGCGAGCCGTTTCTTCCGGAGCCGCCGGGTCCGCGTGCTCCCGCCGCACCGGCATCGACTTCAAGCCATCCGTCTTCGTCCGCCCGCAGACGCTGCGGATGGCGCCTCAGGTCTTCCAGGCTCGAACGGTCCGTCCGGCGCACCCTCCCGCTCTCGAGCAGACGATGTTCGCTCTCCAGACGATGATGCGGATGCAGCGCGATACGCGCCATGGCGCTCTCCAGGCGATCGAAGACCCGCCGCAGAATCGTATGGAATTCCGTCAGACTCTGCCGCGGCGTCTGCGTCTCTTCGGTCGGCCGATAAGTCCGCCGCAGGAAATCGAACGACAGATCGTACGCTTCTTCGCCCACTTCTTCCATCAGGCGGACATAATCGCGCCGATAATCCAGCTTGGCCGGGAAGATCTCGAGCGTGATCGTCAGCACGGCCCTGCCGTTCAAGCGGATCTCCAGTTCGCTCTGGCCGATCTCGCTGCCGAAATCGAGCGTCCCGGACAGCACGCTGCGTCCTCTCGGCTTGATCCGCCGGCGCAGATTGAGATTCTCATGATGAAAAGTCAGATCGAGCGCCGGATCGGCCTTGATCAGCGTCAGCTCGTACGACTTGGTCTCATAGAAACAAGGGTAAGCGGGCATTCCCTTTTCCCAGGGTTCGAGCGCGCCGTTCTGCGGCGAGAACAGACGGACCCGGAGTCCGGTCAGGCGCGGCGAGCGCCGCTGCACATCGAACTGCGCCGGAATCCGCTCACCGGTGTCCGCGTCCCGATGCAGAGCCAGACGCTCGGCCGTCTCGTGCAGAGGCTCTCCCGCCATATACAATTCAAACAGAGGGCTCTCGATCCGCAGCAGCTCGATGCCCGAATCTAGAGAAGCCGGCGGATAAGAAGTCATCCTTGTTCAGTCCTTTCCGATCTCCGATACGTACCGCGTGAAATTGCCATAGGCAAAACCCCGCACCTGTTCTTCGCTGTAATGCTTCAGCAGTTCGTTAATGAGATTCTGGGTCTGTCCCGCGTGCTCCAGCCCTGCGGGCGTCGCGTCGATGCCGTCGAAGTCCGAACCGAAGCCGATATGCCGTTCGCCGCCCAGCGCGCACAGATGGTCGATATGGCAGATCAGGTCCGCGATCGTGACCGAACCCGGCTTGGCAATAGCGGAAGTGCCTTGTCCGGATGTTCCTTCAACCGCACAAACTCCGGATAATAGACGACATGCACCGGTGCACCGCGTTCGAACATCGCGCGCGCCTGCGCGTCGGTCAGATTCCTCGGGTGGTCGCACAGCGCTTGGGCGTTGGAATGGCTCGCGATCGGATAGGCGGCCAGCTCCAGCACTTCCCAGAATCCCCGTTCACTCAAATGGCTCACGTCGGTCAGCATGCGGTAGCGGTTGTTCAGCGCCACGATGTCCCGGCCGAGCGTCGTGAGCCCGCCTCCCCGCGGTTCCAGCACCCCGTCGGCCGCCTGATTGGCGTAATTCCACGTCAGCCCGACCGAGCGCACGCCCAGCCGGTACAGCAGATGCAGCCGTTTGAGATCGTTCTCGATCGGATCCACGCCTTCGAGCGTCAGCAGCGCCCCGGTCTGCCCATCTTGCAGCTGCGCGATCTGCGACCAGTCCGTAATCAGCGTCATGTCGTCGTGCTTGCCTAGAATCTCGTCGTAAAAGTAATGGATCTGGTCCAGGCACGACTGAAACCGCATCGAACCCGGCAGCGCCGGATCGACGAATATGGCAAACCCCTGAACGGCAATATCGCCTTCTTTCAGCCGCTGCCGGTTCGCCGCAAGCTCGGGCGCGTCCGCATACGACAACCTGCCGCGCGATGCTTCGATCTTGGCCAATACGTCGCAGTGCATATCGATGACCCGCATGGTATTCAGCCTCCGTTCACGATTGCTTTGTACGTTTCAATCGCCGCCGCGCGGGAAACCTTGAGATCGACGATAGCGTCTTTTCTCGGTTTATGCACCGTTTTGACGTCTTCGTCTTCAAGCTCCGGCAGCCATTCGCGAATATGTTCGCCGTTCGGATCGTATTTCTCGGATTGGGTCACCGGGTTCACGACGCGGAAATACGGAGCGGAATTGGCGCCCAGCGACGCGCACCACAGCCAGTTGCCGCGGTTCTGCACGTTGTCGTAGTCCAGCAGCTTGCGGCGGAAATAGTTCTCCCCGAGCGTGAACGGGCACTGAAGGTTCTTGGTCAGGAACATGGCGCACAGAATCCGCAGCCGGTTCGGCATGAGCCCGGTTTCGTTCAGTCCCCGCATCGCCGCGTCGATGACCGGAATGCCGGTGTCCCCTTTGGCCCAGCGTTCGAAATGTTCGTCGGTCAGGGCGGACAGGTCGTATTTTTTCTCATAGGCAAAATAGTCTTTGTCGTAGATCGCCAGATAATAGTAGAAGTCGCGGAACGCGAGCTGGCGCACCCATTCGTCGCTGCCTTGGCGGCGAATCGCCCGGGCGTACAGCTCGCGCAGCGACACGGCGCCGGCATTCACGTGCGGATTGACGCCGCTTGCCGGCAGTTCCGGGTAATAGTCGCGCTTGTCGCCGTACTCGGCTATCTCGTTTTCCAGAAAAGGAGTCAGCTTCTCTTCCCATTCGTCCGCCGGCTCGTGTTCGGATAGGCTCTGCGGCACGTCGAACTTCTGCGGCCAGTCCGGCTTCGCCTGCCCTTCTTCCAGATCGTCAAGCTTGACGGAAGACGGTTCGTTCGGCGCGTGGGACAGATACTCCAGCCACTTTTTGTGGAACGCCGCGAAGATTTTGTAATGGCCGTCTTTGCCCGTGAACTCGGCGAACCGCTCCGTGTCGATCATCAGCGAGTCGACGAGCAGCGTGAACGGAATGCCATGGTTGTCCGCCGCCTGCTTCATTTTGCGGTCGCGCTCGCGCGCGTACGGCGTGAAGTCGCGGTGCGCCACCACTTCGTCGATCTCGCTTTCGCTGCCCTTCAGCTCATCCAGCAGCCAGTCCAGCACTTCGGACGGATCGCCGTGAACGACGTGCAGCGTGCGCCCCGCGTCGCCGTACAGTTTGCGCAGGCGCGCGACATGACGCAGGAAGTTGACGCCGCTGTGCTCGTGGTCCCGGCCTTTTTGCAGCAGAAAAGGATCGAGAACCAGCAGATGCATCACCGGAGCTTCGGCCTCCCGCAAATAGTCGAAAGCTACCAGATCTTCGGTGCGCAGGTCTTTGCGGTGAATGAACAGTTTCAATCGGGCGTGCCCCTTTCCGGCGTTGGCTGAATAGTTTTCCCATTATCTTACCCGAGCGCGGCGCGAAACGGAACTCGGACGCTATTCGGATCCCTATTAGCCCGATCGTGCCGAATCTGTGCCCAATCCTGCCGCAGGCCGTGACTCCCGGGCGAATCGGGTTCTATAATAAGAGCGCATGAGGTTGGAAACAGGGTAAAAAAACTGAAGCGGCCGGATGTGCGTGAAGACAGATATTCGGGAGGGGCCGGTACACAAAGAGCGCGCCGCACGGCCTGACAGATTCCGGTTCGGCTTAAGGTCCGGCTTCTAGTCTGGATTTTAAGCCTGGTCCGCCAAGTCTTTGACCATCAGCAGATGAGGGATGCCGTCTTCCATAAACTCGTCCGACGCGGCGCGGTAGCCGAGCTTCTCGTAGAAGCCTCTGGCCTGGGTCTGCCCGTGCAGCTTGACCTTTGGGAGTCCCTGATCGGCGGCAAGCTGTTCCAGCCCGGCCAGAATGACTCTGCCGATCCCGAACTTGCGGTGCGACGCCAAGATGCAGATCCGCTCCAGCTTGCCTACTCCGTCGACGGCGCGAATACGGCCCGTGCCTACCGCCCGGTCTTGGTCAAGGACAAGAAGATGCTTGCACGCTCCGCCTTGGATATCGTATTCGTCGAACTCGTCTTCGAGAGGGACTCCCTGCTCGTCGACGAACACTTCCCTGCGGATCGCAAAAGCCTGTTCCAACTGTTCGTTTGTCGTGATCTGCAGCGTTTCCATGTCTGCTCATCCTTTCGCTGAAACCGCATAAGGCGGCGTATTCCAAAAACCTGTTTTCCAGTATAGCCAAAGTCCTCAACAAAGTCTATTTACGTGCAAATACAACATTTTTCGAAAAGGAGAGATTTAACATGGCTTACGAAGAACTGAACGGCGGCGGGTTGTTCCCGCTAGGCAGCAAAGTCGAAAACGATTATTTTACCGGCGATACGTACCTCAATAGGGTCTTCACCGACAGCTCCCCGCTGAACGCCGCGATCGGCAGCGTCACGTTCGCACCGGGTTCGCGCAACAACTGGCACACGCACAAAGTCGGCCAGGTGCTGATCGTCACCGGGGGCGAAGGCTGGTATCAGGAAGAGAACAAACCGGCGCAGCCGCTCAAATCCGGCGATATCGTCAATATTCCTCCCCATGTCAAACATTGGCACGGCGCGAACAAAGACAGCTGGTTCGTTCATCTGGCGCTGACGCCGGGCGAGACGCAGTGGCTGGAGCCGGTAGACGACGAAACGTACGGAAAGTTAGGCGAGTGAGGCGGCGTCCAAATAACTGCACCACGACCTTTATTTGAGCATCTCTACCGCGCCGCGACAAAATAACTGCGACGCAGCACTTATTTCAATCGTTATCCGCTAATTCGTCTTCTTATGCCATAAATAACGGCTCTCTCGCAGCTATTCGGCTTAAGTCGACCGATTCCAGCCGATTAAGTGCCCTCTCGCAGCTATTCGAGCCGAGGCGTCCGATTCGGTTGAATCGCCTCCGAAAACCCGGTTTCCACCGGGTCGAGGCAGGCGGTTCCCTTTGTGGCACTCGTGACATAAGGTGATTCAGCAGGCACCATTTCGTCCAAGAGCATAGGGTACAGCCAATCTGACAAAACTGCTTATTTTTCGACAGATACCCGATTGCGAAAAAAGCAGCTGTCTTCCAACGGAGGTAGAACCCATGAATAACAAATGGAGAAAAACAACCGCCCTGGCGACAACGACCCTGCTGGCCGCAGCGATTGCCGTGCCGGTCTCGGCAGCTCCGGCTTCCGCAGCCGCCGCTTCGTTCTCGGCGTCTTCTTCGACCGCGGTCTCGACCGTGGAGAAAAAGCTCGTCGACGTAGCCGGCTTCAAAAGCGCAGCCAACTTCAAAGCCTTCTACGCGAACTTGAAGCGCGCCGTCGCCAAAGGCGACAAAGCCGGCGTAGCCGCGCGTATCCATTATCCGCTGTCCGTCTATAACCACGATGACGACGCGTCGAACAAGAAAATGACGATCAAAAATAAAGCCCAGTTCCTGAACAATTACAACCGGATCTTTACGGAAGATGTACGCGAGAATCTCGCCGATACGTCGTTCTCCGAACTGTTCGTGAATTACAAAGGCGCTTCGACCGACGACGGCGATCTCTGGTTCACCCCGTCCAAGTCCGGCATGCCGGGGATTTCCACCGTGAATCTGGACGACTAGTACCTTGACCGAATCAAATCTGAGGTTTGCGTTCATCGGAAACACGCACGGTTCAAGTGGGTTTTCGAGGGGCGTAACCTAACATCGTTATCGGTCAAGGTACTAGTACCCTTTCAACTCTTAATCACAGGTTACGTTTCCCTGAACTAACAATTCCGTCGGAGACTTCGTACACGCTTCAAGTACGAAATCTCAGGGGAGCGTAACCTTACCTTTAGTGTTGACAAGGTCCTAGACCCAAGACTGCCGCTGCACCGAATGTGTGGATAGCATGAAAAAGGAGGCTCCCTTTTGGGAACCTCCTCAACGTGTCGAGAAAGGTCTGCTGCCAAGTGAAGCGAGGAGGCGGAGGGAAAAATTCAGTGTAGGAACGATAGTGTTCGCCTTTGAAATTGGGAAAATTCCGCTAAAATCCAATCCTTTTTCCCGATTTCAACACGCGACCTAAAGGCTTTCGAAGAAAGGCACATCGTAAGCATCTACTAACGAATTTCTCCCGCAGCCGACGAGCTTCTACAACGAATAGGACTTTCTCGACAGCCTGAGGAGGCTCCCTTTTGGGAACCTCCTTTTTGCCGGTCTATCCTGACAGTCCGCCCACTCGCGGCAGCCCGCTTGGAACCAGCCGCTTTAGAATCCGCGGCTGTACGCTTTTGGCGCGGTAGACGGCAGCTTCAGAGCCGCTTCCGCTTCCAGCGCCCAATACGGATTGCGCAGCAGGCCGCGGCCGACGGCGACCAGATCCGCGTCTTCGTTGCCGATGACGGCGTTCGCCAGGATCGGATCGTCGAGACGGCCGACGGCGGCGACCGGAACGTTCAAGTGTTCGCGGATCGCCCGTGCGAGCGGAACCTGATAGCCGGCATGCGTGCCCGGTCTGCCGCTTGCGCCGATCGGACCTTCTCCGCCCGAAGAGATGTCGAACAGATCGACGCCTGCTTCCAGGTAAGCTTTGGCGAAGACTTGGCTGTCTTCGATTCCGTAACCGCCGTCCACATATTCCTGCGCGGAGATTCGCATCATCAGCGGCATCTCCGCCGGCATGACTTCGCGCGCGGCGCGAATGATCTCGCAGCCGAAACGCGTCCGATCCCGGCCGTATTCGTCATCGCGCTTGTTCGTCAGCGGCGAATGGAACTGGTGGATCAGATAGCCGTGCGCGCCGTGCAGCTCGATCGTATCGAAGCCGGCCCGAACCGCGCGCTCCACCGCATCGCGGAACTTGCCGACCATCTCCCGGACTTCATCCGTCGTCAAGGCGCGCGGTGTTTTCCAGCCTTCGTCGAACGCGATCGCGGACGGCGCGACCGGCACGGGAGCGTCTTCCGCTTTGCGTCCGGCGTGCGCGATCTGGATGCCGATCTTCGAGCCGTGGGCATGCACGGCATCGACGATGCGCCGAAGAGCGGGGATCTGCTCGTCCGACCACAGGCCGAGATCGTTGTCGGTAATCCGGCCGTCCGGTTCCACATCGGTCATCTCGACGATGATCAGACCCGTTCCACCCACCGCGCGGCTGACATAATGCAGATCATGCCAATCGTTCGCGATCCCGTCTTTTTGCTCCACGGAATATTGGCACATCGGCGGCATAACCACGCGGTTTTTCAATTCCAGGTTTTTCAACGTAAACGGACTGAACAGGTTTTTCATCAGGAATCGCCTCGATTTCATTATAGATGTATGCGTCTGCATGTAATTTAACATATTCTTTTTTGTTCTGTCAATCTTCCCTGCCTCTGCGATCTCTCTGCGATCCTCTGCGATCCTCTACAATCCCTCTCAATTCCGCCGCCAAAAAAAAGCCGAAGCCGCAGCTCCAGCCTTGCGTGTATGACTCTATCGGGATTTTCTATTTCGCAGGTTCGACCGCTGTTCGGCTCATGAAGCTTTGCAGCTCCGTCGGCAGTTCGCCCGAAGATACCGACTCCTGCAGCACCCGTTCGACGATCCGGCGGCCCCGTTCAAGCTTGTCCGCACCGATTTCCGTCATTTCCGTATAGACGCCGCGCCGGTCGTCTTCGCAGATATTGCGGCGCAGCGCGCCGCATTTGGGCGCTTCCATCCGCACGACCAGGCGCGACATGGCGCTCTGGCTCAATCCGACATGTTCCTGAAGCTGCTGCAGGCGAAGCTTTTTCTTGTCGTTCAACGACAGGAAATGCAGCACGTAGAATTCGTTCAGCGACAGTCCCGGTTCTTCCTTCAGCGCTTCTTCGAGCCGACGGTTGATCGCCGCTCCGATATTCGCAAGTTCCAGCCAGTTCGTCAAAAGTCCGTTCGATCGATTCGAATGCATCGGTTCACCTGTTTCGTATGCTTAGAATGGAAAAGATGTTTTTGTATTATACCGCCTAATCCGATGCCGCGCCAGAGCGGGACCTCGCGTTCCTGTGCCTTATCGGCTGCCGGAAGCTCCGCTCTCTTTTCCTGTTCTCCAAAGGATAGGCAAAAGCGGGCGGACTCACAAGACGCAGCGAACCCGCTCGCAGTCTCTTTGTTCGGCGCCGACCCCGCGGCTATTCCCGGCACCGCCCGCCTGCGCCGCTGCTGCTGCTGCTTCGCATTCAGTTCAGCCAGTACGACGTAAACCCGTCTTCGTCCAGCCGCCGCAGCATGTACGCGATCTTGCGCGCGCTCTGCGGATAACGCGCGGCGGCGAGGCTTTCGCGGCTGCGGCGTCCGGTATAGACGTCTTCCGCCGAATCTTCCAGCTCGCGCCAGTCGAACGCTTTGGACGCTTCGCCGCCGAGCGCATGCTTCAGCAGGTCGAGCAGTACCCTTTTGACGGAATGGCGGCTTCCCTGGATGCGGGGCAGAATCTTCTGCATCAGCTGGTTGTCGAACGCCTCCGCGCGGGTCATCAGACCGAAACGCTCATTGTAGATCAGATAAAAACAGACCGAGTCCCGTACGCGGAACCCCACATGCGCCTGGATCTCTTCCAGGATCCCGTTGATCTGCGCCAGCTCTTGCGCCGTGCGTCCGATCAGTTGGCCGTATTCCTGCATCGCGTCCACCAGTTGGAGATAATCGCCGCCGAGCAGGTGCCGGTCCGCCAGCAGCGGCTGCGCTTCCTCCTCGGCTTCGGCGTGCACCTGCGGCAGCTGCATCAGGTCGATATGATTGAACTCGATCGTGCCGGCGCGGTCGAGCACCTTTTTGCTGAACGGATAGGTCGTCTCATCCATATTCACCGTACCGATCACGTAGACATTGCCGGGAATAGAAAGATTGCCGTAAGCGGCGCGGTCGGCTTCCCGTTCGAACATCGACTCGGGCAGCAGCGGCTGCGTCACGATCTCTCCGGCCGGATGCGCGGCGGAATCCCCGTTCCGGTCAGGCAAAAGAATTCGGCGCCGCGTCTCCATCAAGCTCAGCACATCGCTGAAATAATGTTCGACCCGCGCCAGATTCATCTCGTCCAGCACGATAAAATGCGGCTTGTCCGCATTCTGCGGCCGCGACGCTTCCTTGAGCGCAAGCGTGAGCGGGCCGGGCTTGAACGCGCCGGACAGGTCTTTGTAGCCGATCAGGTCGGCGGGATCGTTCCAGTCCGGGCGCACGGGAATCAGCGTAAACCGGCCGTTCTCCGGCAGGGCGCCCAGCGCTTCGGCGAACAGCCGGGCCAGCTGCGTCTTGCCCGTGCCCGAGATGCCGGCAAGGATCACGAACGGGCGCGCTTTGAGCGACAGGTAATAATGCTGCACCAGCCCGCCCGGGAACGAGAAGCCGCGCTGCCGGATATATTCGGACACTTCCGCGATCGCGGCTCCCACTTCGGCGTCCGGAATATGACGCGGAGCGGGCTCGGCGGCAGAAGCCTCCCGATCGGCCGCCGAACCGAATCCTTCGCTCGGCGGAGCGATCAAATATTCGCCGCCGGTCTCCGCGACGAAGAAGTGCGCCGGACGCATCTCCTGACCGCCCCGCGGACGCAGTTCCAGCCGATACGTAAACGGCGTGTCCGTCCGGTACAGATACAGATATTCCGCGCGGTCTTCACGCGGCAGATACGCGTCCGGCGTATCGAACGGACTGCGCACGGTGCCCGCTTCCGCCGCTTCGCTGCGCGGCGGAATACGGCGGCTGCCTGAGGCCGCATCCGAAGCGGCGCCTCCCTGGCGCGCTTCGGCCGCCGCGGCATAGACGCCGGCCGGACCGTATTCGCGGCCCTGCACGCGCGAAGGGTCCGGGCGGCCCGCCTGGCCGACGAACCGGGCCGCCCATTCCTCCACTTCCAGATACGTGGAGGAGAAGACGGACAGCAGGAACTGCTTCAATTCTTTGTTGGAGTCGTAGCGGACTTCAAGCGAAGATTTGCCGCTGGGCACGGCGATACGCCAGTGCTCCAGACGGGCTTCATAGGTGGCGTATTCGCCGCCGTTCTCGTGCAGCAGGCGGATCGGCCGGCTCTCGCCGATATTCGGCAGCGTACCGCCGCAGGCTTCCGCGAAATCCGGATAGAACTCGGGCGGAATCTCGAATCCGTGCCCGAACAGGAATCCGTCGACCTGCTTGCGCGCGATCAGGCCGGGGATCCGGTCGTCCGTCCACCAGCTTCCGTTTTGTTTGATCATGGTGCGGCATTCCTCCGGTCATGGGTTGATCTTTCTATTATAGACGTTATCCCCATGCGACAAAAGCCAAGCCCAAACGCGATGCGGCAAAAGCCAGACCAAAGATGATGCGGCACAAGAAAGCGGCCGTCTTACTCCGGACTGCCGGCCGCGCCCTGCCCGCGGCCTCTTCGGCCTTCAAGGCGCAGCGACACCGCGAGACCGGCCGCGGCGCAGGCCGTCAATATGCCGAATGCGGCGGTGATCCCCAGCCGGGTATTCTCGGGAACGGGAAGAACACTCAGATCCGTCACCGGCGTCGCGACGGCGACCAGCACGGCTCCGCTCACCGCTCCGCTGAACGAACGGATCATGATCGTCATCGGCGAGGCATGGCGAATCTGCTCGGCGGGAATACCGGACATCGCATAAGCCGTAATCGGCGACATGACGAAGCCGACGCCAACCATGAACAAAGCAAATAACGACGTCAGGAGCCAGGGCGATGCATCCAGTCGAATCGAGCACGTCATCAGCAGCAGCGAGGCCGCAATCGCCCCAAAAGCCAGCCGGGTCAGCAGAGCGGCACCGAAGCGGTCGTACAGCCGGCCCGATACCACACCGGACAAGCCGAACAGCAGCGCTCCCGGCAGCAGCATCAGCCCCGATTCGCGCGGCGTCAGGCCCGCTACGTTCTGGGCATACAGCGGCAGGAACAGCTCGGTTCCGATCATGACGAAGAACAGGATCGCCCCGATCCAGGAAGCGAGCCTGAACGAACGGCTGCGCAGCAGGCCGAAGTCCAGCAGCGGCTCGGCAAGCCGGCTCTGGCGCCGCACGAACAAGGCGGCCCCGGTCGCTCCCGCGGCGATCGCCGGCAGCGCATACCCGGCAGTTCCGGAACCCCCAAGCGAACCCAATCCGTACAGCAAACTCGAGAAGCCGACGGACGAGTACAGCAGCGACAGCAGATCAAGCTTGGCCGAGCTGCGTTCGCCCACGTTTCTCAGCGTCAGATACGCCAGCAGCAGATTCGCCGCGGCGATCGGAAGTACACCGTAGAACAAGATCCGCCAGGACCGGTCTTCCAGCGCGAAGCCGGACAGCACCGGACCGAGCGCGGGCGCAAGGCCCATGACCAACCCCACGATCCCCATCGCCGTCCCCATTTTTTCTTTGGGAAATACGCGCAGGATCGTGGTCTGGAACAGCGGCATGAGCAGACCTGCGCCGACCCCCTGAATCAGCCGTCCCGCAAGCAGCGGCGCATACCCGGACGACACGGCCGCCAGCAGCGTTCCCGTGATAAAAGCTCCGCCCGAAGCGAAAAACAGCGTCCGCGTCGAGAATCGTCCGACGAGAAATCCGGCCGCCGGCACGACGATGCTGGTCACCAACAGATACACGGTGATGAGCCACTGCCCCCGATCGGCGCGAATAACCGAGATCAAGCATCATCTGCGGCAGCGCCGTATTGAGCATGGTCTGCATCAGCTGCGCGAGAAAGTTGGCCACGATCAGCGACGCGACGATCCATCCCGGCCGCGCGAACCTCGCTCTCCTGTTCTTTTTCTCCTCCTCTTCCTCTGCAAACCGCTCGCCTTGTCCGTTATCCCCTGCCGTTTGTGCCGTGATGGTCATGGAACCGCCTCCGTCTCCCGAAATTCAAAATAGTAAACCCACCGAAGCATATCATAGACTTCATATATCCACAATATATTTTATTAATCAAAAAAAGAAACCATCCGGAGCTTCAAGCTTCGCTCCGAACGGTTTCTTTTGCTTTCGTTATCTGCCTTTCATTTTCGGATCGAACGTATCCCGCAGTCCGTCGCCCATCAAGTTGAATCCGAGCGAGGTGAGCAGGATGCACAATCCCGGGAAAATGACGGTCCACGGCGCAGTCTGGATAAACTGGCGCGAGTCGGACAGCATCTTGCCCCATTCCGGGTCCGGCGGCTGGGCGCCGAGCCCAAGGAAGCCGAGTCCCGCCGCTTCGATGATCGCGGTGGCGACGCCGAGCGTACCCTGCACGATGATCGGCGTCAGACTGTTCGGCAAAATATGCTTGAACAATATCCGCCCGTCGTTCGCGCCAAGCGCCCGGGCCGCCGTGATAAACTCTTCCTGCCTCAGCGAGAGTACCCTGGAACGGACGAGCCGCCCGTAAGTCGGCACATTGACGATCGCGATCGCGTACAGCGCATTTTGCAGCGAAGGACCGAGAATGGCCACGATTGCGATCGCGAGCAGAATGCCCGGGAACGCAAGCAGAATATCGAACACGCGCGAAATGAGCATATCCACCCATTTGCCGTAGAAGCCGGCGATGATGCCGAGCAGCGTCCCGATCACGATCGAACCGGCAACCGACAGCAGCCCGACCAGCAGCGAGATACGCGCTCCGTAGATCACGCGGCTGAAGATATCACGTCCAAGATCGTCGGTCCCGAACCAGTGGTCGCCGGACGGCGGTTTGAGCCGGTCCGTCAGCACCTGCGCTTTGTAGTCGTACGGCATGATCAGCGGAGCGACCAGGGCCAGCAGGGCGAAGAACAAGACGAGGCACAGACCGACAACCGCCGTTTTGTTGCGCCCGAAAGACCGGATCGCTTCCCGCCAGGGGCCGGGCTGCGCTTTGCGCTCCATCATGTCGGAGGACGGCCGAATCTCGGCTTTCAGAAATGCGTCGCTCATGGTAATCCCCCTATTTGTACTGGATCCGCGGATCGAACACGACGTACAGCAGATCCACCAGCAGATTGATCAAGACGAAGATCACGGCGACAATCAGAATACCGGACTGGATCACCGGATAATCCCGATTGCTGATCGCCTCAAAAATGTAGCGCCCCACGCCCGGCCAGGCGAAGATGGTCTCGGTCAGTACGGCTCCGCCAAGCAGCGCGCCGGTCTGGATCCCGATCACCGTCAGCACCGGGATAAACGAATTCTTCAAAGCATGCCGGTACACGACCGCGAACTGCGACAGTCCTTTGGCCCGCGCCGTACGCACATAATCGAGCTGCATCACTTCGAGCATGCTCGAGCGGGTCATCCGCGCGATAACCGCCATCGGAATCGTGCCCAGCGCGATCGCCGGCAGCACCAGATGTTTGCAGACCGTCCAGAGCTGGGCAAACTGCCCCTGAATGATCGCATCGAACACATAGAACCCGGTGACCGCTTCCATCGGATCGCGCGCGTTCATGCGTCCGCTGGAAGGCAGCCAGTGCAGCTCATTGGCGAAGATCCACTGCTCCATCAGCCCCAGCCAGAAGACCGGCATCGATACGCCGAGCAGCGCGATCAGCATACAGATGTAATCGAACCACGAATTATGCCGCCAGGCGCTGATAATCCCCGCATTGACGCCGAAGAATACCGCGAACAGCATACTGGCCATCGTCAGTTCGAACGTGGCCGCAAGATACGGCACGATCTCTTCCGAGATCGGCGCCCGCGTGCGGATCGAATTGCCCAGGTCGCCGCTCAGCAGTTCGCCCAGATAACTGAAATACTGCTGCAGCCACGGCTTGTCCAGCCCGAGCTGGTCGCGCAGGGCCTGCTTGGACTGCTCGGTCGCTTTCTCTCCGAGAATGGTATCCGCCGGGTCGCCCGGTATGGCGTGAATGATCGAGAAAACGATAATCGTCATACCGAGCAGTACCGGAATCAGCACCGCCAGCCTTTTAAAAATGTAAGTCGTCATTGTGCATCACCCGCCGTAGGTTTGATAGAAGTCGAATGAGATCGCTCTCGGAAGCCCCAGCAGAGACGAAGACCGGGCACGATCCGCCCCGGTCTCCGTTATGGTTCAGGCCCTGCTTACTGCTGAATCGAAATTTCCGCGTACGGCTCCGAGCCTGTCGGCGACGGAACATACCCTTCCACTTTCTTCGAAGCGGCCAGAAGCGGCGTGGAGTGAACGAGCGGTACCCAAGGCGCGTCGTCGTGCACGATGACCTGCGCTTCTTCGTACAGCTTCGTGCGCTCTGCCTGTTCGGTCTCCTGCTGCGCTTTCACCAGCACTTCGTGCAGCGGATCGCTTGCGTATTGGCTGTAGTTGTTGCCGCCAATGGAGTCTTTGTCGAGCAGCGGGTAGAAGAAGTTGTCTGGGTCGCCGTTGTCGCCCGTCCAGCCGATGATAAACAGATCGTCTTTCTCGCCTTTGCTCAGGTCGTCGAGGTAAGTCGCCCATTCCGGCGATTCGATATTGACCGTTACCCCGATCTCCGCGAAGCTGGCTTGAATGACTTCGGCGACTTTGCGGCCGTCCGGCATATAAGGACGGGATACCGGCATCGCATAGAAGGTCAGCGGCTGCTCGATGCCGTTCGCGTAACCGGCATCGGCCAGCAGCTTCTTGGCTTGTGCCAGATCGTACGGGTAATCTTCGATGGTGTCGTTATAGCCCCACAGGGACGGCGGAATCGGGTTCTTGGCCGGTTCGGCTTGTCCCGCGAAGAACGCGTCCACGATCCCCTGCTTGTCGACCGCGTGGCTGAGCGCGATCCGGACTTTCGGATCGTCGAACGGCTTCTTCGTGACGTTGAAGCCGAGATACGCCACGTTGAACGGAGGACGGTTGAACTTCTGCAGGTCCGGGTTGCTTTCCAGCGTCGCCAGATCGTCCGGGCTGAGATCTTCCATCATGTCGATCTCGCCGTTCTGCAGAGCGTTGAAGCGGGCCGTGTTGTCCGGGATCGAACGCACGATAACCGAATCGACCTTCGGCAGACCTTCCTGCCAGTATTCCGGGTTCTTCTCAAGCGTAATGGAATCGCTTCTCTTCCATTCCTTGAAGACGAACGGGCCGGTTCCGACCGGGTTCGCTTTGAAATCGGCACCCGATTTCTCAACAGCGGCCGGGCTTGCGATCGAGAATGGAGGCATGGCCAGATTCTGCAGGAAAGGAGCCTGCGGCTGGTTCAGTACGAATACGACCGTCGAAGGATCCGAAGCCGTTACGCTCTTGATGACGCGGGCTTCTTCCGGTCCGAACATGGAATCGTAGTAGTCGAACGAATCGCCTTCGAACTTGAACTTGCTCTTCGTATCGTTCCAGCGGGTGAAGTTGAAGACCACCGCGTCGGCATTAAAGTCGGTACCGTCATGGAACTTGACGCCTTCACGCAGTTTGAACGTGTACGTCAGGCCGTCGTCCGAGATTTCCCAGCTCTCCGCAAGAGCCGGTTCCACTTCGGTCGTGCCCGCTTTGTAAGCAAGCAGCGGATCGAATACCTGCTGCGCGATCTTCAGCGATTCGCCGTCGGTCACGATCGCCGGGTCCAGCGCGGCCGAATCGCCGCCGCGTCCCACGATCAACGTACCGCCGCTGCCACCGGCGGCAGGATCCGCAGCCGGTTCGGTCGAAGCCGCTTCGCCCGGTTCCGTAGAAGCCGCAGGTTCGGAAGTTCCGCTTCCGCCCCCTCCGCATGCTGCAAGAATCAATACCAGCGACAACATTAGAGTAAACAGCCAACCCATTCTTTTTCTCATCAACCGTACGCTCCCCTCAAGATCGCTTTAATGCCCGTGCACGCAGCCCGCCAAGCCCGACATTTTTTAATTATTATGTATAGGGGATGGTCTTTTCGGTAAGGGCTTCGTATCGAGTGAATTTAACTTACATGAACAGCGGTCGATTCGCAATATTTTTTTCGTTATTTCTTTCTATATGTAAAGTTTCATCACTCAAAGGGGTACAATTTGAAGATTTTTTCCTTCATATAGAGTGTAAAATCGAAACGTTTAGAAAATCTCATAAATTTTTTTTATCGACCTCTGTTCAATTGAAAGCGTAAAACATTCTTTGATAAACGGAGATGTTCACGCTCGGCCGAATCTCCAAATTTTACATTTTCCACAAACAGGATATCTGCCCTAATACCACTTCCCGGCTGCCGAATTCCGCCTTTTTTCATTTGGGACTTCCCAACTCTCCCGCTTCTGCGAACGTTCAATCCATAGATCCCAATCCGTCCAACGAAAAAGGAGGTCTGCCTTCTGCGTCTCACGCAACGCTTGATCGCTGTGGCCGTTCTGCTGCCGAGCGTCTGTGCCCTTTACCTGTTTGTCACTCCTCTCGATATTCGGCTGTACGGTTCCCAGTGGCTGCCCGGTTTCCTGCTTGCCCTGATCGGTTCGGCCTTTGGCCTGCGCTTCCTGTTCCCGCACCGCAAACAGTCTTTTGTATTCCGGATCGCGACATTTTTGTCTCTGGGCATCCTGGCGTTGTATGTGCTGTGGTTGACTCCGATCGCTTATTTGTTTGACACCTAGGCCCATTCGCTGCGCCTCAGGTGTCAACGAAGCAACGATCGCAACGCCAACAAGACCGGAGCACGCTTCGCAAGAAGTCGGACTCCGGTCTGTTTTCTTTTATAGACTCATTACGAACAGGAGGATCTTACGATGAGAAAAAGCAAACCGGCTGCCGTCTATACCCTTATGCCGCTCACCGCTGTGCTCGCCGCATCCCTGTGCCTTGCTGGATGCGCTTCGGAGCGACCGGCTCCGGAAGCTGCGCAGTCTTCGCTCAAGGCCGATTCCCCGGCTTCCGATTCATCGCATACACCGGACGGGGACCGGGCCAAGCCGGATTACGAAGCGCCCAACATCGATCAGAGCCGCGCCCGGCACCGCCGGACATCGAATCCGGTACAGCCCGAATCACCAGATCTCTCCAGAGGTACGCCGGAGCATTGGGTCTATGCCGACACCCACTCGCATCCTTACGAAGGCCAATTGGTTTCTTATCGAATGGACGGGGATCGTCTGGTCAGTCTCGATTTCAAACCGACAGCCGCCCTGATCACCTCTACCAATCCGGCGAACATCATCACGATCGGCAGCGAAAACCTGAACAAGGTCTCGACGTTCCCGGTACGAAACGATCCCGATGAACTGGCTGCATTGGACGATCGGCAGCTGCGGCATCTGAAGGCAGGCGGTCCCTATATCGTTTATCTCGACTCGTGGAGCAGCGGTTCGGATTCTTCTGTTATTGCGACGCAAGTCTCTACCATCTACTACGCCGAAGACGGTGAATTTCACAGTCTGGCCGACGATTCGACGTTCGATATCTGCACCGGCGTCTCCAATGAATGTCTGAAACTGACGAAGTAAGCGGCGGCCTGCTTATTTTCTTCCGCCTGTTATCTTCCGCCCAGCGCTTTCTCCACCGCATAATCGTCCAGCGGCAGATCCGGTTCCAGACCCAGCGCAAGCTTCGCCAGCTGCCGGCCGAGAAACGGGCCCATCGTCAGTCCCGACGCGCCGAGGCCGTTGGCCGTAATCAGTCCTTCCCAGCCGGGAACCCGTCCGATCACGGGCAGAAAGCCCGGCGTAAACGGCCGGAATCCGACCCGCACCTCGCCAAGTTCGCCGCCAGCCAGCCCCGGAGCAAGCTCCAGCCCTTTGTTCAGCACTTCGTGTACGCCGCCCGCCGTGACGCGGATATCGCCCAGCTCCATTTCGTTCTCGTGCGTGGCGCCCACGACCATCCGGCCGTCTTCGAACGCCAGCAGATATTGATCCGTCGGCGGAATGACCACGGGCCACTGCCCGCTGTCCGGCCGATCCGGCATCCGCATATGCAGAATCTGCCCTTTCTGATACGTCACGCGGAAATCCAGGCCCAGCGGCCGCAGCAGCTCCCCCGCCCAGGCGCCCGCGCAGACGATTACCTCGTCCGCTTCCAGCCGCGCGCCGCCGACGGTAACGCCGGCGGCGCGTCTTGGCTGATCACCGTCTGCGCTTGCCGCCGCTTCCGTCTGCGCCGGATGCAGCACCGCTTCGCCTTCGCGCACCGTTACGCCGCCGCGCTGCGCCGCCGACACAAGCGCATCCCGCAGGGCGCGCCCGTCTACCCGGGCCGCTCCGCTTACGCGGACCGCCTGGTAGTCCCCGCCCAGCAGCGGGAACCCTTCCTGTACCTGTTCGCTGCCCAGCACCTCGATCTCTCCGATCTCCGGCGCGTCTTCGCGCCGCTTCACGGCCCGTTCGCGCATCTGCCCGATCTTGGCCGGATCGGAATGCAGACTGAGCGCTCCGACGCGCGCATATCCGGTCTCGCTCTCGCCCAGCCGGTGCAGTTCTTCCGTCAATTCGGCGTAATAACGCGCTCCGCCCCGGGCGAGCCGGTACCAGGCCTGATTGCGCCGCTGCGACAGCCACGGACAGATAATGCCGGCTGCCGCGTCGGTCGCCCGGCCGGGATGCCGGGCGTCGACCAGAGTCACCTGTACGTCCGCACCCAGGCGCGACAAATGGTAAGCCGCCGAAGCCCCGAGAATCCCGGAGCCGACAACAATAATTTTTTTCATGGGATATGATTCCTTTCCGTATCCGTAAATCCGGGTTGTTCAGACCTTCTCCATTCTACCACCCGAAGCCCCCGGATACCGAGAACGGACCCAAAACGTTTCGCTTCGGCGGCGGTCGGGCTTCTTTTTGCGGATATCATATTGTTGGCTAACTGAATTAGATATCCGGTTCTAAGATAAGTCTATCTCTTCGGGCCCTTCTCTCCCAAGACACGTAGGCTTTCCCCCACTTCTGCAGTTCCTCCTCCACGATTGTCGACGATTCGCCATGTATTCCTATCCCAAAGGAGCGATTCCCCTATGTCCACCACGCCCGGTTCCCTGCAGGCCCTGATTGCGCATCCCCTTACCCTCGAACAAATTCTACAGTTCCAAGTGAATAACCGGATCTCTGCCGTGATTCCGATCCGTTTGGACGAAATCTCGACCCTCACTCCCGAAGAACTGTCCGACCATCTCTCGCTTAAGCTCGTCGACAGCGACCTGCTGACGGATGTGCAATACGAACGTGCCGGTATCCAAGACGAAGAGACCGTTCTGCTGCACGTATCCGGAGAGACGACGCTGCTGCTCGAGACGCTGGAGCTGTTGACGACGTATGCGGAAGACGAGGAAGAGTTCGAGTAAAAGGACGGACAGGATCGCATTCATACCGTCTTATAAAAAAGATAAAGCGTCTGCTCCGGTTGATTGGGGCAGACGCTTTTTGGTGTGAAGAAGAGCCACTCTCAGTCCCGCACCCGCACTTTCAACGCATATAAGGCCGAACCTTCCATCCATTCTCCATTGATGCCGTATACATATTCGCCCGGCTGATCCGGGATGTCGAAGCTCGCTTCCGTCGATTCGATCTCCTTAAATTGGGAGGAACCGGTCATCAGCCGTACCCTGATCTTGTCAGGAGCTTCCGGGGCAAAAGACAAAACAATCTTGGAGCCGGCGGGTACGGTTACCGCTTCTTCGTCCGCCATAGACTCCCTCGGCCCTCCGTACGTCATCTCTCCGCCCCAGTTATACGTGGAGATTTCGGTGGGCACATCGACCTCCGAACCGCTTCCGCTGCCTGCGACTGCGCTCAATTCCGGCGGTTCGCGCAGAGGCTCCGGCACGGAGCAGGCGCTCAGGGACAAGGCTGCAAGCAGCAGCGCAGACCCTATGGTTTTCTTGAACATTCGAATCTTATTCACTCCTTCATGACCGGGATCTATCGATTCGTCCGGCTTACCGGTTCTTGTCTAGACGATGGGAGAAAAGGATTTGTAGCCAAAGCAGGGAATTTAGGGGATAAGAAAAAATTTCCGCACTTTATACAAGGAGTACAAAAATGAAAAAGAAGCGTATGCGAGGCGGGCTGTTAATTGTATTGATCCTCGCCTTACTGGGAGCGGCTCTGCTGTACATCGTTCCGGATCAGCAGGAGCAAAATATCGCCGCGGCTTTTGCTTTGCACTATGTCGAAGAACATTACGAAGATCCCGAGGGGTTAAAAGTCTTGGAAACCTGTCACCCTTTCTTCGGAAGCGGCATGCACGAAGTAACCCTGCTGGATGCCAAGCACAATCCTTATTATCTGTACGTCAAAATAGGCCCCCGCCGCTCGCTGACTTCGATCGAAGACAGCACCTCTTACATACGGGACAGGGACTATCAATTTGGCTGTAAGCGGTGATTATTCTAAGCTTCGTTTCACTAACCCGCCTACGGGTAAGGTGTCTCTAACTGCCTCTCTATCTGGCACCCTTTATTCCCGATCCTTTGATCCGTACGCCAGTCCCACATCGAGAGGAGAACGACCATGTCCACACGAACAGTACTCATTTCCGGAGGAAGCATTGCCGGCCTCAGCGCAGCATACTGGTTGAGCCAAGCCGGCTGGACCGTAACCGTTCTCGAACGCGCCGAAGCTTTCCGGGATGGCGGACAAAATATCGACGTACGCGGCCTGGGCCGTGAAGTATTAGCCAAAATGGGACTCGAAGACCAAGTGCGCGCCCAAACGACGACCGAAGAAGGCACCGCGTTCGTCGACGACAAAGGTCGCACCGTCGGGGCTTTCCCGGTCCCGGGGACGGACGGTCTGACCGCCGAGCTGGAGATCCTGCGCGGAGACCTGGCCCGCCTCATTCTGGAGGCGCTTCCGCCTGAAGTCTCGATCCGCTTCGGAGACTGGATCGAGCACGTGCACAACCAGGAGGAGAGCGTCGAAGTCGATCTGCATTCCGGCCAAAAAGAAACCTACGACCTGCTCATCATCGCCGAAGGCGTCCGGTCGAGAACGCGGGACAGCGTGTTCGCAGGCGGCGTCTCCCGGCGCGAACTGGGTCTGAACATCGCTTACGGCACGATCGAACGCACCGCCGAAGACGACCGCTGGTGGCGCTGGTACACGGCTCCGGATCGACGCCAGGTATCGCTGCGCCCGGACAATCAGGGCACGATTCGCGCCATGCTGGCTTTTACGAGCAAAGACCGGAACTTCGCCTCCCTGCCGCCGGACCAGGCCCGCGCCGAACTGCGACGCGTCTTCGAAGGCGCCGGCTGGCAGACGCAGCGCGTCGTCGACGGCTTCGCCACTTCACAGGACGTCTACTTCGACTATTTGACGCAGATCCTGATGACCCGCTGGTCTACAGGCCGGACCTGCGTCATGGGCGACGCCGCCTGGTGCGTCACGCCGATCGGAGGCGGCGGTTCGTCGCTTGCGCTGATCGGCGGATACGTGCTGGCCTCGTTCCTCTCGCAGGCTCCGCCGCAGGAATCCGGTACTCGGCAATCCGGCGACCTGCAGCCTTATCTCGAACAGTATGAGCAGTGGATGCGCCCGCTGATCGACAAAGCCCAGCAGCTGCCTCCCGGAGTGCCCAACCTCGTCTATCCCAAAACCAGAATCGGAGTCGGCACCATCCGCACCCTGATCCGGATCGCCAGCCTCGGCCCCGTCCGCAAAGTCGCTTCCCGCTTCAATCCGGTTGCCAAGAAGCAGCAGGAACTGCCGGAGATTCGGTTGGTGCAGCGGGTTTGAGGTAAGGAGTGGACTTGAGGTGAGGAATGGGAGTTGAAGTTCATTTATGAAAAAAAGTGAAAAATCAGCGGCTGTATTTATCGTTGGCCTGCTGCTGTATGGGGTTATCGAATTCGCCATTTTTATCACAGGCCATGTCGGTTCGTTCAACAGCATCCGACGGGTAATCGCCGATGCTCCTCAACTTGTATGGCGCAGCGAAACTTTGGCTTATGCCGCTACCGAGAACATCCAGGCCGGCGAACTAGAACCTCTTGATCATGAAACTCATGCCGATCTGGTCGTGTACAAACTTGCGACCGCCCCAGATAATCCGCCTTATGTATACGTGTATAAGAGCAGCGGAACTTATTTTAAATATCGGATTCCCAGAGCCGCCTGGTCGATGTGAATTTTGGGTGATAGAATAAGAATAGAAGTGCAGAATACACCCCTTACATCCTAAGCTTACGATCTGAATATGAATTGAAATAAATCTTAGGATTGGAGTTATGCGAATGTTGTACTGGGCATTTCCGGGCTTAAACCCTTTGCTGCCGACCTTTTTACTTTGTCCTTTGCTTGCAATTGTATTTGGTATGGTATGCCGTTATCTCAGATTGAACGCAGTGTGGCCTATTTTACTTAGTCTCCTTCTTCCGGTTCTTTTTATCTTTACTACCTTGCAGACGCTCCAATCCAATATAGGCACTTGGCTGCTATACGGTATCGTCTATGCTCTTCTGTCTTTTGGAGCATACAAGCTTTCTAACCTCGCAAAGAAAACCGCTTAGACCCAGGTCGGCGAATCGGACACAGAAATGTTCTGCTCAACGTAGAACCCTTCTGTGTCCGATTTGTTTTGCAGCTCCAATCCGCTTCACTATAATCACACTACTCAATAATCTCCTGCAGCCAAACCTCGCACAACCTTCTGTCTTCGTACGTCTGTAAGTCCTATTCATAGCAAGGAGAAGCTTCACTGCATTTGGGTAAAATAAGAGTAGACCGACTCATCGGCGAATGGGAACCAGCCTCTGCTCAAATTGATGATTCGGTAAAGGAGAATGACAATGAACAAGAAAATCGGGATCGGTGCTGCGGTATCTCTTTTCATGCTGGGTTTTATCGCGATTTTCTATATACACGGCGCTTCGACAGGCAGCCCCCGGCATTATGCTTTTCATATCGAGACCGAAGATTTCGCGATCCGCAATATCGGCTGGTTCACATACGGGGATTCCGTCTACGTAGACGGTTCGTATTATCTGGAGAGCGAGAAGCCGGATTCGACGTTCGACGGCATCAGTCTCGTCACCCGAATCGACGACGAACCGCTGCTGTCTTTTGCCCAGGCCGACGATCCGTTCCAGCTCCCCGATGCGGCGAACGGTCGGTATCATATGGGAGATCGGGGCAGTATACACAAACCCGGCATCGCACCAGGTGACAACGTGCATATTTGGATCCAGTACAACATCGACGGCATGTCCAAAACCTATCAGCAGACCGTTCCCGTAAGCCAGCTGCAAGCAAGACCGTCCACGACTGCTGAAGTGATCCTGGTGAGCAGCGAGGAATAGGACGACTGATAGGCGGTTGGTCGGTTGTCTCAAGCTAATCCGTATTGAAAAAACGGCTTCATCATTAAGATGGAGCCGTCTATTTTTATTTCAACTTTTCGTTTGATCCCGCCGCTCAAAATGCACATGCAGCCGAACTCCGCAAACCTCCCGCGTCCACCGGTGCAGCAGCTCCTTATGCTCTTCCGCAACTTCAAACGCCAACCGGAACTCCCAATCCGCGAACTCCACCTGACTGCTTTTCGCCCCTGCTGGCCGTCTGAGTGCCGGGCTAATTGCCTGGGTACTGGCTCTCTAACTGAGCTTCCTCGTTCGATTAAAGTAAGAGGAGTATAGTCCATGATTAGATTCTTCGATGAATCTTACTCCCTATACTTATATTTTTTATTCTCTTTATTCGAATCAAGAACCGATAACTGGATCCATCCGTCATCTTCTATATTTACATACTGATACTTGATTTGTGGTTCATCTTGAAACACTACATTCACCGGAAAAGTGGGCATCACACTTATCTTAGCCTCTACACTTTGGATTTTTTCTGAACTAATTCTTTTTTCTTTTGACGGATTGTCAATCCAAGTGCAACAGTTCGTCCTGAAACGATTCATGCGTCGACTTCCAGCCTAAACATTTACGAGGCCGGTTGTTGATGAGATCCAGAGCTCGTCCCAGTTCGGCATCGGTCACCTGCGCAAAATTGTAGCCTTTGGGGAAAAACTCTCGAAGTAGACCATTCGCGTTCTCGTTGGAGCCACGCTGCCAAGACGAGTAGGGAT
>NZ_JAAZWC010000032.1 GCF_013185195.1 Saccharibacillus qingshengii
CAACGGGAAGTCACGGCTTGGGAAGTCGAGCGTAACCAGAACCAAAAATCGATCCAATGGCATTTCACAACTGAGCAGGCTAGAGGAAAGTTGCGACATCTCTATCCTAAAATCTAATCCGGTCAAGGTACTAGTCTAATCCAGCTTCCCGATTGCAACACGCGACCGTAACGAACTTTCTCCGGAGCCCGCCCCACCGC
The DNA here is from genome assembly GCF_013185195.1 of Saccharibacillus qingshengii. Taxonomy (GTDB): domain Bacteria; phylum Bacillota; class Bacilli; order Paenibacillales; family Paenibacillaceae; genus Saccharibacillus; species Saccharibacillus qingshengii. Next base: position 201 of record NZ_JAAZWC010000032.1, read on the forward strand.
CTCCAAACGAACAGGATTCCCCGAGCGCAGCCTGAGCGCTCAGTCCAAATCCAACGAAGCCCAAGGATCTTCTTCGTTCATCTTCTCGTCGATCGCTTTCTCCAGCGCTTCTACCGTATCGGCTTCGACGATCTCGCTGTTGACCATCGCATACGGACCGTAGTCGCATTGACCGCAGTTGCCGAGGCAGCCGTATTCGATCACATCGTATTCCGGGTTTCTTTCCAGTTTATCGAACAGTTCCTGCGTGCCGTGATGCATATTGCTCGCACAGAACTCGATAATCGGTCTGATCATGATTTTCTCACCTATTCTTATTTATTCTCAGCCGCATAACGGCAAACATGTAATGATCCTTTAATTTTCGATCCATTTATATTATAATACAAGAGAGACTTTTGCAAAGTTGATTTCTTTTTCATCCATTTGCAGAATAATTCTCCGAAGTGGTTACGCCGTTATGACTGTACGCTTCAAACATTTGAGAGGAGCTGACTATAATGAGTGAAAGTGCACAACTTGAAATGTATGATGAGGTATCCGATGTGCTGGACAAACTGCGTCCTTTCCTGCAGCGCGACGGCGGAGACGTTGAATTGGTTGACGTTGAAGACGGCATCGTGAAGCTGAAGCTGGTCGGTGCTTGCGGCAGCTGCCCAAGTTCCACGATCACGCTGAAAGCCGGTATCGAACGCGCCCTGTTCGAAGAAGTCGAAGGCGTGAACGAAGTTATCCAAGTCTTCTAAGACGGGCCTTCGGTTCGTATACAAGATTTCGTTTCGCTGCGGCGAACATGGAATGAGAGCGTCGAATCTTCGGATTCGGCGTTTTTGTTTGCCCTATTTTTGTTTGTCCTTTTGACGGGATCCCGAATCTCGCCAAAAAAAGTCCCGTTCTCCATTAGGAGTCCGGGACTTTTTACGATAATCGATAGATCTCAATCGGCGGTTCAGCCGTTCGCGCTTAGAAAGCCGGGATGATCTCGCCTTTGTACTCTTCTTGAATGAACGTTTTGGTATCTTCCGAGTTCAGAGCCGCGATCAGCTTCTTGATGGCATCGGAATCTTTGTTGTCTGGACGAGTAACAAGCAGGTTGGCGTAAGGCACGTCGCTGTCTTCTTTGAACAGGGCATCTTCGCCCGGGGACAGATCGGCTTCAAGTGCGTAGTTGGCGTTGATCATACCCAGGTCGACTTCGTCGAGCTGACGGGGAATCGCTGCGGCTTCGATCGGCAGGAACTTCAGGTTCTTGGTGTTCTCTGTCACGTCGCGCTCGGTCGATGTGATGTCCGCGCCTTCTTTGAGCTTGATCAGGCCTTGTTTCTCGAGCAGCAGCAGCGCGCGCGCCGTGTTGGTCGGGTCATTCGGAATTGCGACCGTTGCGCCGTCAGCCAGCTCGTCGATCGATTTGATTTTTTTGGAATAGCCTGCGAAAGGTTCGATGTGTACGGAAGCTACGCTGACCAGATCGGTTCCGTTCTTCTCATTTTGCACATCCAGGTAAGATTGGGTTTGGAAGAAGTTCGCATCCAGCGATTTCTCGGCCAGCTGCGTATTCGGCAGGATGTAGTCCGAGAATTGGACGATTTCCAGGTTCACGCCTTCTTTTTCCAGAGCGGGCTTGATGTGCTCCAGAATGACGGCGTGAGGTACGGGAGAAGCGCCGACTTTGAGCGTAACCGCTTCGGTAGAAGCCGCGTCGCCGGCAGCCGGTTCCTTGTCTGTAGAAGCCGTAGTGCCGCTGTTACTGTTGCCGCATGCGGCCAACAGAGCGACGAGCGAAAGCGTGAGTACTGCGAGAATCCATTTTTTCATTGTGTTTCTCCCCTTTTGTTCACTATTTTATATTTTATTTCCGGGTAAAATGAAGGACCAGACGATCGCCGATCATCTGGATGATCTGTACCATCAGGACAATGAGCACAAGGGATACGAGCATAACGGCCGTCTCATAGCGGTAATAACCGTAGTTGACCGCAAGCGTTCCGAGGCCTCCGCCCCCGACCAGACCCGACATGGCGGTGTAGGAGATCAAGGCGATCACCGTTACCGTGAAGCCCGCGATGAGGCCAGGCAGCGATTCGCGCAGGATGACTTTGTATACGACCTGCCAGGTGGAAGCGCCCATCGATTGGGCCGCTTCGATCACGCCGCGATCCACTTCGCGCAGCGCGGTCTCGACGAGCCTCGCAAAGAACGGAGCGGCGCCGATGACGAGAGGCGGAATCATGCCCCGTACGCCGATCGAAGTGTTGACGATTTCCTTTGTGATCGGGATCAACGCGATGATCAAGATGATGAACGGGACGGAACGCAGGATGTTGACGATCACCGACAGGATGCTGTACAGCACCCGCAGCATGTACGACGACGAACGCGCCCACAAGAACAATACGATGCCGAGCGGAAGACCGATAAGCAGCGTGAACAGGCTGGAATAACCGAGCATCTGGAGCGTTTCGATCGTGGCTTTGCCGAACTCGTCCCAGTTGACTTGCGAAAAATCGAGTTTGCCGTTCATTGCAGTTCCTCCACTTCAAGCCGTTGTTCGGTAAGCCGCCGCAGCGTGTTGTTGATCGAATCCGTATCGCCTTCAAAGCGAACCACCAGCTGCCCGTAAGGGGTGTCTTTGATGCGCGAGATCGTGCCCTGAAGAATGGCGAAGTCCACTCCCGTTTCCTTGACTGTCTGCGAGAGGGTCGATTCATACGTCAATTCTCCGATAAACGTCACTCTGACCGTTCGCGAAGACGGAACATGTACGGCGCGGATCGCTTCTTCGAACATCTCTCCTCCTTCGGACTCCCGCTTGATGAAGTCGCGGGTAATCGCTTCTCTCGGCTTCAGGAATACCTCGATAACGGGTCCCTGTTCCACGATAATGCCGCCGTTGATCACGGCCACTTTGTCGCAGATGCTCTGAATGACGTGCATTTCATGCGTAATGAGCACGATGGTCAAACCGAGCTTGCGATTGATATCGAGCAGCAGGCGCAGAATCGAGTCGGTGGTCTGCGGATCAAGCGCGGATGTCGCTTCGTCGCACAGCAGGACGCGCGGATTGGGTGCAAGCGCCCGGGCGATGCCGACTCTTTGCTTCTGTCCGCCCGACAGCTGGGCCGGATACTTCTTCGCGTGCTCGGTCAGTCCCACCAGCTCAAGCATTTCTTTGACCCGGCGGTCGATCTCGGCACGCGGCATCCGTTCAAGGCGCAGCGGGAAAGCGACGTTGTCGTAGACGGTTGCCGACGACAGCAGATTGAAATGCTGAAAGATCATGCCGAGCTTCCGGCGTTCGCGCTGAAGCTGTCTTTTGCCGAGGCGGGTGATTTCGGTCTCGCCAATCCGGACAGAGCCGCTTGTCGGCTGCTCCAGCATATTGATACATCGGATCAGGGTACTCTTGCCGGCTCCCGAATGTCCGATGATCCCGAAGATTTCGCCTTGTCCGATCTCCAGATTGATTCCGTTCAATGCGGTGGCCGACTTGCCCCGCGTGGTGTAGGTCTTGACCAGATTTTTAATGGTAATCACTCGGTTGTTCCTCCTACTTGGGGGCCGCCCTAGGGCGTGGCCTGCCCACTTTATGCTCCGCGTTGATGTCTTAAAGCCGGTTGTTAATGCAAATCGCCGATCGAGCCCGATTCTTCGCTGTGCAAGGAAGAACCTGCGATGTCCGAATAAATCAAAGAGCCCTTTTTGGTTAGACAAAAAGGGCTCGCATCGTATGCGTAGAGTCACCTTCTCATCTGCCAGAACCCGCCTTGCAGTTCTGTAGGAATTAGCACCATGACACCCTGACGCGACGTCTGTTTCGTGACGTTCGTGTGCAGGATCGGTTGCCGGGCTTCATCGGGCCTGTCCCTCCGCCTCTCTCGATAAGAAAAAATCTGAGATATCTAATTGGAAAGCTTGGGATTACAGAAATTCGAAAACATCGAACCGAAATCCTTAACTCAGTATATTCAGTTTGACACGTTTTGTAAAGGTTTCTTATGAAAATTTTCATGGATTTCTTCCTTAACGCTTGTCTTGCAACCGCGGACAAAATGTCTGCACAAAAAAGAAGCCTCCGCAGAGACTTCTTGGCCGTTCCGTACTTTTCCAACCATTCGCCCTGCTGAAATGCCCGCCTGCCCGCTTAAAAAATGATCCGTTCCGGGTAGACTTTTGTTCCGCATATTCAGGCCTGGACGGTGTCTTTGACGCGCACGGCGGCTTCTTCCCCGGCCGGAATCCGGCTGAGCTCCCAGGTACGGATACTCATGAAGCACAGGAACGCAAACAGGAAATCCGTAATGAGCGTATGCAGCATCGGCGCGAACATATAGTATTCGCTGCCAAGCGCCACCAGATTCAATATGCCGCTGAGCGGCAGGGCGATCATCAGCACAATGACGATCATCCCGAGCTTCCGAATATCCGGAATATGCGAATAGTTGCGAACCGCCATATGACCGATCATCAAGACGAAGATCAGCAGCAGCGCGGAAGCGATATGCAGAATGACCGAGACTTTGGCTAATTCCGTATGGCTGACCAGCGCGCCGGTATAAACGACCGCATAAGTGAACACCGCCGAGAATACGGTCAGATTGCGCGTGCGCTTGCTGACCCGCTGCGAGGCAGGAGGCGCCTGATAATGATCCAGGCTGCCTGCCCTGCGAACGGACAGCGCCAGCACAAGCGCACTTGCGAAAGCGATCAGGGCGAAACCGAAGTGCAGGGCCATAATCGCAGGCGACTGCGAGAAGACGACGGCAAGCGCGCCCATGACAGCCTGCACGATCACGAAGAAAGCCATGATCGCGGCATAAACTTGAAAATCACGCCGTTTGCGCGCCCAGATCAGAAACGCGACGAGCGTCGCAAGCGCCAGCAGCCCCGCGATGCCCGCCGTCAACCGGTGCGTATACTCGATCAGCGAACCGATCGTCGTTCCCGGCACGAACTTGCCGTGGCAGAGCGGGAACTCGCGTCCGCATTCGAGACCGGAACCCGTTCTCGTCACGACTACGCCGTTGAACGAGACGAGCAGCATGATCATGCAGGAAGCGTAGCTCAACCATTTCAATATCTTATACTGCAAAATGTTCACCGCCGATTCGAAAAGTAATGGGAGACATTCCCGGTACCGCGAATACGGCGGTCTCCGAAACGTCTTTTCTTTTATTATACCGGAAATGGGTCCGAGTTAAGAATCGCGTTTGTGACAAATAATGTTCAAATCAAATCCATATTTGCTGATTATCCGGCCTTTTTTTATGACTTTCTTCACTGAATCGCGAATGTACCGAGTCATTCCCGCCAAAAAAGCCCACTGCGGCAGTCTGCCGCAGCGGGCTGCGCCGGATTTAGTTCCGGCCGGCCAGCTGGCTGTGCACTTCGGCGGCGCGATCGAGGAAAGTCTCGATCTCGGCACGCGATTTGCGGGCTTTGTTTACGAAACGAATCAATTCTTTGCCGTTCGAAAAAGCAACGAAGCTCGGAATTCCGAGAATGTTCAGCTCCTGGCTGACTTCCTCGACTTCTTCGACATCGACCTGAATCAGGTTAAGTTGGTCTTTGCGCTGCTCTTCCACTTCCGGCATAAACGGATCGATAAAGTGGCAGTCTCCGCACCAGTCGGCGCGGAATACGGCTACGGTCAGTCCCGGACTTGCGATTTCCCGATCAAAATCGGCTTTGGTACGAATTTGCTGCATGCTTATTCTCTCCTTTGATTTTCGATTCAGGCATTAAGGCCGGTTTCTTTATTTTACCCCAATTCCGCCCCGGAATCATCCGAAGCCGCGGTCAAGCCGCCGAACCCGGATACGGCCAAATCAGCCGCGCTGCAGACGCATCAGGGGACGCAGTACCTTTTGCAGCGGACGCGGATACGTACCCAGCTCGTCGCGGCGGATGACCCGAAGGATCACCAGCAGCACCAGGTAGATCGAAGGCACGATGACCCCGATCGCACAGCAGGCAATGAAGAAGGCCAGGCGCGGATGCATAAACGCGGTCATCCAGCTGCCCAGCTCGCTGAGACCGAAACTGGCCGCGGCGATAATCATGCAGGTTGCGATAAATGCCGGCCAGCGATTGCCCAGCACCGAGAACGAGACGATTTTGCGCAGCGTATGCAGGTTGAGCAGCGTGATCACGAGGAAGCAGACCCCGGTCATGCCGATGATCCCGTAAATCCCGTAATTTCCGAGCAGCGGAGCCAGCGCAAAACTGCCGGCCAGCTTCACGACCAGGCCGATCGCCACGTGCACCATCGAGCGGCGGGCCAGATTCATGCCCAGCAGCATCGAGTTGCTGACCATCATCGTAATCTGGAAAATGGTACCGATCGTCAGCACGGCGATGATGCCCGCTCCGTCCAGCGTACTGAACAGCAGACCGTTGACCGAATACGCGGCGCAGCCGAGCGCCAGCACGATCGGCATCCCCGTCAGCGTGGCGACGCGCATGGCAAGCGTCACCTGCTGCTGCAGATGCTGCGTGTCCTTGCGGGCAAAAGCCGCCGAGATAATCGGAATAAGCGACGTACTGAGCGCGATCGCAAGAATCGGCGGAATACCGGCGACACTCTGCGCGCGGCTGCCCAGAATACCGAGCTGCATGGTTGCCATCGCGTCGCCGATCTGTCCGATCAACAGCGGCTTGATAATCGTCGTATCGATAAAGTTGATCGCCGGCACGGCGAGCGCCGTCAGTACGATCGGAATCGACAGTTTGAAAATATCTCCGTAAATCTGGCCGAGCGGAATCGTTTGATCATGACGATTAATCAGCGTGCGGCCTTTTTTGCGTTCGTTCTTCGACAGCTTCACCGAAGCGAACAGCATGATCGCAAAAGCGCCCAGACTGCCCAGCACGCCGCCGAATGTGGCACCCGCGGCGATCGTTTCGCCGGGCTTGCCCATCTGCAGCAGGATGTAAGCGAGCAGAATCGCCGTGAAAACGCGGGCGACCTGTTCAATAATCTGCGAAACGCCGCCGACCGCCATCATATTGCGGCCCTGGAAGTAGCCCCGCATCATGGCGATGGTCGGGAACAGAATCAGGGCCGGCGCAAGCGCCCGGATGGCCGGGGTCGCTTCCGGCAGTTTGATGAGTGCCGTATACCACGGCGCAAAGATATACAGCAGCAGCGTGATGACAACACCCATCATGCCGGAGAACAGCAGAGCCGCGTAATAGATACGTCCCGCTTCCTGCGGCCGGTCCAGTGCGTAGCGCTCGGAGATCATCTTGCTCAGCGTACTCGGAATCCCCGCCGTCGCTACAGTCAGCAGCATCAGATACACATTGTTGGCGGCGCTGAACGACGCGTTGCCGACGCTTCCGAGCATATGTTCCAGCGGAATCCGCTGCACAAGGCCCAGCACCCGGGCGACGAGCGCAGCCGCCGCCAGAATAAGCGTCCCTTTGATAAACGATTCCTTTTTCGACAAAACCTATTCCCTTCTTTCCCCCGTAAAAAAAGCCGCAAGCGGCTTCTTTACACGATCCATATAATGAAGATGACAATCATGACAACCTGCAGAATCCCTTTGACGAGCGTACTGCTCAGCAGTCCGATCAATGCTCCCCAGCCTGCGCGCAGCGCCTGCTTGAAGTTCGACCCGTGAATCAGCTCGCCGATCACCGCCCCGATAAACGGACCGAGAATCAGACCGAACGCCGGAATGACAAACGGTCCGAGAATCAAGCCGACCGTACTGAGCTGGACCGACAGTTTGGAGCCGCCGAACTTCTTGGTCCCCCAGGCGCTCACTACGTAATCGGCTACGATCAGCGCGACGAAGATCACCGTCTGCATAATCCAGAACCAAACCGTCAGTTCGCCGAACGAGAAAAACCAGCCATAGACGAAAAAGGCGAAATAAATCGCGACCGCACCGGGCAGAATCGGGAAAATCAGTCCCGCCATTCCGACGATAAACAGCGCAATCACCAGTACCCAACCCAGTATATCCAATGCTACCATGCCAGGCCCTCCCCGGATTTTCCTTTAGTGCCGCCGATCCTCAAGCCGACGGATCGTCTTCGCGCCCGATTGCGGGAGCCGGTGCCTGCGAAGCCGATACGTCCGTTTCGGTCTCCTCGAACTCCATACCGTCCAGCAGATACTCGCGAATCACCTGCACGATGCCGTCCTCGTTATTGCTTGCCACCACGATATCGGCCATCTGCTTGACCGCGTCCTGGGCATTGCCCATCGCAACGCCGAGTCCTACCGCTTCAATGACCGCGATATCGTTCATGCTGTCTCCGACGGCGATAACCTGCTCCATCGTGATATCCAGCAGTTCGCATACCTGCGCGATTCCGCTCGCTTTGGAGATGCCTTCCGGATTGATCTCCAGATTCTCCATCGACGAATTCGTAATCTGAAGTCCGCCCATATCCTGAAGCCGCATCAGAATCCGGTGCAGCACTTCGCGGTCGGACGTATTGTAACCGAACTTCAGCCATTCCTTGTCTTCGAGCGTATCCGTCCACTGATCCCGGTTGTACAAACGTTCCGTCGTGTAGGCCCAGAACCAGACGCCGAACTCTTCGGCCAGCGCATGCATGTTCCGGACCGACTCTACATCCATCAGCGCGCGGTAATGCAGCTGGTGCGGCGCTTTCCACACTTCGCTTCCGTTTACCGTCACCATCGGCGTCTCGAGTCCCAGCTCTACCGCGTACGGCAGGGCGTGCATGGCGGCGCGGCCCGTAGACAAACAAACGTGGAATCCTTCCTTAATCGCCCGGCGAATCCATTTGGCCGTCTCTTCCGAGACTTGATGGTCGTCGTTCAGCAGTGTTCCGTCCATATCGAGTGCAAGCAGCTTGTAATCGTAGCTCGTCATTCTTTTGCCCCTTTCAAAACGTGTTGGCTCTCGCCATTCTATCACAATTCCATTCGGGCTCCAAAGCCTCCCTGCCGCCGAAAAAAGAGGGCAGCGCTGTTTGTCGCTCCGGCTGATGCCTCTTTCGAACTTCCGTACGCGAAACGGCAAAAAGCCCATCTCCCGGCAGAGCCGGAAACGGGCTTGAGTCAGAGCGGCAAATCCAACTCCGGGCTGCGCAAACGGCCGAAGCCGAAGCATGTGCCCCGGCCAGCTGCGGCCAAACGTACGGATTACAGCTTCATGCTGCGGCCGGACAGCGCCGACTGCAGCGCGGCGAACGTCACTTCCTGCGTTTTGCAGGCATCCGCGTAGTCGGAACGGATCCGCGAAGAATCGCCGGTCCGCAGCGCATGCAGGAACGCTTCCGTCTGCCGTACATAAGGATCGCTTTCTTCGGCGAAAACATGTTTCTCTTCGGCGCGCGTCGCGCTCAGATGGCCCGGTGTCCACTCCCACAGCCCTTCCCGCGCATAAAAAGACAGTCCCGCCTGACCGACGCCCGCAGGCAGCACGCAGGTGTTCGAAATGCTGGCAACGGCGCCCGATTTCATCTTGAGCGTGACCGTTCCGATATCGTGTACATTGGTCTGCTCCCATTCTTCTTCGGGAAAACGGCTTGCATACACCGCCTGCACCTCGTCCACTTCGCCGGCGCAGTAGCGCAGCAGATCCACGATGTGCGTCGTCTGCTCGATGAACTGTCCGCCCGACTGCTCTTGTCTGCGCCACCATTTGGCCTGCGGCATATCGCCCATCCACATGCCTGTCGCCATGCCGATCCGCCCCGGATGCAGCGCTTCGCGCAGACGATCCACATTATCCTGATAGCGGAAATGATAGCCGACCGACGTGATCAGCTCCGACGATTTCAAGCGCATGAACCCGAGGATATCCTGCGGGACTTCGGCGTCCGTACCCAGCGGCTTTTCGACCAGAAAAGGGATGCCCCGTTCGATCAGCTCGCGTTCGATCTCCCCGTGCGCCATGGGCGGTACACAAATATAGACGGCGTCGAGCTGCTGGCGATCCGCCATTTCGGATACGCTTTCATAGCCGGAAGCGTCGTAGCGGATCCCGAACACTTCCCCCTTGTTTTTGCTGCTGCCGACGATGCCCGCAATCTCCACACCTTCCGCCGCTACAAGAATATCCGCGTGCTTGCCCGCAAACCATCCCGTTCCCACGATTCCGATCTTCAGTGTCATGCGCTCCAACCCCTTTTCTCTCCGCCGGCCGATCCGGCTGTTCTCGGTTCTAGCGTACCACGATTTTTCCGCAAAAATCCACTTTATCCGCCCCCGCCCCGCAGTGCTCAAAAAAGCGCCTTCCCGAAAAGGGAAGACGCCCAGCTTGGATCCGCCCGCTTTTACAAAACGCCTGCCGTTTCGCGTTTGCGCGCGAACTTGACGATCAGGCCGTGCGACGGGGAGAAGATCAGGGTCAGGATGAACAAGATGCCGGCCATGGACACGATGCAGCCCGCGATCGACGCGTCCAGCAGATAAGAGACCAGGTAACCGCCGACTGCCGACACGATGCCGACCGCGACGCTCAGACCGATCATAACGCCCAAACGGTTCGTCAGCAGATAAGCCGTCGCCGCCGGAATAATCAGCATTCCGACCACCAGAATGGCACCGACGCTCTCAAAAGAAGAAACAGCCGTCATCGAGACCAGGCCCATCAGCAGATAATGGAACAGCAGGACCGGAATCCCGCACGCCGCCGCCATCGCCGGATCGAATGCACAGATCTTGAACTGTTTGTAGAACAGTCCGACCAGCAGGAGAATGACGGTAAGCGTGATCCCCAGCATCCAGACGGCCCTCGGCCCCATTTCGGTTCCTCCAAGCGTCCATGTATCCCAAGGAACGTAAGCGATCTCGCCGAACAGGACGCAGTCCAGATCCAGATCGATATGCTGGGCGTTCAGACTGATCAGCAGGACCCCCACCGCGAACAGCGCGGTAAACACGATACCGATCGAAGCGTCCGACTGCAGGCCGGAGGTCTGCAGCGTCTGAATCAGGAATACGGTAAGCAGACCGAATGCGGTCGCGCCGAGAAGCATCCACATGGAGTCGCGCGTGCCGCTCATCAGAAACGCGATCGCGATACCCGGCAGCACGGCATGGCTGATTGCGTCTCCTACCAGCGCCATCCGCCGCAGGATGAGGAAACATCCCAGAATCGAGCAGGCGCTTGCAACCAGTACGGCCGTAAGAATAATCCAGAAATCCATCATTTTCGGCTTCCTCCTTCCGCGGCGTTAAGCGCTCCGCGTTCCGCCGAACGGGCGTAATCGGCTTTGAGTATACGGCGGCGCAGCCCGCGGGAGATCAATCCCCGGCCCGGAGCCAGCAGCAGCGACAGCACGAACAGCAGCGTAGCCGCCAGCACCGTCACGGGTCCTGTCGGAATGCCTTCTCCGAGTGTACTGACCGCCGCGCCGGCGGCTCCGCTTACAGCCCCGAACAAGCCGGCATAGAGCAGCATGACCGGCAGGCGGTCCGTCCAGTAACGTGCGGCTGCGGCAGGCGTAATCAACAGCGCCGCCACCAGCACCACGCCGACCGCCTGAATACCGGCGGCTACGGCGATCGTCGTCAGAATCAGCATGGCATGCTCCAGCAGCCCAACCGGCAGGCCGATTCCCCGGGCGAAGCCCGGATCGAAGCTGATCAGCTTGAATTCTTTGAACAGCAGCATCGCCGCCAGGATCAGCAGAACGGAGACGCCCATCAGCAGATAGACGTCGCCTGTAACCATAGCGGCCGCCTGGCCGAACAAATACTTGTCCAGGCCGCTCTGACTGCCGCTTCCGCTGTGCTGAATATGCGTCAGCATGACGGTTCCGACGCCGAAGAAGAACGTGAGCACGATGCCCATCGCGGCATCGGACTTAATACGCGTCCAGCGCGAGATAGCGCTGACGCACAGAACCGCCGCGATACCGGCAAACAAAGCGCCCAGCAGAAACAGCGAAGCCGATTTTACTTCATGCAGCATAAAAGCGACGCAGACACCGGGCAGTGCCGCGTGCGCCAGCGTATCTCCCAGCAGGCTTTCCCGGCGCAGAAAAGTAAAGCTGCCGATCACGCCGCTGCCGAGCCCAAGCAGGGTGCAGCCCAACAGAATCCAGCGCGTATTCGGATCGCTCCAGAGCGAGATTAACCAATCGAGCATCGTTCATTCCTCCTTGCCCGCTGTTTCCTGGCATATTCGTATGCAGTCTGCGGGTTCTGCGGCCGTTCGTTCGAACCGAACCGCGCCTTCATTCGCCGACCAGCGCTTCCCGGCCGCTCGAGCTGACGATCGCAAGTTTGCCTCCGTAGGTCTCGTGCAGCAGCTGCGGCGTAAAGGTCGTCTCGACAGGACCCGCGGCAATCAGTTTTTTGTTGAGCAGCAGCACATGGTCGAAATACTCTTCCACGGTCGACAGGTCGTGATGCACGACCAGGACCGTCTTGCCGGCGCGCTTCAGTTCGCCGAGCAGCGCGATGATCGCTTTCTCCGTTGCGGCGTCGACACCGGCGAACGGCTCGTCCATGACGTACAGATCCGCTTCCTGCGCCAGTGCCCGGGCCAGAAAGACGCGCTGCTGCTGCCCGCCGGACAGCTGGCTGATCTGGCGCCTTGCAAAGTCGGCCATCCCCACTTTCTCGAGTGTGTTCATCGCCAATTCTTTTTCTTTGCGGCCCGGACGTTTGATCCAGCCCAGATGGCCGTAGCGGCCCATCATCACCACGTCCAGCGCATCCGTCGGAAAGTCCCAATCGACCGATTCCCGCTGCGGGACATAACCGACGCGGCTGCGCATCTTTTTGTACGTATCGCCGTAGATCGCGACAGAGCCGGAGATCGAAGGCACCAATCCGAGCACGGCCTTGAGCAGCGTCGACTTGCCCGCTCCGTTGGGCCCGATCAAAGCGACCAGCCTGCCTTCCGGCAGGGTAAAGCTTACATTTTCAACTACGGCTTTTTTCTGATAAGCGACCGTCATGCCGGTTACGCTGAGCGGCGCAGAGGCCGTTTCCCGCTTCGTTTCCCTGTTCATGTTCGTGTATCCTCCTCCGGTGTCTCCGTTGGTATTATTTCAAGGCTTCCGCGATCGTATCGGCGTTATGCCGAATCATTCCCAGATAAGTGCCTTCCTGCGTTCCCGGTTCGCCCATGGCGTCGGAGAACAATTCCCCGCCGATCACCACTTCATGTCCCTGCTGGGCGGCCCCCGCTACGATCGCTTCCATCGAACGGGCCGGCAGGCTCGATTCGACGAATACGGCTTGGATCCCACGTTCAACCAGATAATCGCGCAGCGCGCTGACGTCACGGGCTCCGATCTCGGCCGCCGTGCTGATCCCCTGCAGTCCGACCACTTCCACGCCATACGCCTGACCGAAGTATCCGAACGCATCATGGGCCGTGACCAGCACGCGTCCCTGATCCGGAATCTCCAGCATGCGTTCCCGCACGTAGGCATCCAGCTCTTCAAGCTCCCGCAGATAGCGTTCGCCCTGCTCGCGGTAAGCCGCTTCGTTTGCCGGATCTTCTGCAATAAGCGTATCGCGCACCGATTCGGCCGCCGTCTGCCAGAGATTCACATCGAACCACACATGCGGATCGAATTCTTCGCTGCCTTCCGAGCCGAGCAGACGGTCTTTGGGCATACGCTCCGTAACCGCGACAACCGTTTTCTGCTGCGCCATTTTCTCCAGGATGCGCTCCATATTGCCTTCCAGGTGCAGACCGCCGTAGAAGACGATCTTCGCCCGGTCCAGCTTGCGGATATCTCCCTGCGAGGCCTTGAACAAATGGGGATCCACGCCCGGTCCCATCAGCGTCGTCACTTCGACGTGGTCGCCGCCGATTTCCCTTGCCGCATCGCCGATCATGCCGGTGGTTGCCGTGACGAGCACTCTTCCATCTTCGCTTGTCCCCTGCGCATTTCCGCTGCCGGAGCAGCCCGCCAGCAGAGCCATAAGCAGCAGGGCCGGCAGCCTCAACCTTATTCGTGTACGTTTCTTATCCGTGTGCATCGCGGTCTCCTTCCCGAATCGGCCCGATATCGGGTTCTCCGATTTTTCTCTGTAAACTTTTCCATACGCTAAATTGTTTTCTTGGTGACTCTTTATTTCTTCGCACTAAAAATGTTTCCTTAGGGCAAATTTTAAGATAAAAAAAGGCAGAATGCAAGCCCCGTCGAAACTTCTACGTGAAAAAAATAGCAAAAAGCCCGCTTTCCGTAGAAAGCGGGCTTTTTGCACGGCAGAAACTTTCCTGCCCAAATCGGTAAAAAAGTTTATTCGCCGTTCGCTGCTGTCTCGCCATCGGCATTTGGGGTTTCTTCTTTCTTCGGAGTACCGTCAAGCCCGTACTCTTCGTCGTAAGCGTCGAAGATCGCGCGTGCAATCGGCGCAGCGCTCTCCGAGCCAAATCCGCCTTCCGGCACCATAACGGCGACGGCAAGCTTTGGATTTTCGCGCGGAGCGTAGGCGATAAATACGCCGTTGTCGAACAGGTTAGGCTTGGTGCCCTGTGTAGACGTACCCGTTTTCCGGGCAAAATCATAACCGAAGTCCCCGAACGAAGCATCCACTTCGGTCCGCATTCCGTTCTGAACGATCTGCCAATACTTATCCGGGAAGGATACTTCGTCCAGCACCTTCGGTTTGATTGGCTTAACGAGCTTATCCTCGGAATCGGTAATCTTGCTAACCAGATGCGGTTCAATACGCTTGCCCTTATTAGCGAGCATCGCCGTATACTGGGCCAACTGCATCGTGGTATATCTGCCTTTTTGACCAAAAGACGCAAACACCATCCGGGACAGCGGACTGCCGCTGCCTTCCGTCTCGGTCAAGTAGTCGGCTTTGCCTGCCCATTCGTCCGGCAGATCGACTCCCGTCTTGACGCCGAGACCGAACTTTTTCATATACTCGTCCCAAATATTCAGGGACTTGGCGCCGTCGCGCAGGAAAAAACGTTCGCCAATCATTTTAACCATAAAGGTATTGGAAGACTTTTCGATCGCACGGCTTGGTCCCATGCCTCCGTAAGCATGACCGCCCGCGTTGCGGATCTTGTCGGAACCTTTGCCATATTCCGCAATGCCGGTATCTTCGTAATACGTATTCGGCGTAATCAAACCTTCTTCCAGCCCAATCAGTACGCTGAGCGGCTTGATCGTCGAACCGAGATAAACGACGGATTCCGCTTTCTTCCCCGTGTCATTCGTCGGTTTCGAACGGATCGCCCCGTTCAAATAGGCATATTCACTATCATGGTAATCGGCATCGCTGATCGATCCGGTCCGGTAAACATTGGGATCGAAATCCGGCATATTCGCCATGGCGACCACTTTGCCGGTGTCGATTTCCATCGCAACAGCCGAAGCAGAGATCGCTTTCGGCAGCTTCCGAAGCTGGTTTCTCATCGCTTCTTCCGTTGTTTGCTGAACGTTTTTGTTGATCGTGCTCCAAATGTTATACCCTTTTACCGGAGGCACGACCTCTTCGACTCCTTGCGCCGTATTCTGCGCATCGACCCCGATCTTGCGGTATCCATTTTTGCCCCGCAGCTCTTCCTGGTACTGCTGCTCCAGACCGAAATATCCAACCGTTTCGTTCTCGGTATACTGAAGACCCTGATCTTCCTGCTTTTTCAGGTTTGCGGCAATGTTTTTGTAATAATCGACGTTATCCAGAACCGACCCGAAACGTTTAACGTAACCGATCGTCTGAACCGCGACCATATCGTCATCGTAGCGACGGGTCGTTTCCTCGGCCACTTCAAAAGTCAGCAGTCCTTTGTACTTGTTTTTGTTTTCTTTGAAATACGCGATCTCATCGTCGCTCAGATCCGTTTTGGCCAACCGATGGGAATAGCCGAAATTTTTCTTGTTGTCGACATCAAGCTGTTTGACTCCGATCCAGTCTTTCAACACCGGATTCGGCACGTTCGTCTTCCCTTTCTTCTTGAACACGCCCAGGATCTCGGTAAGCGCCGTATCCAGCTTCGGCCGATTCTTCAACCCTTCGCCTTCGCTGAAGTCCTGCTCGAACGTAATGTACAGCGACTGCGTAGGCTCCGAGTAAGCCAGCTTCGCTCCGTCCGCCGAAAAGATCGTGCCGCGGACCGGCTTCATCGGAATATCCTGCGTAGCGCGTTCTTCGGCTTCCTTCTGAAGCCTTGGGGCTTCTACGAACTGCAGGGCGGCCGTGCGCACAATAATGATGGCAAATACGACAAATACGGTGAAAAAGAACAGGCTCATCCGAACGTTGAAACTTCGGCGTTTGCGGAAATCGTCCTGCTCTTCTCTAGACCAGATTCTCATCCCATCCTCCTTCGTCGGCGAAGGGCGCTCTTCGGTAGAGCGCCCTTCGGGGTTCCGAAATTTGTTGGTTCTTACGGATTTTGCACAGCGGCTCCGTCCACCGGAGTGCCGTCTTCATTCGTTTTGGGCTGCAGCTTCTTCGGATTGCCGTCCAGGCCGTACTCGTAATCGTATGCATCGAAGATCTTGCGCGCAATCGGCGCCGCACTCTGGGAGCCGAAGCCGCCTTCCGGTACGACAACCGCCACGGCGAGCTTCGGGTTATCGCGCGGAGCGTAAGCGATGAATACGCCGTTATCGATATCGATACCGCGTACACGCTGCGTGGATGTGCCCGTTTTCCGTGCATAGTCGTAAGGGAAATCGTCAAATGTTCCTTTTAATTCGGTGTTCATGCCTTTTTGAATCAAATTCCAATATTCGTCCGAATACTCGGCTTTATTCAGTACTTCGCGTTTGGCTGTAAGGATCGTTTTGCCCTCAGCGTTCGTGATTTTGTCGACAATTTGCGGCTTCAGCCGCTCGCCGCGATTGGCCAGCATGACCGTATACTGCGCCAGCTGCATCGTCGTATACTTGCCTAGCTGTCCGAATGAAGACATCGCCGAACGCGTAAGCAGACTTTCATTTTTGTTCGTATAGTCGATCGTACCGGCTTGTTCTCCCGGCAGATCGATCTTGGTCGGCACACCAAGACCGAACTCTTTCATACGCTTGTCCCAGACATCAATGACTTGGGATCCATATTTGTCCAGCAGCTTCTTGCCGACCATATCAATCATGAACGTATTCGAAGACTTCTCGATCGCTATCATTGGATTAATGTTGCCCAGGAAGTGTCCGCCGGCATTTTTGATCCCTTTCTTGTCGGACTCGTTGAGATAGGTAATCCCTTTATCGTAATAATAGGTATAAGGCGTGAACAAGCCTTCTTTGAGGCCGATTAATACGCTGAGCGGTTTGATCGTCGAACCCATATATACGACGGATTCCGCTTTATTGCGCTGGTCGTCCGGCGCTTTGGCGCGAATCGTTCCGTTGATATACAGATTTTCGATCTCGTTGTAATGTTCCGTCGAGATCGAACCGGTATTGTAATAATTGGCATCGAAATCCGGCATGCTGGCCATAGAGACCACCTTACCCGTCTCTACCTCCATCGCCACGGCAAAGCCCGTCGATACGTACGGATGGGTCGCTTGAAGCGTCCGAATCTGGCTGGAGATCGCTTTTTCCGTTTCCGTTTGGACATACTTATTGATGGTCATCCATATGTTGTCTCCCTTTTCGGGAGCCACAATCACTTCGGTTCCGCCTTCTTTGGCCATACTCTGCGGCGTGATTTCAATACGCTTGTATCCGTTCTTCCCGCGCAGCGTTTCTTGGAACTGCTGCTCCAGGCCGTAATATCCAACGATTTCTTCTTCTAGATACTGCAGGGTCGGATCGGACTGCTTCGACTGGTTTTTGAATATGGTCTGATACAACTCGAAGTTTTTGTTTTCTCGGACGGACCTGAATTTGGACAGATAACCAACCGTTTGTACCGCTACCGAGTCCGGGTCATACTCTCGGGTCGTCTCTTCGACAACCTCAAGCATCAGTACGCCTTTGAATTCGTTTTTGTGTTCCTTGAAATAAGCCACTTCGGCTTCGTTCAATTCCATTTTGATTTTGCGCGGCATGTAGCCGTAGTGACTGTTATTGTTCAGATCCAGCAGCCCTGCTTTTGCACCCTGTCCCACCATCTGCTCAAGGGTCGGCTGTTCTCCGTTCGGATTGAGCTCCTTGAACTTGGCCAGCAGCTGATTGACCACCTTTTTAAGTTCGGGACGGTTCTGAAGCCCTTTTTCGTTATTATCTCCGTAGTTCTTCAAAGGCGTCGCGTACAGCGTCTGAATCGGCTTGGAGTAAGCGATCGGAACGCCTTCCGCCGATAGGATGTTGCCGCGAACCGGCTGCATCGGAATATCGCGTGTTACCCGGCTGACCGCTTCCTGTTTCAGTTGGGGGCCTTCGACGAATTGAAGCATGGCTGTCCGGACGATGATCACGGAAAAGATGACGAATACGCTGAAAAAAAACAAATTGAGCCGCAGTCCGAAGCCGCGCTGACGGCGCATCTCGTTTTCCCGGTCTTTATCTTGCACTTTCATGGGCGCCTCCTCTTGATGTTCCTTGACCGCAGGGTCGTACCGTAGTTACAGCACACTCTGCTTGATATGGGTATCGGCGAAATTTTCGCGATCGAACCAATCTCCTCCGGATGCCCAGGTCGGATCGAGTTCGATCCAGCGCTGTTCATCCGGCAGATAGACTTCGTTCCAGGCATGCGAGCCGTAGCCGCCCCTGCCGTCTGACCCGAGTCCGGTTACGACACGGACCTGAAGTCCGGAGGAGCGGGCCATAACGGCATATAGGCGGGCATAATCGATACAGACGCCGCGGCGTGTATCGTACGTATCGCGCGGCGTCTGCTCGTGCCAGACGCCTTCGTTCTCATACGCGCCGACTTTGTCGTAATCGTACCGGATCCGGCTTCCGACCCAGTCGTACAGCTTCTGGGCTTTTTCTTTCTCGTTGCCCGTTCCCGCAATCCGTACAGCGGCCTGTGCGATATCGGCCGGAATATTCCGGTCGATCGCTTCGTATTTCCGCTGCAGGATTCCGTCCAGTTCTTCGGCGGCCGACGCGGTCAGTACCGGCAGTTTGCCGCTGATCCAGTCGCCCGCCGCCGGTTCGAATACGTGCTGGGACACGGCGCGATACACCGGCGAAGCTTCGGTATAAGGGCTCACCGGACTTTTGGGCAGCAAAGAGACAATGACGAACAGCAGCGCCAGCAGCAGCAGGCTTCTCCAGACTCCGGCCACCAGGCCAAGCCCGGCTCCTCCGACCCGGTCCATGAACGTTCCGCCGCTGCGGCGTTTGCCTTTTCTCTTCGGCGGTTCTTCCGTGGGCGTCCGCCATCTGCCCAACAGCGCAAGCGCCGCCAGACAAACCGGATAGATCAGCGCGAAGAGCAGCACAACCCGAAGCAGTGAAAATTCGGAAACAAAGCCAAGCAGCGAATATCCGATTCCCTTCCACTTCGGCAGCTCGCCGGCCGGCATGTCCAGCAGAGTCCGATCGGCCCAATCCCGCGCGTACGGCGATACCCATCCCGCGAGAAGCAGTGCGGCCAGAATGCTCAGCACCCGCAGCAGCAGCCGTCCGACCATGCTTCCGAGGCCCGCCGCCATCCTTTTGGTTCCAAGTACGGAGCCGTGAACAACCGATAGCAGCAGGACCGCCAACAGCAGCAGACTGAGAAGATCCATATTCATCGGGAAACCCACCTCCCGACTATTGGACGCGCGGACCGTGTGTGTTCCCTGCGCCGCCTCATTTGCGGCTCTGCGCCGCGCGGATCAGCGCATTCACCTGCTCGCCGCGTTCCCACTCGCCGAGAGGAACGCCGCGGTACGCGACTTTCACGACCGCCGCGTTCGGCCTGCCCTCCAGTTTCAGACTCGGCGTTTCTACCGTAAAAGAACCGTCCGCGGCTTTTTGGAACACAGCTTCCGACGCTTCGGATTTCAACATTTTCAAGGCTTCTCCCTGCAGCTTGGCTACCGCTTCGTCTTTTACACCCGCTGCCGTATCTTGGATTTGACCGAGCGATACTCCGCTGTAGACGACAAGCGCCACGACGATCACGATCGCAATTGCCCATTTCAGCATGGTTTTGATTATATTTATGACCAGCAGGACCGCTACCAGCGCGATGAGAAGAATCAGCCAGTTCTGCCTGGCGAATTCGAACCAGACTTCCGTATTCATTCAGGCCCAACCTCCGTTCTTCCTTCTTCATTCTTGGTTCTTCTTACGGCACCCGGCTCCATAGTTCCAGAGTCATCCGGCGCTTTTCAATTATACAGGAATAAAAGGCCCTCTGTCAGCTTTCGAAGGATTCTTGCCCCCGGGCTTTTGCATTCCGCTGCGCAGGCCGGTAAAATAAACAAAAACATGCGATCCTATTGCAGCAGGAGGCCAACCCTTATGCCGATTACCGTCATCGTAGAAGGCAAAAACGACCGCAGCAAGCTTCGGCGGCTGCTGGAAGAAAATATCCGGATTTTGTGCACGTTTGGTACCCCGAACTCCGCCAGGCTGGAGTCGCTGTATCGGGAAGCGCGCGACGACGAGGTCTTCTTGTTCCTCGATAACGATTCCTCGGGCCGGAAGATCCGGGCGCTGGTGTCCGATCTGTTTCCGGATGCGGACCATATGTATACGCGCCGCGGTTATGCCGGAGTCGAAGGCACGCCGGACGAGTATGTCGTTCAACAGTTGGAGAAAGCCGGGCTGGAAGAGTTTATCCGGTATCCCGAACTCATGCTCAAGCCGGAAGCGGAAATCGAGCGCCGCCGAAATCTTTCCGCGGATCGGACTCCTCCCTCTTAAGAAAAATCGGCAGCTCTGCACAAAAACAAAGCCGCCCTCCTCTCCGGTTGGAGCGAAGAACGGCTCTATAAGCGCCACATCCGATCAGTGCGCCGTATCGACAATCATCAGCAGGAAGGTCACCATCATATAGTAGATGGAATACATGAACACTTTTTTGCCCCATGCATCGGGATCCTGGCCTTTGGCCAAGCCTTTGACCGCAAAATACAGCCAAAGCACGGTAATCGCGACCGAAGCGGCCGTGAAGATCATGCCGACATAACCGTAGGCGTACATCAAGATCGGCACCGGAATCAGCAGCACGATATAAGGAAGCATCTGCCACTGGGTACGACGAATGCCTTTGACAACAGGCAGAATCGGGAATCCCGCTGCGCGGTATTCTTCGACCCGGCGGATGCCGAGTGCCCAGAAATGCGGCGGCTGCCACAGGAACATCCACAGGAACAGCAGAACGGCTCCTATATCGATGCGGTTGGTTACGGCGACGTAGCCGATCACCGGCGGCATGGCACCGGATATTCCGCCGAGCGACGTGCTCCAGGTCGATGTGCGTTTCAGCCACATCGTGTACAGGACCACGTAAGCGAACATGCCGATCGCCCCGCAGATGCCGGTCAGCACTCCGCAGAAACCGAACAAAATGGCCAGTCCCAGAACGCCCAGAACGATTCCGTAAGTCAGGACGACTCGCGGTGCGATTCGGCCGGTCGGCAGCGCGCGATTCTTGGTCCGTTCCATTTTGGTATCCATTTCGCGGTCGAGATAGTTGTTGAATACGCCGGATGCGCCGACGATCAGCATCGTGCCGGCCAGTGTCGCAATCAGATTGGCCCAGTTGATATTCCACTGCGAAGCCAACCAGAAGCCCGCGAGCGTCACGAACAGGTTGGAGCGCAGAATGCCCGGTTTGGCGAGTGTGACGAAATCTCTCCAGGTAATCCGCGTATCCGCGTCATCCGGGATAGGGGCGGCTTCCGAGGCTGCATAATTTAACGGTTTGCCCACGCTTGTAATTCCTCCTTTGGTGTTCCGATAAAGACTAAAATCGACCTTCAATAAGTCGAGAAAAGGCATCGCTATGAAATTTATCATATCAAAGCCCCCTTGGATTGCCAACGATTCCCGAAACAAGTTCGATAATTTGACAATTTCATGAGCTTTTCAAGACATTCTTCAAAAAAGATGTGGAATTTTCTTGGAAAGGGTATACTGAAACAAAGTCCAATTTAAAACGGAGGTTGTTCGATGAATAAAGGTCTTGCCTTGTGGTTTGCCGTATCCTCGATGGCTCTTATCACCCTCTGCGCGATCCTGATTAACGAAAGCGCATGGCTGGCTCTTGGAGTAGGGATTGTCGCTGTACTCAATATCGGCTGGGGATTTATTACCAAAGCCCGCATCCAGCGCAAAACGGGCACTGCCCAACCGCGTCAGGAAAAGCCGCTCGTCTAGTAGACGGACAGCGTTCGAAGCGAAGGTCGATGAACGGACCCGCTTTGCATCCGGATTCGGGCGACCGTCAAGCCGGCATTTGAGAGCGCTTGCTCAAGCCGGAACCGAACCGGTTTACCCGACAAGTCAAAAGCCGCCGCTTCGTCGATCGACGAGGCAGCGGCTTTTTGGTTTGTCCGCTTTGCTTCACTGGGCGTTTGCCCTTTTACATTTAAATGTAAGAATCCATTTGAAAAGGTGCGACCGGATCAACCTTTAGGCAGAAAACCCATCCGTTCGCGTACGCCCTTCATGGTTTCTTCGGCTACGGCTTCGGCACGTTCCGCGCCTTTGGCCAGAATCCGCTTGATTTCGCCCGATTCGCGGATCTCGTGGTAGCGCTGCTGCAGGGGTTCCAATACCGAGACGACGGCTTCGCCCAGTTCTTTTTTGAATGCGCCGTACATCTTGCCCTCGAAATGTTCCTGTACCTGCTGAAGCGTCTGGCCTGTACATTCCGCATAAATGCCCATCAGGTTGCTGACTTCCGGTTTGTTCGCCGGGTCGTAGCGTACTTCGCTGCCCGAATCGGTCGTCGCACGGCTGAACTTTTTGCGGATGACATCCGGCGGATCAAGCAGGGCAATATAACTGCCCGCGTTCGCGTTGCTTTTGCTCATTTTTTTGGAAGCGTCGTCCAGGCCCATCACCCGTGCGCCGACTTTCGGGATGTACGGTTCCGGCACGGTAAAGAAATCGCCGAAGCGGGAATTGAAACGGCCGGCCAGGTCGCGGGTCAGCTCGAGATGCTGCTTCTGGTCTTCGCCGACCGGAACCAGATCGGCCTGATACAGCAGAATGTCCGCTGCCATCAGCGAAGGATAGACAAACAGACCTGCTCCGACCGAGCCTTTGCCTTCGGACTTGTCTTTGAACTGCGTCATCCGCTCCAGCTCGCCCATTCCGGTCAGCGTCGTCATCAACCATCCGAGTTCCGCGTGCTGCGGGACATGGGACTGCATGAAGATATGGGCTTTCTCCGGATCGATTCCGGCTGCCGCATACAGGGTCGCCACCGATTCGGACTGCTCGCGCAGCGCGGCCGGATCCTGAGGGACCGTAATGGCATGCAGATCGACGACCGAGAAGAAACATTCGTGATCGTGCTGCAGGTTAACAAAATTCTTGATGGCCCCGATATAGTTGCCGATCGTCAGCTGACCGCTGGGCTGGATGCCCGATAAGACCTTTTTCATGATTATTGTTCCTCCGCTTCTGGTTGGTCCGCCGCGCACTGCGGCAGACTGTTTGAACGCAAAAAGGCCCCGCGTCCGCAAGGGACGTGAGACCGTGGTACCACCCTTATTCATCGATTAACCGTTTATCCGTTGTGCGGTATCGCACAGGATATTCCCAGGATAAACGGGTTTATCCGTTGTGCGGTATCGCACAGGATATTCCCAGGATAAACGGGTTTATCCCTTGTGCGTATCGCACAGGATATTCCCAGGATAAACGGGCGTAGGCTGTGCAACATGCACCGCATACACGTAACCGATCTTGAACGTTCCGGTAACGGAGAACGCAGGCCGGCCGGCCTATTGGGGAAGTTGGGCTTCCGGTTCGGCTCGGCGCTCAAGGGTCCATTCGGACAGGAGGCTTTCGCCGGCTCGCATCATCCGCCGGCTTTCTGAAGAAAGCTTCTCCCGCTTACTTGTCCCCGTCATCGCTTTGTTGCAATTGGTTTGTTCCCCATCATAAAGTTGCGATCGTACTTTGTCAATTGTTCGGTTCCGCCGAATCCTCTCTTGGCTCCCTTTCCGCGAGAGGACTCCTGCCTTGAATCGTCTTTCAGGAAAGCTCGGAGCGAGCTTCCTTGTAAGCCGGTTTCGGGTAGCGGATCATGCTGCTGGCCATGTTGTAGTTCGATTCGAACTGGGCGTCGACGACTACGGCGGCTTTGCGGATCGCAAAGTCATAATTGATCTCGCCATGCGTCCAACTCTTCTTATAGTTGAGCGATTCGATAGCCATATTGCGGAAAGCCCGGATCTGATGTTCGTTCAGTCCCCGTTCCGGCCCTTCCACATGTCCGTCCCGACCTGCGAGCGGCGTATGGCGAATTCCGAATTTGCCGACGACGTTGTTGCGAATCTGGATGAATACCGTTCCGGCTTCCAGACCGAAAAGTTCTTCGCTCAATTCCTTGAATACGATATCGAGCTGTCTGGGAAGCGAGTATTCGTTAACGACAAACATGCTAGTCCCCCTTATCATTGGTGTTTCTTAAGTACCTTTTACTTGCAGCTTCTATACCGGTATGTAGCGCTTAAGACTCATTATAGAGCCATAAGTTCGCCGCTTCAATACAACAAGCAAGAATTGGTTATATATAACTATTCGCTCAAAAATAAAAGCCGGTTTTCGACTATAATCAAACAAAAGGCGATCAGATTCGACTTCTGATCGCCTTTTTTCGAGTTTTCATTTTTGATATCCATGCAAATTTTAATTAAATTTTGAGGTTTTTTTACGTTTTCGGTTCGTTTTTATTGGCTCTGCCCGACTTTGGATGCAGTCATCTCCAGAAAAGTTCGGACGTCCGACACACTTATATCGACTGCAGCCTGCCAAAAGTCCGGCTTGGTCAGATCCGCGCCCAAATGTTTGGCAGCCAGTTCTTCGACGGTCATACGCCCGGTATCGAGCAGCAGCGCGTCGTATTTCTCCGCGAATCCGGCCCCTTCCCGCTGCGCCTGCGCATAGATGCCCGTGCTGAACAGATAACCGAACGTGTACGGAAAGTTGTAGAACGGAACGCCCGTATTGTAGAAATGCAGCTTGGAAGCCCAGAAATGCGGATGATAGTCGCCCAGCGCGCCGCAGAATGCTTCTTCCTGCGCTTCTACCATTAGATCGCTCAGATCCTGAGGAGTCAGCAGACCCTGGCGGCGTTTCTCGTAAAAGCGGGTCTCGAACAGGAAGCGCGCGTGAATATTCATGAAAAAGGTGATGCTGCGCTGGATTTTGTCTTCGAGCAGCACCATGCGTTCTTCTTCGTCCGCCGCTTTGCGCACCAGGGAATCGGCGACAATCATCTCCGCGAACGTCGATGCCGTCTCCGCCACGTTCATCGCGTACCGCTGGCTGAAGGTCGGCAGTTCGTCCATGACGTGCTGATGATAGCCGTGGCCCAGTTCATGCGCAAGCGTCGAGACATTGGATGCCGTGCCGCTGTACGTCATGAAGATGCGCGTTTCCTTCGTCAGCGGAAGCGCCGTGCAGAATCCGCCCGGACGTTTGCCCGCCCGATCTTCCGCCTCGATCCAGTTATTGTCGAACGCACGCTGCGCAAAATCCGCCATACGCGGACTGAAGCTGCGGAACTGCTCCACGATCAGATCGGCCGCGTCATCATAGGCGATCTTGGATTCGGACTCGCCGATCGGCGCATCCACGTCATGCCAGCCGAGCTTCTCTACGTTGAGCAGCTGTGCTTTGCGTTTCAGATATTCCACGAAGACCGGCTTGTTGTCGGTGATGACCTGCCACATCGTATCGAGAGTCTCGGCAGACATCCGGTTGATCTCGAGCGGCTCGCGCAGCACGTTTTCCCAACCGCGTTTCTCGTACAGCGACAAACGGAACCCCGCCAGATGATTGAGCGTATCCGCGCAGTAATCTTCAACGTCGGCCCAGGCCTGCTCCCAGTTCCGCCCCATTTCTTCGCGCTGCTTCGGATCGGTGGAGCCGAGTTTGTTGGCGGCCTGCGCCGCAGACAAATGCTTGATCTCGCCGTTCTCTTCGGACTTCACGCGCACATGGCGAACGATCGTATTGTAGAAGCTGCTCCAGCCCTGATACCCGTCGACCGAGAGCGAGAGCGCGAGACTCTCAAGCTCCGGTGTCATCTTCTCGCGCGCCTGCAGGCGGCTCTCGCTAAGATTGAACGCAACCGGCGCGACCGCCTCCTGCTGCATCCACTCCGTCCAGACGGCATCCGGCGTATTCTGCAGCACGCTGTCGAACGTCGCGACGATGCTCTGCCAGCGGGCCCGGATCGAACCGACGCGCGCCGAGAGCTGCCCGGCTTTCTGGTCGTTCTGATCCTGCGCGCTCAGGCACGATACGAATGCGCCCGCCTGACGGAACCTTGCGGATACGTTCTGCACGTCGACGAACAGCGGATCGAACGCCGCGGTTTGTTCGGCGGAGGCCGGAGGTTGAAGTCCATTTATGCGCTTTTGCAGATCTTCCACGTCAGCCGACAATTGTTTTAGAAAAGTATTGAATTCGGCCGAAGCCGACCCTCCCGGGAAAATCGTCTCCAAATCCCAGGTCTGTCTCAAACGGTTGCTCATGCTCTTCCTCACCTTTCGCTTGCTAATGTAGGGGCCGGAACGCTGCGTCATAATCGGTTCATGGGCCTATATGGTGTTTGATAAGGCCTCATGGTACAGTATAACTATAGCGAAAACGTCTTATGAAGCCAAATCTGACACGGGAGGGAATCCATCATGAGACCTCTGCAAATCTCGCCGGACACGGCGATCAAACTATCCAAACAGCTGAATGTTCCGATCGAACATCTGATGCATATGCCGCAGCATATCCTGATGCAGAAGCTGGCCGAGCTGGCGAAACAGGAAGCGGAAAGAAAGACCGACAGCGACAAGACCGGGGAGAACGAATAAGCGTATGATCCCTTTTGAAAAAGCACTGCCTTACGATCATCTGATGGGCGATCTCACGGTTCCCCAGTGTCCGTTCTGCGGAGCGGAGAACGTCCTGCTGCCGATCAAGCCGTCGGAACTGGAAGACATCCATACCGGCCGCAAGCGCCTGACGGTGTTTCCGTGCTGCCACGGCAGACTGACGGTGCTGGATTGCGACGACGATTATCTGATGACGGATACGGTCGTGAAGTAAGGCGCGGTTGTTGTCGCGGGTGAAAGCCCTGTGCGGAAGGACCTGGGGGAAGGCCGGACGGGCTCCGGAGAAAGTCCGTTTCGGTCGCTTGCTGCAGCCGGGAAGCCGGCTTGGACAAGGATGAAAAAGCTTCCCGACTGCAAAGGCGAACGCTGCCGCTCCTGCACTGGACTTTCTCCTCCACTCTAAGCCTTTTTCAGAGTCCTGCGGACTTCTTGGCCGGGATGAGAGCAAAACGCTTTACTCCCCTGTTTTTTGGGAAGAGGAAGATTACAAAAGCCCTTCGAAGACTTTCTTCGAAGGGCTTTTTGTTATAAAAAAATTAAAATCTCTGCCTACGTTGCCTAAAAAGCAGCGTAGAAAGGCAAAATCGCATAGATTTACGGCTAGGTTACATAAAAAGCAATGTAGGAGCACCTTTAAACCGAAAAGAAGAGTTTTATCGAGTCTACGCTGCTTTTTCGGCAATCTACCCCCTATATTCTCTCCTTTCAGAGTATTCTACGTTGACAGAAAATCAATCAAGGGTCCTCCTTATCCTTATGATCGATGAAGAATTGGGCGAACAATAATCAACGACCTTCGAAGAATATGCCTTCGAAGGTCGTTTTTGGCGAAATAGATTATAGAGTTCTACGATCAGGATCAATTGAAGCCAACACCCAACAGCCAACGAATAACTAACGAACAGCCGCTTCATTCCGGAAAAAACGCCCCAGATATCCTTTGTTCCGCTCCAGCATCTCATCGAGCATCGCTTCGGCGTCGTTCACCGAAGGCACCAGCGGATGATGGGCCAGGGCGGTCAGAGCCAGCTCGCGGCTGCCGGTCACGGCCGCTTCGATCGCGAGCCGTTCGTACGCCTTCACAGCGTGGATCAAGCCTTTGGCGGCTTCGGGAACGATCTCGACCGGAACCGGAACAGGCCCGGTCTTCAAGACTTTGCAGTTCACCTCGATGCAGGCATCGTCCGGAAGAAAATCGAGGATGCCGTTATTGGCGACATTCAGCGTCTGGATGTCGCCTTTGTCGTTATAGAGCGAATTCATCAGCTTGACCGCCGCTTCGGAGTAATAAGCGCCGCCGCGCTGTTCAAGCTGCTTGGGCTTTTCGGCCAGATTGACGTCTTTGTATAGCTCGAACAATTCGTTTTCCAGCCGCTGCACCGTTTCCGCCCTAGTCTCGCCTTTGGCCGCCAATTCCTGCTGCTCGGCCAGAAGTTCGCGGTGCAGATAGAAGTATTTCAGGTAATAGGACGGGATTGCGCCAAGCGTACGCAGCAGCGCGCCGTTCCATTCGTACTGCGGCACATTGCGGGCGGAATAACCGTCGCGATTGTCCAGCAGTTCCGGCAGCTTCGACTGTCCGTCGATCTCGATCCGGCTGATATAATGCAGATGGTTGAGGCCCGCAAATTCGCAGTAAATGCGTTCGATCGGAACGTCGTAGAGCTTCGACAGCCACTTGTACGCGGCGATCGGCGAATTGCACAGACCGATCGTCCGAATCCGCGAATGTTTGTTGATCGCTTCCGTCACCATGCCGGCCGGATTGGTGAAGTTGAGCAGCCAGGCATCGGGACACAATTCTTCCATGTCGCGGGCGACGTCGAGCAGTACAGGGATCGTCCGGAGCGCTTTCATCATGCCGCCGGGTCCCGTCGTTTCCTGACCGATCATGCCGTATTTGAGCGGGATCGTCTCGTCCCACCCGCGGGCTTCCAGCATGCCGACCCGCATCTGGGTCGAGACGAAGTCCGCGTCTCTCAGCGCCGAACGGCGGTCCAGGGTCAGCGAGACTTCGATCGGCAGACCCGATTTGGCGACCATGCGCTGGGCAAGTCGGCCGACGGTCGACAGCTTGCGCAGACCCGGTTCGATATCGACCAGCACGATCTCCGTCACCGGAAACGTCGCGTAATTCAGGATAAACCCTTCGATCAGCTCGGGGGTGTAGGAAGAACCGCCGCCGATCACCGCCACTTTCAATTTATGCTGCGTCATGCACTCGCCGCCTTTACGCTTAATTGTTGATGAATCCGGCGATAAATCTCTTCATCCGTACCGCCCTGCTCACTCATCGCCATAAACAGTGCGCCTGCCACCGGCTCCAGTGTCAGAATGCCCAACTCGTAAGCGGGAGCCGCGGCCCGTACCTCTTCGTCCAGATACGGAACAATATAACGGCTGTCTCCGCGGGTCAGAATACTGCCGGCCATCACCAGATCGAACCGTTCGCTTTCCATGTCCAGCTTGCGGATGACCGCTCCGGCCGCGCGCCCAAGCTCCCGCCCCTGCCTGGCCAGAATACTTCTGGCCGTCTCGTCGAATTCCGCCACTTCGAACAGAAGCTTCGCCAGATCGGCCGGGATGTGTCTGCCGGTATCCAGGTAATGATGGAACATTTCTTCTTCCGACCCCATGCTCAGGCAGCGCAGGACCACTTCCGCCAACAGGGTCGGCCGCTCCCGGCCTTCCCAGGCCCGAATCACCGAACGGAATACTTCGACGGCCAGATCCGATCCTCCGCCGAAGTCGCCGAACGTATACCCGAACCCGCCGACCTGAAGTTCTTCGCCCTGCCGGTTGATGCCGTAGCAGTTGGTTCCCGTCCCGCAGATCACGACGACTCCGTGAGCCTGCCGGGTACCCGCACGCAGCCCGATCACCGTGTCGCAGACGATCTCGTGGCGATCCAGGCCAAGCCCCGCGATCATGGGGCGCAGAATCCGGAAATCGGCTTCCCGGTCGGCTCCCGCCAGCCCGAATACGGAGCGGGCTACCTGCTCTTTGCCGATCCCCGCCTGTCCCAGCGCTTCGTCTACCGCCCGCCGGATATAGTGTTCGGCGATATCGGCACCGAGCTGGTGGTTGCCGCAGCCGCTCGAAGCGCGGCCGGCGATCCGGCCCGTTTCGTCGCAGACTACGGCGAGTGTTTTGCTGCCTCCGCCGTCAACGCCCAGATAATAATTCAAATTGGTTGCCCTCCATCAAACCGCCGCTTCCGCATGTCTGTATTTATTTTTCGTTCGGACCGGTTTATCGGCCCAGCTTAGCCAGATTCTCTTTCCACTTTTGCGTTTTGTACTCCAGCAGCTTCGCGTAACCGACCTGCTGCGCGTCTTTTTCCGCTTGATCCATAATCGCCAGCACGTCCGCTTCGCTGCCCGCGTTCAAGATGGCCTGGGCTTTGGCTTTCTCGTAGATTTCGCCGACGCTCTGTGCAATGATGCCTTCCGCCGAATCTCCGGCAGGCGACAGATTGACGAACTCCGTCGTGTCATACTGCGTTTTCCATGTGATCTCCGACTGCCATTTCGTTTCCCAGCTTTTCTTGTCTTCCGGCAGGGTGGCTTCGAACTTCATCTTGGAATTGTCCACGTAGACCGTGTTGCCGACCCACTGCAGATTGACCGTGGAATTCATCAGCTCGTCGCGGCCTTTGGTATCCGCGGTGAAGGCTTCGGTAAACAGCGGCGCTTCCTCTTCGTCGACGCCGTCCCAATACAGTCCTTCCGGTCCCCACATACTGATCCGCTGGCCTTCCGGCCCCGTGAGCCAATCGAGGAACGCGAAGATCGCTTCGGGATCTTTGGCCGTTTTGGAAATGACGCTGACGTTCCATCCGAGCTGATTGTAGGTGCCCGGGAAAATTTTGTTCTTGTCCAGACCTTCTTTGTGTACCGGCCAGACCATGATATAGCCCGCTTCCGGATCTTCTTCGCTGAGCAGGGAGTTGCCGATCGCCCCGAATTCGGTTGGGCTGGACGCCACGTAGACGGCCGCTTTGCCGGTAATGATCTTCTGCTCCACCTGTTCCAGCGGCTGCGTAAAAGCGTCCTGGCTGATCAGTTTGTCCCGGTACAGCTGATTGAAGTAGACCAGCGTTTCGCGGAATATGCCGTCCGTAAACACCGAATTCAGCGTATCGCCCGAAGGAACGGCCATCATGCTGAGCGAGCTGTACAGATAAGGACGGTTCTCCGCAAAAGCCGAAGTCATGATATCGATCGCTCCGGCGGACTGCCCGACTTCGAGCGGCACGACGTCCGGATATTTTTCTTTGACCTGCTTCAGATAGGCGTACAGGTCTTCGGTCGTTTCAAGCGGTGGCTTGCCAAGCTCGTTGTAGATTTTCTTGTTGACCATATAGCCGGCATTGCCGTTGGGCTGCGTCGTATACCAGTTCGGGAACTGGTACAGTTTGCCGTCTTCCGAACGAAGCATATCGAGCGTTTCTTCGCCGGCCCATTTTTTGAGATTCGGATATTTGTCCAGATAATCGTCGAAAGGCACGATCGCACCGGCTTTGCGCAGCGTCTCGACATCCGCGCCGCGCTCCATCCACATCACGTCCGGCAGCTCGCCCGACACGATCATCGTGCTCAGCTTCTGCTTGGCCTGGCCGCCGGAACTGATCGGAACGACGTTGACCTTCTTGTTGGCTTTGATCCATTCCGACGCTTTGTCCTCGCCCCAGTTCGGCATCGTGTACCAGTCGTAATGACCGTAGAACGAAAACTCCAGCGGGCTTTCGCCGAGCACGTAAGCGTCTTTGCCTCCGCCTTCGGCCGAGGTGCCGCTGCCGCCTTTGGCTTCTCCGGAGCCGGACGAGCCGCCCCCCGTACATCCTGTCAGTGCGAGTGTCAATGCCAGCAGAACCGATCCGAAACGCAGTGCCTTTTTACCGTTGCTCATCGCTTTGCCCCCTTCGTCGCTTTTGCCTATTCTTTCAGAGAACCGACCAGCACACCTTTGACGAAATACTTTTGCAGGAACGGATAGACGCACAAAATGGGAATGGTTGCGACCATCATCGTGGCCATCGACAGCGATTTGGAGGTGACGGCCTTCATCCGGCTCATCCGGCCCTGGGCTGCCGAATCCATCTGCGCCATCTGCTCGCTCATAATGTTGGAATTCAGAATCTGCTGCAGCTTCGTCTGAATCGGGAGCAGATCGGCGTTGCTGATATAGATGCTCGGCGTAAACCAGTCATTCCAGTGATACACGGCCGTGAACAGCGACAAGGTGGCGATAACGGGACCCGACAGGGGAAGCACGATCCGAAACAGAACGCCCCAGTTGGAACAGCCGTCGATTTTCGCCGATTCTTCCAGTCCCGCCGGCATGCTTTTGAAAAAGGTACGGAAGATAATCATGTTCCACACGCTGATAATCCCGGGAATGATCATGACCCAGAAAGTGTTGAACAAATCGAGCGAGCGGATCAGCAGGAAGGTCGGAATCAATCCGCCGCTGAAATACATCGTGATGATACAAAAGATCATGTAGCCTTTGCGGCCGATCAGCTCGGACCTGCTCATGCCGTACGCGAAGATGGCCGTGGCTCCGATCGAGAGAAGCGTGCCGATCAGCGTACGCAGCACCGAGATCACGAAGCCGTTCACCAGGCGGCTGTCTTCAAAGACGACCTGATAATTTTCCAGCGTAAAAGCTCTCGGCCAGAAGGTAATGCCGCCGCGCAAAGTATCCGTTCCGTTGTTGAACGAAATGACCGCCGCATTCCAGAACGGATAGAAAGCGACAAAAGCCATGACGGCGAGCAGCGCATAGACCACCGTAAGCAGCACGTGGTCTCCGGTTGAAGGCTTCATGCCAACGCACCTCCGTTTCGATTTACCATAGGCTGTTGCCCGAGCGGCGCGCCGCGTAATTCGCCCCGACCAGCAGCAGGACGCCGAGCAGCGATTTGAACAGTCCCGCGGCGGTTGCGTACGAATACCGGTTGTTCTGGATCCCGGTTCGGTACACATATGTATCGAGTACGTCGCCCACATCCCTCAATACCGGATTGGACCCGAGCAGCAGGATATCTTCGAATCCCGCACTCAGCAGATTGCCGATCGCCAGAATAAGGAACACGATCACAACCGGCATAATCGAAGGCAGCGTAATGGAAAAGATTTGTCTGAGCTTGCCCGCTCCGTCCATGGCCGCCGCTTCGTGCATGGACGGGTCGACCCCGGCGATGGCCGCCAGATAGACGATTGAAGCGAATCCGATTTCTTTCCAGACGCCGGTCGTCACGAGAATCGTCCAGAAGTATTTCGGCAGGGAAAGGAAGTTAATCGGCTCTTTGACCAAGTTCAGACTCTGCAGCAGCATGTTGACACTCCCGTTTTCCGTGGACAGCATCGACATGACAAACCCCGAAACGATAACCCAGGACAGAAAGTGCGGCAGGTAGCTGATCGTCTGCACGACCTTTTTGAACATCCGGTGCTTGACCTCGTTCAGCATCAGCGCCAGAAGAATCGGAGCGGGGAACCCGATCAGCAGTTTCAGCAGACTGATTACGATCGTATTGCGGATGACCGTCCAGAACTCGGGAGCGCCGAAGAACATTTCGAAATGCTTGAATCCGACCCAAGGACTTCCGGAAAACCCATCGAACAGACTGTAATCCTGGAACGCCATCAGTACGCCGTACATCGGAATATAGCTGAAGACCAAGATGAACAGCAGCGCCGGCAGCACCATCAGTTGAAGATCCCACTGCCTGCCAAACCGTTTGAACCACGACGGCTTGGCCTTTTGTTTCTCGACGGATATCCGGTGCGTGGTATTCTGCATACGGACCCCCTTTCCCTAGCCATGTGTGAGTAGGCATCACCGCTGGAGTGACTTTTCCTGACTCAATCTTACTCGGGCACAGAGGCTTCCACTCCGCCAAAATGATCGGAAACCGGTACTATCTTCCTGCAGCATGAATTTACTTTGCTTCGAATCAGTCTGGGCTCGGTGCCGATATGGCGTTTGAACAGGCGGTTGAAATTGGATAAGGTGCGGAATCCGCATTCTATGGCGATATCCACGATCTTCAAATCGGTCGTCTCCAGCAGACGGTACGCATTCTCCAGGCGAATCTGGATCAGGTAGGTCAGCGGCGAGACGCCGACGGCGCGGCGGAAAATATCGCTGAAGCGGGAAGGGCTGAGATAAGCGAGGGCTGCCAGTTCTTCCAGCGTCCACGAATGGGCATGCCGGTCTTCCATGGCGCGGATCACAAGGCGGATCTTCTCAAGCTGGGCGAAAGAAACGGGGTTCTTGCTCGGTTCGACGTTCTCCTGGCGGAAATGCCGGTTAACCTGGACGAAAAACTGCAGCATATAGGCATAAACGACGGACACGTAAGAAGCGCGCGCCGAGTCGTGTTCTTCCTGGATCGCCAGCAGCAGCTCGCGCAGAGCCGGCAGGCGGGGATGGGCGCGATCGAGAACAGGCGTGAAATACACGCCCATTTCTTTGAACGGACTCAAGATATCGGGATCGGAACGCTGGCTGCCCATAAACCAGGCGGCGTCGAACGTGATAACCTGCATGACCAGCCCTTCCTTCTCGTAGGCACAGTGCAGCGCTCCCGACTGGATCAGCACGATATCCCCGGCTTCGAAATCGTAGGTCACCCCGTTGATGATGTAGTAGCCGGTACCCGCTTTGATCATATTGATCTCCAGGGCATCATGGGCGTGCAGCCGCTGATACTGGGTCGTCACCCCGATCGTGTCCGAGAGATGAATCGGGTATTCCCTCGGGAAAATCACCTTTTCTTTCAGCCTGCTGTCGTTCAAAATGACGGTCATCGTTATCCCCCGTTTCTTTTGTTGAACACTCCCGCACCTTACTGGTTGTTACAGAATCCGTTCATTGATTGCTGTATCTTACTGAATTTCTCTGAAAAAGACCTCTTTTGTCTGTACACCCCCTATATTAGGATGAGGTTCGATTTGCGTCAACATAGATTACATCACCAAAAAGGTTTTCAATAAAAACCCCTCTCTCTTGGCAGGGCTTGGCCGCTGTCTTTGATCCGAAAAAACGCAAAAAACCTCCCGCTCTGTCCGAACGGGAGGTTTGAATGGTTGAATAGGGGAACTGCTGCCGCTTCGATCCGTGCTTCAGGACTCCTGCATCTCTGTAGGCAGTTCCATTTTGCGCGCCAGCATCTCTTCGCGCAGAGTCGCCCACTGCTCGCGGGACGCGCGAATCATGCCCGCATCCATAATCCGCTGATCATGGATAACGCGCGAGAACCAGCGTACCGCTTCGTTGAACTCGCCCATGCGGCGGCAGAGTTCTCCGATCAGGTACATCAGACGGGCATCGCTCGGACCGGCGGATTCCGTCTCGTAGACGCGCACGTACGAATCACGTGCGAATCCGATAAAGCGGGCTTCCTGCTCTTCGTTGCCGGCGTAGCGGTACAGCCAGGCAATATGATGCAGCAGACTTGCGACAATCCGCTCCTTGTCCTGGATCACCTGGGCGCAGATCAGCGCAAGTTTGTAAGTCTCCAGTGCGCCTTCGAGTGTCCGTTTGCCGCCGTACTCTTTCTTTTTCGCCGCGGCTCCGAGCTTCTCCTCGAATCGCTTGCGCTGATCCGCATTCAATACGGCCGCAGAGTTTTCGGTAAAAGCAAAACCGCAGTGCGGACAGACCCGAACGACGTAATAATCCGGGTTTTCGTTTTTGTAATAGGCGCAAAAGTCCGAGTCCCGCCGGACCGTCTGTTTAAAACTCGGCCGCACCCGGCTCGTTTCGAACTTTTTGTCGCAGCACACGCAGGCGGTCGTAATTTGAAACAGCGGATCAATCTCCATAGTGATAAGCCCTTCTTTCTGGTGTCTTGTGCAAGGCTGCTTGTAGTTACGGGGTATTTACAAAATGATAAGCCGGACCTTTGAGCCGGGCAATCACGAATTCACGCAGCTCGTCCTCTACTTCATTCTCTTGGAGCGCCGCATTCATGCAGGCCAACCAGGCCTCCGCCCGTTCATTGGTCACCGGAAAACGCATATGGCGCGCCCGCATCATCGGATGCCCGTGCTGCTCCGAATAAAGCGGCGGACCGCCGAAGAACTGGGTCAGAAACTGCTGCTGCCGTTCAATGACCGGTTGAATATCCTCAGGAAACAGCGGCGCCAGCAGAGGCTCCTGTACCACGTTTCCGTAAAAGGTTTCGATAATACGCCGCAGGCCGGCTGATTCGCCGAGCTGCTCGTAGATGTTCTGTTCGGAGTTCATATCCATTACCCGCTTTCGCATCCGATTTCGTGTGGGATGATCGTTTTGGTCCTCCGGAAGGAGGTACTCTTGTATTATAGCAAACTGTCGGCCTTTTCAGGCCGGACTTTGTGCACAGTTTCCACGAAAAACAAAAAGCGCCGGGCCTGTGCCCCGCGCTGAAGCTGCTGCCGCGCGTCCGTCCCCCGGAACCGCAGCTATGTTAGACTAGAGTCTCAATATCCGCTCCATTCCTCTTCCCCGGTATGTTCCAGAGAAACGCGGATCACGTAGACAAAAGCGCATACCATGATAGCCGTTACGATACTCATTTGACCACTCCGTCCATCTCGAATTTAAGGACAACGTGCCGACATTCGGTACATGTAATCCGCCAAAAGGCCGGAAATAGAGTTTGGTTTTTTTATTCTACCATAGTTCATCAAAAAATAAAGCCATTTTGCAACCGCTTTCTCCGGGTTTGAAAAGAAAATGCACAAAAAAACTTTTTGTGCGACGGGGATGGCCCAACATGGTAAAATGAACGGGAACAGGTGCCGGCAGAACCGCCGGCCGCAAGCCAAAACGCCGAGCAAAGGAGCGTTCAACCGTTGAAATATTATGTACTGGATCGCGGCGATCAACTGTCGATCGATTTGAGCCAACAATTCCATAAACTCGCGGCCGAAAAAGGATTCGAAATGGATTCCGAGTCTCCGGAGATCGTCGTTTCGATCGGCGGCGACGGCACGATGCTGCATGCGTTCCAC
Source organism: Saccharibacillus qingshengii (assembly GCF_013185195.1). Taxonomy (GTDB): domain Bacteria; phylum Bacillota; class Bacilli; order Paenibacillales; family Paenibacillaceae; genus Saccharibacillus; species Saccharibacillus qingshengii. The sequence goes on from NZ_JAAZWC010000032.1 coordinate 37,045, forward strand.
TCGTTTATCGACCGTATTCCGGAGATCGCTTTTGTTGGGGTCCATACCGGGCATCTCGGTTTTTATGCCGACTGGAAAGCCCAGGATCTGCCCGAACTGATCAAATTCATGTCGGGAGCGGGCGAAGGCGGACTGGGTCCGAAGATCGTCAAGTACCCGCTGCTGGAACTTGAGATCGAACGCAAATCGGGAACTTCGATCCATACCGTATTGAACGAATTCGCGATCAAAGGCGCCGAAGCGACCATGGTCGTGCAGATCGATATCAACGACGAAGTATTCGAGATGTTCCGCGGCGACGGGATCTGCGTATCCACGCCGTCGGGCAGTACCGCCTACAACCGGGGCCTCGGCGGTGCGATCATGCACCCGACCCTCGAGGCGCTGCAGATCGCGGAGATCGCTTCGATCAACAATCGGGTCTTCCGTACGCTGGGTTCGCCGCTTGTGCTTCCCAAGCACCATCACTGCGATATTTATTCGCGCAAGGAGCAGCGGCTGCTGCTGACGATGGATCACCGCTACCTGACGATCGACGATTTGGTCTCCGTCCGCTGCCGCGTGTCGAGCCAGAAGATCAGCTTTGCCCGCTATCGCCCTTTTCCGTTCTGGAACCGGGTACGCGAAGCGTTCCTGGGCTGATCCGTTCGAAGCATCCTTATTCCTGAAAAAAGCACGCTTTCGGTTCGCAGACCTTTCACGCGAACCGAACTCCACACTGAAAAGGGTACAAAAAAGCGGCTCGCTTGAGCCGCTTTTTTTGTACCCTTTTCTTGAAGCTTTCGTTTTCTTTAGAAATCCCGTTCCGATGTTACTTGGCCGTTTCCTGATCCGGACGGGAAGCTTCGCTTGGAGCCGGGGCCGTCTCGGCGTTCGGATTCGGCTGCGCCGGAGCCGCCTGTTCGCGGCTTGGACGTTCGCCTGCGTCGCGCCGCTGTCCGGATCTCGACTCGCCGCCGCGATCCTCGCGTTTGCGGTTGCGGCCGCTCGGCTGAGCGTTCGGCTCGCCGCCGGATGCCTTCGGCTTGTCTTTGTCGCGGCCCAAATGGTCGCGATTCGGACGTTCGCCGCGCTGCCCGTTCTTTTTGCCCGAATGGCCCTGCGCTTTTTCTTTGGATTCCTGTGCACTCGATTCCTGCGTGCCCTGCGTCCGGTCCCCGCGGCCGTTTTTGGAATCCCGGTCGCCTCGGCCGCCGCGCTGTTCCTTGCGTTCTTTCGGAGACGTATGCTCGCTTCTCTCTTTGGCGGCTTCCTGGGTCTTATGCGATTCGCGGGTTTCCCGAACCGGTTCCTTGAGCTCGCCGAGATCTTCGTACAACGCCGCTTCCGCCGGGTCTTTGACATCCCGCATATCTTTCACTTTGCGCAGAACGAAGTACGCACAGCCGAAGTTGCAGTGTTCCGTAATATAGTCGGTTGTAAAAGAAACCTGGGATTCCTTCGCCGCTTTGGGCTGTCCGTCGCGGTACATCCCTTTGAGACGCAGCTGGTTGTATCCCCAGTCTCCGACGATGTAATCGTAGCGCTCCAGAATTTCGCTGTAGCGGCCGCGGAACGCTTCCGCATTCCAGCCGTTTTTGTGGTTGATCATCACTTCATAGACTTTACCGCCGATTTGAAACAACAAATTTCCCTCCCCTGCCGAAACGATAACTGTCGTAAAACTCTATATGGTTCTGGCTCTGTCCCTTCAATAAGGAATGCCCAGGCCTGTAAAAATATTTGTAAAGCTACACCCATTATAACGGCGGCAGTTAAAAAAACCAATAAGGTATTGCGCAGCACCGGGGTTCGCGCCCCGAATTGCCTACCTCTCGTTACGGACCGACCCGGCTCCGGTACTCTCTCGGCGATACTCCCGTAATCCGCTTGAATACCCGGGAAAAGTAGAACATGTCCCGGTAGCCGAGCCGTTCCCCGAGTTCTTTGACGCTCATATCGGTATTCAGCAGCATATGTCCCGCTTCTCCCGTACGCAGGCGGTGCAGAAATTCGTTGAACGGATACCCCGTATACTCGTGCACGATTCGGCGCAGCGTCGAGACCGATACATGATGCCGGGCAGCCATATCCGAGACTGTCGGCGGCAGATGCAGCACGCTCTGGATATCTTCGATGACTTTCTGCACCAACAGCTCCCGCCGGCCCGCTTCGCGTTCTTCCCCGCCGGCTGCGATTTCGTACACAAATTGTTCCAGCTGCATCGCCGCCCGGTCGAGATTGCCCGGTGTCCCGCTGCCGACCAGCCGAAGCAGGTTCTCAAGCCTCTGCAGCAGCGCTTCGCTTACAGCCAGACCATGAACCTGGCCTTCGGGAGGCAGCCAGCCCCGGCGCCATTCTTCGACCCGTTCCCCTTCGGCCGTAAAATAGTATTCGTCCCAATACCCGCCGGGGTCGGGGCCGTAGTCGAACAGCACTCCCGGATAGACGCAGAACCAGGATCCCGCCTCGACGCGCTGCGTTTCCCCGACGTCGACCCGGTAATGTCCCTGTCCCCCCGTAATCAATACGATCGCCCAATGATGGAACTGAACATTCTCCCGCTGCAGCGTCCTACCCGGCAGATGTCCCGCGTTCACCAGCGCGATCGACTTGATGCGCCGGCGGACGGGATCGAACGGCGGCGAGAAGACGCGAATCGGAACCGGGCTGATCGTATAGTCCATATACTGGGTCATCCTGAACATTCTCTCCTTTGCTCCGCTATGTTAAATTAGACCTGTCACATCGGTTATCCATGAACAAATATAACATATGAATCCCGAAAGGATGAATTCGGCCATGGAAATTGTACGTATCGGTCTTATCGGATGCGGTTCGATCTCGGATGCCCATCTGCAGGCTTACGCGTCAAATCCGCAGGTTCGCCTCACTGCGGTATGCGACCTGAACGAAGAGCGCGCCCAGCAAACGGCGGAGAAATACGGAATTGCCGACGTGTACGGAGACTACCGCGAGCTGCTCGCTTCTGCGGAGGTCGATGCCGTCAGCATCTGCACCTGGAACAACTCCCATGCGGCAATCAGTATCGATGCGCTGCACGCGGGCAAACATGTCCTGTGCGAAAAACCGCTCTGCAAAACGGTGGATGAAGCTTTGGCAATCGAACAGGCGGTCCGGGAAAGCGGGCGCGTGCTTCAGGTCGGCTACGTGCGCCGGCATGCCTCCAATATCGAAGTGCTCAAACGCTTTATCGATGCGGACGAGCTGGGCGAGCTGTACTATGCCAAAGCCAGCCTGATTCGCCGCCTCGGCAATCCGGGCGGCTGGTTTGCGGACGAGGAGCGTTCGGGCGGCGGGCCGCTGATCGATATCGGCGTCCATGTCATCGATCTGTGCTGGTATCTGATGGGCAGACCCAAAGTCGCTTCCGTCACCGGAAACACGTACCGCAAGCTCGGCAACCGTTCGAATATCGAGAATTTCTCGTATTACCAGGCGGCCGATTTCGATCCGTCCGTCAATACGGTCGAAGATATGGCCAACGCGCTGATCCGGTTCGAGAACGGAGCGTCTCTTGCGGTCGACGTCAGTTTTTCCCTGCATGCCCGCAAAGATTCGTCGCAGATTGCCGTGTTCGGCGAACGCGGCGGCGCCGAGATCGAGCCGGCCTTGTCGATCGTCACGGAACGCCACAATACCATCCTGAATATCGATCCCCAGCTGAGTACGCCCGGCTTTGATTTCGTCGACAGCTTCAAGCGGGAAATCAACCATTTCGTCGATCTGTGCCAGGGCAAAGGTACAAACCTCTGTCCGGTTGAAGACGGCGTAGATATGATCCGGCTGTTGAACGCTATTTACCGCTCGGCCGCCGAAGGCCGGGAAATTCGTTTGGACGGAGGAGAATAACGATGACCGCAAATCTGCAACTGACCCACAAAATCGGCGTGATCGTGGACAGCTTCGGGATCGGTGTCACCGAAGGACTCAAAAAAGCCAAAGAAGTCGGAGCCGACGGCGTCCAGATCTATGCCGTATCCGGCGAGATGGACCCGGCTGTGCTGGTCGGCGCCAAACGGCGCGAACTGCGGGACTTTATCGCAAGCCTCGGGCTTGAAATCTCGGCGCTCTGCGGCGATCTGGCGGGCCACGGGTTCCAGGATGCTTCCGTTAACCCGGAGAAGATCGAGAAATCCAAACGAATCCTCGACCTGGCGCTCGAGCTCGGCACGAACGTCGTCACGACCCATATCGGCATCGTTCCCGAAGACCCGACCGGCCCGATCTATGAAGCGATGCACCGCGCCTGCGAAGAACTCGCCCGGTATGCCAGCAGCCAGAACGCTTACTTTGCGATCGAGACCGGACCCGAACCGGCCGCCCATCTCAAAAGTTTTCTCGACACGCTTGGAGGCAAAGGCGTATCCGTCAACTTCGATCCCGCCAATATGGTCATGGTCACCGGAGACGATCCCGTCCGGGGCGTTCATCTGCTGAAAGACTATATCGTGCATACCCACGTCAAAGACGGACGCCGTCTGCGCGAAGTCGATCCCAAGAAAGTTTACGGTTACCTCGGCTACAGCGCGATGGACCATGAAGCGATCGCCGATATGGCTTCCGGCGGAGCCGACTTCATCGAACTGCCGCCGGGCGAAGGCGACGTGGACTTCGACGCCTATTTCCGGGCGCTGCAGGAGATCGGTTATACCGGTTACCTGACGATCGAACGCGAAGTCGGCAGCGACCCTGCCGCGGATATTGCCGGCGCGGTCCGGTTTATTGAGCGGTATCGCGGAAACGTCTGATCGTTGGACTTCGTCCCCAAGGAGGATACTTATGAAACTCGGAATAAGTTCATACAGTTTGTATCAGGCTATGCACCAGGGCCGTCTGACCATCGAAGAATGGTTGAGCTGGGCTGCCGGAATCGGTGCCCGGCATATCGAGATCGTTCCGGGGTTGGGTTTTGACTTTGATGAAGATCCAGGGCTTGAAGCGCGTCTCGTCGTTAGGGCCAAAGAGCTGGGTCTGGAACTTTCGAATTATGCGATTGGCGCGAACTTTATTACGGACAGCGAAGCGTCGTACGAAGAAGAAATTGCGCGGGTGATCTCCGAAGTCGATCGCGCCAATCGTCTGGGCATCAAGCTGATGCGCCACGATGTCGCTTCGCGCGAAGACACGTCCATTCTCCGGTTCAACGAAGACCTGGAGCAGATCGCGGCGGCCTGCCGGCGCATCGCCGATCATGCGGCCGGATATGGAATCACAACCAGTGTCGAGAACCACGGTTATTACGTTCAGGCAAGCGACCGGGTGCAGACGCTGGTCCATGCGGTGGATCGGCCAAACTTCCGTACGACGCTCGATGTCGGCAATTTTGTCTGTGTGGACGAGAATCCGCTGACCGCCGTCCGCAATAATCTGCCGATCGCTTCGATGGTGCATATCAAAGACTTCTATATCCGTCCGTCTTCCCGCAATCCCGGGGAAGGCTGGTTCACCAGCGCGGGCGGCAGCTATCTGCGCGGCGCGATTGCCGGTCACGGCGATCTCGATCTGCCGGCGATCCTCGCTCTGGTCAAATCTTCCGGTTACGACGGCTTCCTCTCGATCGAATACGAAGGCATGGAAGACTGCCTCGAAGGAACGCGAATCGCTTTTAACAATGTTCAGCGGATATGGGACGAAGTCTGAACAAGGTTCGTCCGCAAAAAGCCGTTCCCCTTGATAAGGGGAACGGCTCAGGCTGTCGAGAAAGTCCTATTCGTGTGAAAAGCTTGTCGGCTGCGGGAGAAATTCGTTTCGGTCGCGTGTTGAAATCGGGAAAAACGATCAAATTTCAATGGAATTTTCCCGATTTCAAAGGCGAACACTATCGTTCCTTCACTGAATTTCTCCCTCCGCCTCCTCGCTTCTCTCGGAATCAGACTTTCTCGACACGTTGAGCCTTTCCTCTTGATAAAGGGAAAGGCTTTTTTTGAGAATTGTTTTTGGATATCTTTTGGTGTTCCGTGCATAGGCCGAACTAATTCAACCGCTGCCGTACCGCTTCGAACAGCAGAACCGAAGCGGCCATCGCCACATTCAGCGATTCCGCGCGGCCCGGCATCGGGATAATGATCGCTTCGTCCACGAACGCTTCGACTTCCGGAGAGACGCCGCCGCCTTCGCTGCCGAACACGAACCATGTCGCGCCGCGGTAATCCGCTTCATAGCAGTTTTGCTGCGCCTGAAGGCTCGTGCTGACAATCTTGGCCGAGGCTTCGCGCGCCTGCGGCAGCAGTTCGGTCAGATCGCCCTCCACGATCGGCAGATGAAACAGCGAGCCCATCGTCGAACGCACCGTTTTGGGATTGTAGATATCCGCGCAGCCCCGGCCGATGAGCACACCCGCCGCACCCGCGGCATCGGCGGCCCGGATAATCGTGCCTACGTTGCCGGGGTCTTGTACGCCGTCCAGCACGGCAACCAAGCCGTTGGCTGCCTGCAGGACGTCCGCAAGTTTCGCCGACGATTTGCGTACGACGGCGAATACCGGCTGCGGTGTTCTCGCTTCGGTGCATTTGGAGACGATCGCAGCCGAAACGGCGATCCAATCCGTACTGCTGCTTCGCGCATCCTCGGCCAATTCGGCCGGCACGCCCCGCGCCATGTCATAGGCGACGCATTCCACATCGGCTCCCGAGCGCAGCGCCTCCTGCACCAGATGCACGCCTTCTACCATGTATTTCCCTTGGCGGTCGCGGTGCTTTTTCTCCAGCAGGCCTGCCCATTCTTTCACGCGGGCATTCGACGTCGATTCGATCTGCGCATGTCGCATCCGTTTCTCCCTCCCCTTCTTAATGTCCGTTAAAAAATCGAAAGGTATCGCAACAGCGATACCTTTATATCCTTGCCTTATATCTTATCTGATCCATCTAACGCTTAGAAATCCTGCCCACGCTTCTTCAACGAACAAGATTTGCTACCCGTGCTTGTCGAACGCAAGCTCCAACCGGACCAGATCGTCCCGCTCACCGACGATAACGAGCACATCGCCTTCCCAGAGACGTCCGTGCGGTTCCGGAGAGATATTCATCTTGCTGCCACGCCGCACCGCTATGACGTTGCAGCCGTATTTTTGCCGCAAATTCAGCTCGATCAGATTCTTCCCTACCATGCGTGCCGGCACCAGCATCTCGAAGATGCTGTAATCGCCCGACAGTTCGATGTAGTCGAGAATATTAGGCGAAGTCAGATTATGCGCAACCCGCGTTCCCATATCCCGCTCCGGAAAAATAACCTTGTCCGCGCCGATTTTGCTGAGCACTTTGCCGTGCAGCTCGTTTTGGGCTTTGGCAATAATCATCGGCGCGTTCATTTCTTTCAGGATCAGCGTAGTGAGAATGCTCGCCTGGATATCCTGGCCGATCGCGACCACCACGACATCGAAACCGCGGATACCAAGCGCTTTGAGCGCTTCGTCATCCGTGGAATCCGCCGATACCGCGTGGGTGACAAGGCTCGAAATCTCCTGGGTACGCTGCTGGCTGGCATCGATTGCCAGCACGTCGAAGCCCATCTGGCTCAGTGTTTTGGCCACACTGGATCCGAACCGGCCCATACCGATGACCGCGTACTGCTTTTTACCTTTTCCCATTCTTCTCGGGCCTCCTTAAAAATCAGGGCGCCATTTCAAGGAACTGGGCGTCCGGATTTTTATCGATCGCAGTGCGCATGGCGTATTCATTCTCGAACAGCGCGACATAGTTGCCTTTTTTGTCTTTGACGAGCGTGGAGTTGATCCGGAATTTCGAAGGGTCGATCTCCGGTGCCACGATCCAGCGTGCGAATTGGAACGATTGGCGCTGCAGCTGCACATCGACGCCGTACTCGTTTTTCATCCGGTATTCGAATACTTCGAATTGGAGCTGGCCGACAACGCCGAGAATCGTATCGTCGAAGCTGACCGTGCGGAAGACCTGAATGGTTCCTTCTTCCGTCAGCTGATCGATCCCTTTTTGATACTGCTTGTGTTTAAGCGCATTTTTGGCCGTGACTTTGGCGAAAATTTCCGGCGAGAACGTCGGAAGCTCGTCGAATTCGAAGCTTTGGCCTTCCACCAGCGAATCGCCGATCCGGAAAATGCCCGGGTCGAACAATCCGATAATGTCGCCGGCGTATGCCGTTTCGACGATATCACGGTCCTGGGCCAAGAACTGCTGCGGCTGGGACAGCTTGATGTCTTTGCCGACGCGAACGTGCTTGACGCTCATCCCCCGCTCGAACTTGCCCGATACGATACGCAGGAACGCGATGCGGTCGCGGTGCGCCGGGTTCATGTTCGCCTGGATCTTGAACACGTAGCCGCTGAATTTCTCGCGCACCGGTTCAATTTCGCCTTCCGTACTGCGGCGCGGAGCCGGTTTCGGCGCGAGTTCCAGGAAATTCTGCAGGAAGGTCTGCAGTCCGAAGTTGTTGATTGCACTGCCGAAGAAGAGAGGCGTCAGCTCGCCGCGCGCCACTTTCTCGGCATCGAATTGATCGCCCGCTACGTCCAGCAGTTCAAGTTCTTCCGCCAGCTGGTTCGCGTGATACTCGCCGGCCATCTGCGAAATGATCGGATCGCGGTAATCGTCGACTTTCTGGACTTTGATCTGCGAATGGTCGTCGCCCTGGAACAGCTCGACCTGATTCTTCATCCGGTCGTAGATACCGTTCAGCTCGCGCCCCATCCCGATCGGCCAGTTCATCGGAACGGCGCGGATGCCGAGCACCTGTTCCAGTTCTTCCATCAGGTCGAACGGACTGCGGCCTTCGCGGTCGAGTTTGTTGATAAAGGTAAAGATCGGAATCCCGCGCTTCGCGCAGACCTGGAACAGCTTGATCGTCTGCGCTTCCACGCCTTTGGCTACGTCGATCAGCATGACCGCACTGTCGGCCGCCGTCAGCGTCCGGTACGTATCTTCACTGAAATCCTGGTGACCCGGCGTATCCAGAATATTGATGCGGTGACCGTCGTAGTCGAACTGCATGACCGAGGACGTTACGGAAATCCCCCGCTGCTTCTCGATTTCCATCCAGTCGCTTGTCGCGTGCTTGCTTGCTTTACGGGCTTTGACCGTTCCGGCCAGACGAATAGCGCCGCCGAAGAGCAGCAGCTTCTCCGTCAACGTCGTTTTCCCGGCATCCGGGTGAGATATAATAGCAAAAGTTCTGCGTTTCTCGACTTCATCGCGCAAAACCTTTTCTTCAGCTTCGTTCATGTTCACATTCCCTTCTGTATCGTACGTCTTCATCCCTGTATTGTACCATAATTAGAGCGCGGACAAGGATAGAATCTGGAGCGAAAAAAGGGACGGTCCGCAATTTTCGTTACCGGTCCGAATCGCGGCGGAACGAACGCGCGTATTCCCGCACCTCATCGTCGTCGTATTCGTCCAGCAGCCGGTTCAGATGCCGCTTCACTTCCGCCAAATGCTGCTCCTGCCGCTCGATATCGGCAATCTGCCTGCGCACCAAGCCCCGCAGCGCTTCGACGCCGATTCCCGGGCTTGCGCCAAGCTCTCGCAGCGTTTCGCCGATTCGGGCGAGCGGGTAACCCAGCGCTTTGGTATCCTGGATAAAACGGACCATGGTCAGATACTCTTCGCCGTACAGCCGGTAACCGTTCTCGCTGCGTTCCGGCTCAGGCAGCACGCCGCGGTCCTCGTAGAACCGGATGGTGGCGGGGGTTAGCCCTGTTTGTTTCGCCAACTGCCCACGGGTCATCTTTTTCATCTCTGCGCCTCCTCGTCTTGAACTTGTATGCGGGTCAGCGCCGGATCGTAACGGACCTCCGGAAATTGGGGTTGGTCCTGTCCGAGAAGATTCGACGGGATTCCTTTGAGATATCGGTCGAAAAAGGCAGCGGAATAAGTGCTTGTAATCTCGGCTGTGCGTTCGGGCGTCAATTGGCGGGCGAACAGCTGCGGCGATACAAAAGCGACGTCCGTGAAGCTTTGATGGAAAAACGGTTCGATGACCGCGAACAGCCGGTCGCTTTGCCCCGATCGCATGACCCGCTGGGCATCTTCCTGCCACTCTTCAAAAAAGACTTTCTCCTTTTTCGGCTGCTTCGGATCCAGGCTCTGCTGCGTCCCTCCGGTGAACAGGTACATGAACGGCCGTGCCAGCGGTTTTTGCGGCGTCTCGCTCCAGAATCCGCCTTCCAGGCTGAGCGCGGCGGCAAATCTCCCATCCGATCCGAGCGCTTCTGCCGCTGTCGCTCCTCCGTAGGAATGGCCCAGAATGCCTGCGCGTTCCAGATCCATTCGGCCGCACAGCAAATGTCCCGAACCGGCCGTATTCCATGCCTCCAGCGTATCCAGCACAAAACGTGCATCCTTGGCGCGTACCGCGACTTCTCCGACGTTATACTCGTAGCGTTCATGCGACTGTCCAAACACCGGCTCGTGCATATACAGGGCCTCGCTGCCGTCTGCAAGCTGTACCCGGGCCGACGTATACGGATGGTCCATCCCGACCACGATATACCCCCGGCTGACCAACTCTTCGATGAGCATCAGACTTTGAAAACGCGTCGACCGGATCCCCGGCGAGAACAGCAGCACCGGATAAGCAGAATCTTCGGCGGAGAGCGGGATATCCCGGAAAGTATGTGTGGCTACCTGTTCCAAATGCCCGAATAATCTTTGAGGCAGGCCGAATACGAGCGCCATGCATTCACCCAACGAAGCCGGATAATGCTCCGGCCCGCCTGCCGCTTCCGCATCGACTGGATCAGCCGGATACCAGACGGTCACCGGCACTTCACGGGCACCGGCACCAAGCGGAGCCGTCCCTCTTCGGCTCTCCTGCCGGCTGGGGTCGGTCAAGTGCGCTTCGAATGTTCCGATCGCATAAGGACCGCGTGGTTCCGGCATCGTAAACACGGGAAACAGCCGGCGCAGCGGATTTGGACTTTGCCCGCTTTTTTTCGACTGATAGATATACGCGGCAGCCGCCGCTCCTGCCGCCCCTCCGAGCAGCAGGGCTTTCGTACTCTTTTTCATCTTGATTCTCTCCTTCAACTCCGAGTGATAAGCCGTGATCGGCTTTCTGCACTCAGCATAAGGGTTGAAGTATTCTTCAAGGTCAAGCTTGAATTCCCTGTTTGACCAAAAAGAAAAAGCCGCCATGCAGCCGGAATATCCGGCCGCACGGCGGCTGATCTGCGGCCTTAGGCCGCTATATGCTGCAATCGGCTTAGCTGCTCGAAGCGGCTACCCAGATTACATTGTCTTCTTCTTCGCCGTTTACCGGCCACCAGTGGAATCCGTCGCGGGCAAGCAGTTCGTCCGCTTCTTTCGGTCCCCAACTTCCGGCCGGATAAGCACTGACATCCGACGGATTTTCTTTCCAGGCGGCGTCGATTTTGTCGACAAATGCCCAGGCCGAAGCCACTTCGTCCCAACGCGTGAAGTAGGTGGAATCGCCTTTGGCGGCATCGTGGATCAGGCGCTCGTAAGCTTCCGGCGAGTTGATGCCCACCAGGCAGCTTTGACAGAACTCCATCGCCACCTGCGCGATTTCGGATTCCGAACCCGGCTTCTTGGCGTTGATCTTGAAGTAGATGCCTTCCATCGGATTGACGCGGATGACGAGCAGGTTTGGCTGCAGGTCGTGCTTTTGTCCGAGGTAGATGTTGCCCGGCATCTTCTTGAATTCGATCACGACTTCCGTCGTTTTGACCGGGAGGCGTTTGCCTGTCCGGATATAGAACGGAACGCCGGCCCAACGGAAGTTATCCACGGATACGCGAGCCGCGAAGAACGTCTCGGTATTCGAATTCGGATCGACTTTGTCTTCTTCGCGGTACCCCGGCAGGTCTTTGCCTTTGCTTTGTCCGGCCGTATACTGGCCGCGCACGACATTGGCTTTGACTTCGGCGGCATCGGCGAAATGATGCAGCGAACGCAGCACTTTCACCTTTTCGTCGCGCAGGTCTTCCGCAAGCGGACGGCTAGGCGGTTCCATCGCGATCATCGTGAGCAGTTGGAGAATATGGTTCTGTCCCATATCGCGCAGCGCACCCGCATGATCGTAATAGCCGCCGCGTTCTTCGACGCCGACCGTCTCGCCCAGCGTGATCTGCACGTTGGCGATATATTTGTTGTTCCAGAGCGACTCGAAGAACAGGTTCGAGAACCGAATGGTCTCGATGTTCTGCACCATCTCTTTGCCGAGATAATGGTCGATCCGGTAGATCTCGTCTTCCTTGAACACATGACCCAGCTCTTCGTTCAACTTCTCGGCCGACTTGAGGTCGTAACCGAAAGGCTTCTCGATGACCAGACGATGCCAGCCTTCGTTGTCGAGCATGCCGCCTTCACGCAGGTTCAGCGAGACGCTGCCAAACAGTTCCGGTGCCAGTGCCAGATAGAAGAGTCGGTTGCCCGGAATCGAGAACTTCTTCTCGATCTCTTCCGTCTGTTCTTTGAGTTCCTGGAACCCCGCTACATTGTTGATATCGAGGGATTTATATTCGAAGTGCTCCGCAAACTTGTTCCACTTCTCCTGGTCGGAAGATTTGTACCGTCCGAATTCCTGGATCGAGCGGAATACGTCATCACGAAACTCTTCGTTCGTACGAGGACGCCGAGCCACTCCGACCACGGCAAAATCCTCCGCCAATTTTCCTTCCCGGTACAAGCTGAAAATGGCCGGGAACAACTTGCGACGGGCCAGGTCTCCGGTAGCCCCGAAGATGAAAAAAACCGCGCCCGGTGCTTTCAATGCTTCAAGATTTTGATTGTCCGCCATAGCTCCCCATTCTTCCTGTATTAGTATAGTATCTCTTGTCTTTATGTCTGACTCTTAATTCTCCGCGTTAGCGCGCAGAAAGAAAGATGTGATGTCATTTTAACATATCCCTCAAATTGATGCTATCGTATCGATATCATTTATGCTGATCCAACATGAAGGTTTCATTAATATTACCACCACCAAAAAGGCCGGCAGAATCAGGCCGGCCTTGTCCAAAATAAGGAGAACGTTTTCAATCGGCGAGTTTCACTTCGCCGTACACGCGCGTATCCGCCCAGTAAGGCAGGTTCTTGTCGACCCAGCTGAGATACGTATCCCGCTTGCCGTCTCCGTTCGAATCGTCGTTGGCACTGGCATTGAAGCCGATGATATCGCCGACTTTCGGAGTTAGCGCCGTATAAGGAACCGCCAGTTCAACCGTATAGCCGCCTTCGCGCTTGACGACCGCTTTTTTCACCTTCGACAGATCGAACCCGCGAATCGCGGAAGACAGCGAACCGTCGAGCCCGATGCGCAGCTGGTAGTCGCCTTCGGTACGCGTTCCGTTTTTCGCATTCCGTTCATCGACCCAGACTTCGACCGAATCGTTGTTTTCTTCCGTACCCAGCGCATTCGGCGTCGCATCGATCATCTCGAACAGATAGTACAGCGCTCCGTTATCCCAAGCGATACGTGCGGTTCCGGTCGTGCCGTTGGGATCTTGGTTCAGCTGCAGGGGCGTCGAATTGATCCAGACATCGTCAACGGATCCGTCGATAACCGGTGTCCCCCGCGCAGCCGTATACGTGTCTTCTTCGCCCCCGCCCGGAGGCGCCGAGTTCGGCAGATCGCTGACTATTTCCGCCCGCGACTGGTTGTACAGCGGCGAGCCGCCTGCGTTTTCGACTTTGTTTTTCTCGAACAGCAGGGCTCCGACCGTCGTCCGCAAAATATGAATACCGTGGTTCGTTGGATTCACAATCCGGTTCTTTTCAAAAGAAGCTTCGATACGGGTCGAACCCAGGATCAGGATCCCGCTGTCCGCCGAGTCGCGAATCGTATTTTTTTCGAACGAGGCATTTACGATACTCGGTTCTTTATTGGTCGCTTGAAGCCGAATGCCGCCTTTTTCCGGGATCGACGGGTTGCGGCTGTCTCCCACAATTTCGTTCTTGCTGACTTTCAGATTGCGCACTTCGTACGTGCGGTAGCTGCCTTCCGAAGCGATAAAGATACCGGCTCCGCCCGTATAGGCAATTTTGTTTTTCTCGATCGTGACATCCGTCCCTCCGGATACGGTAATGCCCCGGGCATGGCCGCCCGAAACGTCGTTATCTTCAATCTTCACGCCGCTCACCCAGGCATTGTTCTTCTCGTACGAGACAACCGCGATCATATCGTCGCCGGTGTCGCGCAGCGTGTTGTCTTCTACCCGGATATCGGCAGACCCTCCGGTGATATGGATGCCGTCGGCCAGCGTATTGCGGATCGTGTTCTGCTCGATTTCGCCTTTTTTTCCGTATACGATAATCCCCGCCGACGAACCTCCGTCGATCGTGGTATCCGTTACGGCAAAGTCGGAAGCTTCGGGCAGCACATGCACACGGGCGGAAATGGAACTGGACAAGCGGGTCGTCACCGGAACGGTGGTCAGAGCGACTTTGCGCAGCGAAGATCCGCTTCCCGCCAGCTGCACCGCCTGCCTGTTCGGATTGGTGCTTCGGAGAATCGACGACTCCCCTTTGCCCGCGAGACCGACGCCGTCCAGCACAATCACATCCCTGTATAAAAAAGTACCCGGGGGCACATAAACGCTTTTTCCTGCCGCTTTGGCGGCCGCGACGGCCTGCCGGATCGAATCCAAATCATCCGTGTTATCGTCCGGCACGGCTCCGTAATCGCTGATCGATACGACTTTGGCAGAAGCTTTCTGTTCTTCGGCCGCAAACACCGAACCAGATGTGGACACAGGCAGGACGAGGACGGAAGCTGTCAGCAGACAAACGAAGTTTTTCTTGATGGACATAGAGCAACCTCCTTCATAAGGGTGATGTTCCGGCAAACCGTTTGTTCAGGCTTTTCGCCCGAACCGCATCCTCTCCTCACACTCGATTTGTTAAGCGCTTTCAAAGTATAATCCAACTTGATCGTCCCCTCGACGAAATGACATAATATGTTAGTTGTAAAAATTCGAAATACCGTCCCCCCTTTTTTTTCGCAAGACGGATTGTAAAATGAAGTGCAACACCTCGAACTGAATATAAAAAGGCCCACGGCCGGATTCGTGTAGAATGAAGT
>NZ_JAAZWC010000033.1 GCF_013185195.1 Saccharibacillus qingshengii
GGTTAAATCGTATCGTCGTCTCATGTCTTTAATTTAACAGATTTGAGGGCATTCTTGAAGTTTGCGTACAGGCCCTAGTATGCTCGGTGGGTCTCAACAGAATATTTCAAAACATCGTTTGAAGGCACTAGCTTATTTACGCCAATCTATGATTGATTCAGAAGAGAGGGGAGATAAAGATGAGTCAACCTGATCTTATAGGATTGATTGCTAATTTAGGGTTTCCTATTGCTATTACTGCTTATTTACTTCTCCGATTTGAAAAAAAAATAACGGATTTAAGTAGGACAATTGGTAGTTTGAAAGAGGAAATACAAAAAAGAGTAAAGTGAGGGGAATATCAATGCTGTCAGAACTACTAGAGAAAGCTCAAATCAACAATGATCGAGAAGCACTGGCAGAAATTTTAGAATCTTTTTCTCCAAAGATAAAGGCTTCACTTCGTTAAGTTCCTATAGATTTTCGGGAAGATTTAAAGCAACATCTGTATGTCACTATGATAGAAGTTATCCGGCGATTTGATCTTAATTGAAAAATTGTTTTGTACGGTTGTAAAACTGCTTACTTATTTCTCTTTATATAGAGAGCACGAGTTAAGCGGCTAAGTTGAGGGATGCAACTTAGCTCAAAATCCCACTCGCTCAATAAAAATATTGGAGGAATGAATTATGGCTGAATCTTATGAATATACTCAAAACTTACTTTTTCTCTTGACGAACTGGCCAAAGCTGTTGAGGTGCAAGCAGTTCTTGTGCATGGAGCAAGAACTAATCGTGCATCAAATTTAGTGGCAGCTTCCATTTCGAGTTTAGGCGTTGGATCTACTCTTTTGGGCTTGCTTTTCGTCACTTCGACTCCTGTAGGTATTGCTGCTGGTATTGCAAGTCTTACCAGTACGGCTCTTGGTGCCAGCCTGCACAACTACTTCCTAGGCGCCCTTGAGCACGGGCATGAAGCTTTGACAAATCGTCTTGCTGCATTTGCTAAGAGTGCGATCGCTACCAAGTATAAACGTATCGAATTTGAAGTGGCTTTTGTTGAATACAATTCTATTAGTGGGAAAACTCGTTATATCATTGGTGCTGGTCCTATTACTCGTATGCAAACCAATAGCGGAGCTTGGATTAGTTCAACTTAATGAAAAAATGAAAAAGTGAAAATTAAAATAAGTAAAAAAAAGCTATCGGAATTTCCGGTAGCTTTTTTACTTATACATAGATAAATTATTGAAACGAATTCAAGCTTTAGAGAGCAAATAAAATAGCAGCGATAATGGATAGTCCTACCATAATCAATGAAACGATATGCCTCCGAGAGCTTGGAATATATTTTCGCTCGAGAATTGAACACACAGCAAAAGTAATTGTGATTACTAGAAGAATCCAAGTAAAAGGGTGATTAACGAAAATAAGAATAATAATCGCAAGTATGGGCGAACTAATGATCGTCCACTTGTACAAATTGTAACCCGTCGTATCTGACATATACTTTTTAGTTTTACAAATCTTTTTACTAAGAAAAAAGTGGGAAAAACCAAATACAGCGAGTGTGAGAAAAAATAAAGATACACTTTGCATAGTATTCACCTGCTTTTTTTAAAACATCTTACTACGAAGAGTTGGAATTTACGAATATATAGTAGTCATCTTTGAAGTTGGGTTTTGATGTTTTTGTTTTTACTAATTGGAACGATGGGCAGTACGTCCCGTTTGACCGCTATTCCGATATTCCCGAAGAAGCTCGAAACGGCTTACAGAAGCAACAGTAGGCGCTGCTGTTTTCTACGGATCGATAGTTCCGAATAATAGAGAATATGATCTTTCGATCCTCGATTTTTCGAGAACGATTAAGTTAGTGGCCAGAAACCCCCAATGCGAGGGCTCATTTCAAATTCATTTCATACAAACGGGAGCATGCCTATGGGGAAGCACATCATAAAGGGAACGGCCGCGGTCGTGGTGGCCGTAGCGCATCTGGTCGACCAAGCTCTCGGCGATCTGCATATGTTTCGCGATGCGGTGATCTTTTTTTATCTGGCCAATGAATTGTTGAGCGTCATCGAAAACGTCGGCAAAATGGGCTTACCAATGCCGCCGATTCTGCGCAATGCCGTCCGCATCTTTGAGAGCCGGACCAAGTCGGAAGAAAATCCGCTGCTGATCCCGGAAGCCCAGCCGGAAATCGTCAAAGCCGACAAAGCCGAAGAAAACGCCGTAGCCGAAGCCGAAGAGAACAAAACGGCCTTACCTACAGCGAATTCAAATTGAACGCAAGGAGGGAATGTTTTGCAAGCGAACAAATACCCGATCGAGCGCCGCTACATCGCCAAGCGCCCGAACACCAGACCCGGCCTCCGGCTGACAACCGGAACGCCGGCTTTTTTTGTTGCGCACGATACCGGCAATCCCGGAGCGGATGCGGACAGCCATTATCGCTACTTCAATGCGCTCACGGACCGTTCCGCTTCGGCGCACACGTTCATCGACGACAAAAAGATCCTCGAGATCATTCCCGCCGGAACGGATAAGGATCCCGCCGAGAAAGCCTGGCATGTCCTCTACAAGGTGACGAGCGACAACGAGCATTTCGGCTATAACGCCAACGATGCCGCGCTCGGCGTGGAGCTGTGCTATGGAGGGAATATCGATTTCGAAGAAGCCTACAAGAGGTTCGTTTGGTATTTGGCCTACTGCTGCGCCAGATGGAACAAAGATCCCCGCCTATTCATTCCGAGTCACAAGCAGCTGGATCCTGCGCGCAAAATCGACTGCGATAATGGGCTTAAATCCGGCGGGAGAACGCTCAAAGAACTGATCGCTGACGTAACGGCGACACTTGCGGAGCCGCCACTTATACAGGTGCCGCATGGAGATTCATCCAACCCGACGTCACCGGCATTCACGCCGCTGCCCGCCGATCTGGCCCAGGCGCTGATCGGCGAATATGTGCGGCCCGCCTGGGCCGCCGCGCGCGCTTCGCATCAGCAGCCGGAAGCGGAGCATTTTCACCGGCTGGCCGTCAATCTGCGTGCCGCGGCGGGGATCGACGAACGGGGAGTCAGGCTGCCGCAGGCCGTCAAACTGCACAAATCCAACGCCCAGGAGATGATTTTTCGTTGGCTGTCTCCGGCATGGTACCGGGCCCAAGCGGCAGGCGATACGAAAGCGGCCGCTTCCGCCCACGCACGGGCCAATCGTCTGCGCCTGGCCGCAGGGCTTCCCGAACAGTAAAAATAGGTTATCCGTTCGTTCAAGCGGCAGTTCAGTTTATCAAAAGCCGGCATGTCTTCCGATTGCGGAAGCATGCCGGCTTTTTTGCATTCAATCGGTATCTTTGTGGAAGTTGTCCACTCCGCTGTGACCCTTGTCCGCGCGCCGATTCGCATAGAGAAGCTAAGCTTGAGAAAATCCATCTATATAAGGAGAGAACAGCCCATGCCGAATTCTGCTCCTCCAAGATCCTCCATTCCCAAAATTCCGTTCGCCGTCTTCCTGCTCATCGCTCTGCATCTGATCCTGGCCCTCGGCGCAATCGGAGGCGGGGTGATGTTGATTCTCGATCCGGGCGGTACCTCGATGGGGATGCCCGCCGCGCTGCTGGAACGGACCTTTTTTCGCAGCTTTCTGATCCCTGGCATTCTGCTGCTGTCGGTATTCGGTATGTTTCCGCTTATCGTCGCTTACGGACTCTGGCGCCGGCCCGATTGGACATCCGCCGAGGCCTTCAATCCGTACCGCGCCGAACTGCATCCCGTCTGGGCTTTTTCGCTTTATATCGGATTCGGACAACTGGTCTGGATCGCCGTGCAAACGTATATGATGAACAGCGTTTCCGCCATGCAGCTGGCCTATACGGGACTTGCGCTTGCGATTCTGATCGTGACGCTGCTGCCTTCGGTTCGAAGCCGTTTTTTTAAAAAGTGAAAACAGCCGCCGACTCCCGCTTTTTTACAGGCTTCCGTACAATCGTTCCCGGATTCAAATACGCGCCTCTGGTATAATGAATAGCGGACGCCCAAACCTCTTTTATAGGCGGGCGAAAACAGGTATAATCGACTCCAACTGATTCATCAGGCAGAGAGGGCGGGGCTGGAGAGATATGAGTTTGACGGATAAAAGAGAACACCGGCAGCATGCCGAAGACAAACACGAAGCATCGAGGTCCTCGTTCGAACGGGATTATTCGCGGTTGATCCATTCTCCGACATTTCGCCGGCTGCAGGGCAAGTCGCAGGTATTCGGCGCCGGCACGGGAGATTACTACCGCACACGGCTCACGCATTCGCTCGAAGTGGCGCAGATCGCACGGCAGGCGGCGAAAAATCTGGTGTTCCAATACCCGGAGATCACGCTGGAACGTGCCGACAGCCCGGGGCTGGTGCTGGACCCGGAAGTCGTCGAATGCGCGTCGATCGCGCACGATTTCGGTCATCCTCCGTTCGGACACAAAGGCGAGGAAGTGCTGGCCGATATTCTGGACAAGCTGATCGAAGAGAAGACGCGCAAATCGCTCCGGGGCAAGAAAGAGTCGAATGAGCAAAAAAGGGAAAAACACAGCGAAATGCGCTACCGGTACGAACATTTCGAGGGCAACGCGCACAATTTTCGGTTAATGATGTTTTTGGAGAAAAGGGAAAACCTCGACGGGCTCAATCTGTCCGACGCGGTTCTTCTGGGAATCAACAAATATCCGTTCTCCGGACTTGAAAATAAAAAAGGCATGTACCGCAACGAATGGAGCTATATTTCCGCGATCCGCAAAGAGTGGGGAATTCCGGAACGCCGCACCACGCTCGAAGCGCAGCTGATGGATCTGTGCGACGATATCGCGTATTCCGCGCACGATCTGGAGGACGGGATCAAGGCGGGCAAGATCGAGGTGCACGAGCATTTCATGCACGACGAAGGGACCCACCGTCTGATCCTGGAGAAAATCCAGACGCTGGAGGACCGGGTCTGGCAGGGGATGGAACGCGAAGCGATCAGTATGAAAGTCAGCGCGGTGCTGGACGATTACCTCCAGGCTTGGAATTCGAAATGGCCGGTATGCGACCGCGATTTCTCCCGCACACGCCGCGAAGTCAAAGCGTATTGGGTCAATCATTTCGTCAGCAGTCTGGGCGTGATCGACGACGGCGGTTGGAAAAAGGTCACGTTCGTCAAAGACGGCGCGGAAAACGACGACATGCTGCGGACGGTGAGCGTGCTCAAAAGTTTTGCCTGGGTAACCATGATTCGAGACCTTCGCGTCCAGCGCCTGCAAAAACGCAGCGAATGGATTATCCGCCGGCTGTGGGACGCTTTCGTCGATCCGTCGACGGCAACTTCGATTATTCCGAGCGATTGGATTCACCGGTTCGAACGCGATCAGCGCCAAGCCGTGCCCGTCTGGACATGGGAGCGGATGGTCGTCGATTATATTGCGGGCATGACGGACATGTTTGCCGAGAAGATTTACAACGAGCTGTACGGCCTGAAGGTCGGATCCATCTACGATATCGATTAAGCCGGGCGCGGCTCCGCAACGAAAACGAAGATCCCGCGTCGAATAAAGTAAGAGCTTACAGGTCCGGCTGCGGACCAGAGCAATCCGGCCGCCAGGGAAGGGGTACGACATCATGAATAAATTGACATTGGGAATCCTCGATATGTCGCCGCGTCTCGGCGGAGTCTCGGACGAAGAAGCGCTCGCCCAATCAGCCAAATTGGCATCCGGCGCCGAGAACTGGGGGTACAGCCGCTACTGGCTGTCCGAACATCACGGCATGGATTCGCTTGCCTGCACGGCCCCGGAAGTCATGCTGGCGCATATCGGCGCGCGGACCAGCCGGATTCGGATCGGAGCCGGCGCCGTGCTGCTGCCGCATTACAGTCCGCTTAAGGTTGCGGAATGCTTCAACCTGCTGGCGGCTTTGTATCCGGGGCGAATCGACCTCGGCATTGGACGCGCCCCGGGCGGCGATGCGCACACGACGATGGCGCTGAGCGGCAATTTCCTCGCGCATGTAGGCGAAATGCCGGAGAAGGTGCGGCAGCTGTGCGAGCTGATGAGCGGCAGCTACCGCTATGACGGCGAACCGGTCCGGGCACGTCCCAATCCGTCGCAGCCTCCGCAGCTGTGGATGCTGGGTACAAATACGAAAAGCGCGGATATGGCCGCTTCCTGCGGAGCGTATTATGCCTTCGGCCAATTTATGAGTACAAGCGAAGGCCCGGAGATTGTGCAGGCTTACCGCGAAGCGTTTGTACCTTCGCCGGATCGGGAGAAGCCGCATGTGATGGTCGCGGTGCACGCGATCTGCGCGCAGACGGACAGTGAGGCGTTGACGCTGGCGGAACAATTCCGGGCGCAGTTTCCCGAATCTCCGGTCGGCCGGTCGGAGCTCAAAGGCAACGACGACCGCATGTCGCTGATTGTCGGCGATGTACAGCGGGTACGCGAGCGTCTGCTGGAGATCCGCGACTTGTACGAAGCGGATGAGATCATGATCGTCTGCCCGGCGATCCAGTACGAAGATCGGCTGGAATCGTTCCGGCTGACCGCGGAAGCGGCCGGACTTGCCGAGTAAATCGGCGGTGCCGCGCAAGCCGGGCTTAAATAGAGTCCGACAGAACCGAAGATTCTTTCTTTCGGTTCTGTTGGGCTTTTTTGGCGCTGTTCTATCCGTATCGACCTCGCTGCGTCAGCCTGCTCGGTCCCAAGGCGGAGCCGATAAACCGTCCCGCGCCCCATTCGCAGCAGCCTCCGTTTCCTTATACTGGGATAGTAAATAATGAAACGGAGGCGACCGAAATGAGCGGGAAGAAAAAAATCAAAACAGAAGCGGGCGGTAAAAAGACTTTTGCCCGGTTGGCGGTATACATAAGAAACTATAAAGGGCTGTATGCCGGACTTGGCGCCGCAACCCTGGTCAAGATTGCGGTCAGTCTCGGCATCGCCTGGTTCCTGTCGCTGGTGACCGATGCGGCCGTCTACGGTTCGGCTTATGGATGGCCGACTATCCTAGCGATCGGAGGAAGCATCCTGCTGCTCGATGTGATCGTGCATTATATCGATCAGGTGCTGCGTATGAAAGCTTCGGCTTCGATCCGCAAAGACTTGCGCGAAGATACGCTGCATCATGTGCTGCGGCTGCCGGCAGGCTATACGGATAAACGGCATTCGGGCGAGTTTCTGTCCAGAATGACGAGCGACAACCAGGCGGTCGGCGAAGCGATGGGCACCATGCTGTTTGGTCTCATCAGCAATCCGCTGCTGGCGCTGGCTGCTTTTGCTTATCTGCTGACGATCAGCTGGCCGATGGCGCTGCTCTGCTTTGCGATGGGGCCGGTGATGATCGCAATCGGAGCGGTGACGGGCAAAGCGATGCGCCGGAGCGCGGCCGGGCAGCAGGAAGCGATCGGCGAAGCTACCGTATATTTGCAGGACGTATTCGGTGCGCCGTCGGTAGTGAAGGCCTATGGCATGGAGCGCCGGACGTTCGACTCGTTTGTGAAACGCAGCCGGGCGATTCTCGGGTGGGAACTGCGCAGCGGCTGTATTCAGGGCGGCAGTGCGGCGGCCAGCGCTTTTGCGGGGAATCTGATGTTCGTGGGAGCGATCGTCGCCGGAGCTTATCTGGTTCAGGTCGGTTCAATCACGGTCGGTTCGATGCTGGCTTTTATCCAGCTGATGAACTATCTGGTGATGCCTTTTACGACGCTGCCCGGCATGTGGGCAAGCATGCAGCAGGGGCTCGGGGCGGCGGACCGGATCTTCGAAGTGATCGATGCGCCTGCCGAAGCTGAGCAGCTGCGCGAGAACGGGGAGAAGGCCCCGCTGCTGAATGAACTGCGGATCGAGAACCTGAGCTTTTCGTATGTGTCCGAAGGAGAGAATGCCGAAGAAGCCAAAGGGCTGAGAAGATTGAATCTGGAAGCCAAAGCCGGGGAGACGATTGCGTTGGTCGGCGAAAGCGGAGGAGGCAAAACGACCTTGTTCAAACTGCTTCTTGGACTGTATCCGCCCCGGGAAGGCCGGCTGCTGCTGAACGGGGAAGACGCGGAAACGATCGATCCGCAGCGCCGCAGAAGTTATTTTGCCTGGGTGCCGCAGGAAGCGCATCTGTTCTCGGGCACGATCCGCGACAATATCGCCGACGGTCGTCCCGGCGCAGGCGAAGACGAGATCGAGTGGGCGGCCCGGATGGCGGAAGCTTATACGTTTATCAAGGAATTCCCGGAAGGATTCGATACGAAGATCGGCGAGCGCGGCGCCCGGCTGTCCGGCGGACAGCGGCAGCGTATCGCGATTGCCCGGGCACTGCTGCGCGATGCGCCCGTGCTGCTGCTCGACGAAGCGACATCCGCACTGGACAACGAATCGGAACGCAAAGTTCAGAAAGCGCTCGATCTGCTCAAGCAGGGGCGAACGACTTTCGTGATCGCCCACCGCTTGTCGACCATACAAGGAGCGGACCGGATTATCGTCATGGAGCAGGGCTGCGCGGCGGAGAGCGGCACGCACGACGAATTGATGGCGCTTGGAGGCCGATACCAAGCGCTGTACCGGGCGCAGCTGCGGGAAGAAGACAAGGCGGCTGCGGCGGTCGGTTGACGGGAGAAGCGGGAGACCCTAGCGGAGCTGCAGCCGCGCATAGGTCTGCAGCCGTTCGATGCCTTCCGCAATCCGCCGCTCGTTAAGGAGCGAATAGCTGAGGCGGATATGACGGTCCGCCCGGCCCGAAGGATCGAAGAACGAGCCCGGCACAAACGATACGCTGTCGTCTCCGCCGGCATTCAGCGCATCGGCCAACAGCTGTTCGGGTCTGATTCTCTCCGGGAGTTCGACCCACAAGTTCAGTCCGCCTTCGGGCGACTGCCAGCGCCAACCGGAGTCGTTCAGCGCCGTTTCCATCGCTTCCTTGCGAAGCTGAAGCGCGGTACGCAGTTTGTGCAGATGGCGGCGCGAACGTTCCGACTGGAAATGGTGAACGAACACTTTCTGGTTCAATAGAGGAGTTCCGCCGCCGCTGCGGGCTTTGGCGGCCAGCAGACGCCGCATCAGATCGGGCCTTGCGGCCGCACAGCCGATCCGCAGACCGGGAAATACATATTTGCTGAAGCTCCGGATATAAATCGTATGTCCCGACGTATCGTAACCGTAGACCGGCGGCGGAGGCGGCGAACCGAAATGAATATCCCGAAAAGCATCGTCTTCAACCAGGATACAGCCGTAGGTTTCCGCCAGATCGACAAGCTGTTTGCGCTGCTCGGAAGGGACGCACCAGCCGGTCGGATTATGGAAAGTCGGATTCATGTAAAAAAGCACGGGGCGGTATCGGCGCATAAGCGCTTCGATCTCTTCGATCCGGTAACCCTCGGGATGGATATCGACCGGCAGGATTCGGGCGTTGCGATGCCGGAAGATTTCGATCGCCACGCTGTAGCTCGGCCGTTCGATCAGTACCGGATCGCCGGGACGGACAAGCGCTTCGCAGGCGAGATGAATCGCTTCCTGCGCGCCGCCCGTCACGAGCAGTTCCTGCTCTTCCGGCTGGAAGCCGCATTCCGCGGCCAGATAAGTGCGCAGCGCATGCAGCAGTTCGTCGTCGCCGCGCAGAGGAGCGTAGGTGCCCAGTACCCGGGGATACCGATCGAACACCTGCTTGGCATGTTCGGACAGATAGGAATTGGGCAGCAGTAGAGGATCGATCAGCGCCTGAGAGAACTGGTAGCGGCAGTCCAGACTGTGCAGTTCGCCGAGCAGGGCCGGAATCGGGACAGCCGATTCCGATACGCCGCCCGCAGACGGAGCGCCGTACATGCCGCCGAATCCGGGTTCAAGCGATCGGCGGGGAACGGTCAGATAATAACCGGATTTTTCGCGGGCTTCGATCAATCCTTCGGTTTTGAGCATGCCGTAGACTTTGAATACCGTCAGCCGGTGCAGTCCGGTTTCTTCGGACAGCCGGCGCACGGAAGGCAGTTTCTCGCCTTCGATCCAGTCGCCGCGCGCGATACGCATACGCAGTTCGGCGGCCAGTCCGCTTGAGGAGACCGGTGCCCCGGAAACGTTCTGCGCAATTCGTTCGCCGGATTCGCGGCGGGACGGTGGAGCCGGTTCTTTTTTGGAATATCGATGCACGGCAAACTCTCCTTTGGTCAAGTCCGGGTACGGGCGCCGTTTGCAGCGAACTTCGGCGTCGATCCGGTCTGAACCGATTTTAGTCGATCTCGCGGACTGCATTCTATCATCTGTTCTGTTAATTATGATCTGTTCTATAGACTTCCTTTTACAATAAAGCAAACGAAGGAGGAAGAACAGATGATCCTGGTGGGGTATTTGGCTATGTGCCTGATTTTCGGAACGACTTTTCTGGCGATCAAATTGGGCGTTGAAGCGGGCCTTCCGCCTTTCTTCGGTGCCGGCGTACGTTTTTTTGCGGCGGGACTGCTGATGATGCTGTGGATGGCGGTCAGACGCAAAGCGGGATTTTCCCTGCTGCTGCGCAAAGAAACGCTGTTTACCGGATTCGGCTTGACGTTCTGCACCTTCGCGGCGCTTTATTGGGCGGAGCAGTATATTTCGTCGGGCCTTGCGTCGGTACTCTCGGCGACCGGACCGGCTTTTATTCTGCTGCTGCAGGCGGGCGTCTCCCGGGTTCGGATCCCCCGTCTGGCACTGACCGGCACGCTGGTCGGCACGTCGGGCGTGGCGCTGCTGCTTCTGCCCGGAGCGGAGAACGAAGGCGGAAGCCTATGGCTGCTCGCGGGACTGGTGGTCGTGGCAGGTGAAGTCGGCTATGCGGCCGGAGCCCTGCTGGCCAAACATGCGAGCGCCAAGTTTCCCGAAGCTTCGCCCGTTGCGCTGAACGCGGCCCAAATGATGCACGGCGGCTGGCTGCTGCTTCTGCTGTCGCTGCTGACGGAGCGCGGTCCTCTCTTGATCACGGACACGTCCCAGGCGCTGCTGTCGCTGCTGTATCTGACTTTGATCGGCTCTATGGCGGGACATACGTTGTTCTACTGGCTGGTCTCGCGTACGCATCCCGTATTTCCGACAACCTGGCTCTACATCTCACCCTTCATTGCCCTGGCTCTGGGCGCGAAGTTATCCGGAGAAGCGCTGCACTGGAACGCGGCGGTCGGGTCTTTCGTCGTGCTGGCAGGCGTGCTGCTGACCAACTGGGTGCCGGTGCGTTCGCTGCTGCGGCTGCGCAAAGCCGATCCCGGCCTGCGAAGCGATCCCTGAACCTCAACGGAAAACGGAATGGATACCCAAGCAAAAAGGCTCCTGGCGGATATGCCGGGGGCCTTTTTGCTTTTTTTTCTACTATATAATAGACGCAAATCCGAAGCCGACTTTCAATACTTTTTCGAGTAGTCGACCAGGTTGCGCGGAAGTGTCTGTCCCTGAACGAAAGCGCGCAGATTGTCGAGGAAAATCTCGGCGGCGCGGACGTCGTAATGATCCGTGTTGCCCGCGACGTGCGGCGTGATAATGACATCTTCGCGTGCCCACAGCGGGTGATCTTCCGGCAGCGGCTCCTGTTCGAATACGTCAAGCGCGGCGCCCGAGAGGATACCGGAATCCAGGGCTTCGACCATCGCTTCGGTATCGACGCTTTGGCCGCGGCCCACGTTGATAAACAGGGAGGATTTTTTCATATAACCGAAGCTCTCGCGATCGAAAAAGTGGCGGGTCTCGTCGGTCAGCGGAAGAATGTTCACGATCACGTCGCCTTGGGCGAAAGCTTCGCGAATTCCGTCCGTTCGGTACATTTCGTCGATATGCTCTTCCGGCCGGCCCGAGTGGCGAACGCCGATCGTGCGCATACCGAAAGCTTTGGCGAGCTTTGCGGTGGCGCGACCGATATGGCCCGTTCCTACGATGACCATCGTCAGGCCGGAAATTTCTCCATACGATCCGCTTTTCTCCCATTTACCCAAAGCCTGGCTGCGAATATTGCCGTGAAGATTGCGGGACATGGCCAGCAGCACGGCGAAGATATGCTCGGAGATCGGAATCGCGTGTACCCCTCCGGCATTGGTCAGCAGCACCTTTTTCTCGGCAAAACGGTCCATCGGAAAATAATCGACGCCTGCGGACCAGGCTTGTACCCATTTCAGATGTTCGCTTTCCACGGCGGCCGGTTCCAACTTGCGATTCCAGCCTACCAGGATGTCCGCTTCGCGGATTTGTTCGGAAGTGACTTCTTTGATCGGCACGCTTTTCAATTCGTAATCCGGCGCAATCTCCCGAATCTGCTGCATCTGTTCTTCGGGGAATTCGTACAGGGTCAAAATCGTCGGCATTTCGGATACTCCTCCTTCGGGTTCGAAAATCTACCTTTCCATCTTAGCAAAGTTCAATTCATAAATCTTCCCGCCGACTTCGCAAAAAGGGGCATCCGGCCGAAAACGGGTATAATACAAGTAGGCAAGGGAGCGCAGGGAAAAACGCTTGCGGCGATGCAATAGGCCCTGCACGGAAATCCGGCCAAATAACCCTGAAGGAGCTCTCATGATCGGAAAATATGCAACGAATGCTTTTGATTTCGGCTACCGATTGTTTGTCCGTATTCGCGATGACGAAGTCAGCGGAATCGGTGCCCAGCTGGCTTACTATTTACTGCTGTCTTTTTTCCCGTTTCTGATTTTCCTGGTTACCCTCGTCGGCTATGTGGATCTGTCGATCGAGGAAATGCTCCGTCTGGCCCGCCGGGTCGTTCCGGAAGCGGCGATGAATACGGTGGAAGGCATTCTGAGCGAAGTGACGAAAGGCAGCGGCGCCCTGCTGTCGATCGGGATGATCGCCACTTTGTGGACGGCTTCGCGGGGAATCAATGCCGTCATCAAAGGCTTGAACAAAGCCTATGATGTCGAAGAAAACCGTAAATTCTGGCAGATCCGGCTCGTTTCGATGCTGTCCACGCTGGTTCTTGGCGTCGTTCTGCTGGTGAGCGTTCTGCTGCTGGTCTTCGGTCATTGGATCGGAGGTCAGTTGGACCGGCTGCTGTCGTATCCGCCGGGATTCGAGCGGATGTGGAGCCTTATCCAGTATTCGATTCCGCTGGTCGTCCTGACCGCCGTGTTCAGCGCTTTGTACTGGATTGCGCCCAATCGGCAGATCCGGCTGCGTGAAGCAATTCCCGGCGCCATATTTGCCACCGTGGGCTGGATCGTGACTTCGCTTGCTTTTTCCTTCTATGTAAACAATTTCGGCAATTTTACCAAAACGTACGGAAGCCTGGGCGGGATTATCATTCTGCTGACCTGGCTGTATCTGAGCTCGATCATCCTTATTGTCGGAGGAGAGATCAATGCAACCTTGAAAGCGGGCAAAGCCGGAAATCCAACAGGAAGACAGGCGACCAAAAAAACCTGAAGCCGGAAAAAGAGGCAGAGTCTGACGGAAAAGGAGGGGGAAGGATGAACGGAGAGCCGATGAAAAACCCGGATCGGCGTTGGACCGATCCGGGCGAAGCCGGGAAGTGGCGGGTGTTCGCAGCGGTTCCGATCGGCCAAGAAACGGCGGACCGACTCGCCGATTGGGCGCTGAGCCGCTTCGGCCCGGAAACGTTCCGGCGCTGGACCGACCCGCGGGATTACCATCTCACGCTGAAGTTTCTCGGCGATGTGGACAGCGGGCGGATCGCGGCGATCGAGGCCGCGCTCAAGAAAGCTTTTGCGGGCGAGACGCCGTTCGCCCTGACCCTGAACGGCGCGGGCACCTTCGGCCTGCCCGAAGCGCCGCGCGTGCTGTTTGCCGAGCCGGGCGAAGGCTCGGAAGCGCTCAGCCGCCTGGCCGCGGCGGCGGAAGCGGCGCTTGCGCCGCTCGGTTTCGCGCCGGAGAAGCGCAGCTTCCGCGCGCACTTGACCTTGGCCCGCAAATACGCGGCGGGCCGGGAAGTGTTCGAGCCGCCGCTGCTGCAGACGGCTCCGGTCGTGTCGGCCGGTACGCTGGACCGGGCCGTGCTGTACCGGACGCATATGCACAAGCGTCCGATGTACGAGGCGGTTGCGGAGTTTCCGTTGGGCGGAAACTGAACGGCGGCATTTGGCAGTAGGGGCACATCCGGTCCGGACAGTCGGATCAAGACTGACGGATCGGCACGCACAATTCGCAGACGCCTTCCGACAGCAGCGAACCGGTGTAACGCTCGACAGCCGGCCGCTCGTCCAGGAGAATGCCGGCTTCGATCAGGGCGGGAAAAGCGGATGCCCAGACTTCGTTTACGCCTTGGGGCGTATGCGCCGTTTTGAATACGGCATAGATGCCGCCGGGGAATTTTCCCAAACGAAGAGAAGTGTCCTGCAGATCGCCGATTTCGCTGGCGCTGGCTTCCCGGATAATCAGGCAGGCGTCGTAGCGGCATTGCTCGGGCGGCGTAAGCTGCGGATTGTCCTGCGCGATCCCAAGCAGAATCGTCGATTCGCGGAGAAGGTTTCGCCGCCGTGCCCAAGCCTTCAGATGTTCCATGGTTTCTTGATTCTGTGGACCGTAGGGCCCGGTTTTTCTTGCGAAAATCACTCGTGCTTTCGGCATGTGTTCGATTGTAAATACCATTTCTATTCTCCCTTTCCGCGGCTTGAACACGCCGCAAATGAAATCTAACAGGCTATAAAATTAATGAAAAGAATTAGTTTTAAAAAATGGAAAACAAAGAAACGAAAAAGCCCCTGAATCCCAGCCTTTCGGCGTAAGGATTCAGGGGCTTTTGTTCGTTTTCCTGCAGATACTGCCGGGAGAGACCGCAGGGCCCGGAGTCGTCCGGGCCTTACGTCCTGCCCCTTTCGGCTGTTAGCCGTTAAGCTGAGCGGCCAGTACCATGCGTCCTCGCGGTTCTTTGCCTTCGGCATCCGGTTCCAGCGTAATGGCAACCGTATCGTAATCGTCAGGCTCTATCGCGAGCGACAATCCTCCGCTGCCGCTGTCGGACATAAAGGTCCCGGCATTTTGCGGCGGCTGTCCATCCTTGATCAACCAGATCTGGTAAGCTTCGCTGCCGCTGAGCGAAGGCATGTTCTCGGCTTGGACAACCAGACGCATGCCATTTTCGTCGCGGATCATCGAAGCCATGCCGAACGCATCGGGATCGTCTTCGCTGCCTTTTAACCGTACGCTATTTTCGACCTTCGCACCGACGGGAGGCTGCGCTGCAGAAGCCAGCTTCTGCTCCATCGCGGTCATATCCGAGCGCATGTCGCTCATCGAGGCTTGCAGTTGGGCGGAATAGATTCCGAGCACGACCGCAGCCGCCGCCATGACCGTCGCCGCTCCGGCCCACAGGCCGCGGGAAGCGCGTGCCCGGGAAGCCCGGCGCGCCACTTCAGGTTCGGCCGCAGCCGGATCGGCAGAGACGCTGCGCGGCGCTGCGCCGCGCACCGTGTCGTTTCCGGCCGGACGTTCTTCAACCAGCGGAGCCGCGGAACTTCTGTCGGTCTTGACGACAGCCGGCTCGCCGCTTCCGTCGATGCCGCTCTTAACTTCCGCCGCACGGCGGAGTTCGTCGACCTCTATCGTCTGCCTTGCCTGCTCCAGCTGCTGCTGGGTCTGCGGAGCGGCAGGCGCTTCACTGCCCAATACCTGGGCCAGAATTCTTCGTTTCATACCACTCGGGGGAGCCGCCGGCGTCAGGGCCAGGGGCAGCATGCCGACCGTGTCGCGCAGCTCCGCCGCACGCTGCCGTTCGTTGGCGTCATCCAGCAGATAGGCTTCGTATTCCGCCAATTCCGCTTCATCCAATCCTCCGAGCGCATAGGCTTCGGCCTGATCCATTATCGATTCTTTGCGTTCGTTCATACTCGCGATTCCCCCCTTTCCATTCCCGACAGGCGCTTGTGCAGCTGCTTGAGCGCCAGCCTTACCCGGCTTTTGACCGTCCCCAGAGGGATAGAGCAGCGATCGGATACTTCCTGCTGCGTCAATCCCTTGTAATAAATCAATTCGATGACCTGCTGTTGTTCTTCTCCCAGTTCATTCAAAGCGGCTTTGACGGATTCTCCCTGCAGCGTTTGTTCCACTGCAAGTTCCGTATCGGCCGACACGTCCACGATCGCTTTCAAATAGTCGTCTTCCACAGGGACCGATGCCGCGCGTGCGCTTCGTCTGCGGAGCATATCGATCGAAATGTTGCGCGTGAGCGCAAACATCCACGTCGACAGCTTGCCGTAGGACGAATCGTAGCGTTCTGCGTTGTTCCATATCCGAAGGAACAGCTCCTGTACCGCTTCTTCCGCCGCCATCGCGTCGTTTAAAAGGCGGTAAGCCAGAGCGTACAGAGGCCGTTCATAGGCATCGTACAATTGTTCGAGCGCTCCCGCATCTTTGCCGGCAATTTGCCGAATCAGCTGCAGGTCTTCCGATTGTTCATTCATCCAGGAGCTCCTCTCGATATTCATGCTCCTATTATAACGTTCGCAAAATCTTTTGCCATGGATGACACTGTTTCAAAATAAATTTTCCGTAAAATTTTTTGCAAGCTCTCTTTGTCTGCCGGCAAGGGATTGGAATTTGTAAAAATACCAAGGAGAAGCAGTCTGAATTCCGCACAAGGGTCCGTGTCTGTCTCAAAAAAAATTCCGTGCGTCGAAAAAAGAGGGAAGGAGGCGGGAAAAGCGCGGAATTCCGCTGTTTTCAAGCGCGAAGAGAATCGGAAAAAAACGAAAAAACAGAGAAGAAGCCGCCGTGAAAAAACATGAAAATTGAAAAAAAGATGAAAAAAACGCAGAACTGCGTTATAATTGGGTTTGTGCTTTTTTTTGCGCGCCTCTTCCCTTATGTAAAATTACCGAAAAAAGCGAACATGCTTTCGGTAAAAACCGGATTCAAACCGGATTTGAACGGTTACATAGGAAGGGAGTATGCCGAGAGCTAGGAGGATATATATGGAACAACTTAAAAATAATCGTTGGGTCGTGCTGCTGGTCGGCGTGATCTTGATTTTCATTTGTGCAGCGACGGTATGGGTATCGAATGGTGTGCGCCCGTCTTATGCGGAAGCGGCAAGCGTGGGCATGGGGGCCTGCGAGTTGACCGATATCGCATTCGATGAAGTCTTACACCCGGAATTTATAGCAAGACCTACCGCCTGGGTACAAAAAGAAAGTCGTACGGCAAACGTGTCGGCGGACAAAAAAATCCAAAGTTCGGATTCCGCCACCGACAAAAAGGCTGTTTCTTCGAATCAGACTCAGAAATCGCAGTCTCAGAAATCGAAGACGAACAAACAGACCGAGGTTTCTTCGAATGTCTCCGATCAACCGAAAACCAAAACAACCCAATCCAAATCCAAGAGCGACAAAAAAACGGCTGCGACTCCTTCCGTTTCCGCTCAAAAGTCCGCGTCCGCGGTTCAAGCCGATGTCAAAAAAGACAAACCGGCCCAAACCGGCAAAGCTGTCC
Source organism: Saccharibacillus qingshengii (assembly GCF_013185195.1). Lineage (GTDB taxonomy): Bacteria > Bacillota > Bacilli > Paenibacillales > Paenibacillaceae > Saccharibacillus > Saccharibacillus qingshengii. The sequence goes on from NZ_JAAZWC010000033.1 coordinate 17,389, forward strand.
AAACAGCCGCCAAGGAAGCGGGATCATCCCAAACTCCCCCAAACCAAATCTTCTTCACTACGACCGCGCTGCTCAGCCAGGATCAAGCTTCACAAGCGACCTGGACTTACGCACTGGCCGATGAAGAAGTGCTTCTGCTCCAAAGAATCGTCATGGCAGAAGCCGAAGGCGAACCGTACGCAGGCAAAGTGGCTGTCGCCAACGTTGTCCTGAACCGGCTCCGGTCCGCCAACTATCCCGATACGATCCGAGATGTCATTTATCAGAGATATCAATTCTCGCCTGTTCAGAACGGCCGTTTCGACCGTGTCGTCCCATCCGGGGACTCCGTTAAAGCCGTAGCCGAAGCGCTCAACGGCCGCAAAGAAGTGCCGGATGATACGTATTATTTCGTGTCCCTGGAACTTGCGACCGATATGACGGTTCCGAATACGCGCACACCGGTCAAAAAGATCGGTCATCATACGTTTTTCAAATAAGTCTTATTTCCAATACAAACGAACTCGGCAGCCCTACTCGATTCTTCGATTGCGAATTTGGTATACATACGTTCACGCGATATAATGAAGCGGAAGCCGTATACAAAACCCTGTCTGTGAACACGGAATTTCCATGTCCGAACCGTTCTTCAAACAGGCCAATTCGAACGCGAAAGGAGTATTTCGTTTATGAAAATTACGTATCTCGGACACTCCGCACTGCTCGTGGAAGGCGGAGGGAAATCCGTCATTATCGACCCTTTTCTGACCGGCAATCCGAATTCCGGGGTCAAGCCCGCGGATATCAAAGTGGATGCCGTACTGCTTACGCATGCGCATAACGATCACTTCGGAGACACGATCGGAATTGCCAAAGCCAACGACTGTCCGGTTGTCGCTCCCGTGGAACTTGCGAATTACTGCACGGAGCAGGGAGTAAAGACCGTGGGCATGAATATCGGAGGCTCGCATCAATTCGACGGCTTCAAAGTAAAATACACGCTGGCGTTCCACAGTTCGTCGCTGACCCTGGAAGACCGTATCGTATACGGCGGGGAACCGGCAGGCATCCTGCTGACTCTGGGCGGCAAGACGCTGTATCATGCCGGAGACACGGCTTTGTTCGGCGATATGAAGATCATTTGAGAATTGAACAAGATCGATATCGCGGCGCTGCCGATCGGGGATTTCTTCACGATGGGACCGGAAGATGCGCGGATCGCCGCCAAATGGATCGGCGCACCGAAAGTGCTGCCGCTGCATTACAACACGTTTCCCGCCATCGAGCAGGATGCGGAAGCTTTCTGCGCGGGGCTCAAGGAAGACGGTATCGAAGGAATCATCCTGAACAGCCGGGAAAGTCTGGACGTCTAGTAACTTGTCAACTCTTAATCCGAGGTTTACGTTCCTTTCAAACGCACACGCTTTAGGTGTGTGCGTTTGAAGGGGGCGTAACCTTACCTTTAGCGTTGACAAGGGACTAGTTTCGGGCTTCGGCTTCCGGAGAATACGGCCGAGCGCCGTACGGTTTCCGGAGAAGACCCGGCCGGCGTATCCGTATGCAGAAGGTCCTTTCCGCCGCGGCGGGAAGGGCCTTTTTTGGACGAGGCAGGAAGAGACGCTTATTTGATGAAATCTCTTGCTATTCCGAAAATGATATGATAAATTGAAATTGACCGAATGACCATTTTGTATTTATAGTCAATTACGATAACTTCAAGAAGAAAGAGGAGGGGGAATATGGCTGTCGTCGACCGCCGCGAGCAGGTTCTGCATGCGGCTGCCCAGTCGTTCTCGCTGTTCGGATACAAAGCGACCACGATGGACCAGGTTGCGAAGATCGCCAATGTGGGCAAAGGAACCATTTACACCTTTTTCGAAAACAAGGAAGAGCTGTTCGACGAGATTCTGCTGGGTGCGATCCGTGAGTTGAGACGCAGAGCCGAAGCGGAGATTCATGCGGAACGTCCGTTTTTTGAAAATGCCTACCAGGCGCTGGACGCTATTCTGGAATTCCGGGAAGAGCACGAACTCTTTATCAAGCTGTCCCAGGAGCTGCGGGATATCGGCACGCTTCAGGCCAAAGCCGCTTTGTTCAAAGTCGAGAGCGTCGTGCTGGAATTTCTGGAACGCGTCATTCGCGAATCAATGGACAAAGGCGCAATTCGCCAAGGCAGCCCCGAAGTGATCGCGTTCGGCATGCTGAAGCTGTTCATAGCGCTGACCGGCGAATGGGAAATGCATCACGAACCCATGTCCAAGGAAGAGCTGAAGCGTCATATGTTTACCTTTTTGACCGAAGGATTTACCGCCGCACCTTGAAGGATTCAAAGGCGACGGGCCTGCTGAAGAAGCGGGCCGTTTTTTTGCTCTAAAATGACCATTTGATCGAAATAGTCATTCGGTTCTGTTGAGAGATTGGACAAAGAGAAGAATGAAGTCGAGGAGAGAATCACATTGAAATCTTTAGCTGTATTTTTTAACGATTTGAAAACCCACCTGAAAAATCCGAAGATTCTGATTCCGATTATTGTCGTCTTGTTTATTCCGGTGCTGTACAGCGGGCTGTTCCTAAAAGCATTCTGGGACCCGTACGGAAAAATGGACGAGATTCCGGTAGCCGTCGTCAATCTGGACCGCGGAGCGGAATATGACGGACAGATGCTGCAGGCGGGCAAAGACCTGGTAGACGAGTTGAAGGAGGACGGTTCGTTCGATTGGCAGTTCGTCGATGCGGCCGAGGCGGCCAAAGGCATGGAAGACGAGAAGTATTACATGCGCATCACCGTTCCGGCGGACTTTTCGGAAAAAGCGACGACCGTGCTGGACGAAAAGCCGCAGCCGGCGCAGATCGAATTCTCGCCGAACAAAGGCTATAACTTCCTGGCCGGACAAATCGGCGAGACGGCGATGAAAGAAATCAAAACGAAAGTCTCCGAAGCGGTCACCAAGACGTATACCGAGAAACTGTTTGCCAAGCTGGATACGATCTCGGAAGGCTTTAACGATGCCGGCGAAGGTGCGGGCAAACTCAAAGACGGCGCCGGAGATCTGGGCAGCGGAGCCGGCGAACTCAAAGACGGCGCTTCGAAACTCAAAGACGGCCTCGCCCAAGCCGGAGACGGCGCGGCAGCGCTCAAGAACGGCGCTTCGAAACTGCAAGGCGGAACCCTGCAGCTCAAAGAAGGGGCCGGAGTGCTCCAGACCAATCTGGACAAATTGGCCGCCGGCGCGGTTACTCTGCAGCAGGGCCAGGCCAAACTGCAAAACGGAGCCGCCCAGTTAACGACCGGGGCGGACTCGCTGCAGGCGGGAGCAGGCAAACTGGCCGGCGGATTGGGCCAGCTGTCGGATGCGCACGGGTCGATCGAGACCGGAGCTTCCAAATTGACCGAAGGAGCGAAACAGCTCCAAGCAGGGATCGGTTCGACCGCAGACGGAGCGGGGCAGCTTCGCGATGCGCTTAAACAAACGGCGGCCGGCAGTGCGCAGCTCAAGGAAGGGCTGGCCGCTTCGAGTACGGCAAGCGAACAGCTCACTGCAGGTGCGCAGGGCGTAGCCGACGGTCTGGAGCAGCTGCTTCAAGCAGCGCCCCAGCTGGCGCAGAGTCCCGAAGCGCAGAAGCTGCTGGCCGGTGCCCAAGCGGTAGCTTCCGGCAGCGGACAGCTGAGTGCCGGACAGGCGAAGCTCAGCGCAGGGGCCGCGCAGCTTGACGGTGCCCATCAGCAGATGCTGAGCGGAGCGGAGAAGCTTGCGGCAGGCGGTTCGCAGCTCAAAGCGGGCGCAGACAGCCTGGCCGCCGGCCAAACGCAGCTTGGCAGTGGACTGAAGCAGTTCGGCGCCAAACTGGACGAAGCGGCAGCCGGCGGACAGACGCTGAGCGCCGGCGCCGGCAAACTTGCCGCAGGCGGCAAGCAGCTGCAGGCTGGACTCGGCCAAGCGGCAGAAGGAGCCGGGACATTGGCTTCCGGCGCCCGTCAGCTTAGCGCGGGTGCGGGCAAATTGGGCAGCGGAGCGGGCGAACTCGCTTCCGGTGCGGCGCAGCTCAGCGCAGGTACCGAGACGCTCTCCTCGGGAGCGGTCAAGCTGCAGGACGGAGCGGGCAAGCTTGAGAACGGAGCGGTGCAGTTGAAAGACGGAGCGGGCAAATTGGCCGACGGTTCCGGCGAACTGCAGACCAAGTTGAACGACGCGGCCGTCGAAACGGCCGACGTGAACAAAGGAGACGCCAATGCGCAGATGTATGCGGCTCCGGTCGAACTAAGCGAAACGGTCTACCATGATGTACCGAACTACGGTACGGGCTTTGCTCCGTACTTCCTGTCGCTGGGCCTGTTCGTGGGTGCACTGATTTCGACTCTCGTTGTGCCTCTGCGCGGATCTTCCGTCAAAGACGCGACAGGTTGGAACCGGTTCGTCAGCCGTTTCCTGTCGTTCTTCGGCATGAGTCTGCTGCAGTCCGCACTCGCGGTTGTCGTCACGCTGTTCGTGCTGAAACTTGAAGTTCAGAGTGTAGCCTTGTTCTGCCTTTTCACCTGGGTGACCAGCTTCTCGTTCACCATGATGGTTCAGGCATTCGTCACCTGGTTGGACAATCCGGGACGGTTCATGATGCTGCTCCTGCTGATCTTCCAGCTGACAACCAGCGCGGGAACCTTCCCGCTGGAACTGATTCCCGATTGGATGAAAGCTTTCAACCCTTGGATGCCGATGACCCATACCGTAACTGGCTACAAAGCGGCCATTTCGACGGGAATGACGGATGTGGTCTGGAACCAGTCTATTCTGATGGGCGCGGTCGGTGTCGTATGCGTGCTGCTGACCTTGGTCTACTTCCTGCGCGAACGCGATGTGCGTACGCCGGAGACAAGCACGGGAACAGCTCCCGCGCACGCCTAAACCGCGGGTTGGAACGGCCTTTTCTATTCGCTGTATCCCTTTCAAGAAGTCCGGCTGCTGCCGGGCTTCTTTTTTTGTAGGGAAGGACGGAGAAGCGGTATGCGGGAACCGCACATTTATAATGAAGGTAAACCTTATTGTTAATCGGTATCGGACGAGGGTCCGTACCGGAGGCTTGAATGGCCGTCCGCACTTCGACATCCGCTTTTGCACATTTTGCATCATTGCTTGGACAAATTGCTTCTTCCATAGGCAAAGCGTAAATTTTGTCGTATAATGACTCAAAATCATGCCGCTCCCTGCGCTGCAGCTGCTGCGGCGACGCGATTGTCCGATTCGACACATCAATGCGCTAATGCTTCGCTGCAAAAGGAAGTTTTATCGGGCAGATAAAAGATTTAAATTGCACGGCGTGGAAGCTGAATGTTACAATGGGGAAACCAAAAATCCAACTGCGAACCCGCTTTTCGCGGGATGTGGAAGACTGCTTTTTGACCCCAGCGGAGCATCCGCCGGGTGCGAAAAGGAGTCTGTTCTCTTATATCCGAGGCTTTTCGGTGGTCTGCCACGCGCAAGCGCCTTTACCTCCCGTCGGGATGAATGAATTTCATTATAGAAAGGTTGTTTGATGAAATGACTGGATTGCCTCCGAAACAGGGTCTTTACGATCCCCAGTTTGAAAAAGACGCCTGCGGCATGGGCTTTATCGCCAATATCAAGGGAGCACCCGCACACGATATCGTCAGCCGCGCGCTGACCATGCTCGAGAACATGGAACACCGCGGCGGCCAGGGAGCCGAACCGAACTCCGGCGACGGAGCGGGCATCATGCTGCAAATTCCGCACGAATTTTTCGCTTCCGAGGAGCTCGGATTTACGCTGCCGGCCGCCGGGGATTACGGAGTCGGTATGCTGTTCCTGTCGACCGACGACAAAATCCGCGCCCGTCACGAATATCTGCTCGGCGAGATCATTCAGGCTGAAGGACAGAAGCTGCTCGGCTTCCGCACGGTTCCGACCGACGACAGCACGCTCGGCTTTTCCGCCAAAGCGGCCAAGCCCTGCGTACGCCAGGTGTTTATCGGACGCGGTGCCGTAAACGGCACGGACGATCTGGCTTTTGAACGCAAACTGTATGTCATTCGCCGTCTGGCCGAGATGTCGATCCGCTACGCGGAAGGCGAAGGCGCCGAGTCTTTCTACATTCCGAGTCTGTCGAGCCTCAAGATCGTCTACAAAGGCATGCTGACTACGGCGCAGGTTGGACAGTTCTACCCGGATCTGCGCGACGAGAAGCTCAGTTCGGCGATCGCGCTGATTCACTCGCGTTTCAGCACGAATACGTTCCCGAGCTGGGACCGTGCGCACCCTTACCGTTTCATGATCCACAACGGCGAGATCAACACGATGCGCGGCAATGTGAACTGGATGCATGCGCGCCAGACCCTGTTCGAGAGCGAAGTGTTCGGTCCCGACCTCGACAAGGTCAAGCCGGTCATCAACCCGGACGGTTCCGATACGGCGATGTTCGACAACACGTTCGAATTCCTGTATCTGAGCGGACGCTCGCTGCCGCATGTGGCCATGATGATGGTGCCGGAGCCTTGGAGCAAGCACGAGACGATGGACGATACGAAAAAAGCGTTCTATGAATATCACAGCTGTCTGATGGAACCGTGGGACGGTCCCGCCGCGATGGCGTTCTCGGACGGCGTGCAGATCGGCGCGATCCTCGACCGCAACGGGCTTCGTCCGGCACGCTACTACGTGACCAAAGACGATACGATCATCTTGTCCTCCGAAGCGGGCGTACTTGACGTAGCGCCGGAAGACATCTTGTACAAAGACCGTCTGCGTCCGGGCCGGATGCTGCTGATCGACACCAAACAGGGCCGGATCATTTCCGATGAAGAAGTAAAGCAGCAGATTGCGACGGAGCAGCCGTACCGCGAATGGCTGGACGAGCATATGATCAATCTCGACGAGCTGCCGGATGCCCAGGAACCGCCGGCTCCGAAGCACGAGAACGTGACGCAGCTTCAGCTGTCGTTCGGTTATACGTTCGAAGAACTGCGGAAAGTGCTGGAGCCGATCGCTTCGACAGGAATCGAAGCGACGGGTTCGATGGGCTACGACGCCCCGCTCGCCGTGCTGTCCGACAAGCCGCAGCGTCTGTACAACTACTTCAAGCAGATGTTCGCGCAGGTCACCAACCCGCCGATCGACGCGATCCGCGAAGAAATCGTCACGTCGGCTTCGACGGCAATCGGTGCGGAACGCAATCTGCTGCTGCCGGAACCGGAAAGCTGCCGGATGATTTCGCTCGATACGCCGGTATTGTCGAACGAAGATTTTGCGAAGATCCGCCATGTGCACCGTCACCGTCCGGGCTTCCGCGCGATGACGATTCCGATCTTCTTCGAAGCGGCGCGCGGCGCCGACGGTCTGCGCGATGCGCTGGACGACATGTGCAAAGCGGCTGACCGCGTCATCAAGAAAGGGCATAACATCCTGATCTTGTCCGACAAAGGCGTGAATCGGGACAATGCGGCCATTCCGGCGCTGCTTGCCGTTTCGACTATGCATCACCATTTGATTCGCCAGGGAACACGCACCAAAGTTACCCTGCTGCTGGAATCCGGCGAACCGCGCGATGTGCATCACTTTGCGCTTCTGCTTGGCTACGGCATCAGCGCCGTCAATCCTTATCTGGCGTTCGAGACGCTGCAGGATATGATCGCGCAGGGTATGCTTAGAGGCATCTCGCACGAAAAAGCGGTCAAGAACTTTATCAAAGGCGTAACCAAGGGCGTCGTGAAAATCCTGTCCAAGATGGGCATTTCCACGATCCAATCGTACCGAGGCGCCCAGATCTTCGAAGCGGTGGGCCTCAAGCCCGAATTTGTGGATCGCTACTTCACCTGGACGCCTACGCGCATCGGCGGCATCGGGCTCGAAGAAGTGGCGTTCGATACGCTGCTGCAGCACAACCGGGCTTTCTCCGACAAAGACGGCATCGACAAGGTGCTTGATTCCGGCGGCGAATATCAATGGCGCAGCGACGGCGAAGACCATCTGTTCAACCCGCAGACCATTCACCTGCTGCAGCATGCGGTTCGCACCGGCGATTACGAAACGTACAAGAAGTATGCACGCCTCGTCGAAGGAGAGTCCAAACAGCATCTGACGCTGCGCGCGCTGCTGAACCTCAAACCGGTCGGCGAACCGGTTCCGCTGGACGAAGTCGAACCGGCTTCCTCCATTATGAAACGCTTCAAGACCGGAGCGATGTCGTTCGGTTCGATCAGCAAGGAAGCGCATGAATCGCTTGCGATCGGCATGAACCGCATCGGAGGCAAAAGCAATACCGGCGAAGGCGGCGAAGATCCGGCGCGCTTCATTCCGGATGCCAACGGAGATTCCCGCCGCAGCGCGATCAAACAGGTCGCTTCGGGCCGCTTCGGCGTGACGTCGAACTACCTGGTCAACGCCGACGAGATTCAGATCAAGATGGCGCAGGGGGCCAAGCCGGGCGAAGGCGGACAGCTGCCGGGCCGCAAAGTCTATCCTTGGGTCGCGGAAGTTCGGGGTTCGACGCCGGGCGTAGGTCTCATCTCGCCGCCGCCGCACCACGATATCTATTCGATCGAAGATTTGGCCGAATTGATCTACGATCTGAAAAATGCCAACCCGCGCGCAGATATTAACGTGAAGCTGGTCTCCGAAGTCGGAGTAGGCACGATTGCGGCCGGCGTTGCCAAAGGCCGCGCCGACATTATCCTCGTCAGCGGTTACGACGGCGGAACCGGCGCATCGCCGCAGGGTTCGATCCGTCACGCGGGCATGCCGTGGGAACTGGGGCTGGCCGAGACGCATCAGACGCTGATTCTCAACAATCTGCGCGACCGCGTCGTACTGGAGACGGACGGCAAAATGCTGTCGGGCCGCGACCTGGCTGTCGCCGCTCTGCTTGGAGCGGAAGAATACGGATTCTCGACCGCGCCTCTGATCGCCGTCGGCTGTATCATGATGAGAGTATGCCAGCTGGATACCTGCCCGGTTGGCGTAGCGACGCAGAACCCGGAACTGCGCAAGAACTTTATGGGCGATCCGGAACACGTCGTCAACTTCATGACGTTTGTCGCGGAAGATCTGCGCGAGATCATGGCACAGCTCGGCTTCCGCACGATCCAGGAAATGGTCGGACGCACGGACTGCCTCGATGCGGTGGATGCTTCGCATCATTGGAAGAAAAAAGGTCTCGATCTGACGCCGCTGCTGCATGTGCCGACGCTTCCGGAAGGCAGCACGCCTTTCCGTTCGCAGACCCAGAATCACGGTCTGGAACATACGCTCGACATGCGCGAACTGCTGACGGCCGCCGCTCCCGCGCTTGAACGCGGAGAGAAAGTCGATGCACACTTCAAGATCACGAACGTGGACCGGGCCGCCGGTACGATTCTCGGCAGCGAAGTCACGCGCAAATACGGCGCGGCCGGACTGCCGGACGATACGATCAGCCTGCACTTCACCGGTTCGGCGGGCCAGAGCTTTGGCGCGTTTGTACCGAAAGGTATCACGCTTGAAGTATCGGGCGATTCCAACGACTACGTGGGCAAAGGGCTGTCGGGCGGCAAGTTGATTGTGAGACCTGATCCGAGAGCGACGTTCAAGTCGGAAGAAAATATTATCATCGGCAATACGGCGCTCTACGGCGCGACTGCGGGCGAAGCTTATATCAGCGGAATCGCCGGCGAACGTTTCGCGGTCCGCAACTCGGGTGCGAAAGTGGTCGTGGAAGGTACGGGAGATCACGGCTGCGAATACATGACCGGAGGACGCGTAGTGGTACTCGGCGCGACGGGACGCAACTTTGCGGCCGGCATGTCGGGCGGCGTCGCTTATGTCTATGACGGAGCGGGCGATTTCGTCGACCGCTGCAACCTGGAAATGGTGCTGCTTGAGACGCTTGAAGACGCAGCGGAGAAAGAAGAAGTCCGCGAACTGATTCAGCGTCACGCCGATTTGACCGACAGCGGCGTAGCCAAGCTGATTCTCGACGGTTGGGAACAGACGTCGAGCCGTTTCGTCCGCGTCATTCCAAAAGATTACAAGCGCATGCTGGAACAGATCGAAAAAGCCGAATCGACCGGTCTGACCGGCGAAGCCGCGCTCTTGGCCGCTTTTGAAGCCAATATGCGCGAGCTGGCCCGCGCCGGCGGCTGATTGCTTTTAGGGAAGGCCCACCCGTTTCTTTCAAGAGAAGCGGGTGGGCTTTTTTAATGGGAAATAATAGGATGAGAGAACAAAGCTATGTTACATTGATAACGAAGAGTTCTTTTGAAGAAAAACAGACCCAAGCGAATTGGAGGCGAACGTGGTGGAATCGGAGAACACGAAAGAATCATTAAATGGAATGATTTTCGAGTTTGCTCATTTGATTCATCGAACGCGCAGAGTCGGAATGCTCGGCATTCAAAGACATGAACTGGAAGATTGGTTCGGAAGTGAATGTTCGGTACATTTGACGAGATTCATCGCCAAGGGAATGGGTTCGGTCAGAGAAGGGAGGTTGTACGAGCGGACGGTGGCTTACTTGCGGGCTCAGATTCCGGAAGAGATTCGTAATTCCGACGTCAGCGTGCCGGACTTGAAGGCGATGGAGTATGCTATTCAACTCTTCGAGTTTTGCGTTAGCGGGGATTTGGAATCTTACAACCTATACGTCAACAGCATATGGGCTGACGAATTTCCGGGGCAGGAGATGCTTCAGGAGAAGCAGGTGCTGGAATTTGTCCGAAAGACGGACTGGATCGGACAAGCGATCGATCGTCCAACTTTCGAAGCGGAAAAAAGAAAAGATTACAAACACGAACCTCCTCCAAAAGGGACTTTCCTGGAACAATGGGAAATCAACGAGATGTTGGGACGCAAAGAAAAAGATTGGATAAGACCTTGGTGAGCTTCTTCTTGGGAGCGTTCAGAAAAAACAATAAGGGAATAAAAAACAGGGAATCGCAATGTGAAGGAGGATCATATTTTATATGGAAATCATCAGCGATAAAATGCCTGTTCCGGGCAGCAAAAGCAAGATGACCGGAGACCCCGTCGTCCGTTTCGACAATGTAGTCAAACGGATCGGCCGCAAAACGATTATCGAAGGCCTTACGCTTGACGTACCGCCGGGGCAAGTCTTCGGTTTCCTCGGACCAAACGGTTCGGGCAAAACAACGACGATCCGGATGATGACGGGACTCATGGCGCCAAGTTCCGGAGATATCGTCATCGACGGCCGCAGCATCACGCGGGATTTTGAACAAGCGATTTCCCAAGTGGGAGCGATCGTGGAGAATCCGGAGATGTACAGTTACTTAAGCGGTTACCGCAATCTGAAGCAGTATGCACGTATGCGCTCCGACGTGACGAAGGAACGGATTGACGAGGTCGTTCAGTTTACGGGCCTGGATCGCCGGATTCATGATAAAGTCTCGACGTATTCGCTGGGTATGCGTCAGCGCCTGGGCGTCGCACAGGCTATTCTGCACCGCCCCAAACTGCTGATCCTCGATGAGCCGACCAACGGACTCGATCCCCAGGGAATCCGGGAGCTGCGCGATTACCTGAGAGAGCTGACACGCAAGGAAGGCACCACCGTCTTCGTATCGAGCCATCTGCTCAGCGAAATGGAATTGATGTGCGATACCGTGGCGATTATCCAGGCCGGCAAATTGATCGATGTACGGGAACTGCACGGCGAGGCGGATATCCATGCGACACTCGAGACGATATTCGATGTGGGCGAGCGGATCGAAGAAGCATTGGCTCTGCTCGGAGGCGGAGAAATCCGAAGCGGTCAGCTGGTCGTACGGACGAATCGGGAAGGTATTGCGGAGATCAACAATCTTTTCGTGCAGGCAGGGATCGCGGTTTACGGGATTCGGGCACTGACCCGTACGCTGGAAGATCAATTCCTGGAGATGACGGGAGGCGGCGGAATTGTTTAACTTTTTCAGACTTGTACATAACGAAAATATTAAGATTTATGCAAGAGTGCGTACCTGGATCATGCTCGGCGTATTGGGGCTTGTGGGGCTGTTGATGCCGGTGCTGTTCGGTTACGTCAGCGAAGACATCGGCGTTTGGAGTGCGATGAATACCCTGCTGCAGTTCTGGTTCCTGCCTACGGTCTTCACGATCGCGGTGGCCGCGGATACGGTAGCCGGCGAATTCTCGCGCGGTACGATCAAGCTGCTGCTGATCCGTCCTTGGAGCCGCATCAAGATCCTGCTGTCCAAATATATCGCCGTCGCCTTGTTTATGCTCGCTTTGTATGCTCTCCTCGTGGGTCTCGGTCTGGGGATGTCGGTGCTGCTGTTCGGCCATTCATCGGGAACGACGGACATTCTCGGGCAGCTCTCGGGGAGTTTGTCCGATTACTTCTGGTGGTCGCTGCTGTACCGGCTCGTCGACTGTCTGATTTACGTAACGATGGCGTTTATGTTCTCGTCCGTATTCCGCAGCAACTCGCTGTCGGTGGCCCTGACCATTATCCTGCTGTTTATGGGAGGACTCATTACGCTGCTCGTAAATCCTGCCAAATACGAGTTGGGCCGTTATCTGCTGTTCGCGAATATGGATTTGAGCCAGTATATCTCTGATGAAACAGGGAGCTACGGTGTAAGTTCGCTCGGATTTTCGCTGTCGGTGCTGGCTGCGTATTACGTCTCGTTCCTTATTTTAACGTTCTGGGTATTCCGAAAAAGAGACGTAGCCGCATAAAGCGGACAGGAACGACGCAGCGAAGAGGCTCCCGCCTCCAAACGGATTCGATTTCGACCACCGGCAGACACGGCTGCCGGTGGTTTTTGGAATGTGCGTATTTCGATCCGGACAAAGAGTGCCCGTGCGGATTCTTTTGCGTTATAATGAAAAAATCAATAAAAGGCCGGCTTATCCCCGATAAGCTGCGTTGATAGGAAGCGAAGGTGGAGAAACGTGGATGCACACGAAACAAGCAGCCGGGTATGGATCTCGCGCAATGAAGAGGATACGGCAGCCTTGGCTGCGTACTTTGCCTCGTTGGCGAAGCCGGGAACGGTGATTGCGCTCGACGGGGATCTGGGTGCGGGCAAAACGAAGTTTTCGCAGGGATTTGCCGCCGCATTGGGCGTTCGGGGGATCGTGAACAGCCCGACCTTTACCTTGATCAAGGAATACGAAGGCAGGCTGCCTCTTTACCATATGGACGTCTACCGGATTACGCAGGATGAAGCCGAAGATCTGGGTCTCGACGAATATTTTGAAGGCCGCGGGGTGTCGCTGGTGGAGTGGGCTTCGATCATTCCCGACCTGCTGCCGGCCGGCCGATTGAATCTGCATATCGAGCATAACGGAGAAGCAGCCCGTATGATTCGCTGTGAAGGAATCGGTGCGCCGTATGCGAAATGGGTGGAAGAGATGCCGGATTCCGGTACCGATACAGAATCGGGACCACGAAAATTGAATGAAGATGGGGAATTTGAATATGACAAAAAATAACGCGCAGCCCGGCCGGATTCTGGCGCTCGATACGTCCAGCGCTTCCCAGGCCGTAGCGGTACTGGAAGGAAGCGGGATCCTGTTCGAAAGCAGCAGTCTGGCCGAACGGAATCATTCCGTGAACCTGCTGCCGGAAATCGAGCGGGCGCTTCGGCAGTCCGGTACCGACAAACAGGCACTTGCGGGTATTGCCGTAGGCATCGGACCGGGTTCGTATACGGGCGTTCGTATTGCCGTCACGACGGCGAAGACGCTCGCCTGGGCGCTGAAGCTGCCGGTAGCGGCCGTGTCGAGCCTGGAAGCGCAGGCCGCCTCGGGACTCGAAGCGTCCGGTCTTCAGGGGAAGATCTGGGTCGTTCCCCTGGTCGATGCACGGCGCGGACAAGCCTATACGGCTTTGTTTGAAGCGGATCTTCCGTCGGGCCGCGGCCGAGCGGATGAGCTGCCGCTGAACCGTACCGCGGAAGATGCGATTTTGCAGGTTCAGGATTGGATGGTTCAACTGGCCGCAAGACTGCAGGAACTGCCTGCGGATAAGCGTCCCGATTGTATCCTGTTTACGGGAGAAACGGAAAAGCATGCCGAGACCGTGCAGGGCCTGGCCGAGATGGCCGGACTGCCAGAGGACCGTATTGCCCTGCAGGACTGTGCGGCTGAAGCGAGATGGATCGGCCGGATCGGACTGCGCAAGCTTGAGAGCGGCGATACGGTTGACGCGCATGATCTGCTGCCGAACTATACGCAGGTCACCGAAGCGGAAGCGAATCTGCTGCGCGCCAAGAGCTAGTACCTTGACCGATAATGATGTTAGGTTACGCCCCTCGAAAACCCGCTTGAACCGTGCGTGTTTCCGATGAACGCAAGCCTTGGATTTAATTCGGTCAAGGTACTAGTACCTTGACCGATAAAGATGTTAGGTTACGCCCCTCGAAAACCCGCTTGAACCGTGCGTGTTTCCGATGAACGCAAGCCTTGGATTTAATTCGGTCAAGGTACTAGTAACCTTACCTTTAGTGTTGACAAGGTACTAGAACATCCGGAACCTGCGGGAACCGGGAGATTGAATCGTAGAGGAAAGGGGGCTGCATGGGATGCAGTACCGAGAGACCGAATCTGCACAACCTTCGGGCGAACCTTCTGTTCATTTTCGAACCATGGGGCTCGAAGATATCCCGGACGTTATGGTGATCGAACACGAATCGTTTTCGCTGCCCTGGACCGAGCAGGCCTTTCGCAGCGAGATGACGATCAATCATTTCGCGCGCTACCTCATTATGGAAGTGGACGGCGAAGCAGCCGGTTACGCGGGAATGTGGACGGTTATGGACGAAGCGCATATTACGAATATTGCGGTACGTACCGCTTATCGCGGACGCAAATTGGGCGCCCGTCTGCTGGAGGAGCTGCTCGGCATGGCGGAATCGCTCGGTCTGGAGAGAGCGACGCTGGAAGTGCGGGTCAGCAACGAAGTCGCCCGCCGGTTGTACGTCAAGATGGGATTCCGCGAAATCGGGGTCCGCAAAGGGTATTACTCCGACAACAACGAAGATGCCGTCATTATGTGGATAGACCTGAAAGGCCGTTCCAGAGCGGCGGGGAATACGGAAGGAAGCGTGTAACGGGCATGGATAAGGAACTGCAGCAGGAAGCGCAGGGCAAGACGCGCGAAGGTACGTATATCTTGGCGGTGGAGACCAGCTGCGACGAAACGTCCGTCGCGATTGTCAAAGACGGACAGGAAGTGCTCGTGAATCTGGTTGCCAGCCAGATCGAGACGCACAAAGCGTTCGGCGGCGTTGTCCCCGAAGTGGCTTCGCGCCAGCACGTCGAGTGCATCACGCGCTTGATGGAGCAGGCGATCGAGGAATCGGGGCTTGAAGCACGCGAATTGACGGCGATTGCCGTAACGGAAGGTCCCGGGCTTGTCGGGGCGCTTCTGGTCGGGATTATGGCCGCCAAAGCGCTGGCTTTTGCACTCGACAAGCCGCTGATCGGCACCCATCATATCGCCGGGCATATTTATGCCAACCAACTGACGGATGAGATTCAATATCCGTCGATCGCGCTCGTCGTCTCCGGCGGCCATACCGAGATCGTGCGTATGGAGAGCGAAGGCCGGTTCGAGGTTGTCGGGCAGACGCGCGACGACGCTGTGGGTGAAGCCTACGACAAAGTGGCGCGTTCGCTCGGCTTCCCGTATCCGGGAGGTCCGCACGTCGACAAAGCGGCGCAGGCCGCCGATACGGCTGCCGCGCTGCCCCGGGTGTGGCTGGAAGAAGGCTCGTACGATTTCAGCCTCAGTGGTCTCAAGTCCGCGGTGCTGAATCTGGTTAACCAGAGCCGGATGAAAGGATACGAAGTCGATACGGGCGCAATCGCGCGCGGATTCCAGGAATCCGTCGTGGAGGTGCTGGTCGCCAAGGCGATTCGTGCCGTACATGAATTCGGTGCGAAGCAGCTGCTGCTGTGCGGCGGTGTGGCGGCGAACGGCGGTCTGCGAAGCGAACTGACGGCGCGCTGCGCGGCGGAAAATATTCCGCTTGCGATCCCGCCGCTGAAGTACTGCACGGACAATGCCGCGATGATCGGCGCCGCCGCTTACGTGAAATGGACACGCGGCGAAATCAGCGATCTTTTTATCAAAGGAGAGCCGGGCATGTCGCTGGAAAACTGGTCGGTCGGAGAATCGGCTGCCCGGTAAAACGGAAAGCGCAAAGGCGCGTGACGAATAAAGGTTCTGTCTGCGTAAGCGGCAGCGAGCGTAAAGGGCTTCTTCCAAACGGGAAGAAGCCCTTTACGTGTCGAGAAAGTCGTATTCCAAACAAAGTGAGGAGGCGGAGGGAGAAATTCAGTGAAGGAACGATAGTGTTCGCCTTTGAAATCGAGAAAATTCCGCTGAAATTTAATCTTTTTCTCGATTTCAACACGCGACCGGAACGAATTTCTCCCGCAGCTGACGAGCTTCTACAACGAATAGGACTTTCTCGACAGCCTGAAGGCTTCTTCCAAACGGGAAGAAGCCCTTTTTGTGTGGAAAAGAGTATTTTATACGGAGACGGGATTCGGACTCTTGTAAAGCTGTGTAAAATGTAGAAGTCGGACCCGCCGATGTTTACTCACGCTTAACCTGCCCTTGTCAATCCCTGAATAAACTTATCCACATATCCCCTTATCGTTGTGTACAAGTAGGCTTAACCCGCGCGGAATGCCTGCTTCGAATTTTATGTAAAAGGGGATATGTTTTTCAAAAAGCAAAAGTGAAATCTGTGGATAATGTGCATAACAAAGTGGATAAAATTGGTTTCAAGGTAGAAGTGGCGGTTTAAAAAGCAAAAAACCGGCCATAAAGGCCGGTTAGCAGGAAAAATAAGTGGTGAAACTGTGGATAACGCAGTGGATAACGGGGATAGATCAAAATGTTCACTTGACAAAAAAATTATTCCGCAGCGAGCGTTTCCCATTCTTCGTAGGCCGAGGCAAGCTGGGTTTTGTTCGTATCAATCGCATTTTGCCGTTCCTGGATCGCCATATAGTCTTCGTAAATTTCCGGAAGTGTCAACTCCAGTTCAAGGGCGGCAACCGAGCTCTCGAGTTCCGCAATCAGCGTCTCGAGCTGTTCCATCCGGCGCTGCCGGCTGCGTTCTTCGCGCTTGGCCTGTTTGCTTTCTTCAAAAGCGGCCTGGGCATTCTTGGATTCTTCACTCTCGCCCGCTTGGACGGAAGCCGAAGATTTGCTGCGCGCCGAGCCAAGGACCGCATTCTCGCGTGCGATCTCTTCAAGTTCCTGCTTCTTCTCGACGTAGTCGTCGTAGTTGCCCAGATAGCCGGTGATGCCGCTTGGACTCAACTCGATCACGCGTTCGGCCATTTTGTTGAGGAAATAGCGGTCGTGGGAAATGAACAGCAGCGTCCCGTCGAAATCGATCAATGCCGATTCGAGCACTTCTTTGCTGTACAGATCCAAATGGTTGGTCGGTTCGTCGAGAATAAGCGTGTTGGCTTCGAGCAGCATCAGCTTGGAGAGCAGCACACGGGCTTTCTCGCCGCCGCTGAGTGCGGAGATTCTCTTGAGCACGTCTTCACCGCTGAACAGGAAACTGCCGAGCACCGTCCGGATCCGGGCTTCTTCCATATGCGGATACGCGCTCCACAGTTCTTCCAATACGGTGTTCTGCGGATTGAGCGTATCCTGCTGCTGGTCGTAGTACCCGATTTGGACTTTGGCTCCCCAGGTGATGCGTCCTTCGTCCGGCTTGAGCCGGTCAATCAGCGCTTTGAGCATGGTGGACTTGCCGACCCCGTTGGGCCCGATCAGCGCTACCGTTTCGCCGCGGGACAGGGCAAACGACGCATCGCGGAACAATTTGTTGGCGCCGTCGTAGGAGGCGGATACGCCGTCTACATGCAGGACGTCTTTGCCCGAGGGATAAGCGGCCTGGAACGAGAAGTTGGCCCGTTTCAGATCGCCCGCCGGCCGATCCAGCCGATCCAATTTCTCCAGCGCTTTGCGCCGGCTCTGCGCCCGCTTGGTCGTCGAAGCCCGAACGATATTCTGCTGGATGAACGTTTCCATCTTCGCGATTTCGCCCTGCTGCTTCTCGTACTGTTTCATGTCGGCTTCGTACTCGGCGGCTTTGAGCTCGGTGTAACGGCTGTAATTGCCCGTATAGCGGCGCGCCCGGTGGCGTTCGATCTCCACGATCGCCGTAACCGTCTTGTCGAGGAAGTAGCGGTCGTGGGAGACGATCAACAGTCCGCCGTCGTAACTGCGCAGATAGTCTTCCAGCCAGGTCAGCGTCTCGATGTCCAGATGGTTGGTCGGTTCGTCGAGCATGAGCAGATCCGGAGCCTGAAGCAGCATTTTGGCCAAAGCCAGACGGGTCCGCTGTCCGCCGCTGAGCGTGGAGACGACCGTCGAAGGATCGAAACTGCCGAAGCCCATCCCGTGCAGGACGCTGCGGATCTTGGTACCGATCTCGTAACCGCCGTGGTCGCGGAACCAGTCCGAACGCACCGCATAGCGGTTCAGCAGATCCTGATAGGCTTTGTCCTGTTCGGAATGCGAGGAGCCTTCGGTGATCTCGAGTTCCATCTCGCGGATCTCCCGTTCGGCATCGAGCAGATCGGCAAACACGTCCAGCATTTCTGCCTGGATGGTCCGATCCGACTGCAGCCCGCTGTTTTGGGCAAGATAGCCGATCGTCGTTTCTTTGTTTTTGAAAATTTGACCATCGTCGTGGGACATCTCGCCGGCCAGAATCTTCAGCAGCGTCGACTTGCCCGCCCCGTTGACTCCGACAAGTCCGATTCGTTCGCGTTCCAGGATTTGAAAGGTAATGCCTTCCAGAATGCTCTGGACGCCGTATCTTTTTGCGATTCCCGTTGCTTGAAGCAGCATAATTCAGAGTCCTCCGTGCTGTTGAAATAGTCTAAGATCACTTTATTTTACCGTAGAAACGGCGAAAAACCAAAGAGAGACTGCATAAATTCGGGTGTTCTTTCCCAAAAGCCCAAATCCCCGTCCAAACGGCGGATCTTATTTTCCCCGGAAAAGCCGGATCAAGGCTTCGTGGGACCTTCCCGGCGGTGGTTATTTGCGCAAAACAATGATAAACTTGAGCATGTGAGAACAAAAAAGAGAACAGAAGAGAATGCGGGAGGCGAGCGCTATCGAACCTTTACCGGATAAGGCGGCGTTTCGGCGCCGTATGGAACAGGTGAGAGCGGATTTGTCCGAATCGCTGCGCGCGCGGCAATCCGCTTCCGTCTGCCGAATGGCAGCGGATCGCTTGGAGGTCCTGCGCAGGCGCAAAGGCCAACCGCTGGCGCTGCTCGGCTACCTGCCTTATCGGGGAGAACTGGACCTGCGTCCTCTGCTTCAAGACTGCCGCCGGCACGGAGATATCGTACTGGCGCCGAGGATCGACAAGACTTCGCGCCGTATGCGGCTTCTGGAGATCCGGCGGGCGGAGGACGAAGTTCCCGGCAGTTGGGGAATTCCCGAGCCGGCAGCCGATCTTCCCGAATGGCCGGAAAACAGGCTGGACGGAATCGATGTCGTACTCGTTCCGGGATTGGCATTCGATCTCGCGGGAGGACGAATCGGTTACGGAGGCGGCTTCTACGACCGGCTGCTGGAACGTTTCGGCACTGCCGGAGCCAAGCCGGAGCTGTGGGCGCTCGCTTTTGACGGGCAGATTGTGGATCGAGTACCGATGGAACCGCACGACTTCCTGCTGGATCTTCTGATCGTGCCGGCAGGCATGACGAATATAACGGGCCGTGCCTGAAGAAGCGGCTTCGGCCGTATAGATTGGGAACGGAAAGCAAGAAGAGCGATGGATGAGAAGAGGTGACCTCATGCTGTGGAAAGTGGCAATCTTGACAGCCAGCGACAAGGGAGCACGGGGCGAGCGGGAGGATACGAGCGCGCAGGTGATCCGGGAGCTGGTGGAAGAAGAAGTAGGCGGAGAAATTATCGAGTACCGGATCGTGCCCGATGAATCGGACGAGATCGTGGCGGCATTGATCGAAATGACGGATTATTTCCAGGCGGATCTTGTGCTGACGACCGGAGGAACGGAGCTTGCGAACCGGGATGTGACGCCGGAAGCGACCAAGCGCGTCATCGAACGGGAGGTACCGGGGATGGCCGAAGCGATGCGGATGAACGTCATGCAGAAGAACCGGGCAGCCATGCTGTTTCGGGGCATCTGCGGGATACGGGGCCGTTCGCTGATCGTCAATCTGCCGGGTACGCCCAAGGGCGTACACGAGAATTTGGCGGCGATCATGGATCAACTGCCGGAAGCGCTGCTGATGGTGACGGGGCAGTACCGGCAGTAGACGCAAGACCCGCAGAGCCGCCGGATCGCGGCGGCTTCGGGAGACCTTGGCCGATCCGGCGCGGACGGCACACAAGAAAGACGACCCTGGAGAGCGGGGTGTCTTTTTTTGTGAGAGGGGACTTGAAATTTTGCGCAGAGACTAGTAATATAAGACTTGGCTGTTAGCACTAGACGTCGTCGAGTGCTAACGAAGAAGTTTTGAGGCTTATCAATCTACCTTTACAAGGAGGCTATTTTTCATGATCAAACCGTTGGGTGAACGCGTACTCGTAGAACCGATTCAGCAGGAGGAAACGACTTCGTTCGGTATCGTGCTTCCGGACGCTTCGAAAGAAAAGCCGCAGGAAGGCAAAGTTATTGCCGTAGGCAGCGGGACCCTAAAAGACGGCGTCCGTACTCCGCTCGAAGTGAAGGAAGGCGACGTTGTCCTGTTCTCGAAATATGCAGGCACCGAAGTGAAATACGAAGGCAAAGAGTATCTGATTATGAAAGAAAGCGACATTCACGCCATTCTGGCTTAAGTGTCCCCTTACACATACGTTTTTTGAACGAAAAATCGCAATTCCATATCCCAGGGAGGTTATTCGACCATGGCTAAAGAGATTCTGTTCGGAGAAGAAGCCCGTCGCTCGATGCTTCGCGGCGTAGATGCACTTGCAAATGCGGTAAAAGTAACGCTCGGTCCTAAAGGACGCAACGTGGTGCTGGAGAAAAAATTCGGCAGCCCGCTGATCACGAACGACGGCGTAACGATCGCGAAGGAAATCGAACTGGAAGACGCTTTTGAAAACATGGGCGCCCAGCTCGTCAAAGAAGTCGCAACGAAAACCAACGACGTAGCCGGCGACGGCACGACGACTGCTACCGTTCTGGCTCAAGCGATGATCCGCGAAGGTCTGAAGAACGTAACGGCCGGCGCGAACCCTATGGTTATCCGCAAAGGCATCGACAAAGCGGTCAAAGCTGCGGTTCTCGAACTGCAAAACATCGCGAAGCCGATCGAAGGCAAACAGTCGATCGCTCAGGTTGCGGCAATCTCCGCGGCTGACGACGAAGTTGGCGAACTGATTGCGGAAGCGATGGAAAAAGTGGGTAAAGACGGCGTAATCACCGTTGAAGAATCCCGCGGATTCGCAACCGAACTGGAAGTCGTGGAAGGCATGCAGTTCGACCGCGGTTACATTTCCCCTTACATGATTACCGACACGGACAAGATGGAAGCGGTTCTTGAGAATCCTTACATCCTGATCACCGATAAAAAAATCAGCACGACGCAGGAAATTCTGCCGCTGCTCGAGAAAATCGTTCAGCAGGGTCGCGCTCTCGTGATCGTGGCTGAAGATATCGAAGGCGAAGCGCTTCCTATGCTCGTCCTGAACAAACTGCGCGGAACATTCAACGCGGTTGCCGTTAAGGCTCCGGGCTTCGGCGATCGCCGCGAAGCGATGCTGCAGGATATCGCCGCTCTGACCGGTGGACAAGTGATCACCGAGAAGCTCGGTCTGGAACTGAAAGCGACGACGATCGAGCAGTTGGGTTCGGCTCGCCAGGTTCGCGTAACGAAAGAAAACACGACGATCGTGGACGGTGCCGGCGTGAAGACCGACATCGACGCTCGCGTGAACCAAATTCGTTCGCAGCTGGAAGAAACGACTTCCGAGTTCGATAAAGAAAAACTGCAGGAGCGTCTGGCTAAACTTGCCGGCGGCGTAGCGGTTGTCAAAGTCGGCGCGGCAACGGAAACCGAACTGAAAGAACGCAAACTGCGTATCGAAGACGCGTTGAACGCGACTCGCGCAGCCGTTGAAGAAGGTATCGTATCCGGCGGCGGCACGGCTCTGGTTAACGTATACAAAGCCGTAGCGGCTCTGACGGTAACCGGCGACGAAAGAACGGGCGTCAACATCGTTCTGCGCGCTCTGGAAGAACCAATCCGCACGATCGCGGCTAACGCCGGCGAAGAAGGTTCCGTAATCGTGGACCGTCTCAAAAAAGAAGAAGTGGGCATTGGCTACAACGCCGCTACCGGCGAATGGGTCAACATGTTCGAAGCGGGGATTGTCGATCCTGCGAAAGTCACGCGTTCCGCTCTGCAAAACGCGGCTTCCGTAGCGGCTATGTTCCTGACAACAGAAGCGGTTATCGCTGACAAGCCAGAACCTGCCGGCGCTTCCGCTCCGGATATGGGCGGCATGGGCGGTATGGGCGGCATGATGTAAGCAAGGGCCTTCAGCCCCGGCTTCATCCGGCTCCGGCCAACCGATTCATCCCCATTTAACTTTCATTTAACGCAGGCCGCTTGGAGAGGTTTCCCTCTTCAAGCGGCCTGTTTTTGATAGAGGCACATTTATAGTTAGACATAAAAAAAGTGCCCGCAGAGGCATCATCTTGCTGTCTGCCCGGGCACTATTTACGTTGTTTTCTTTTTCCAGATGCGTTTGACCGCCCATTGGGGCAGAGTGACGATTTCTTCATCGATATGGATATCGAACAACGACGAGTTTTTGGGGTTCCGGGTACAAACTCCTTCATAAAATTCGCCGCTGACCGCATGTAATCGGACGGGTAACGAAATTTGAATTGCCTGATTTAGATTAATCAAAGTCACATTCTCCTCCTGCAATCATAATAACTATGTATACATACCACAAATCCGGCAAAAGGAAACAATTTCCCAGTCAGATTCGTCTTTTTTTGGAAAAAGGATTAAAGTAGAAACAAATCAAATTGATCTTATAGGAGCTGCATGCCGCATCATGAAACGATTGTACGAATCTTTGTCGGCACAGCTTCAGGAAGAGACGTCCCGTTTGGCACGTTTGGTCGATGGACATATCACGCAGGACGGTACGACCGCTTCACGGATTCCCGGCCTCTATCTGAACCGATATTCCCAGCCCGAACCTTCCGAAGAGAAGCATACGATGTATTGGCCGACGGTTGGACTCGCGGCGCAGGGCAGCAAGACGATCAAGATTGGCGCAGAAGTTTCGGAATACTCGGGTGCAAGGCTTCTGATTGCTCCGGTGGCGCTGCCGGTAGCTATCCGGACCGTGCAGGCAAGTCCTTCCGAACCTTTTCTGGGGGTAGGGGTGTATCTCGATCCGCAAAAAATTGCCGCGCTGGTTCCAAAAGTATATCCGAACGGACTGCCGACGGTCGAACAACGCAGAGCCAGCTACGTACTGGAAGCCGAACCGGCACTGATCGCCGCCATGTCGCGCTTGGTCGCCTGTCTGGACGATGCCGAAGATGACGGTCTGCTGGTGTCCCTTGCCGAAGACGAGATTTTTATCCGGCTGCTGCGCAGTTCGGTTGGCGTGTATGTGGCAGAGACCGTATCGGCGGGATCCAGCGTACAGCGAGTAGCCAAAGCGATCGAGTGGCTGCGGAACCATTTTGCCGAATCGTTCAAAATTGCCGAATTGGCGGATCGGGTTCATCTGAGCGAGTCGTCGTTCCGGGAGCATTTCAAATCGGTGACGGCCATGAGTCCGCTGCAGTATCAGAAAGCGCTCCGGCTTCAGGAAGCCCGGCGGTTGATGCTGTCCGGCGAACAGGAAGACGCGACCCGCGCCTGCCGGTTGGTCGGTTATGTCAGCGACTCGCAGTTCAGCCGCGATTACAGCCGGTTTTTCGGAAACCCGCCGAGTCGGGATCTGGCCAAGTGGAAGCGTCTGGGTTCTTCTTGAGTATCTTCCGCCCGGAACAGTAAGACCTGCCGCCTTCGTGCGTCAGGTCTTTTTGCGAGGTGAAGCCCGGCGGCTGTATCCTCTAGGCCTACAAGCGTCGAATCGGGCAATAAGAGGCTTGGAACAGTCAAACTTTCGCCCGATTTTCCTTCTATACTGAGCAGAGAATGAAGCGGGTTAACCGAAAAGTCTTTGTTCGACAAGGAGGAAATGCGATGCGTGTTGTGGTAACGGGAGCAAGCGGATTTATCGGATCGGCCATCGTTGAAGAGTTGATCGGGCACGGCCATGAGGTGATCGGGCTGGTGCGTTCGCGGCAGGCGGCCGAGCATCTGAACGCGATCGGAGCAGCGGCTATTCGGGGATCGGTCGAAGATACGAAGCTGCTGCGGATGGCGGCGGACGGAGCGGATGCCGTTGTGCATACGGCTTTTTTTCATAAGTTCTCGCATGCCGGTCTGCCGGCGCGGCTGCGTATCGCGCTTGGAGGAAATCCTCGCAAGGCGGCAGCGAGATTCATGGCGGCTGCGATCGGAGCCGATCGCAGCGCCATCGAAACGTTCGGAGCAGCGCTGTCGGGCAGGCAGGGAGCGCTCGTCATTGCTATGCCGACAATGACGCTCGGCCCCGGCAGATTGGGAACCGAAGACGACGGAGGTGATCCGGAATCGGTCGGAGGCGGACGCGTCGTATCGGAAAAAGCGCTGTTGGCGCAGGCCGAGCAGGGGGTAAGGGCCTCCCTGGTGCGGCTGCCGCCGATTGTGTACGGACAGGGCGACCGGGGAGGGCTGCTGCCTTCCTTGATTCGGATTGCCCGGACTCGCCAAGCCTCCGCTTATATCGACAAAGGGACCAACCGCTGGCCTGCCGTGCACCGGCTCGATGCGGCCCGATTGTTCCGGATGGCCGTCGAACAGGGGAATGCGGGTGCTCGGTTCCACGCGATTGCGGAAGAAGGTCTGCCTTTTGCACAAATAGCGGAAGCGATTGGCCAGCAGGGAAATCTGCCCGTCCGATCGATTGGTACGGATCAGGCAGCAGCCCATTTCGGGTGGCTCGGTTCATTTGCGTCCGCCGACAATCCGGTATCCAGTGCGCTGACGCAGAAACGGTTGGGCTGGACAGCGGCGCAGCCAGGGCTATTGGACGAATTGAAGCGAGGGTATTATTTTACAAAGTGACATTTCCTCCTCAAGCTCTCCGGCTCAGCCGGAATCGCTCGGGGGTCGTCTGCTCCAGTTTGCGGAAGCACTGAATAAAGTAGCTGCTCTGCGAAAATCCGGAAGCGGCCGCGATTTCTCTAACCGTGAGCGAGGAGGCGACCAGCAGATGTTTGGCATGCAGGACTCTCGACTCCAGCAGGTACGCGCTTGGGGTGCGGCCCATAAGCTGGTGGAATTTGCGGCTGAAGTAAGGCACGCTGTATCCTGTTTCGGCGGCGACTTCGCTCATCGACAGCGAGGGGTCGGTGCAGCGGCTGCGAATCCACTCGGCGGCCGCATGGATTCCGGGAATCGACGGGTCGCTGGGCATTGCAAGCGGAGAAGCCCGGTTGACGAGATGCAGCAGCAGTTCATACAGACGCGCCGAAGCTTCCGCTTCCCGGTTAGGATCGGAAGACCGCCCGAGTTCCAGCAGTTCTTCCATACAGGCATAAGCGCCGGACGGGTCGGGCATCCGAAACAGCCAGGGTTCGCTTAACCCCCGGGCACCGAGCAGCCGGTCCGCCGCAAGGCAGGAGAAATGGACCCAGCGGATATCCCATGGATCGGCGGAACTCGAAGCATAACGTTGGGCCAATCCGGGTCCGTACAGAAATCCGCTGCCCGCCTCCAGCTCGAATACATCGCCGCCGGACCCAACGGTTCCTCTGCCGCCCTGCACCAGATGCAGATTGTACAGACGGTTAAGCTTCAGGTCGTCGCTCCTCGCCGGCCGATCGACCGCGTGCGACGGATATCCACTGTAACCGCCGGTAAAGTCCGGGTAGCAGAGCAGATGGGGGGAAGAAGGCGTAGGGAAGAAAAGATGTTCCTGCATGATCGGACTCCTTTCGAAGAAGAAATAATTGCTATACGTAATGAAATTGTATCATCTTAATAAGGTTTATGAATATTCGGAATCGCAAAAAAGTGATATCTGCGCAAGAACCCGTTATATCGGATCGAACCGAACCCGCTTACAATACAGACAGGAGTCAACGCCCGGAATCGGCCAATCGCCGCAGGCGGATGACGCAAGTCGATCCGGGCAGGATCGGTATTCGACAACGAAAACGGAGGCAGATCGCTATGGGCAAATCGATTCATCTCAAGCAGTTGGAACTGGGTGTATGTTATTATCCGGAACACTGGAAAGAAGAGCTGTGGGAAGACGACTTCAAGCGGATGCGCGAACTGAAGATGTCTACGATCCGCGTCGGCGAATTCGCATGGGCGCTGTTCGAACCGGAAGAAGGCGTGTTCGAGTTCGGACTGTTCGACCGGGCACTGGATGCCGCGCATCGGCACGGACTCAAAGTGATTATGGGAACGCCTACGGCAACGCCGCCCGCCTGGCTGACGCACAAGTATCCCGAAGTGCTGAATGCCGGGCAGGACGGGACACTGTACCGCCACGGCATGCGCCGACACTACAACTATAACAGCCCCAAATACCGCGAACTCTGCGCCATCATTACCCGGGAAATGGCCGCGCATTTCAAAGACCATCCGGCGATTGTCGGCTGGCAGCTCGACAACGAATTCAACTGCGAGACCAGCGTCTTCTATGCCGAAGCCGACCATGCGGCATTCCGCCGATGGGCACAGCGCAAGTATGCAACGCTGGAAGCTTTGAACGAAGCGTGGGGAACGGTGGTCTGGAGTCAGACCTATACCGATTGGGAACAGGTCTATCTGCCGCGCCCGACCGTCACCGATTCACCCAATCCGCATCTGGCCCTGGACGAGAAGCGCTTCATTTCGGACAGCGTGCTGGAGTTCGCGCAGATCCAGGCCGACATTTTGCGCGAGGTCGCACCGCAGCATGAGATCACGACCAACGGCATGTTCGCGCATCTGGACAGTCATACGCTGACGGACCGACTGTTGGATTATTTCTCGTACGATTCGTATCCGCAATTCTCGGCAATCTTTCCGGGAACCGATGAGAAGCCGCTGCTGGACCGCAAATGGAGCCTTCATCTCAGTGCGGTACGCGATGTCTCGCCGAACTTCTGCATCATGGAACAGCAGGCGGGTCCGGGAGGTTGGGTGAACCGTATGGATATGCCGTCTCCGCGTCCGGGGCAGATGCGGCTGTGGACATACCAATCGGTGCTGCACGGCGCCGATCTGGTGATGTATTTCCGCTGGCGCACGGCGACGGTTGGCACGGAAATCTACTGGCACGGCCTAAACGATTACCATAATCGCCCCAACCGGAGAGTACGCGAAGCATCGCAGGTCGGACAGGAATTCGCGGCGGTCGGAGCAAAAATAGCGGGAACCACGTATCAGGCAAAAGTGGCGATTCTGCGCGATTACGACAATGAGTGGGACGGCGAGTTCGATGTCTGGCACGGACCGCTGACCGCCCGCAGCACCAATGCCTGGTACAAGCAGCTGCAGTATCGGCATATTCCGGCAGATATGGTGTATCTTCGCCGGGAATCCCGAGAGAATCTGGAACTGGAGCGGCTGAGTCGGTATGAGCTGCTGATCTATCCCCATGCCGCGATTCTGACAGAGCAGACGGCCAAGCTGTTAACGTCTTATGTCGAAGGCGGCGGCAAGCTGATCTTCGGTGCCCGTACCGGGTACAAAGACGAGCGCGGCCACTGCCGGATGGAGTCTTTTCCGGGACCGGCTGCGCAGCTGTGCGGCATTACGGTGGAAGACTTCACAGTGATCAAAGGCACAGTCCAAGCCCCCGCGCTGCGCTGGACGAAAAGCAGCGAATCCAGAGAAGCTTATGCGGAAAATTTCAACGATATTTTGAATGTGGAAGATCCGGCGGTGGAAGTGATGGCGGAATATGCGGAAGACTATTATGCGGGCCGTCCCGCTTTGACAAAGCGCAGACAAGGGCGGGGCGAAGCGTGGTATTACGGAGCCGCCTTCAGCGAACCGGTCGTGGACACGATCCTCGATCTGCTCGATATTCAGGCGCCGATCAGAGACTGGCTGACCGTGCCGGAGCAGGTCGAGATCGGAATCCGTGCCAATGAACAGGGAAGTTATGTCTTCCTGCTCAATTACGGAGCCGATGCTGCAAGCATTGTGCTGAGCGAACCGCGTACCGACCTGCTGAGCGGAACAACGATTGAAGGGGCGGCCGAGATTCCGGCTTACGGCGTCCTGATTTTGGAATAACGGAAGAAGCTTTCAGACGGCGAGAGCGGATGAATCCCAACAAAAAACCGAGAATTCCCGGCATACTGCGGGCGTTCCCGGTTTTTTTATTGCCCGGCGACAGGACACCTCCCCTTTCGAAGAGAATGTGTTACAGGAGAACCTTTTAAAGGTATTGAGAGATAGAGAAAAAATCCGAAAGGTAGATGACAATGAGCGGAATAGAAGAAAACCCGGATCAATCCCATCCCTTGTTCGAAGAAGCGCAGCAAATTTACCGTTCTTTGTACATCTACAGCACGGAGGCGGTATTTCTGTTGTATGCCGACGGACGAATCGCGGACATCAATCCGAGCGGCGAGCGGGTAAGCGGCTATGAGAGGCAAGAACTGCTCCGAACCCGGTTCAGCAGTTATCTGCTGCCGACCGACTTGTCTCGAGCCCGACGATGCTTTCGGAAAGTATTAACAGAAGGCTGCCCGGAGCAGGTCGGATTTTCTTTTCGGTCAAAAACGGGCGGGCTGATTACGGTGGATGCCCGAGTCGTACCCGTACTCAAAAACGGCGCGGTAATCGGGCTGCTCGGCATTTCGCGGGATATTACCGAGCAGGAGCAGGCCGTCCAGATTCTGGACGATCAGAATCGGGTGCTTGAGATGATCGCCAAATCGACTCCGCTTGAAGATATCCTGGATAAGCTGCTGCGAATGACGGAATACCAGACAGGGGCGAAGTGTTCGATTTTGCGTTACGATCCGAAGCAGAATGCTCTTTTTCATCTGGCCGCACCCAGCCTTCCGCTGGATTATTTGCTGACGATCGACGGCATCACCGCGGATGAGCAGGGAGGTTCGTGCGGAGCTTCCGTCCTGCGCAAAGAAATCGTGATTGTCGAAGATATCGAACGCAGCGAAGTCTGGGAAAAATATCGCATTGTGGCGCTCAAGTACAATTTGCGGGCCAGTTGGTCGCTTCCGATGCTGGACGGCGAAGGCGAAGTCTTGGGCACATTTGCCATGTATTACGAAAAAGCGCGTCTGCCGACCCCCAAAGAATTGGAGCTGACCCGGAAGGTATGCTACCTGGCGAGACTTGCGATCGAACAGAACCGCTCCGACGACATGATCTACCAGATGGCTTATCATGACAGTCTGACCGGACTGCCGAATCGGCGTTTTTTTCAGGAGAAATTAAGCGAGACGATCCGGCAGGTCAAAGCGGATAAGCTCAAACTGGCTATTTTGTACCTGGATCTGGACCGCTTCAAGCTGGTTAACGACTCACTGGGTCACAGCTCTGGAGATACGCTGCTTATGGAGATCGCCCGTCGGCTCTCCGATTCGCTCGGTCCCGACAAATTTGTGGCCCGGCACGGCGGCGACGAGTTTGTGGTTCTGCTGATCGACGGACAGGTGCCCGAGAGCGAACTTATTGCCCAGCGTATACTCGATATTTTCATTCGGCCGTTTGAAGTGGGGGGCTATGAGCTGTTCGTCACGCCGAGTATCGGGATCAGTCTTTATCCGGAGCACGGTACGGACGCGGCTTCCCTCCTGCAAAATGCCGACGCCGCCATGTATGCGGCAAAAGAAGCCGGTAAAGATACGTACGCGGTCTACGATGCCTACAGCGAGACGCAGGACGGAGCCCGTATCCTGCTTGAAAACGATCTGCGCAAATCGCTTGAACGCGGCGAGCTGTATTTGTTCTATCAACCGCAGGTCTCGCTTTTTCCGACCCGGCGGATCGGCGCGGAAGCCCTGCTGCGCTGGCATCGGGGATACAGCGAATGGGTCTCGCCGGCAGATTTCATTCCGCTTGCCGAAGAAACGGGGCTTATTCTCCAGATTGGCGAGTGGGTACTTCGGACCGCCTGCACCCAAGGGAAGAAATGGATCGACAGTGGCTACGAACCGTTTATCATGGCGGTGAATCTATCACCGAGGCAATTCCGGCAGCCGGGATTGGTCGAGCTGATTCGAAGCATTTTGCAGGAAACCGGTTATCCGCCGGAGTATCTGGAGCTGGAGATCACGGAAGGCATGACGCTGGACGTGGAGTCCGCTTCCGGCAAAATGCGGCAGCTGCGCGATCTGGGTGCCCAAATCTCGAT
The DNA here is from genome assembly GCF_013185195.1 of Saccharibacillus qingshengii. Classification (GTDB taxonomy): domain Bacteria; phylum Bacillota; class Bacilli; order Paenibacillales; family Paenibacillaceae; genus Saccharibacillus; species Saccharibacillus qingshengii. Next base: position 47,791 of record NZ_JAAZWC010000033.1, read on the forward strand.
CGACGATTTTGGAACCGGATACAGCTCGTTGAATTATCTCAAGCGGCTGCCGATCAGCCGTTTGAAAGTCGACCGGTCTTTTGTCCGGGATATCGAGAGCGATTCGGGCGACCGGGATATCGTCAAAGCGATTATCGCCATGGCCCACAACCTGAAGATCACGGTAATCGCCGAGGGCGTAGAAAACGAAGAACAGCTTGCTTTTCTTGAAAAAAACGGCTGTGACGAAATTCAGGGATATCTGTTCGGACGTCCGGTTCCGCCGGATGAATTCGAGCGGGGGATGAGCTTGGCGCAGCGCCCCGAAGCGGATCCCCAAGCGTAAAAAGAGACCGCCCGCCCGCCGAATCCTGCCTGTTCAATCCGCTGCTGTCTTCTTCATGCGCACACGCACTTTGTCGAACGTGGGCATCTCGACCCCGGCAGAGCCGTTTGGCTGGAGATACCGGTCAAAAAAAGCGAGCGTATAACCGGAGATGATCTCGCGCAGCTGCATGGGATTGCGTCTGCCGAGCAGATTCAACCATTTGAGATGCCCGGCATAAAAGATCAGATCGGTAAAGTCCATATGTTTGGTGCCTTCGACGATAACGAGATACGCGTCGCCGGAATTGGCGAGAAAATGGGGCCGGGCCAGCCATTCCATCAGCTCGCTGCCAAGAATCATGAAGGGTTTCCCCATATCCCGGTCTCCGTAATCGCCATAGGTGGGGGCATCCAGATTGATTCCGCACACGAATCGGGCGTCGTCCAGACAGGCTTGACTCGCCGCACATCCCCCGTACGAATGGCCGATCGCGCCGATTCCGCTTCCAAGCTTTAACTTTCCCGTGAACAGGGAAGGCAGGGTTCCTTCATTTAACTGTTCCAATTTGTCGGCCACGAATCGGTTGTCATCCGCCCAGATCCGTACATGTTCCCACACTTTTGTCGATTTGAAATTCCGGTAGAAGTCGGCGGCCGCCGGTCCGATCTCGGCATCGCTGAACGTCTTTTTTTGCATCGCTTTGAACTGGGGCATCCGGGAACGCAGCGTCTGCGTGATATCTTCGGATAAAGACGGGTTTACCGGTATCTTTCGTCCGTCCGGATACCGCAGCGTACCCGATTCGTAGGGATGTCCGACCGAGACTACCAAGTATCCCCGGCTGGCGAGATCCGAGCACAGCACCGTATTCTGCATCAGATGACCGGCATAACCGTGATTGAACAAGAGGACCGGATACTCGCTTTGCCGCGTAGAGATCGGGATATCCCGATAAGCCGACAGCCGGATCAGGTGGTTTCTGGCGGAAACGAGTCCTTTGGTCTCTTTCTTGAAGCGTTCGGCTTCTTCCTTGAACGAATAAGTGGCCGGCGGACGGTCGTGGTCGGAATCGGCGGGATAGAAGATCAAGACGGGAATTTCACGGAATTCGTCCGGCGCAAAATCGAACAACCCTTTGCGGGACAAGTCAAGAAAAGACATCTCGGTCAAACCGACCGTATAAGTGCCCAGCGGCACAGGGAAAGTGGGAAGTGTTCGCAGCATGGGATGTTCCTCCTTTTCTATCTACCTAAGTATGGTTAAACCAAATGGGAAGACTCGAGACGAATCGGAGCCCGAAGAAACGCTTTCGCATCGAAAAGACCGCCATCTTGGGATGGCGGTCAACGTGTCGAGAAAGGTCTGCTTCCGAGAGAAGCGAGGAGGCGGAGGGAGAAATTCAGTGAAGGAACGATAGTGTTCGCCTTTGAAATCGGGAAAATT
>NZ_JAAZWC010000034.1 GCF_013185195.1 Saccharibacillus qingshengii
CGATCTCAACAGCTCTTCAGCAATTCTCAGCTTTTAAATTGTTCTTAAATCTGCCCTTCAGAAGTTGCGCTTAACGTCTTATTCCCGAACTTCACCAACCCTCCTATTCTCGTAGGATTCCCGAACTTCCTACAATCCCTCTTCTCTGCGGGATTTACGAACCTTTTGCTTCACCTCGTTCATCATATCATTTTTTGGGAATTAAAGGATTATATTCATTGCAAAAAGAACCCGGGAAATTCCTCCCGGGTTCTTTTAAACACCGTCCACTCCCGCTCGACAGTTCCTACTCCTACTGCTCAATCCCCTTCCACTTCCCCCTCCCCCACCTAACAGCAAAAATCCGCGCTCGGCGCGGATTCATCGGGAAGCTTATTCGGTTTCGGATGCGGAGGTGTGTTCCGGATAAATCCAGGTGACCGCCATTTTCTTGAGAGCGGCTTTCCATTCGGGCGGAGGCTCGCGGTCCGATACGATCTGCTGGATCTCCGGAAGATCCGTAATCTTGGCTACGGTTCGTTTGTCGATCTTCGAGAAGTCGGCTACGACGATCGCCGTCTCCGAGTTGCGGACCATCTGCCGGGTGAACACCGCTTTTTCGTAATCGTAGCTCGTGATGCCGTACTTTAGAGAAACGCCGTCCACGGAGACGAACGATTTGTTCACATAGAAATCTTCCAGCACTTTTTCGGCAATCGGGCCGGAGACGCGCAGATGCTTGGCGCTGACTTCCCCGCCGATAAACACCAGCTTTCCGTCGAACGTGCCGCGTTTCTGGAATTCGATGATCAGCATCAGCACCGGCACCGAATTCGTCAGGATCGTCAGATTCTGCTTGCCTTCCAGACAATGAACGATCTGCAGAGCCGTACTGCCTTCGTCTACGATGATCACGTCGTTATCTTCGACCAATCCCGCGGCCAACTGGCCGATGGTGCGTTTGGCTTCCACATGGACCGCTTCGCGTTCAAGCAGAGGCGGCTCGGCTTCCGGCTTGAATTTCACCGCGCCTCCGTATACTTTTTTCAGTTTGCTTTCTCTCTCCAGCTCTTCGAGATCCCGGCGGATCGTTTCGGTAGAGACTTCGAACAGCGTGGAGAGCTCGCCCGCGATCACTTTGCCTCTCTCATTGAGGAGAGTCATGATCGTCTCTTTTCTTGCTTCGCTGGCAAGGGACAATCTGCCATTCCCCCTTTCGCATCGTGAACTTTTATTATAGGGGCTCCGCATTCAATAATAAAGAGCCTGTCAGACATGCTGCGTCAAGTTCAATCCTCCGTTTTCCGTATCGAACAGATGGAATTTATCCGCTTTGAACGTTACGTAAATGTCGTCGCCCGCTTCGACTTGAACTTCGTTACCGGTCAACAGACGGATCATCGTGTCCAGCTTCCCTTCCGGGTCCATGACTTTCACCAGTTTCCCGCTGCCCAGATGCTCGACCAGATCGACTTTCATTCGCAGGCTGCCCGGCTGGTCCGCGGAACAGATCGAGATATCGTGCGGGCGGATCCCGAAGCGGACCGTTTTGCCCATATGCTCTTTTTCCAGCCTGCGCCCTGCGGGCAGTTCGTATTCGAAGCCTTCCGTTAAGACGATCTGTCTGCCGCCGCTTTCTTGCAGCTGACCCAGGATCAGGTTCATCGGCGGACTGCCAAGGAAACTTGCGACGAACAGATTGACGGGATGGTTGAACAGCTCGTGCGGAGGCGCGTACTGCTGAATCCGGCCTCCGTTGAGGATCGCGACCCGGTCGGAAATCGCGAGCGCTTCTTCCTGATCGTGTGTCACAATGATCGTGGTGACGCCGAGCTTGCGCTGGATTTTGCGAATTTCGTCGCGGACATCCAGCTTCAGGCGGGCATCCAGATTGGACATCGGTTCATCGAGCAGGAGAATCTCCGGATCTTTGGACAGCGCCCGCGCCATAGCGACCCGCTGCTGCTGACCGCCCGACAGCTGCGAAGGCTTGCGGTCCAGCAGATGGTCGATCTGCAGGATCCGGCTGGTTTCTTTGGCCCGTTCATACGCTTCGCGCTTCGGCATTTTGCGTTCCCGCAGCGGAAAGGCGATATTGTCTCTCACCGTCAGATGCGGATACAGGGCGTAAGACTGGAACACCATTCCGATATTGCGGTCTTTGGGTTCCGTGTGGTTGACCAATTTGCCGTTAAAATGAATGTCGCCCGAGGTCGGTTTGAGCAGCCCGGCCAGCATCATCAGAGTTGTCGTTTTGCCGCAGCCGGAAGGACCGAGCAGCGCGACGAATTCGCCTTTGCGGATCTCGAGATTCAGCCCGTCGACCGCCCGTCCGCTTTCCTGCTTGCCTTCGTATTCCTTGACGATATTACTCAGCGTAATCATACCTGCTTCGCCCCTCCCAAGTTGACCTTCATGAATACTTTTTGGGTGAAAATGTAGAACACGATAATCGGCAGCGTATAAAACAGTCCGATTGCGGTGATCAGTCCGTAGTTCAGGATCTGATCTTCTTTGGTGACCAGTCGGGCCAGATAACCGGCGAGCGTCAGCATGTCGTCATTGAAGATCAGCAGTTTGAACAAGAACCATTCGCCGTACGCCCCCAGAAAAGAAAAGACCGAGATAGCGCCGATCCCCGGCAGCACGAACGGGACCAGCACTTTTTTGAATGCGCCGTAGCGGGTGCAGCCGTCCACCATCGCCGCCCACTCGATATCCCAGGGCACTTCGTCGAAGAACCCTTTCATAATATAGACACGCCCGGGAAGGGATCCGGTGACCGCCACCAGCAGCACACCCAGGTACGTATTGACCAGATGCATCTGCACCAGGATAAAGAAGGTTGCGATAATCAGCGTGATACCCGGGAAAGAACGCATCAGAAACAGGAATTTCATCGCGGCGTTTTTCCCTTTGAAGTCGAGCCTCGAAAAAGCGTACGCGGTCGGGACCGAGATAAACACTTCGAGAAACACGATCAGAAACGAATAAACCAGGGTATTCAGCACAATCGGCCAGATCAGCGGAAGTTCGACGCCGGCATATTCGACAGGTTCGCGAAAAAAGGAAAAGTTCTCCAGCGAAAACTGTCCGGTCGTGAAATTCAGCGTCGCGGCCAGAAAATACCAGACGATCATCGCGATGATCGGCAGGGTGAACAAAGTCAGATACGTATGTACGAGCAGTTGTTTGAGCGTACGGGTCGACATCGGGCAGCCGCCTTTCCGGTTAGTCTTCGATTCTCGAAGGCTTGATCATTTCGTCAAAATCGAACAGCCGCAAAAACAGCAGCGTAAGCACGAACGAGATCGCGACGACGATCAGCGAGACCGCTGCACCGTAGCCGTAGTATTTCAGATTGAACGCCTGCTGATACGCGTACAGCGACAGCGTGGTCGTATCTCTCATCGGACCGCCGTTCGTCAGCAGCATAATGAAGAAGTACGAAGAGACGAATCCGATCAGCTCCGAGATCGTGATATACATCAGCGGCCATTTGAGCGTCGGCATAATGATCTTCAGAATAACCGACTTCTCGCTGGCTCCGTCCACTTTGGCCGCCTTGTACAGATCTTCGGGAATCGAATTGATCGCGGCGGACAGCAGAATCATCCCTCCCGAGATCGTGGAGACGACGGTCGCCAGAATGACGATCGCCATGGCCGCTTTGGAGAACCATGATACCGGATCGGATTCCAGTCCGAACTGCAGCAGAATCCGGTTCACCAGCCCGCCTTCCGTGGGATCGAACAGATACTTCCAGAACGTGACATAGACGACGGCGGGAATGATGCTGGGGATCAGCCACAATACCCGGTACACAACGGCCGCTATTTTTCCTTTGAGAAAATACTGCGTGGCGATCGAGATGACCAGAGCGAACAGCAGGGAGATCGCCAATGATAAAATAGCAAAAATCGCCGTGTTGCGCAGGATGTCGGGAAGATTATAGTCGGCGAATACCCGTTTGAAATTCTCGAGTCCTACGAACTTGGGTTTCATCGACGCATTCAGATCGGTAAAAGACATCGCGACGGTCGCCAGTGCCGGCAGCACGAAAAAGACAAGCACCAGAGCGGCGAACGGCATAATGAACAGGTAAGGGTAAATCTTTTTTTTGAACGGTTTGCGGTAAGCAGGCCCCACTGCGGCAGGCCGGTCCGTAAGATGATCCATGCCGGTCTTTCACCTCGTCTCTCGGATAGGAAAGGGAAAAAGGGCTCCGAACCGAAGATCGGATTCCCTTTTCCCAAACAGCGATTTCCGGTAAGGCTGTATTTCTGGCCGCTCTGTCGTTCGTTACGGTTCGATCAGCAGCCGGTCGGAAGGTACATTCTGCTGGGCATCCTTGCGGAACAATTCATAAGCCTGCTCCGCCGTTTGGCCTTTGGTCAGGATCGCATCGACGCCCAGCACATACGCTTGGGTATACGTGGCGTAATCGGGCTGCGCCGGACGGGTACGGGTCAATTCAAGCAGGTAGGCGTGGTCTTTGTAAAAATCCAGTTTCTTGAACCGCTCGTCTTCCTGCGCTTCCGGCGTTACGGGCAGTTTGCCGCTGGCCAGCGTGTGATTGATCTGCAGATCCGGATCCAGCACATGCTCGATCAGTTTCTGTACATACGGCATCTTCTCGTCATCCACGCTCGGACCGACATAGATCATCGCCGGGTTGCTGTACGAGACAGGCTTGCCGCCTTTTTCCGCGGAAGGAATCGGAATCCAGACCACGTTTTCATTGAACCACTTGTCGAAGCCTTCCGTATCTTCCTGCATGCCTTTGGCTTCGCGCATCAGCTGATAGAATTCCGTACGGGCGAATTCCGCGAAGATTTCGCCTTTGACGAACATCGGCGCCGCCTTGTCCGTTCCGATCTCGCCGATCGATTTGTCGATAACACCGCGGCTGACCGCATCGGCCCAGAAGTCGTATACGTTCTTCGTCTTGCCTGTCAGCACCATCTTGTTCTGCTCGGCGTTGTAGTTATAATTGCCGAACGCGTAATTCCAGCCTTCGAACCGGGTGTCTTCCACCGCGAATCCCATTTTGACCAGATTTTTCTGCTTCGCCTGCTCGGCCAGCTGCTCAAGGTCTCCGAAAGTGAAGTCGCCGGCATCTACGCGTCCGCGCAGTCCGTCGATCTCGGCCGCCGTCCAGCCCAGTCCTTCAAGCGCCTGACGGCTGATAAAGACCGGGGAAGCGTCCATATCCTGAATAGCTCCGTAATAATGACCGTCGTATTTCATGATATCGGTATACGATTCCGGCACATCCTTGAACACGGCCGAATCTTTCACCCAATCGATTTCGCGGATAATACCGGCGTTCAGTTCCCATCCGATATCGACGCTGGAGTTCATGAAGATATCGGCGACTTTGCCGGCCTGTGCCTGCAGGATAAGTTCGTCGTCGCCGATTCCCGGCCACCAGTCGATCTTGACCTCTACGCCTTCGGCTTTCAGATCTTCGTTCAAGCGTTTCTCGGCTTCGATAAAGTTGTCTTTGCGTGCTCCCCATGTACTTTCCCGGACCGAAATCGTGATTTGTTTGGTTTTTCCGTCCGCCGAAGCCGCTTCAGCCGCCTCGTTATCCGCACTGCAGCCCGCCAACAAACCTGTGCCCAATACCAGGCCTAACGCGCCAAGAACCAACTTCTTCATGCTTTGAATTCCTCCTTGTGGTCTTATCAATGATTGGGATTGATCTTACCCCCAATATGGGGGCCGCATGTCATCCGGAGATTAAATCCAACGCCGATTTTTGTTTTGTTGTTGTTTGTTATTGTTTTAATTGTTTTTCTATTGTAAAAATGTACTTTTATGTGCCGAAAATAGAGGAGATCGCTTCTTCAATCGTTGTCAAAGCCTCGTCCAACTGCTCTTGGGTCGTGATCAGCGGCGGTACCAGCGTGATGATATTTCCGCCCGATACTTTGAAGCTGAGTCCGTGGGTCATGCAGCGGTACATGACCCGCTCGGTCTGTTCGACCGCGCGTTCCTTGGTGGTGCGGTCCGTTACCAGCTCGATAGCCGCCAGCATGCCGATTACGCGCACGTCTCCGATCGCTTCGTGTTTCTCCATCATCTTGGACAGCCTCTGCCGCAGAAATTCTTCCATACGAACCGCATGCGCCAGCAGATCATTGTCTTCGATAAAGGTAATCGCCGCCAGCGCCGCCGCGCAGCCTACGGAACTTTTCTCATGCGTATAATGCCCGAGCGAAATATCGGAAGCGATATCCAGTCCTTCGCGTGCAATAATGCCGGCCATGGGGAAAAGTCCACCGCCGAACCCTTTGCCGATCACGACAATATCGGGCACGATGCCGTAATGTTCGTGTACGAACATGGTACCGGTTCTGCCGAAAGCCGTAGGGATCTCATCGAGAATCAGCAGCGCTCCGAAACGGTCGCACAATTCGCGCAGCCTCAGGAAGTAAGACGGCGGAGGAATCTGCACATCCGTGCTGCGGATCGGCTCAAGTATCACGGCTCCGATATCTTCTTCGCGTTCCAGCATGTATTCCAGATAATTCAGGGAATAAGAACCGTCGTCTGATTCGCCGAACAAACTGCGGTACCCGTTGTACGGCATCATATGCTCCGAACCGGCCAGAAGCGGTCCCATTCCGCCGCGAAACACGCCTTCTCCTCCGACGGAGATCGCATCCAGACTGGCCCCGTGGAACGAGTCCCAGGTCGATACCGTCTTGAACCGGCCTGTCGCCCGGCGGGCAAGCTTGAGTGCAAGTCCGATCGCGCTTGTTCCGCCCGGCGTGAACAGCACTTTGTTCAGATCGCCCGGAGCCAGTTCCGCAAGCTTGCGGGCCAACCGGACAGCCGAATGGCTGGTGAAACGGCGGGGCAGAAACGGAAGTTTCTCCATCTGTTCCTGCACCGCATCCAGGACAAAACGGTTCTTGTAGCCAACCTGATGGACGCTGTTCCCGTGAAAATCCATAATTTTGCGGCCGTCGATGTCTTCGAGATAGATGCCTTCGGCATCGACAATCACATTGAGGCAGGGAGTGGACATGGATTGGTGCAGGAAATACCGGCTGTCTTCCTCCAGGATCTCCAGCGCTTCCGGACCCAGATGGGCCTCCTGCCAGCGGCGCCGCTCGTCGGACAGGTTGATATCCCCTTCCGTCTTGAGATTGGCTCTAATCTCCATGCGGGGACTCTCCTTGGGCCAGCCTCGCGTTGATGACTTCGATCAGCTCCGGCAGGTCTTCGATGCGGTCGATCACGTGATGCGCACCGCTGCGGATAAACTGCTGCCTTGCGAGCTCCGCCCGTTCCCGGAGTTCTTCCGGTTTCAAGGCGTTCTTCTCCTCGAGGGTCAGGCCGAGCATGGAGCTGCCTTCGACCACTCCAACCGCCCAGGCGCCGGCGCTTCTCGCTTCCTGCATATCCGAGGCCGTGTCTCCGACCTTGACGACTTGACGGGGCATCCCCATATCCAGCCGGATCATGTTGGCGAAGATCATATAGGGATAAGGACGTCCCCGGCCGCCGACCGAATCGGGCGTGATCCAATGGTCGGGTGCGTAGCCTTGGGCCTTGGCACCGGCCGCCACCACCGCCATCATGGCGTCGTTGTAACCGGTCGTTGCGCCGATCTTCAAGCCTTGACCGCGCAGCTGTTCGACCACTTGCGCCGCGGCGCCGATCGGCTCCGAGAACTGAGGCAGAATGCTCAGCAGCATCGGTTCGAATTCCGCGTGCATCCCGTCCACATCCCGGTCGGTATAAGGGCGTCCCATCCGTTCTTCGAACAGTTTGCCGATTCTTGGCATATCCAGCATCTCTTTGATATGATCCCATTTGAGTCTGCCCATCGGTGCCCGCACTTCTTCGAGGGTCGGCTCGATCCCCAACGTTCCGAAGATTTCCAGAAACACCCGGACCGGCGCCATACATCCGTAATCGACCGTTGTACCGGCCCAGTCGAGCACAATTCCCTGCACTTTTTCCGTCATCACTGTTGTTCTCCTTCTCGGCTGCGCAAGTCTGCGGTATAAGAAGCCGCGGCTTCGCCCAGCTCTTCGATATCTTCGATGTGTACGTCGCCGATCGTGCCGATCCGGAACACCTTCGCTCCGCTCAACTTGCCGGGATAGATCACGAAACCCTGCCGCTTCAGGTGCAGATAGAAATCTTCGAATGTAAAACCTGCCAGATTGGGGTCGTTGAATGTGGTGATAAACGGGGAATGAAACGCATCCGGCAGATGGGTCTCGAATCCCGCCCGGCGCATCACGCGCACAAGCGTCCGCTGGTTGGCCGTATACCGGGCGCAGCGCTGGCGGACTCCGCCTTCTTCGTCCAATTCGAGCAGCGCCTGCCGGAAAGCCCGGACGGTATGCGTCGGCGAGGTATACCGCCATTTGCCTTGTTCCTTTTCCATCACCTGCCACTGGTCGAACAGATCGAGCGACAGCGAGCGGGCATTGCCTTCGCAGACTTCCAGCAAGCGGGTGCGGGCCAGTACGAAACTGAATCCGGGCACGCCCTGGATACACTTGTTGGCGCTGCTGACCAGATAATCGATACCCAGCTGCTGGACATCGATCGGTATACCGCCGAAGCTGCTCATGGCATCCACAACCGATATTTTTCCATGACGGCGGATCACTTCGATCAGAGCTTCCAGCGGATTCAAGATCCCGGTTGTCGTCTCGCAGTGCACAAGAGCGACATGCGTAATCGACGGATCTTCCCGCAGCGCTTCGTCCAGCCTCTCCGCTTGTGTCGGACGGTCCGGCGGGCTTTCGAGCAGGCGGTGCGAGATACGCAGAACGTCCGCAATCTCCCCGATCCGCTGCCCGTAAGCTCCGTTGGCCAGAATCAGCAGCCGGCCGTCTTCGGGTACGGCCGTTCCAACCGCCGCTTCGACTCCGAACGTTCCGCTGCCCTGCATCGGCACGGCCGTATAGTCTTCGGAAGAAGCGCCGGACAGACGCAGCAGAGCGGCGCGAATCTCCTGAACGATTTCTTTGTATTCGGTATCCCAGGTGCACCAGTCGGTCAGCATACTGGCTTTGACCGACGAGGTGGTGGTCAGGGGGCCGGGCGTCAGCAGCAAATAAGGTTTATCCATCGTATTCGGCTCCTCCTTCAAGTTCGAATTTGCGGTCTATACCGCGTTAGGGCAGAAACAGATCGGCCGGGAAGACCGCATTCGACCACGCGGTACTGCCGTCGAAGCCGATACACTCGACCCGGACATATCCTTCGCCGCCGCGGAGCGGGAACGACCCGTGCGATACCGGCTCTCCCCCGGGATCGTATACCATATGCCCGTTTCCGGGATGTGCCAGAAACTTGATCCGTTTGACCGGGGAACATTCGATTTCGAGCCGGCCATCGCGTACCCGCAGATCCAGGATCTTCGGACCGTTCGACGAATAATACCGGCCTTTTCTCAAGGCATCGACCACGGACTGACCTTCAAGCTTGTCCGCCTGGACTTCGACCCATCCACCGAAAAATTCGGATTCCACCGCATCGATCGCTCCGCCGTGCGCATCGTCCGAAGCGATCGCGTGGATCCGGCGCCCGTGCCTCAGCAGATAATCCCAGTAAGCGATCCCGCATCCCGCCGCTTCGTCCAGCTCCGACTGGTGGTTGTAGATTTCGATTGCGGTATATCCCTGCAGGGCCAGCAGATCTGTCGGTTTGTTCTTCGACCATTCGGGGTGGTTCAAGATCACCAGATTGCCTCGGGCGCGCATGTCGTCAATCAGGGTCTGGATCGTGTTCAGATTCTCGTAATCCGGTTTGGCATGCTCTTCGTTATGTTCGAATTCTCCGATCGGCTCCACGAAGCGATCGAGCAGCCCATGCAGATGGTACTGCTGCCCGGTCTCTTCCCGGCTCATCTCGCACGCCATCTCGTAGCCGCCGATCATAATGAAATTCCCGTCGTCGTACGCTTCGGACTTGAAATAAATCTCGTGATCGCTCAGGCACAAAAAGTCATACCCTTTGTTCCGATAAGCCGCAATAACGGTCTCGGGCTCATATTGTCCGTCGCTGCGGGTGGAATGGGTATGCAGATTGCCTTTGTACATGCGGCTTCCGCCATCGAGCAGTACGAATTCACGCATCGTTATTCCTCCTCCCGCAGCAGATCAGCCACGAAGACCGGGTTGGACCAAGCCACATTGCCGTCGAAATCGATACATTCCACGCGGATATACTGCATTTCCGGCTCAATCGGTATGGAAGCGAGCGTCTGGGGGCTGCCGCCTTGGAAATCGCCGACGAACGGACCGCGCAGCGGGAAGGCTTTGAACATAATCAGCTTGCAGGGAGAACATTCGACGATCAGCTGGCCGTCTTCTACCCGCAGGGCATGAATGGCAGGTCCGGTACTGGAATAAAAGCGGCCGGCTTTGAGACTTGCGACGATTGCACGGGGAGTAAGCGTATCGGCCTGGACGCAAACCCAGCCTCCGCCGTATTCCGGCATGGCCCAATTCCGGTCATGGGTATGGGAATCGTCCGCCGCGATACCGAAGACGCGTTTGCCGTTCTGCAGCGCGTGATGCCAGTAAGCGGCGCCGTACGAACTGACAGGCGACCACTCGGTCGCGTGATTGTAGATCTCGATCGCGAAAAATCCGTCGTAGCGGACCATATCTTCGAAGCGGGTCAGATGCCATTCGGGATGATTAAAAATCACGAGGTTGCCGTGCGCGTTCATCTCGTCGATCAGCGCCTGCGGCGAGTGATCGCCTTCCCACGGCAGCGGAACCGGAAACCGCTCCAGATGTTCGAATCTAACCTGCGCAGGCTGTGCGTCCGGATCGTCCAACACGCCAAAATGATAGCCCGGATCGCGGTCGGCCACCGGATTGAGTCCGCCCCGCTCCATGCCGGGAAGCGTGATGAACGTGTCCGTATTGAACTCGTCCGTCCGCGCATAGACATCGTGGTCGCTGATACATACGAAGTGATAGCCTTTTTCCTTGAATACTTCCACCGTCTCCGCCGCCGAAAGCGAACCGTCGGACCAGGTCGTGTGCAGATGCAGATTGCCTTTGTACGACGACTGATCGGCATGCAGATAAATTTTATTTTCCACCGCTGTTTCCCTCCACACTCGATTGTTTTTTTGTGTTTTTGTATGGATTAATGTTGTTTGCGCTTATCATACGGCGAAGTTTCGAGCGTTTCAATCGAATTTGAAGGATTTAACAGAGGCCTAACAAAGTTAATCCAAATCGAAAACAACTTGGCCTTTTCCTGTCGATCCTGCATCAGAAATTACAAAAGTCGACTTGGGCGGCGGCAGTTTCGGCACGAAAAAAAGCCCGCGCTAAAGCGCGGGCTTTCCCGAATCCGAATCTTCTTTCCTACCAGGAAACAGTGATGACGGTTGTGGTCGATACCAACTCGCCGTTCAATCGCTCCGACTTCGTGACCATAATCTTGGTTCCGGACGGACTCCATTTCATCCGATCGCCGGCATCGGCCAAATCGGGAGACAGCAGAAACGATTGACCGGTGCCGGCGTCCGCGATATAGAACCCGTCGCGTCCGGCCTCCCGGCTCGCCGTGACCGTATACGCCAAGCGTTTGCCGTCCGGTGACCACCCTGTTCCGAAAAAGCCTTTGCCGTCGGCCAGCTTCTTGATTTCTTTGCCGGAAGGATCGGTGAGCAGCAGCTCTTCCTGCGTATCGCCGATCCGTTTCACGACCGCCAACTGCGTCCCGTCGGGCGAAGGGACGAGACTCGGAAACGGACTTCCGATCGGCGAGGCGGATTTGCTTGCAGGATCGTAGGCGTACATGCCCCAGTCGGTATCCGCCAATCCGTAATAAATCCGACCGTCCGATGCCGCCTGGAGCGAGTGCATCATCACCCTTTTCCCGTCCGTATCCGCGATCCGCGTCTCCGTTCCCGACAGATCTGCTCCGTAAATATCCGGCTCGCCTTCTTTGGCGTACACGATATGATCGCTGCCCAGCCATCCTGCATCCTGCGAAGATACGTATTCTTTTCCGTCCGGCGCCGCAATCTTCGTCAGCTTGCGGCTCTTCATCTCCAACAGATAAGGAATACCGCTGTTCCCGCTGTCGTTCAGCAGAAACAGATGCCCGCCGTCCGGAGACAGCAGCGGAGCTCCCCAACTTAGGCCGTCGCCGCCGTGGAGCAGTTCTTCTTCGCCGGAATCCAGGTCCCGGATATACAGGCTGTAAGGCGGCATTTTGGTTTCGCCGATCCAGACCGGTTCCGCTTCCGGATCGGGCTTTTGCACAATAATGTGGGTGTCGTCCAGCCAGATACCGCCAAGCGTATGCTCCAGCTCGTCGATCTTTTCAAGCTTGAGACCGGAATACACCGATGGGTTGGGATTGGATTTGACGGTTACGGAAGGCTTCGCCGCACCTTGCGCAGCCGCCGTCTCCAGATCCGCTCCGCCTTTCACCTGGACCTGTTTTTCGCCTGCGCAGCCTCCGATCAAAACGACCGCAAGCATGCTGCCGAGCAGGATGAGCCGTCGGCGGGATTGTGGAATGCCCGATTCGTTCGGGTCTTTGCTGGATCGATTTCGATTCATTTCTGTCGTCCTCCCCTTGATCATAACTACAGCTTACCCGGGAATTACGTCCAAAATATTGCGAATTCCAGACCGGAACGCGTTAATCGGCAGGCAGCTTGGGCTGTACAGCCGGAAAGATCAGCTCGAACGAGGCGCCTTCTCCTTCCGTCCGCAGCAGTTCGATTCGGCCTCCCTGCGCTTCCAGCAGCCGCTTGACCAGCGACAGTCCGAGTCCGCTTCCGCCCGACAGCCGGGCCCGGTCTTTGTTGACCGTGTAGAACGGTTCGAAAATCTTCTCCCGGGCATCTTCCGGAATCGAAAGTCCGGTACTGCTTACCACCAATCGCACCGCTTCTTCGACCGGCCCGCCTTCCACCTTCGCCGTTCCGCCATGACGGTTGTATTTGATCGCGTTATCCAACAGATTCGTAAAAATATGCATAAAGCTCTCGGCATCGCACCAGACGGTGGAAGGCCTCACCCGGATCTCGAGCGTGACGCCGAACTGCTCCGCTTTGCCCCGCATTCGCGCCGCCACATCGTGCAGGGCGGCAGCCGCATCCACTTCCGAAGCTTCCAATTCGAAATCGTAGCGCTCAAGCGCAGACAGCCGAAGCACTTTTTCCACCATTTCGTACAGCCGCTGCGCTTCTTTGTCGATACTGACGCGCGCCTCGCCCAGCAGCTGCGGATCGTCCGGATACATCCCGAGCAGCTCCGTGTAGGCCTTGATCGTGGTCAGAGGTGTTTTGAATTCATGGCTGATATTGCCGATGTACTGCTTCTGCCGGTGCTCAAGCGCCTGCAGCCGCTCGACCGCCTGGGCGAGCTTGCTTCGTTCGTCTTCGAGTCCCGCCATATTACGCCGGATTTCGCCGCTCATATACGTGATTCCCCGGCCCAGCTCACCCAGTTCATCCCGGCGCGCAAGCGGTTCTTCCGTCAGAAACTGTCCCATCCGAATCCGGTCGGCCGAGGCTTTGAGCTTGAGAATGGCGGTAGCAAAACGGCTGTAATACGCGTAACCGAGCAGGAAAGCCGCTGCCGCGACCGCACCGCCCACAATCAGAAACAGCCGCCGGATCGCTTGGTAAAAACTCAGATAGCTGTCGATCGGATAATCGAAACGGATCGCGCCGAGCTGCTCTTGCGGACCTTCCACCGGCGCGAAGTACAGAATCGTCCCGCCTTCCGCACCCTGCCTGAAATAAGCGATACTTCCGGCGAGCGCGTAATCGAGCGATTCCGTTCCGGCGCCTTCCGGCTGCGTCAATCCGGTGCGAACGGTCCGTATCGAAGAACCGAGTACGCTCCGGTCGCGGGCATACAGCGTCACGGGCATTCCGGTCAAATCCGCCAGTTCGCTGGCCAAACGTACACCTTCCCGCTTATAAAAAACCAAGGCGTCCTCATAGGGCGTCTCCGTATAATATTCCTGCCGCAGGCGAAGATTGGCCAGCTGCGTCTGGCGCGCCAGCACGTCTTCGATCTGCGCCGTCTGATTGTCTTGAATCCCACGCAGCACAAAAGCGCTCAAAAGACCTATGCTGAGCAGGAGCAGCACCGCGAGAAACAGCGTAAATTTGAGCCGGATTCCGAGCTTCATGCTGACGTTCCGGCTGCCTGCGCCGAGGCTTTGTAGCCGACTCCGTATACGGTCTGCAGCAGCCCCTGATGTTTCTCGCCCAGCTTTTTGCGCAGCCGCTGTACATGGATATCCACCGTGCGCGTGCCTCCCGCATAATCCATACTCCAGACCCGGTCAAGCAGATCGTCCCGGGTAAATACCCGCGACGGCCGGGAAGCGAGCAGTGTCAGCAGATCGAACTCTTTGGGCGTCAATTCCAGCTCGATGCCGTCCAGTTCGGCCGATCGGTGGGAGATCCGGATCCGAAGAGGCCCAAGTTGAACCCGGTCGCCCGCTTCTTCGGGCTCGTTCTGACTGTCCGCAGTTTCGGTCAAGGCCGCCGAATCCGCGGGCGCGCTTTTCTCCAATCGCCGGATCAAAGCTTTCACGCGTGCCAGCACTTCGCGAATTTCGAACGGCTTCGTCATATAATCGTCCGCGCCCAGTTCCAGACCGACGATCTTGTCGATCAGCTCGTTTTTGACGGTCAGCTCGTTTTTGACGGTCAGCAGGATAATCCCGATTCCGCTTCGGTGTTCCAGACGGCGGCAGACTTCGTAACCGTCCATCTTCGGCATCATGACATCAAGCACCAGCACGGAAGGCCCGAAACTTTCGACTTTCTCCAACGCTTCCTCTCCGTCCGAAGCCGTCTCGGTCTCATACCCTTCACGCTTCAGCGCATAGGCGATCGCGCTGTGGATGCCCGGCTCGTCGTCCACGACCAGCACTTTCTTGTTCATCTCCGCTCCTCCTGTTCGTGTACGTCTTTTCCCCATTAAACACCATCTTCCGCCAAAGACCAAAACCCTTCCTGCCCGCACGGCGGCTCCATGCGGCACGGCAGGTCTACCGATCTTTTTCCGGATGCAAAAACAGCCGCAGCGGAAGCCGATTCGGCCCGCTGCAGCTGTACAATCGAAATCGGAATCAACCTTCCGCCACAACCTGATCTTTGCCGGCGCGTTTGGCAATATAGAGCCGCCGATCGGCGATGCCCAGCAGTTCCGTGCGTCCGATCGAGCCGCCGTATACCGTGTGCACGCCGATACTTGCCGTCACCGGAAGAGTGCCCGTGATCGGACTCCAATCCGCGCCGCGGATGGCCCGGCACATCCGGTTCGCCAATTCCAGCCCCTGCTTCGCATCGGTGCGCGGGAACAAGGCGACGAATTCTTCGCCGCCCATTCTCGCGACGGCAGCCGGCTCGGCCGCCGCTACCGACAAGATTTTGGCTACGTTGATCAGCACCGTATCGCCGACCACATGCGACAGCGTATCGTTGATCCGCTTGAAGAAATCCAGATCGATGATCGCCAGAGTCAGCGGTTCGCCCGTTTCGCGGGTCTGCTCCAGCAGTTCGTCGATATGGTCGTCGATAAAGCGCCGGTTGCGCAGTCCCGTCAGCGGATCGCGCAGCGACATTTCCCGGAAATGCTCGCTGCTCTTACGCGCTTCTTCCGCTTCGAAGACAGCCTGGAAAATATGCGACTTCGCTTCGCGCTCCGCCGAACGCAGCGCTTCCGCTTCCGCATGAAACAGCCGGTGCTCTTCGTGTATCGCCCTGCCGCCGCATGCAGCTCGGCTTGGCGCAGACGAGCCTGTACGGACAACCCCGACAATCCGTGATCGTCGCATAGGTGCTTGGCTTCTTCCAGCATGCTCTGCGCCTCGTCGAGCTTGCCCTGCAGCAGCTGCGCCTGGGCGACGGTCAGCATGCATTCCGGCAGCGAAGCCAGTTCGCTGAGCCGACGCTCGGAAGGATCCGTAATGACCGGAAGCAGCGTCCGCTCCGCTTCGTCGGGACGTCCGAGCAGAATCTCTCCTTTGGCAATCGTATCGAGCTGCATAGCGATCAGCGGGAATTCATGGCGCTCGGACAGCTCGCGAATTTGCGCGATCAGCTCCGCCGCTTTTTCCAGGTCGCCGAGCTCATAGTAAGTAAACGCCATATTGTTCAGCGCATACAGCTCGAACTGCACGTCTCCGGTCGCTTTGGCGATCCGCAGCACCTCGTCGAACCGCTGCTTCGCATCGTCGAACGAACCCGACTCGTCCAGAGCCAGCGCGAGCATCATCAGATGATCGGCACGGGTCGCCGGAGACACGCCGCTGGGCAGATGCTTCAGCCCCCGCAGGGCATGTTCAAGCGAACTCGACGGGTCGCCGAGACGGCGAAAAAAACCGCCCAGCAGTCTGTGGCTGCGTGCCAGAATATGTGCATGGTCGTTGTCAGACGCCCAGGCGTTGATCTCCCGGATCAACCGGCCGCTCTCGGCGATCTGTCCCTGCCGTCCAAGCACGTCGGCATGAATCAGACGGGCGCGCTGGGCCAGCGTCTCCTGTCCCAGACGCGCGGCAATGCCCAACGCCTGCTGCACCGGAACGATCGCCGAATTGATATCGCGGTAAGGCTGTATTTCAAGAATATCGAGCAGGCGCCCGAATTGCTCGGGCGAGCTGAACTGCGCGGCAGATTCGGGGTCCAGCAGTCCCCAATCCGGCTGTTTGAACTGTGCGCTTTTCTTATAAGATTGATGATCCGGCAAGGTTTCTCCCCCCATACAGCGGCAAATTCCGTTCGAAACGGCCAAACTTGCTCTAGGGCCTAATTCCCAAGTATACCCTATACTACGATTCCCAGTCGTTAAAATCAATGGTTTATCCTGCAAATAGAATAGGGATATAGGAAAAAAGACCGAATTGAGTAGGTCTTCTTCCGGACTTTTTCAGGAATGTTAATTTTGTCCCAGTATATCCAGCAGCGTGCCCGGAATTCGGAACTGCTGTCCGTTGATATGGATAGTCTTGAGCATTTCGTGTTCTTCGCTGCTGTGCGCATCTTTGATCGCCTGCACTTCATGCTGCAGCCGTTCCATTTGCAGATCAAGCGAACTTGCGGAATCCGCAGCCGCTTTTAGCTCCCCGAGCAGTTCGCCCGGTACATCCTGGTTGTATTTATAGAAAATCTTATGTTCCAGGCTGGCCCAGAAATCCATCGCGATCGTACGGATCTGGAGTTCGACGCAGACATGTTCGGTCCGGTCGGACAGAAACACCGGCACTTCGATCAGCAGATGCAGACTGCGGTATCCGTTTATTTTGGGATTTTCGATATAATCTTTCATTTCGAGCACTTTGAGGTCGCTCTGCTGCTTCAGCATCTCGCTGACTTTATAGATATCGGAGATGAAGGAGCATGTAATGCGCAGGCCGGCAATATCACGAATATGTTCCTTGATCGATTCCATGGAAATGTCGTAGTTTTTGCGAATCAACTTGTTCACAATACTCTCCGGCGATTTCAGGCGGGATTTGGTATGCTCGATCGGGCTGTAGTCGTGCAGCGTCTGAAATTCCTGCTTCAGGATGTCGATTTTCGTCTCCATCTCGTCGAGAGCAAACTTGTACGTCATCATAAAGCGGGTCACTTCATCGCGAAACGTCTTGAGCTGCTCCATCGGGACAAAATCTTTTTTCATGTCGAGAGCGTTATTTTCCATCAATTTCATTTCCGTTCCTCTCTGCGCAAAGCGGCCGGACTCGGTGTTCGGCCGTCTGTAGAATATTCGTATACCTTGAATATCGGTCACTTTAAGTATAGGGTTTACCCCCCGCGTTTACAAATTGCGAAATCGGCTCGGCTGCCATGCCAAAAAGCCCCAACCGCCGCAGCTGCGGGATTGGGAGCTTCTGTGCTTGCTGCGCTTTGTGTGATTCAGACATCGCGGCGGGTATAGAGTCTTAGTGATGTTCACACCAAAAAAGCGCGGAATAAATTCCGCGCCCAGGCTGTCGAGAAAGTCCTATTCGTTGTAGAAGCTCGTCAGCTGCGGGAGAAATTCGTTCCGGTCGCGTGTTGAAATCGGGGAAAGGATTGAAATTTAGAGGAATTTCCCCGATTTCAAAGGCGAACTATAGCATAAGCTTCCGAAGTGCATTTCTTCGAAATGCTTTAGCTCCTGCACTAAATTTCTCCCTTCGCCTCCTCGCTTTCCTCAGAAGCAGACCTTTCTCGACACGTTCAGCGCCCACGCTTCGCACCCTTGTGCTTTACTCCGCTTTGACAAGAATCTTGACCTGGTTCTTTTCTTGAAGCAGCGTCTCGAATCCTTCGCTCAGCACGTCGTCCAGTCCGATCCGCTTGGTCACGAGTTTCTCGGCCGGGAAATAGCCCTGCTGCATGAGGCTGATGACCGCCGGGAAAACGTCGCGGTAGCCGATAATCCCGTTGACCGTGCGCTCTTTCATCACGATGCGGTTTGGCATGATCGGCGCTTCTTTCTCGAAGATGCTGACAATCATCAGTTCGCCGCCGATATTGGTGGATTCCAGAGCCTGAGTCAGCACCGGCGGAACCCCGGTTACTTCATAGGCGACGTCCACACCGCCGCCAGTGCGGGCATGCAGGTCGGCCACGACGTCGACTTCCTGCGGATCGAGCACGATCGCTCCCAGTTCGGCCGCTTTGGCTTTGCGTTCCGGCGACAATTCGACCGCATAAATTTCGGCGGCGCCGGAAGCTTTGAGCGCTTCGATCACGAGCAGTCCGATCGGGCCTGCGCCGAATACGGCGGCTTTGTCTCCGACTTTGAGCTTGCTCTGGCGAACGGCATGCAGCGCTACCGCGGACGGTTCGACCAATGCCCCCTGCTCGTAGGACAGACTGTCCGGAATTTTGTGTACCATATAGGCTTCGGCCGATACGTATTCGGAGAAACCTCCGCCGCCGCCTGCCAGTCCCAGGAATCCCATCTGTTCGCACAGATTGTATTTGCCTTTGCGGCAGGCTTCGCATTTGCCGCAGGCATAGATCGGTTCAACCACGACGCGGTCGCCGGCCTGAACGCGGGTTACCCCTTCCCCGGTCTCCACAACGCGTCCCGAGAATTCATGTCCCATTACGACCGGGGCCATCTCGCCGGTGATCGGATGCGGCTCGCCGGCCGGAATAAAGATCGGCCCGGCCGTATATTCGTGCAGGTCGCTGCCGCAGATGCCGCACCATTCCACTTTGATTTTTACTTTTCCGGGCTGAACCGCCGGTTCCTCGATATGTTCCAGACGCAGATCTTTCGGGCCGTGCCATCTTAGTGCTTTCACTGCCGGTCATCTCCTTCGATGTAAGAATACAAGGTACGCTTCAACACAAACCGGAAACGTTTCCGAAATTAAATATGTCACATATCTGTCACACTGTCAAACCAAATAAGCTCAAATCTCCTTGCGCAATTCAATGGTTTCGTTATGTAAAGCTTTAAATATAAGACTTTATAGGCGTATAAGCCTGAATTTGAGACTTGCCGATAGACGGATGTTATAATAAGAAGACGCAATTCTCGAGTTCTTATCTACCGGAAACGATTCCGGAATTATATACAAGCGAGGTCTCAGCCATGACAGCAAAAAAAGTGACGATCGAAGATGTGGCCCGGCAGGCCGGAGTCGGGATCGCCACCGTATCCAGAGCGATCAACAATGCGGAAGGCATCAGCGCGAAGACGCGTATGCGCATTCTCCAGACGATTGAAGAATTGGGCTTCGTTCCGAACACCTCTGCCCAGAGCCTCAAGGTTCGGCTGACGAACCAAATTGCGCTGGCTGTGCCGGATATCCGCAATGCGATCATTCCCGACATTTCCTGGGCTGTCGAGCAGGCGGCCAAAGCGCACGGCTACCGGGTGGTCCAGATCAATACGGCAGGCAATGCCCGGGCCGAACTCGAAGTGGTCCGCGATATCAAAAAGCTGCATGTCGACGGGCTGATTATCATGCCGCTGGCCTACCCCAAAGCTCTGCCCGAGCTGATCGACAAAGCCGGCGTCCCGATCTCCGTCATCAATTACGGCAAACAGCTGGACGATTCGCTGCAGGCGGATGTCGTTTGTTTGTCGATTCTGGAAGGCAAACTTGTCATGGACCATCTGCAGCAGATCGGCCGCAGCCGGATCGCTTATGCCGGTACGCAAAAAGACGTCATCGAAGACCGCTACCTTGCCTATGAACGGGCTTTGAATCGGGTAGACGCTTCGCTTGTTTATTTCGGTGAAGACTTCTCTCTCCAGACCGGGATACGCGCCGCCGACTATTTTCACGGACTGGCCCATATGCCCGATGCCGTCTATGCGGTGAACGATATGGTCGCGATCGGTCTCGTGAATCGGTTCAAAGAATTGGGTGTGCGCGTTCCCGAAGACGTAGCGGTTGTCGGCGTAGACAATAATCAATGGACGACCATCAGCAGCCCCCAGATCAGTTCCGTCTCGATCATGGGCAGCGAAGTGGCCCGATTGGCGGCGGAACTGCTGCTGAAACGTATTCGTGAGCAGACGCGCGGCGATTATGAAAAAGTCCAGTTCGAACCTCGCCTGATTGTGCGGGAATCGAGCGTTTCGCTTAAGCGGTCTCCGATGCACGGGTCCTAACCTCCGCTTGGGCGCGAAGCCTTTGTTTCTTTTTGGACGCAGTTAAACACCACTTATCCCGAGACATTCGGATAAGCGGTGTTTTTGACGTACGGGCCGGTTCGGTAGGTTAAGCCTTGGGGTCCAGCAAATAGCCGCGAAGCTCTTCCACCGTGCCGAATTTCCGGATCTCTACACCTTTTGCGCGCAGATAACGCTCCAGCGAGATTTCCAGCCAATGCGCGGCGGACTGCAGCGGGATCAGGCTGGCCGGGTCCAACAGCGGCATCAGCGCCGGCAGTTTGGCCTGCTCGGCAATCCGGCGGCCTGCTTCCGCGCCTTGGGCCCCCTTCCCCCACTGTCCCGTCTCCATGTATACCAGAAAACCGTTCAACTGGCTTTCCGCATGAGCCGCAGTAAAGAAAGCCAGCTCATAATCGCCGCGTTCGCAGGCCGTCTGCAGCTTATCCAGCAGTCCTTTGAACTCTTCGAAAAAACCTGTGCCGCGTCCAATCTCATCCGCCGCCGGACTTTGCAGCGTGCGGCGCCGTTCTTCAACCAGAAGAGCAGTCGCATCGACCAAACGGATCAGGGCGGCAGACGTCTCGGGCACGTCGGGGCTGCGCAGGATCGTATGTACCGTCGCTTCGAGATTCGCCGGACGGATCGGCAGATCGTACAGCTGCGTGAGATTTCTCCCCCAGCCTTTGCGCAGGTAGGTCCGGTTCAGCAGCGCGATCGCTTCGAACACCGGCATCATTACTTCAAACGCCTGCAGCCGGTAAAAAGACAGCGGTCTGCCGCTT
This sequence comes from Saccharibacillus qingshengii, assembly GCF_013185195.1. Lineage (GTDB taxonomy): Bacteria > Bacillota > Bacilli > Paenibacillales > Paenibacillaceae > Saccharibacillus > Saccharibacillus qingshengii. Next base: position 21,374 of record NZ_JAAZWC010000034.1, read on the forward strand.
CCCGCTTGGTACAGCTCATGCAGCAGCGGATACACCTCGCTCAGCACCTGGTCGGCGCGCAGCAGAAATGCTTCTTCGCCTTCGAAAGCCCGAATATCTTTGATTCGATGCTTCAAGTCGTTAAACCGGTCCAGGTCTTCATCCGAACGCACATACAGCAGTTTGCAGTCCGCAAGGATTCCGGCCTGACCGTCTTCCAGCTTCGACATTCGCTCCGCCCGTTCCCAATCGATCGGCCAAAAGTCGAAGCTGATGCCGTTCAAGATAAACGTCAGCCCCGCTTTATACCCATCCGGGTTCGTTGGAATAAAGAAAAAGTCGAGATCGGAGCGCTCCGATGCCGTTCCGTCGAGATAAGAACCGTAATAAGCGGCAATCGCGACATCTTCGGCATAATCGCGGTTAATCCGTTCGATCAGTGCCGCAGAAACGTCGAATACGTTGAATGTGTCCATAGGGGTCTTCCTCCGTCATCCGCCCGCCCTGGAGGCGGCAGGCTTTCTTCTTCATCCTAGCATTGTCGGAAGCGAAGAAGCAAAGTCCTTCTCCTTCTTCCGCCGATCGATGCAAAAAGAGTCGTCCGCAACATCGCGGACGACTCTTGATGACAAACTGCCGAAGCGCGGATTTTCCGCAAACGGAAGACTTGGCTTACGAAGCTTTGTTTTGCTGCTGCTTAAGCGTATCGACTTTCACCCGAAGAACCGAAGTGTCTGTCTCGCCCGCTGCATTTTTCAGTACGGCTTTGTACGCGTAGATGCCCGGTTCTTTGCCGGTCATGTCCGTTACGGCGCTCTGAGGACCCGCATTTCCCGCTGTCAGGGTCTGGGTGTCGATCAGTTTGCCGTTTTCGTACAATTCGTACTGCGAAGCATTGGTGCCCCACCACAGGTTCATCGTCACTTTGTAGTTTCCGTCGCCGTCCCAATTGTCGCTCGACAGCACAGCTTCGCCCGGCGAAGCATCGGTAACTTTGACTTTAAGCTGTTCGCTTTTCGAAGTGCCAAAGCGGTTGGTGAGTTCTACTACATAGTTGTACGTTCCGTTCGTTTTGCCGACAACCGGTACGCTCAGCTGTTGGGCGTTCGGGGAAGCGTCTGTAAGAGGTCCTTCCGCGATCACGACGCCTTCTTCGTACAATTTGTACGAAGTCGCGTTGTTGCCCCACCACAGATTCATGTTCACGTTGTAGCTTCCGTCCCGCAGACCGTTGTCCCGACCGTTATCGTCCGTCAGAACCGGCTTGGCCGGAGCGGCCGTTGCCGGGCCTTCCGATGGCTGTTCAACCGGAGGCTCTTCCACCGGCGGTTCCACTACGACAACAGCTTTGACGATATCCGAAGCGCCGCGCGGCTTCAATTGGAATACGCCGCGGAAGATCGCGGATACGCCCGTCACATCCAGCTTGTCGCCTTCGGCGTAAGCGAATTGATCCTGCGTCAGACCTGTACGGCCGTCGACGCGAACACGCGTCGTTCCGGCATCCGATACCGCATCGAATTCAAAAGTGCCTGCCGGTGTAGCGGCAGCCAGATTCGCTACCGTTACGTTTTTCAGTTGGATCAGCTGACCCTGGTTGGCATCCGTTACGGCAGCGGCCGCAGCCGGAGCCGGAAGATCGGCCGTTCCGGTCTTCTCGATCTTGACCGGTGTTGTCAATTCAAGCTCCGTATTGTACAGCGCAAGCGGCGCAGTCACGCGGATCTTGTCTCCTTGATGAAATCCGCTCTCGCTCTGGTAGACATAAATGCCGCCCGTTGCATCCTGCAGATAGAAAGCCTGGCCGCCGAAAGCGCCCGGCTCCGTCGTTGCTACGCCTTCCAGCGTGACAACCGTACCTTCGGCCTGTGTGCGGGCCGAAGCGATCGTGCTCAGTTCGGGAATCTGGCTGCCCGGCTGTTCGATCGAAGGAAGAGGCTGCGCCGGCACGTTCGCAAGCGTCACGCTCTTCGTGATCAGGTTCGTGCCGTTCTGGCGCAGACGCAGGCTGGCCGCGCCCGATGTGCCGGGCTTGATGCGTACGCCCAGATCGCGGTAAGCGGTGCCCGTGGCATCCGCCGTTACGCTGAACGCCTGGCTGTAGCCGTACGAAGCCGGCCAAGTGCCGTCCGGATTCTGGATCATGGCTACCTGGGTACCGCCCGTCACGTAGATACCGGCGCTGTAGCCGGATACCGTGGAGTTCGGTGCCAGATTGCCGATCTTGACGCGCACCTGGAATTCCTGCGCGTTAGGCAGCTGATCCTGATGAATCAGGCTGTAGTCCGGCTGGGTAACCGTGACGGACGAACCGTACGAACCCGGCTTGAACGTTGTCGGATCCCACCATCTGTAGCCGGCCGCCGGAGCGGACCAAGGTTCCGCCTGCGGCTCGGTCGAAGTCACAGGAGCTTCAAACGGCAGCAGTGCCGTCGGCTGGTCGAGCGTCAGGCCGTCGACTTGATCGAAGCCCGTGTAGTTCTCCTGCTCCGCCAACCAATCGATCGTATTGAGCAGCAGTTTGGCGTCGTCGACTTCTTTGAAGCCGTCGTACGTCGTTTTCTTGCTGCCGGTTTCTTCGCGCAGATATTTCGGCGTAACGTCTTCGACCGGCGAAGAATCGCCGATGAATGCCGCTTTGCCGAGTCCTACTTTGGAGACCGCCACATAAGGACCTTCTTCGATCCCGCCGCCGTTGTAGACGCCTTGATCGACTGCATTGCCCCATGCCGCATTCGTTTTCGGCAGATAGACGATGCCTTTGGCTTTGGTCGGGTCCATGATCGCAAGCGTCGATCCCGCGTGCATCGCTACGCCGTTGACGCCTTCGGTGATTCCGAAAGCCTGGTCGGCAGCCACGACGTTGTTCGCCGTGATATCGCCCAGCGCGTTATAACGGAAGCGTACGCCGAAGTTTTCGCCGAGCCAGTCGGAACTTTCGACGCCCTGCATCGCCGCCGAATTCCGCTCTTCCGTGCTCATGCCTTTGGCCGGATCTTCCCAGGCGCCGCGGCGGTAGCCGTTGATCGATTCGGAACCGTCCCAGCGGTTCTTGTTGCGGTCGGCGTTGTAATGATCGCCGACGAAGAAGATGCTGCCGCCCTGCTGAACATACTGCAGCATGGCCGCCTGCTCGCTTGCCTTGAACGGAATATTCGGCTCCGATACGACGAAGACGTCATAATCCGCCAGGTCGGCGTATGTAATCGGCGTTGTTTTGCGCAGTTCCTTGACATCGTAGCCGTCGCCCGCGATTCCGTTGCCGAAATCGGAGAAGCCGCCGTCGATCACCCAGTCCGCCGCACCGGCGGTCTGACCGTGCGTGTTGTCGAACAGAACTTTTTTGCCCGCGTTCTCGTTCACGACTTTTGCCGCAATGTACGGCGCCGGATCGACAGCCGATTCGGCCGAGATCGGAACGGAACTCAGCAGTCCCATCTCTACGGATGCGACAACGGACAGCGCAAGCGCAGCCTTGATTCCTTTAGACTTCAACAGCGAAAACTTTCCCACTTAACCGCCTCCTGTTTGGATCTGTGTTTGAGAACATTTTTCGGAACAGTTTGTTTTTGGTATCAAACCGCTCGATTCCCATTCTAGCACGGGTCCAAACAAGAAAGTTCACGATTCCGTAAAAATTATGAAAAAAATTGTAAACGCTTCGTAAAACCCTACTCCGCCGATTTTCCGTATGTTCGCATTAGACGATCACGAGTTCCGGCTCGGGCACAAAACCGAACTCGGCTTCGACTTTTTCCTGGACCAGCTGCACCAGATCGGTGACATCGACTGCTTTGGCTCCTCCGCGGTTCTGAATAATGTTGCCGTGATGCTCGGAGATCATCGCTCCCCCGCGGATCGTGCCCCGCAGACCGATCCGGTCGACCAGTTTGCCCATCGGCTCTCCGATCGTGTAATTGTTTTTGAACACCGAACCGCACGACGGATAGTCGAAATGCTTTTTGCCTCCGCGGTCTTCGATCACGTCCAGCAGTTCCTGGCGCACCTGGAAGCCCATTCGGGCCGCGGCGTTCAGCTCGTTCGTATAATGGCGGAAATAATCCGGCAGCACCGAAGTCGACAGATTCTTCGCTTTGATCTTGTCGAACAGTTCCTGCGTCTGCTCCGGCGTCAGCTTGGGGTCGACCGGCAGTTTGAGATCCGCGCCGACGACGATCCAAGGTTTGCGCATAAAGACGGACTTTTTGTAGCCGTATTCGCAGCCGCCGAGCGGAACGGAGATAATGCCTTGTTCCGGATGTTCCTTGTCGATCACGTAGGCGGTTTCCAGCACGTCGCTGACCTGGTGGCTGAAATATTTCGCATTCATGTAGACCCCCGCCCCAAGCGTACCCGGCAGCAGGAACATGAAATCGAACGAAGAAATCCCCGTGTACAGGCCGAACAGTGCCAGCAGCGTCATCGGGGTACCGGCGGAAACGAACAGGCGTCCCGGCAGCAGCTTGAATTCGATATGTTCCTTAAGCGAGAAAAACAGCGTGTCGTCGCCCGGACGATCCGGGAACAGCGTGTTGGAACCCATGCCGAACAAAAACGGATTCAATCCGCGCGTCTTCGCTCCTTCGAGCATGATCGAGACTTCTTCGATCGTATGCGGAAGCGCAAGATGTCGGGCTTCTCCCCCGATTTCATACGTCGAATATACGGACAGGTCCGCGCCGGTGCGGCACAATCGGTCGAACAGTTGATTTTGCGAAGTCATATTGCTTAACTCTCCTCTTTGCGTTCTTCTTTGGATGAAGCTTATATGAAATTCCCGCAGCAAATCGTGGGGAATCAATTGACGAATGCCGATAAAACGTCTAGAATTTTAAGTTGCACGCAAGCATCCTACAGGAAGCGGCGGCAAAAATCAATGAAATCCTGGGTGATAATAAATGGAAAACCAAACTTACCGCATTTTGCTTTTTTATAAATTCGTGCAGATCGACGATCCTCAGCAGTTTGCGGCCGAGCATCTTCAGTACTGCAAAGACCTCGACGTCAAAGGTCGGATCCTGATCGCCGGCGAAGGCATCAACGGAACGCTGTCCGGCACGTACGAGCAGACTGAGCAGTATATGAAAGATCTGCTGGCCGACGAGCGGTTCGCGGATACCGTATTCAAGATCGACGATTCGGAAGGCCATGCGTTCAAGAAACTGTTCGTGCGCCACAAAGAAGAACTGGTCACTTTCCGCTATGAAAAAGAACTGGATCCGAACGTGGTCTCCGGCAAGCGCCTGTCTCCGAAAGAGTTCCATGAACAGCTGCAGCGCGAAGATGTCATCGTACTGGACGGACGTACCGATTACGAATACGACCTGGGCCATTTCCGGGGCGCGATCCGTCCCGATATCGACTCGTTCCGCGAATTCCCGGAATGGATACGCGAGAATCTGTCCGAACACAAAGACAAAACGATCCTGACCTACTGCACGGGCGGAATCCGCTGCGAAAAATTGACCGGCTTCATGCTGGAAGAAGGATTCGCGGATGTGGCGCAGCTCGAAGGCGGAATCGTGACCTACGGCAAAGACGAAGAAGTTCGCGGCGATCTGTTCGACGGCAAATGTTATGTATTCGACGAACGAATCTCGGTTCCGATCAACCAGGTGGAACCGAACATCGTCGGAAAATGCTACCACTGCGACGAGCCGACCGACGTGTACGTCAACTGCCCGGTATGCAATCTGCAGCACTTGGTATGCGAATCGTGCGCGGACGAACACAGCCACTACTGCTCCGACGAGTGCAAAGAGTCCGTAGCGGCCGTATAAAGTCCTCAAGCCGTACAAAAATACCGCAGTACGGCGAAATCATGAAAAAAGGCTCTATCCGAGAATCTCGGGCAGAGCTTTTTTTATTTCGGTCAGACCTGTTCTTCCGCGGTGCAGGGCGTCTGCGGGACGAATCGCTCGTCAATCGCGCGGATAGTTCACGGCCATAATGTCCATAAAAGGAACCTTGCGCGTTTCTTCCCCTTGTTCGACGTGCACTCTTCCGGTTCTTGAATCGAGCTTGACGATCATGCCCCGAACCGCTTCCGTTACTCCCCAGACCGTCAATTCCACAACGGATTTCTCCTGGTAGGCCTCAGTCAATTGATTCCCTATTTCTTCCAGAACAAACTCGTCGCGGGTCGGCCGTTTTGCTACTTTTCCTTTTGCCAAACCGCTTCCTCCTTGCGTTACGCGTGATTTGTTAATTATAACATTTTTATTTGTCAAAATCGCGTCAAAAAACGAAATTGATTGAAGAATTTACGCACATATGTTCTTAATCGGAATTCCGGTCTGGAAAGTTAACCCGGTTCGGAAATAAAAAAAGCCCCTGCCCCGACGGAATCGGGGCGGAGGCTTTTGCGCATGCGTCAAACCGTCCTTTTACAGAGCCGCTTTGCGCGAAGCCAGCGCAATGTCGGCCAGCATTTCGTACGAGTGCAGACGCTCGGCATGATCGTAGATTCCGCTGGTGACGATCAGCTCGTCGGCCTGCGTTCTTGCCATCAGCTCGTGCAGGCGGCGTTCGACCGTCTCTCGGTCGCCCACGATCGAAGATTCCATCCGTTTGCGTACGGCCGACAGTTCGAGAGGATCGAGCTGCGACGACAGATCCGCGGGAGGCTGGATCTTGCCGGGACGGCCGCGGGTCAGCGCCACAACCTGCTGCTGCATCGTCGTCGCGAGGAATTCCGCTCTCTCCTGCGTATCCGCGGCGATCACCGACACGCCCAGCATGAGATACGGTTTGTCCAGCGTATCGGAAGGGCGGAAGGTACTCCGGTAGACTTCGATCGCCCGATCGAGATAATCCGGCGAGAAATGACCGGCGAACGAGAAAGGCAGTCCCTGGTAAGCGGCCAGACGCGCGCTAAAATCGCTGGAGCCCAAGAGCCAAACCGGAACGTTAAGTCCTTCGCCCGGCACGGCGCGGACCGGCGCATGGTAAGACGTCTTGGAAGCGTCGAAAAAGCCGCGCAGTTCTTCCAGCAGCTGCGGGAAATCTTCCCCGCTGTTGATATCGCGCCGCAGGGCGAGCGACGCACGCCGATCGCTGCCGGGCGCGCGGCCAAGACCCAGGTCGATCCGGCCGGGATACATCGATTCCAGGGTGCCGAACTGCTCGGCAATAACAAGCGGCGCATGGTTGGGCAGCATGATGCCGCCTGCGCCGACGCGGATCCTCGACGTACCGGCAGCCAGATAGCCGATTACGACCGAAGTGGCCGAGCTTGCGACCCCGGGCATATTGTGATGTTCCGCGACCCAATAGCGGTTGTAGCCCCATTTCTCGGCATGCCTTGCCAGATCCAGACTGTCCCGAAAAGCATCGGCTGCCGTTTTTCCTTCAATAATCTGGGACAGGTCGAGTACGGAAATCGGGATTTCCCCAAGTTTGTTCGTCTTCTGTCCGGCGGTCGGTTGGAATTGACTCATATTGATCTCTCCTTGTTCGAATAAAATGGATACGGGTCGGGGCGCCCGGGTCCGTCTTGGACGTTCAGCGCCCCGCTTCCGCGCTGTTGTCGGAGTTCTGCTTTTTATACAGCCCGTCCAGCTTGGGTTCGAGCAGCCAGCCGAAGCGTCCACGCACGAAGTTCGAAGACAAACCGGCAGCCAGCAGGATTCCCAGCGGAATAAGCAGCAGAATCCAGGCGGATTCCCCGTACGCTTCGTAAAATCCTGCCGCGATCATGCCTTTGACCAGGAAACCGTGCAGCAGATACGCGTACAGCGTATTTCGGCCGAGTGCGGACAATCCCCGCAAATTTCGGCCCGGCATCAGAATCATCACCGCTCCCCCGATCAGGACCGCAGCCGCGTAAGCCGCCAGGCGGTACAGACCGGCACTCCATTCGGGGTGATCCAGCGCCCGGTACGGCAGACTGCCGTAGAACCATTCCGGACGGAAACGGTCTCCATAGCTTACCATAACGTAAGCCGCTGCGCAGAGGACCACCGCCGCTGCCCCTTTGATCAGCGGCGTACGCAGACGGTCAATATCCGCTTTGTCCAGGTAATATCCGGCCAGGAAAAAAGGGAAGAACACGATCGTCCGCGATATACTGGCATAATACTGGGCGTCCGCCGCGTAACCGGCCAGAATAGCGATTGCCAGCGAAATCGGCAGAGCCCAGCGGATCTTGACCGCGTAAGGCAGCAGCATTTTCCAAATAATCATGCTGAAGATAAACCACATCAGCCAATACGGTGTAAAATACGAGAATCGCAGCGTCTGTGCGCCCATGACGAAATAATCGAACAGCGAATACAGCGTCTCGAAAATCAGATACGGCACGATCAGAGTGCCCACTACCTTGATCCGGTAATCGCCGCTCGTGATCTTTTTGCAGAAAAATCCCGAGATCAGAACGAACAGCGGGATATGGAACGAATAGATCCATAGATAAAGCGGACGAAAAGTTTCGCTGCCGCTCAAAGGTTCGATGAGGTGTCCGATCACAACAAGCGCGATCAGCAGAACTTTCAAGTTGTCGAAATACGCGTCGCGTCTAGCCATGCTGCCCCTCCTTTATGAAGCGTGCTTTTTCCCTATATCTAACGGTGTACAAGCTTTCCTTGCTTGGGGTCCTTATACCCGTCACGTTCGCGGATGAACCTTCGGGGCTTGGCAGACCTGTCTTTGATTATTTTCGTTTGAGCTAAAACCATTTGCCGCTTTCGCTTGTCCAATCATTGAATATCGTTTTGATAAGGAGTGAAAAGGTTGAATTCTGCTGCTGTTGATCCACTCATCCAATCTGCGATTAACGGGGACGCATCGGCATTCGCCGAGCTGATCGTCGCTGAACGTCCTCAACTTCTCCGGGTCGCCGGTTACTATGTGCGCAGCTCCGCCGACGCCGAAGATGCCGTCCAAGAAGCCGTGTATCGCGCTTATATCGCGCTGCCTACGCTTCGCGAGCCCAAATATTTCCGTACCTGGCTCACCCGGATCGTTATCAATGCGTCGCTGAACATGCTGGAACGTTCAAGGCGAACACTTCCCGCAGGTGATGCCGCCGAACATCTCGCAGCGGCCGGCGAAGACAGCGACCGCCGCATAGACCTGCTGCAGGCGATTGCCGAACTGCCGCTCAAGTATCGCCGCGTCATTTTGCTCAAATATATGCAGGATCTTCGTTTAACAGACATCGCCGCCCTGCTGGGTCAACCGCTTGGAACGATCAAGACTTATCAGAACAAAGGCTTGAAGCTGCTGCGCAGCCATTATCAAAGCGAGATCGCGGATCGACGGCCTGCACGCAAGCCTGCCAAATCTTTCTCATGGAGGGAATCGAAGATGGAAATGACCGAACTGCTGCATCACTTGAGGGATCGCGCCAAAACGCTGGTCGAACACGATTTTGCTGCCGCCGGTACGGCGATGGAGCCTTTTATCGAAGACGTGTTCCGAAAGGACGGCGTTACACGCGAGCTTCTGTTTATCTGGACCAAGCCCGGAACCGAGATCGGCGTATCCGTAACGCTCACGCCTGAAGGCGATCTGCTTGAATACGCCGTCGATCCCGAACTGTATGCAGGCTTGAACCTGGATCCCCCTCGCAGCGAGCAGGAACTGCTGGCGATCGGCGAGCGCTTTGTCCGCGATCATCGCCCGGATGCGCCCGAACGATTTGCGACAATGGAGCGGGAAGATCGCGGCGAACGGTTGTTTTGCACGCACAGCCAATACGCTGCCGGGATCCCGCTTCCGCGTTCCGGCTATTGGATCGATCTGCATCGCTCGGGCTTTGTGACGGCTTTTAAATATTTCGGCGAACATCCGGAGCCTGCTCTGCCTCCCGATCTTTTAACGCCCGAAGAGGTATTGGAGATCTTGGCCGAAACTGTGGAAATGAAGCTGCACCTCACGTGCCTGCATGAGTCCGTGTATGAACAAGGCGACGATCGCCTGCATCTGGTATACGTTCCCGAGCCTTACTTGACCGGGCATTCCGCTTTACGGCCCACCACGGATTCGATCCCGGACTCATCCGGCAGCGAAATAGAAAGCACGCCTGCAGCCGACGTTATACCGATTGCCGATCTTTTAGAACCGATCGAATCCGCAGCGTCTTCTCAATCGCCTTTGGAACTTCTGGGATTTCATGAGGAAGAATATGTGATCCTGCGCGAAGAAAATTCCGAAACGGAAACAAGGATCGTCTACGCGAAAAAGAAGGCCTCTTCAAACGCTCCGACCGGAGCTTTAAAAGGCCCTCATACGCTTGAAAGCTATATGGAAGCTCGCAGCGAAGGCGTGCTCCAGATTCGAATCGATCAAAAAAGCGGCCAACTGACAGGTGCGATGAATATGAATGTGGAACAAGGTCCTTATTTGCTGGACAACCGCGCTTGTCTGGATATCGCCCTTGGCCTGATCGCGGCAGCAGCACCCGATCTTGCCCCTTATTTACTGTTGGAGGCCGGAGAATCCACTGCTGACACCCTGTTCGTTGACCCCATTCAGAACCCGGATTCAACGATCGACACAGACCGTCAAGCCCATGCTATTTTCCATTTCCCGATTGCCAAGGAAGGCGTACCCGGCTTCCTTCACCAGATATCGATCAGCGTCAACCGCACGACCGGGCAGATTAATCACTACATGAACGCCGACCTGTCCGCAGAAGAGCTGCAGCGCTTATCCGTGATTCCAGCCTTTTCGCCAGACGAAGCCAAGCAGCGCTTACTTCAAGCCATCCGTCCGCAGCTTATCTGGAATATCGAATATTCAAGCGGTTTACAGCCCGGACAATACGTCCCTCACTACGAACTCGTTTCTGTCGACTCCGGCCGCCACATCCGCATGATCGACGCTACTACCGGCATGATCCTGAACGATAAATGAGGTGCCGACCCTTGAAATCCTTATTTACTGTGTTTCTTGCCATCTTGATCACAACGGGATGCTCAACTCAACCAGAAGGAGCTTATCCCAATGTTGTTTCTTTAAATGACACCCCTGTCGGAAGCAGATTATTCGAAATCAAAGGAATCGATTCAAGCGAAGCCATCGCAGTCGAAATAAACGGCATATATCAAAAAGCAACAAAAAACGGACCTTTAAAATAAGATCGGTAGACCCCAAAACTCCCGCTCCTCAAAGAGGGCGGGAGTTTTGTTCTTTTCACTATTTTTTCTTTTATCACTATTATTAGGCGAAATGATAGGAGGGCAAGAAATTCAGTGAAAGGCGCCTTTGAACACGGAGAACTGCAAGCATTTTGCGTGATACAGCGCCTTTGAACGAATTTCTTACGCCGCCGTCCGGCTTCACACCGAATAGAACTCTGCTCCGCGGCTAACCCTGCCGCCTACCGCTCCCGATCATCCGGAAGATCTGCCCCCGATGATGAGCCTCATGCTCGATCAGATGATACACGATCCACTCCGGCGTCACGTCGTACTCTCCCGGCACCTCGCGAACCGTCCGCCAATCTTCCCGATCCACCGAACGAAACTTTTCCAAAAAGTCGCGTCTCACCGCAGCCAGTCGTTCCAAATGACGCTCCAGACTTTCGCCCGGCGGACACCAAATCTCCCCCCGCTCATTCCGCGTCGGCGCAGTAAACCAAGGCTCAAGCTCGGGGTCCAGCTTTTGGCGCAGCAGCATATCAAAATGCAGCCAACCGGTCTCCACATCGGCGATATGATACAGCAGCGCCCCGATGGTTGTGACATCTCCGCCTTCCGTCTTATCCAATTCTTCCTGCGTTAGGCCTTCCAGCTTTTGCAGCAGATCCCGCCGAATATCTTCCATCATCCATAACTGACGGCCGATCTCTTCGGGATAACCGGGCAAAGCTTTAATTTCGAGTCTCGGTTGAGTCATTCGAATACCCCCATGCTCAAATACCGTTCCCCGGTATCCGGGGCAATGCAGACGATCTTTTTGCCCGGCCCGAGACGTTTCGCGATCTGCATCGCCGCATAGACGGAAGCGCCGGACGAAGGACCGAGCAGCATGCCTTCCAGACGGGCCAGATCGCGCATCGTATTCAGCGCTTCGTCGTCTTTGATCCGAATGATCTCGTCATAGACGTCCGTATTCAGAATCGACGGCACGAAGCCGGGGCTGGTGCCAACCAGTTTGTGCGGACCCGGCACGCCGCCCGACAGCACGGGTGAGCCTTCCGGCTCCACCACAGCGATATGCAGATCCGGCAGTGCGGCCTTTAACGTCTCTCCGGTACCTGTAATCGTTCCTCCTGTGCCTGCCGTGGCCACGAAAGCATCCAGCCGCCCTTCCGTCTGCTCCAGAATCTCGAGAGCCGTGGTTCCCCGGTGCGCATTGGGATTCGCCGGATTCTCGAACTGCTGCGGAATAAAGCTGCCCGGAATCGAAGCCTGCAGCTCCAGCGCTTTGGCGATCGCTCCCGGCATACGCTCCGCACTCGGCGTCAGCACCACTTCGGCTCCGTAGGCTTTGAGCAGATTGATCCGCTCGCGCGACATATTGTCCGGCATAATCAGGACCGCCCGGTAGCCCCGCGCTGCCGCAATCATAGCCAGACCGATACCGGTATTGCCGCTCGTCGGCTCGATGATCGTACTGCCCGGACGCAGCTTCCCTTCCCGCTCCGCCGATTCGATCAAGCTCCGGGCGGCACGGTCTTTGACGCTGCCGGACGGATTGAAATACTCCAGCTTCACATAGATGTCCGCTGCATTCTCGGGTGCCGTGCGGCCCAGACGGACCATCGGCGTATTCCCTACCAGATCGGCCACGCTGCGAAATACGCCGCGACCGCGCCTCGACTGCGCTTCCCGTTCAAGCTTGTCTGTCATCGCACATTCCTTCTTTCCCGCTTGGCATTCCGTTTCTTCGGGCGAATACGAAAAGCCGTATAACGAATGAAGGAACGGCCCGGGGGCCGTTCCTGTTCGTATGCGTTTTCTGTTATAAAGTGTACCTTATTTCCCTGCCAAATACGAGGGTCCGATCAGATGCCGCGAAGCGTAAAGCCGTACGTGTACGTCTGATTCGCAGGCAGCGTGAACTCTTCATGCGTGAGCGCCTGCCAGCTGTCGTCGCCGCCGACGCCCATCTGACGATGGTTGACCCGCAGAACGGTCCGGTCCGACTTCGGCAGCTTGTAGCCGTGGTCGTGGGCTTCCAGCGTTTCCGGCGTATACGGCAGTGCATTCAGTTCGACTTCCGGCGAACCTTCCATGCGCAGGCCGATTCCGTTCGATCCGGTCAATTCCGCCCAACGGACGCCGGTCTTGTTGCCCGCTTCCTGCGGACGCAGGTAAGGAGTCAACTGCTCGGAGACGAGACCGGAGTAGATGCCCAGACGCGCACCCGCATGGCGATCCCAGTAGTTCTCGTGCGGTCCGCGGCCGTACCATTTCAGCTGTTCCAGCGTTCCGTCCAATTCAAGCAGGACGCCGATTTCCGGAATTTCCGGCAGGCCTTCGCCCGGCTTCAGTGTCAGCGACACGCCGATCGAACCCGAAGCCTGAATCTCATAGCGCAGTACCGCTTCGGATACCGGCGACGTCGGCAGTTCCAGCAGCGCTTCGACGGATACGACATGCTCCGTGCCCGATACGTCCAGGCTGCGCAGTTTGCGTTTCTGGCCCGCTTCGCGCCAGATGCCGCTGCGTTCGTCCAGCTTGTTGCCGCGGTCGTTGTCGGTCAGTGCCCGCCAGAAGTTCGGACGTACCGGCGCCAGCAGCACTTCCTGCCCGCCGAGCAGCAGCGAAGACAGATCGCCGGTTTGTTTGTCGAACACGGCCGTGAATCGGTCGCCGGACACGGTCAGCGATGTTTCGTTGTCATTCGATTCGAGTGCCGATCCCGAGAACGAAACGGATTCGGAGGATACCGCTTCGCCTTGATAGGCCGGAAGCACGAATTGTCCGAATGCGACTTCATGTCCTTGGGCCGCCCAGAACCGGTCTTCCAACTCGGCAAAGGTCAGGGTCAGCGTATATTCGCCCTGCTGCGCAGGCGCGGTGAACGGCACTTCGATCTCCGCCGATTCGCCCGCAGCGAGCTGCAGAGGCAGCGTGCCGCGTTCGACGACTTCGCCGCCGCGCGCCGTTTCCCAAGTCAGCTTGTAGCGGTTCAGGTCCGTGAACAGGAAGTCGTTCGTGATCCGAACCGTTCCTGTGGACAGATCGACCGCTTCGAAGCGGACGTTCTGGTAGCAGCCTTTGATCTCGTCGAGTTTCGGCGAGACCGTGCGATCCGCGAAGATCAAACCGTCGCCGCAGAAGGTGCCGTCGTGCGGCGACTCGCCGAAATCTCCGCCATAAGCGAGATACTCGACACCGTCGGCCGTTTGGGTACGGATCGCCTGATCGATCCAGTCCCAGATAAATCCGCCCTGCAGAACCGGATATTTGTAAGTCAGATCCGTATATTTGAACAGGTTGCCGCAGGAATTGCCCATCGCATGGCTGTATTCGCACAGGATAAACGGCTTTTTCGGATCTTCCTGCGCGTATTTTTCCACATTTTGCGGCGTTGTGTACATGTGGCTCTCGATATCGGTTGCATCTTCCCATTTGCGGGCATGGAAGGTGCCTTCATAATGGACCAGACGGGTCTTGTCGACCGCACGGAAGAAGTTCGCCATATGGAGGAAGTTGTCTCCGCCCCACGATTCGTTGCCGAGCGACCAGATGATGATCGATGGATGGTTCTTGTCCCGCTGATACATCGAATTGGCCCGGTCGAGTACGTTGGCGCGCCAATGCGGCTTGCTGCCCGGTACCGTACCTTCCGCTTCTTCGAGCTGTCCGTATTCCCAGCTGCCGTGGGTCTCGAGATTCGTTTCGTCGATCACGTACAGGCCGTGCTCGTCGCACAATTCGTACCAGCGCGTCTGGTTCGGATAATGGGAGGTGCGCACCGCGTTGATATTGTACGCTTTCATCAGCTTGATGTCGGCGATCATTTCTTCCTCGGTCACCGCGCGGCCTTTTTCGGCGCTGAATTCATGACGGTTGACGCCTTTGAATACGATTCTTTTGCCGTTGATCTTCATCACGCCGTCCTGGATCGCGAAATGGCGGAATCCGACGCGCAGCGTAACCGCTTCGACTTCGCCCTGTTCATCCGACAAAGACAGCACAAGCGTGTACAGATTCGGCGCTTCGGCGGACCACTGCGCAGGCTTCGTGACGGCAGCCGACAGATCGGCGGCATACAGCGTGTCTTTGAGAATTTCGACTTCGCTCGTCATCCGCGCGGCCGCTTCGCGTCCCGAAGCATCGAGCAGACGGGCTTCCAGGCGGTAAATGCCCGATTTTTTGCCAAGCGGATTGCCGATCTGAACGCCCACTTTCAAATGTCCGTTCTCGAAGTTCTCATCCAGTTCCGCGGTCGCCAGTACGTCCGCGATTTGGACTTTCGGTTTGCTGTACAGATAGACGTCGCGGAAAATACCGCTCATGCGCCAGAAATCCTGATCTTCCAGCCAGCTTGCGTCGCACCAGTGATACACCTGCACGGCCAGCTTGTTTTCGCCTTTTTGCAAATAAGGAGTCAGCAGGAACTCGGCCGGCGTAAACGTGTCTTCGCTGTATCCGACCAGATCGCCGTTCACCCATACATAGAAACAGGCTTCGACGCCCTGGAAGCTGATATAAACCGGATCTTCTTCCCAGTTCTCGGGTACCGTAAACGTCCGTACGTAAGAACCGACAGGGTTGAACTCGGTTGGCGCGAACGGAGGCTGAATCTTCTCGCGTTCTTCCCACGGATAACGGACATTGGTGTAATGCGGATAGTCGTAACCGTGCAGCTGCCAATGGGCCGGCACCGGAATATCGTTCCACTCCGACGTATCGTAACCGGTTTCATAAAAGGTCTGCGGCCGATCGGCCGGCTTGTCTACATGGTGGAACTTCCAGACGCCGTTCAGGGAATGCACACGGCTGGAACCGCTTGCGGCATTCAGCGCTTCTTCGGCCGATGCGTAAGGGATCAGGCTCGCGTGAGCGTCCAGACGATTGAGCTGGAAAATTTCAGGGTTGTTGTTCCATTCCGGATAGCCGTTCTCGGGTGCTACGTATTTATACTTTTTAAACATATTCTTTTCACCTCGCCAGCATAATGAAAACCTTTTCTTGACCTTGAATCGCGATCTCATGATTCAGTGTACACTGTTGTCGGCGGAAAAGAAAAGCCTGCTTTTAAAGTCGTCTCCACGGACCGCTTCCGAAAACGGAATCGGCACAAGCAAAAAACGAAAATACTTCCTTATTTTTATATGATCGATGAAAATTTATGATCAAATGCAGGTACAAGGCCCCCCCTGTAATTGTACAAAATATAGATTTCGGTATTTTTTTTATGCGTTTCATTTTCCCGTGTCAGGTTCGCCCGGGAAAAACAGCCGATTGAACCCAAAAAGGCAGGGCGCCTGGGCGCCCTGCCTTTTTTCCGTTCAAGCGTAGAAAGTCTCCCGCGCCGGATCAGCCTTCGAACTTCACGACAAAGTAGTTCTTTTTGCCGCGGCGAAGAACCAGCGTCTTGCCGTGCAGACGATCTTCGCGGCCGATGACCGTCTCGATCGACGTGCGCTTTTCCCCGTTGACGGATACCGCGCCGCTTTGGATATCTTTGCGGGCCTGACCTTTGGACGGCGCCGCACCGGCTTCGACCAGCAGGTCGATCAGCAGCGGCTCGGACGCAGCGTCGGCGTTTGTCGTCGGCATATCCGCCAGCGCTTCGGCCAGATCGGATTCGCTCAGTTCGGCAAAACTGCCGGAGAACAGCGCGGCCGTAATCTTCTCTGCGCTTGCGACAGCGTCTTCGCCGTGCACGAGCGTCGTCACGCGGCGGGCCAGCTCGCGCTGCGCCTGGCGTTTCTCCGGAGCCTGAAGGTGTTCGCTCTCAAGCTTCCCGATCTCTTCGCGGCTCAGGAACGTGAAGTATTTCAGGAATTTGATCACGTCCGCGTCGTCCGTATTGATCCAGAACTGGTAGAACGCGTACGCACTTGTCTTGCTGCGGTCAAGCCAGACTGCGCCGGATTCGGACTTGCCGAACTTTTTACCGTCGCTTTTGGTAACCAGAGGCATCGTCATACCGAACGCGCCTTCGCCGCCCGTTTTGCCGATCAGGTCGAGACCCGCGGTAATATTGCCCCACTGATCGCTTCCGCCGAGCTGCAGCGTGCAGCCTTCGTCTTCGAACAGACGCTGGAAATCGTACGCCTGAAGAATCATGTACGAAAATTCGGTGAACGAAATGCCGTGTTGGAGACGGGAATCGACAGAGTCTTTGGCCAGCATGTAGTTGACGGTAAAGTTCTTGCCGACGTCGCGCAGGAAGTCGATCATGCCGATCGGACCCAGCCAATCGTAGTTGCTGACCATCTTCGCCGGCACTTTCGCATCGCCTTCGCCAAAATCAAGGAAACGCGACAGCTGGTTCTGCAGTTTCAGCGTCCACTCCGCAACCGTGTCGGCCGTATTGAGCGAGCGCTCGGTCGAGCGGCCGCTCGGATCGCCGATCATGCCTGTTCCGCCGCCCACGAGGGCGATCGGACGGTGTCCGGCCTGCTGGAAGCGGCGCATCGTCAAGACCGGCAGCAGATGGCCGATGTGCAGACTATCCGCCGTCGGGTCGAATCCGTTGTACAGCGTAACGCTCTCGGTGCTCAGCTTCTTCTGAAGTTCCTCGCGGTGCGTCACCTGGTAGATCAAACCTCTGTATTCCAGGTCATCCAGCAGGGCGTTATTCTCGATTGGGGTGTGTTCGGTACTCATTATAAAATCCTCCTTCAAATGGGGTGAAAATAAAAAAGACCCGGCCTGCTGCATTTCTGCAGGGACGAGTCTTAATCGCGGTACCACCCTTATTGGAAAGGCGCTTCTCTTGAAGCCGAATGCGCGTTTCCCACTTTGACGTCCGGTAACGTGGACAATTCCGTCCCGTTCCTTCCGCTCTCGCGGTTTCGGTAACGGGAAGCTCGGGGACGTAATTCGCGTTCATTCGTCTATCGGCTCGCACCACCCGCCGATTCTCTGAAAGTCCGGATCTGAACGCTACTGGGTTCCCTTCAACGCTTTTTATAAAGCTCCGCAGGCCGGATGCTTGTTGATTCACTTTATAACATGAGGCGTCTAGGCCTGTCAAACCCGGTTTTTCTCGAAACGATTTTAAATATATTTTACACAGCGCTTACATAACCTTTGATTTCAAAAAAAACCCTGTGATACAATAAGACAGGATTCATTATATTTTAGGAGGAATGCAAGTTTATGAACTGGAAAAATTGGAGAAAACCGAGCGTCGGACTCGCAGCCGCAGCGCTGCTGTCGGCTCAGGTACTGGGCGCCGCGAATACCGTTTCGGCGGCCGAAGGCGACGTCGAAGTCCATCTGCTCGGCATCAACGATCTGCACGGACAGCTGGATACGACATCGGTCGTGACCGACAAGCCTGCCGGAACCGCGCCTATTCTCGCTACATATTTGAAGCAAGCGCAAGCCAAATACGAGCACTCGCTTCTTTTCCATAACGGCGACTCCGTCGGCGCTTCCGCTCCGATCTCTTCGCTGGAACGCGACGAGCCGACCATCGAGTGGATGAACATGATGAAATTCGATGTCGGTTCGCTGGGCAACCACGAATTCGACCAAGGCATTGCCGCGCTCAAAGCGCAGCTGAACGGCGGACTGGATCCGAAAGACGGCGTCGTGACGCACAAAGGCGCCAACTTCGACTACGTGAACGCCAACGTCATTGAAGAAGCGACCGGCAAACCGCTGATCGATCCTTACGTGATCAAAGAAGTCGGCGGCGTGAAGATCGGCTTTATCGGTCTCGTGACCAAGTCGACTCCGGCCAAAGTCTCCCCGGCGGGCACCAAAGGCGTACGCTTCCTGAGCGTCGAAGAAGAAGTGGCGGCCGTCAACAAATACGCGGCCGAACTGCAGGGCAAAGGTGTAGAGACCATCGTTGTGCTCGCACACGATCCGGCATCCACCAAAGAAGGCGCGACAACGGGCGAAGCGGCCGATCTGGCCAAAGCGCTTCCGGCCAACTCTCCGATCGACGTCATCGTAGCCGGCGACAACCATGCGCTGGCCAACGGCGAAGTGAACGGCAAGCTGATCGTACAGGCTTACTCGTACGGTACGGCGTTTGAAGACATCAAACTGCTGATCAGTCCGAAAACGGGCGACGTGACCGAGAAATCGGCGACGGTAACGACGACGTTCCAAGCTGGCGTAACGCCGGATGCGGATTCGGTCGCTCTGATCAAAAAGTATCTGGACAAACATCCCGAGCTGACCAAACCGGTGGGTACAACGGACGGTTCCGTAACCCGCACCGACGCTTACAACAATGAAGCGGCGCTGGGCAACCTGATCGCCGATGCTATGCGCACCGCGGACTTCGGCGACAAAGCCGCAGCGGCGGACTTTGCTTTCATGAACCCGGGCGGTATCCGCGCCGATCTGCCGAAAGGCGACGTAACCTTCGCGGATCTGGCAAAAATCCAGCCGTTCGGCAACACGCTCGTGAAGCTGACGCTGACCGGCGCACAAGTGCAGGAACTGCTGCAGCAGCAGTGGGGCACGAACGCCGACGGCACGCCGAACACGAAGACCCTGCAAATCTCCGGCCTGAAATACAAAGCCGACCTGAACAAACCGGCAGCCGAGCGCGTAAGCGATCTGCAGCTGTCCGACGGTACACCGATCGATCCGGCCAAGTCCTATACCGCAGTGGTAAACAACTTTATGGCAGGCGGCGGCGACAACTACAAAGTGCTGACCAAAGCCAGCGCTTCGCTCGCCGGTCCAATCGACCTGGACGTATTCTACAAGTACATCGGCGATACGTTCAAAGGCAAAGCGATCACGGCCAAAGTTGAAGGCCGTATCATGAACACGCCGGCAGCGGGTTCCGAAGTTCCGGATTCCGACGGCCCGGCAACGGCACCTTCGACACCTTCCACGCCATCGGGCGAATTCGTAACCCGTGCGGGCTTCGTGTCCGAAGTGGTCAAAGCGCTGAAGCTGAACGCCGTATCCGCACCGGCCAGCGGCTTCACGGATGTGAAGAGCGACGCTCCTTACGCCGATGATATTGCCGAAGCAGTCAAAGCCGGCCTGATCAAAGGCTACGGCGGCGGCAAGTTCAATCCGGACCGCAGCATCACCCGCGAAGAAATGGCAACGATCCTCGCCAATGTACTCAAGCAGCAGCTTCCGACTGTCGAAGCCGCTTCCGTACTGAGCGCGTTCGACGATGCCGCATCGGTAGCGGCTTACGCCAAGACTCCGGTTGCCCAATTGGTGCAAGCCGGTATCCTGAGCGCCAGCGAGCCGGGCAAACTCATGCCAAAAGACACCGTTCAACCGGCTGAAGTAAAAGCCGTGCTGGAAGCGGTTCTGGAAGCTTCCGCTTCTTGATCCGACCCCCAGTGAAGCCGCCTCTCCTTTTCGTTTTGCACGAATAGCAATCGAATTTTCATACGGATTGGCAGCAAAAAACGTCCCGCTCTTTTCCTTTTACAGGGAAAGGAAGTCGGGACGTTTTTTGTTGGATTCCGATTCTCTGCAGCCGGAATACGAAGTCATGGATTGGCGCGGCCCGAGCCTCGCGCGGCCGTCATCCGCCGATCAACGGTGACCGATCACCGCATGCGGTACGTAAGGTTCTTCCAGCCGCCGAATCTCTTCGTCCGTCAGCTTGATCGACAGCGCGGCGACCGCGTCGTCCAGATGATGAGCCTTCGTTGCGCCCACGATCGGCGAAGTCACCGGACGTTTTTGCAGCACCCATGCCAGCGCGATCTGCGCACGAGGCACGCCGCGCTCTTGTGCGACTTCCGCGACGGCTTCGACGACGCGGCGGTCGGCCTCTTCCGTCTTGTCATAGAGCGTGCGGCCAAAAGCGTCGTTCTCCGAGCGTTTGCTCGTCTCCTCCCAGTCGCGGGTCAGGCGCCCGCGCGCAAGCGGACTCCAGGGTATGACGCCGACGCCTTCCGCTTCGCACAGCGGCAGCATCTCGCGTTCTTCCTCGCGGTAGAGCAGGTTGACGTAATTTTGCATACTGACGAATTTCGTCCAGCCGTACCGCTCCGCCGTATGCTGCGCTTTGAGAAACTGCCAGGCATACATCGACGAAGCGCCGATATAACGGGCTTTCCCCGCTTTCACAACGTCATGCAGCGCCTCCATCGTTTCTTCGATCGGCGTATGCGGGTCCCAGCGGTGGATCTGGTACAGATCGACGTAATCCGTTCCCAACCGGCGCAGACTGTGATCGATCTCGGTCAGAATGACTTTGCGCGACAATCCCCCGCCGTTTGGTCCTTTGCGCATCGTGCCGTGAACTTTGGTCGCCAGTACAACCTCGTCCCGATTGGCAAAATCGTTCAGCGCGCGGCCGACGATTTCTTCGCTTGTACCGTCGGAGTACACGTTCGCCGTATCGAAAAAGTTGATGCCCAGCTCCAGCGCTTTGCGGATAAACGGGCGGCTGGCTTCTTCGTCCATCGTCCACGCGTGCGCTCCCCGATCGGGAATGCCGTAGCTCATACAGCCCAGACATATTCTGGAGACGTCCAGTCCCGTTCGGCCCAATTTGACAGTTTCCATTTTATATTCGCTCCTTTTTATACCCGAATATCGAGCGGATGTCTGCGCACACGGTACACATATACCTTTGTCCGGTACATATCCCCGCACACCTCGACAGATTCCGGCTCCCAATCGTCAAAAGCAAAAAAGACGCTGACGATTTTCGAGCCTTCTTTTGCGCGCTGCCGCAGAATCGGACCCAGCCGCCGCATTGCGGCCGGATGCAGATAGCAGACGACCAAATCCGAAGTCTCGTAAGTCTGCTCAAACAGATCGCCGCGGCGGAATTCCAGACGCGAGCGGGGCATCCGGTTGAAGCGGCCGAGCAGCCTCGAGATCAACAGGGGCACGATCGAATTCTCGATACCGGTTATCCGGCACATCGGGAACCGCCGCGCCAACTGGAGGGCGAGCGTTCCGAAACCGGAACCGGCTTCCACGATCTCGCTGCGATCCGCCGGCAGACCGATCTGCTGCATCACCATGCGCCGGACCAGGCGGCTGGTCGGCATCGGCGTAATTCCGTTACGAATACTGGCAGCCACGATCAAGAGGACCAACAGCAGCACAACGGCCGCAAGCGAAACACTCAGTATCAAATACCAATCCTGCACGGCAGTCCTCCTTTTTGGGGTTGGATGCTATTTTTTCGTCTCCTCAATCATAACCCCTTTTTCGAAAAATGCCCCATTTTGCTTCGTTTTCTTGAAATCAGTCCACTTTCTTGCGAGAATCAAACGGTGGGCTATACGAACGGCTCTTCAATTTTTGATTCGGTGCGCTTCAACCGTTCCCGGTTCGCCGGTCTTGGGCCGGAACCGCAGCCGCTTGCGGCGCACCGTCACCCGGAAAGGAATGAACGCTTTGCACGCCAAAACCTGGCGCGGCGGTATTCTTATGCTGCTGTGCTTGTCGGCCGGTATCGTCGACGTGATCGGCTATATCCATCTGGGCCGCGTATTCACCGCCAATATGACCGGCAACATCGTAATTCTCGGGATGTCCTTCGCCCATGTGGCTGAGCTGTCGTTCCTGCGCGCGGCGCTGGCCTGCCTTGGCTTTATCGCCGGCAACGCCGCAGCGGCTTTTCTCCTCAGCGGTTCCAAAGCCAAAGGCTTCTGGCCTGCGCGGATTACGCTGATTTTGTTTGTCGAACTGGCTTTCTATCTGGTCTTCGCCGCTTTGGCCGGTCCCGTCATGAGCGAGACGCTTCTTCATGTGCTGATCCTCCTGCTGAGCAGCGCGATGGGCATGCAGACGACGGCCGCCCGCAAACTCGGCGTTGCCGGTATTTCCACGACGGTGCTGACCAACAACCTGGCCAGCGTTATCGAAGACTTTGTCGCTTTTTTCCGCAGCCGTTTCGGGGGCAAAGCAAAATCCGCGAAAGTAAACGGGGAAACCTGGCTGCGTTTTACCGCTGTCGCGATCTACTGCTTCGGTGCGCTGATCGCCGGAATCGCGGAGATCCACATGCCGTTCAGCGCGATCTGGATTCCGATTATCATTATGGTCATTATCTTGATCGTGGCTTTGAAGATGTTCCGGGGTCTTGACGAACAAGGAGAACGTTGACGCAAACGGTTGGCAGATCGCAGGCTTCCCCGCCGTGCCTGCCTGAATATCCGAACGACAAAAAGCCCGGAAGCGCGTCCGACCCAGTCGGAGCCGCGTTTTCCGGGCTTTTTTGCCTAGCGTATGAATCTGTTCGCAAGTGTTCTTCAAGAACGTTCTGTCCGCTTACTTCGAGTCTTCCAGGAAGCCTTTTTCGAAGATGCCGAGCAGATTCTCGAGTGTCGTCGGGTCGCTGTACGAAGAAGCTCTGGATTCGAATTCGATCACATGCCCTTCTTTGACCGCGGGAACCTGATTCCAGACTTCGGAACCGATGACCTCGTCGCTTGCGTCCAGCTTGCGGCTAACCAGTACGAAATCGCCCAGGTATTCCGGCAGCACTTCGAGCGACAGCGAATAGTAGCCTTCCGCTTTCACGGCTTCCTGGACCTTCTCCGGCATCTTCAGGCCCATGGCTTGATACACGATTTCCGTACCCCGAGCCCAGCTGTCGCCCATGAGATACACGCTTTTTCCGTCGATTTCAATCACGGACACCGTGACCTCGTCGCCGTACTTCGCTTTGATCTGCTCTCCGACAGCCGACGCTCGTTTCGAGAAATCATCCACCCAGGCTTGGGCTTCCGCTTCTTTGCCGAGCAGCTTGCCGATCTCGACCTGTTGGTCCAAATAGTTCAGCTTCCCCCAGGTATACACGACGGTAGGCGCGATTTTGCTCAGTTGATCCAGATTCTTCATATGCGATCCGGCGATAATCAGATCCGGCGTTTGAGCGGCTACCGTTTCCGGCTGTTCTTCGGATACGACCGCAACGTCTTTGAGCTTATCCGTAAACAGCGGATTCGCGCCGGTCCACTGGTCTACGCCGACCGGCGTTACTCCCAGCGACAGCACGTTCGGCGCGTTGGCCAAAGCCACGATGCGCGTCGGATTGGCCGGAATCTCGACAGGTCCCGTTTCCGACTCATAAGTAACGGTGCCCGAAGCCGTTTCTTCCGCGGCTGCCGGTTCCGACGCCGCCGGTTCCGCAGCGGTTTCCACGGCCGATTCGGTCGCTGCCGTCTGTTTCGGCTGCGCACTGCCGCAGGCGCTCAGTACAAGCACGAACAGCAGCATCAGCGCCACGAAACCAAACGTATTCTTTTTCATCATTCCAAATGTCCCCCCGAAGTCTATGTTCTTTTGCCCACGGACACTGATAATCGTTATCGTAGATTACGTTTCGTGTACGCTCAACGAACATCAACTTATGCCTTCAATACGCCTAAATCGTACATTTATGATTTAAGATCAACGCCACTCATCGCACATCGTCGGATATTTTGTGATTTTTAGTGTGACATTTCTAAAACCTAAATGAGATTAGTTATCAACAGTATAGCAGGCAAAAAAATATTCGTCTATAAATCAGCAAAGACTCTTAACAAAGAATATTTAACTTGCATATTGCTTTTAATAAGAGACAACGAAAACAGACTGACAACATTATAAAATGTTGTCAGTCTGTTTTTTAAATATATCTTTGATCTTTGTATGTGTAGTACCAAATAGGATACGAGCGGCGCCGCCTCCCATTTGGTACTACACATATTATATAGAGCACAATCCCCGATACAAACCTTTCTTCCATCTAAATTAATTCTCTAAACCCGAATTTTATTAAACAGACGGATTGTAAAATGAAGTGCAACACCTCGAACTGAATACAAAAAGGGCTCATGGCCGGATTCGTGTAGAATAAA
>NZ_JAAZWC010000035.1 GCF_013185195.1 Saccharibacillus qingshengii
GAGCTTCGTTTATTTGGCTTCGACGATGATTTTATTGAAATAGTTGGGCGGAATCGGGTTTTAAAACACGCCCTAGTGACCTTCTCTTTTTTTCACCTTGTCTGAAGTGGACGTTCACCGTCAACCCAAAGCTTATCGGAGGTGTAAGATGATTTCTTTCAGGGCAAGTTCGTTTACAGGCAATATCCGGCTTTACCGGGTGCTGGCCGCCAAAGCCTACGCCCGCAACATCCAGTACAGAGGCTCGCATCTGCTGCATAATTTCGCGAGCAGCATCTTCGGCTATCTGTACGCCTGCATCTGGATCGGGCTCGGCCGCGACCATTCGCTCGGCGAATACGGCATGCTTGGCATGATGCACTACATTACGTTTACCCAGGCTTCGCTGTGGGTCTCGAGCTTCACGACGAACGGCCTCGGCATTCCGCAGTCGGTGCGCACGGGGCAGATCGCGCTCGACCTGATGCGTCCGGTCCATCTGTTCGCGCATCTCGCCGCCAAGGAAGCGGGGCAGATCGCGTATCAGTTTCTGTACAAATCGATCCCTGTCTACCTCATCATGCTGCTGGCGCTTGGCCTGACTCCGGCGGAGAACGGGAGGACGCTGCCGGTCGCGCTGCTTGCGCTGGCGGGAGCGGCGTATGTGTCGCTTTGTCTGAATTATCTGATCGGGATCAGCTCCCTGTGGACGACGGAATCCTCCTGGCTCTACTGGGGCAATCAGGCGATGATGAATCTGCTGGCCGGTTTTTTTATCCCGCTGCAATGGCTGCCGCTCTGGCTGCAGCATATCGCGTGGGCGTCTCCGTATCCGTTTATGCTCTATGCTCCGACACAGCTGTACCTGGGCAAAGGGGAACCCGTCCTGCTGCTCGGCACGCTGGCCTGGTGCGCGGTGCTGACTTTGCTGTGTCTGCTCGCTACGCGTCTGCTTCGGCATAAGGTGGAGGTGCAGGGAGGATGACGGAGATTGCGAATGATCGGACAAGTCGACTACGGGCGGTCCGAAGTTACATAAAGCTGTACCTCCTGCTGATCCGCACCAGTATCCGCAGCCGGATGCAGTACCGGTTCAATTTTGCGTTGGGAACGATCCTGGCGGCGCTGATCCAGCTGTCCGAATTCCTCATGGTGGCAATCGTGCTGGCGAAGTTCGGTTCGGTCCAGGGCTGGAGCGTACACGAAGTCGGGTATTTGTTTGCCGTGATGACTTTTTCCAAAACGATTTATCGCACTTTCGGGGACGAGGTGCATCATCTGGAGCGCTATCTGGTCGAAGGCGAGCTGGATCAGCTGCTGACCAAGCCCCTGCCCGTGCTGCTGACGCTGATGCCCCGCAGTTTCCGGGTGATGTTCGGGGAAGTGATCCAGGGCGGAGCGATTATGATCTGGGCGCTGGGCGCGATGCTGGGCAGCGGCCAGGTGACGTGGTGGGCGATTCCGCAGACGGTTTTTGCCGTGTTGACCGGAGCGGTGGTGCTGTTCGCGATCGGCCTGGCCACGGCGACATGCGGGTTCTGGACGACGCGGATCTCGATGCTGCAAAATATGACCGAAGACGCGGCGCAGACGGCGGCCCGTTATCCGCTCACGCTGTATCCGGACTGGATGGGCGGCCTGCTGCTGACGGCGATTCCGGTCGGGCTCGTCAATTATCTGCCGGCGCTGTACATTCTGCGGGGCGAGCTCGGAATCTGGGTATTTCCGCTGCTGGCCGCTGCCGCTTGTCTGGTGCTGCTGTTTGCCCTGAGATTCTGGACGTTCGGGATCAGCAGGTATCAGAGTACGGGAAGCTGAAAAGAAGCGGTGTGGTCATCGAAACGATTCGTAAAAGGAGCGGGACGGAGTATGCAAAATTCAGCCAGTCATTCGGATGCGGCGATCGAAGCTTTCGGATTGTGCAAACAGTTCAAAACGCCGGTCGTGGCGCAGGGGCGCTTCGCCGGCGTACGCTCGCTTTTTGCCAGGGAGTACCGGATCAAAGAAGCGGTGAAAGATATCGGCTTTACGGTGGAAAAAGGAGAATTCGTCGGTTATATCGGCCCCAACGGGGCCGGCAAGTCGACGACCATCAAGATGCTGGCCGGTATTCTGCATCCGTCTGCGGGACAAGTCAAACTGGCGGGTATCGATCCCCATGCCGAACGGGCGCGCTGCGCATCGGGAATCGGCGTCGTATTCGGTCAGCGAAGCCAGTTGTGGTGGGATCTGCCGGTCAAGGATTCGTATGATATTCTCGCCCGGATGTACGGAGTGAGCGACGCGGATAAGGACAGGCGGCTGGATCAGTTTGCGAAGCTGCTGGATTTGAACGAGTTCTGGGATACGCCGGTGCGCAAGCTGTCGCTCGGGCAGCGAATGCGGGCAGATATCGCGGCGGCGATGCTGCATGATCCGGAGCTGTTGTTTCTGGACGAACCGACGATCGGGCTGGATGTGAATGCCAAGCGGAATATCCGGGGATTTTTGAAAACGCTGAATGAAGAATTCGGCAAAACGATCCTGCTCACCACGCACGATATGGACGATATCGAGCAGCTGTGCCGCCGGGTGATGGTGATCGGGGGAGGACGCCTGACCTATGACGGAACGGTGGAAGGCCTGCGGCGGGAGATTGGACTGCCCACAGAGATCAAAGTGACGTATCGGGACGGCTGCACCGTTCCCGGAGAGCGGCAGGGAGCGGCGCAATCCGCGGCTCTCGGGACCGTCGGCGGGACGCTGCTGCCGCTGCGCATCGTAGCGCGCGGCGAGCACACGCTGACGGTCGAGGTGAACCGGCAGGAGACGCGGACCATGGATGTGCTGCGAGAGCTGGGAAGCTGGGGAGAGATCGACGATGTAGAGATGAGGGAGCCGGAATTCGAGGAGGTCATTCGGCGAATATACGGGTAATAAGCGAAGAGAGCAGGCGGGCAGCGGCGTTGAATGTTTCGGAGGCCGCCCCGCCTCCTAGGATCGATTCGACCGAAGCGGAGGAATCAAACCCATTATGCAGCAGGGGAAACCAAGGGATCATCGGCATTTGGGCCGGATTGCGGCAGGCGGCGCTGCGTTCATTCTGGCCGCGCTCGTCTATGTCGTGACGGAAGCGGTCTCGGCCGCCGCTTGGCAGAATCCGCCTTACTTCTATGCGTACAACTATATCAGCGACCTGGGCGTGGCAAGGTCGCTCACCATTGACGGCCGCGAGGTGCTTTCGCCGCTGGCGGCCGTCATGAACTTCGGATTTCAGGCCCACGGCTTGCTGTTCGCACTGGGCTGTTTGCTGGTGCTGCCGCTGCTCGACGGCAAAATGAAAAGATTCGCCTGCGCGGCAGCCCTCGTCCACGGCATCGGCAACGGGATGGTCGGTTATTTTCCGGGCGAATCTTATTCGGGCGTAAGCCCGCACGTCGTTGGGGCCGGCATGGCGATTCTGGGCGGCAACCTGGCGTTGATCGGGGCCGGCTTGTCGATCGGGCGCCGCGTCGGTGCCCGGGAAGACGGGGCTGTCCTGCGATTGTCGGACCGTCTGGTCCGCTTCGTCCCTCGCTTAAGCGGGATCGGCATCGGATTGGGCAGTTTCGGGATTGCGGCGCTCGCGATCATGGTCACCCGAGTGCTTGGCTATCCCGCCGTATTCGAACGCCTCTCCGTGTATACGATGACGGCCTGGGATTTACTCTTCGGCTGCTGCTTGTTGGCTGTTTGGTTCGCGTCGTCGCGGTCCAAGTCGGCCTGAACAGGGTCAAAGCCCCAAGAACTTCGCGACTGCGCTGAAGTTCTTGGGGCTTTTTATTGTCTGCGATGCGGATCTGCCCGTGATGCCGGGCAGGTCGATGGGTTCGTTCTGCCGCAGGCGAATCCGGGCCTTCGGTCCATTTTCTGTTCGGCCTCTCACAAATCGTGCGACAGCAGGGTATCCAGCGCTTTGCTGTATTTTTCCAGCCGCTTTTGATCTTTTTCCGAAGGCTTCTTGATCCGGGTCAGATCCATATTGTCCTGCAGATCGAGGATCTTGACCCTTGAAGCCAGACGGTTTTCTTTGATCCGAAGAATGAATTCGTGATAGTTCTCTTCTTCCCGCCGCGACAGGCGGTCGACCGCTTCGACGATCTCGTCGGAGAAGCCTTCGCTGCGCAGGTCGGCAAGCGTCAGGTCGCTGTCCTCGATTGTATCGTGCAGCACAGCGACGATCTGTTCTTCTTCGGTGAGCGCTTTGAGCATCAGCCGCAGCGGATGGAACACGTAAGGCCGGCCGCCTTTGTCGGTTTGTCCTTCGTGGCATCGGGCGGCGATCGCGATCGCTTTGGTTAATGTGGACATGGATATCCCTCCCGTATTTTTAATGAATCGAGTTTCAGGGAAACAACCCCGTTTACAAAAAGCCGTCTCCCGATGGAAGACGGCTTTTGCATTTCGCTTGAGAATTGAGGTCCGTTCACGGGATCCGAATCAGAAGTCGAAGTTGTCCGGATCCGGGCCGGTACGCTGGTTCTTGTTCAGTGCTTCAAGCGCGGTCACATCTTCCGGCGTCAGCGTGAAGTCGAACAGATCCGCGTTCTCGATGATGCGGCTTTCTTTGACGGAGCGGGTCAGTACGACCACGCCTTTGTCGAGTACCCAGCGGAGCAGGATCTGCGCCGGGGATTTGCCGTATTTGTCGCCGAGGCCGGTCACGACTTCGTTGTCGAACAGCAGACCGCGTGCGAGCGGGGACCAGGCTTCGACCTGAATGCCTTTTTGCGCGCAGTAGTTCAGCAGTTCGTTCTGGGTCAGCAGCGGATGGA
Organism: Saccharibacillus qingshengii; assembly: GCF_013185195.1. Classification (GTDB taxonomy): domain Bacteria; phylum Bacillota; class Bacilli; order Paenibacillales; family Paenibacillaceae; genus Saccharibacillus; species Saccharibacillus qingshengii. The sequence goes on from NZ_JAAZWC010000035.1 coordinate 4,773, forward strand.
ATTCCACCTGATTGACCGCAGGCACGACTTCCGCGTCCGCGAGCAGATCGTCCAGATGATGCGGCTGGAAGTTGCTGACGCCGATCGAACGGATCCGTCCGTCTTTGTACAGCTTTTCCATCGCGCGCCAAGTGTCTTTGTATTTGCCTTGTACCGGCCAGTGGATCAGATAGAGATCGAGAACATCGAGTCCCAGCTTCTCCATCGTGGCGTCAAAAGCGGCCAGCGTCTCGTCGTAGCCTTGGTCGCCGTTCCACACTTTGGACGTGATAAACAGATCGTCGCGGTTGGCGCCGGACTCCCGGATCGCTTCGCCTACGCTTTTCTCGTTCTTGTAAGCCGCCGCGGTATCAATGCCGATATAACCGGCTTTGATGGCCGCTTTGACGGAATCCTTAGCTTCCTCGCCGTCTTGGACCTGCCATACACCCAGACCGAACCAAGGCATTTCCACGCCGTTGTTCAGTTTTACTTTTGCAGTCAAACTCGTCGTCATTTCAAATTCCTCCTCGTCGTCTATTCGGCGTATTCCGCAGACAGCGGAACCGCTATACAGTTACTTATTATAACAAACTTTATTCTTTTAACAAAATCCGTGCCGCACGCAGGTGCCGACATCGGTTCGTCCACGTATAAAATACCCTTCGGGTACATATTCAATCGGATTCGGGCAAAAGAGACGCGAAAAAGCCGAAATCCGCAGCGGATCGGAGCGGATTTCGGCTTTTTCGAATACGGGAAACGATTGACGCAGAAGCAGGTTCGGCAGACGAAGCTTCAAGTGAGGGCAATCCGGTTTTTCGTCCGCCGAACCGTTACGCTTCCGCTTCTTCCGAAGGTTTCGTGTACGGCACCCGCAGCAGCACGATCAATCCGATGACGGCCATGACGACGAGTGACAGCAGCGCGGCCCGGCTCGCCAGCGTACCGTAACCGGAGAGGGCCCAGGTCACGGAACCGTAGACGAGCGGCCCCAGTACGGAAGACAGTTTGCCGGAGAAAGCGAACAGTCCGAAGAACTGGCCTCTTTTGTCTTGGGGAGACAGTTCGACGATCATCGTGCGCGACGTGACCCAGAGCGAGCCCATCGCAACGCCGTACAGGCAGGCCGCAGCCCAGAAGACGGCATCGGAGAACGCGGCGGCGGCCAGAATCAGCGCAAGAATCAAGACGAGCGCTACGAGTCCGGACGACTTTTTGCCGCCGATCCGCCGGGTGATCAAGCCGAACGTATACGAGCCGATGATCGCCCAGACCGTCGCCACCAGGTACAGCAGGATGAACTGCCCGGCACTGAAGCCCATGACGGCCGTAGCGTAGATGCTCATCATGGCGATCGCGGTCGCGACAGCGTCGTTGAAAAAGAAGTAGGCGATCATGAACGTGAAGACGGCCCGGTGCTGCTTGGCTTCCTTGAACGTCTCGTAAATGTCCCGGTAGCCGCTGAAAAAGGACTTCTTCGTTCCTGCCGCCGAAGGAGCGGGCACCGGAGCTTTTTCTTTGTAGAGAAGCATGATCGGCAGCGAGAAGAGCAGGAACAGCGCGGCGGTGAGGACGAACGCGAGCGGGTAATCCCCGCTGCCCACGATCAGATAGACGACGAGGCCCATCAGCGTGCCGATATAACCGACCGCGACGCCGAATCCGGAGATCAGCGGCACCTGCGAACCGGTCGCGATATCGGGCAGCATATTATCGTAGAACAGCTGACTGGAATTGTAGAAGAATTTGGCGGCCGTAAAAAAGATCAGGACGATCACGATCGACAGCGGCAGGCCGAGCAGCGACGACGGACTGTCCGTATACGCGGCAAAGCCCATCAAGAACGTGCAGGCAATCGCGGCGAGCGCAAACGGAACGAGAAACGCCTTTTTGCGGCCGGTCCGGTCCATCCAGACGCCGAGCAGCGGAGTGAAGATGACGAGCAGCAGGCCTGCCGCGGCGTTGGCGTAGCTGATAAACGTGCTTGCGATCTGATCCATGCGTGCGTCTCCACCGAGCACCTGCTGCAAATACAGCGGGAAAAAGATCGTGACGATATTGGAGGAGAAAATCGTGTTCGCAAAATCGTACAGCGCCCAGGACAAAACCGGAAGCGACAGGAACAGCCCCGTGCCGGCTCCGCGTTTGCGGGTGCGGCGGGGCGGTTTGGAAGCGGCGAGCTGAGACATGGCAATCCCCTTTTCGATACAGAGTCGGAAGTCTTCTTAGACGGATCATACCATTATCGAAGCTCCGGCAAGAGGGGAAGCAGGCAAGATTTACGATCGGAAAATAATTTTGATCCTGGGTTTACGAAGCGCGCAAAGCGGCAGTCCATAAGATCGAATCCCTATCCGATAACTTGAGGTATTACCATTTATAGGATTTTTTCGAAAAGCGATGAAAGTCTTTGATGTCCTTGAAATTCGGTTTGCCGTGCAAGTAGGCAGGGTATGTAACTACAGATTGGGTACGAACGATTAAATGAAACATACACCGAGGAGGACGAAACGATGGAAAAGATGGCGATGGAAATGATGATGATGATGTGCATGGACGAAATGACGAGCAAGATGAACACGATGAAGATGTGTATGGAGAAAATGTCCGGCATGGAAGGCATGAACATGAAAGACATGGGTATGGATATGGACATGATGATGAGAAAAATGCAGGAGTGCGACGAGATGATGACTTCGTGCATGTCCATGATGCGCAAAGAAATGGAAATGTCCAAGTAAGATTTCCGAAGCCGGCTTAGGGAAGAACGGATCACAGAAAAGGCGGGCAGTTGAAGGCATGTTCGTACATGCCTTCAACTGCCCGCCTTTTCCCGCTGGAACGACGTGGACATCGACAGCGGCTACACCCGCACATGACGGGAACGGATACGCTGCGAGATGATGATGCGTTCGGTTTTGAGAGCCCAGACCTGCTCCTGCAGCCGATCCGCTTGAACGGAGCAGGCGCGCATGCCGACAAACAGAGTCTTCAGTTCTTCGTTGATCCGATCAAAACGTTCCCACAGCGCAGCCAAAGCGAGTTCTTCCTCGGACGCGGGAGGGACGGCGAGCTTTTCGCTCAGGGAAGCGGCCAGGGACGCCTGCCACTGCTTATCACCAAGCGAACCGGCGTAATTGTACAGATCCAGATAATCGTCTATCGACATTGAGAAAGTCAGCTCCTTTGATTTCTATTACCGAGTATTATACTAGGTTTTGTTGAATATGCAATCCGTTTTTAATCTTATCGGTGTTTGAGTGGGAGAAATGAACAGAAACACAGAACGATTTCCTAATACTCTTCGAATGGATTCGACAAATTCTCTTAAGAATAATAGGATACGAAAGAGAATATACAAGAGGAGAGGATTCAAAATGGGATACGGAAGAGGCCGGAGCCGGTTCCGGCTTCGAACGGCCGGCACGGCTCTGCTGCTGGCCTGCAATGTGGCATCGCTGCTGCTTGGAGGGGTCTATGGGTTTGTCGACGCTCCCGGAAGCGGATGGAATCTGTACGGAGTTCTGCTGCTGCTGACCCTGCTAGGGAATCTGCATATTGCAATGGGTCGGGGCGTACATAGAGGTTGGGAATACGGCTATCTGGCGCTGCACGTGCTTGGACTTGCGGCTGTGCCGGTATGGAACACGATATCTTCGTCGTCGCTTGGCGATCCGGATTCGCGCAGCATCGTATCGTTCATTATTGTGCTGGCGCTGTTCGCTTACGGAGCCGTCATCGCTTTCCTGCGTCTGCAAAGCGGAACTCTGGAAAAGGAAGACGGTCGTACGCGCGGCTATTCGCCTTACGGAACCGGCGGAGGAGGCGGACGTCTGCGCCGTATTCTCAAAGGCCTGCTGACCGTTTGGTTCCTGCTTAATCTGGGGCTTGGCCTGTATTTGTGCGCCATTTTGTTGGGCGGCGTCGACCCGGGCCTGCTGGAAGTCATTCTGCCGGAGTATGCCCTGTTCTTCGGATTGATGTTCCTGGGAGCGGCGGCGCTGCTGGTCAAGATGTACGGAAGCAAAAAAGGATTCTGGCGTTCGACTTTTCGGGGCGTGGTGCGTCTGACAGGACTGCTGATTCTGCTCGTCTGTGCGCTTCCGCTCGCTTCCGCGCCCAAAATCGTCAACGAAGGACAGGAAGCCTACACCCAGGCTTTCGGCGAAGATCCGACGAAGATGGAAGACGACGGAATGATGCGCAGTGCGTTTTTGCTGCCGGATTATTTCTATGGCGCCCGAACAGGTGATTACCGGGTGAAGACGGACATTGTCTATTATGAAGGAACCGAAGGCAAAGACGCCGGAAGAAAGCTGGCTTTTGACGTGTATATGCCGCCGGCCGATGCGAAGAATCTGCCGGGGCAAAACTCCGTGCTGATCCGTATCCACGGCGGCGGTTGGACGATCGGAGATAAAGGGGCCGGCAACTACGCGCAGATGAATAAATACTTCGCCTCGCGCGGTTATGTCGTCTTCGACGTGCAGTACGGTCTGAGCAATACGAAGAAATTCGTGGAATCGGCGGTCGTGCCCGAACAGGTGGTCGGCGATTTCGATATCGGCGACATGGTGCGGCATATCGGTCTGTTCACGACTTATATGGTGGAGCATGCGGACGAATACGGAGCCAATACCAAGTCCGTGTTCTTCTCCGGAGGTTCGGCCGGCGGACAGCTCGCGGCTGCGGCAGGCCTCGCTCCGGCCAATCCGGAATTCAAAGCTCTGTTCGATCCCGGCATGACGGTCAAAGGCATCATTCCGTATTATCCGGCGAACGGACTGGCGAAAGATTTGGGCATTGGAGGAGCGGACGGCTTGTCCGATCCGTCTCTGCTCGTGACAGCGAAGAGTCCTCCAGCGCTGATCTACCAGGGTGTAAACGACGGGATCGTCGGCGTGCAGGTAGCCCGCGATTTCGCCCAGGCTTACCGGGAAGTGGGCAGCGACAAGGTCGCCCTGGTCGAGATGCCGTTTGGTACCCACGGCAGCGACATGTATTTCCCGAGCTATTATAACGAACCGTTTACGTATCTGATGGAGCGGTTTATGCGGCAGTACCGGTAAGCTGGAACAGGTCGGTAGAGGATCCGGCGCATAAAATAAAGTATCAAACGCACATCAGCATGAACAAAAAAAGCGTTCCGGGGATCGATTCCCGGAACGCTTTTTGCAGTTGAAAGGTAAGGACAGGCCGCCCAGCATGAAGCAGCGAACGTGCCGGTGTCAGGAGCGGCCCGCTGCCGAATAAGGCCGTTCGGGCTGCGTATTGTCGCCCGGAAGCCCGCTTGGCGATTCGGCGGCTGCGGCTGCCGGAGCTTCCGCAGCGGAGGGCGCTTCGAACGGATAGGCGATATCCGTCGGCACGACCAGTCCCAGAGTCTGAAGCTCGCCGAGAATACACGCGACGTGGTAGCGGTAGATAACCGCCTGCGACTCTGCGGACAAAGCGCTGTCGGCTTTCTGGTTCGAGGTCTGCAGCAGGCTTGTTCCAAGACTCGCCACGCCTTCCGGATCGTCATCGGTCAGCAGCCGGATCATACGCATATGGGAATACGTATTGCGATAAACGTCCAGTTCCTGTTCGATACGCGAGACCAGATTGTGATTTTTGTTTTGGACCAGATCGAATTCTTCTTTGTAGGTGTCGCAAAATTTTTGCAGCTCGGCCAGGTCTTTTTTGAGCGGACTGATATGCACGCCTCCGCCCTGCCGCAGCAGCTGATGCGCAAGGGTACTCAGATGCCGGCGCACCGCCAGGCGGGATCTTTCCAGATTGCGGTCGTGTTTGGGCGGAATCAGGAAATAGTTGACCAGAACCGCGACGCCGATCCCGAGCAGCGTATCGAGCACCCGGTGCAGCGCGTAGGCGAAAGCCGGTTCTCCGACGCGCAGATTCAGCATGATCGCCAGGAACACGATGCAGGCAATCGAGACGGATTTGTTCCATTTCAGCAGGTTGCAGACGGCGATGACGCAGATGATGCCAAGGGCTGACAGATAGGCGTTATGCGGCTCGATAAAAGCGAACAAGCCCCCGAAAGCGGCACCGACCAGCGTGCCCATCGTACGGTTTTTGCCTGCCGTATAGGAGCTTGTGATCGAACTTTCCATGGCAATGACGGTGGCGATCGCCGCATAGAAAGGATATTCGAGTTTGAGGGCAAAAGAAATCAGTACGCAGAGAAGCACGGCAACGGCCGTTTTGATATTCCGCATCCCGATAGAAAATCTCATAAGGGTTTCAAGTCCTTCCCGATCGGATTTCAAATTTAAATAACCCATTTTCAAAATGCTTACCCATGTGAAATATTATACGTACTATATGGACCCAGGGCAATTGTCGAAACGATGAAGAATTTGCGAAAAGGGGAATCCCCGGTTAAGGTGGAAAGGAAGAGATGAGACGAGGAGGCGAAGAAGGATGATCGAAGCGTTTATTTTCGACATGGACGGCGTCATTATCGACAGCGAACCGCTGCATTTTGACGTAGACCGGCAGGTACTGGAGTATTACGGGTATTCGATTACGCAGGAGCAGCTGGAAGGATACGTCGGGATGACCAATCCCGAATTCTGGTCTATCCTGCGCGGCGAATACGGGATGAGCCAGACGGTGGAAGAAATTATCGAATACCAGCTGGGGATCAAGATCGATGTGCTGAAAGCCGCGCAGATGCAGCCGATCGAAGGGATTCGGGAACTGATCGCCGAACTTCAGAGCGGCGGCATCCCGCGTGCGATCGCGTCTTCTTCTCCCCGTGTGTTCATTGAAGCGGTGCTGGAGAAGTTCGGACTGCAGGGCGAGTTCGATTTTGTCGTCAGCAGCGAAGAAGTGCCCCGGGGCAAGCCGTCGCCGGACGTCTATCTGCACGCGGCCGAACTGCTCGGCGCCGATCCGTCGCGCTGCGTCGTGCTGGAAGATGCCCGGCACGGCATCGCCGCCGCCAAAGCGGCCGGTATGCACTGTATCGGATTCGTGAATCCGAATTCCGGCAACCAGGACCTGTCGCGCGCCGACTTGATCGTCAACGATATTCGGGATATCCGGCTGGCGGATCTGGCGAAAGTCGAAGAAAAGTAAGCGCAGCAGTGAGAGTGGCAGTGGAGTAACATTCCGCCGCGGGGTAGGCAAAGCCCCGCAGGCGGCAAAAAGGTACAACAAAAAGCGGCAGGAACGCTGAGGCGTCCTTGCCGCTTTTTTAAGGAGATTTCAGGATTAAACAACCTTGGATTCTTCTCCGCCGCCCAGACGGGTCAGGTCGCGCAGCGCTTCGATCATGCTGTCGAGCTGCGTCACGCTGTCGGAGATCTGCCGGACGGAATCGCGCTGGCGATACACGCCGCTTGCGGCAAGTTCCACCGAGGCGGATGTCTGCTCGCTGATCGCCGAGAAGTCGGAGACCTGGCCGGCAATACCTCCGTTGAATTCTTGCAGACTGTCGATATTGCCGCTGATTTCGGCCGATTTGGACAGCACATTCGCCGCGTCCTGCGTGATCCGTTCGAACAGCTCGCCTGTCTCGTACGTCCGGCTTTCCAGTTCTTCGATCGTCGATTCGTTCAGTCGGACAGAATCGGCTACGATGCCCGTCTGGCTGCGGATCTGCTGCAGCAGTCCGGCAATATCGGCAGCCGAGGTCTGCACGTTGCCCGACAGACTGCGGATTTCGCCGGCCACTACCGCGAAACCCCGTCCCTGCTCGCCTGCGCGCGCCGCTTCGATACTCGCATTCAGCGACAAAAGATTGGTCTGGTTGGCGATTTCCGTGATAGCGGTCAGGATCGCCTGGGCTTCTTCGGCGTAGCGGTTCAGCAGACCGACCTGCGACGCCGTCTCGCTCATGCTGCCGCGTACACGCGACATATCGCCCCGAAGTTCGTGGGCTTTGAGGCTGCCTTCTTCGGTCAGTCGGGTCGTACTGAGCGACAATTCATTCATTTCGTCCGTTTCCCGGCGGATTCGCGCGATATTGTCGCCCGACTGGATCATCGCTTCATTGATCTCCTGGATATTCTCGGCCTGGATTTCGATGCCTTTGGAGATTTCGGCGAAGCTGCCCGCGGCTTCTTCGGCGATCCGGCTCGTCTCGCCCGCTCCCGATGCCACCGACTCGCCAAAGCTTTTCAATTCGTTCGAGGAACGATCCACTTCGCCGAGCAGATCTTCGATCATCCGCTGCTGCTGGGCCGATTCTTCCAGCATATTGCGGCCGAGTACGCACACCGCGTAGCTGCAGGCGCCGACCATGAACATGACGATATACATGACCGCATAATCGAGCGCGCCGTAAGTCGGGACATAAGCGTTAACGAACAGCTGGAATGTCAGAGAGAGTACTCCGACAATCGTGGCCAGCACGATAACCGGTTTGGAGAGATAGACGAGCGACAAGGTCACATAGATAAACAGGGCTGCCCAGATGACCCCGCTCGGAATAAACAGGAACAAGACATTGCCTACAACGAAACAGCCGATGACCAGCGCGTATTTTCCCCATTCCCGTCCTGCCGTACCTTTGTAGAGAGCATAGTAGCCGATCATCAGCAGGACGTTGATCCCGAGGACGGTAAGCATGCTGGTGAGGGAAACGAGGCCGGTCAGCCAGAGAATCACGAAGATCGGGTACAAGGAGATCAGCAGCGATTCAAGCGTGTAGAAAATAAGCGTGGAGGAGTGTCTTTCGAATTTGGTCGGCATAACGGTTCTTCCCTTCTTTCTCGGTGAATGTAAAAAATCATAAAAGCGGCGAAGGCGCCGGAATTTCAGCTAACTATGTTATCGTCCGCAGCAGCGTTTTGGTTCACATCAATTGGGCCGGATTTGTATGTTTTGCGTTTTCTTTTTCGGGGGATGAGGTAATGATTAGCGTGAAAAGGCGACAAACGAAGGAGGAATTGACGAATATGGCGGAAAATGAACCTACCCCGCAGGAGCATACGCTGGATAACAGCCTCGCTCTGCTCAAAGACGGATACGACTTTATTTTCAAACGGCGCCGGGAAATGGACTCGGATATTTTCCAGACCCGGCTGCTTGGGCAAAAAGCGATCTGTATCGGAGGCAAGGAAGCGGCCGAATTATTCTATGACACCTCCAAATTCCAGCGTTCCGGTGCCATCCCGAAACGGATTCAGAAATCGTTGTTCGGCGAAAACGCGATCCAGACGCTGGACGGCGACGCGCACCGCCACCGCAAGATGCTGTTCATGTCGTTGATGTCGCGCGAGCGCTTGGACGTCTTCATGGAGCTGTTGGCGGAAGAGTGGGAAGCGGCAGCCGACAGATGGGCACAGCTCGAAGAACTCGAACTGTTCGGCGAGTCGCAGGAACTGCTGCATCGCGCGGCCTGCCGCTGGGCCGGCGTTCCGGTCGAAGAAAAGACGGCACGGCAGAGGGCCAACGATATGGGCGATATGGTGGAAGCGTTCGGAGCGGTCGGTCCCCGCCATGCGGCCGGACGCCGGGCGCGCAGACGGACCGAAGACTGGCTCGAAGGCTACATTCTTGACCTGCGCGCCGGCGAGGTGAAAGCTCCGGAAGACACGGCCGCTTATGCGATGGCATTCCACCGCGATCTGCAGGATCGCGAACTGGACGCCCGCATGGCGGCGATCGAGCTGCTTAACATCGTTCGGCCGATCGTGGCGATCGGACGCTACGTCGTGTTCAGCGCGATTGCGCTGCACGAACATCCGGAATACCGGGCCAAGCTTGCCGCGGACGAAGGGAAGTACCGGCAGTGGTTCGTGCAGGAAACGCGGCGGTATTATCCGTTTACGCCGTTCCTCGGCGCTTCCGTCATTCATGACTTTACATGGCAGGGCCACGAGTTCGAGGAAGGCACGATGGTGCTGCTCGACATCTACGGCACCACGCATGATCCCAAGCTGTGGGAGGAGCCGGATACGTTCAAGCCGGAACGCTTCGAACATTGGGGCGGCAGCCCGTTCGATCTGATTCCGCAGGGCGGAGGCGACCACCGGGGCGGGCACCGCTGCGCGGGCGAGTGGCTGACGATCGACGCCATGGCGGTGAGTCTGGAATTCCTCGCGAACCGGCTGGAGTATGAAGTTCCGGAGCAGGATCTGGGCCTCAGCCTGTCACGGATGCCGGCGCTGCCGGAGAGCCGGTTCGTGATGAAGAATGTGCGGCGCAAACGCGGAGCGGGCGCTTTATCGGGCGTGTGAGAATTAGGAAGAAAGCTTCGGGCAGACAAGGCGCCCGGAGCTTTTTTGTTAGGCGCAAAGCAGGAGAAATATGGGGACAGGGAGAATTTCTTGAAGCTGCAAGAAAGTGAGCAAGAAACACAGGCAAAGACCTGACAAGGGAGTGCCACGATGAACGCAAATGGGGACAACACGAAAGAACGGACCGGTCATCGGGGGATGATCGGCCGGAAATGGGCAGCGGCTGTATTAGCGGCTCTGATCGTAGGAACAGCCGGCATGCCGGCGTATCCGGTCCAGCCGGTATCGGCCGCCGAAGTCCAGCAGGGGAGCTACACCCAAGATCAACTGGACGGATTGGCTTACCTGAACGGGATTCGGGCAAAAGTGGGCGTAGGCCCGTTGGAATTGGAGCCGAGACTGACCCAGGCGTCGCAGTCGCACGCCGCCTACTACAATCGGCATCATTTTGAAGGCTTGTCGGCTCATAACGAGACGCAGGGAACAGAGGGCTTCACGGGGAGTTCGCCCAAGGAGCGCGCCCAGACGGCCGGTTGGTCGGATACAAGGTCGCTTGGGATCGGCGAAGTGATGTCTTACAACAAAGCGACAACACGGGAAGCGATCGACGCTTGGCTGAGCACCGCCTATCATCGCAAGATTATTTTGGACGGCAGGTACAAGTGGGTCGGAATCGGGCTGCAGGAAGGCACGGCGGTGATGAACCCCGGTTTTTTGGACTACGCGCAGCTCGATCCGGCAGTGAACGTATACCCTTATGACAAGATGACCGATGCCGATATCGGTTTTTATGGATTCGAGAACCCGAATCCGCTCGATCTTTTTGGAGTTGAATATTCCGGCGGCATCATCTCGGCTTCGTCCGGTCGGGATATCGAGTCGTTCCATGCGGCGATCACGGATTCCAAGGGACAAGAAGTTCCTTTTTACAGCGAACTTCAGTACGACACGCTATACCTGTATCCGAAGGAGATTCTGGACGGATACAGCCTCTACTCCGTAAAGCTCGATTATACGGTGAAAGGCGAATCGCAGCCCCGAAACAGAATCTGGTCGTTCACGACCGGAAAAGGACGGACCCTCAAAAGGCTGTCTGCCCAGTACGACGAGCTGGTGCTGAATCCGGGAGCCAAGCTGCCTCTGCAGATTACGGCGCGGTATACCGATGGAACGTCCGGTTCGCCGAACACGTCCCCTGCCTATTCCAGCAGTTCGCCCGCCGGGCTGAGAGTCTCCGCAGACGGCGTGCTCGAAGCGCTCAAACCCGGCAGCTACAAGGTGACAGTAGGCTCGGGATCGGTGCGCACAACCGTGCCGGTCAAAGTATTCGAGCCGCTCAAAAGCAAAAATTACCCGTCCGTCGATCCCGCTAAAGTCAAAGACATTGCCGGGCACTCCGACCGGGAAGCGATTGAGTGGGCGCTGCGCAGAGGCATTGCCGCGCCGGACGCAAACGGGAATTTCCGCCCAGGCGACCCCGTTACCGAAGCGCAGTTCCTTACTATGCTGCTGCGCACCTATAGAGTGGACGATGAAGCCTATGCTTCCAAGAAGAAGAGGTACTGGGCAGAGGGCGCTTATCAGGTAGCGAAGGACCGCGGGCTGCTGCTGTTTAGTACGCGTCCCGGCAAAAAGGAATTCCGCGACCAGCCGATCAATCGCTACCGTGCAGCCGGATTGATCGCTTCGGCAGACGGAGTGAACTTCGATTTTTCCGATGCGGTGGACTATGTGCTGATCCGGGATTACATGCGCGGAACGTCGGGCAATCAGAGCTGGAGCTTCGGCTCCGATCTTATCGTCACCCGGGCGCAGGCGGCCGCTATTCTGATGAAGCTGCAGTCGGGAATGAAGCAGCTGACGGGCGCGCCGTCATCGCTCACGCCGGAGGAGAAGCTGCCGGGAGAGCTGTTCCCGGAAGTGTATACGAAGCCGGAACTCGGCGAGAAGACGCTGATTGCCGAATTCCGGGCGGACGGGACGCTGCGGATGGAAGGACAGTTCCGCGATCAGGCGAACCGGCAGCTGGACATTCAGGTAGACGAGCGCAGCGAAGAAGGACAGAGCCTCGGTGAACTCGAGAAGATCCCGGTTCAAACCGATGGGACAGGCCGCTTCTCCGTTACGTCCTCGAGGATCTATACGGAAGGGCAGCTTAACGTTTACTTCGGAACAGAAGAGGTATCCTATTTTATCCAGGTCAAAAAAGGCACGCTTAACGCTTCGGACTATTCGTATGAATCCGAATAACCGGATAATCGTTCCGCTTGGCCAACACGACAAGCAGAACGTCGATCAAGCTGACCGCCTCTATGCAGAAGAAGCCTTCCCGATCATTCGGGAAGGCTTTTTTACTGCGAATCTGCGTCGGGGCTGCATGGACTCCGGCGCAAAGCTTACTTCTTGCTCCGAAGCTCCGCGACTGCCGTTTTCAACTGCTCCATCGCCTGTTCCACGATCGAGCGCGAGCAGGCGACGTTCATGCGCATGAAGCCGGCGGCTTCGATGCCGAACATCGTGCCGTCGTTGAGGGCAAGGCCCGCTTCGTGCAGCAGGAACTGCATCAATTCTTTGGCGTCCAGGTTCAGTCCGCGGAAGTCGATCCACAGCAGATAGGTCGCTTCCGGCAGCTTAACCGACAGCTCGGGCAGATGCTCCTGGATCTGGGCCTGTACGTATTCCATATTGCCGCGAACATAGACCAGCAGCTCGTCGAGCCATTCGCCGCCGTGCGTGTAAGCCGCCTCGGTCGCGGTTGCGCCGAGAGTGCTGATCGATCCCAAGCCGTGCATTTTGGCGACCGTACGCTCGTACGCGGTCCGAAGTTTGGGGTTCGGGATTATAATGTTCGACACCGACAATCCCGCCAGATTGAACGTCTTGCTCGGCGCGGTACAGACGATACAGTTGTCGCGTGCAGCTTCGGATACCGAAGCGAACGGGATATGCGATTTCGGTTCAAAAATCAGATCGGCATGGATCTCGTCGGCCACCACCAGCACATCGTGCTTGAGGCAGATCTCCGCCAGCTTCTCCAGGTCTTCCCGCGACCAGATCCGGCCGACCGGATTATGCGGGCTGCACAGGATCAACATTTTTACTTCGTCGGACAGTTTGCTCTCCAGATCGTCGAAGTCCATCGCATAATCGCCCGTTTCCGACAGGCTCAGCGGATTCGTGATCAGTTGGCGTCCATTTTCGCGCACGATATTGTAGAACGGCGGATAGACGGGTGTCTGAATCACGATCTTGTCGCCCGGCTTGGTGAAAGCTTCTACGGCGAACGCCAGCGCGGGAACGACGCCCGGTGTGAATGTGATCCATTCGGACTCGATCGTCCATCCATGACGGGTTTGCATCCAATTCACGACGGATTCGAAATACGCCGGCGTGCGGAACGTATAACCGAATATGCCGTGATCTACCCGTTTATGCAGCGCATCCAGCACTTCCTGGGGCGCGGCAAAATCCATGTCGGCTACCCAAAGCGGCAGAGCGTTCGGCGCACCGAAAATTTTTTCGCGGCCGTCCCACTTTTCCGAAGCACTCTCCAATCGGTCGATTTGCGTATGGAAGTCGTAGCGGCTTTTTAGTGTCATATGAATAATTCCTCCTTGTGTCGGCAAACAATCCTCTCAATATTATCCGTTACGGCATCGTTTAAAGCAATGGCGGAAGCAGGTGCGCTCTCGGTGAGAGTCGTTCGTGTTTGGTCCGAAAATCGGGGTAAAACAAGAGCTTGGTTGTAAACCCGGCCACCGATTTTCACGGCGGCAGAATGCCTGCTTGGCTGCTTTTGTACAAGAAAGGGCGATCTTTCCTGTTTTGCATCCCAAGGCATTTTTTTGTAAGGTAATAGAGGGAATGATGGCTTTCTGGAGTGTACGCGAATGCGCCGACCCTAGTACCCTTTCAACTCTTAATCAGAGGTTGACGTTTTCCTGAAACGCACACGCTTTAGGTGCGATTCCGTCGGAGACTTCGTACACGATTCAAGTACGAAATCTCAGGGGAGCGTAACCTTACCTTTAGTGTTGACAAGGTCCTATTTGGGCCCTGCGTATGCCCCGCAATCGACAGCCGCTTGATCCAATAGTCTGAACGGCCCGTTGATCGAATCGGGCTGCACAAGGAGGAGAAATCGAACATGCACCAATCGACCACCCGCAAGGTACGCAAACGTATTCTGTTTCTCGCCGCAGCGGCACTGCTGCTCGCCCCCTCGCTGAGCCTGCCAACCGCCAAGGCGGAAACAACCTCGGTATCCGGCACCGTGATAACGCCTGACCCCGCGCAGCCGGCTCCGCCCGCTTCGTCGCCGGCCCCGCAAACGCCGGCCGCTGTCGTGCCGGCTCCATCCGCCGCTCCGGCTCCGCAGACCGGCACACCTACGCCGCCTGCTGCCGGACCGGAATCGCCGGATAGCGCTTCGGAAGAACCGGTGGAATTCATCGGCGAACGACCGGCCGATTGGACGCCGGAGCAGGATGAGATGCCGGCAGATCCGGAACCGCCGGCCGATCCTGGCACTCCGGGTCCGGTACCGACGCAGCCCGGAACACCGGCCCAACCCGGTACGCCAGCCAAGCCTCCGGTGCCTTCGACCGGCCCAGGACCGGTTGTTACACCGGCCAAGCCTCCCGTTCCCGCTGCCCCGGATCCGTTCTACGATATCGTAAAAGACCCGAACCGGGAAGCGATCCTGACCTTGTACAACGAGAAGATCGTCAAGCCGTCCAAAGACCGCAAGTTCCGTCCGCTGGCTGAAATCGGCCGCGCCGATTTCACGGTGATTCTCGGCCGCTCCATGAACGCGAACGGAAGTGTATTCGACGTCTATTTCACGGATCCGATTCCCGATTGGGCGATTCGTTATGTCGGCGGCCTGTCCGCGGCAGGTATCTTTGACGGGTATCTGGAAGGCGAGATTTTCGGAGCGAAACAGCCGGTGACCCGCGCCGAAGCCGCGGCGATGGTGGCGCGCGCCGCGCATCTGGAATCGCAGCCGCTGCCCGAAGGACTGGGCGGCGTAGGCAATATCCCGACTTGGGCGCTCGACGATGTGGGCGCCGCGTATGCGGCGGGTCTGATCGAAGCGACAAGCAGCGGCACCTTGAACCCGAACAAAAAGGTCACTCGCAGCGAGATGGCCGCCATGATCGCACCGCTGCTTGAAGAAGATGCTTTCCTGACGCCGTTCGAAGTCGAAGACGATATTACGCTGCCTTAACCGGGAGCTTGGACGCAGGGCCGCCTCTTCCGGAGGCGGTTTTTGCTTGCGCGTAGCTTTTTTCGAAAAGGGTTTATATAATGGACGCAGTTATTGAAGGCGGTTACATTCTTGTCGACTTATGGCTTATTATCCAAAGGGGGCTCACCACCGAATGACGTACAAAGACGCATCCAGACCGACCGCAGAACGCCTGAACGATCTGATCGATCAGATGACGCTGGAGGAGAAGATCGCCCAGCTCACTTCCGCAAGAACCGGCAGCATGATCTCCGACGTACAGAACTTTATTTTTTCCGCGGAACTGACGAACCGGAATGTCCCGCACGGTTGCGGCTACATCAGCCGGATCGGCGGGGCGACCGACCTGCTGCCGGCAGAGATGGCCCGCGTGATGAATACGATCCAGAAACATTTCGTGGAAGAGACGCGGCTCGGCATTCCGGTGCTGTTCATGACCGAAGCGACATCGGGCGTACTCAGCCGCAATCATACGCTGTTCCCGCAGAATATCGGAGCCGGCGCCATGTTCGACGAAGAACCGATCCGCCGGATGGCCGATGCCATGCGCCGCGAGATGATCGCGACCGGCGAACGCTGGGCGCTCGGGCCGGTGGTGGATGTGATCCGGGACCACCGCTACGGCCGCTACGAAGAATCGTTCGGCGAAGATGCGTACCTGGTCAGCCAATACGGAACGGCCTACGTGCAGGGGCTGCAGTCGGACGATCTGACGCAGGGCATTATCGCGACGCTCAAGCATTTTGTGGCCCAGGGGATCAGCGACGGCGGCCGCAACTGCGGACCCGTGCATGTGACGGACCGCGAGCTGCTGGACGAATACGCGGTACCGTTCGAAGCGGCGATCCGCGATGCGGGCGCGCTGTCGGTCATGGCCGCGTATCACGAAATCGACCAGGTTCCGGTGCACGCGTCGGCTCCTATTTTGCGCGAAATGCTCCAGGGCCGATTGGGCTTCGAAGGCTTGACCGTCTCGGACGGCAACGGAATCCAGCTGATCCAGTCGTTCCAGGAATACTGCGAGACCCAGGAAGAAGCCGTGCGGCTTGCACTGGAAGCGGGGATCGAATGCGAGCTGGACTTCATGTTCGAGAAATATCTGCGGGGATTGGTGGAAAAAGGCGAAGTGGATCAGGAGCTGGTCGATTCGGCGGTGCGCAAAGTGCTGGATCTCAAATTCCGCCTGGGTCTGTTCGACCGTCCTTACGTGGATGAGACCGCCGTGGATTCGTCCGTCTGCACGCCGGATATGGTGGAACTGTCCAAAGAAATGGCGCTGCGCACGATGACGCTGCTGAAGAACGAAGACGGCATTCTGCCGCTGGATCCTTCCCTGCGCAGAGTCGCCGTGATCGGACCGCTCGCCCACGTCAAGGAATTCGGCTCCAGCGATTATTCGTATCCGGCCCATATCGAAGACATGTACTACCACTCCGAAGGGCTGACCGAAGAAGAAGTACTGGCCCGGACGCTCTTTTTCAAGAAAAAAGAAACCCGTTACGAAGACCTGTACCATCCGGATATGCCGACCGTATACGAAGCTTTGCAGAGCGCGCTGCCAAACGCCGAAGTGGTCTACAAGACCGGCATCAAGGATACGACCGACTATAACGGCGACGCCGACTTCGACCAGATCGAAGAAGCGGTCGCGGCGGCGCGGGACGCCGACGTCATCATCGCCGTCTGCGGCGACACGAGCGGCATGGGACGCGAGAACGACAGCGGGGAATCGACGGACCGCGTAGAGATCTGCTTATCGCACGAACAGAAGAAGCTGCTTCGTGCGCTGCGGGCAACCGGCCGTCCGGTCGTGCTGGTGCTGTGCAACGCGCGTCCGCTCGAACTGCTCGAAGAGAGCCAGTCGATGCACGCGATCCTCGAAGCATGGAAACCGGGGATGCGCGGAGCCGAAGCGATCGCGGAGACGCTCACCGGCGCTTACAACCCGGGCGGCAAACTCTCGGTTACGCTGCCCAAAGCGCTCGGCCAACTGCCGGTGCATTACGCGCAGCTTGCGACCGGACACAAGCAGTTCTGGCGCGGCAAATACCTGGAGATGGATCTGGCGCCGCTGTATCCGTTCGGCTACGGCTTGAGCTATACGAGCTTCGAAGCGGAGAATATCCGGTTCGAACAAACGGCGGACGGCATCTCGGTGACGGCAGACGTGGTGAATACGGGACAGCGCGCGGGCGATCAGGTCGTGCAGGTATACGTCCGCAAGAAATACGCCAGCGTCCTGCAGCCGGAGCGCGAACTGAAAGCGTACAAACGGGTAAGTATCCCGGCCGGCGAACGGGTGACGCTTGGGCTCGAGATTGCCTACGATTCGATCGGCTACCACGACCGCGATCTGAAGCTTGTCCTCGAGAACGTGCAGCTCGACGTGATGCTCGGCTTCTCGTCGCAGGAGATCAAGGCGGAAGAGACGTTCAAGCTTGCTTTTGACGGTGGAAAGCGGGAGATTGGACGGCGGGTGTTCGGGAATCCCGTGACGATCCGCTAGATAGACGCGACACGCCAAAAACGATGCCCCGTTACTTCGGAGGCATCGTTTTTGTTGTCGGCCTGGTGACCCAAGCTGGACAGGCAGCCGCTTTT
This sequence comes from Saccharibacillus qingshengii, assembly GCF_013185195.1. GTDB lineage: Bacteria > Bacillota > Bacilli > Paenibacillales > Paenibacillaceae > Saccharibacillus > Saccharibacillus qingshengii. The sequence goes on from NZ_JAAZWC010000035.1 coordinate 22,800, forward strand.
CGGCAGACCTGCGCAGCCCGCAGGAGCCGGGCATGGGCAGGCCGCACTTGTAGGCCGCTGCTGCCTGTCAGCCTACAAACAGCGATTCCGCTCCGTCGATATGCACCACGGCACCGCTGATATGGTCGGATTCTTCCGACGAGAGGAACAGCACCAGATTCGCGACCTGCTCCGGCTTGCCGTTGCCTTCGGGCAGAGGAACGGTACCTTCCGGATATTCGACGGGTTTGGTGTTCATCTTGTCCGCTTCCGGTTCTTTGTCTTCGCTGCTGAAAATATTCGTGTCGATCGTGCCCGGCGCGACGACGTTGACCCGGATATTGGAAGCGGCCAGCTCGAACGCGGCCATCTGTCCAAATGCGGCGATCGACGCTTTGGACGTGCTGTAGGCGGAGAAGCCTTTTTGCGAAAAGACGCGGGTTCCGCTGAGCGAGCTGGTGAGTACGATGCTGCCTTTGCCGGCTTCTTTCAGATAGGGAATCGCGTATTTGACGCTTGTGAACGTGCCTTTGACATTGTTCGTGATCGTCTCGTCCCACTCGTCGTCTTCGATGGACTCGATCGGTCCGACGACGCCGAGAATGCCCGCGTTGGCAAACAGCGTGTCGATCCGTCCGTATTCGGACACGATCTGCTCCAGCGCTTCGCGGTATTGGGCGGGTGCGGAGATATCGACCGTCAGCGCGATCGCCTGCCCGCCCGCGGCTTCGATCTCGGCCCGTACGCCTTCGACGAACTGCGAATCGCGGTCGATCAGCGCGACGCGGGCACCTTCTTCGGCCAGACGCAGCGCGGCGGCCCGTCCGATTCCCGAACCGGCTCCCGTGACGACAGAGACTTTTCCGTTCATTCTTGCAGAGTTGGACATGGGATACACTCCTTTTGACGGATTTCTTGATCTTTTTAAAAGTTACCCGTTCAAAAAAAGGTCAATCACGTATAAATATACAAAATTTTAGCTTTCTGCCTCGAAGTCAGTTATTCCGTCTAAGGGAAGGGTAAATAATTTTTAACATATGCCATAGGTAAGAGAATACGCAGATATTTGTAAAAAGGTTAACGATTATCGGGGGGATACCGGCCGAATCCGGTATACTGGAACTGATGCTTGTGGGGTTGTCCGCCGGAATAGGCCGTTTCGTTTTTTGCCATTACTGCTGTACAGGTCGGAGGAATGATCATGTCGTTGGTTTTTGCTTTTCTCAAAAAGTACCGTGCCGCTTCTCTCTTGGCGCTCTTGATGATGGTGATCGAGCTTGCCGTCGAGCTGGCACAGCCTTATCTGATCTCGAAGATTATCGATGACGGGATCGCCAATTCGGATCTCGGCGTCGTCTGGATGTGGGGCGGCATTCTGATCGTAGGCGCGGTCTTTGCGTTTGTTGCCGGGATCGCAAGTTCGTTCTTCGCTTCGTTCGCAAGCCAGGGCTTCGCCAGCGATCTGCGGGAGACGCTGTACGATAAAGTGCAATCGTTTTCGTATTCCGTCTTCAGCCGCTTCGCCACCTCGTCGCTCATCACGCGGATGACCGGCGACGTGACGCAGCTGCAGGACACCATCTTCATGAGCCTGCGGTTCATGACGCGCGTTCCGCTTGTGGTGGTCGGCAGCGTCGTGATGGCGATGGTCGTCAACTTCAAGCTTGGGCTGCTGCTCGCCCTGACCGTGCCTCTGCTTCTGGTATTCGTGTTGTGGATCATGCGCCGGGCGGGGTCCATGTTCAAGAATGTGCAGAAGCGCCTCGACAAAGTTAACGGCGTGATTCAGGAGAATCTGACCGGGATTCGCCTGATCCGCGTCTTTGTGCGTATGAAGCACGAGAATGGACGCTTCGCCGCTTCCAGCGGCAAGCTGATGAAGAATACGGTATCCGCGCTGCGCCTGACCGAGACGACGATGCCGTTTATCATGCTGGTGATGAACGCCGCGATTGTCGCCGTGCTGTGGTTCGGCCGCGCGGATATCGCCGCGGGCGGCGCAACCGTCGGCGAAGTCGTCGCGGTCGCCAACTATGCCCTGCGTACGATCGGCGCATTGTCCGCGTTTTCCTGGATCGCGGTAACCTTCTCGCGTGCCGGCGCTTCGGCGCAGCGCGTCAAGGAAGTGCTCGATACGCAGAACGGGGAATTCGAACAGAACCGCGCGTACGGGCAGGAGAACGGAGCTTCGGCTGAGGCGTTTGCCGCATCCCGGGCCGAGCGGAGCCGGCAGGCTGCCGGAGGTACCGGTAACGCCGTGGTCGAAGGAGCCGTCGAGTTCCGCGGCGTCGCGTTCAAATATCCGACCAGCGAGATCAAAGTGCTGGAAGACATTTCATTCCGGATCGGCGCGGGCAAGCGGGTCGCCATTATGGGGGCTACCGGTTCGGGCAAGTCTTCGCTCGTACAGCTGATTCCGCATTTGTACGACCGCGACAAAGGAGAGATCCGGATCGACGGCCGGAGCATCGACGAATGGGATACGAATCTGCTGCGCCGAAGTATCGGTTACGTGCCTCAGGAAGTTCTGCTCTTCACCGGTTCGATTCGGGAGAATATCGCTTGGGGCCGCGAAGAAGCGTCGTTCGAAGAGATCGAAGAAGCGGCGAAGATCGCCCAGATCCATGACACGGTCGAGAAGCTGCCGAACGGGTACGAGACCCTGCTCGGGCAGCGCGGCGTGAATCTGTCCGGCGGCCAGAAGCAGCGGCTGTCGATCGCCCGCGCTCTGGTGCGCCGTCCCGCGATCCTGATCCTCGACGACAGTACGAGCGCCCTGGATCTGGCGACCGAAAGCCGTCTGCTCGAAGCGCTGGAAGATATCTCGTGCACCACGTTCCTGATTACGCAGAAGATCAGTTCGACCCGGGCGGCGGATCTGATTCTGCTGCTGGACGAAGGGCGTCTGATTGCCGGAGGTACGCACGACGAATTGATGCGCACTTCGGAGCTGTACCGCCATATCCACGAATCCCAATACGAACAGGGGGAAGCCCTGCATGCCTAATGCACTGACCGAAGCTTTCCGACAGCCGCGGCCGCCGGTCATCGCGGACCCGACGAAAGCAAGCGGCGAATACAAGAAGAAAAAGCGGGCCAAGAATATGTCCGGGACGCTTGTGCGGATCTGGAAATACCTGGCCCGCCGCAAACTCAAACTGGGGCTTGTCCTGTTCATGGTCCTGATCAGCTCGATTCTGTCGCTGCTCGGTCCGTACATGATCGGAGTGGCGGTCGACGATTATCTGAGCGGCGACAGGACCTTTTGGGGCCTCGGCTGGGGGCTGTTCCTGGTGGTGCTCGGCGCCGTCTATCTGCTCAGCCCGCTGACCATGTTCCTGCAGAGCATCTGGATGATCGAGATCGCGCAGGAGACGGTCTACCGGATGCGGGTCGATCTGTTTTCCCATCTGCACAAGCTTCCGATTCCGTTCTTCGGCAAACGCCAGCAGGGCGAGCTGATGAGCCGGGTCACGAACGATATGGAAAATGTCAGCGGAACGCTGAACAGTTCGGCGATCCAGATCTTCTCCAGCATCCTGATCCTGTTCGGGACGCTTGGCGTGATGCTGGCGCTCAGCCCGCTGCTGACGCTGCTGACGTTTATCGTCGTTCCGCTGATGGCGATCGGCATGCGCTGGATCACGCGGCGGACCGGCCCTTTGTTCAAGGAGCGCCAGAGCAATCTGGGCGATCTGAACGGTTATATTGAAGAGACGCTGTCGGGCCAGCGGATTATCAAAGCGTTCTCCCAGGAAGACCGGGTCAAGCGCGAATTTGCGGAGCGTAATGAACGGATCCGCTTGTCGGGCTTCTGGGCGCAGACGATCTCCGGCATGATTCCGAAACTGATGAACAGCCTGAACAATCTGAGCTTCGCGCTGGTCGCGGGGATCGGCGGCATTCTCGCGATCAACGGCCAGGTGACGATCGGCGTCATTATCGTATTCGTGGAATACGCGCGTCAGTTCACCCGGCCGCTGAACGATCTGGCGAACCAGTGGAATACGCTGCTGTCGGCGATTGCCGGCGCGGAGCGGGTCTTCGAGATCATGGACGAAGAAGTCGAAAGCAAAGACGAAGGCCGCGCGACGAAGCTCGACAAGATCGAAGGCGCCGTCAAGTTCGAAGATGTCTCGTTCGCGTACGACGAAGGTCCGAACACCTTGTCGGATATTTCGTTCGAAGCGAAACCCGGCGAGACGATCGCCTTGGTCGGGCCGACCGGAGCGGGTAAGACGACGCTGATCCAGCTGCTGTCGCGCTTCTACGACGCAAGCGGCGGGCGGATCACGATCGACGGCCGCGAGATCGGCAGTATCCAGCGGGAGAATCTGCGCTCGCATATGGCATTCGTGCTGCAGGATACGTTCCTGTTCGAAGGCACGATCCGCGAGAATATCCGCTACGGGCGCCTTGATGCGACGGATGAGGAAATCGAAGAAGCGGCCAAGCTGGCCAATGCCCATTCGTTTATCGTCCGTCTGCAGGGCGGCTACGACAAGATTCTCAACAACGGAGGCGGAGGAATCAGCCAGGGGCAGAAGCAGCTGCTGGCGATTGCCCGGGCGATGCTGGCCGATCCGGCGATTCTTGTTCTCGACGAAGCGACCAGCAGTATCGATACGGTGACGGAGATCAAGATCCAGCAGGGGCTGCAGCGTCTGATGAAAGGACGTACCAGCTTCGTGATCGCCCACCGGCTGAACACGATCCGTCAGGCCGACCAGATTCTCGTCCTCAAAGACGGCGGCCTGCTCGAACACGGTTCGCATGACGAACTGCTCGCACGGGGCGGCTTCTACAGCGGATTGTACAACGGTCAGGGTATGCAGGAAGAAGCGGGAGATTGAGCCAAACCGAAAAAAATCAGCCGTTTGTCCATCGGAAGATGGGCAGGCGGCTTTTTGATGGAGAGACCTTCTAGGGCGTGCTGTCACAAAAAGGTTCCGTCAATCGTTTCATGGGCAGACTGGCGGCAAAGGAGAGATGTCCATGAACAACCCGAACGAAATTCCGGTAATCGTCGTGATCGGCGGCGGTTACGCGGGTCTGCAGACCCTTTTCATGTTAAAAAAGGAACTGAGGGTCCACGCGTTGAAAACAGGAGAGAGACAGACGGTGCCAAATGCGGAGCGAAAAGGAAAAGCCGCTCAGGCCAAACTCATTCTGATCGACCGGAATGCGGACCATTTGCGCAAAGTGCTGCTGTTTCGAGGAGCCGTTCATCCGGAGAAAACGAAGATTCCGTTTGCCAATCTGGCAAAAAGCGATATCGAATTTCTGCAGGCGGACGTACTCGGCATTCACGCTTCGGAGCGGCAGCTGGAGTTGAAGCGGCCGGACGGACGCTGCGAGACGCTGGCTTACGATCGGCTGGTTATCGCGACCGGAAGCGTTCCCCGAACCGGCGGAGAAGAACGAGGCGGATTCGATTTATCGAACCCCGAAGAAACCGACAAGATCCGCGAAGCGCTTGAAGCCTTGGAGGTCGGCGGGATTCAGGGCATCAAGAGCGAAGAAAGACCGGCAGGGCAGACCGCTGGGGTTGAGGCGGACAGCCGCTCTGTACAGACTATCGTGGTGGGCGGGGGACTGTCCGGCATCGAGATGGCGGCCGAATTGGCCGACGAGCTGCGCCGCCGCCTGCGCGGGCGCGGACTGACGGCGGACCATCCCGTCGTGACGCTGATCGACAGCGGGGAGCGGCTGCTGCCGCAGGCATCGGCGGAGGTAGGCGAGCGTCTGGAGCGGGAGCTGCGCGCGGCGGGTGTGAGCCTGCTGCACGGACGCCGGGCTGTGCGTTTCGCAGGCGGAAGGCTGGAGCTTGAAGACGGCGAGAGCCTGCCGGCGGATCTGTGCGTATGGGCTCTTGGACTGCAGGCGAGTCCCGCGGCGGCGAAGTGGGGACTTCCGGTCGACGAAGTCGGCCGGATCGTCGTCGATGCTTCGCTGCGAATCGGCGGATGGGCCGGCTGCTACGCTGCCGGAGACTGCGCCCGGATCGTCGATCCCGCGACCGGCCGCGTCGAGGGAATGAGCTGCCGGGAAGGGACGTCCCAAGCCAAATGGCTGGCCAAAGCGATCCGCGCCGATCTGGAAGGGCGCGCCGAACCGGCTTACCGGTCTGCGCCGCTTGTACTCTGCGCATCGCTTGGCCCCGCACGGGGTTTCGCCTGGACGCGTCTGCAGGGCCGCGATATCGTGCTGACCGGATCGCTGGGCCTGCTGGCGCGGCGGTATACCTGGAAGTTGGTGGACCTGCTGCCGGATTAAAGCCGTTAAGAAAAGGAGGGGTAGGCATGGTTGTTTCCGTAGATCGGGAGAAGCTGTACGGCGAATATCGTCCGCTGCTGTTCTCGTTGGCTTATCGGATGCTCGGGACGGCTTCGGATGCCGAAGACGTCGTTCAAGACGTCTTCCTGCGTCTGGAGGAGAAACCGCCCGGAGACAAAGAACATATGAAAGCCTATTTATGCAAAATGACGGTCAACCGCTGCCTGGATATCCTGAAAAGGCTGCGTTTGCAGCGAGAACTTTATATCGGCCCGTGGCTGCCCGAGCCGATTGCGGTCGAAGCGGATGATCCGGCGGCGGCCTATCTGCAGGGAGAAGGCGTGTCTTTTGCGATTCTGCTGCTGCTGGAGACGCTCGATCCGGTAGAACGTGCCGTCTACATTTTGCGGGAAGCTTTCGCTTTCGATTACAAAGCGATCGCCGAAGCGACAGGCCGTTCGGAAGCGGCCTGTCGGCAGACGATGACCCGCCTGCGGCCGAAGATCGCAGCGGCGCAGCCACCTGAGGGACTGATGCCTACGGGCGATGCCGAACCGCTGGTGCTGCAGTTTCTGCACGCGGCGCGCACCGGCGACCTGACCGGCATGCTGGAACTGCTGCATCCGGACGCGTCGCTGCGCTCCGACGGAGGAGGCAAGGTCTCGGCGGCGGTTCGTCCGATAGTCGGAGCGAAGGCGGTAGCGGCTTTCCTGGGCGGATTGGCCCGGAAGTTCGCCGGAGCGGCCGATTCGCTGGGATCGCCGGGGATCTCGGAAAGGGCGGACCGGCCGGGGATGCCAGAAAGTTCTGTGTCCGGGCCGGAAGCCGAGTTTGGACTGCTGCCGATGAACGACCAGCCGGGTCTTGTGTTTACGGTAGCGGGGCAGCCTGATACGGCTCTGCTGATCGAATCTTCGGCCGGGCGAATTTGCGCCGTGTATATCGTGCGCAATCCCGATAAGCTGGAGCAAATCGGCCGGGCCGGCAGCTGACGAAATCCGCTTCTTCGCTCCGAAATACTCTATAATGAAAGGTATAGACGGCGGGGAGGGAATGAAGGTTGCTCATTTATGTCATGCTCGGGTTGATGCTGCTCTCGGCAGGATTTGTGGCTTACCGTTTGAAGCGCGACGGAGCGGAATATCATTTTGTAGAAAATGCGGGTCTGATGATCGTCGTGCTGGTGGCGGTATCGGCGCTTGCCGGAATGGCCGCAGCCGGCGATTGGTTGGATTATGCGAGAATAGCGTATGCAATCCTGACGGTCGCCTATATCGCTTACGCGGCCTACGCGAAGTACCGCGGCGGCACGGACGGATACGGGCAGTAAAGAAAAGACATCTCATGTACGCCGCAGGCCATCTTTGAGGAGCCGGTCCCATCCAATGTCGAACGGAACGATATCGAATCCCTGGATCGCGGAGCGTATTTCCGAAGACGCGGAATTCGAGATTCGCAAGCGTACGGCTCAAGCTGGGGAACGCGCTTGAACGTTCGGACGTTCTAAGCGCGGTTAATCTTCCGATATCTGGATCAAGGTCCTGGAGAATCGTTTAGAGGACCGGTTCATCAAAAGAGACCGCCTTTGCATCGGCAAAGGCGGTCTCTTTTTGCGAATCGGCAGAAGTCAGCCTTTTTGTAGCAAACTCAAAACCGGATTCGGCTCGTATTCACTCTTCAGCATCGAGTAAGCCGCAAGGTCCACGTAACGGCCTTTCTCGTATTCGTGCTGGCGCAGCAGGCCTTCTCGGGTGAAACCGAGCTTGTCCATCAGGCGGATCGAAGCGGCGTTGCCGGGGTCGACCCGGGCTTCGATCTTGTTCGCACCGAGCGGACCGAATCCGAATCCCAGGGCGGCGTGCACCGCTTCCGGCATCAGACCCCTGCCCCAGAAAGCGGGCGCCAGATCGTAGCCGATCTCCATCCGGTTATGCTCGCGCTCAATGCCGAGGAAGCCGCAGGTGCCGACAAATGCGCCGGAATCGCGGTCTTCGAGCATCCAGCGAATACCGGTGCCTTCCCGGAAAATGCGGGCGTGCCAGCCCAGTTCGTCGTCCGCTTCTTCGACCGATTCAAACGGATTAAGCGGCATGTAGCGCATCACTTCTTCGTCGGCGTACATGGCGAACAGCCCGTCGCGGTCTGCCGGCTTGGCTTCGCGCAGCAGCAGCCGGGAGGTCTCGAGGCGCGGAAATTCTTTGAAATCGAATAGGGCGGATTTGCTTGTTTGTTCACTCATTGCTTCAATTCCTCCAAGGTTTCTTCCCAGCGTTCGACAACCGCCTGCGGATCATGCAGTTTGATCGTGATGCCGCTGGTCAGATCCGCGTATTTGGCGGCGTCCGCGCGGACGTCCAGCACGTCCGCGGTAAATCGCGCACGCGGATGCCTCGCGTTCGCAAGCTCCGGCAGCGCTTCGGCGCGCAGACGCACCGTATACGATAGGCCTTCGTATACGACCGCGAGCAGTGCCCGGCCGCTGCGCCGCAGATTGGCCGTCGTGCCGGTGCCGATCCACAGCGCGATGCGCAGGCGGCTGCGTTCTTCCGCCCATACTTCGCCGGCGCTGACCATCGCCTGATGGGGGTAGCCTTCTTCGTCGACCGTATGCAGCGTCATCGCGATATGCGTTTTTTCGCCGAGATCGGTTCCGCCCAACAGCGCATACAGCGTATCGTTCAATCGGGGGAGACTGCCGGTGTTCATATCGTCACTTCCTTTATGTCTATTTTCGAAAATAACGTTCTCACGACTGTTATTTCCCCTTTCTACGTGGGCAAATGACAAAATAACGTTCTCCGAACAGTTAATTTCAGCTTTTCCTGACTAATCATGCTCTGATTCGTCGAATAACGGTTCTGACGCATTTATTCGGCGAAAAGAGAGGATCAGGAGGGAAATAGATGCCTCTGCGCAGTTGTTTTCGCTGAGGGAGGTTGTGAGAACGCTCTCGCCCAGAAGGTTGCACGGAAGCTTATGCGGAGGACGTCGGCTGTCTATCCCTAGCATGCCAGTCTACCTCGAGCACTACCGTCCGCCTCCCCGGAATCGCCTGCAGCGGCTTCCCGAATCCATCGATCTCCGAACCTGATTCCCCGAGCCCGGTTGCTTGCGTCCGCCAGACCCGGCGCCCGATTCCCAGAGTCTCGTTTCCCGCGTCTGCCTACCCGGGCGTCAGGCTCCCCGCTTCCGGTTTCCCGCCGGCGTTCGCCTATACCGGATCCACCTGCACCGCAGCCTGCTTGCCGCTGACCTGGATGCCGGTTTTTTTCGTGCCGGTTCCCTGCAGATCGCGAAGCAGTTCTTCCAGCAGTTCTTTGGCTTTTGGGCCTTCTTTGCCGGAGATTTTGACGACAAACTGGACCGAATCTCCGCCTTCGAGAATGCGCTGTGCCTGGTTCTTTTTGGTCTCGTAATCGTGTTCTTCGATGTTGGCGGTCAGCCGGATTTCTTTGACTTTGGACGTCCGGGCCGCTTTTTTCTCCTGCTGCTTGGCTTCTTTGGCTTTGCCGGAAGAGATCAGGGAGCAGGGAGGAGGACTGGAATAGAGCGAGGTGCAGACCAGATCCACGCCAAGCTCCCGCGCCAGTTTGAGTGCTGCACTTGTCGCCATTACACCAAGCGCTTCGCCGTTCACGCCGGTCACGTCGACTTCGGCGGCTTTGATTTTTTCGTTTTTGATCATGGAAGAAGGCTCCGTTTCATTGAAGGTTTGTTCGGTGCGGCTGAACGTTTCGAAGAGTAAACGCGGCCCGGCACCGGAAAGTTACGCCGAAGCGTCAAGCCCTGCGCGGTCCGCCCACCGTCGATTCCCGGAAAATCGGTTGGGTGTATAAGTGGGTGACCTGGTGCGGCTGCTGCGGATTGCGGATACGCGACAGCAGCATCTCGCCGGCTTTGACACCCATATCGCTGCTGTAGATATGCACCGTTGTCAGATGCGGCTCCACGATCTGCGATTCGGGCGAATCGTCGAAGCCGCAGACGCGCACGTCGGCCGGGACGTTCAAGCCGCGGTTCTTGAGCGCCCGCATCAAGCGGACGGCGATAAAATCGTTCGCGCAGACGAACGCCTGCGGGAGCTTGTCGATCTGCCGCAGCCGCCGATCCATCCAGTCGGTCTCGAACAGGAAGAAGCGGTCTTCATCGAGAATCGACTGCTCGCGGGAGAGTTTGAGACCCACATCCGCGAGCGCGCGCCCGCAGCCAGCCCAGCGTTCGTGGAAGCTTTTGCAGTGGTTGAAGTCGCCAACGAATCCGATTTCGGTCAAGCCGTCTTCAATCAGTCCGCGCGTCATACGGTAGGTGCTGTGTTCATTCTCCATCAGCAGGACGTCGGCCGCAAAGTCCGGATAAGCCGCGTCCGCCGCGCAGTCGATAAAGACGACCGGAATATCGAGTTCGGTCAGCAGGCGGCTGTAGGCAAGATCGAACAGCTCGATGCAGACAATGCCGTCCACGCCGGAAGCGTCGAAGTTGACCGGCAGCGCCCGTTCGCCCCGTTCGTCGTCCCGCACGATATGGATCGACAGATTGTACCCTTCCATACTGATCTTTTTCTCCAGTCCGCTGATGACCTGGGAACCGAAGTGGGACGTATTCGGCAGATTGGTTGTCAGCAGTGCGATATTGCCCGTTTTTTTGGGCAGAAAACCTTCGCTTTCCATATAGGCGAATTGTTTGTATTTCAGTTCGATCGCTTTTTTGATCACGCGGGCACGGGTTTCTTCGGGAATGCCTCCGCTGTCGTTCAGCGCTTTGGAAGCCGTGTTGCGGGAGATACCCAATGCGTCCGCAATCTGTTGAATTGTCACTTTCTCTTTGGCCATGGATGCGGTCCACCTTTATCGGTTCGGTTGAGTAGGAAAGTTTCGGCCGCAGGCGGCGCGAAGATAAGGCTTACATAGTCAAATGTATCGTAATAAGGGCTGAATAGCAATCCAAAGTTTACAAATGTAAAGTTATAAAAGCATTAATACCTAATATCGATCAAACAAATGTAAAAAATATTTTGACAAAATAAGTTGACATATGAACCTCACCTCTGGTAAATTGTAAACGCGGAAGAGGTCAAATGTTAAATGTAAGCCCTTACGACTTACCGCGACCAAATCGATCAGCAAGGAATGGAGGAAGCGGAATGGAAAATTCGGCGGAGAGCGGAAAAGGCAGCCGATTGGTGCAGCGCAAAAAGACGGCTCAAAGCGGGCTGGGCACGTTCAAAAAAAACGGCTTTCTGTACCTTTTGCTTGCACCGGCGCTTTTATTGACTCTGATTTTCAAATACGTACCCATGTACGGCGCCATTATCGCGTTCAAGGAATTCAGTCCGATCCGGGGCATCATGAACAGCGAATGGGCGGGATTGAAGTATTTCGAGAAGTTCCTGTACTCGCCCAACTTCGAAGTTATTTTTATGAACACGCTTAAATTAAGCTTTTACGGACTGCTGTTCGGCTTTCCGATTCCGATCCTGCTTGCCCTGATGCTCAATCAGGTGCGCAAAGCCGGAGCCAAGAAAAATATCCAACTGTTCCTCTACGCGCCGAACTTCGTGTCGGTCGTCGTGATCGCCGGGATGCTGTTCATCTTCTTGTCCCCGACGGGGCCGATCAACGCGATCGCGACCTGGGTGTTCGGCCAGCCGCTGATGTTCATGACCGATCCGGCCTACTTCCGCTGGGTGTACATCTTGTCGGACATCTGGGCAACCGCCGGCTGGGCGTCGATCATCTACGTCGCGGCGCTGGCCGGCGTCGACCCCGAGCTGCACAACGCGGCCAGCCTCGACGGGGCGAGCCTCATGCGGCGCATCTGGCATATCGATCTGCCGACGATCAAGCCGATCATGGCAATCGTGTTCATTCTGGCGGCGGGCGGCATTATGTCGATCGGCTTCGAGAAAGCCTATCTGCTGCAGACGTCGATGAACCTGCCGTCTTCGGAGATTATCGCGACCTACGTCTACAAAGTCGGCCTGCAGTCCGGGGATTACTCGTACTCGGCGGCCGTCGGATTGTTCAATTCCCTCATTAACGTGATTCTGCTGCTCACCGTGAATTTCGTCGTCAAAAAACTCAACGACAATCAGGGTCTTTACTAAATCTTGCCGGAAAGGAGAGAACCGCGATGACTGTCAAAAATACGCCGTTCGACCGGTTTCTGCTCGTCTTGAACGGATTGTTCCTTACGCTGGCCGTACTGGTCGTCGTTGTCCCGTTCGTGTATATCATCGTCGCTTCGTTTATGGATCCCACCGTACTGCTCAATCGGGGGCTGTCGCTGAACCCGTCCGATTGGAGCCTGGAAGGGTATCGCAAAATTCTGAGCAACGACGCGATGATCCGCGGCTTCTTCAACTCGCTGCTGTATGCCGGCGCGTTCGCGATCTTCACCGTGCTCGTCTCGGTCTGCGCCGGATATGCGCTGGCCGACGATACGCTGGCCGGACGCAAACTCGTCATGACGCTGTTCCTGATCACGATGTTCTTCGGCGGCGGGTTGATTCCGACCTACCTGCTGATCCGTCAGCTCGGCATGCTCGACACGCCGTGGGCGCTCATCATTCCCGGGGCGGTCAACGTGTGGAACATCATCCTGGCCCGGACCTTCTTCAAAAGTATTCCCAAAGAACTCAAGGAAGCCGCGAACGTCGACGGCGCTTCCGAATTGAAGATCTTCATGCGCATCGTCCTTCCGCTCTCCAAGCCGATCATGTTCGTGCTGGCGCTCTACGCGTTTGTCGGGCAGTGGAATTCGTACTTCGACGCCATGATCTATCTGGAAAACTCCAAGCTGTTCCCGCTCCAACTCGTACTGCGTTCGATCCTGATCCAGAACCAGGCGGCGCCCGGCATGATCGGCGACCAGCAGGCGATGGCGGAACTCAAACGCCTGTCGGAGATGATCAAATATTCGTCTATCGTCGTCTCCAGTCTGCCGCTGATCGTGATGTATCCGTTCTTCCAGAAGTATTTTGAAAAAGGCGTCATGGTCGGTTCCCTCAAATAAAACCGCCTGACGACCCGCCGTTCCCGTGTTCGATGTCCGATCATCCGCTCACCGAGGTTCATCATCCCAAGGAGGAATCCCCCTATGAAAAAGCTTCGCCTGCCGCATTGGAAAAAAGCACTCTCCGCGTCCGCCCTGTCCACCGTGCTGCTCGTGACCGCCTGCGGAGGCGGTTCGTCCGAGCCGCAGAAGACCGCCGACGGCAAACCGATTTTGCGCGTGCTGACTTCAAGTTCCCCGCTTGCCCCGGCCGATCCGAACGAGAAGCTGGTCGTCAAGCGGCTGGAAGAGAAGACCGGCGTGCATATCGACTGGACCAGCTATACGAGCGACGTGTTCGCGGAGAAGCGCAACCTGGCGATGGCCAGCGGCGACCTGCCGGATGCGATCTTCGCCGCGGAGTACAGCGACTACGACCTGCTCAAGCTGGCCAAGGACGGAGCGATCGTGCCGCTCGAAGACGTGATCGACCAGCAGATGCCGAATTTCAAAAAAGTGCTCGACGAACACCCGGAATACCGCTCGATGATCACCGCGCCGGACGGCCATATCTACGCGTTCCCGTGGATCGAGGAATTGGGTTCGGATAAAGAGCGTATCCAGTCGGTCGACGACATGCCGTGGATCAACGTGGAATGGCTGAAGAAGCTGGGCCTCGAAATGCCGAAGACGACGGATGAACTCAAGGAAGTATTGACCGCGTTCAAAACGAAAGACCCGAACGGAAACGGCAAAGCCGACGAGATTCCGCTGTCGTTCATCGACAAACCGGGCGGCGAGAACCTGACGTTCCTGTTCGGCGCGTTCGGCCTGGGCGAAAATCCCGAGCATCTGGTCGTGACGGACGAAGGCAAAGTGGTCTTCACGGGCACGGAACCCGGCTACAAGGACGCGGTCAATTACGTGTACGACCTGTACAAAAACAAGCTGGTCGATATCGAATCGTTCCAGCAGGACTGGAATACGTATGTCGCCAAAGGCAAAGACGACCGCTATGGCCTGTATTTCACTTGGGACAAAGCGAACATTACCGGCATGAACGACAAATACGACCTGATGCCTCCGGTCGCCGGACCGAGCGGCGAAGTCAACGTTACGCGCAATAACGGCATGGGCTTTTTCCGCGGCTCGATGGTCGTAACCAGCACGAACAAGCAGCTGGAAACGACGGCGAAATGGGTCGATCAGCTGTATGATCCGATCCAATCCGTGCAGAACAACTGGGGCACTTACGGCGACGAGACCCAGCAGAACATCTTCGAATTCGACGAAGCCAAAAAAATGCTGAAGCATCTGCCGCTCGAAGGCTCCGCGCCGGTCGAACTGCGCCAGAAGACGAGTATCGGCGGACCGCTCGCGATTCTCGACGAATACTTCGGCAAGTACACGACGATGCCGGACGACGCTAAATGGCGGATGGACCTGATGGAGAAAGTGCTCGTTCCGCATATGAAGGCGGAGAACACGTACCCGAACGTCTTTTTCAGTATCGACGAACTGGACCGGCTCTCCACGATCGAAGCCGATCTCTTCCCGTACATGCTGCGCAAACGCACGGAATGGTACCAGAACGGCAAAGCGGATCAGGAATGGGACGCTTACCTCGCGGAACTCGATCGGCTCGGCCTGCAGGAATGGCTGAAGATCCGGCAGGACGGTTACGACCGGAGCGCCGTGAAGTCTTAAGTAGAAGCACGTACACATAGAGAACGTATAGGAGGCGGACAAACCATGACGATGCAAGTCACGAAGCCCGATCATCGGGGCAACTATCATTTTTCCCCGCAGCAGAAATGGATGAACGATCCCAACGGAATGGTGTATTTCGACGGCGAATACCATTTGTTTTTCCAGCATCATCCGTTCGGAGACACCTGGGGACCCATGCACTGGGGACATGCGGTCACGCGCGATCTGACGAATTGGGAAGAACTCCCGATTGCGCTGGAACCCGACGAGCACGGTACGATTTTCTCGGGCAGCGCGGTGGTGGATTGGCACAATACGACCGGATTTTTCCCTGACGAACCGGGACTGGTCGCCATTTTTACCCATCATCTGGAGCGCCCGGACGCGCCGGTCGTGCAGACCCAGAGTCTCGCTTACAGCACGGACAAAGGCCGTACCTGGATCAAATACGCAGGCAATCCGGTACTCGAGCGCGCCGACCTGCCCGATTTCCGCGATCCCAAAGTATTCCGGCACGAACCGAGCGGGCAGTGGATCATGGTCGTGGCCTGCGGACAGATAGCCTCGCTGTACCACTCGCCCGATCTCAAGCAGTGGACATGGGGCAGCGATTTCGGTGAAGGAATCGGCTCGCATGAAGGCGTATGGGAATGCCCGGATCTGTTCGAGCTGCATGTCGACGGCGACCAAGCCAAGAGCCGTTGGGTAATGCTGGTCAGTATCGGTGACGGGGGAAGCGGTACGGAAGGCTCGCGGACGCAGTATTTCATCGGTGATTTCGACGGAATTACGTTCACGCCGGACGAAGCTTCGCAGCAGGTTCGCTGGCTCGATCACGGCCGGGACAACTATGCGGGCGTGAGCTGGTCGGATGTGCCCGAAGAAGACGGCAGACGGCTGTACCTCGGCTGGATGAGCAACTGGCGCTACGCGAACCAGACGCCGACCGACGGCTGGCGCGGAGCGATGACCATCGCACGGGAGCTGACGCTCGAGACGGTGGACGGCGAGATGACGCTGATGCAGCGTCCAGCGCGGGAACTGGAAGCTGCGCGGACACCGGTGCTGGAACTTGCGGATGTCACGCTGGCCGAGCTGCGTCAAGAGCTGGAAACGCTGCGTCTGGACACCTTCGAGCTGGAAGTTCAGGCAGAAGGCGGACGTTCGTTCGAATTCCGCCTGCGTCAGGGAGAAGGCTGCGGAACACCGGTCGGCTTCGACGCACAAGCGGGCGAGCTGTATATCGACCGCACGCAGTCGGGCGAAAGCGAATTCCACGCGGACTTCGCGGGGCGGCATACGGCGAAGACAGGACCGGAATCCGATACGCAGCTGCGGATTTTCGTCGACCGTTCTTCGGTCGAAGTGTTCGAAGGCGGCGGCCGCCTTGTCATGACGGATCTGATCTTCCCGAAGGCAGAAGCGGATCGGCTGTCGGTATTCTCGGCGGACGAATCGTTGAAGTTCCGCTCTGTGCAGATCTTCCGGATTGCGGGTTCGTCCAAGGAGGCGTAAGGGATGACGCACAGAGAAGACAAGCGGACGCCGCTCCCTGGCGATTCCGCGGTGATCGGAGCGATCGAAGCCGGCGGGACCAAGTTCGTCTGCGGAATCGGAAGTCCGGACGGCGAGATTCATGACACCATCAGTTTCCCGACCGGGAAGCCGGAAGAGACGCTGGCGCAGGCGATCGATTATTTCGCCGGCCGCGGCGTACAGGCGATCGGGGTCGGTTCCTTCGGACCGATCGATCTGCGCCCGGGCAGCGCCACGTACGGGTTCGTCACGACGACGCCCAAAGCGGGCTGGGCGAACTTCGACTTTCTCGGCACGCTGCGCCGCTCCTTCGACGTACCGTACGGCTGGGATACCGACGTGAACGCCGCCGCTTACGGCGAAGCGATCTGGGGCGCTGCCCGCGGCCTGGACAGCTGCGTGTATTACACGATCGGCACGGGTGTCGGCGTCGGCGTGTATGCCGAAGGGCGGCTGCTGCACGGTCTGCTGCATCCCGAAGGCGGACATCTGCGGCTGCGCCGGCATCCGGACGATCCGTTCGCAGGGTCCTGCCCGTACCACGGCGACTGCCTGGAAGGGATGGCTTCCGGTCCGGCGCTCCAAGCACGCTGGGGCGTTCCCGGACATGAACTGGCTCCCGATCATCCCGCCTGGGAGATCGAAGCGCATTATATCGCCGAGTCGGTCGCGGCGGCCGTTCTGCTGCTGTCGCCGCGCCGGATCATCCTCGGCGGGGGCGTCATGCAGCAGGAGCATCTGCTGCCGCTGATCCGGCAGCGCGCGGCGGCGAGCCTGAACGGCTACGTCGCGGCGTCGGAGCTTGCCGAAGGGCTGGGCGAGTATATCGTCGCGCCGGGACTCGGCACGCAGTCCGGCCTGCGCGGCGCGCTGGCGCTGGGCATCCGGGCGCTGGAGCAGGAACAAGCCGGTCTGGTGCCGCAAAGCGGCTTATAGAACCAGGCAACGAGACGCTCGGCTGCTCGAGCCCGCCTTGCATGACTTGACCCGTTTTTTTAATCCGAACAATCCGAATAAAGTTCCTCCACATGCCCGCCGACGGATACGAGATCCGTCGGCGGGCACATTTGGAAGGAAAGCACGAAGACCGCAAGGTCAAGCGCCAAACGAAGACCGATCGTCAAGCTATCCTAAGGAGGGAAATGGAATGAAAACATACAAACCGGCGTCTTCTCTGCTGTGCGCGGTACTGCTGCTGGGCGTTCTGCCGACAGGAGGGCTTCAGGCTCAGGCGGCCGAATCGGCCGAGAACGAATCCGCGAATCCCGCGATGCAACAATCGGAAGCCCAGCAGGCGGAATCGCTGCCGAACCCTACGGCTGCAGCGGCACTGTCGGATCTTTCCGCCCAAACCGTGCAGGAACCGATTTGGAACCATAATTTTGATAGCGCTATCATTCGGGAAGGGAACTGGACCGCCGACGACCGCGGAATCCGGGGGACGGCAGAGAACGGTTCCGCCGCAGTGCGGATGCATGCCGTCTCTCCTTCCAATCGAATGGTGTTCAGGGGCGATATTTCTCCCGGTTCGGCGAATACTTCGGCTGGTCTGGTGTTTCTCGCAGGAAGCGGCGGAACGGACGGTTATACCGCGCTGCTGGAACGCGAGCAGGGCCGCGTACGGGCCCGGCTGCTCGGACCCGGCGGAGCGAATATAGCCGAGTCGGCCGGTACGTATCCAAGCGAAGACGGCGTGAAGCATCGGCTGGAGATCGTCGTCGAAGACGGCCGGGCCCGTCTCTATATCGACGGCTATGCGGAAGCGGCGATCGAAGCCGGCGGAATCCCTTCCGGCGTGCCGCCAGGCGGACAGTCCGCCGGACTGACGGTCGTGCGCGGCACAGCCGTTTTCCAGGATACGTATTTGACGCCAGCGGCGAATTATTACGGCGAGACGTACCGCCCCGCCTACCATTATTCGCCGCCGCGCGGTTCGGCCAGCGATCCCAACGGCATGATCTACTACCAAGGCGAGTATCATCTGTTCCATCAGGACGGCGGACGCTGGGCGCATGCGGTCAGCCCCGATATGCTGCATTGGAAAAGCCTGCCGCTCGCCTTGGAATGGAATGATCTCGGCCATATCTGGTCGGGGTCCGCGGTCGCCGATCCGGATAATCTCTCGGGTCTGTTCGACGGGTCGCCGGACGGCGGCGGTCTGATCGCCTACTATACGTCCTACAATCCCAAAGCGCCGGGAGGCAATCAGCGGATCGGCATCGCCTACAGTTCCGACCGGGGCCGGACCTGGCATTATCCGCAGGACCGCCCGATCGTGATCGAGAATCCCGGTAAGAACGGCGACGATCCGGGGAGTTGGGATTTCCGCGATCCCAAGGTTGTGCGCGACGAAGCCCGCGACCGCTGGGTCATGGTCGTGTCGGGCGGCGACCATATCCGGTTCTTCACGTCGACGAATCTGACCGATTGGACGCTGACGGACAATTTCGGCTATGGCGGATACGTGCGCGGCGGGGTCTGGGAGTGTCCGGATCTGTTCCCGCTGCCGGTAGACGGCACGGGCGAGACCCGGTGGGTGCTGATGATCAGCACGGGCGCCAATCCGGCAACCGAAGGTTCCGACGCCGAATATTTCGTCGGGCAGCTGACGGATGACGGCAAATTCGTCAACGATCATGCGGCCGGGCAGGTGCTGAAGACCGACTGGGGCAAAGAATTCTATGCCTCGTCTTCGTTTACCGATGCGCCGAACGGCCGGGTTGTGACGATGGCGTGGATGACCAATTGGGATTATCCGTTCGCTTTCCCTACATTCGGCTGGCAGGGCGTGCTGAGTCTGCCGAGAGAGCTGTCGCTGACACGGACAGAAGAAGGCGTGCGCCTCGTCCAGCGGCCGATCGGCGAATTGGACTCTCTGCGCCGCGAGCTGCGTACGGTCGGCGATACGACCGTCGCGGCCGGTTCGCCGAACCCGCTGCAGGGACTGTCCGCGGGCGCTTACGAGATCGAAGCCGAGCTTGAACTGCCTGCAGACGGGGCGGCGGATTCATTCGGCTTCCGTGTCCGCGAAGGGGGCGGGCAGCATACGGATATTGCGTATTCCGTAGAAGAAGCCAAGCTGTCGGTCGACCGTTCGGCTTCGGGGGTGACCGATTTCTCGCCGCTGCTCGATCTGCGCCAGGAAGCGCAGCTTCGGCCGGAGAACGGGATTCTCAAGCTGCGGATTTTCGTGGACGAGTCGTCGGTCGAAGTGTTCGCGGGCGAAGGGAAAACCGTCTTCTCCGACTTGATCTTCCCGGATAGCGCCAGTCGGGGAATGAGCTTCTACGCGCAGGGCGGCGAGGTGAAGATCCGCTCGATCCGGGTACATGCGCTGGATTCCGTATGGAAAAAGCAGGCGGGCGAGGAGCTGGTGCTGAATGCGTCGGAAGTGGAGTTGGGTCCGAATGAAGAGCGCACCCTGTCGGCCGCCGCGCATACCTCTTCGTCGGTCGAAGGTTCCCTGAATTGGACGAGTTCCGATTCTTCCGTCGTTTCGGTAAGCGCAGCGGAAAGAGGATCGGCCGTTCTGCGGGCTGTCGGTGCGGGCGAAGCATCGGTCACGGTGTCGGCAGCGAATGGAGCGTCCGGCACTACCCGGGTGGTCGTGCATGGAGGAACGTTCGTATCGGATCTCGGCAAGCTGAGTCCGACGCCTTCCTCGGCGTCCTGGATCGTGACGGAAGACGGGATGCGCGGAAGGTATACCGGCGATACGGCGGCGATGTCCGCGCGGACGGCAGGCGACTTCACGTACGAATCGACCGTGAAGCTCGGCAGTGGGGGCGGAGCGGCTTCGCTGCTGTTTCGCGCAAATGCCGCCGGAGGCAGCGGATATTATCTCAATCTGGACCCGAATATGGATGCGGTCCGTCTGTTCTACAAAATGAACGGAAGTTTCGCGGAGCGGCAGGTGCTCGGCACCTCTCCGGCTTCCGTTGTACCCGGAGGCACGTATCGGCTGAAAGTGCAGGCCAAAGGTCCGCGGATCCGCGCCTGGCTGGACGGTAAAGCGGTCATCGACGTACAGGATGGGACGTTTGCCTCGGGACAGTTCGGGCTGCATGCCTTCGGCGGCCAGGCTTCGTTCCAGAACGTGCGCATCACCCATGCTTCTGCGGCCAAACTGGAATCTTTTGCGCTGATCAACCGCGAATCGGCACGGGTACTTGCGGCTTCGGCCCCTGCGCGGGGTTCGGCGGTTGACCTGCGGCAGGCGGAGAAGAAGGACAATCCGCTCTGGACCGCCGTGCCGACCGGGCTGGCCGACGGATCGGTGTCGCTGCGTACGCCCGAAGGGCAGGCGCTCGATCTGGATACCGGACGCGGCACGCTGCAAATTTACGATTATCTGGGTTACGACAACCAGCGCTGGATCTTTCGCAAAAAAGGCGGACAGACCTTCCTGCTGAATGCCGCGAACGGCTTGGCGCTGACCTCGGGCAGCGACGGTAAGCCGATCCTGAGCGCCTACGATCCCGATAATCGGGCGCAGCAGTGGAAGCTCAAGAAATAATATCGAACAGGTAATGTGAAAAAGCTTCTTTCTTCCGGCAGCGAAGCCGGTTGAAAGAAGCTTTTTTGATGCGGGCCTATGGAGGCAGGCCGTCTCGTCTCCCAGCACGATGCGATTTCTTCCGATCTTTTCTTGAGTTCGAACATTTTCGACACAGATTCGGCTTACTAGGAACGTTACAAAAGCCGATAAAGTTTAAGAGTTTTTTGATCGGAAGGAAATGTCATCCTAAACGTTCATGAATTATGCTACATTATGAGCAGCTGAGCAAGCAGGAGAGGCTGCTTCCTGTATTGTTCTTTTCACTAAGGTAAATAACAGCTACTTGCAGGAGGGATTCACCATGTATTGTACCCATTGCGGCGTAAAGCAGCCTGAGGAGGCGTCTTACTGCTCCGCCTGCGGAACGCGTCTGATGAAGGGGAAACCCGTGCCGTCTGCGCTGCCTGCCCAACCGGAAACGGAAGTGAAAGAGGCACCGAAAATCTCGCTGGCAAAAGAGCCTGTACGGCAGGCAGTCAACGAGCTTCCTTCCGTGTTACTCTCCCAAAACGGCCGGTCTGGTAAGGGGAGCAGCTATCGTTATCCGGAACCGAAACCGACTTTTGCCGAGCGTTACGGTTCGCTGCTTGCTCTCTTGTGCCTTGTCGTGATGATCGCAGGAGGCTGGTACGCTTGGAGTTCCTATAAGTCGGGGATCGTCGAGCAGGCCTCGCTGCTTCAAACGGAAGCAGGGGCGCTTGCGCAGCAGGGGCAATATCAGGCCGCGCAGATCAAATTGGAAGAAGCTGCGAAGCTGCTGCCCAACGACACGTCGATCAGCACGGACAAGGAGTCGCTGCATGCAGCGAGCCGGGCACAAAGCGCATTGGTTCAGGTTGCTTTGCAAATGGACAGCCATAAGTTAGAAGAAGCCGAGCAAAGTCTTGCCCAGATCGAGGCGGAACTGGGAGACGGTTCGAATACACTCTTGAATCGTGAAAAAGAAGCCGCCGCGGATCAGCGGCAGCGTCTGGGCCTGCTGCATGTCCGCACAGAACTGGATGCCGCGGACGATGTAGGCAAACTGGCCGCGCTGATGGATGACGTCGAGAAAATCGATACCGACGAAGCACGAGAGGTACAGGATCTTATCGTCCAAAAAATCGTATCTGTAAGTTCCCGTCAGGCCGAGCAGCTGCTCAAAGAAGAAAAATATGCGTCTGCGTCGAAAGTAGTGGACACGGCATTAGGATATGCGAAGGCGGATTCCGCGCTAATCGTATTGAACGGCCGGATCGAAATCGAAGAACGCGAGGCCGAGGAACGTCAAGCAGAGGCCGAAGTGAAAGCCGAAGAACGCCGACAAGCCGCCGTGTTGGAAGCGGAAGAGAAGCGAAAAGCGGAAGAAGAAGCCATGCAGAACAGACAGGTCGAGCAAGAAGCGGCGCAGGCTCAGGCGGAGTACACCGTGCAGGAATTCTACAACAATTTGTCCGCGTGGAATTACAGTGGAGCGTACGCGCTGCTGGGCAGCCGATGGCAGAAAAATACCGGATATTCGGATTTTGTCAACGGATATACGAATACAAGCTCCGTCTGGATCGATTCGATCGATTCCGCGCAGGGCGATGAGAATACGGAAGTCACAATCTTAATCACAGCCGAAGAGAGCTCAGACCTAGGAACCGTGTACTCCCGGTATAGATCCGTGTACCAAGTAGGTTACGAGAACGGCATTATGAAAATTTTGAGCGGCAAAGGCGAGAAACTCTCATAAATAAAAGCATGGCTAAAAGAACGGCTCGTACATGAGACGTTCTTTTTGGTTGCCTGTGAAGCAATCCTAAGAAGGATATCGCTTTCCTATGTGCTTAAAAGCATGCTTTTAAACACACTGTTTGCAGAAAAAAACAGCCGAAGAAGGCTGTTTAAAAGTAAATTGAACGAAAGAAAAATGTCATTTTTCATTTGTTACATATTTTAGTTATAGCGAATTATTTAAAAAAGAATAGTAAAGGAGTTATTTGTAGTTGTTTTCCTGATTTTGCTTTAGGAATAGGCCCTATAAGAGGAACTTCAAAACGGGCAGGACTAATCCCTATGCCACTGTTAACTTTACGTTCATTTTCTTTTCTGATGGACAGCTATAAAAAAACAGAAGTGGGATAAACAACATTTTTTCTGTTTATGTATGTTGCTTATCAGAGGTGCTCGAATATAAAATGCAAAAAAGAAAAGTGATATAGAAGCCCTCAAACCTACGTATATGATACGTTTCTTCACTTTTTACCTTCATAAATAAATTTAAATCTAAATAAGAATAAGAATTAAAGGTTACA
>NZ_JAAZWC010000036.1 GCF_013185195.1 Saccharibacillus qingshengii
AGCGAGCATGTTCAAGGCTTTTTTAGCTTTAATTTCGATTCGGATCTGGCTTAAATAGGTTTGCGTACAGGCCCTAGCTTAACAGCTCTAATAATAATCTTTGGAGCTGCTTTCGCCGTATTGTACGAAAAATTCAAAAAAATCAGTTCATTCTGCTCAAGTTTCTATTACGGAAAAAGCACCTGTAACCTATCAAATGCAATCCATACACGCTAAAATGCCTTATTACGAAAACATTGATGCCGTTGCAGAAGAAGCAGAAATTATCATTTCTCCAAGTGGATCAGAGGAAATTTAATCTTGAAGAACCTCAGGCTGCAGAATTCTTCACTACAAATACGATCACTGATTCTCAAGACGATCCGCTAACGGCCGATCCGACGACAGGCAGGTCATGCGCGCGGCCGTTCAATCCGGCCACTTGTTCTTCCAGCTTTTTTTGATCGCCTTCCGAATCTCAATCCCCTCCTCCCTTTCCGCATTTCCCTTTCTTTTCCCATCAAACCTTCACCTTGTCGCTTATCGCGCCTACCGTATTGTACATTCAAGGCTTCGGGAGTCTCGCAAGGACCGGCTCTCGCCGCGAGGCGCATAACAAAAACGGCTGCCTGGCCCCTTGGGGCCGCACCCGTCTTTTCTGCGTGATTTCAGCTTCTTCGAGCTTTCGGCGCCCGGCCTCTTGCTCAACTTCCCGATGATACAATCTTACCGCCTTTTTCTCCAAACAAAGACGGAGAAGCGTCCGGTTTTCGTCCGATAAACGGCGGAGAAAAGACGATCTTTCGGCGGGAAAAGGAGAGCTGTCTGGGAACCCGCACCGCTGTGCAGTTTCTTATTTTTCCAAGCCATCCAAAGATGAATTCTCCGGGGCCGTCCTCTTCCTCCAAACCTGTTTCTTCATCTATATAGGAGTACTTAGACAACCGTTTGAACACGCTGCCGATAAACTTATTGCATCTGCCTACGATTTCTCTTAGAATTGTTTATTGTCAACGCGCTTGCCCTATGCTACTATATAGTGTATGTGATTATTGATTATTTTAAGAAGGAGTTGAAAATAAATGAAAAAAGGAATCCACCCGGACTTCCAACCCGTGATCTTCATGGACACGAGCACAGGGCACCAGTTCCTGAGCGCCTCGACTCGTAAATCCAACGAAACCGTAGCTTGGGAAGACGGCAACACTTACCCACTGATCAAAGTGGAAGTGAGCTCCGATTCGCACCCATTCTTCACTGGCAAACAGAAAATTCTGGATGCCGGCGGCCAAGTTGAACGCTTCAAAAAGAAATACAACATGTAAGCTCAAGTCCGCTAAGCGGACTTCTACGACCAGGCAGCGGATTTTTCCGACGCCTGTTTTTTTTCGCCTTTTTCGGGAAAACCGCTTCGCGGCAGCCTCCCTGCGTCTGATTCCCTCGTCAAAAAGCCGCGTCTCCCGAATCGGGAATCGCGGCTTTTTGGTTTTTCGGAGTCAGGGGCCTTGTGGGTTCGCTGCATCGGTCGTCGCTTATTTCGCAGGTTCGTCGGCATTCGTATCCTCTGCCGGCGGCGACGGTTCCGGCCAGGCAAGCTTATAGAGCGCCAGGAATCCTTCTTTGTCCGGCGTATCTTTGAGTACTTTCCATCCGTTTTTGCCTTTTTCCATCCGGATCGATCCTTTCATGGGCAGCGGATCCTGTTCACCAGAAAATACGAGGTCAAGCGTATAATCGAACGTAACCTGATCGATCTCCAATTTGATGCTTCTTGTCGTCATCTTCAGATTTTCGACAGTCAATTCCGAGTCTGTGCGGATCGCCGCTTCATAGGGCATATCGGCCGCCCGGTTCGTAAAATAATTCGACAAGAATTCTTTTTCCGCATACACGGACAATTCGGCATGACGTTGTTCGATCCAATCGAGCATGCTCTGTTCTCCCTGCCGAAACTCTTTTTCAAATACCTCTTTCTGAGCCTGGGTCACCGTCAGATCTTCGCGTTTGAAATTTTCGGCGACGGCCCGAGCCTGGGTCTCGGCTTCTTTTTCGGACTCGGCAGCCTCTTCTTCCGTCTGCCAGACTATGCCGCCTCCCGTCTGGACGCTGCCCGGGTCCGATCCCGGTGAGGCTTGGGTATACGCGGCTTTGGGCGTTTCCCCGTCCAGCCAACCTGCCGAGTTCGCTCCCCACAGACCCCCGAAAACGACGGCAGCCGCCAGAATAACGCCTCCTATTTGCTTGCCTCTGCGTTTGGTCGATCCCTGTGTATGTTCCATATCTGATTCCTCCTTGATTTTGCGCATCTGCGCGAGCGTGGGTTCCGTACTCATCGGCCCCGGCTCGCGCGCCAATGCTTCGTACCAATTCGGCCGACCGTTCTTCCCCGCTTCGTCTTCCCGGCGGTCTTCCGGCGTTTTGAATCGGTTCATCTGTGTTCCTCCTCTTTCATCATGCGATCGATCCGGCTTCTGGCACGCGACAGCCGTGATTTGTAGGTGCCTTCCGGTATGCCGAGCAGCCGGGCGCCTTCGCGCGCGGTCATATCATAGTGCGCTTCCAGCAGCAGCGTTTCGCGAAGTTTGTCCGGCAGACGGAAGACCAGCTCCCAGACTTTTCGCTCTCCCGCTTCGGCCAGGTACTCCTTCTCCGCCGAGGCCGCCGAAGCGTCCGGCTCGACCTCTGCCGACGGAACGACGCGCCGCATAAAAGCCGAGCGTTTGTGGTTGATATACGTGTTTCGCGCGATACGCATCAGCCAGGTCTTGAGCGAAGACTCGCGCCTGAATCCGTCCAGCGAACGCAGCGCTTTGATGAAAGTGTCCTGGGTCAGATCGTCGGCGGCGAAACGGCTTCCCGTCATGAAGAAGAGATACTTCCACACCTCGCCCCAGTGTGTGCGCACGACGGTATCCGGGTCCATGGCTTCCATATATCCGCCGGAACTTTCCTTCGGTTTGTCCATCTTCTCACCTCTTCTATACTTTATAGACAAGACAGAAGCGGGATCGTTCCCTTTTATGCCAAATAAAAAAGAAGATATCCGAAAAAGTTCTGCCGGCGCTTTTTTCCTATCTCCGCTTCTCCGGTTCGCGCTTTTTCCCTTCCGCCGCTTTGGCCAGCAGACCGTCCAGTTCAAGCATCCCCGTCGCCGACAGCATCAGCGCCATTTTGTAGAAAGCCGCGGTTCTTACCTTGACGTACGTATCCTTGCTGACCGGCGGATCGAATACATGGTTGTATACCTTGTAATCGAATACGTCATCTTGCTTCATATAACGTTCGCGCAGCAGCAGGCGTTCCCGCTCGTTCAGCCGCTCCACGATCCGCTCGATCCGTTCGCAGTAAGCGGCGCGGGCCGCGGGCATATCGACGTTGTACACAGCGGCGGCTGCGGTGGAATCGCTGAGCGTCCCCGTGAATCCGGAAGGCACTTCATTATAGGAAGAAGTAATCCGGGCTTCCCTTGCCTCGAATGTGATCGTTTTGTACATGCGGTATTTTTCCATGGCTCCCTCGATAGCGGCCTGGGTCTTGCGGCGGTCAAGTTTCGGCAGATCCAATGCATGCTCCATTTTCCTCTCCCCTTCTATTGTCTTTTGGCAACAAAATGATCAAAAAAATTCGTCTTCCGTTCTCTCTGTTCGCATCTTGTTCGTATTCTCATTTTAACCTTACCACATTTTTTCCAAACACGTAAAGAGACAATTGTCATTTCCGCCTTTTGGCAATATTTTGGCAAACACATTTACCCGGCACCGGATATTGGGTATATTAAAAAGAGATAGAATGCCTCAGAGCGATCGGCCAAATTGACGAAGCGAGGAAGGGTGCGCACATGGAAAACCGGTTCGGCAGTTATTTGAGACAGGTTCGCGAACGCAAAGGCTGGAGCATCAACCGCCTGGCTGGTGCCGCGGGCGTCAGCACGTCGCAGATTTCCCGGATCGAGCACGGGCTCCGCGGCGTCCCCAAGCCGCAGACGATCACCAAGATTGCCCAGGCGCTCGGCGTTTCGTACGAAGAAATGATGAATGAAGCCGGCTATCTGCACGATGCGCACGAGACTTCGGCTCCGGATTGGGCCACTTCCCGCGACAAGCGCGATTTCAAGAAGATGCTGGAAGAAGACGGCGAGCTGATGTTCGACGGCATTCCTTTGGACAAAGAAGACAAACAGCGGATCAAGGATGTACTGACCGGCCTGTTCTGGGAAGCGAAACAAATGAACAAACGCAGGAGTTAGAACGGCAGGCCGTTTCCTTGACTGTGCTGCGACAGACATTCCGCCAAAGGAGGACATGGACGGTGGACCCGATGAAGAAGCTCGTAACCCGCCTGATCTGCACCACCCGCACGACCGATCCGTTCGCCATGGCGGAAGCGCTCGGTATTCATATCCGTTACATGGATCTCGGCAAGTCGACCAAAGGTCTGTATTACCGCAAGCTGCGCAGGCGTTTTATCGTCATCAACGAACAGCTGCCGGAGGAATGGCGCAATTTCGTCTGTGCGCATGAACTCGGGCACGACCGTCTGCATAAAGGCGTTAACCGTTTTTTTATCGAAGAACATTCATTTTTCAGCGCCGGCAAGCTTGAACGTCAGGCCAACCGCTTTGCGATGCTTCTGCTGACCAGCGGTACGGAGCCGATTCCGGGCGAATCTTTTGAACATTTTCTGCTGCGGAGCGGCATTCCTGCGGATTGCGTTTATTTTTTTGCCCATTGATCGAACATATGTTCCAAAACCCTCATAATCGGACGTAGGTCAAATTAACCATTTCCAGTTTTTTATATAAAAAAGGTAATGTTGGAGGACTTTTTATTCGATAATAGAAAAGACGGCTTGGGCAGAGGCTCAATCCACAGATCCAAAAAACTTATTTATCGAAGGAGAAGATCATGATCCGACAAACAAGAGTGATGCGTACCCTGGCCCTTCTGCTGGCAATTGCCGTGATCGTCTTTCCGGCCCATGCATTTGCCGCTACGGGAGACGTCATCTCGATCTCGTTCGACGACACTGCAAAAAAAGAACTGGTAATCGGTCAGTCGGCAAAGCAGCTTAAAGTGTATGCCACGGTCGAAGGTTCCACTTCCAAAAAAGATATAACGGCCTCGGCAGTGTGGACTTCTTCGGACGAAGACGTCGCACAGGTAATCAAAGGTCTGGTCACTCCGAAATCCAGCGGAGACTCGATCATTACCGCCACTTATGAAGGTGCGATTGCTACGGTTGAAGTTTCGGCTTCCTACCCGTACACGAAACTTGCCCTCGAATCGGCCAAAAGCGGTACATACAAACTGGGCGATTCCGAAAGCGAATTGAAAATCACGGCCAAGCTCACGGGCGGCGAAGAAAAAGATACCGTTACCGATGTTACCGCGCTCGCAACCTGGACCAGCTCCAATTCGAACGTACTGACAGTCGAAGCCGGACAGGTTAAACTCGTCGGCAAAGGTACGGCTACCATTACCGCCAAGTACAAAGGACAAACCGGCACGTTCAAAGCCAGCGTCGAACTTCCGTACTCCTCCCTGGAGATCCGCGAAGCGGACACAAAGGTCTCGAGTCTGGAACTGCTCGTCGGCGATGAAACAAAACTGAAATCCGTCGCTCCGGCTGCCGGTGGCAGCGCCGAGCACGAAGTTACCGCGGATGCCGAATGGAGCACATCCAACGAATCGATCGTGTCCGTCGAAAAAGGCGTACTGACGGTCAAATCGGCCGGCAAAGCGACGATTACCGTTCAATACCTGGGCGTTACCGCGAGCTTGGACATTTACGTCCGTGCTCCGTATGAAGCGCTTCTGCTCGTTCCGTCGGAAGCGACAACCCTGTTCCTCGGGGAAACGATCGATATGAAAGCCGAAGTTCGCGACCGCGCCAACTCTTCGCTGGACGTCTCGGCACAGTCCAAATGGACATCGAGCAGCCTGCTCGCCGCAACAGTCGAAGGCGGCAAAGTAACCGCCAAAGCTCTCGGCAGCAGCACGATCAAAGCCGAATACGGCGGCATTTCCAAAGAAATCAAAATCACGGTCTATCCGACACTGAAATCGCTGGAGTCGTCCAAGACCGAAACCGAATTGTACAAAGGCGAATCAGAAGCTCTTCCAAAGATCAGCGGACTCAAGCTTGACGATGCCAAGCTCGATCTGAGCGGAGACGTCAAATGGAAATCCGGCGACGACGAAATCGCTTCGATCGAAAACGGCAAAGTGGTGGCCAAGTCGGCCGGTACGGTTACGCTGACCGCTTCCCTGCCGGAAGCGCCTTCCGTCAACACGCCTTCGGGCGACGTCTCGGTACGCAGCAAAACGGTCGAATTCAAAGTGACCGTCAACGAGAAGATCCTCGTCCTGATCGGTCCGGACGAATCGCTTAATCTGATCGTAGGCGAAACCTCCGCTCTTCCTACCGTTAATGCGGTCTGGGAAGACGGGCAGGAGAAAGACATTTCTTCCCTGATTACCTGGACGGTCAGCGGCGCCAATGCCGTGATCAAGAAAACCGACAAAGGCCAGGAGATCAAGGCGCTGCTCAAAGGCTCGGCTTCCCTGAAAGGCACCTACCTGAACAAGTCGATTACCGTACCAGTAAAAATCGAGCAAAAAATCACCAAAATCGTCGTGGAACCCACTTCGATCCAGCTGAATATCAAATCCAGCAAGTCGATCAAAGTGACCGGTTACTACGCGGACGGTTCCAAGGTTTCCCTGGCAAGCAAAGTCGGCTGGGAATCGTCCAACCCTCTGGTTGCTTCGATTGCGACCACGTCGGTAAAAGGGATCTCGGAAGGCACGGCTACGCTGAGCGGCTCTTACCAAGGTCAGGCCCTGAGTGTCGATGTCAGTGTCGTACCCAAGCTGATCAAATTGACCGCGGCCGAAAAGACGCTTAAATTGGCTCCGGGCGCATCGTCCAAAATCGTCGTGACCGCCGCTTTCGATACCGGTGCTGCGGCTGAAGTTGCCGCTTCGACAACATGGACCAGCTCGAAACCTTCCGTTGCTTCCGTCTCGGCAGCCGGACAAATTTCGGCACTTGCCGAAGGCAAGACGGTAATCAAAGGCAAATACGGCAATAAAACGGTCACGATCTCCGTTACCGTCAAGAAATAACCTGGACTTCCGTTCTTACAAAAAGTGGATGCTGCTCCTGCCGGAGCAAGCATCCGCTTTTTTTGTTTTCCTTATCCGATTTGCGTTGGATCTTTTGATCCCGGGCGGTTTTGCGAAAAATGATTCATTTCACTGTTTTCTCACAGCAGAACCTTCCCCTAATCTTGCAGGATATGAACGTATGGGACAACAACTCGGTCTTTATCCGATTCTCCGTTCACTCCGGCTTTCTGTTTGAATGACGGCGGCGGTCGACGCGGCGTTGTTCAACGGTATATTTAGGGGGATGAACGGATATGCAATTAGCCGGAAAAATCACAAGCGCCATTGTGAGTCTGTTTCTTGTCATCGGGCTGGCGGTCGGTCTGCTCGCTTACCGGGCGGCTTACGGTCAGGTCGACGAAGCGGTAGGAATCGAGCTGGTCGGCTGCGCCAACATCACGACGGGCTTGGTGGATGCGGCGGATATCGAAGCTCTGGCATCCGGCGGTACATCCAAGCTGGCCGATATTCAGAGTAAAATCGACTGGATTCACGATCACAAACCGATTTTTAAAGAAGCCTTTATCTTGTCGCCGGACGGAAAAATTTTGGCGGCCGACTCCAACTTGAGCGCACGCGGCTACAAAGCCGGTGATTCGTTTTACTTCGCCGACCCAGACCGCAAGATGGCTCTCTCCATGTCGCACGGCGTCTATTCAAAAGTCTACAGCTACGACGGCGTCGGCCTGAAGACCGGCTATGGGCCGATCTATTCGGGCGAAGGTCAAGATCGGAAAGTCGTCGCCCTGATGGCGATCAATTTCGATTCGTCGATTATCCGGGAACGTACCCTTTCCGTGTTCGAACTGCCGCTCCTGATCGGCGTACTGCTGCTCACGGCGGCTCTGGTGGCTGCTCACTTCATTATTCGCCGCATGGTCTCACCGGTCGTTCGATTGTCCGAACAGACCCGCCTGATGGCGCAGGGGGACCTCAGCTTGGACGAACTTCAGATTCGGGGGCGCGACGAGACGGCTCGTCTGGCCTCGGACTTCAACCGAATGACGCGAAGCTTCCGGGACATTTTGACGGAAGTTCGGGATAGTTCGCATCAGGTCGCTTCCGCTTCCGAACAGCTGACGGCAAGCGCGGGACAAACCGGAGAATCCGGCGAACAGGTCTATACCATTGCTCTCGAACTCGAAAAAGAATCTTCTCTCCAGCGCAGTTCCCTGGCCGAAAGCTCGGAACTGCTCGGGCAGATTTCTTTGTTCGCCGGACAGGTACGGGGGCGGGTTGAAGAACTGTCCAGCCGGGCTTCCGAATCGGAACAGCATTCGCGCCTGGCCGGAGGAGATCTGGAAGAAGCTTCGCTGCAGATGAACCGGACAAGCGAAGCACTGAGCCTGCTCAAAGGATCGATCGAAGATATGCGATCGCATTCGCAGGAAATCGGCCAGATCCTGGGCGTCATTACCGAGATTTCCGAAGAAACGCATCTGCTCGCATTGAATGCCGCGATCGAAGCCGCCCGGGCAGGCGAACACGGCCGCGGGTTTGCCGTCGTTTCCGACAGCATCCGCAAACTCTCGGACCGTTCCGGCTCTGCCGTCCGGCAAATCCATGATATCATCGGGTCCACACTGGTTCAGATCGAAGCGGCTGCCCAAGCCATGGCTGCGGTCTCTTCCGCAGCCAGTCAGGGGACGCGCACGTTCGCTTCCGCTTCCGAATCGTTTGGTACGATCCGCAGCGCCTGGTCTGATTCCCTGACAAGCGCGGATGCCGCGATGACCGATGTGAAACGCCTCGCGGAAGATGCCCATGCGGTAGCCCAGCGTATCCGCCTCAGCTCCTCTATTGCCGACGAAGCCTATGAGCGGGCTCAACGTTTGGCCGGCTCCTCCGGCGATCAGCACGCCTCCATGCAGGAGATCCAAGCTTCCTCCACGATGCTGTCGCATCTGTCCGAAAATCTGTTCACTCTGGTAGACCGCTTCAAGATCTGATCGCAAGCTTAATCCGAAATCCGCACCGAAGATAAAAAAGATTCAAAAAAACGCTGTTTTCCCTTGGTGTCCGGCAGGCGGACGGATCAGGGAAAACAGCGTTTTGGGATCGTCGGATAAAAAAGGGCAGATCCTTTACGATTTCACGGCACTTTTGCGGAGGGTTTCAAGACTTTCGGATTCTCCGGTGATCAGACGGAACGTGACGCTGTCGAGCACCAGCCCGTTGCCTACGGGTTGTCCGTTTACGGTTACCTTTATTTTTTTGAAGTCTGAATTTGTCGAGTACATATCGGTTCACTCCTGTTCAATAATTCGGAATAAGAAAACGCTCGGGAAAGCGTTGGTTTTTGTGTCGGGATTGGTATTTTACACGGAACTTCGGTACACTTAATGACGTACAATCCTTTGCGCAGTAAAGGACCGGACCGAGAATATTCTCCGGTGCCGCATCTTTTAATGTATACCCGGATCATGCGTCCATTAAACTTTTTGTCCACAAAAACGGACCTGTTCCGCTCTCTATACGACTCCCGAAATCGAGGTGACCGCCTGCCATGCGACATGGATTTTTCCGTATTTTGCGCAAATCTTTTCCCGCCGCTCTCCTGCTTGGTCTCCTTCTGCTTCCTGCAGGCCGCGAGGCCAAAGCCTGGGAACCTTTCGACAATTTCGTCAACGGAATCGAAATGTTCGGCGAGCTTCCGAGCGAAGTCAACGAACTTCGTCAAAGTTATAATGAGACTGTCACCCAGCTGGAAGACGCCAAGTCGGATCTCCAAGCCTATCGGGACGACATGGAGACCTACCGGGCACAAATCACCCAATTGAACGAACAAAACGAGCGGCTGGATGAACAAAACAAACAGCTGCAGGACACCGTCGCCCTGCTGAATAAAGCCCAGCAGGAACGCGATCAAAGCGCCAAGACGATGAAAATCGTGATTTTCGTGTTAATCGGATTGTTCGTCGGTTACTTCCTGCTGATTCGCGTGCTGCGTCTCGGACTGCGCGGCAGACGATGAACGGAGGAATGGCATGAACATTACCCATGAACAGTCCGGCGATTCGTTCGGCGCGCAAGCGTATACGTTCGAGTTGGGCGAGCATGATACGGCGCATGTGCTGCATCCGCAGCAGGTGATCGCGTACCGCGGCAATCCGAAACTTCGAAGCGATCGCCTGCTCGAGATCAGCCGCATGATGCGCAAACGCAAGCTGATCCGCGCCGATTTTCGCGGCGAATGTGCGTTTACGGCCGTTCTCCCCGCCGGATTCGGCCTGCAAACGCTCCACATAAGCGGCGGCAGCGACATGCTCTACGACTTCCGCCAGCTTTTTTTCTACACCGAAGGCATCGAGATGAAAAGCCGTATCCTGAAGCTTAAGAATATGCTGATTACGCAGGACGCGATCAAAATGAAGTTTTCCGGCGAAGGACAGATCGGCATTATGACGCAGGGGACCGTTTTTCAGGTCGAGCTGCATGAGAAAGAACCGCTCTACGTCAACGCCGGCAGTATCCTCGCTTATCCGGAAAATGCACGACTCGATCTTGCCGTTTACGGCAACCATCTGGCTAGTCAGCATATGAATTATCATTGGAAAATGACCGGCCGCGGCCATGTGCTTCTTCAAGCCGGCGGCACCCGCAGCCAGGAGCTTCGCGAGCATATGGAAGATGACGGCTTGGTGAAACGGATCCTGCGTGAAGCAATCCCCTTCGGGAATGTATTTATTAAATAGCTTTGAACATTCCCAACCCGCGACTTGATTCACAGCTTTGAACGCGGACGGGTTAACCGCGGTTAAAGGTTTCCAGCAAACGATTCCAATCCGATGTTCAAAGCTTGGCTTCTTCGAATCCAATCGGCTTATATTCAGGTCAAACCCCAAAAAGCCGCCTTTTCCCCGTTACCCGGAAAAGGCGGCCTTTATTTTTTAACCTTCAATCAAGCTTCGTCGTCGGCCCCGTTCTCCGCATCCTCTTCGCCTTGAGGCTCCATCGTATCCCAGGCCGCATCCACCAGCTTGTCAAAAGCTTCTTCGTCGTTTTCGATATGTTCTTCAAACGCCAGAATTTCTTCTTCCGGCCCCGGCTGCTGCAGGAAATGCAGGCTGTATTCCCACAGGTTACCGTTTTTGCTGTAGATCGTCAGTTCGTAAGGTTCTTTATGTCCTTCGACTTCCGCTTCCACTTTGCCTTTGTAGCTCTTGTCTTCCATCCGTTCCATGCGGGCAGTCAGGATCTTGATGTTCATCGTTCGGTAGTCCTCCCTTTATCGTCGATCTAACTCGGTATGAATCTTCCCGCTACTCCAGCAGGCTGGAGATCGACTGCAGACGCTGGGCTTCGCTTTGTCCGGCGGCCACGCGGGCAGGCTCGGAGTCCGTACCGCTTCCCTGCATCAGTCCCAGACGGTCGCTCATCTTCTGGTTGATTTCCGTCATGCGTCCGGTCTGTTCCGTCGCGGACTTGATAATCGTACGATTCGACTGCTCGTACAGATCCATGGCCGTGAACAGATCGCCCATCGCGCGTTCGACCGCTTCAAGCTGCATAGCCGGCTTACCCAGCAGTTCGTTCGTTTTTTGCGTCGTTTCTTTTAGCATGCGCGAGTTCTCTTCGAACATGTTCTGCAGCGTCTGATTGGCCGTATTGACCGCTTCGATCGTCTCCATCTGATCCTGCAGCGCCATGGCGATCATGGCCGACACGGTGATGAGATGCTGAGTCTTGTCAATCGTCGCGTCAACGGAATCGATCAGTTTGTCATTATTGTCGTTGATAATATCGGTACCGGCAATGGCCTGCTGATACAGCAGAATCATCTCGGTAAACGACTGGATACGCGTGACGACTTTACGAAGTCCGCGTTCGAGCGTCGGTTTGCGGCCCGCGTTTTCGGGCTTGGCGATCTCTTCCTCGAACAAAGCTTTGAGGCGGTTGCCCATCGCGATCCGCATCTGCAGATTGTAGACTTCCTCGATAGATGTACGCTTGAGATTTCGCATATACGCCATATTTTCTTCCAGCGTATCTTTGCCGTTGCGCAGCGACATGACGATCGCATCGACATTCGTTTTGACCGATTGGTATTTGTAAATATAGTTTTTGAGCGGGGTCTTGCGCATAATCTTATCGAAAAAACCGACCTGTTTGCTCTTGCTGAGCGAGTCGATCTCGGTACGCAGCCGCAGGATATTGTTTCCGACTTCGGAACGCTTGCCGGCGACCATATCGTTGACCGGGCGCTGCAGCATCTCCAGCGATTGGCCCGCTTTTTCCATCGTGCGCTGGCCCATCCGTCCGATCTGGTCCATCAGTTCGTCGAGCTGCATATTGTCGGTGTTGGCGACTTTTTGAATAACCTGCTTCGCTTCCTGTTCGACCTTTTCCATATCGTTCTTTTTCAGTTCAACCGAAAGATTCGTAGACATGAATAGTCCTCCTTTGGCGATTTGCCGTTAATCCGAAGTCCGGTAACGCTGTTGAATCAGATCGACACGGCTTTGCAGTTCGATCAGGTCGCGATGCTCGATCGTCTCTACGTACAGCGACAGCCGGGAATTGATATCCTTGATTCCGTCCAGCAGCAGGCGGCGGTTCTTGCGCTTGGCTTCGCCGCTGAGCTTCAGGAACGGATTGATCGCGCCGTTCAGATCCTTGAACACCAGACGCTGAATATTATGGTTGATCTTGCTGTCATTGATTTCTTTGAGCTGTGGAATGAGGCGGGAAATGCGGGCCAGCAGCGAGATCGTTTTCTCGACGATTTCGTCATCCAGCGAGTTTTTCTGACCTTCGGAAATGATCATTTCTTCGATCACCGAGATATACTCGTGAACCGGATCCCACATTTCGTCGGCTTCCGATTTCGGCTTCGGGGCTGCAGCCGGGGAAGCGGCGGCAGGAGCCGGAATCGAAGGGGACTGCACGGCGTCGTATGCCGCCCGTCTGCGTTCCTGTTCGCCGCGCGCTGCCGCTTCTTCGCGCAGCCTGCGCTGCACCGCTTCGTCGACGGCCGGAATGCCGGTCCGTCTTCCGCTCGGCGGAAGCACTTCCGGCTGCGGCCGGGACTGCGGCGATACCTCGATCGGAAGTACCTTGGGCTTGCTCCGCTTAAAAGCACCGATACTGAGCAGCACCGCTCCTCCGGGAATAAGCATGGAAATCTCTTCCGGCAGAATCCCCTGCGAGACGAAAGCAACCGCACAGCCGGCTATAAAGGCTGTAAGAGGCAGCCCGAAACGTTTCATGTAATCGATCATGCTTGAACACCTCCAGCTTGATAGCAGAACACGAACCCGCTATGCCGGCACCCGCGTCAAAGGTCGGAAATAACCGCTTTGCCGCGAACTTGATCCAGCCTGACGGCCTGCTCCACGTAACTTGCCTTGATGCCGAACTCCGGCTCGGGCGGCCGGCACTCTTCCCCGAACGCCGCTTTGACCGCGAAATACGGGAAATTGACACCCGATAGACAGGTAATATACAAACCGCCGGACATGCGCGGATTGATTTCGAGCAGTTTGGGAACACCTTTATTGTACTTCACCTGAACGTTAAAAGCATAGGGAATGCGGCAATTTTCCGCGATGCGCCGCGACAGGGCGAGCAGTTCTTCCGAGTATTCGAGCTGATACACGCGCCCTTCGGACTTGAGACGCGGAACGGCCGTCAGCAGGTTGCCCGCGGCGTCCGCCAGGCAGTCGATACTGTATTCGTCGTCTTCCAGCATTTCCATCACCATCAGGTCGTCGAAGCTTTCCACCGAAGACAGCGTCCGATAGGCTTCTTCGTACGTGGTCTCAAGCGTCACCCAGCCGTACAGTTCTTCCAGCGGATCGCCGGCTTCTTCCTCGATGATCCGGAAGCCCATGCCGCCTTCCGCTTCGGTCGGTTTGAAGCAGACTTTCTCGCCTTCCGCCCGCAGTTCCCGATAAGCCTGTGCGAACTGTTCGGCCGTGCGAACGACCCGGTAATTCGGAATCTCCACGATGCCTTTGCCTTCGAGCGAGCGGTAGAACTTTTCTTTGTTCATCATGTTCTCCAGCAGTTCCATGTCGCTGCAGACCATTACGCGTGTGCCGATCTCTTCGAAACGCCCGATATGCCGGGCAATCAGTTCCATATGCAGGCGCGGAATAAACAGGTCGATCCCGTGTCTGCGGCAAAAGTCCAGGCAGAACTCGATATAGGCTTCGCCTTCGACT
This sequence comes from Saccharibacillus qingshengii, assembly GCF_013185195.1. Lineage (GTDB taxonomy): Bacteria > Bacillota > Bacilli > Paenibacillales > Paenibacillaceae > Saccharibacillus > Saccharibacillus qingshengii. Next base: position 14,315 of record NZ_JAAZWC010000036.1, read on the forward strand.
TGGGGTTCGGTTTCTTTGACATCGCAAGCACTCAGCGAAACGTGGTCGATACTCGGATGCGTGCCGTAGAATTCGAACCGCTCTCCGTCTTCATTGTTGCGGATCAGGTTCACATAATGGTAAGCGACCGAGAACCAGCGGTTCAGCCATATTTTTCTCATCGTTCATCTTCCTCTTCGGCGTTTTGGCACAGCGATGTTTAACGGAATTACGGGATACTACGCGGGAAAAGCCTGTTCGGTTTCGTTCAGCGTTTGTCGGCAGACGGAAGGTCGGTCTCCGGAACGGGCAGAGCGAACCATTCGGCGATCTTCGCGATCAGATCTTCAGCCGCTCCCATACCGTCCCGCTCGGTGAACGAATAGACTCCCGATTCCATATGTGCCGCATAAATTTCTCCGTGCCGCGGCACGATCGCGTAATCGGCCGCTTTGAGCAGGCTTTCGTCCAGCAGCGAGTCGCCGGAAGCGGCGATCCGCTTCGCGCCGGACAACTTTTTGACATACAGCAGACCGTCTCCCTTGCTTACGCCGTCCGGCACCAGATACATCTTGCGCCCCTGTACCGACAGATTCCAGCGCATGCCGGCGAGTTCTGTGCGGAACTCTTCGACGGCGTCCAGCGGCATGTTGTCCCGGTCCAGAATGATCGAATAGAACAAACTGTCAGAATGCCGGTAAGACTTGACCCACTCCGGCGAAGAGATACGTCCGAAGGCTTCGATCACTTTCTCCGCATGTTCGCTGCGCGACAGCGCTTCGGCCACATGCCGCTGCCAATCCGGATCCGGAACGCCGTCCACCAGCACGTTCCCTCCGTTGCTCGTCACCGCGTACTTCGGATTGAACGTTTCCCGAATATAGAAAATCCGCTCGTACTGCTCGATCGTCCGCGTCGTGACGGGCACGAACAGCGTCGTCTTCGCAAGCTCCGCAAGAAGCCTTGCCGCCTCGGGCGACATGAACGAAATGTGTTCGCCCTGATACAGTTCTACGGGAATGATGTCGGCGGACTCGAAGCTTGCGCCCATCGCTTTTTTGGAATAGATCAGGGTCCGGTCGAGATCGCTTGCGAAAATCATGGCGTGCCTCCGTTCAGGGGTTTGATAATACCGCAGCAGGAATACGTCAGGCCCGGATAGACCTCGACCGGAACGCCGCGATCTTCGGCCAGCAGCAGAATATGGCGCAGATGCGGATTATCGAGCCGGTCGACGAGAATCTTCCACGGTACGCGGCGCAGCAGCACCCGCGTTGTCTCGCCTACGCCCGGTTTGACCAGATTGACGTCTTCGATCCCGTAATCCTGCTGGATGCGGGCGATGTCTTTCATGCCCTGCCAGCTGGAGACATTCGCTTCCGGCAGCTGCTCCAGCTTCGCGGCTTCGAGCAGCGCTTCGGCTTGAATTTCTTCGTAATAGCCGCTAACCCGGTCGACGAACAGATTGGAGACGTCGTCTTCGAGCCATTCTTTGTAATATTTCGCTCCGTGAAAATCGTTCGGTCCAATCAAATCTTCGCGCAGCACGGTGCGGCTCATCAGCCCGGATACGGTCGAATTCAGGCAGGCGCTCGGGATCAGGAAATCTTCGCGCGTGCCGAACGTTTCCGAGCAGCGGCCCGGATCGGCCAGTACGGCCAGGTCGTCGTCGAGTTCGATGCCGTATTTGGCGGACATGGTCTCACGGGCGTCTTCCAGTACTTTGCGGATCGCGCCTTTGCCGGTCCAACCGTCGACGAACTGGATGCGGCGTCCGGGATTCTGCTGCCGCATATACAGGACCGCATTCTCGTCGATGCCTTTGCCGCGGATGATCGAGATGCTGTAATGCGGCAATTCCGCTCCGTATACCTGGCGGAAATAACGTTTGATCAGAATGCCGATCGGCGTGCCCGCGCGGGCAAGCGAAGCAAGCACGAAGTCGGTACCGTGACGGGCTCTCAAGCGTTCCGAGACGATGCCTGCGGCAAGCGATACGTCTCTCGCCGTCGCATCGAGCGTCTCATGGAACAGCGCCAGATACTCGGGCGTCGGCCGGTATTCGACCGGCAGCATCTCCGAATAATGTACGCCGCCCTGGATCGCTTCTTCGCGGTCTTCGGTCGGACGTTCCAAATGGACATCACTCAGATCCTTCAGCAAAAACACAACGTCTTCCGGACTGTAGCTGCCGAGCTTCTCGGGGACTGGAAGCGGCTGTGAAGTCAGCGTATCGTTCGACATATTTAGTTTCCTCCTTGTGGGTGGGCACGACCTGGCCTGCCTGCGACAGCCAGATGCAGGACCGGAATTCCCGTATGCGCCAGAGCGTCAAGCAGCGGCTTCAGATCTTTTTCAAGCGGCATACGTTCCAGGAAAACGAAAATCTCGTCGTACGCACCTTCCGGCACGTTATAGAAGAAATTCGCGACAGCTGGATCATCCGGCGATGTATGCGGAAATGCGCTTCGAATAGCATAGCCTTCTTCGTCGAGCACATGGATCGGACTGCGCGTACTCGACTGGTACCGAACGCCCTCGCCCAATTCCGCGGCGATCCGCATCGGCACATACATAAATTCCCCCGTACCCATACACAGCGTGCGGCTTCCCGTACGGCTGTTCGCCAATTCCGCGGCAGCTTCCCGAACCTGACGATCCAGCGAGGCATTGTCCGCTTCGCGCATCCCGAACCGTCCGGTCCACTCGAGATACGGACAATCGGACGTCCGGCCGGACAGATCGGCGGATACGGCGTCCAGATGACTGAAATAAGAAGAGAGATCGTGCCGAATCAGCTTCGTCCCGTTTTCCGCACGCGCTTCCGGCGCAGGCTGCGTCAGACGTTCAACCGGGCCGCCCTCGACTTCGATCTGTCCTTCGATCAGCGAGATCGTCTCGATCGCGATCCCAAGCTCCGCTTCGAGCTCATCGAATCGCAGACGGTCCGCTTCCCCTCGCCAGTCCAGCAGGCTTGCGACAACGTAGCGGCGGCGCGGATGTTTGCTCTGCAAATCGCGGATGATATTCAGCGCGGTATTGCCGGTCGTCACTTCGTCGTCCACCAGCACGACCGTATCTTCCCCTTCGAAAAAGGAAGCTTCTCTCGCATAGCAGCGGTGTGCCGTCGCATGCGAATGTTCTTCTTCGAAACTCAGCACGGGCTGCTTGCCCACCAGTTCTTCGCGTGTCGTATGCAAAAAGCGCGTGTCTCCCGTGAAACAGTCGTACATGGCATGTCCAAGCGCAGTCGCCGTCTCCGCAAACGCGATAAACAACGCCGGTTCTTCGACCTGCAGCTTGTCCCCTTTGAGCCGGGCATACAGCTGACGGGCCGATTCGTCATCGCCCTGAAGCGCTTCGCAGACTTCTTCCAGACTGTAAGCGCCGGCATCTTCAGCCGCCTGCCTGGATCCACCCCGCACCGATTCCGCGCTGCGGCGCTGCCACAGCAGGGCCAGCGCTGCTCCGCCGAGCAGCGAAACATGCGGATCGACCGGAATATGCTTGCCGAGAATCCGGCTGACGAACAGGAAGCTTCGCTTCTTGTTGATTCGCGCCGCCATCCGGAACAGATGATCGGGATGCAGGCCCAGCGGATTGGAGGTCAGACGGACTTTCACCGTTAATCCTTCGGGCATGTCGTAGACGTACGCATCCGGCTGCTTGGAATCTTTCTTATCGAACGAGTAAGGCAGTGAAGTTTTGGTTCTCATTGAGCACCCCATAGATTTCCGAACGGATCATGATACGCCGCGCCCAATTCAGGTGGGGCTTGATCTCGTTCATTTTGTTGTCGTATCCGCTCTTGACGACGCCGATCTCGCCGCCGCTGCTGGCGAGAATATGCGAAGCGTCGATATATTCTTCGTGCGTGACCGTATACAGAGCCTGAACGGGGCAGATGTGAGTCGGATGAATGATCGTTTTGCCGACAATGCCATTCTCTTTGTCCAGTTCCACCTCGCGAATCAGACCGTCCACATACTTGTTGATGCACTGCATGCGCAGCAGCAGTCCTTCGCGTCCCGCCGTTTCCTGAAAAGGCGTCTCGCGCAGTTGGGGTTTGAGCACGCGTTCGCTCTTGAAATATTCCCAGACCGGACCCGAAATCACATAACCGTCGTGCGCCCGTCCGAACAAGTTGACGATATCCGCGACGCAATCGCGAATGACGCCGATATCGTAAATAGTCATATCCGGTTTGCGGCGCAGTCCGAACAGACTGGAAAAATCGGTTGCTCCGATGCGTACATTCAATATGTATGGACGATGCCGGTCCAGCAGCCGTTTGATTCCGAGCAGCGTCTCTCTGCGCGTCTCCGCGTAAATGATCTCGGGACTCTCCAGAATCGGCATACCGTATAGAACCGGGCTTCCCGCAGAGCGTGTCTCGTTATAGGTATGCAGCAGCTCCAGGTAACGTTCGCCGAGAGGCACATCGAACTTCGGGAAGACGAGTCCGGTCAGACGAATCACTGCTTCGCCGAGAAGTTCAAGGATCCGCTTCGCCTGGTCCGGTGTACGGATCCGGATAAAAATCAGCGGCAGCGACTCCGGATCGATCTTCCCTGCGCAGCTCCAATCATTCAGCTTGCGAATCTGCGAGACGAGTGAAAGTTCCGCTTCTTCCAATCTGAGATCGCCGACGGCGTCTTCCAGATCGATAACCACGGAGGTGAGCCCGACGTGTTTGCCGGTACTCAAATTCTGCGCGATATCAGGCCGGGTTGCGGGCATATACAAAGCCGCTCCAAGCGCATAGGCCAGAAGGTCTTTGTCGGAGCGGTTGCAAAAAGGTGCGGGAGCCAGGTGGAACAATTTCTGGGTTTCTTCCACCTCTAAATAATCGAAATAACGCATGGTCTTTCCTCCCACAATATTGAGTCCATTTCCTGGCAGATCTTTCATGGATAAATCCGGTGCCGCCTGCCGCTTTGGCAAAGTCAAGGCAAATTTTAAAAAACTCCGCCGAACGGAGAAAAACGTTCTGCCCGTTGTCCGTGCTTGCGAATCGCCGCAGACACTACGAAGCAGGAAGCCTTTCTCCATGTGCGGAGGAATAAGGTAGGTTGGAAGCAGGCTCTGCCGCAAAAACCGACCGCATCCCTGCAAAAGAAGCGATGCGGTCGGCTGCGTAGGTACGACTGCGGGACAGCGTTCACACACCCGAACGATGTTCCCGGCGCTGGCGAACCAGGCTCAGCAGAATCGTACCGACAAAAACGGCAATGAGCAGCGGGAAGAAAATTTCCTGCGGCAGTTCGTAATCGAATACCGCGGCCGCAATCATTTTCAAACCGATGATCGTAATCAGAATAAAAGCGGCCCGTTCCAGTTCAGGGAACTTTTCGAGCAGTTTGAGAAACAGTTGGGCGACGCCCCGCATCATCAGGACGCCGATCATGCCGCCAAGCAGAAGCACCCAGACTTCCTGGCTGACTCCGAAGGCCGCCAGAACGCTGTCGATACTGAACGCAATATCCATCAGCTCGACGGCAAGCACCGTGCGCCAGAAACCGTAATGGTTTTCTTTCGCGTCTTCCGTGTCGTCCGTTTCGGGTTTGCGCCCGATCGACGGGATGAGCGGCAGACCTCCGACCCGGTTCCATCGCAGCTCAAGTCCAAACAGATTGCTCATGGCAATCCAGAGCAGATAGAGACCTCCGATGATTTTGACCCAGGTGATCTTAACCAGGAAGGTCCCGACCCCGATTGCGACAAACCGGAACAGGTACGCGCCGATAATTCCGTAGAACAACGCTTTTTTACGCTGATTGGGCGGCAGATGCCGGACCATGACAGCCAGGACCAGCGCGTTGTCGGCAGACAGCAGCCCTTCAAGAATGACGAGCGTACCGATCACGCCCCAAGTTGCCGGTTCGCTCAGAATCGCGCCGATATGTTCCCATTGAAAGTAACCGGCAAAATTGCCGAAGAAACTCTGAAAAAAATCCGCCATGATTGCTCTCTCCTTCAAGGCGGTTCAGAGGCGGCCTGCTGCGGAGACTGCGGGCATTCGATGCGGGCAGAGACCGGATACGCCGCAGGCCCGTTTCGTTTCCGAAAGGTCTGCGGCGTATCCGTACAGGACGGAACGAACCGTCGTACGGGTCTGGAATAATAAATCAGGAAAACCGTATGTTATTTGCTTCCGGTCTGCCAGCGAAGTCCCCAGTTGTAAGCCTGGTCAAGTTCGCGGTGGCCGGAGAAGTACTCGACCAGCCGTTCGATGCTGAACGTCTGGTCGCCGACGTTGGTAATCATGGCGACGGCGCACATGCCTTTGCGGCTGCCGTGCTCGTCCATACGGACGATGATATCGGGACCGCCGCCCTTGATCGTCACGACCCCGTCGGCCTGTGCCCAGTTCGCCGCGCCTTCATAGATGAAGGCATACACGACAATACGCTTGATATCGCGCAGGTGGGCACCGTTGATCCGCATATTCTCGCCTCCGGCTTTGGTGCCGGTCCGATCGTCGCCGTCGAGCATCACATAAGGTTCGCTGCTTAGCGAGCCGAACGCGCGTCCGAGCGCCTGTACGGTGCCTTTATGCCCGTCTTTCAACTCGAACAAACAGCCCAGGTCCAGATCGACGCCGGCCGTTTTGCCGAAGAAGCCGGTACTCTTGCGCTGATTCCAGTTGAGATTGATCAGAATCTCGCCGATGGAATCGGTACCCGCTTTCTTCTCCAGGCTGATCTTGTCGCCGCGTTTGGTCAATTCGATCTTCTGCAGGCTTGGCGCCGCAGGCTGGGAAGCCGGAGCCGGCGGCGCAGGGATCGAAGGCGTTCCCGCCTGCGGCGACGGAGAAGGTGCGGCGCCCGGAGCGGGCGGAAAGACGCGGGGCGAAGCTCCGCTCAGTCCGCCGCCGGAAGCCGGCGGGCTGCCCTGCTGCGAAGGGCGGCCCAGGTTGAGCGGCGACGGATTGCCGCCGGGAGGCTGCGCAGGCGGCGACGGCTGTGCGGCCGGCGTCGGCTTGGAAGGCTGCGCAGGTGGTGCCGGAGGCGGCGTTGGTGCGGGAGCCGGTTCGGGCTCCGACTGCACATCGATGCCGAAGCTGCGGCACAGTGCTTCGAGTCCGCCCGTATAGCCGCTGCCTACGGCATTGAACTTCCATTCGCCGTTATGGCGATAGAGTTCGCCGACGACAATGGCCGTCTCGACGCCCGATGTTTTGTCCAGCGTAAACCGGATCAATTCCGATCCGCCGCGCGCATCCACGATACGCAGATACACTCCGTTGACACCGGCGAAGTTCTGCCGACGCTTCTCTCCTTCGTACAGCGTAAGAGAAAAAGCGATGCGCTCGTAAGCCGCCGGAACGCCGCCCAGCGAGATCGACACCTGCTCGCTGTCCGTAATACCGGCGTACGCGCTGCGGGTTTCGGTCTGCAGCTGCATGGCGCCGCCGGCTCCGGACGGATTACCGTAGAAGATCAGGTCTTCGTCGGCCGCCGCCTTGGAACCCGGAACCAGCAGAAACGCCGAGAAGTCGATATCGACTCCCGGCGAAGCCTGCCAGCCCATTCCGACGACGATCCGGTCGAGACCGGGATTGGTTTTGGTCAGGTCGGCTTTTTGGCCCTTGATGATTGTGGTCGTCAACAGTAATTCCGCCTTTCGGTTAAGTTGCGGATCGGATTATTGGGCGTCGAGGCCGTAGTTTTTGCACAGCGCAGCCAATCCGCCCGCAAAGCCGGAACCGATCGCCTGGAATTTCCAATCTTCGCCGTGGCGGTACAGCTCGCAGATCACGACGGCCGTCTCGACCGAGAACTCTTCGCCCAGATCGTAACGCAGCACTTCGCGGTTATCCGCCGCGTCGACAACGCGTACGAACGCATTGGATACCTGGCCGAAGTTCTGGGCGCGGGCTTCCGCATCATGAATCGTAACCGTGATACCAAGGCGGGTGATGTTGGACGGAACCAGCGAGAAATCGACCTGGATCTGCTCGTCGTCCCCTTCGCCTTCTCCTGTCCGGTTATCGCCCGTATGCTCGACCGCACCGTTCGGCGTTTTCGGGTTGTTGTAGAAGACGAAGTCTTCGATTCCTTTGGCACGTCCGTCTTCATGCAGCAGGAATACCGAAGCATCGAGATCGTAGTCGGCGCCACTGCTGTATTTGTTCGTATCCCAACCAAGGCCGATCACGACTTTTTTGAGGCCGGGATTGGTTTTGGTCAGGTCGATTCGTTGTCCTTTGGAAAGGCTGATAGTCATGGGAAGTTCCTCCGTTTCCTTGTCAGAAAATGAAATTGAACACGGGATTCCGAAAAGCGGACGCCTGCGGCAGGCGCTCCACTACGGCCGAAGGCCGTCCATGTAGCAGACGGCCTTCGGGGTTGAAGCTAAAAAGTGGAGTCTATGCGGGAAAGGAATTAGGATACAGCCAGACCGAAGTCGCGTACCAGGCCTTCCAGACCGTCTTGGTAACCGCTGCCTACAGCGCTGAATTTCCACTCGCCGGCGTTGCGGTACAGTTCGGCTACGACAATCGCCGTTTCCACGGAGAAGTCTTCGCCCAGATCGTAACGGATCAGTTCTTCGTTTGTTTCTTCATTCACGATACGGACGAACGCATTCGATACTTGACCGAAGTTCTGCGCGCGTGCCGTTGCATCGTGAATCGTGATGCAGAAGGAGACTTTCTCGACGTCAGCCGGAACGCTTGCCAGTTCAACTGTCAGCTGCTCATCGTCGCCTTCGCCTTCGCCTGTACGGTTGTCGCCTGTATGTACGACAGCGCCGTTGGCGTTTTTAGGGTTGTTGTAGAATACAAAGTCCGTATCGGCTGTTACTTTGCCCGAAGTGCCCAGCAGGAAAGCGGAGGAATCCAGGTCGAAATCTTTGCCGCCGTCATACTTGTTTGTGTCCCAACCGAGACCGACGAGTACTTTTTTGAGGCCCGGGTTTGTTTTTGTCAGATCGACTTTTTGACCTTTTTGCAAGCTGATTGCCATGAATAATTCCTTCTTTCTTTATTGGAGTTTGGGTGAAGCACGAAAAACGGGGCGTACGGTTTAGCTGTAGCGGCGGGCCAGCAGATCGATATGCGGAGCCTGCGCACCTTCGCCGACGGCGCTGAACTTCCACTCGCTGCCGTGGCGGTAAATCTCGCCGACCAGCAGAGCGGTCATTCCCGAGTAATCGTCCGTCAAGTTGAAGCGAACCAGTTCGCGGCCGCTGCTCGACTCGAAGACGCGGATAAACGCCGAGCGGATCATGCCGAAATGCTGTTTGCGCGCTTCGCAGTCATAAATGTTGACGACAGCGAGCAGGCGGTGAACGTCGGCCGGAACCGAAGCGAGATCGATATGGATCTGCTCGTCGTCCCCGTCCCCCGCACCCGTCAGATTGTCTCCGCCGTGTACGACGGAACCGTTCGGGCTCTGCAGGTTGTGGAAACAAATGACGTTTTTGCTCTGCGTCAGCTTGCCCTGCTCACTGAGCAGCAGGACCGAGGCATCGCAATCGATGTTTGCGGCTTTCTTTTTCATACCGAACAGCCCGCGGCTTTCGGATTCGGCCGGGTCCCAGCCCAGTCCGACCGTAATCTTGGACAGACCGGCATTCCCTTTCGTCAAATCGACCTTTTGGCCTTTTACCAAAGAAATTGTCATTGCTGTCTATAGCCCTCCCAATTGGAATGGTATGGTTGCTGTCGCTCAATTGAATTATACCTGTTCGTCCGGGTACAAAACAACTTCGCCGATTCCGCGCAAACGCGAGGCAGTCAACCGGAACGTCCTGTGCTTGGCTGCACGCTATATCTATACGCTTGGGGAATGTACCCGGTTTCAGCGTTTTTGAATTTCGGCAGTCTTTTTGCAAAAAAACCTCCGGCGTTGACCGTAAACGGACAGGCCGGAGGTTCTTCCTCCATGTCGAAAACGCTCCGAACTTACAGGCCGAATTCGCCCGGGTTCAGATTCAGCACGTTGCAGATATCGCGTACGGCCGATTTTTCCATCTCGTCGAAATCGCCGTCGGCCGCGCCGATCGCGCAGCATACGCCCACGATGACCCGTCCCACTTCCGGTTTCGATTTGAATTTGGCGATGGTGCGCAGCGATTCCTGCTTGCCGACCATCACATCAAATTCCATATTGCCGGCGAAATGGTTAAAACGGTCGATGACTTCGCTCATATTGAACACTTTGAGCTGCTCGTTGCGGCCGATATAACCCGCCATTTTTTGCTTCTCCGTTGCGTCGATCGTGCCGTCCGCTACGGATACGATCGCGCAGCCCGCCACGATGGCGTCCATCAGGTCTTTGTTTTTGAAACGGCTCACCTGATCCTGCAGTCCTGTCTTGGTCTTGTTCAGCCAGCTTTGAAACGAACTCATCTTAAGCGCCTCCAATTGGGATTGAAATTAGGTAATAGTCTGTTCGGGAATACAGTCGAGCTTGCTGAAATCGGATTCTAAGATGTAAGTAACCATTCACAGCTCCAGTATAACTCATTTAATAAGCGATTTCTCCTTTGCCGCTTTGAGCCAGTCGGGAAACTCGCCCAGCAGCCGGTCGTACAGTTCCTCGTCGGAGATTTTCTTGAGGTCGTTAACCTGGAAAAAGTTCGCGTTATCGATCAGGCGTCCTTCCAGCTCGTCGAGCTTCTTAAGAAACTGGAAGTTCTCGCGGCCTACGCCGACAAACTGCCAGAAAATGCCCAGATGCGACGTCCGGCGTACGATCTCGGCCGCGCGCTCCCCGTCAAAGCAGTTGCCGTCGGTCACGAAAATAACGTAGACGGGCTGTTCTTCGGGCGGCGGAGCCTTCACGCTTACTTTGCCGCGTCCCAAGCCGAACAGCCCTTTTTTTACGCTGAGCGCACCGGGGAAATAGTGGTCGGCGATCCGCTGCATAACGCCCGCGTAATGCGTGCCGTTCTCAAGCGGATAGTTCGGCCGGATCTCCCGACCGACAAACTCGTAGAAGTTTTCCTGGCGGATCTCTCCGACCTCGTAATCGTCCACCCCGAACAGGAACACATCCGCCGCTCCGTTGTCGTCGAAATTCATGCCGAGTCCCAGCGTGCGTTCGCAGACCGCCTGAACGATTCCGTTCGTAAACAATCCCGTCATCGAACCCGAAATATCGAGCGCCAGCGCAACGCGCGCCCGCTGGCTTCCGAGTCCTTTTTTGTCCAGCGAGATAATGGCCGTCTTGGAGAGATTGATCAGGTTTTCTTCGGCTTTTTTGCGCAGATCGATACTCATTACCGTCCCCTCCTTTTCCTTTCTTCGGCAGGAAACCGTTTTGTTCACTTTACCATCAAGAGGCTTTTTCTAAAAGGTATTTATTGGACATTACGCTCCTGCGAAGCTTCGGACGCGAAGTGGCGCCGCACCCCTAGGCTGATCGCAAAAGCAAGCAGCGACATCCCGCCGGCATAGAAATAGAGGTTGACGATTCCGACGGATTCCGCCAGTTTCGCCATGCCCAGAAGCGAAGCGCAGAAGATCAGGTTGAGAACGGTCGCCTGCGCGGAGAGCACTTTCGGCAGCTCTTCGTCGCTTGCGCTCTGCTGGATCAGCGTGCGCCTGGCTACCATCGACAATTCGGCAAACGGCCCCATGATCAGCACCAGCAGCAGCGCCGCGGCCGGCGAAGTGGTCCCCGCATAGACGAGGGTAATCGCCGAATAACCGAAAATCCCGGCCAGCATGGAATCGAACAGCCGCTTTTGCAGTTTTTTGACCAGCGTCACGACCAGAATCCCGCCAAGAACGGCCCCCGCAAAATAGGAAGCGTTGATGAATCCCCACCATTCTTCGCCCTGCCTGAGCGCTTCCTGCACGAACAGAAGGGTAAAGGCGCCGACCCAGACCGAACCGCCGAGCATGTCGATCGAATCGATCAGCGTCAAACCGCGCAGTCTCGGGCTTCGTCCGATCAGCCTCCAGCCTTCAAGCAGCGCTTCCCTCCAGTTCGGATCCGTTTCCGCCGCTTGGGAAGCCCCGGAAGCCGATTCGTTCCTTCCCGGAATTCCACCATGGACGGACGGCTCGCGAATGAGCGCGGTAAAGACGAGCGCGGCCGCGTACAAGACGCCGGCAATCAACAGCGTGCGGGGCGGCCCTGCGAAAGCGACCAAGACGCCGCTGACTCCCCAACCCGCAAACTGTACGGTTTGGTCGCTGACCGAGATCAATCCGTTGGCCCGCATCAGCCAGTCTCTGGGCACAAGTCTCGGGACCAGCGCATTGCGCACCGGCGTCGTCCATCCGTCGAGAAACGACATGACGAAGACCAATACGAAGATGACGCTCAGCGAAGCCGCCTGTTCGAAGCGCTGCAGATACAGAGCCAACAGCGCGAACAGCACAAGCTGCCCGCCCTGCGACAGCAGCATCAGACGGGGCAGCCGGAATCTCCGGAGCATCAAAGGTGCGAGAAAACCGCTGACGATTTGCGAGAAGATACGAAAAAAGGGCACGAGAATCGTCGAGACGACAGATTCGGTGCCTTGGAGGACGAGAACGGTCAATGCCGTCACATATAAAATATCGGCTGCATTGGACATCGTCTGGGACGACCACAGCCAGTAGAAAGACGTTTTTCTCATCATTATAGGCTCCCTTGTACAGCAGCGGAATCGCAAGACGCCCAAGTCCGACTTGGGATCAGGAGGTCAAACGAAGATAGAGCCTCGCTCCGTATTCGATCAGGCGGATGCCGAATACCCCGGCGAACAGGATGATCGTAATCCAGATCCCGATCCGCTCCACGCGTTTGCCGGATTTCTTGCCGGTCGTCATCAGCGCGAAACGAATCTTGGCCTTGAGCGGCGGCAGCGGACGGATTCCGTTCTTCGTCACCGAGTCGCAGGCCAGATGCACCGCATACCCCAGTCCTCCGGCCAGCCAGATCGACGGTCCGTGCGCCCCGGTTAGTCCGTACAGCAGCAGCATCCAGGCGGCAAGCGCATAGAAGGTATGCGTGATGCCGCGGTGCGGAGCGAGCGAAAAGACGATCAGCAGAATGCCTCCCATTCGGTTCCACGGGGCATACCGTTCACCGAACACGATAACGGCCAGACCGATCAGTACAAACGCGCCTTTGCGCAGCGCCTGCTCGGGCAGGAACATGGCTACGACCGCCACCGCGGCCAGCACGCTGTTCCACGGCTGCTCGACCGGCGCGTAGAACAGAAGCGCTGCGGCGATCAGCAGCATGGCCGACTGCAGAACCCGCAGCAGCTTGGTCGGCAGCGCCCGGGTGACCAGCAGCGAGTTCGGGTGGTCGATATCGGGCAGCATCGAGCTGACGGCGGCGATCGCCACAGCTCCGACCGTAACCGGAGCGCCGGTCAGCGCCAAGAGGGACAACGATACTCCGGTCCCGATAATAAAGTGAGCTTTTCCCATCATGGTCGTGGTTGTCCTTTCTTCTGGCTGCCGCTTGTCCGCCTGCACGTTTTTCCGGCTTTGGCCTTTTGGCAAAGGCGAGCTGCGCTTTATGGGTTCAATCATACCACAGCCCCCTCCGCGCCTCAATACGAACACCCGAATTTTACGAACAAATATTCGGATTTTTATTCGGGTTTTGTAGGGGCGCGGGTAGACCCTTCTGCAGCACGGGCCTTACGGATTCGCAAGAATGCGCAAATTCCGACGTATCGCCAAGCAGGAGCTTGTGTTATAATGAGTCACGCTGCAGCGCCCCGGCGCCCGGCAGCCAACTGCATAGACGAAGAGAATCCGTGCCGAACCAGGCGCGGGAGAGGTTCGAGAACTCCCTCTATAAAAAACTAATCGCCGCCCCGCTCCATGCGAGGTTTCTTCGGCGTGTCCTTCGGGAGCCGCCGGAAGAAACACGGGGATCCCGGACTGCCCAAGGCCGCTTTGACGGATCCTCCTGCGGGCAGTCCGAACCGAACGGAAGCTTTGAACTTTCCGTTCGCGGCGCCAAGTACCGCCGTATCCGGAGCGCACGCGCCCGGATACGGCCGGACCTGTTTTTTTACGGCAAGTTCCTGAACCTCTTTCCTTCCCATCCCAGATGAAGAAAGAGGTTTTTTGCATGCTTAAAAACGAAAAAGCCGTAGTTGTATTCAGCGGCGGCCAGGACAGTACGACCTGTTTGTTCTGGGCCAAAAAGACATTTGCGGACGTTCAGGCAGTCACGTTCGACTACGGGCAGCGCCACAAGCTGGAGATCGACTGCGCGCGGGCGATCGCCGAAGAATTGAACGTCAAGCATACCGTACTCGACATGAGCCTGCTGAACCAGCTCGCTCCCAACGCCCTGACCCGCGACGATATCGAGATTGCGCATGAAGAAGGCGAACTGCCCAGCACGTTCGTCGAAGGACGCAACCTGCTGTTCCTGAGCTTCGCCGCCATTCTCGCCAAAACCTCCGGTGCCCGTCATATCGTAACAGGCGTGTGCGAGACGGACTTCAGCGGATACCCGGACTGCCGGGATACGTTCATCAAATCGCTGGACGTCACCTTGAATCTGGCGATGGATTATCCGTTCGTGATCCATACGCCGCTGATGTGGCTCGACAAAGCCGAAACCTGGGGACTGGCCGACGAACTCGGCGCCTTCGATTTCGTGCGCGAACGTACGCTGACCTGCTATAACGGCGTGATCGGCGACGGCTGCGGCGAATGCCCGGCCTGCCTGCTGCGCCGCGCCGGTCTCGAGAAATACGTTTCGGAACGGAAGGCGACGGTATGAGCAAAAGCGAAGAACAGCGGCGTAGTCCGGGCCCTTACCAGATCGTGCAGCAGCTTCAGGTATTCGGCGAAGATATTACAGGCGAGCAGCTGCGCTACCACCGCAGACGCGTGCTGGTAAGCAAATCGTTTACGTTTGACGCCGCCCATCATCTGCACGACTACGAAGGCAAATGCAAGAATCTGCACGGCCACACGTACGAAGTCGTATTCGGCCTCTCGGCGATTCCGTCCGCCAACGGCATTGCGGTCGATTTCGGCGAGATCAAACAGATCTGGAAAGAAAAGATCGAGACCTATCTGGACCACCGCTATCTGAACGAGACGCTGCCGCTTATGAACACGACGGCTGAGAATATGGTGGTCTGGATCTACGAGCAGATGGAAGACGCTCTGGCTTCCGAAGCTTATGCGCAGCTGCAAGCGCGCACCGAGTTCGTCCGCCTGTTCGAAACGCCGACCTCCTACGCGGAAGCCCGACGGGAGTGGATGGAAGCATGATGGATTCCTCCCGGCCGATTCCCGTTCTCGAAGTGTTCGGGCCTACCATCCAGGGCGAAGGCATGTCGATTGGCCGCAAAACGATGTTCGTCCGTACGGCAGGATGCGATTACCGCTGCTCCTGGTGCGATTCCAAGTTCACGTGGGACGGCAGCGCCAAAGACCAGATCCGTATGCGGTCGCCGCAGCAGATCGTCGACGAGCTGCTTGCGCTCGGCGGCGATACCTTCGATCACGTGACGATCTCCGGCGGCAATCCGCTGCTGCTGCCGCAGATCGCCTACCTGGTACAGCTGCTGCGCGAGCGCGGTATCCGGACCGCCGTCGAAACGCAGGGTTCCCGCTGGCAGGACTGGCTGGTGCGGATCGACGAAGTCACCTTGTCGCCCAAGCCGCCAAGTTCGGGCATGGAGACCGACTTCGACGTACTCGACGATATCGTGTACCGGCTGCACGAAGCTTCGGGCCAGCGCGATCTGTGTATCAAGATCGTCGTCTTCGACGAAGACGATCTGACCTACGCCCGCGGCGTGCACAAGCGCTACTCGGACGTGCCGTTCATTCTGCAGACAGGCAATCCCGAAGTGGCCGGCGAAGTGCAGGATCACGTCTCTTCGCTGCTGAAACGCTACGAATGGCTGATCGGACGCCTGTCCGTTCTTCCGGATCTGAGAGACGCCCGCGCGCTGCCGCAGCTGCACACACTCGTCTGGGGCAATAAGCGCGGCGTCTGATTATCCGATTTGATAGCCTTCCCATTTTTCAATCAAAGGAGAATTCCCATGAGCCATTCCCGCCAAGACGGTCTCGAAGACCTGACGCTGCTGGGCAACCAGGGCACAACATATACGTTCGAATACGATCCCGGCATTCTGGAGT
Organism: Saccharibacillus qingshengii; assembly: GCF_013185195.1. GTDB lineage: Bacteria > Bacillota > Bacilli > Paenibacillales > Paenibacillaceae > Saccharibacillus > Saccharibacillus qingshengii. The sequence continues at coordinate 30,372 of NZ_JAAZWC010000036.1, forward strand.
CTTTCGACAACAAGCACGGGTACCGCGATTATTTCGTCAAATTCAACTGCCCGGAGTTCACGAGTCTGTGCCCGATCACGGGCCAGCCGGATTTTGCTACGATCTATATCAGCTACATTCCGGACGTCAAAATGGTCGAAAGCAAGTCGCTCAAATTGTACCTGTTCAGCTTCCGCAACCACGGCGACTTCCACGAAGACTGCATGAACATCATCATGAACGACCTGATCAAACTGATGGACCCGCGCTATATCGAAGTCTGGGGCAAGTTCACGCCGCGCGGCGGCATCTCGATCGATCCTTATACCAACTACGGCAAGCCGGGCACCAAGTACGAAGAAATGGCTTGGAACCGCTTGTCGAACCACGACCTGTATCCGGAAAAAGTGGACAATCGCTAAGCGTCGTATGGATCGAACGTGACGCGGGGATTTTTCTGTGGGTATAATAGATAAGGAAAGCGCCGAACGCTTCCGCTTCCCTGCGAAAACGTTCGGTACCTATACTTAGAACCCACTAGGAGGCTGAACCAAGATGGCTTTGACATTCACGGACATGGTTACCCAGGCCCGAAACAACGTACCCGCCGTTACTTCCCAGGAAGCTCGCGAGAAAATCAATGCCAACCCGGACACGTTCATCATCGACGTACAGGATGCGACGGATGCCGGCGCCTGCGGACTGATCCCGAGCAGCGCGAACATTTCGCTCGGCATGCTGCCGATCCGCGCCGATCTCGGCGTTCCCGCCGAACTGCGCGACGAGCGCCTGAGCGACCGCAACCGCCCGATCCTCGTGACGTGCGGCGCCGGCGGCCAAGCGGCTCTGGGCGCTTACGCGCTCAAAATGATGGGCTTCACCGACGTGGCGTTTATCGACGGCGGCACGGCGGCTTGGAAACAGGCCGGGTTCGAGGTGGAGGAAGCTTAATCGCCTCTCCCCTCTTTTTGCGCAAGACTTGCAAGCAGGCACCGGCACAAAGGCCGGTGCCTGCTTTTTGCTGCCGGAAACGCTAAGCTTTACGGTTCAACCCTTTAACCAACGGATAAATGCCGGTACTTTGCAGCAGCAGCGACAAGAAAATGGCAGCAAAAGCGATCGGAACGAGATTCTCATCCGGCCCGGAGACCGCTTCCTGGGTCCAGAGCAGCAGCGCGACCGACATCGTGCCTTTGATTCCCGACCAGGTGATCAGCAGCGCAGCGGAAGACGTGTGCGGAAATTCGTTTCGCCAAGCCGGAACGCCGTATAAGGTTCCCGCCACCATAATCCCGCGCACGAGCACGGACAGCAAAAACACAACAGCGGCGAATCCCCACTGCGCTTTCCACAGATGTTCGGCGCCGTCCAGACCGATCCAGAGAAACAATACGGCAAGCAGGCTGGGCTTCACAATGTCCCAGAATCCGTCCAGATGAACACGCAGGTCCTGTTCGTCTTCTTCCTTCCCACCGCCGTGGCGTCCGATTTCATAAGAGAACATCATTCCCGCCGCAACGGTCGCAAGCACCCCCGAGCCCCCGATAGATTCCGCAGCATAGAACCCACCGTAAGCCGCAATGAAAGTTACCATGACCCGATACGATTTGTTATCGTTAAAACGCATAACCTGGCTCAACAAGTACCCGAGCAGCAGGCCCACTCCGATACCCTTGACCGATACGAGCAAAAATTCGATGGTGAATGCGCTGACTGAAAAGCCCGACCCGGTCTGGAGCATGGCCAGAAAAATCGTAAAAATGACAATGCTCGTCCCGTCGTTAATCATCGATTCCCCTTCGACAACTCCGGCCATTTTGTCCGAACCCGAGCTCTGTTCCAAAATGGCGGTGACCGACACCGGGTCGGTCGGAATCAGAATCGCGGCAAGCAGCAGCGCTCCCGTCCAGGACAACGATACGCCAAGCGGCAAAGCCGCGTAATAAATGGCCGCGCCCAACATAAAGGCACTCGCAATCAACCCGACCGTGCTGAGCGTCGCCATCAAGCCAAAGTTTTCCCGAAACGATTTCAACGGAAACTTATACGCCGAAGCAAATAAAATGGCTGGCAGAAAAACATTGAAAATAATTTCTTTCGAAATATGGAGCGAAGAAAAATAAGGAATAAACGAAAGTCCGATTCCCAGACAGACGAGAACAACCGGGACGGGAACATATTTCTTTCTCAAATCTATGGTGTACACCGTATAACCGATCAGCAGCATAAGCACAATCTGATGGACGTTCAAAAAATCGCCCCTTTCCGTTAATTTCGCAAACTCCTCTCTTTATCGTAACCTGAACATAAACTTCTCTAACACCGCTCTTGGCCTGCCTTACATTCCGGGCTACAATAATACACATTCCGGCTGTATCCCAGATATGTGCATATGACGGAAAATTCGCCCAGGCTTCGGAGGACCCTTACCATGTTCGTCAAGACCGGCGCCAAAAGCGCTATTCCCGGCCGGGAATCCATTTCCCCGCCCACGCCGGATTCCCGCTCCCGCGGCACCGTCTACGGCGTGCTGTTCGCGATCGGTCTCGTGCATCTGTTCAACGATTCGATGCAGGCGGTCATTCCCGCCATCATGCCGATCCTTCAGGATTCCATGTCGCTCAGCTACGGCCAGCTCGGCTGGATCCTGTTCGCGATCAACTTCACGGCTTCGATCATGCAGCCCGTCATCGGATTGTTTGCCGACAAACGGCCGACGCCTGCCCTGCTGCCGATGGCCATGGCCTCCACGCTGACCGGCATGCTGCTGCTCGCTTATGCGCCGAGCTACGCCACCGTCATCGTCGCGGTTATCTTCGTGGGCCTCGGTTCGGCGGCGTTCCACCCGGAAGGCTCGCGCGTGTCGCATATGGCCGCCGGCCCGCGCCGCGGACTTGCGCAGTCGATCTTCCAGGTCGGCGGCAACGCCGGACAGTCGCTCGCCCCGCTGCTGACGCGGCTGATCTTTATCCCGCTCGGCCAGTTCGGCGCGATCTGGTTCACGGGTCTGGCCGCACTTGGCATCGTGATTCAGATCTTTATCGCCCGCTGGTACGGACGCACGCTCAAAGCGACGGCGCAGGCCAGAAAAGCCGTCGTCCGAAAAGCGCTGAATCCGGCGGCGCGCAAACGGATTCTGTCCGCCATGCTGCTTCTGCTGCTGCTCGTCTTCGTCCGCTCGTGGTACGTCACGTCGGTCGGCAGCTACTATGCCTTTTACCTGCGCGACGTATTCGGCGTCAGCATCGCCGATGCGCAGATCTATGTGTTTCTGTTCCTCGCGGCCGGGGCGGCAGGCACGCTGCTGGGCGGCCCGCTGGCCGACCGGTTCGGCAAACGCAACGTGCTGTTCGCGTCGATGCTGCTGGCCGCCCCGCTGACGCTCGCGCTTCCCTATGCCAACCTGACGTGGACCGGCATCCTGCTGACGCTGATCGGCTTTATCCTGCTGTCGAGCTTCTCGGTGTCCGTCGTCTACGCCCAGATGCTGATTCCGGGCCGGATCGGCGCGGTATCGGGACTCGTCACCGGCCTTGCGTTCGGCATGGGCGGAATCGGCGGCCTCGTGCTGGGCAGTTGGATGGACGCTGCCGGCGTGGCCGCGGTCATGCGCTTTTGCAGCTTCCTGCCGCTGCTTGGCGTGATTACGTTTCTACTGCCGAGCGACCGGAAGCTGAATGCGTGGGCCGAAGAGAACGGAGCGGAGGTCTGACAAAAAAAAGAAGCTGTCCCAAGCCCTATTCATGGCTTTTGGGACAGCTTCTTTTGTTTTGCGGCGCAGCGCTTATGAGCAATTGTAGCGGGGGCTCGGCTCGGCTCGGCTCGGCTCGGCTCGGCTCGGCTCGGCTCGGCTCGGCTCGGCTCGGCTCGGCTCGGCTAACGGATTGTATGTCCGTTAGAATGCCGAATCAACCTCTTCTCGCATTTTAACGGATCGTATATCTGTTAGCCGTCTTTTATCGCCTTTTTTTCGTCAAAAGCAAGCCTGATTCCGTTCTAAGCGTCATCTCAATCCGTTAGAATTTCCAAACCGTTCAAATCAGCCGCTAAGCTTCGCCTCGATCCGTTAAAATCCCAATTCGAACTTTCCCCCTCAAAAAAGCTCGAATCGGATCAAAACTTAGCGAATCTGAATGTCGATGTCCCGCGAGGAATCGTACACGCCGTACGTTCCCGCGTTGATCGAGAACTCGCTGCCTTCCGGAACATTTTTGAAAACGTCAACCTGATAGCCGATATCTCCGTTATATTTACCCTGCGATTCGGTTTCGCTGCGTTCGTACGTTTTGCCGTCAACTTTAAGCTGCGTACCGGTTACCATATAAAATTTGTTGCGGGTTTGCGTATTGACCTGTACGTCTTTCCCTTTTCGGGTAACTTTGTAGACCATGACGCTCTGATCGGGCATGGTTTCGGATACAGACTGCGTTTTCTCCGCAGGAGGTTGGATGTTCGTCCAAATATCCGGATACACCCGGGCGACCAATGCGTTGCGAAGTTTCAACGTCAGCGGTTCCGAACTAAGATCTTGGATCTCGTTATCTCTAAAATTGAAGTACATCGTTTCAGACTGCGCCGAAATTCCTTGGAGGGGATTATACGGCAGTCCGGGAATCGGAGCCTGCAGACCCGGTACTTCGACATCTCCGGCCTGTAAAGTCAAACCTTCGTAATACATAAACTTCCCGTCTTGAAGCACGGAAGAATCGTTTTTGCGCTTAACGGGAATTTGCACTTCGAACGGAGTCACTTTCGCTTCAGAAAGTTTCATGCCTGTACGTTCTTCCAATGCCGCCCCGTCTTGAATCGGTACCGACTGGGCTGGCGTATTCGCCTGTGTTCCTTCAACCGTGAAATCCAGAGTCCATGTACCTTGGATCTTCTTGACCGTTTCGGCATAGGAATAAGCAAACTGCAGATTGTTTCGCTCCTGCTTCGTAAGGCTCTTCAAATCGAAAGACTGGGTCTTGCTCCCTTTTTTCCATCCGATCGACGAGTTTCCAAGAGTTTTATCCCCGCTTTTGGCTATAAGGTAACTGCTGCTTTCATAATTCGCTCGATTCGGATCGTAATCTTCGGGCAGCGGCTCCGCTTGATTCGCTTCGTATTCCAAATTGAGCTTCGCCCCGTTCAGCACTACATTGTAAGACGTAAGCTTGATCCGAAGGCCTTTCTCGGGAATAACCTCGTATTCTTTGCCCGCAGCCAGTTTGCCGGTCAAGGGTGTCTCAAACCGCCGGGTCAGGTAAAGGTCTTTCGTGACAATCCGGTAGCTTTTCTTTTGCTCGGATGTCGGCAGGTTTTCGGAGATATATTCGGTGAGTTTCAGTTGATCGACTCCACTTCGAGCATCGAATCCGCCGAAATCGACTGCGATTTTTTTGCCGCTGTCCAGATCGACAATCTCGGCTTCCTTGAACGAAGCGTAATCGAATTTCTGGTCTTCCAATCCGGTTAAGCTCATTTGCAGCGCCATCCGGTCTGTATCGTCCATTGTTTGATGGCCGATTACGGCATTGTCCAGGGTCAGCTTCACTCCGTCGACTTCGGCCGAAACATTGACCCGCTGCCCGGCAGGGTCGGCGGTAACGACTTCTCTGTCCGTCTGCTGATCAAAATACACCGCGGTTCCTCCTGCTGCGGCCAGTGTCCATTGACGTACACGCGACAAGGCTGGCTTGCCCGGCACGACATCCGTATGCTCGCTCCAGCCGGAACGGCGGCGCTCCACTTCCAAACGAATACGGGTCCACATCTCATCATAATTCGGACTGCCATCGGGCAGAGCGAGCATTTTCTGTTTGATTTGCTGTTCAGTAATTTGAGACATACCGCTCACGTCCTTCCCCCGGAGATTCCGGATTTTTTTCATACAATTTCTTAAGCATTTTCAATCCCCGATTGATTCTGGATTTCACCGTGCCAAGCGGTAAGCCCAGCGCTTCCGCCGTCTCCGGTGTCGACAGGTCCGCCATGTAATACAGCAGCATCGCTTCTCGGACCTTGGGCTTCAGTTTGCTCAGCAGCCTGCCGAACTCATCGGCCGTCTCGGCGCTTTCGTATTCTTTTTCTACCGATTGCGGCGTGCGCAGCGGCATACTGGTTGTAAAAGCTTTCTTTTCTTTGAGACTGCCGTTCGTTCGGCGCCGCATGAGCGAATGGCACTCGTTGGCGGCGATGCGCATCAGCCAGGCTTTGATATGCTCGACTTTGTCACGATCCGCCAGCATGGCCTTGACGAACACTTCCTGGCAGATATCTTCCGCATCCGTCCGGTTTCGCAGCATGTGCAGACAGTATCGGAACACATCTTCTTTGTAGGTGATAAATAACGTATTATCGTCCACCATTTCTCACGTCCTTTGCCCCTCTGATAGGATTCTTCCCTAGTTATAGAGACTCGCGGGCCGCGCGAACAGTTCGCTTTTTGCAAAAAAATCAAAAAAGCCGGACCCGGTCTGAATACAGACCTGGCCCGGCTTGAGCAGCAGTCGTTTACCTGCGCAGTACGATTTCGGTGTTGAGCGACGGATCGACTTGGCCGTAGAGCCCCAATCCGAGTTCCAGTCCGGCCCCTTCGGGCACATTCTGATAAAGATCGACCCGGTAATCGCCTTGTTCCCGGTACGGATTATACGAAGAGTCGGCGTCCGGTTTCCGCACTTCCCCATTGACTTTCAGTACGGTTCCTTCCAACAGATGCAGCGAATCGGGCGTCGAGGTTACGACTTTGAGATCGGCGCCTTGACGCAGATAACGATACGTCAATCGGCTGCCGTCCGGCAGTTTGGCCTGCGCCTGCTGTTCGTCCGGCTGCGGAGCCGCAAGCTCGGTCCAGAAATCGTCCGGCGCCCGGCGAAGCACGACCGCATCCTGCAATCTTACGGATAGGGAGCCTGCTGTCAGATCCTGAAGATCAAGACTGAACGGACGGTAAGCGAGCGCTTCCTCATGTTCCTGCCCCTGCTCGGGGAAGGGTTGCAGCGGCCAGCCCGTATGCTCGACTGCGGTCGACTCGAAATCGCCGGCGATCAGGGTACGTTTATCATAATAGAGCAGACGTCCTTCTTGCGCTGTCCGCTCTTCCGGCTTTCTGTTAATCGGCAGATACACCCCGTAAGCCCCTACCGTCGCTTCGCCGACCGTCCACCCGGTCTTGTCTTGGACTTCCGCGGCATTTACCGGAGTCAGCTTGACGGCCTTCGCTCCGGCTTTTGACCCGTCGAGAGTGAATTCCACCTGCCAACTGCCGTCGATCTCACGGACTTTCTCGGCGTAACTGTAAGACAGGGTCAGCGCCTCGCGTTCTTGTGCATCCATATCGTATAGTTCGTAATTACGGTTAAATTCGTTGTTTTTCCATGTTCCCGAAGTCGACTCCACCGTGCGCGAACCCGTATTCACCAACAGCCGGGTATCGGCCTCGACCTGCAGCGAATCCGGATAGGAAGCCGCGGCGTTCGCTTCCTTCCCTTCAAGTCTGTAGCGAAGATTCAGAAGCCCTTCCTCTTCGTTCCACGCGGAATCGAGCAGCCGGACGGTTGTCCCTTCCACAGAAGGCACGGGATAGGTTCGGCCGGCCTGCAGCTCTCCTGCAAGAGGAACGGTGTGGCGCCGGATCACATAGAGGTCGTTCATCTCAAAGCGAAGGCGGCGGTTCTTCCCCTCTTCCGCCCAACTGCCTTCCAGTACGCTCGAATCGCGCAGATCCTGCCGCAGATCGAAGACAGCTCCGTTCAACGCCTGGGTCTCTCCCGTGTCCAGATCGATCAGACGGCCCGAGCCGAATCCCGCATAGTCGCCATCCTCCGGATCGAGTCCGCTTAGACTTGTTTGCAGCGTAAGCTTGTCGTCTTCCTGCTTGCCTGCCGCTTCGTCCCCTTCAAAATGCCCCCGGATCGCATGATCCAACTTCAGCTTCACGCCGTCCACGGCCGCCGAGGTTTCCAGCGTCTGACCGACCGCCGCTCCGTAAACCGGTTCGGTATCGATCGGATCGTGCGCAGGCGCAGACTGCCAGAAGATGACGCCGGCTGCGACCGAGCAGGCCAGCAGACCCGAAGCCGCAGGCACGGCCCATTTCCGGCGCGCCCCCCGTCCTCCTGTGGTTCCTTCGATCCAGCCCGCTCTCCGCTTCTCCGCCTCCAGTACAATCCGTCTGCGCAAGCCCGCATAATCCGGACTTTCGTCGTCCACTTCGCGCAGTTGCTGCTCCAGATCGGAGTCAATAATTCGAGACATGGAACTCACTCCCTTTTTTCGATGGTCGATCCGCTTCTTCCATCCGTTTTTTTAACGATTTCAATCCCCGGTTGAGTCTGGATTTGACCGTTCCGAGCGGCAGGTTCAGCATCTCGGCGACCTCTGCCATAGGCAGATCCGCCATATAGTACAGCAGCAGCACTTCGCGGAACCTTGGCTTGACGTCTTTTAGCAGCAGACCGAATTCCGACTTCGTTTCCCTGCGTTCGTAACCGCTCTCGACCGACTGCACGGCATGCAGCGGAGCTGCCTGGAGAAAAGCTTCCTGCTCTTTCTCGCGGCCCCGGCTTCTGCGGCGGGTCAGCCCATGGCATTCGTTCGCCGCAATCCGCAGCAGCCAGGCCTTCTCGCTGCGGAGCTCGCGCCGGTCGGCCAGCATCGCTTTGACGAAGACTTCCTGGCAGACGTCTTCCGCATCGCCTTTATTTTTGAGCATATACAGACAGTAGCGATATACCGTCGTTTTGTAGTTTTCGAACAACTCCAGGTCGTTCATTTCCCCTCACATCCTTATCGACTTCCGTTTGCCTCCCTGCCCATTGAATGATGAATGAGCGCGCGCTTCTTATAGAGGACTGACGAAACCGCGAAGAGGTTCCCGTTTGCCCTGCACACCAAAAAGCCACCGGGAATATTCCCGGCAGCTTTGAAGCTGTCCCAAACGATTACTTAAAACCATAGTGAGAAATGCGCCTGTCCAGACATCGCCACAATCGGAGGAATAACGACCATAAGCCCACCTGCCTTTTTTGAACTCTCCTATTGCTGTTACGTCAAAAAGCACGTCCGGGTCGCAAAACCGGACGTGCTTTGGCGGCGTCTTTATTTGCGGATGATGACTTGGGCGTCTTTGGTGTTGTCAACCGTTCCATAAGCTTGCATATTGATTTCGAATTTCTTGCCTTCGGGAACATTGCGGTAAATGTCTACGTAATTATAATTGCCTTGAGCATCCCGGATCGAGTTTTCGATCATAGGATCGGTATCGAATGCATATTCTTGGCCATCTACTCGAATCCGAGTATGCTGATACAAATTCACGCCTTCCGGAACTTCGATCTCGACCAGCACGTCTTTATCTTTACGCGAAACCCTATATTCGACCGGAGTACCATCAGATAGGGTATCGGATACCCTTTGTTCTTGCTCTACGGGAACTTTTATAGGTGTCCACAGATCAGGGTCGACGTGGGCGATCCGTGCGCCGCTGAACGTCGCAGTCAAAGGTTTGTCCCGGAAATCGTAGCTCTCCCAATAGTCGTACGTCATCTTATTTTCGTTCCCATTTCGCACCATGCCCTGCACGTCGAATTTGACAAACTCCTGCTCGCCGGACCGGTATTGGTTCATCCTCATGTTCGGAGTAGGATCCTGCAAACCGGAAGTGGTCACTTCCCCGTCCGTAAGCGTGATGTTTCCGTAATCGACGATCTGCCCATCTCGCAGCGAACGATCGTCGGTGCCCCGGTCGATCGGAATCGTGACGCCGTAAGCGTCGAGCAGTGCGTCTCCCAGCTTCCAACCGGTCTGCTTGGTCAAGGCGGAGTCGTCTTCGACCGGTACCGTTTCGGTCGGCACTTCGGCTTTGGATGGATCGAGCGTAAAATCGAGCGCCCACGGGCCTTCGACGACCCGAACCGTTTCGGCGTACGTGAAGGTCATCGTCATATCGGAGAGTTGATCTTCCGTTATCCCCTTGACGCTGTACGAACCTTCGACTTCCGTGATCTTTGCCCCCTCTGACCAACTGGACCATCCGATCTCCTGGTCGCCCAGCTTCAACCCGACCGAGTTGCCGCGATCCATAACCAGCAGCCTGTCATCCTGCGCCTCGAGCTTCGGCATATTTTTGTTCGGCATAAACTTGATATTCAATAGTCCCTGCTTTTTGTCCCACTGAATATCCGTAATTTTCATTTTGAAATCCCGATCGGGCAGCACCGTATATTCTTGGCCCAACTTGACTTTGCCTTCGACCGGCACTGTCGTTCGGCGGATCATGTACAGGTCGGACATCTCCAGCCGGTAGCGATGCGGGCCTTCAGATTGATTGAACTCTCCCGTCACTCTCGCCGACGTATTCAGCGTCCGGCCGGTTTCCCAATCTTCGATGCTGCGGACATCGTCCGTGTTGAAATCGCCCATACTGAGTTCAAGCTTCTTTCCCGTATCAAGATCGGTGATCGACGATTTGTCGAAACCTGCGACCCGCACATCCTCGCTGCCGAAGCCGCCGAGCGAGAAGTCCAGCATCATTTTGCCTGAGGCTTCGCTCTGGCCGAAGCTGCGGTCGGTTCCCTGCACGACGTTATTCAGCTTCAGCACGATGCCTTCCGCTTCCGCCTGCACCCCGACCGATTGACCGACCGGCGCCGACTGGGCTTCCGAATACAAACTTTCAAAATACCCTTGCGAAGCAGCAGCTCCGAGCGCAATCACGGCTGCCAGCGAAGCGCAAGCCGCAGGCATGGCCCATTTTCGGCGCGGGCGGAGCGGCTGCATCGGCTGTACCTGCCAACCCGACTCCCGTTTGTCCGCTTCCAGCCGAATCCGGTTCCACATCGCATCGTAGTTCGGATTTTCTTTGCGCAGCCCGCGCAGTTTCTGCTCGGTGTCATGGTCAGTAACTCGAAGCATGAACGTCACCTTCTTTCTCCGGCAGCGCCGGTTCTTTTTCGGTCAACTTTTTTAAAGCTTTCAGTCCTCGGCTGATTCTCGACTTCGCGGTGCCGATCGGGACGCCCAGCGCCTGCGCCGTCTCGGCTGTCGACAGATCTGCCATATAATACAGCAGCAGCGCCTCACGCAGCTTCGGCTTGAGCCGGCCCAGCATTTCCTCGAATTCGCCCGACGTCTCGGTATATTCGTAGGTCTGCTCCACCGACTGCGGCGAGCGAAGCGGCAGGTTCAGCCCGAATGCCCGCTTTTCCTTCATTCGGCCGTTCGTTCTGCGCCGGACCAGCGAATGGCATTTGTTGGCGGCGATTCTCATCAGCCAGGCTTTGAGATACTCGATTCCGCTTCGGTCCGCCAGCAGCGCCTTGACGAACACTTCCTGGCAGACGTCTTCCGCATCCGTACGATTGTGCAGCATATACAGACAGTAATGGTACACCGGCTCTTTATAAGTCTCGAACAGCTCTTTATCTCCCAACGTTGTTCACTTCCTTTGCCCCTCTGTAGTGATCACTCGCCTATATGAACTCCCAAGTACGGAAATCGGTTCCTTTTTCGATCAAAAAAATGGACTTCTTCGCGCCTATACTTCCCGCAGCGATCTGCACGCAAAAAAAGGACGGCCGATGGCCGCCCTTGTTGTCGAGAAAGTCTTATTCGTTGTAGAAGCTCGTCAGCTGCGGGAGAAATTCGTTCCGGTCGCGTGTTGAAATCGGGGAAAAGGATTGAAATTTAGCGGAATTTCCCCGATTTCAAAGGCGAACACTATCGTTCCTTCACTGAATTTCTCCCTTCGCCTTTTCGCTTCATTCAGGATTAGACTTTCTCGACACGTTGGACCGCCGAAGGCCGCCCTTTCTTCCCTGCACAATCCGCGCCGATCCGGCCTAGGCCGAACGACGAATCTTCAACCTGCGATTTACTTGCTGAGCGACTCCAAGTACTCGGACACCTGTGTCGGCGTCTTGGCGAACTTGCTGTGCAGATGGGCAATTTTCTCGCCGTTCTTGAATACGAGCAGACTCGGAATGCCGCGGACTTCGTTCGACTCCGCGATATCCTGAAACTTCTCCGCATCCATGGCGAAAAAGTCTTTGTCCTCGTTCTTTTCGATAATACCGCCGATGAACCGGTCCAGGTTTTTGCAGTCCGGGCACCAGTTCGTATCGAACTTGATGACGGTCAGTTTCTCTCCGCCGATCTGTTCGTTATATTGTTCCAGGCTTTCGATTCGTTCCATATCCGCATTCTCCTCTCGGGTTCGGGGACGGGACCGTCCGTGCGGAAGGGTATACGTGCGACAACGCCGCCTGCAGCCTTGTTCGGACTGCCGTCACGTTCCGGCGCGGCCGCGCTCAGTAAGGGTCCGGGTACGACGCATCGCCTGCGCCCGGACGCATACGGCGTTTGGCCGCCTGCAGCGTACGTTCCATGTCCTGTACGGCTTCTTCCACGATCCGGCGGTCGACCAGATAATCCTGAACCTTCGCTTTTTCCATCAAACGCGCGATCTCGGCATCTTTCTTCTCCAAGTCGTAACCTTGACGGCGCTGCAGCGCGTTGTACTTGTCCAGCAAATCCGAGATGACCTGATAGAACCGCTCGTAATCAAGAATGATGTCGTCCAGAAACGCATCGACGTCCTCTTTCGTATACCCGCGCATTTTGACGGGAAAATCTTTCTCATGAATTTGCAAAGCGTCGAGCTTGATGCCGAGCTGTTTGAACAAACGTTTCTGCTCTTCGAGCTGACGCTGGTACTGCTCTTCCATGCCCATCCCTCCTCTGTTTAATGTATCATATTTGATGTAAAAATTGATCGATTTTTAATTAAAAGATTTTGCAAAACCAAAATTTAAATCACCCAGCGACCTGCGCGGAATACCGGTTCGATCGTTCCGTCCGGCCGTTCCCCGTCGATATCCAGCTTGTCCGAGCCAACCATGAAATCGACATGGGTCAGGCTCGAATTGCCGCCGCGCGCCAGCAGTTCGTTCTGCGACAGCTCCGTTCCGCCTTGCATGTTGACCGGATAACAGCTGCCGAGCGCGAAGTGACAGGAGGCGTTCTCGTCGATGCCCGTATTATAAAAAACACGGCTTAGCTGCGAGATCGGCGAATTGTGCGGCACAAGCGCCACCTCGCCGAGATACTTGGCCCCTTCGTCCGTATCGAGCAGCGATTCCAGATGCTCGCGCCCGGACTTTGCCTCATAATCCACGACCCGTCCGTTCTCGAACGTCAGCGACAGCTGCTCGACCAGGCGTCCGTTCAGATTCAGCGGCAGGGTCGAAGTGACTGTGCCGTTGACGCCTGTCCGGTTCGGCATCGTATAGACTTCCTCGGTCGGCATGTTGGCTACGAAATAAACGCCCGCTTCGTTCGTATCACCGCCGCCCAGCCAGAGATGATCCGGTGCCAGCTCGACTTTGAGATCCGTACCCGGCGCCCGGTAATGGAGACTCTTGTAGCGTTTATGGTTGAGTTTGTCCTGCATGACTTTGAGCGTCTCGATATGGTTGTGCCAGTTCTCGACCGCTTCGCCTTCGCCCACCCGGTTCATTTGGAAAATCGTGTCCCACATCGCATCCACGCGCTGCTCTTCGGGCAGATCGCCGAAGACTTTATTCGCCCAGGCCCGGGTCGGAGCTTTGATCAGGCACCAGGAGAGACGGTTCGAACGCACATACTGCTGATAGCCTCGGCGTGCGGCCGCAGCCGCTTTGGTCGCCCGCGCGACGCGCGACGAGTCGATACCGCGGTACAGCTCGGGATCGGGCACTTTGATATGCATAATGGCGCCGCCGTCTTCGGCCAGCTTCTCGAGCGCCTCCGCTTTGAAAGTCGGGTAATAGTCGAACGTGTCTTCCGATGCGTATTCATACCGCAGCCGGGTCGACGCTTCGTCTTCCCAATCGATCTCGACGTATTTCGCTCCCGCTTCATACGCTTTTCGAACGATGAGCCGCGCGAACTCCGCCGCCTCGATCGGCGACTGGAGATGCAGCACCTGGCCTTTTTGGATGTTGACCCCTACCTTTACGACCAACTCCGCGTATTGTTCCAGCTTTTTTTCAAATGAATCCATTTCTCTTGCCCCCTGATGACCGTTCTTATGTATAGGAAAATCGACTGTAAAAACCTCTCTACTTATCATAGTCAAAGATGTCGCAAAAATCCACAAAGCCGCTTTCAATCGCAAGTTTAATCGCAGCCGAACGTTTCTTGTCCATTTCGCTCCCGGAACGTTCCTGCCGGGACCGAGAGGTTTCCCGTGAGCGATTCCAATCGAATGTTGTGAGTTGAACATAAGAAAAAGACCGAAGGCCTGTAAACAGCCGTCGATCTTCTTCCGAATCTACCGAGTACCTTGACCGATAATGAGGTTAGGTTACGCCCCCCGAAAACCCGCTTGAACCGTGCGTATTTCCGATGAACGCAAATCTTAGATTTAACTCGGTCAAGGTACTAGTACCTTGACCGATAACGATGTTAGGTTACGCCCCTCGAAAACCCGCTTGAACCGTGCGTGTTTCCGA
>NZ_JAAZWC010000037.1 GCF_013185195.1 Saccharibacillus qingshengii
CCTTTGGATTTATTCTGTTCTTATCCTAAACCCAAATCGGTTTATCTTCCATCTTTAGTTTTAAAACACGCCCTAGTTTAACAAAAAAACGGCGGCAAAGGGTGAGGGATTGCAAAACCTTGTTCCAAAGCTGTCGATTTCCGGCCCGAACGGAAGAAAATAAAGCCGGCGAAATGGGAATTGAATCTTTTAACTGGGAAAAAGACGGAAAATAACACTTCGAAATGTGTAATTTTTTTGTCGAAAAAGGCCGATAAACGGCTTAGAGGCACCGGGAATGGGCCATAGCGATGAGAGGGGATACGAAAAATGAAGAAAATCAAGGCTGAAGACCCGAACATAAAGACGGACAAGAACTTGAAAGGACCGGGGGGGGGCCAAACGGGTTTCTCTGAAAATCAAACTGCCGCTGCTGATCAGTCTGCTGACCGTTGTGGTTCTGCTGGTCTGCAGTACGGTCACGTATATGTTCGGAGCGGATCTGCTGACCAAGAAGAGCAAAGACGAAGTCAATGCGAACGCGGACCGGATTGGGGAAAGTTTGTCGACAACGGTTGACCTGGAAGTCCAATTGGCCGGAGCTTTATCCGTCTCGCCGGCCCTGCGGGACCTGCTGACCCTGAGACAATCCGGTACGCTGACGGACGACGCTTTCTTCGCTCCGAGCAACAAGCTGCTGACCCAGGCCAATGCGATGTTCAAAGAAACGCAGGCCGGATCGAACGGAATCGAATCAATGATGGTCGCCGATCTCAAAGGAACGGTCGTTGCGGGCAGCAATCCGGATTCGCTCAAGGGCGACCGTTCGGACCGCGAGTATTTCCAGAAAGTCACCGAAACGGGAGCCCCGTTCGTGAGTGATGCCATCGTCTCCAAGACGACCGGCAATCTGATCGTCGTGTTCGCCCAACCGGTCAAGTCGGGTGCAGGCGAACTGCTGGGCGTATCGATCAATACGATTGCGGCCGACTTTTTCGTAAGCAAGCTTCAGGATATCCATATCAACGCCGAAGGGTTCATTACCGTAACCAGCCGCGGCGGTACCGTCATCTATAATTCGAAAGACGAAACGATGATCGGAAAGCCTTACGAAGCGGAAGGATTCGAGAATCTGACTGCCGCCGATACGAAAGGCCAGATTATCCAGGGCAGCGTGAACAACGAAGACTCGTATATCCGCTACTCCAAAATTCCGGTAGCCGATTGGGTCGTTATCGTACAGGATTCGTATGCCGATATTCAACGTCCGCTCGGCGATCTGCTGAAAAGCATGCTGGCTTCCCTCGTGGCCTCGGTTCTGCTGGCTGTCGTAGTGGGAACTTTTATCTCGCGCAGCATTACGAATCCGATTGCGCGTCTGACCGGTCTGTTCAAAAAACTTGCCGACGGCGATCTTACTGTACAGGCGGACGGCAAATACAAAAACGAATTCGCGGATCTCGCGGACAGCTTCAATACCATGGTCGACAGCAACAAGCTGCTGATCGGACAGATGAACCATTCGATCGAAGTGCTGAATACCAACACTGCCGATCTGGAACAGACTTCGCAGAACACGGCGCGTTCGATCGGCGAGACATCCGTCACGACGATGGAGATCGCCAAAGCGATGGAATCGCAGTCGCATGATACGGAGCGGATCGTCGGCCGGTTCTACGGTATCGGAGACCGGATCGAATCGCTTGGACGCAAAACGGAAGATATTCAAGGCAGCGCGGATTCGATCGGTCGGGTCTTCGAAGCGAGCAGCGTGGTCGTCAGCACGCTGATCGATATCAACTCCAAGAACGAACAGGAAATTCAGAATATTTCGTCGACGACCGAGATGCTGGCGGAAAGTTCGCAGCGAATCGGACAGATTACGGACGCGATCAACCAGATTTCGGCGCAGACCAACCTGCTGGCACTGAACGCTTCGATCGAAGCGGCCAGAGCGGGCGAGCACGGCCGCGGCTTCGCCGTGGTAGCGGACGAAATCCGCAAGCTGGCCCAGCAGTCTTCGGATCAAGCCAACGAAATCGGCGGCATTATCCGTCAGACGCTGGAGCAGGTCGACAAGAGCAACGAGAGCGTCGGCGCGATCCGCGAGATTTCTTCGACGCAGAACGATTATGTCGATCGGACGCGTCAGGCTTTTGAAGAGATTACAAGCAGCGTAACGTCGATCACGACCCAAATCCGCGATATGGCGGTCGAATTCAAAGCCATGGAACGCGACAAAGACGATGTACTGGAAGCTTCGCAAAGTCTGTCGGCTTCCGGCGAAGAAGTGTCCGCTTCCGTCGAAGAAGTAACGGCGACGGTGCAGGAGCAGTCCCATATGGTCCATCATCTGGCCGATATGGTGCAGAGCATCGAGCGTCTGACCCACCAGTTGGGCGAAGCGGCCGCAGGATTCAAACTGTAAGCGCAGAAAGCAAAAGAAAAAGGATCCGCGTCTTCGGACCCGAGGAAGGACGAAGACGCACGGGGGAGGAAGCTTACTATGCCCATTACGCCAATCGACACGACAAGAAAAGCTTCCCGTATCGCTCCCGTCCAGCCGGTGCAGCGTTCGCAGGCTGCGGGGCTGCGCTTCAAGCTGCCGGGAACCGATCCGTTCTCCCGCAAAGCCCAGCCTCATCGCAAAAGCTCGTACAACCGCAGTATCACCGTGCATGAAGACGGCTGGATTCGCCAATACGGCATCCTGCCGGACGGCACGCGCATTCTGCTCAGCGAAGAACGCGAGCACGAACGGCATACGCTTCCGCTGCCGCATGCCGACATGCGCATAGCCGCCGCAGTTGCCCAGCCGGCTCCGCAGCACGACCCGGAATCCAGCATAAAATCCAGCGCAGAGAAACTGCAGGCGCTGCTGGACAACTAACACCTATAGAGGTCCTCTTCCGCGGCAGCGTGGAAGGGGACCTTTTTGGACTGAATGAACGGGACATCCCATTCGCTTCAACTTCGGCGCGAACAAAGCAAATAAATGCGAGGCAACCGTTATTTTGCGCAAACAGCCGGTTTTTATAGAAATAACTGCAGGAGAACTGTTAATTGGACTTTTAAGGATAAATAAGGCCGAATTTCGTTTCAATAACGGTTCCTGTGCAGTTATTTGCGTCCACTGCTGCAGAAGATGGGATTTAACTGCTTTTGAGACGTTATTTCCGCGCGAACCCTCTCCGTAGTCATAGATACCCAAATGCCGCGCTGCTCAGCGCATAACGGACAACCCGTTTGTTTTGCGCGCCGGACTCGCCCAATAATATGTGCTGCTCACAGAGGCTGTGCAGGATACAGACCGCCGTCCGGTGGCCAACACCGAGATGCCGGCACACGTCGATCGGCCGGATCGGACGACCCAGCGTGCAGGCCAGTCGTACCGTTTCCCGTTCCGCACCGGAATAGCGGGAGGCGGAGCCGCGGGCTGCCGCTTGATATCGTCCCAGCACCATTCGCAGCAGCGTCACGCAAAGATCCGGCTGCTGGGCTACATCGTCGTAGGCGAATGAGATCACCTGGAATCCCATCGCGGTCAGAAACGTTTCCCGGTTCAGCTCACGGCAGAACTTCCGGCGGTCCATATCCCGAATGTGGGGGCCGAAGCCTTTGATCTCGATGGCGAGTTTGGCGTAGGGCGTAATCCATACAAAGTCGCAAAAATAAGGCTGACCGCGCCAGTCGGTGACTTCGTATTCCGGATGCAGCTGATCGAAATGCTGTCGCAGCGGCCACCATACGTTTTGACAAAACAGCTTTTCGGCTTCGCGATGCCCGCGCAGCAGGCGGTCCCGGCGCTCGCCGCTGCGTTCTTGCAGATGGGAGTCGAGAAAGAGCCGATGTGCCGATTCGAAAAGGGTAGATGTGGAATTCATAAATAAGCCTCCTGGATATTCAAATTCGGATAAGCGCACAAAAAAACGTCCCGACTCGTTCCCTGAGGTAAACAGGAAAAGAGCGGGACGTTCTTCGTCGCCGAGGATCGGAGGAAAAAAATGCCGTATACGTGGAACGGTTTTTTCCTGCCGATGCTGTTCAGTTAGCGTTATTGTAAAACGAAACAGCCGGAAACTCCAGCGCGTTCTTGCCCGCTCCCTTTCTCACATCTCCCGCCCTACACCCTACAGCCGATGATTCGCTTCCGCGTACCGCCCGGGCGGCATGCCTTTGTACTTGCGGAATACCCGCGCAAAGTATCCGGCATCTCCGTATCCGACGCTGCGCGCGATTTCCTGAACCGTATGTCCGCCGCTGCGCAGCATCGCTTCGGCTTCCTGGATACGGAGCATATTGACGTATTCCGTCAGCGTGCATCCTGTGGAACGCTTGAAGACGTGGCAGAAATACGTCGGCGTCACACAGCAGAGTCCCGCGGCCTTCTTAACGTCGATCGGCTCGCGGAAACGTTCGCTGAGATGCAGCAGCAGGGGATAGACGACGCTGTCCGTTCCCGCGCCGCTCCGATCGGCTTGTCCCGCCGCTGCGCCCGAACCGGACCGGTGCCCGCCAACGTCGCCGCCCAGGCTTCCGGCTCCCGCCGAATCCGGCTCGCCGCCTTGAGCAGCAGCGGTCCGGGCGGCGCTCTCCGATCCGCGCAGCGCCAAACCGAGGGCGGCCAGCAGCGCGGCTTTGACCAGCAGTTCGTAACCCGGCTCGCAGGCTGCGTATTCGGATACGACCCGCAGCAGCTGCAGCCGCAGCTCTTCCGCGGATTTTTTTTCGTAAAAAGAACGCAGCGCAAGCTTCCCTTCCAGCAGCGGCCGTACGTAGCGCGTCTCCGTATGGTCGAGCGCGTGATTGCGCAGCAGCGCTTCGCCGAAGACAAGCGCCTGCAGCCGGCTGCCCGCTTCGAGCGGGAACGCCGCATGCAGCTGCTTCGTGTTGACGAACGCGCAGCCGCCCGCCGACAGTTCGCGCAGTTGGCTGCCGACCTGCACACTGAACCGTCCGTCCGTCACGACGATCCACTCCAGATGTTCGTGCCAATGCGGCGGAATACAGAACATGTCGGGATCCGATTCGCAGATAAGGAACACGTTCAGCGGAAAAGTACGATCCGGAATATCCGTATGTTCGCGGCGCCAGGTTTCCGGCGGCGCGGCGGAATCGCGGGAGACCTTATCGACAGCCCCGGAAGCGTCCAAACCGGAGAAAGCCGCGGTCGCGCCGCCGGATCGGCTGGAGATTTCTTGCGCACGGCGGATCGGGGATGAAGCCATCATGAATGCCCTCCTTGTGGGAACCCTGTATTCGTGTAGTCGAACAAAACGTAATCCAGTCCTCTATCTTCGTATTCTGCGCTCTGCCGGACAATCCTTTTTCCCGCTTATAATTGTATGCAAGAAAGATAGCGCTTCCACGCGGAAAAAGGAACAGCATAATCCAATCCTATCCCTAGCGGGTCTTCCGATTGTGATCGAAGCCGCACTGCCGGAGATGCCGAGACTTTCCGCGCAGTCGATAACCCCGGTCAACCCGGGCAAAGGAGGCACTACCCTTATGCTGTATACCCAAGAGAAAGCCCTGATCTGGACCTACGACCACGAGACGCTGCGGATCGAACCGTGGGGACCGAATGCTTTTCGCGTGCGGGCGTCCAAAGACAAGCTGCATGACGACGATTGGGCGCTGCTGCCGGCGGGAGAACCTTCCGCGAACGCGGCGGTGAAGATATCGGAAGACGGCCGAAGCGCATTTATCGTCAACGGGAAGATCCGGGCGGACGTCGAGCGGGACGGCCGGATCACGTTTACGGACGAGAGCGGCCAAGTGCTGCTGAAGGAAACGCAGAAAACGTACCAGCTCAAATCCGGCGGGCGCGATATCGTGCCGATTCCGGGTACGCGCGATTATGAAGTGACGCTGCGGTTCGAGTCGCATCCGGACGAAAAGCTGTTCGGGATGGGGCAGTACCAGCAGTCGCTGCTCAATCTCAAAGGCTGCCGCCTGGAGCTCACCCACCGCAACAGCCAGACCAGCGTCCCGTTTCTGCTATCGGATCGCGGCTATGGCATGCTGTGGCATAACCCGGCGATCGGGCAGGCCAGCTTCAACGTCAACGTGACGGAATGGGCGGCCAAGTCGACCAAGCAGCTCGATTACTGGATCGTCGCGGGCGACACGCCGGCGCAGATCGAAGAAGCGTACGCCGACGCCGCGGGCAAAGTCCCGATGATGCCGGATTACGCGATGGGCTTCTGGCAGTGCAAGCTGCGCTACCGGAGCCAAGAAGAACTGCTGGGCGTCGCGCGCGAGCATGTCCGGCGGGGAGCCAAGCGACGACATGTACGCGGAGCAAACGCAGCTGGGCGTCGCGCGCGAACATGTGCGGCGGGGCCTGCCTATTTCGGTGATTGTGATCGACTTTTTCCATTGGCCGAACCAGGGTGACTGGACGTTTGACGAAGCCTATTGGCCCGACCCGGAAGGCATGGTGCGTGAGCTGCGGGAGATGGGGATCGAGCTGATGGTGTCCGTATGGCCGACCGTGCAGACGGAGAGCTTGAACTACGGCGAAATGGTGGAAAAAGGCTATCTGGTCCGCACCGACCGCGGTATCCGCACGCAGTTCCAGTTTCTCGGACAAAACGAAATCTTCGACGCCACCCATCCGGGAGCGCGGGAGTTCGTCTGGGAGCAGATCAAGCGGAACTATTATGACAAAGGCATCCGGCTGTTCTGGCTGGACGAAGCCGAGCCGGAGTTCGGAGTGTACGACCACGATATTTACCGCTACGACGCGGGTCCGGCGCTGCAGGTCGGCAACTGGTATCCGAGCCAGTACAGCCGCACTTTCTATGAAGGGATGACGGGAGCAGGGCAGGAGAACGTCATCAATCTCGTGCGCAGCGCCTGGGCGGGCAGCCAGCGTTACGGGGCGCTTGCGTGGTCCGGCGATATCGCGTCGACGTTTGAAGTGCTGGGTCACCAGGTGCGGGCGGGGCTGAACATGGCAATCGCGGGCATTCCGTGGTGGACGACGGATATCGGCGGGTTCCACGGCGGCAACCCGGACGATCCGGCGTTCCGGGAATGCATCATCCGCTGGTTCCAGTACGGCACCTTCTGTCCGGTCATGCGGCTGCACGGCGATCGTTCGCCGTACCGCGAAGCGGATACGGGATTGCCGGGCGGCGGGCTGTGGGGCAGCGGCGCGGACAACGAAGTGTGGAGCTACGGGGACGAAGCGTACGGCATCTTCGGGGAACATATGCGGCTGCGCGAACGGCTGCGCCCTTACCTGACGGAGCAGATGGAAGCCGCGCATCTCAAAGGCACCCCGCCGATGCGCCCGCTGTTCTACGATTTCCCGGACGATTCGGCGGCTTGGGACGTGGACGACCAGTTCATGCTCGGCCCCGACCTGCTGATCGCACCAATCCTGCAAGCTGACGTCCGCGGACGCGACGTCTATCTGCCGGCCGGGTCGAAGTGGACCGACGCGCACAGCGGCGAGACGCTCGACGGCGGCCAGGCGATCTTCGCGGACGCGCCGATCGAGCGGATTCCGGTCTATCTGCGCGGCGGGGCGAAGCTGCCGATCCGGGCAAGCGCGGAATAGGAGAAGCGGCGGAACGCGGTTTCGAACCGTCTTTTTGCGTCGGAAAAGAAGCTCCCGGCACTCTTTCTTTCGCTTATGTTCGTTGATATACTTAGAACGCGCATCGGCCGGACGACCGTTCGGCCAACCAATCGAATGAACCGAGGAGAGAAATTATGACACAGAAGTACAATGTAGAAACAGATCAGGCCAAAAAATTGTTCATCGCTACCGTCGGCGGCTTTTTCCAGATGAGCGACGCAGAAGGATTTGCCCTCAAGTTTATGCAGGAAGGCAGCCAGATCAAGACGAGCGAGTATACGCTTGTCGTTAACGCTTACGAACTGGCTACGGTCAAGCAGGATCTGCTGGACATGCTTGAGCAGGCGTTCCAAATGTACATGACGCTTGGCTTCAAGAAAATCTACATGGTCGAATCCAAATCGGCGATTACGAGTATGCAAATCCGCAAAATCGCCGAGAAAACGAACTTTAGCGGCGTGCTCGTCAAAAGTATGGACGACGTCAAGTAAACCGGATTTGGTCTCCGGCCAAAACGGTAAAAAAGCTGCCCTGAAACGCTTGTGCGTTCTCGGGGCAGCTTTTTTAGCATATTAGCATGAATGCAGGCATGAATAGAAGTCGAAGAATCGGACGATTCCGAAAAAGAATCAGAACCGGTACAAGCAGGCGCCCATCACGTAGCCGAGTCCGACCGAGCAGATCACGAGCTTGTCGCCCGGCTTGATCCGTCCGGCTTGCAGCGCTTCGTTCAGAGCGAAGATCGGGCCGGTCACGCCGGTATAGCCGTATTTGTCGCCGACGTAGATCTGCTTGCCAGCATCGACGCCGAGCAGGTCCAGCGTCTTGAGATTCTCGGCGAGCGAGAGCTGGGAGAAGATGAAGTGATCGACGTCTCCCGGCGCAAGGCCGTGCTTGGCCAGCAGGCCGGTGATCAGCCCCTGCCATTTGGCGGAGAAGAAGCTGACATCCACTTCTTTGTGGTAGACTCTTTTTTCGGATTCGGGGATCGAAGCATCGAGCATGCGCGAATGGCCGACGTTTGGATACAGTGCCGTGTCCGTGATGATCGATTCCGTATAGAAGTCGGCGTCGACGAATCCAGTCTGCGCTTCGTCTTCTTCGCCGAGCTCCAGAATGATTGCGCCGCCGCCGTCCGCGAAGGCGGAGAACATGATCGGCTCCTTGTCGCTGGCCGCTTTGCTGACGGATACGCCGCCGGCGATCAGGGCGTACTTGATGCCTTTGGCTTTCATCATGATCGAGGCCTGGTCGAGCGCGGAGATGGCTCCGATGCAGTTGGCGTTCATGTCGTAGACGAGATGCGCGTTCGGCGTATTCAGCCGTTCATGCAGCATGACCGCATTCGTCGGGTACGTATATTCGGGCGTGTCGGAGATGAACATGATCATCTGGATGTCCGACGGCTGCAGTCCCGAACGCTCAAGCGCCTGCTCGGCCGCGAATTGGGCCATCGTCAGCGAGTTTTCGTCGGGATTGTTGCGGCTGAGGTAACGCGTTTCTTTGCCCAGATGCTCAAGCAGGCGGGTGATGTCGTTGTTGTCGCGTTCCATGAAGAAGTTAATGAAGTATTCGTTGTCGAACCGTTCCTGCGGGTGGTACATGCCCGTACTTCGAATCGTGACGGAAAGCTGAGGCGTTTGCAGCATCGTGTCATCTTCTCCCTTATGAATCTGTATATGGACCGAACGGTCAAAGGTCCGGCAATCTATTATCGGTTAAAAAAGAATCAAAATGAAGGGAAACAGATAGACGGAAATGTGATTTCGGATCAGGGCGAAGTTCGGTTTCCCTTTAGTTTCCGTTCAGATTCTTTTTGGTCTTCTTTTGGTTTTCTTTTAATGAAGGCGGTTGCATCCGGTAAGAATTATCGTTAATATTTAATCGAATGATTAATAGGAAACGAACTTTCTTAGACGGTCCAAGGCGGCAGGGCGATCGACCTGCGCGGCGTCGGCCGATCGGCGGAACGTGTCGTCCTTTTGAGGAGGATGTATCGATGAAATACCGGAATCTGGGGCGTACCGGCCTCAAAGTGAGCGAGATCGGACTCGGCAGCTGGCTCACCTACGGCACGGCCGCCGAGCAGCAGGCGGCGGACGCGTGCATCGAAGCGGCGTTTGAACAGGGGATTAATTTCTTCGACACGGCCAATGCGTACAACCGCGGCGAAGGCGAGAAAGCGATCGGAGCCGCTCTGGGCAAATACGAACGTTCCCGCTATGTGCTCAGCACCAAAGTCTTTTTCCCGATGGGCGACGGGCCCAACGACCGCGGATTGTCCCGCAAACATATCATGGAGCAGTGCGAAGCCAGCTTGAAGCGGCTCGGCACGGATTATATCGATGTCTACTTCTGTCACCGTTACGATAGCGAGACGCCGGTCGACGAGACGCTGCGTGCGCTCGACGATCTGACGGCGCAGGGCAAGATCCTGTACGCCGGCGTCAGCGAATGGACCGCTGCGCAGATCACGGACGCGGCAGGCATCGCGGAGCGCCGGAACCTGCGGCCGCTGGCTTCGAACCAGCCGATCTACAACCTGTTCGAACGGTATATCGAAGACGAGGTGCTGCCGGTCTCGGCTGCCGCCGGCCTGGGCCAGGTCGTCTTCTCGCCGCTTGCGCAGGACATCCTGACCGGCAAATACAAGCCGGGCCAGCAGCCGGCCGCCGGCACGCGCGGCGCGGACGATACGGTCAATCAGGTCATCGGCAGCTACCTGCGCGACGATGTGCTGAACGTGACCCAGGAGCTGAACGTTCTGGCGGAGCAGCAGGGGATCAAGCTGTCGCAGCTGGCGCTGGCCTGGGTGCTGCGTCAGCCGGGCGTCAGCTCGGCGATCATCGGAGCGAGCCGCCCGGAGCAGGTGCGCGAGAATGCGGAAGCTTCCGGTATGGTGCTGAGCGAAGAGACCCTGACGCGAATCGAGCAGATCATGGAGCCGGTAAAAGACTTCGCGCCGGCACGCTGATCCTGCCGCGAATCCGGCATACGAAGCGTCGTACACGGAATACGCAGTAATCGGTAAAGCCCGACCGCGGAGACGATTCCGCAGTCGGGCTTTGTTGGTGTGCGTTCTGAGTGTAGGGCTTCGGCGCAGCTGCAGCTTGTGCGCGGCGCCGATCAGCCGGGATTTCTGTCGGGGTACTGCCGTTCCTGCCGGCGTTTCTGAATCGCCGCCAGCAGTTTGCGGATCGCGCGTTCGGGACGAAGCCCGATCGGAAGACGTCCCGCGCCGCCGCGGATCAGCTCGGAGAGGTCCGCACACAGCGCATCCAGTTCTTCGAGCGTGGCCCGCTGATCGCGGTCGGGAATAAAGCGCGCTTCGCTTCGGTCGGACCATCCGGGGAGCAGCCGGTTCAATGCCGCATCGCGCGCTTTGTCCGCAGCCGACTGGGGAACGGCCGTCCGCATCTGTTCGTGCGCGGCGATACCCTGGAGAAAAGGGAACTTTTCCGGAGCTAGCAGTCCGCTTTGCTCGGAGGCGCCGAGCATCCGGTACAAACTGCCGTATGCGCCGGCCAGCCGGTGCTGGGCCCGCTCCAACTCCAGCGGCAGCGTGGCGGGATAGCGCTCCCGGCTGCCGCTGCGGTCCACGGAGCTTGGTCCGCGGCGCAGCAGCGCGGCAATATGATCGGCGGCTTCCGCCAGTTCGGCGAGTTTGGCCGCGCACCGTTCCCGGCCTGCCATCCGTTCCTGACGGGATCTGCGCTGAATCAGCATCAGTACGCTCGTCAGCAGAAAAGCGGCGGCTCCCGCAGCGATCGCTTCTTTGCGGTCGCTGCGCCGTTTCGCGGCCCATCCGGTCGGCTTGGGTCTATTTTCTTGGACAGGATGAACGTCGATCGGCTGAAGCCTTCCCGATTCCGGCAGATTCATCGGATGTATGCCTCCTTTGCCCTTACGGGTTCACAATCTTCGCCCGCAGGCGAATATCGGGGTCCGTTAGACGGCTGCGGACACCCTTACTTTCATTTCACCCGGAATAGAGGGAAACAATCTTTCGCGGGGGGTTTATTTTGACAAGCCAAATGCAGATATATAACAAAGACGCATTCAATCGGATCAAAGGAGATACGCACATCATGGGAAAAGGGTTAAAAATGCTGTTGGCTGCGGCGCTGACGGCAGGCATATTCACTACGGGTGCACTGCCCGGAGCGGCGGTACAGACGGCTTCCGCTGCGGCTTCGGCCAAAACGTTCGGCTATTCCGACCCGGCAGCGGGACGGATCTACGTCCCGATCCGGGTGCTGAGCGATTTTGCGGGAGCGAAGATCAACGGGACTTCGGCAGGCAAACTTCAACTGATCAAAGGCAAACAGCGGATTCTGCTTCAGACCGGACGCAAAAAAGCGGAGATCAACGGCAAAAAAGTAAAACTCGACGCGGCGCCTTTTGCTTATGGAGGCGTGACGTATGTACCGCTTGGCCTCGCGGCCTCCCACCTGGGTCTGAATGTAAAATGGGACGAGTCGACGTCTTCGATGCGGATGACAAACGGCGAAGATGCCATGGATCTGCCCGTGATCGAACGCGGTTCGCTGACGGATCGTCCGGTCACTTACCGGCAGCAGGTGTTCTACGTCGGCGCTTCCGCGTTCCGCGCCCATATCGTCACCGTGCAGCTGATGCATCCCCGGGTCTCGCTGGACGCCGCTTTTGCCCATCACCGGGCGGGTACCGTGCAGAATCTGAAATCGATCGCCGCACAGAACGGCGCTTACGCCGCCATTAACGCCACCTATTTCGACGCTTACAGTTCGGCTGTCTACCGGGCGCCGTACGGCTATCTGGTCAGTAAAGGCGACGTCAAATTCGTCAACGGCGGCACCGATCTCACCGTATTCGCCTACGACCGGAACCAGCTGGCCCGCCTTATTCCCGGACTGCAGTTCGGCAAAGCCTTCGAAGCGGGGCAGGTCGAAGGCGCCGTGCAGGCCGGACCGCTGCTGGTCAAGAACGGACGCGTAGCGGTCAATGCGGTCAAGGAAGGCTTCCGCGATCCCGCCATCCTGCGCGGCCGCGCGGCGCGCAGCGCAATCGGCATTACCCGGAACCACAAGCTGATCATGGTCACCCTGCCGAGCGCTTCGATGCCCCAGCTGGCGCGAATCATGAAGCAGGCCGGCGCTTACCAGGCCATGAATCTGGACGGCGGCGCTTCAAGCGGGCTGTACCTGAACGGCAAATACGTGACCAAGCCGGGCCGCAAAGTCAGCAACGCCCTGCTGGTCAAGGTCAAGAAATAAAGCCCGCGGCCGGAACGGATTTCTCCCGCAGCCGGCAAGCTTCTGTAACGAAGAGGAATTTCCCGGCAGCCTGACAACGAGCTCCAAAGCATTCTTTTCTTCATCCACTGGGAGCTTTGACAAGGTTAAACGTTTCGCTCCGTACAGAAATTTTTGGCAAGCAAACTTCCGGACTCACTCAGCCTTTTAACCTAATATTACTGGGACTTTTTGCCGATAAAAATCGGGTAATCCAGAAAATTCTGCGGGGATGTGAACGTAGTGAAAGATTCGAAACAAATGCGTGAAGAAGATCTGCGGCTCAAAAACAGACTGGTGTTCTACTCGTTGGCCATTACGGTACTGCTGGCTCTTGTGATGTACATCTCGGTCGACATGGACACCACTTCCCGGTATCTGCTGATCGCCGGGGATCTGTTTACCCTAGGCACGGTCGGATTCCTGTACTTTGCACGCAAAAAAGAACGGGCAATCGGTTATGTGGCGCTGGCCATGCTGGCCCTCTCCCACACGGCCGCCAACATCATTGTGCCGAGCGTGGTGAACATCGTGCCGGTCTATCTGCTGCTCGTCTTGTCGCTCGTCTATATGCAGCGCGCTCCGCTCTACACGGGATTTGCAGGCTCCGTCCTGCTGCTGGCCGCTTACTTCTACAGAGGCGACGCTTACGGCATGGAGCGGGACCATATGGTCGCGCACCTGATCTTCTTTGTGATTATCAGTGTGATTCTGTTCAATTTCCAGCGCATCGCCGACCGCATGTTCCAGCAGTTGGCCGAGACGCAGCAGCGTACGCAGGAAGTGCTGGAACGGACCGAACGCCAGAGCGTTTCGCTGCGCGAAAACGTCCGCGTCGTGTCCGACAATATGGAAGTCGTCTCGTCGGGCAGCGAGGAAAATGCCGTCTCGTTCGACGAAATGCATATTGCCGTTCAGGAAGTGGCGCAGGGGGCCGTCTCGCAGAATGAATTGCTGGCCGGGATGACCGAGTCGATCCGCATCAGCGGCGAACAGCTCGGCGGTATGCTGGCTTCGCTTGGACAGCTGCGCGAGAAGAGCGAAACGGCGGCGGATTCGTCCCATCGCGGCGACGAGATCGTCGGCGGTCTCTACCGCCTGATCGGCGAGTTCGAAGCCCAGGTACGCACCGCTGCCGAAGAAGTAAACGGACTGGCCGAGCAGGTCTCGTCGTCCTCGCAGCTGATCGGCACGATTCAGGAAATCTCGTCGCAGACCAATCTGCTGTCGCTGAACGCCAGTATCGAAGCGGCGCGTGCCGGCGAATCCGGCCGGGGCTTCGCCGTTGTCGCCGACGAGATCCGCAAGCTTGCCGATCTGTCCGCCAAGGCGGCGGAGCAGATCTCGGGCAATCTGACGCTGGTCGGCGGCCACTCCAATACGACGCAGCGCAGTATGCAGACCATCGCGGTCCGGATGCAGGAATGTATGGGCATGGTGGAGGAGACGCGCGACGTGTTCACCTCGATCAGCTCGTCCGTCGAAGAAGTGAGCGAGTCCGTGAACCGCTACGACGGCATGATCGGCACGGTCCGCGTCTCGTCGGAAGAGATCGAACGTTCGTCGGAGAGTCTGGCCGCGATCAGCGAACAGTCCACCGCCGCCATGCAGGAAGTCTCCGCTTCATTGACCGAACTGGTCCGCAAGAACTCCGATATTCTGGACCGTATCCGCCACAACGAGACGGCGCTGCGCAGTATGGCGGCCGAAGCGTTGGAAGACGAATCGGACAACCCGCAGGCTCTGTTGGGTTGAACGTTCTCCTAAGCTCCTCCGGATAAAAAAAACCAAAAGCCCGCTGCCGATTCCTCGGTTGGCGGGCTTTTGGGTAGGAAGAGGGAAGAGCTCAGCGCTTGGTGTATCCGGCTTGACGGCAGCGGCGGGATTCAGCGGCATTCGCCCTGCACCGTCATCCGGCCGTCTGCTCCGAGCACAGCCGTCAATTCGCCGCTGAGACTCTCCGTGTAGCCGCAGATCGTGTCCCGGTACGTTCGGCCTTCGCTGTCGACGGCTTCAAGCACCAGAGCGCCGGCGCCCTGCACCTCAAGCTCCGGGCGGATACTGCGGCTCTCGCCGCTTGGAATCTTCCGCTCGTAGGCATATCTCGATTCCTGACCGTCCAGGAAAAGGTCAACCGACAGGAGCTGCGCGCCGGAGCGGTTATCGAGCGTGACGACAAGCGGACGCATATCCCGAAGCAGCGGGAACAGGATGAAAATAACGAAGATTGCCGCAGCGACTCCGAATGCCGCAAGCAGCAGCAGAAGAATCCGTTTGGGGCGGCGGGCCGGATTTGGGTTGGGATGTGCGGATGTCATGGCGGTTTCCCTCCGTAATCGTAATGAGGCGGTCTGCCCCTAAGAGGAAGACGGAGGATCGGCCGGAATTGTAGCACCGATTCGATCCGTTATACCGAAGTTATAAATACGTCACCCCGCCGTAAATGGCAAACAGCACACAGATACCGCCGATCCAGCAGAGCGTGACCAAGTGGCGGCGGGTGTCCGGCAGCAGCTTTTTCTCCAGCAGCATAAGCGCCGTACCCAACACCAGCAGAAGAGCGAACGCGATCAGGTCAAGCTGATAAGAGGGAAGCCGGAGCACCACCATCCCGATCAGCAGCGCCGACGCAAGGATCGCCAGACTGTACGTATACACCTTGCCGCGCGGCAGATCAACAAGTTTGCGCTGATCCGGTCCTGTTACGATAAACACGGGAAGCACGAAATTGACCAGCAGAACAAGAAGGGCATTGCCCAACAGAATAATAGGGAAGGTAGACGGATTCATCGAACGTTCCTCCTTTCTTCAGCCGAGCAGATCCCCGATATAAAAGAACGCCGCCAGACCCACCATCAGCACGGCCATGATCCCCGACTGCCAATGTTCTCTCGTTTCCCGGGCAGAAAAGCGGCAGCCGTCAGTCCATAATAAGTCCGTTTGGTCCGGGCATCTTCAAACGTCGGTTTCCCCCGCACGATCAGCAGCTGCAGCAGCATGGCGACAACAGCCAGCAGGCTGAGAATAAGAATAAAAGGTTCCTGCATCTGGTTCGACCTCCCTGTACGGCAGAAATAGATGAATCAGTCAAGCTGCGGAGGCGTTCACACCTGCGGGACGAGCAGCATATAAGCGGCAATTGCGACAATCATAACGCCAAAAGACAAAAGTGTCGCCAGATGTCTTCGCGTAGCCGGCAGATATTTCTTCTCCAGGAGCGCCTGCGATAATCCGAACAAAGCCACAATACCAAGCGCCGCGGCCAGGAAGAACGGTTGACTGGCGCCATAAATAATTAAGACAGTCAGTGCGGCGGCCAAGATCAGATTGATCCCGAACATAAACAGCTTCGGAGTGATCCGATCCAGATCCATCAGCGTCCGCCGATCTTCCCCGCGAACGATCCGCCAGTTGAAAAAGATCCGCGCCGCGAAGATCACGACCAGGATAATCAAGTTGGAATAGTTGGACATACAATCACCTCTATCTTATAAACGGTGGAACAAGGGGATGGGTTACAAAAAATAAAGGCTCATATACATAGTTCCCACATATTAGCTAATCAAGTTACAATCAGATACAGATGGAAGACAGCTTTTGGCAAAGGAGTTCTTTATGGCAGACAAAGTTATGGGCACAGACAAAATCATTCGTATCTTCAACATGATCAACGCGATTCAAGCCAATCCCGGCATCTCGGCCGCTGATTTGGCTCTGAAATGCGACGTCAATATCCGCACGATCTACCGTGACCTGGATCTGCTGAGCATGATCGCCCCGATCACCAACGAGGGAAGAGGAACAGGTTACCGGTTTATGGGCAAGTTTTTTTTGTATCCTCTGAATTTTACGGAGCAGGAAGCGCTGGCCTTCTCGCTGCTGCCTTCCATGGTTGATCCGGACAAGCTTCCGCCAGGGTTTGAGACTGCTTATGACAAAGTCATGGGTACGCATCGCAAAGAAAAATCGCAGCAGAACCGTATGCTTGAGGACATCGCGGATATTATTCAGATGGGCACACCGGCTTACCGAAAAGAAAGTCCGAGTTTTGTACAGCCCATTATTCAGGCCATCTTGGAAAGTCGGACGATCGATACGGTCTACCATACGCAGTACCGGGACGAGACGACGGAGCGATCGGTCGATCCGTACTATCTGATCCCGCGGGAACAGCGCTTTTACCTGATTGGCTACTGTCATCTCAAGCAGGCAATCCGCACGTTCCGGATCAGCCGCTTTCAAAAGGTAGAAGTTACGGAACGTTCCTTCGATAAAAAAGGATTCAACGTCCGGCAGTATTTGAAAAATACGTGGTCTATCGATCGGGGGGACAAAAACATTCGGTTCAAAGTCCGCTTCTCTTCAAATGTAGCCCGGTATATCAAGGAGGAAGAGCTGTTTGTCCATCCCTGGATGAAAGACCTGCCGGACGGGGGCCTGCTGTTCGAAGTGACGGTCAACAACGAAAAGGAATTTGTCGAATGGATTCGGAGATACGGACCGGATGCGGAAATTCTGGAACCCGCCTCTGTGCGGGAAAAGATGAAGCTTCAGCTGGCGGAATGGATGGAACTGTACAAATAGCACGGCAGGGTTTATTTACGTGAAACATCGTCGTCAGGATATTTGCAGCAGTCCGGCCAGTCCGGCGAACGGATTGTAGCGCTCCTCCGTTTCTGTGGAGAAGACGATTTCGGTCGCATACACGGCTTCTTCCGCCGCATTGTTGGTCTCCAGCTTCACGAATGGGTAGAGGAGACGGAACAGCTTGGCCGTATTAAAAGCATCGTCGATCGCTCTATGCTGGCTGCCGAGGAACGAGACGTTCTCCGCTTCCAGTGCTTTAGAGAGTCCGCGGCGCTGACGAGAGCTGGATCCGGGTTCTTTCAGTTCCGTATAAGCAAGCTGCAGGTCGTTATAGTTGCGAATCCAGCTTACGTCCATGCCATGGCGGCGGCATTCGCCGGTGAGCTGGTATTTGTCTTCTTTGCTCCAGGCACACAGGTGATATTCACCGTCTCCAAGCCACGTCTTGAAAGCGTCGATCGCTTCTTCAAAGCGGGGAGCTGCGTCAGCCTGTTCCTGGGTAATCCCGGTAAACTCGGTCGTCAGCCTTGAGATAATCGAACGGGACGGCTGGACGTAGGAGTGAAACAGATCATTCATATACAGCGTGCCTTCTTGATCCGCCAACAGCTCGATTGCCCCGATCTCCAGCGTCTCTGCCAGGTGCTTCTGGGTACGAAGAACAGTGAATTCCAGGTCGAATACGATATATTTCATCTCTGAATCTCTCCTCTATTTTGGCTTGGACAGGCTTGATAAGGTTATTTTAAACAAGAGTTGTGACAGCGTGCTGTCTCGAACGCTTGTTTGGTGGCAGGGGAATGTCGGAAGACCGGATTATACTGGAATCAGGAACCAGGAATTCAGCTAATCGCGCCTGCAATGTCGAACAGTCTCTGGGCGCTATCGATCGTGCTGCTGACGGGGACCTACGCTATCGTTTCTGGAGCGGTCCGATGGAGAATCGCCAGGCAGGCGCAAGCAGCAGTAGAAGAACGGGCAGAAGAATAAGGAAGATGCCGAGGGGATAGGGGGAGAAGCTTAAAAAGGAGAGCATCCAGGAACGGTCAAGAAGAGTGTCACAGTACTAATCCGAAAAAAAGGAGAAAAGAAAAATGGACGAGACAGGCATTGTACGAAGAGAACAATTTATAGAATGGATGAAAAGCCAAAAGCAGCCCAACGGAAATCCCTACGCTCCCGGAACGATTCGAAGTTATGCTTCTGCCTTGGCGGGCGCCGCCGGAAAGTTGGAAGAATCGTCCGCGCTGGAAACGACCAATCTGTTCGAAATCGGCGAGTATGATCGTTACATGAGAGTGAAGGCTGTCATTACCGCGGCGGAAGGATTTGAGGAGATCGATCGCAAAGCTCAAACCCAGGATTTTACGCAGGGACTAAAATATTACGGAGAATTTCTTGCAGACAAGGAGAATGCAGCCATGACCGAATCCGCCCGACCCGATTATTCCGAGGGAACGCCGCTCGATAAAAATATAATCCTGTACGGTCCTCCCGGAACAGGAAAGACCTATCACACCGTAATCTACGCCGTTGCCATGATCGAAAAAAGATCGCTGCAGGACGTATTGAAAGAAGCGGAAGCCGAGGATGGATACGAGAAGGTCAAAGCCCGCTACGAGGAGTATAAAGCCGCCGGGCAGATTGTTTTCACCACGTTTCACCAATCCTACGGGTACGAGGAATTTATGGAAGGCATCAAGCCGGTTATGGTTAACGGCGAAGAAGCTGGTGCGGACTCGGGCGATGTATCGTACAAGATCGAATCCGGCATTTTCAAGAAGTTCTGCGAGACAGCCGCCAATCCTCTGGTGAAGACCGACAACGATTACGGCATTCGCCAGAATCCGGTGATCTGGAAAATTTCGCTTGGCGGGGCCGGGGACAATCCGATCAAGAGGGACGGTTTCGTCAACGGAAGAATCCGCATCGGTTGGGACGGATATGGCGCGGACGGAGGCGTCAGCGATCAGTATGCGGACGGCGGAAAAACCACGCTTAACGCGTTCATGAACGAGATGCGAAAAGGCGATCTGGTACTCGTTCTTCACGACCGCGAGACCATCGACGCAATCGGCGTCGTAACGGGCGATTACGAGTGGCTCGATGAGCTGGATCAATATAAACGCTCCCGGAGCGTAAAATGGCTTGTCAAAGAGATCAAGGAAGATATCATGGACCTGAATGGCGGAGCGGCGCTTACGGCACTACCTGTCTACCGTCTGAACCGGATCGGGCTTGAAGATATACTCGCGATTCTGGGCAAACACCCTGGACCGAATCCCGACTCTGTCGCCCGCGAGAACCCGAACAACTACGTCTTCATCATCGACGAAGTCAACCGCGGCAATATATCCAAGATCTTCGGCGAGCTGATCACCCTGATCGAGCCTTCCAAGCGCTTGGGCAAGCCGGAAGAAATCACCTTGAAGCTGCCGTACTCGAGCCAGCCTTTCGGCGTGCCGGATAATGTCTATCTGCTTGCCACGATGAATACGGCGGACCGCTCTATCGCCCGGCTGGATACCGCGCTCCGCCGCCGGTTTACTTTTGCCGAGATGATGCCGCAGCCGAAACTTCTCTCCTCCCTCAAGATCAAAGGTACGGAACTGAATCCGGAAAAAATGCTGGAGATAATCAATCGGAGAATCGAAGCGCTGTACGACCGCGAGCATATGCTGGGACACGCGTATTTCCTGGGCTTAAAGAACGAACCGACGCTCGAGAAGCTGGCGCAGCTGTTCGAACATGCCGTGATCCCGCTGCTGCAGGAATATTTCTACGACGACTATGAGAAGATCCGCCTCGTGCTCGGAGATAACCGCAAGGCGGATGAGCAGGATCGCTTCATCGCGGAAGTCGGCATTAACGCAAACGATCTGTTCGGCAGCGGCGGAGACCGTTACGTAGACGAGCGCAGGACTTACCGCATTAATCCGGAAGCATTCAAGCGGGAGGAAGCTTACCTGGGCATTTATGCGAATCCATCTGCGGCGAACGGATCGGTACAGCCATGAATATGCGTCCGCCGGCTCGAGGTGAAATATTTACGGTGAGAGAATACGATACGCTGTGCCGGGGAGAGGGCGTTAAGGAGTACGGTTATTACGGTATCCCGGAAAAGACGTTCGACCAATTGGAAAAGTTCATCCTCGAGACTCCGACAGCCGGCGATCCGCTCGACGATCCCACGATGCTGTTTGTCTTGGGCAGCCGCCGGGGAGTAGGCCGTACGATTACCGCCCGCAATTATGTAGGCATGATTGCCCTGCCGGACGGCAGCGTCGTTGAGATCCTGCCCAAGCTGTACGACCGCCGTACGGAGAACCGGGAACAGTCGGCCGAACAAGCGCGGCAGACATTCCTGCATATGCTGCGCACGATCGGCGATATTCCGAACAAAGTCTCTCGGCAGACCGGACTCGGCACGTCGCGCAGCACCCTGCTCGATATCTTTATCCGCATGTTCGCCGCAGAAGCGCTGCTGCTGGTCAAACGGGGGTTGAAGTCGGATTATCGTGAGCACGAAGAAAATGAGCGGTTCTACAAAGGCAAGCTTCAGGTTTCAGCGCATATCCGGCACAATGCCGTACATCGGGAACGTTTCTATATCCGTTACGACGAATTCAGCATCGACCGACCGGAGAATCGGCTGATCAAGACGACAATTGAGCGGCTGATCCGTCTTACAAGCAGCAGTCATCTTCAAAAAGAACTGCGGATGCTGCTGGAAGCGTTCGATGACGTTCCGTCCTGCGCCGATCCTGCGCGGGAGTGGGACAAAGTCTCCATGGACCGCAACATGCAGGAATACCGGACCGTGCTGGATTGGTGCCGCATTTTTCTGGACAATAGAAGCTTCACCCCGCTCGGCGGAGCCGACCGCGCCTATGCGCTGCTTTTTCCGATGGAGCGGATCTTCGAACGTTATATCGCTCTGCTGCTGAAGCGCCGCCTCGCCGGTTCCGGCGTGCAGGTGAGCACGCAGGATACGGCGCACAAGCTGTTCGAAGAACCGGCGCGTTTCCCGTTGAGACCGGACATCGTGCTGCGGGGAGCGCCGTCCGGCACGATCGTGATGGACACCAAATGGAAGAGGCTGTCCGGGCTTTATGGAAAGGACTACGGCATCTCGCAGTCGGATATGTACCAGATGTACGCCTACGGAAAAAAGTACACAGCCGGAAAAGTGATTCTGCTGTATCCCCGGGCGCATTCGGAAGACAGCTTCAAGACCCGGGTCGAATACGACAGCGGGGACGGGGTGAAGGTAGAGGTCATCATGCTGGATCTGGAGCTGGAAGAAAGATGCGTGGACGAACTGGTTAGGAGAATACGGTTTGCGGAAATTTAAGAGGCATTCACTAAGCTTGGAACCCGCTGCGCTCTTCGCGCAGCGGATTCAGCGTAACAGATACAGCGCAAGCGCCAGCACCGCGTGCACGGCGGCCATGATCCCCGATACCACGTGCTCTCTCGTTGCGCGTACATACTTGAAGTCGATCACGGCATGCAGCAGATAGATCAAGGCCACCATACCGACAGCGGATGGCAGCGCAGTCTTTTCCGGCAGATAGTAGAGGAAGAGAAGCGCCGGGACGATCAGCAGCGCACTCAGTCCGGTATGCAGCCAGTGGTAACGCCGCTTCAGCTTCTTGTCGTTGAACACGGCACGTCCATTCACGATAAAGATGCCGAGCAGCAGCTGGACCAGGATCAGGCAGCCGATTAGAAGGGCGAATTGATTTAACTTTTCCATAGAACGGTATACTCCTCAGGCGAGATTGGACGAGGATCGTCGTACTTCTTATAGACACGCCGGAATGATTAAAAGTTCGGGAAGAATAAAATTAATTTGAATGAATTTGAGTCTGAAATTATTATTTCTTTGTGAAAATTCTCATGGTGCGCGGGTCGGAACTACGGCATGTCGCAGAGCGATATGTATCAGGCGTATGCATGCGGGAAAAAATGATAGACGGAAAACGTCTATCTGGTGTATCCCCGGAGTCCGGCGTTCGTGGCTGAACCAGGTCGACGGATCGTATACGACAACGGGGATGGGGGGAAGGTGCAGGTGGTCATGCTGGCTCTGGAGCTGCGGCAGGAATGTATGGAGGAGCTGACGGGCCAGCTGGCAAGGGCTTAATCCTAACAAAAGGGGAGGCTTTGGAATAAGCCTCCCCTTGTATGTATGTGAATTAAGTTTGAGCAAGTCTGTGGTCCAAGCGTTCCATTTTCTTTTTTCGTACATAATCAGAGTCACCTTGGCAGGATGCACTCAACAGTTTGCGGGATTCTTTTCGACTCATCAGGCCTTTTTCTACAAACAAGACGCAGAGATCTTCAAGCGTATCTTGAATGATGCGGCTTGGACTGCCTTCTTCTCCCAGGAACACGATTAGCTGCTCATCATCAATGACTTCTTGAATTTCATAATCGTTGCTGCAGATATACTGAGCGTTCAGCAGATGAGCCGCAGCCAGACAATGAATTTCGCCGAGATTTGCGGTGCTTTTGACTGGACGTCCGTCGGCAATCTTTTTTTGATTCAAGCGATGAAACCCATCGTGGATCTCTTTTACATTCTGTCTGTAGGCTTCGTATGAATCGTCGTCTAAGCAAGAAGAGTCATCCGGGTCGAATAGTGTCCATGTACCGGCATCAATAAACTGCTGGACACGTGCGTTCACCGGACCGATTTGCAGCTCTCGCAGCACCATCTGGTGAATGTAAATTTCTTCATAGAGTTGTCCAATCAAGCTTAATACGTCACAGTTTCGATAAGCGAAGGCAACGATAATTATATTTGTATCGACAAAACTCGTCCGCCTCGTTTGCTCATTCTTCTGTTCCGCCGGATTCATTCTGAATGCCTTGTACAATATGACTTTGATACTCCGCAGCTTTTTCCGGCGAAAAATTCGTGAGTTTAGAGGCAGCGCTTAATCGATCCGTAAGGCCGGACTCTAACGCCCGTTCAATATTTTGTTCATATCGGTTGAATTGAACAATAGACAGGGGCATATCCAGAGGACTGGGCGGGAGATTCAATTTTTTTCTCAAAGCTGTCCAATCTTCTTCAACAAGGTCCGGATGTTTGGAAGGACGCAGCAGGTTTAATTCGATAAGGCGTTTGGCTGTCGCGCGATAAGGCGTTGAGGCCATATCTGCCAGCATAAAGACGATTTGCTCTACGGAAGAATTTTTGCTTAAGCGTCCCCACAATAGTCGAATCAGAGATTCGGGCATCATCAAAGCGGCAGCAAAACGTTCTGCGGCTTTTTCCAAATCGATATTTCCGCCGATTTTGTCCAATCCAAGTACATGCCATAGCTCATGCGCAGCCGTAAAATAACGAATTCGAAGCGGATGAAAGGTGTTCAAAGCAATATACGTTTTCTCGCTTGAGTAGCTGATTGTAGCGCCGTAATAATTGCTGTCCGGAACCTCATGATACACGACGCTTGCCAGTTCTTGCAGCTTCATTTCGATACTTGGACCTATAAACACTTCGGCACCGAAATGCTCGGCAAGAGCTTGACCGGCAAAAGCTTCTCCGACATTTTTGGATGTAAAAAGAAGATTCTTGGTCATGCGCGGGAGGTCTCCGTGTTCCGATTCAGCATCCATTCGATACGCTCACAATCTTCGACGGCAAACACAAGCTGGTCCAAATGCCGCTTGGCCGTACGGGAATCTGCGGTTCCTCTTAAGCTGATCGTATACGCCGGCTGCTGGATGGCAGGCTCGTCAGAAGTGTCGATCAACTGCTCAAAAGGAATACCCATAACTTCAGCTACGGCCTTCAACTGTTTGGGCTGCCAATTTCTTGTGCCTGTCAGCAGGTGTCCAAAGGAAGATTTGCTAACTCCGATTTGATCGGCGAACCATTTGATCGACTTTCCGTTTTCCAACATCCAACTGCGAATTTTCTTGGAAGCTGCAGCCTGAGAAATAGTCATAACCATAACCCCTTTCCAAAAATTCTTTATTTCGAGAAGCATTTATACTAATTATAATACAGTTTATAGGCATTTTGTAGACGTCTACAAAATGATTTTAAAGGTAGGAACACACCAGAGGGTTAGATGGCTTGATAATTCCCAGGCATATCCTCGACTGTTAAAGAAGAATTTAGAAAAAAAGTGGTAATTCGGTTCCAAAATGGCGATAACCAAGTTACAATAGGTCATAGGTAAGTATGAAACTCATGACCTATGTCGGAGGGCCCGGTTAGAGTGTTTTTTTGTGGGAACTTTCATTTTAAATCTTGGCTTTAATGGCTGACGACACCGCTTCATATTTATATTGCTTTGCTATCCATCACGCCAGATTCCGGAAGCACCGGACCTCTTCACGGGATCTGTCTCATCAGGGAGTGACACCTTATGGCCTATATGATCCCGGAAACCGTGCCCCGTACAGCGACCGCAGGCGAACGCCTGCTGTTCCACACGCTCCGCGAACACCTTCCCGACGATTACATCGTCTACTATGAACCCCAAATCGCCGGCCGTCGTCCCGACTATGTCGTGATCGGACCGGATCTTGGCATGCTCGTGCTTGAAGTGAAGGACTATACCGAGAGCACGCTGTACGAACTCTATCCCGACGAATGGCGTATCTATAACACGAAGGGCGAGCTGCATACCGTCAGCAATCCGCTGCATCAGGCTCGTACCTATGCTTTTAATATCGTGGACAAACTCAAAAAAGACAAAAGCTTGATCAAAGTCGGCGGGAGCCATTACGGCAGACTCAAATTCCGGTTCGGCTTCGGCGTCGTGTTCACTCGGATGCGCGAGACGCATATCGTCAAGCACCAACTGCACCGCGTGATCGATCCGCAGTTCCTGCTGACCCGGGACGATATCGATACGGAAAACGAAAGCTTCGACGGTACCGCGCTGCTGGAGCGGATGCTGGGCATGTTCAATTTTCCTTTTCACGCAAGCCAACTGCTGAGCGCGGAAGACGTCAAAGCGATCCGCTACCATCTGTTCCCCGAAGTGCGCATCAGCGCGGAGTTCAAGCTGCCGTCGCATTACGACGATCAGCTGCTGCTGTCGCTGCACAATCTGCAGGCGATGGATCTGCATCAGGAAGCGCTGGCACGTCAGCTCGGCGACAAGAACCGCCTGATCCGAGGCGTCGCCGGCAGCGGCAAGACGCTCATCCTGTCCGCCCGCGCCCGCCTGCTGTCGAAGGAACATCCGGACTGGAAGATTCTCGTGCTCTGCTACGGCATCCCACTGTCCCGTGTGCTCAAAGGCATGATCCAGAAGATGCTGGAAGAACCGGAAGACCTGTTCGACTTTGCTGATAGGTGTACAGGCGAGAATGGCAATTCGGCTGCCAAGAAGCACAATATCGAAACGGCGACTTTCCATGAATGGCTGTGGAACGCGCTGCGTATCCGGGACGATGGAATCGACACGCTGCTGCCCAAGATCGATCGCGGCGAGACCATCCTGC
Source organism: Saccharibacillus qingshengii (assembly GCF_013185195.1). Lineage (GTDB taxonomy): Bacteria > Bacillota > Bacilli > Paenibacillales > Paenibacillaceae > Saccharibacillus > Saccharibacillus qingshengii. Next base: position 25,909 of record NZ_JAAZWC010000037.1, read on the forward strand.
CCAAATACGACGCGATCCTGATCGACGAAGGCCAGGACTTCGAACCGTCTTGGCTGGAACTGCTGAGCAAGGTGCTGAACCCGGAAACTCAGTCGCTTTTACCGCAACACGTCGCAGATCGTCGGCTTTGCCTGGGACTTTTACCGCACGCATTCGGCTCTGAAGGATCGCGTCAAGGAAGGCAGCAGCATCGAAGGCGTCGAGATCATCCCGCCCCAGAGCACCAAGCGCAAAGGCGCGGAGCCGATCATCAGGCAGTGCGCCAACTTCAACGAAGAAGCCGCCTGGGTCGCTGCCGCGATCCGGAAGCTGCATGACGAGAAAAAAGTGCCGTATGCGGAGATCGCGATTCTGTACCGGGTGCGGAACAACTACTCGTATTCGTATGTAGATCGGCTGCGAAAAGAGTTGGATCGATTGGAGATTCCGCACGACTGGATCGCGGAGAATCCGGCGCCCAAACGGGCTTATGATCGGGGAGCGGATAAAGTGAAGCTGTCGACGATCGACAGTTCGAATCGGGATGACTCGGGCGATGGATTGGTTGTTTTTGAGTTATTGTAAGGCAGAGGGGTTTGCTGGATTCTGTGAAAGAAGAAATAATATTTTTAAAAAGTGCTCAAGCATAGTTTAAATAGTTCATTAAGGATGTGGGGTTCATGATAACCGCTATGACAGTTGCTTCGCTGGATAATTCGCTTTCAAAAGGTCGATTCACTTGGCGAGAAGAAGAGATTATTGACACTGATTTCATTAGTACAAATAAAAAAGAATTAATTAAAATTTTCAGTGAAGATGAAAAAAGGAAAGTATTGATCCTACACACTGATATAACACCTATTACGCTATTAGCTTTATTGATAGGAACATTTCGCGCTTTTATATCTAACAGTAATTCACAAGGAAGTTTTTTGGATTTTTTATCTGTTGGAGATAAGGTGATTTACGAAAAACGCTTGGGAGAATTTATGGGGAAAGATTCGAACGGTTACTTTAAAGTGAGAACGTTGGATAAGCGGAAAACTCCTATAACGAATTTTATACCTGCTAATCTTACCTATAAACTAAAACCTTATTTTGGGGATGCACAATCGTTAGATGGAAGAGGATTGAAACTGAAAGAGGATAAAAAAGACGTCTTATTAGCTTCATTATTTGGAATTCCTATAGATAAAATTTCTAGGGACTCAAACAAATCCATCTTGATAGTTTGTAGTAGAGAAAAAGCAGATTCCTATATTAAAAATTTGAAGTTATCTACAACGTCTAAGACTTTCCAGTCTATAAACGCCATATTCCCTTCCGCTTTTTACACAACAAATGATACTTACGACTATGCTGGGAATTCTTCTAAAGCCAATCCCATCATTAAATTCGTTAATAAGCTTTCTGTTGCTAGAGAATTGATTATAAGTGATAAAGATATAGAGACTCTAATAGTTGAAGGAGAAGCATATATTCTTTCTGATTCGATGGAGCTTGATAGTCTCCTAAATCGTTCTACCTTAAAAACCTGTTTGTTGGTTGGCGAATTACAAAAGGGCGACTATAGAGCTTTGAAAAAAAACTTCCCTGACCTTTTTTATTATGCCTGGACTCAAATGGCTATTGAATCAAACGTTAATGATTTTCAAAAAGAACATATTCATTCGTCATATATAAATAGTAGGCAGTATGAATTACTTAAGCGTAATTTTGTTCAAAATATAAATATAATTGACGTTAAAAATAGTATGGATAGCTTACTCATTCGGGAATGTAAAGATAAATTAATGATCATGCTTAAAAATGCAACTCAAGAATTAAGCTTAAAAGATTTCATTGTAAGAAGTTTTTCCTTGCTGAATCTATTTGAACGATCTATATTTCCGATTAGTGTTATGGAAGAAATGATAACTCAAGGAGAACTGAATGCTCTTTCACCCAACGAGTCTCTAAAATATATAGATTCGATTAGTCATAATTACAATGGTTCAGAAAAAGAGATAATGCAACGTATAACCCAAATCTTACAAATATTCAAAAGTAATATTTGGATGAATAATCCTAAATTTGAGCAAGTGAAAAAAAAGTTATTTTTTGACCGTGAAAGTAAACAAAAAAAAGCTGTGATTGTATCTAAAAAATATTATAGGGACATTGTAAGCAAAGCACTCCCAACAGGTCTCCGAAGTAAGTGGGAAAGTTACGACATACTTACTCCTAAAAAGTATGATACATCACTTGATTATGAAGTTGTGATTTTTTCGGGAATATTTGAAGGGAATATATTAAACCCGGTGGAATTAAGTAACGCTAATCGAGTGGACTATCTTTGCTATGAAACCGATAAAAGTAGACTCAAAGAGATTGAACTCTTTAATGAAAAAAAAATAGACTTTTATAATAGACTTAATCATTTTATTCCTGAAAATCAGCGTCCGACTTTTTCTCTAAAGCAAACTGATAAAGGGAGTAATGAAAAAAGCGAAACTCCTGTAGTCGATGTTTACTCATTTGAACAAGAACTTGAAAGTTTAATCGACGGGTTTTCTTTGGAGACATATTCTTCTCATTCAATTTCTCAAGATCCATCTCAAGGTGTTGAAATATCTAAAATTGTTTCCTTTGAAAGTGGTGAGGTCGCATTTTTAACTAGAAACTATACAACTTATATTATCGATTATTCTAAAAAACAAGTTGTTGAAGAGACTATTGATTCTCTCGAAGTCGAAGACACTTTACTTTTTTCAAATTATGATAAAGAAATCAAAGATCTTATAGACTCTAAAATGAAAGAATTAATTGAAAAAGAACAAGGAGCTTTATTACGATCTTATCAAAGAAGCTTATATTGGAAAGTGGTTTTAAAAGAATACATGAAAAAAAACGGCCTATCTTATAAGGATATTGCTTACAAATTTAAGCAAGCCGGATGTGCTAAACACGAGGTGACAATAAGATCTTGGTTGGACGATAAGATTTATATTGTAGGACCTAAAGACTTGGAAAGTTTTGAAGCTATCGCGCTAATAACGGAAGATCCAGCTATGAACGAAGATCATCAAGCTTTTCACGAAGCTTGTCGTCAAATTCGTTCTTTAAGAACACGTATACTTAAATTCATAGGCTTAGAAGTTATGAGATTGTACGACTCCAAGTTACGCGATGAAGATGAAGAGCTGTCCGCTTTATTTCTAGGAAACGAACGGCAACATATTAAGGCATTAAAGGTAGAAAAGATAACCAATGCGAACGATCTATACGTAGCTCCACATTTTATCAATAAGCCTGTACATTTTTAAAAAGGGGGAACGAAAATTGGAGATTAAATTGGAAGATATTCTTTTGGCACGCACGAATTTATTGCAAAAACTTAAAAGTGAGTTGCTTGGCCCAGGATCAGAATATTCATTGCCTGATGATGCTCATGAGATTATCACGGATCTGCCTGAAATCAGATATAGTACGGGTATTTTATTTCCACAAAAAAATGAGATGAAAGCGGATAATAATGAAGTTTCGAAGAATTTAGGATTAGAGTTAATTCATGAGGATGAGATTCTGGAAGAAATAGAAAACACAGCCGTTACTCCAATGGAGCGGGAGAGCAGAGGTTACAGAGATATAAGTAAAGGAGACTTGGATCCGGAAACGGACAGTCTTGACGAAGATGTAGCCTTATCTTCTCAGAATATGCCTTCATCCATGGGAATGACTTTTATGGTCGGGGAAAATCCTGAGAGGGTTACCTTTTTAGTTCGTTTTGGGACTTACAAGAATGTTCTCCTTGAGAACTGTAAGATTCCTTTTGATCGTGGGACGGATTATGAGCTTCCTGATAAGATAAAGCAAATCGTTCAATATTCAAAGCAAGATAAAGCCATCCTTCTACTTCAGAGATTAACTAGGAAACAAGTTAACGAGATAGATAGGAGTAAAGAAATTGAAGATAGCAGCCTTATTGATGCTTTATATAGAATCAGTAATCAATTTGAAAAAGGGTTTTTGAGAGAACCGCATAAAAAACTGGTAGAGATTGATTTTGCTGACGGCAGTATGGCCCAGTCTCCTCCTATTTGTGATACTTCTCTTAAACTCATAGTGCTTAAGAAAAAAACATCGAACGGATTATATGCACTTACTGCTCTGCTCGTCAACACAAGTAGCGGAAACTATAATGGGCTGAATTCGATATTTCAACCATATCTTTGCGTAAGAACAGTTGATAATCCAAAATTGAAATTGGAAACATACGTAAATAGAAATTATGGAAATGGAGAAGATGTGGAAGAACTTTCTTTACAATTACTTTATAGAAATAAGAAGGTTTATGCTACAGGTCATGGAGTTTCGGTCGATTGGTCCGTGGATGATAATGGAAGTGGAACTGTTTATACAGAGTACATGCCTTTGCGTCAGGTTCCTCAAGTAGAGTTTGAATTGAATGACCTGGAAGTCAAAACCAAAACACTGCATATGAAGTATTTATCAGATCTAGATGAAGCTGATAAAAAAGAAAAGCTTGAGGCTTTAAAAACTCTAGTCAAATCATATGAAAAATGGATTAAAGAAATCACCAAAAAAGCTTCTGTATTAGATGGGCAAATGAGAGAAACTGCTATGTTACATATACAGGATTGTCTTATTGCTAGTAATCGCATGTATGAAGGGATAAAAATTTTAGAACAGAACGAGAATGCTTATATAGCATTTCAATTGTCCAATAGAGCAATGTTTATGCAACGAATACATTTGGATTTACAAAAAGAAGATCATTATCCAGGTAACGCAATACTTCAGAAAAAGATGAGTGATCTTAATTATTACTATGTAGACGAAGCAAAATATAAATGGAGACCGTTTCAGCTTGCATTTCTTCTCATGAGCTTGAATTCCATGGTGAACGAGACTTGTGAGGATCGGGATCTTGTAGACCTTATTTGGTTTCCAACAGGAGGAGGTAAGACAGAAGCTTACTTAGGTTTAACTGCTTTTACAATTTTCTTCAGAAGACTGAATCATAAAGAAACTTCGTACGGCACTACAGTTATTATGCGATATACGTTAAGGCTCCTTGCTGCTCAACAATTTGTTCGAGCTGGAACTTTAATATGTGCTTGCGAAGTAATCCGACGGGAATTTTATTCAAAGAACTCTAATAGGAGCAGAAAGGTAAATAGCAATTCTAAATCGAATTATCCATTTTATGAACTTGGCAAGGAAGAAATTTCAATAGGTTTATGGATCGGTTCTAGTCATACTCCTAACAAAAATGAAGATGCAGTAAAATTTTTATCTGCACTTCGAAAGGCTACGAAGAACGACTTAAGAGATATAAAAGATCGAAATAGTAAATTTCAAATTCTCAAATGTCCTTGGTGTGGAACGAAACTAACAAAGGAAATTGATACGAACACACAAAAAGTTGTTGGATCTTGGGGTTATCGAATGAATGGCAATACTTCTTTTAGAATGTCTTGTCCTCAAGAAGGCTGTATTTTTGAAAACGACTTACCTTTTCAAGTAGTAGACGAAGAACTTTATAAAAATCCTCCTACTTTATTATTCGGAACGGTAGACAAGTTTGCTATGCTTCCTTGGAAAAAAGAAGCGGGAGCTTTCTTTGCTTCGTCTAGTTCCAATCGTACTCCCGAATTGATTATTCAAGATGAGCTACACTTGATTTCAGGTCCTTTAGGAACCATGGTTGGATTATATGAAACAGCTATAGACGCCCTTTGCAGCGCAAAAGGAGTAAAACCTAAAATTGTTGCTTCTACCGCTACTATTAGAAGGGCTCAAGAACAATGTTCTAACTTGTATAATCGTGAGGTGAAGCAATTTCCGCCCGCTGGTATAGATGCTGATGATTCCTTTTTCTCTAAAGAAGCAAATACTGAGACGAAGCCAGGGCGTTTTTACGTAGGATTAATGCCTGCGGGGAAAACTAAAGCCATGATGGAAATAAGAACGATAGCGGCTACTCTTCAACAGGTTCATATGTTAGATTTATCAGAGAAAATTAAAGATAAATTCTGGACGCTTGCTATTTACTTTAATAGTTTAAGAGATCTTAGTAAGTGTACAAACTTAATCGAAGACGATGTAAAAGATTTTATGCGTCGTATGGCGCAAAGATTTGGTAAAAGAAATGACCTTGCAAGGCCTATTGGTTCTGCAAAAGAATTGACAAGTAGAATTTCTACTTCTGAATTAAATGAAACTTTAGAAAAACTCGAACAACTGGAATATAGTTCAGAAAATGTTAAAAACAAAAAATATGCTATTAATGTATTGTTAGCCAGTAATATGATTTCAGTTGGAGTGGACGTTTCTAGGCTTAATGTTATGTTGTTAGTAGGTCAACCTAAATCTACCAGTGAATACATTCAAGCTTCAAGTAGAATTGGAAGAACTTATCCAGGAATGGCAATCGTTCTTTATGACGGTTCTAAAAGCAGAGACCGATCTCATTACGAGCAATTTAGAAGTTATCATGAATCTTTTTATAGATTCGTTGAGCCAACTGGTGTAACCCCTTTTTCGAAGCCAGCTAGAGAACGAGCTCTACACGCTGTAATGATTACTTTAATGCGTCATCGATACGGACTAGTCAAAGATCAAGATGTAAAATATTTCAAAAAAGACATAGATGAACTCCAAGATATTCAAGAATTCATTCTGAGTCGAATGAGGGATATAAATGGACGATCAACACTTAAAATAGAGCAAGAAATGGTGGAAGTAGAAAAAGAGATGGAAGAATTCTGGGAAGAATGGCAAGACAAGATAGAAAGAAGTGCTGGAGAAGAGTTTGTTTATGGAGATAAGTATATTATGAACGCTCCGCCGATTGATGTGAAAAGACTGATTAAGGTTTTTGCGAGCGAAGCAAAAGACCCGGCAAGAGAAACTTTAACTTCCATGCGTAATGTGGATCAGAGTGTGTCAGCGGGAATGATTATTTGGGAGTGATGATTATGTCCAAGCTTGAACAACAAAAAAGTATTGAAAATCTGAACAAGGTCAAATACAGCTTACGAAGCTCACAAGCGGTTTTGCAGTATGGAGTGGGAGCTATGGTAGACTTTCCAGATCAAACGCTTATGACGGCCTCGCCTGAATATTGGGCACCTATTTTACGCATAGAAGATGAACGTCTGGCCAGAGCATTAAAAGTCACTCATTTTGGCGCACCGAAAAATGGTGTTAATAATTGGGGAGTAGCTTATGTAAGATTCCCTGAATGGTATTTTTGTCCACGTTGTAGATGGTTTCAGCCTATAAATGATTGGAGAAACGAATACCTTAAAAAAAATACCAAAAAAGATAAAGATCAAAACATGAAACGACCGAGATGTGTAGAATGTAGAATGGATATTATACCGGCGCGAATTGTAGTTGCTTGCGAAAAGGGACATATATCCGATTTTCCCTGGATTGAATGGACGCACCATAGAAATAGAGGAGGAGCAAAAAAAGTTTGCTCTAACCCTAAGCTATCTTTTAAAACAGGAGCAGTTGCGACTGCTGGTCTTGAAGGTCTAGTGGTGACTTGCGAAAATTGTAAAGCAAGCACGACATTGGCTAGAGCCTTTGAAAAAAATGCTATGCAAGAGATGGATGAAAAGTTTGGAAAGCAATTCGCAACTGAAAATTATCGATGCGCGGGAAGGATGCCTTGGAAAAATAAAACTGAGCACTGCGATTGTTATCCTAAGGTAATGCAAAGAGGAGCTTCATCAATATATTATCCTAATATTGTTAGTTCATTAGTGATTCCTCCTTATTCAGAAAAAGTCAACACAAAAATTTCGGAATCTAAAGCTTATGAGAGGTTTATGAATTATGTGGAAGGGCTTTACGAAGATGAAGATGAAGATGAATATGATAAAGATCATATACGCTTGGAGATAGAGAAAAAGATAGACAGAAGGTCAGAAGAGATTGCAAGAGAAATCGATGGTAATGCAACAGTGATTCGAAATATATTGGTAAGGCGATTGCTAAAAGTTCAAGATGAAACTGTCGTTCCGCAAGCGAATACTTTGGACTATAAGAGAGAAGAATATGAAGCTTTAACGGGTAAGATTCCAGTCAAAGATCTTGAAGAAAATGAATTTATTTGTGAAGAAATGAATGTCGATCAATATTCGATACCTCATTTAAATAAAATCGCGCTTGTCCATAAAGTTAGAGAAGTTAGAGCACTAACTGGATTTAGTAGGATCAATCCTCCGAATAATATAGATTCGGAAAATGGAGTTGGAAATTTAGTTTCGGTAAAAGAACCTGATACTAAATGGTACCCCGGTTATGAAGTTCGAGGAGAAGGGATTTTTATAGAATTTAAGGAGGACAGTATTTATTCTTGGATAGCAAAAAATCCGCAAGTAACTAACAGAATTAAATTGTTAAATAAAAGTTATTCTGCTTCTTATCAAGGACAAGCGAATCCGAAAGAAATTACGGCTAAGTTTGTTTTATTGCATACTATAGCTCATATGTTGATTAGACAACTAAGTTTTGACTGCGGTTATACTTCTGCTTCTTTGAGAGAGCGTATATATTGTGATGTTGACGAAGATAGAGATGACAAAAAAATGTCGGGAATACTAATATATACAGCTAGTGGAGATTCAGAAGGGACACTTGGTGGACTTGTAAGACAAGGTTACTTTGATCGTTTTACTAGTGTGTTCCAAAAAGCCATCGAATATGGAGATTTATGTTCCAACGATCCAATTTGTATTTCAAGTTCAGGGCAAGGAAGAGAATCATTGAACTTAGCAGCTTGCCATTCATGTGTACTATTGCCAGAAACTTGTTGCGAAGAGTTCAATGTTTTTCTAGATAGAGCACTTTTAGTGGGTACTTTTGAAAATAAAAGTATTGGATTTTATAGTGAGTGGTTAAGTAGTTTTTTATAATTAGGAGTGGAAAGATGCCATATACAGCGGTTGATTTATTCTCCGGTTGTGGAGGATTGTCTAAAGGCGTTGTAAACGCGGGATTTGAAGTGGTTGCGGCAGTTGAGTTTGATAAATATGCAGCACAAGCTTATGATTCCAACCATGGGACGACTCGTATGTATAACCAGGATATTAGAGGTATTGATACTAATGAAATTCGTGAATCTTTAAATGGACGCCAATTACATTTTCTTGCAGGATGTCCTCCATGTCAGGGGTTTTCAGCGGTACGTCGGTTGAATCGCAGTATTGCGGTAGAAGATGAAAGAAATAATCTTATACTTGAATATTTAAGATTCATTGAAGAATTAGAGCCTTTGACCATCATGATGGAAAATGTTCCTTCCATAATTAACTATGATTTATTTGGAGTCGTAAAAGACAGACTTGTCGAATTAGGTTACCGCCTGGATTATAAAATTATCAATGTGGAGGATTACGGCGTACCTCAGAGGCGAAAAAGATTTGTTATGCTGGGTTCTAGAATAGGAGAAATAAAAGTTGTGGATGGCACTGGAGAAAAGAGAACAGTAAGAGACGCAATTGGTGATATAGAAAGTATTGAGAATACCGCAGATCACGTACATCGAATTTATCCGCGCCATAAAGCAAAAATTCAAGAGATGATCGAAAGGATTCCCGTAGATGGAGGGGGTAGAAAGGATCTGCCTGCGGAGTATACGTTGGAATGTCATAAAAAAGAAGGCATTGGTTTTAGTGATGTTTATGGGCGTTTAAAATGGGACGCTGTATCTTCTACCATAACAGGTGGATGTCTAAATCCATCAAAGGGTAGGTTTCTTCATCCAGAAGAACATCGTTGTATAACTGCGCGTGAAGCTGCTCTGCTCCAAACATTTCCTATTGATTATATCTTTCCAGCATCTATACCTAAAACTAATATTGCTCTAATGATAGGTAACGCTCTTCCTCCTAAATTTAGCCAAGTTCAAAGTGAAGGAGTTTTTACTCATTTATTTGATCTAGGGATTGAATAAATATGTCTTGTAAAGTGAAATTCAGAAACTCTAAGCTTATTAGAATTTTTATTGTTATCAATTTATTCAGGAGACAAAGATGCCAACCCACAACAAACTAATCCGCAACCTCATCCCGTCCATCATAGCTTCCACCGGCAAATCATCCACCACCCGCATCCTGAACGAAGCCGAATATGCAGCTGAACTCCGCGCCAAGCTGCGAGAGGAAGCCGACGAATACTTCGCCACTTCCTCCGACGCCGATGCGCTGGAAGAACTCGCCGATATGATCGAAGTGATCCGCGCCCTCGCGGTTACGCACGGTGCAGATCCCGATACACTGGAGCAGATCCGCGCCGAAAAAGCCGCCAAGCGCGGCGGGTTCGACGAGCGGATCTACCTGATCGATGTCCACGAATCTTAACGTCAAGCTCATCACCCGCAACCTGGGGGATGAGCTGATTGCGGGGATGCAGAATGCGACAGGGATCTATATCATGACGTCTTTTCTTATGCAGTCCGGAGTTAATCTGCTGGCTCCGCATCTGAAAAAGGCGCTGGACCGCGGGGCCGAGGTAAAGATGCTGGCGGGAGATTATCTGTACATCACCCAGCCGGAAGGGCTGCGGAAGCTGCTGAATATCGACGATCGGCTCGAAGCGCGGCTGTGGCGGAGTATGGGAACGTCTTTTCATCCCAAAGCTTATCTGTTCGACTACGAAAATGGGGAAGGGCTGCTCATCGTCGGCTCTTCCAATTTTTCGTTTTCGGCGATGAAGACGGGGTATGAGTGGAATCTGGCGATGAACGCGCAGGCGGAGCCGTATACGTTCCGCAGCGCGATGGATCAATTCATGGAGAACCTGTATCACGACGCCACGCTGCCGCTGACAGAGGATACGATCGCGCTGTACGAAGAAGAGTATCTGCTTAATCACCGCAAGAATCCCGAGCTGCAGCGGCAGGTGATCGAGATGGAGGAAGCCGAAGCGGATATTGGGGATGTGCAGACGGAAGAGGCATCGGCAGAGGAGCAGCAGACGGAGACGACAATCCGGCCGCGCCCTGCTCAAGAGATGGCGTTGGATGCGCTGACGGCCACGATCGAGGAAGAGTACGACCGCGCAATGGTGGTTATGGCGACCGGACTTGGGAAAACGTATTTGGCGGCTTTTTTGGCGAAAAGGTATCAAAGGGTTCTGTTCGTCGCGCACCGCGAAGAGATTCTCAAGCAGGCAGTCCGCTCGTTCACGCACGTTCTTCCGGAGCGCAGCCACGGTCTCTATAACGGGCAGAGCAAGGATAGCGATGCGGACTGCGTGTTTGCTTCGATCTATACGCTGGGGATGAAAAAGCATCGGGAGACGTTTGCGCCGTATGCTTTTGACCTGATTGTCATCGACGAGTTCCATCATGCGGCAGCGAGATCGTATCAGTCGGTGATCGACTATTTCAAACCGCAGTTTATGCTGGGCATTACGGCGACGCCGGATCGGATGGACGGGCAGGACGTGTATGCGCTGTGCGGCGGGAATGTGGCGTACCGGATTCATTTTATCGAGGCGATCCGGAGGGAATGGCTGGCGCCTTTCCAGTATTACGGCGTGCACGACGAGACGGACTATTCGGGCATTCGCTGGCTGGGCAGCCATTACGACGAGGAGCAGCTGCTTGCGGCGCAGCTTCGGGAAGAGTATGCGGAGCGCGTATATGAAGCTTGGATGCTTAGAAGGCAGACACGGACGATCGCGTTCTGTTCGTCGATCCAGCAGGCGGATTATTTGTCGGACTACTTCTGCACACGCGGTAACCGGACGCTCAGCCTGCATTCGCGTACCCGTGAGATGAGCCGGGACGAAGCGATCCGCAGGCTGGACAATGCCGAGCTGGAAGTACTGTTCACCGTCGATCTGTTCAATGAAGGCACGGACATTCCGAGCGTCGATACGCTGCTGTTCGTCCGGCCAACCGAGTCGCTGACCGTGTTCACTCAGCAGATAGGCCGGGGTCTGCGTCTGGCGGAAGGCAAATCGCACTGCGTCATTATCGACCTGATCGGAAACTACCGGAACGCGGATGTGAAGCTGAGTTTGTTTGCGGATTATGGGGAAGAGTCGGATGTGAAAAAAGACCGTCTCACAGCGGTTCCAGCTTTGCCGGACAGCTGCTCGATCCAATTGGAGACGGCGGTCGTCAATCTGCTGGATGAACTGAGCCGCAAACGCGCGCCATACCGGGAGAAGCTGCATCGCGATTTCCTCGATCTCAAAGGCGAGCTGGGCCGCATTCCGACCTATCTGGAGCTGCATTTACAGGGGCGGTCCGTGAGCAAAGGCTATCGGGACGAATTCGGGTCTTACGTAGGTTTCCTGAGCTGGGCCGAGATGTTGAATGAGCGGGAACAGCAGGTGTACGAGCGTTATGAGGCTTGGCTGCGCGACGCGGAGAAGACAGTCATGACCAAAAGCTACAAGATGATCGTGCTGCTGTATATGCTGGAACGCGGCGCGGATCGTTGGAACGAGCCGGTGACGGCTGAGGAAGCGGCAGCATTTTTCCACGGGTATCTGACGGAGAAGGAATACCGCAAGCGGATCGACTTTTCGGGCAAAGAAGCCAAAGCGTTATGGAACTGGAACGAGCAGACGCGAAGTAAGGTGACGAAGCTGATCGCGGACATGCCAATGAGCAAGTGGGCGGGGGCGAAAGGCAGTCAGGTGGAGTTTGCGGATGGGGCGTTCGGGTTGGCGTTTGAAATGGCGGAAGAAGATAAGGAGCTGCTGCACCGGTGGACGCAGGAGGTTTGCGAGTATCGGCTGCATGTGCATTTTGAACGGCGGGCACAGACTGGACGTTCTCAATAAGAAAGCACGGTTCCGTCGCAATCGCGGAGCCGTGCTTTTTAATATAAATTCAATCTAATTGTTCTTCTCCGACTAGCAGTTGCTCCAACTTGGATCGAACTTCTTGAAAGTATGAGTCCTGACAAATAAGATCTAATCCTTCTGCCGGAATGGTCACAAACTGTTTCTCGACAAAGTCGTATAACCGTTTCTCTTCGGGAGCACAGAATAAGAGATAAACAATGAAATCTTTGATGTTTCGAGTCACCAAGATGGCGTCGTTCAAATAGGCGGAGACGAGAATTCGAGCGTCGGAAGTTTGCAAGTATTCTATTTTATAGCTGCTTTTCCCATGCTGCATAGTCGTCTGCTGCTTAGGAATGAGATGTTCACGATAATGATGGATGACATAGCTGCTGAACTTTCTTAGGTCGTATTCCAAAGAAAGCGACAAATCAAATGAATCGATCAACAAGCTTTCGATGATTATACGGAGTTTATCTTGTTTTTGTAGAGTTAAGCTGTGCATTTGGATATCCAATTCAGCAACAACTTCTTTAGGCAGCATAATTTCGGTACGCCTGGCTAATGTCTCTTCTTGTACAGTACCCCAGAATTCGATCGCTGCTTGTTTAAGGCGACGTTCTTCCAAAGAACTATTTCGTCCGACTTGATATCTGATTACGTTTGTATCCATCATATAAACTTGGACAGTATCAGTTGAAGGAAAAGAAGTCGTCATATTACTGATCTTCCTTTTCTTCTTCAAGTTCTTCGACCCACATCTCCTGTGCAAGCTTCGCTGCTTTGGCTGTACGCTGGAATTGTTGTTCTCTCTCCTGAAGGAAATCATCAAATCTGTTTTCCTCTTCAAATTGGTCAGCCCAAATCCTCCAAGAAGAATGTTCTCCGGCAACTTGCTCAGCCTTATATTTTCCCGAGATACAATTGCGTCTGACCTGCTGCATAGTGATACCTTTATAGTTTGAAACTTCGCGTACAGTGAGGAATTTCGGCGGAACAGGCTTTTCCGTGAGGGTATATTGCTCTTCAATTTCTATATTGTGAAGAACTCGCCGTACCTCTTCCTGAACGTCGCCGTCTTCGATAGTTTTTGAAAATTCATTTTGAAGTTCCGGAGACAGCTTTGCTTGTGCTTGTTGAAGTTTTCTTTCGGCTCGAAGTTTGAGAATATGAGCCTGCACCAGCGTATCGGCATCGGTTTCGCTGATTACCATCTTTTTAAGAATCCAATTTTTGAGGCCATCATAAGAAGAATCTTTTTGCTTAAGGCTTCCCATAGACGACTCAACTCCTTTTGTTTTATGCTAAAAATATACCACAAGTTTAGCGAAAAGAACATTTGGAACATGGGAGGATAGGTATATGGATAAAATCAAAAATTTGCTTTTGAATGGACACGAAGGTTATGAATTAGAATTTAAAGCCGTTCAATATTCTCCAGCATATCTTGCGGAATTAATCAAAGATATCGTAGCTATGGCGAACTGTCATATAGAAGGCGACAAATATATTATCGTAGGTATAAAAGAGCTGCCAAAAGGAAATGAATACAAGGGGATTGCTGCTGAAGAGTTTAAAAGAGATATAAAAGGCATGAAATAACTGCAGAAAGGGGTCTGAATATGTCAACTAAAAAAGCTAAAGTGCTATCTTTGATCTTCATGATTTTATTATTGATCCCCGTTATCATCTATTTTTCTGTACAAGCTAAATTAAATACCCTTGAAAAAGGGTTAACGAATTATTTAATAAAAGACGGATTGTAAAATGAAGTGCAACACCTCGAACTGAATATAAAAAGGCCCACGGCCGGATTCGTGTAGAATGAA
>NZ_JAAZWC010000038.1 GCF_013185195.1 Saccharibacillus qingshengii
TAGCGCCGATGGTACTTGGACCGCAGGGTCCTGGGAGAGTAGGAAGCTGCCAAGCCGAAGAGAAAAAGCCTTTACCGTGATTACGGTAAAGGCTTTTTTTTTTTTAAAATTCAATGATTAAGTACAGCGAAACGAAGGCTTAAGAGATGCTTAAGAGATATCGCCCTCTAGTAAGAATAAAGATATAACGTTATAATGTTTAAAACGATTATAAAAACCTGCAAAGGGGCGAAAGCAAACCATGAAACGTCGAATGCAGGCTTTATACGGATCCCGGTTCGTTTTTCGGGAACGATGGAATGCCATGAAGTCTAAGCTTCTATTCCGATATGCGATTTCTTATATCCTGGCCTTTCTGATTCCGCTGACGGCTCTTACCGTCTTTGTATATGATAGCGCTGTCAAAAATCTGCGCTCCGAGATCGAGCAGTCGAAAATCAATCAGTTGAACCAGGTCAAACTGACGATCGACGATCGGATGAACGAACTGCATGCATTGGCCAGCCGGATCTCCTACGATGAACATCTAACCCCTTATATGCTGGATCATCCCCTTTACGTCCAGGAAGCGATTCAAACCTTGGCCAACTATAAAGCGAACAACAGTATTGTCGAAGACCTGCTGCTGTATATGCACAACGATTCATTGATTTACTCTTATCGCGGATTGGCTAACTTGGATGTGGTGTTCAATAAAGAGTATCGTTTTGAAAACTGGACATCGGAGCAGGTACGCCGCAATCTGAATGAAATCGACCAGCCGCTCATTCGGGGCGCGGAGATGGTCAATCGATATTCGCGGCAGGAGCCAATGCTGACGTATATCGTGCCGATCAAGACCAATGATCCGTATCCGTACGGAGCAGTCGTGTATTTAATGAAGGAATCCAAATTGACCGGCGTGATGGACTCCATTTTGAACGATGTGAACGGCAGCAACTATATTTTTAACGAAAAAGGAGAAGTACTGACGACCAACAGCCGCGGGACGGAGACGCCGGGTGCGGAATGGAATACGCTTGCCGAGCTGGAGCCGGGCATTCACAGCATGACGTTGGCGGGGGAGAAGCAGTCGGTCGTATCCGTCAAATCGGAGGAAAACGGCTGGACGTATGTCATGGCGATGCCGAGCCACCAGTTTTTTGGACGGGTGGCTCATGTGCAGACACTGATCGCGATCGTCTTCGCCCTTGTCGTGGTCACGGGCAGTCTGGCAGCGATGATGCTGGCCCGGCGGCAGTACCATCCAGTCAAAGACCTGATGGAATTCGTCGGAATCCAGAGCGGAGCGGCGGCCAAAGCATCGAACGAATGGGACTCGATCCGGCAGACAATCCGTGAGTACAATGCGAGAATCGATATGCAGCAGCCGTTCGTGCGCAATCAGTGCCTGCTGCTCCTGCTCAAGCACGGCAGGCCGGATGACCGGGAGATGATGCGGACGATCGACGGGATCGGGCTGGGCTTCGGGGACGGTCAAGGGCAATACCTCACAGCGATCCTGTCCTGGAGCGAGCCTGCGGAGGGACGCCAGATTTCGGAAGAACGGTATGCGGTGCGCGATGCGCTTAGTCATTTCGTCGTGGAAGGCACCGGAGCGCGCGTGTTCGGGGTCGAATTTTCCGCCGTTGACCAGCTTGCGCTGGTGATTGCCCTGGAAGAGCAGGAAGGGGACGAACCGCTGCAGGAGAGAGTCGCGCGGACGATCGAAGCGGTCCGGCTGCTCGCGGTCGATGGGCTGCAGTCGGTGCCGCATATCGGGGTCGGGTCGGCTTATGCCGATCTGGATTCGCTGAACCAGTCGTTCGTGGAAGCTGCGACGGCGCTGGAACACCGCAAGATGAACGGACGCGGGCAGGTCACGTATTTCGAACAGTTGGCCGGCCCCGAACAGGCGGAAGAAGGCAGCTTCTGGATCTCGCGCAAACTGATTCTCAAGCTGGATCAGAGTCTCAAGCAGGGCAGTACGCTTGTAGCGGTACGCATCTTGTCGGACATCATGGATACGCTCAAAAAAGAACCGCTGTCCGCGCCGCTGCTGCGCTGTATCTGCTTCGACGTGCTGAACTCGCTGCTGCGAACGGCGTCGGAACTCGGCATGAGGGAAGTGTTCGCGGATATTTCGGTCCTGGCTTCTTTTGAAACGTTGGAAGAACTGGAGAGCCGCCTGCTGTCGCTCGCTTCCGAGATCTGCGCGCAGGTCGAGCGCAACACGGAAGAGACGCGCGACACGCTGATCGACGACATCGTCAAAGACGTGGACGACCGATTCTCCGATTATACGCTGAGCCTGGAACATCTCGCGCTGAAGTATTCGGTATCCACGTCTTATTTGAGCCGCAGCTTCAAGGAAAAGACCGGGTTGAATTTCTCGCAGTACATGTGGCGCCGCCGCGTCGAAGAAGTGATCCGGCAGTTGGAGACGACCAGCGCTCCTCTAAAAGAAATTATCGAGCAGGTCGGCTATCTCGACGCTCCCAACTTCATCCGGCGGTTCAAAAAGGAAATGGGCTTCACCCCCGGGCAGTACCGCAAGCAGAAAGCGTCGAAAAGAGCTTAATTCCGCCCCGTCTGCCCGGCCGACTTCACCTGCTCCAGCAGATGCCCGACCAACTCGTCCACGGGCACCGTCGCCAGCGCGATCGCGGTATCGGTTACGCCGTAATAAATGTACAGCAGCCCGTCTTTGACGATGTTGCCGGTCGGGAACACGACGTTGGGAATCTGGTAGCCGAATTTTTCGTAATACGTTTCCGGTTCCATGATCGGATCCCAGGTACGGGCAAGCACGATCTCCGGATTGTCCAGATCGAGCAGCAGCGCGCCTACGCGGTAGACAATGTCGTCGTCCACGCCGTGATACAGCACGAGCCAGCCGGCATCGGTCCGGATCGGAGGCGTCGAACCGCCGATCTTGCGGGATTCCCAGGAAGGATTCTCCGCTTGTGCCAGCAGCTTCGGCTCGTCCCAATGGATAAGGTCGTCGGAGTAGGTGATCCACATCGCCGCTTTCTCCGTGCCGTACGCTTCGCCGACGTATTCTTCGGGACGGCGGAGCAGCGCGAATCGCCCGTTAATCTTTTCGGGGAACAGGATATTGTCGCGGTCATTGATGTCGAGCGGCGTCGTATCGGCGACGAATTCCCAATCGATCAGGTTATCGGACTTGGCGATCGAAGAACGGGTCAACCAGTGGCCGGGCTGTTCGCCCCAGCCGTCGGGGTAGGCCGGGATCGAGCGTTCCGGGATGCCGGTGCCGGTCGGGTAATAGCTCATCGCGCACGGGCGCAGGGCGTAGTTCAGGTAGAACGTGCCGTCGATCTTGACGACGCGCGGGTCCTGCACGCTGCCGTACGGGAAGCCGAGCTGATCGGGCGTCAGGATCGGTTCGTCCTTGACGTGGGTAAAATGCACGCCGTCTTCGCTTTCGAGCAGCCCGAGGTAGTTCTTGCACGGCGTCAGCGAACCGGCGGTACGTTCGATCATGTAGAATTTGCCGTTATCGACGATGACGGCGGGATTGAAGACGGTCGCTTTGCGCCATTCGTACAGACCGGGCACGACGATCGGATTGTCGGGATGTCGGGTGATTTTCATGGGAAAAGACCTCCAGCTTCAAAAATAGGATAAAAAATTCAAACCGGCCGCGCTAACGCGCGGCGGGCTTTTGGTGCGTTCCAGACAGGCAGGGCGCCCGGCATCTTATGCGAGCGCCCTGCTTTCAGGTCCAAACGATGGTTGATCGCAAGGTCGTCTTTTGCTTGGTGATCAGCTGGCTTTCCAGCGATCGTAGGCAGCTTGGTTGATTTCTTTGACGCGATTCGCGCCCATCTTGTTCAGCGTCTCGACATAAGCGCCCCAGCCGCTGATCGGCTCGGCGCCCGTAATGAACTTCGCTTCCATCTGCTTGACGTACGTGCTGAGGTCGGAGTTCAGGCTGTTGATCTCGGACTGCTCTTCGACGGTCAGGAACAGGGCCGGGAACGGCGCACGCGCTCCGTTATCGAGCAGTTTGGTTTTGGTTTCTTTTTCTACCCAGAGATCGAAGTCGTTCTTGAGGCCTTTGGTGATATCGTCCATCGAGACGGTCGGAGCCGGGATGCCGTAGTTCGGTGTGAGTGTGGAACGGTATTCTTCCGAATCTCCGCCGCCCGGAACAGGCAGGGCTTTTTTGGTGCGGTCCGCCTCGTTCTCATACTCCCAGAGCGTGCCTTCCGGTCCTTTGTTGAACAGCAGCGCACCTTCGTAGGAGTACAGGTAATCGACCCAGCGCATCGACGCTTCCGGATACGGATTCGTTTTGGTGATGGCAAAAGCGCCTGTCGTGATGCCGCGGTTCTTGGCGATCGCCGCTTTGTCGACGTATTCGCTGCGAACCGGCAGGAACATCGGATCTTTGTCGGATGGCTCGCCGCCTTTGGTCATGTAGGCATGCCAGTCGGAGAAGAGGCCCAGCTGGTTGTTTTGGCCTTTGGCTTTTTTCTGTTCGCCGGTCTGCGAGAAGCTTTCCGGATCGAGCAGGCCGTCCGTCCACAAACGGTTCATATACTCGAGATACTGCTTGTAGCCTTCTTCGACCGGGGTAAAATGCACCACGTCGCTGTCGTCTACATAGATCTCTTCTTCATAGATGCCGAAAGCGCCCAGCAGCCAGGTCCGGATATCCCGTACATTCGCGGCCGAAGTCGTAACGGAAGAGATCGGAATCTCGTCCGCTTTGCCGTTGCCGTTCGGATCTTCTTCCTTGACCCGTTTGAGGTAATCGTACAGTTCTTCCGTCGTTTCCGGCAGCTTGTCGATCCCGAGGGCTTCGAGGAATTCGCCGTTGTACCACATCGGGTTGCGATACCAGTGCTGGCTGAACTCGACGACCGGCAGCGAGTAGATATGGCCGTCCGGCGCCGTAATCGATTTGCGGACATCCGGGTACTCGTCGAGCAGCGCTTTGAAGTTCGGCGCGTATTCGTCGATCAGGCCTTCGAGCGGAATCAGCACGCCCTGCTCGCCGTATTTGAGCTGCTCCGAAGGAGTCAGGCC
This sequence comes from Saccharibacillus qingshengii, assembly GCF_013185195.1. Lineage (GTDB taxonomy): Bacteria > Bacillota > Bacilli > Paenibacillales > Paenibacillaceae > Saccharibacillus > Saccharibacillus qingshengii. Next base: position 5,038 of record NZ_JAAZWC010000038.1, read on the forward strand.
GGCGGCGTAGAAGACGTCCGGGTAATCTTCGCTGGCGAAGACGAGGTTCTTTTTCGTATCGAAGCTTTCTTTGGGCGCATTTTTGTATTCAAAAGAGACATTCGATTTTTTCGCCATCTCCTGCAGGACGACCATGTCTTCCCAATTCTGAATCCCGACGTCTGGCGCCATCATGGTGAGTTTGATCGGGGTCTCGACAATCGGGAAACCTTCCTTGCTGACCGTCACTTTTTCCGCGCTGTTGGCCGCTTCGTCCGAGCCTCCGCAGCCTGCCAGCAGCGATGCGCCAAGCCCTCCAACCATCAGCAGCTTCCAGGCTTTGCTTCGGATGTTCATGGTAAATCCCCCTCTTTTTTAAAATGGATAATTGCAGCTTAACCCTTGACCGAACCCACCATCACCCCCTGTACAAAATAACGCTGCAGGAACGGGTAGACGGCGATAATCGGAAGCGTCGAGACGACGATTACGCCGTACTTGATCAGCGAGGCGGTCTCGGCTTTGGAATTCATGGCCTGCGCGATGTCTCCGCTGATTGCCGCCCCCGTCGTTTCCGCGGACATTTCCTGCAGCACGAGAATTTGGCGCAGCACCATCTGAAGCGGATATTTGTCTTCGCTGTTCAGGTAGATCAGCGAAGGGAAGTAGCTGTTCCAGTGTCCGACCCCGTAAAACAGAGCCATGACCGCAATGATCGGAGCCGAGAGCGGCAGCACGATACGCCAGAACAGCTTGAGGTTCGTACAGCCGTCGATATGCGCGGCTTCCTGCAGTTCTTTGGGGATCGCGGATTGGAAAAAAGTACGGGCGACCACGATATTCCAGACCGAAGCGGCAGCCGGCAGAATAAGCGCGCCCATGGTGTCGATCAGGCCGAGATTTTTGACGACGAGATAAGTGGGAACAAGCCCTCCGCTGAAAAACATCGTCAGCAGGATAAAAGCCATAAACCAACCCCGGCCGAAAAAGTCGGACCGGCTGAGCGCATAGGCCGCGGGCAGGGTGACAGCCAGATTGAGCAGCGTGCCGACGAACGTATAGATGATCGTGTTCAGGTAGCCGTTCCAGATCTTCGGATTGTTGAACACCAGCTCGTAGCCGGCCCAGGTGACGTCTTTGGGGAACAGCCACATCTGCCCGGAGTTGACCGCCTGCGGACTGCTGATCGAGGCGCTGAGAATGTAGATGAGCGGATACAGCACAATGAGAAGCGCGACGGACAGATAGATATAGGTACAGATCAGGAATACCTTGTCGCCTTTGGACTCTTGGGTCACTGTGATCATCGGGGTCTCTCCTTTCGGGTTTGCTTCACGTACTTGGTCCATTAAGCGCGTTAAACGTTTTGATCTAAACAAGAAACTCAACTCGCTTAACGGACTACCATAAACTGTTCTCGCTCGTACGGCGGGCGATCCAGTTGACCGTCACCAGCAAAATGACGTTGATGATCGAGTTGAACAATCCGACGGCGGTCGAGAAACTGTACTGCGCGTCGACGAGGCCGGCTCTGTAGACGTAGGTCGAGATCACGTCGGACGACTCCAGGTTGAGCGAGTTTTGCAGCAGCAGAATCTTTTCATAGCCGACGGTCAGGATATTGCCCATATTGAGGATGAGCATAATTGTGATGGTCGGCAGGATACTCGGCAGGTTGATATGCAGTACCCGCTTGAAGCGGCTCGCTCCGTCGACGATCGCCGCTTCGTGCTGCTGCGGATCGACTCCGGACAATGCGGCCAGGTAGATGATAGTGCCCCAACCGGTACTCTGCCAGACGCCGGACAGCACGTACATCGTCTTAAACCAGGCGGGATCGGTCAGGAACTGCGGCGCATTGAAGCCCAGCGCTTCGATCAGCATCACGATCATGCCGTTGCTCGGCGAGAGGAACGTGATAATCATGCCCGCCATGACAATGACAGAGATGAAGTGAGGCGCATAGGTGACGGTCTGGACCGTTTTTTTGAACTTCCCGTTGCGGACTTCGTTGAATGCCAGTGCCAGGAGGATCGGCAGCGGGAATCCGATAGCCAGTTCATAGAAGCTGATACTGAAGGTGTTCCAGATGAGATCCCAGAAATAGTAGGAGTTGAAGAAGCGTTCGAAATGGTCGAAACCGACCCATTCGCTTCCGGTAATTCCGCGGGAAGGCACGAAATTTTTAAAAGCAATCTGGATGCCGTACATCGGTGCGTAATGAAAAATAAGGAAGTACAGGACGGCCGGCAGCATGAACAGATACAGCTCCCAGTTGCCGAGGACTTGTGCGCGTCTCGAAGGTTTCTTCAGAAGCGGAAGCTCGGCGCCGGGCGATTTGGATGCCTTCATGGATTTCCCCCTTCTATGGCGTGTATGCCGAATGCGGTTCGGACCGCCGATGGAGGCGGCCGGCAGATGGGCGATCACGTCTGCTTCAGACTTGATGGATAACGCTTACAAGACCAAGCTTAACGAAGCCCGGGGAGCAGCGTAAATATGTGTATTGCGCATTGTCATTTCCGAAAAGCCGAAAAACCGCGCAGCGGAGGGCTTTTTTGCCTAAAAAAGAACCATGATGTCAGATCGGTCGCAGGGCGGAATGTGTCGAATATGAGCCGGAAGCGGCAGCGAAAATTCCACATATTGCACTCCCGACGCGAGTATGACAACATGTCTAGCGTAAAGGAACCCTGCCAAACCTACAGCAAAACGAACCGAACAAGCCCAAGACGCAGCAAGGCAGCCCATAGAAGCGAGACCTAAGGAGGACGTTGTCCATGACTCGAAAAACCGCCCATATCATCTCTCACACCCACTGGGACCGGGAATGGTATTTGCCGTACGAATCGCATCATCTGCGCCTGACGACCTTGATGAATCAACTGCTGGATACGCTGGAGCAGGACGAGCGCTACCGCTATTTCCATCTCGACGGACAAACGATTATCATCGACGATTATCTGCAGATTTACCCGGATCAACGGGAACGGTTGGCCAAGCTGATTCAAGAGGAAAAGATTATTATCGGACCGTGGTACGTGCTGCAGGACGAGTTCCTGACCAGTTCGGAAGCGAATGTGCGCAACCTGCTGATCGGCCACCGGGAAGCGGCCCGCTGGGGTCCGGTGTCGAAGCTCGGCTATTTCCCGGATTCGTTCGGCAATATGGGCCAGGCGCCGCAGCTGCTGAAGCAGGCGGATATTGAAGCGGCCGTGTTCGGGCGCGGCGTCAAGCCGACCGGCTTCGACAATCAGGTGAGCGATGCGCCGGGGGAATACGAGTCGCCTTATTCGGAGATGAACTGGGAGTCGCCGGACGGTTCGAGCGTCGTCGGCGTGCTGTTCGCGAACTGGTACAGCAACGGCAACGAAGTGCCTGTCGGCGAAGACGAAGCGCGGGCCTATTGGCAGCGGAAGCTTACGGACGCGGAAAAATACGCCTCGACGCCGGAGCTTCTGTTCATGAACGGATGCGACCACCAGCCGATCCAGACCGATCTCGGCGACGCGATCGAGACCGCTTCGGCGCTCTATCCGGACGTGGACTTCGTGCATTCGACGTTCGACCGGTATCTCGAAGCGCTGGCCCGGCATGACCGCGAAGAGTGGGTGACCGTGCACGGCGAACTGCGCAGCACCCGCACCGACGGGTGGGGGACGCTCGTCAACACCGCTTCGGCCCGCGTCTATCTGAAGCAGTTGAACCAGACCGGACAGACGCTGCTGGAAAAAGGCGCCGAACCGCTCGCCGTCATGGCGAAGCTGGCCGCCGGGCAGGATTATCCGCACGAGCCGCTGGCTTACGCGTGGAAGACGCTGATGCAGAACCATCCGCACGACAGCATCTGCGGCTGCAGCGTCGACGAAGTTCACCGCGAGATGGTGACCCGCTTCGACAAGAGCCGGCATATGGCCGAAGCGCTGATCGGCGAGAGCCTCGGCGCGATCGGCGCTTCGATCGGCACGGATATGGTCGAAGCGTGGCCGGAGAACGCGCGGCCGGTTGCCTTGTTCAATACGACGGGCTGGACGCGCAGCGGCGTCGTGACCGTCGAAGTCCAGGCGGCCCGCACCGACTTCCGGGAAGGGCCTTCTCCGCACGGCATCGCGGAGCAGCTGGATGCCCTGCCGCTCGGCCCGGGGCGGGTCGTCGATCCGCAAGGGCGCTTCGTGTCGGCGCGGATCGAAGATCTCGGCGCGCAGTTCGGCTACGACCTGCCGGATGACGGTTTCCGCGTACCTTATATGGCGCGGACGTTCCGATTGACGTTCGAAGCGGCCGACGTGCCGGCGCTGGGCTACAAGCTGTACGCCTGGGTGCCGGAGGCGGACGGCGGCTCGGCTTACGGCGAAGCGGATTCGTCCGGTGTGACCGAATCGGCCGAAGACAGCAGCGAAAAAGAGGGAGCAGCCGGAGGATCCATCGAATCCGATTCGGACGAAGTCGTCTCGACGCCGCAGGGCATGGAAAATCAATTTCTCGCCGTCCGCTTCGCGGAGAACGGCTCTTACACCCTGACCGACAAAATCACGGGCCGCTCGTTCGAGAAGCTTGGCATGTATGAGAACTGCGGCGATATCGGCAACGAATATGTATTCCGTCAGCCGGAAGGCGACCGCATGCTGACGACCGAAGACCTGCAGGCGAGCATTGCGCTTGTCGAAGACGAGACCTATCGCGTGACGTACGAGATTGTACACGAATGGGAGATTCCGATCGGGGCGGAAGCGCTGTTCGAAGACGAGAAGCGAAGGCTCGTCCCGTTCCTCAAACGCCAAGCCGGACGCTCTGCGAAAACGACGATGCTGACACTGACGACGCGGGTCTCGCTGGACCGCTCGGGCCGCGGTGTACAGGTGTCCGTGTCGCTCGACAACCAGGCACGCGACCATCGGCTGCGGGTTCTGCTGCCGACCGGCCTGCAGACACAGACTGTTCTGGCCGACTCGATCTTCGAAGCGGCGGAGCGGGACATCGTGCCCGCCCCGGAATGGATCAACCCGAGCAACGCCCAGCATCAGCAGGCGTTCGTGAGCCTGTCCGACGGCAAGCACGGTTTGACCGTCGCCAACAAAGGGCTGAACGAATACGAAGTGCTGCAAGGCGGCACCGGAACGATCGCCGTGACGCTGCTGCGCAGCGTGTCCGAACTCGGCGACTGGGGCGTGTTCGAGACGCCGGAAGCCCAATGCATCGGCGAACATACGCTGGAATACGCCGTCTACCCGCATGCCGGCGGCGTGATCGAATCCGGCGCGTTCGCGCAGGCTTACCAATACCAGACGCCGTGGTTCCACCGGGCGCTGGCACGTCAAGCCGGTCCGCTGCCGGCCGAATACCGGCTTCTGAGCTGGAGCGGCGAGCATCTGGCGCTATCCGCCCTCAAATTGTCTGAAGAACATGAAGACGTGATCGTACGCTGGTACAATCTGTCCGGCCGGGAGACGGCGCTTGCGTTCCAGCCGAACTTTGCTGTCGGCGGCGCATACAGCAGCGACATTCTCGAACGCCGGCACGAGCCGGCCGCGAAGAGCGGGGAGGGCGCGGCAGCCGAATCGTCCGCGAACGACAGCCGGATCGAAGCGTCGGTCGGCGCGGCGAAGATCGTGACGTTCGCGCTGGAGCCGCTCGCGCGCGAGTAGAACCGGCCGCCGGAGCGGCGAAGATCGTGGCGTTCGCGCTGGAGCCGCTCGCGTACCCGCCCGCACCCGGGAAACCAGCAGCCGCATCCGCAATCTGCGGAATCGGCAGCCGCTTGCGGGCTCGTTTCCGCCGCTTTTTTTCGATCCCTTATCCATGACCCTACGAACACCTATCCTTTATTGCGAGCAGGAGGCGTTTTTCATGAGTACGATTCCCAAACTGCCAGGCGCGGTCGAGCGTTATCTCGAACAGACCGACCAACGGCTTGCGCATCATCCCAAGCTGCAGCAGGTTTTTCGGAACTGTTTTCCCAATACGCTTGAGACGACTACCAAACTGCTGGACGACGGCACGACGTTCATCTATACCGGCGACATCCCGGCGATGTGGCTGAGAGATTCCGTGGAGCAGGTCCGGCATTACATTCCGCTGACCAAAAACGATGCCGACCTGCAGCGGATCATCGAAGGGCTGATCGCCCGTCAGCTGTTCTACATCAATATCGATCCGTATACGAACGCGTTCAACGAGACGGCCAACGGCCGGCATTACCGCGATTCCGACGACTGCGAGCTTAGTCCGTGGATGTGGGAACGCAAATACGAGCTGGATTCGCTGTGCTTCCCGGTACAGCTGCTGGCGCAGTATTGGCAGGAAACGGGGCGGACGTCCATGTTCGACACCGACTGCTACCGGGCGCTCAGCACGGTCGTCCGGGTCATCGCGACCGAGCAGCGGCACGACGACAAATCGCCGTACTACTTCCGCCGCGACACGAAGCAGGATACGGAGACGCTGTACAACGACGGACGCGGCATGCCGACCAACTATACCGGCATGAGCTGGTCCGGCTTCCGCTCCAGCGACGACGCGTGCGAGTTCGGCTACAACATCCCGGCGAACATGTTCGCCGTCGTCATCCTCGGCCATATCGAGCGTATCGCGTCGGAGATCTACCGGGACGAAGAGTTGGCCGGCCGCGCCGCGAAGCTGATCAAGGAGATCAACTTCGGCATCCGGCGCTACGGCATCGTCGACCATCCGAAGCACGGCAAAATCTACGCGTTCGAGACCGACGGCTACGGCAATTACTCGCTGATGGACGACGCCGGTACGCCGGGCCTGCTGTCCATTCCGTATATCGGGTACGTCGGCACCGACGATCCGGTCTATCAGAACACCCGCCGGTTCGCGCTCAGCTTCGACAACCCGTTCTATTTTGAAGGCAAATTCGCCAAAGGCATCGGAAGCCCGCACACGCCGGGAGGCCACGTCTGGCATATGGCACTGTCCATGCAGGCCCTGACGTCGAACGACGATCAGGAGATCAAAGACTTGATCGAGATGCTGCTCGCTACCGACGCCGGTACCGGCTACATGCACGAAGGCTTCCACCCCGACGACCCGATCTGATCGGTCTTGGCGTGAGCTTGCCCCGTCTATGTTGCCTTATCCGTCTTTCCCGCACCCAAAAAGACCACGCTTTCCGCGTACACCGGAAAGTCGTGGTCCTCTTTGATTTTTGGACTCCCCTGGCCATGCGGTTTAACTTGAGCGCTTCGACTTTATAAATATTCTTTTCAAAGTCTCCACACTGCCGCAAAAGCAGCGTAACCTCCCCAAATTTTCTTTTTTCCTACCTACATGTCCAAAAAAGCAACGTACAAGCCAATTCGGCGATATAAGGATCGATTTACGCAGCTATGCTGCTTAATAAGCAGCGTAGCTCTGCAAAAAGCCGATTTTCACCTTCTACATTGCCGAAAAAGCAACCTAACCCTCAACCTTGCCCTTAGCTCTCGCCGCTAGTCTTCACCCTTTGCCCTTGGTGTTTGCTATACGCCCTTCGCTATTCTCCCTTCTTCTTTCCCCAAAACCGCAAACCAAAGACCACGCTCTCCGCCTACAGCGGAAGCCGTGGTCCTCTTTTGACCTTAATCTTTTGACCTTAATCTCTTGATCCCATTCACTTTTTAGTCCGCTTTCAAGCTTGCGCGACCTGCACTCCCCCACCCCGCGGAGCGAGTCCTTTTCGAACCGAAGCGCCTTTCCCCTTTACCTGCTGCTCTTATTCCAATCAAAAGGGGAAAGGACAACGAAGCGCAGGTCGAAAAGGACTCGCGGCCTCCGCTCACACCTCATAATAAACCACATAAGGATGCATCCCGTCCCGGTAAAAGCCTTCGCTGTATTCCGCCGCGCGGCCGGTCTCGTCGTGGGCGAGCCGGACTCGCTTCAGCAGCACCACGTCTTTTTCCACCCCGAGCGATTCGGCTGCCGCAGCTCCCGGCGAACCGACCGAAAATTCGTCGCGCATCCGCGCGATGGCAATGCCCTGCTCTTCGAGCCAGCCGTACAGCGATTGTCCTTCGAGCGCCGGCTGCATAAGGTCGTCTTCCGCGTGCGCGGGCAAATAATGCGTGTAGTGGATGTACGGCGCGTCGTCGAGCGAATAGAGCCGTTCGATCCGCAGGCAGGAGGCGCCGAACAGATCCCGCAGCCGCTCGTCGTTTCCGGTAGGGACGATTGCGGCGCCCAGTACTTTTTTATCGATCCGGTGGCCTTCTTCGACCAGAATCTCCGTAAATCTTTTCCAGGTGAACCGTTTGGAAGTGGACGTATTGCGGACGACCCGGGTGCCTTTGCCGCTGCTCGTCTCCACATAGCCTTCCTGCACGAGCAGTTTGACCGCGCCCCGGACCGTAATCTTGCTGACGCCGAACTCCTCTTCAAGCTTGGGCTCAGGAGGGAGGTAGGCGTCGAGCGGATACTGGCCGTGCAGGATGCGGTCTTTGAGAATGCCGTGGATTTTCAGGTACAGCGGTTGTTTGGTGCGGCTTGTCGCCATGGTTCGTTCCTACCTTTCTATGTCGCCGGCTCCTTCGTTCATGGCCCGGAAGATTTGCGCTTCCGAGGAGAACGGCGTGTCGCCCGCGATCGTGTGCGCCAGCATCGAGGCTGCGGCGGCGAAGCGGACCGTCCGATCGGCCGGAAAATCCGACAGTTCCCCGTGTAAAATACCGCTCGCATACGCGTCGCCGGCTCCGATCCGGTCGTAGACGGGAAACGTCAGCCGGTCGGAGAAATGAAATTCGCCCGCCCGATATAGATAGCCGAGCAGCGAGTGCCGGCCGTCGCTTTCGATGCCGCGGTGCGTGCCGGCCAGCACGGCCGTGCCGTACCGCTCCGCGACGACAGGCATCAGCATCTGCAGCTGCTCCAGCCGGTCGCCGCCCGGAACAGGCAGGCCGAGCACATGGATCGCGTCGTTTTCGTTCATGAAGACGATCTGTGCCAATTGTAACATTTTTTCATACCACGGGCGCGCCTGTGCGTAGCCGTCCGCACCCCAGAGGCCCGGACGGTAATTGCAGTCGAACGCGACGGTGCCGCCCGCCGCGCGGACCGCTTCGGCGAACCGCAGCGCATTGCGCCGGACCGTATCGTTCATGGCGAGGGCGATGCCGCAGAAATGGACGACGTCTGCCGCGCGGGCCGCTTCGTCGAACGGATAAGCGCCTTCGGCGGCCAGGTTGAAGCTGCTCTGCTGCCGGTTCGTGTACGTGACCCGGCCGGGCCGCGCGCCGAAGCCGGCTTCCAGAATGTACGTGCCCAGATAAAGTCCGTCGCGCCGGATGTAATCGGGCAGCAGCCCGAGCTTGCGCAGATTGGCTTCCGCCGCGTCGCCGACCGGATTGTCCGGCAGCGTCGTGACCGGCAGCGCGCGGTGGCCGAAGCGCGAGAGCGCCGACAGCACGTTGACGCCGCTGCCGGAGTACGACACCTGCAGCGTATCGGTCTGCGACAACAGGCGGAATCCCGGCGTCTCCAGCCGCATCATGACTTCTCCGAAAGCCGCGACGTTCTTAGGCATGGTCGTCGACCAGCCTGCGCATGACGGCCAGCAGCCCGGCTACGTCCGCCACGATCGTATCGCCGCTCGCTTCGTCGACGATCGAGGAATAGACGTGTGGGATCACCTGCGGCACGCCCGCTTCGAGCGCGATGCGCACAATTTCTTCGAAGTTGTCTTTGTCGATGCCGCCGGTCGGCTCCAGCGCGAAGCCTTCTTCGCCGCAGGCCTGCGCGACCGCGCGGTATTCGGCTTCAAGCGATAGCCCTTTCATCGGGAAATACTTGAGCGCGCTGCCGCCCATGTCCCGCACGAGCGCGATCGCCACTTTGACCGGGACGATCGCTTGCTCCGAAGAGGCGGCGCTGAACGGACCCGTGGAGAGGTTCACGTAACCCGGCCGCCCCGAAGGAGAGACGAGGGCGTTGATCCAGCCCGGCGTGCCATTCAGGTTCCCGCGCGTCGTTCCGACGGACGGGAACACCTGGTTGATATGGCTGCCGGCATATTCGCGCGCGATCTCGGCTACGACCTGCGCCTGGCGGTTGTCGCCGGCCCCGAGTCCGATCGAGACCGCGTCGTCGATCGCCCGCCCGTATTCCCGCATCGCGTCGACCGCTTCGGGCACCGTCTTGTACGCTTTGGACAGCACGCCGACCAGCACATGGCCTTCGGCCGCTTCGAATACGTCCCGCGCGTTATTCACGCTGCCCGCCAGCACGTTCAGCGCCGCCCGGTCCCGGTACAGGCGCTTCGCGATCGGCCCGCCTCGTTTCGTCAACTTCCCGTGTTCGCCCATGCTTAGTTGCCCCCTTTGAATAGTTCGCGCAGCCTGCGCTCGATCACGTGGATATCGTCGCCGAGCAGCGGCCGCGGGTCCAGATCGAAATAACCCTGCCGCGCTCCGTAGTCGCGCGTGTAGATCGCGATCTCACCGCTTTTCAGCGCTTCGACCGTCTGCACCGCGTCCGTGCCTGCCATCTGCGGGTCGATCTGCACGCGGGCCCGGTAGATGGCGCGGCCCGCTTCGTCCTGCACGAGGCTAACGCGGATTCCGTCCAGCTCGCCGAGCGGCAGCAGCGCTTGCAGCGTTTCTTTTTCCTGCTGACTGCGGTCGGGTTTGTCCAGGTATTCGTCCAGCGCCTGAAGCAGGCCGAACGTCGTTTCCTTGCCGACTTTCATACTGCGGCCGATGCCGTGCAGCTGCACTTTGACCGCGTCGACGTAACGCTGCTTGCCTGCCACAACGCCCGACGTCGGCCCTTCGATCGCTTTGGAGCCGCTAAAAATGACCAGGTCGGAGCACGCCGCGTAACGCTGCAGGTCTTCTTCGGCTGCCGCGTCGATGATAAGCGGCAGGCCGAGCTTTTGCGCCAACGCCCACGTTTCTTCGACGGACGCCATGTTTTTTTGGACCGCGTGATGCGATTTGACGTAGAGGATCGCCGCCGTGCGTTCCGTCACCGCGTCTTCGAGCTGCGCCGTCGTGCCTTCGTTGGCATAGCCGGCTTCGACGACCGTTCCGCCGCCCAGATAGACCATCGTGTCGACCGGCGCGCCGTATTGGACGTTGTGGCCTTTGAGCATGACGATCTCATTTTGCAAAAGAGGAGATCGGTGCAGCCGCAGGCTGGCCCCGACCTTCCCGCCCGTGACGATACCGGCGACCGACAGGGCGATGCCGCTCGAGGCGGAGTTGACGACGAGCGCCGATTCGAACCCGAGCAGATCCGCGATCCGCGATCCGGCCTTGTCGACCAGATCGGCGATCTCGACGTAGCTCTGTCCGCCGGCCCGCATCGCGTCCATCACCGTATCCGTCGGCGCGGACACGCCGAGAATGCTCATTCTTCCGCTTGCGTTGATGACCCGCTTAAGACCGTACTTGGCATGCAGTGTACTTCCCATTCACAACCATTCCTTCGGCTTGGATCGTCTGACGCGACATGCGCGTGCTTCCTTCGGAATCCGTCAGCAGGGACGGCTTGTCTTCAACGGAAAAAAGGGTCAGGTTCGCGGCGTCGCCGACCCGGATACGGCCGAGCTCCGGACGGTTCAGCCAGTCGGCGGGGCGTTTCGTGACCGCGTCGATCACGTCCGCCAGCGGGTAACCGAGCGACAGGAACTTGGTCAGCACGCTGGCCATGCCGTAGACGGGACCGTGGAGCCGGTTGCCGCGGTAAATATCGGTGCTGATCGTATCGAAAAAAACGCCGGCGCGCCGCGCCTGTTCGGCCGTCTTGAACGAGAAGCTGGCGGTGCCGTGCCCGACGTCAAGCTTCACGCCGCGCGCGATCGCGTCACGCAGCACCGGCAGCGGCTGGCCGATGTCGTCGAACAGATTGTTGGCTTTGCCGTTCAGGTAATGGGTGACAATATCGCCGCGCCGCAGCAAAGGGATGACGTCTTCGATCGCCGGAGGCGCCGAGCCGATATGGGTCATCAGCGGCAGCCCGGCGGTATCTGCGATCGCGACCGCCCGGCGCAGCGGTTCGAGGCCGTTGTCGCCGACGACGCTGCCGCTGATGCGCGCTTTGAAGCCGACGACGAAGCCGGTCTGCGCGCGCGCCGCCGAGAGGGCGGCTTCGCGGTCGATCCACTCCAGGCGCGACAGTTCGTCGACCCGCTGCAGCCCGAGACGCGACACGTTGAGAAAAGCGAGCAGCCGCGTCCGGGCGCCGCTCCGGCTTGCGGCAAGCTCGGCGATCCGGTCGGCGCCGCAGCTGCCCGCATCGACGATCGTGGTCGAGCCGCAGCGAATGCCGATCTCGTCGATCGCGTCGCCGTAAGGTTCGAATTCGGGAAAAGCATGCACGTGCAGATCGATCCAGCCGCTGGATACATACAGGCCTTCGCAGTCGACGGAACGCCCTGCAGCAGCGTTGGTGCCGGGCGGCGTCAGTCCGGCGATCACGCCGTTTTCCACGGTCAGGTCCACGGCGCGCCCGTCCGGGAGACGGACCTGCCGCAGTACGAGATTCGTTTGCATGATTCACCTGCTTTCTTTCATTAGAAATGGGAATCTGAACGTCGGAGTGGAGAGGCCGTTCCATTCCAAGATACCACCGCTTATCCTGAAAAACAATATAACGTTATAATGTTTAGAGATGCGATAACGCGTACAGGGAAAAAAAGGGAGTTCATTCGGATCTGTGTCCATGGTGCACGGACACCTTTCCTGCCGGTCCAAACGGCCCGACTTCCCGCGCCGCTGCAAGCTTTTTCACCTTGACAGCCCATACCCCCTTTGCTAAGATTGCAATAATATATTTTCAGAAAAGCCCTTTCAGCTTTCCATATAAGGAAAAAATGGCGGTTAGGACAAGAGAAAAAAGGAGGCAAAATCGCGTGTGGAATAGCAAGTTCGACAAAGAAGGCCTGACGTTCGACGACGTATTGCTCGTACCGAGAAAGTCGGAGGTTCTGCCGAAAGAAGTCAGCGTGTCCACGAGACTGAGCGACAGCGTGAAACTGAACATTCCGCTGATGAGCGCCGGTATGGATACCGTTACCGAAGCCGTTCTGGCGATTGCGATCGCGCGCGAAGGCGGCATCGGCATCATTCATAAGAACATGCCGATCGAGAAGCAGGCGGACGAAGTCAACCGCGTGAAGCGCTCCGAGAACGGCGTCATCACGAATCCGTTCTTCCTGAGTCCGGATCATCTTGTTTCCGATGCAGAGGTCCTGATGGGCAAGTATCGGATTTCCGGCGTGCCGATCGTCGACGAGAACGAGAAGCTTGTCGGGATCTTGACCAACCGCGATCTTCGCTTTATCCATGATTACAGTATCGCGATCAAGGAAGTCATGACGCACGAAGAACTCGTAACCGCCCCTGTGGGCACGACGCTCCGCGAAGCGGAAGGCATCCTGCAGCAGCACAAGATCGAGAAGCTGCCGCTGGTCGACGAGAACAACGTGCTCAAAGGGCTTATTACCATTAAAGACATCGAAAAAGCGATCCAGTTCCCGAATGCGGCCAAAGACGCACAAGGCCGTCTGCTTGTAGGCGCGGCTGTCGGCGTATCCAGCGACGCGATGCAGCGGATCGACGCGCTGGTGACGGCGGGCGTTGATGCGATCGTCGTCGACTCGGCCCACGGACACCATATCAACATCCTGGATGCGGTTCGCAGTATCCGCAGCAGCTATCCGGAGCTGACGATTATCGCCGGCAACGTGGCGACGGGCGAAGCGACTCGCGATCTGATCGAAGCCGGTGCTTCCGTCGTCAAAGTCGGTATCGGCCCGGGCTCGATCTGTACGACCCGCGTCATCGCCGGTATCGGCGTTCCGCAAATCACCGCTATCTATGACTGTGCGACGGTTGCCCGCGAATACGGGATTCCGATCATCGCCGACGGCGGCATCAAGTACTCCGGCGAGATCACCAAAGCGATCGCAGCCGGCGCCCACGCCGTCATGCTGGGCAGCATGTTCGCGGGTACGGAAGAAAGCCCGGGCGAATCGGAGATCTACCAGGGCCGCCGCTTCAAGGTATACCGCGGTATGGGTTCCATCGCGGCCATGAAGCAGGGCAGCAAAGACCGCTACTTCCAAGATGACGACAAGAAGCTTGTACCGGAAGGCATCGAAGGCCGTGTCGCTTACAAAGGACCGCTGTCCGATACCGTGAACCAACTGGTCGGCGGACTGCGTTCGGGGATGGGCTACTGCGGTACCGGAGACCTTGATGCGCTTCGCAACGACACCCAGTTTATCCGGATTACGGGAGCGGGACTGCGCGAAAGCCATCCGCATGACGTACAGATCACCAAGGAAGCTCCGAACTATTCCGTTTAAGCCAAACGCCGATCCGGGCGAATATTCCGGAGCGGCAGTTTTTCTTCATAACAAGTAAGGAACGATGGGATCGACTCACGATCGACGAAGCGGACCGGGCTGTTTGCCCGGTCCGTTTTTTTGTCGGGAAGTTTGGGAGGCAGCCGTGCTTCCTATCCCCGACAGACACAGCGCCCCGGGTCGATTTCTTCCGCTGCCGCAGAGCCTTTTGAAGACGCAGGACTTTCCGATCTGTCACATTCCGTGGGAAGACAGGCCGCCCGGGGCTGTGGTAGACTAGAAAAGCATGACAAGAAATTTAGCCAGCCGAGGGGAGTACTTAATCCATTGAAAAGCCTGACTGCTTCTAACCGCAAAGTCGAGAAAAAACGGATTCTTCCGCCCAAGTTTCTGAAAAGAACCGCGGCATCCGTTCTTCTTATCCATATGCTCTGTCTGTCCGCCGTTCCGGCCAATCTGGCCGGTGCCGCAGCTGCCGATACGACCAAATCGCAAACGACCGATACCAAGAAGGCAGCCGAGAAACCTGCCGCACAGAAAGCGATCCCGACCGTCGAGAGCCTGAAGCTTGCCGCCAAATCGGCGGTTCTGCTGGAGCCGACGACCGGAGAAATCATCATGTCGCTGAACGCCGACGTGGCTCTGCCTCCGGCCAGCATGACCAAGATGATGACCGAATACATCGTGGCCGAACAGGTCAAGCAGGGGAAAATGAGCTGGGAAGACGTCGTGACGGTCAGCAAGAATGCCGCCGCGCAGGTCGGCTCCCGCGTCTTCCTGGCCGAAGGCGACCAGCACACCGTCAAGGATCTGTATATCGCCATGGCGATCGGTTCCGCGAACGACGCTACCGTGGCATTGGCCGAAACGGTGGCGCCTACGGAGACGGAGTTTGTCAAACTGATGAACAGCGAAGCCAAGCGCATGGGCATGACCACCGCGCACTTCGCCAATTCGACGGGTCTGAATATTGCCGATATGCCGGCGGATTCGCGTCCGGCCGACGGCAAAGAAACCGTGATGTCCGCGATCGATGCCGCCCTGTTGGCGAAATACATCGTGACCGACCATCCGGACTTCAACGAATTCACGACGATTCCGTTCTACCAATTCCGTCCGGGCGACAGCGGCCGGATCGAGAACCTGGATTGGATGCTGGAATCGAACGCCGACGTGCCGAACTTCAAAGCTTATGCCTACAAAGGATTGGACGGTCTCAAGACCGGTCATACCGAAGCGGCAGGCAACAACTTTACCGGTACGGCCGTGCGCGACGGCATGCGTCTGATCAGCGTCGTGATGGGAACCGATGCCAACGACCAGGGCTCGCGTTTCGTCGAAACCCGCAAAGTGCTGGATTACGGTTTCAACCACTTCGAAATCAAAGAACTCGTGAAAGCCAACCAGGCGCTTGAAGCCGAAGAGCCTGTAGCCGTAAACAAAGGCAAAGAAGAAACGGTCGCTTACGAAACGGCCGGAGCGCTCAGCTTCGTCGTGCCGAAAGGTGCCGATGCCAGCGCGCTCAAGGTAAAGCCGAGCGTGGAAGCTTCCCTCGAAGCGCCGGTCGCCAAAGGCGACAAAGTCGGCACCGCGACCTACACGTACAAAGCGGAAGGCATGACCGAAGCCCAGACGAAGACCGTCGATCTGGTTGCTTCCGCAGACGTGGAGAAGGCAGGCTGGTTCAAACAGCTGCTCCGGGCCATCGGCGGATTCTTCTCCGACCTGTTCGAAGGCATCAAAAACCTCTTCTAAAGGCGTGCGAACGATTGTATATCGATTATCTCTGTTGTAAAATAAATCGTTAGAACATCTGTGCAAAAATCGTGAATGATCAGGGGGCTAAGAAGAATGGAAGCAGGAACATCGCGCGTTAAAAGAGGTATGGCGGAAATGCAAAAAGGTGGCGTCATCATGGACGTCATGAACGCCGAACAGGCGAAAATCGCCGAAGCGGCAGGAGCCACGGCCGTTATGGCGCTGGAACGCGTGCCGTCCGACATTCGTGCAGCAGGCGGAGTCGCCCGTATGGCTGATCCGACCATTGTTGAAGAAGTCATGAAGGTCGTCTCGATTCCCGTGATGGCCAAAGCTCGCATCGGGCATTACGTGGAAGCGAAAGTGCTGGAATCGCTTGGCGTCGATTATATCGACGAGAGCGAAGTGCTGACGCCTGCGGACGAAGTCTTCCATATCGACAAGCAGGAATTCACGATTCCGTTCGTCTGCGGTGCCAAAGACCTCGGTGAAGCGCTGCGCCGAATCGGGGAAGGCGCTTCGATGCTTCGGACCAAAGGCGAGCCGGGCACAGGCAATATCGTGGAGGCGGTCCGTCATATGCGTCTGATCAACGGCCAGATTCGCAGAGTGAAGAATCTGTCCAAAGACGAATTGTATGCCGAAGCGAAAAACCTCGGTGTTTCCTATGAAGTTCTTCTGGATATTCACCAACACGGCAAGCTTCCGGTCGTCAATTTTGCGGCAGGCGGCGTAGCGACTCCGGCCGATGCGGCCTTGATGATGCACCTCGGTGCGGACGGCGTATTTGTCGGCTCCGGCATTTTCAAATCCGACAATCCGGAAAAGTTCGCTCGAGCCATCGTGGAAGCGACCACTCATTATGACGACTACCGCCTGATTGCCGAAGTTTCCAAGAACCTGGGCGCACCGATGAAAGGGATCGACATCAAGCAGTTGGCTCCGTCGGAGCGTATGCAGGATCGCGGCTGGTAAGCAAGATGACGAATCAAACAGTCAAAATCGGCGTTCTGGCCCTACAGGGCGCCGTATCGGAACACCTCCGCAGCCTGGAACAGGCCGGTGCGGAAGCGGTATCCGTCAAAAGAACAGAGCAGCTCGACGAACTCGACGGCCTGGTGATTCCCGGCGGCGAAAGTACGACGATCGGCAAGTTGATGCGCAAGTACGGCTTCATCGAGCGGGTGCGGGAATTTTCGGAAGCGGGCAGACCGATCTTCGGCACCTGTGCCGGATTGATCGTACTCGCCAAAGAGATCGAAGGCCAGGAAGAGCCGCATCTCGGGCTGATGGATATGAAGGTCGCCCGTAATGCGTTCGGACGCCAGCGGGAAAGCTTCGAGACGGATCTTTTGATCACAGGGATCAAGCAGCCGGTTCGGGCCGTATTTATTCGCGCTCCCCTGATCCGTGAGATCGGCGAGGGCGTCGAAGTATTGGCAACTTATAATGAAGAAATGGTCACGGCGCGAGAAGGTCATCTTCTGGTGTCGTCATTTCATCCGGAACTGACCGACGACTACCGGCTTCACGAGTATTTTGCCGGGATGGTGCGCGAGTTCAAATCCGGAGCAGCGAAAGGATGAAGCACCCGTGCTGGATGTAAAAATATTGAGAAACGAGTACGACCGCGTCAAACAGGCGCTTGCAAACCGCGGCAAGTCGGAAGACTTGATTGCCGGTTTCCCGAGTCTCGACGGTGAACGCCGCGAGAAACTTCAGGAAGTCGAGACGCTGAAGAACCGCCGCAATACCGTTTCCGGAGAAGTCGCCAAGCTGAAGAAAAATCGGGAAAATGCGGACGATCTGATTGCCGAAATGCGCGAAGTTTCCGACCGGATCAAGCAGCTGGATGAAGAAGTCCGCAGCCTGGAAACGGAAATCGATACGATCACGATGGCGATTCCGAATATTCCGAACGAGAGCGTGCCGCTTGGCGCATCCGAAGACGACAACGTCGAAATCCGTCGTGTCGGCGAACCGCGCGAGTTCGATTTTACGCCAAAAGCCCATTGGGAAGCGGCGCAGAATCTGGGCATCCTCGATTTCGAAGCGGCAGCCAAAGTCACAGGATCGCGTTTTACGTTCTACAAGGGCCTCGGCGCCCGCCTGGAACGTGCGCTGATCAACTTCATGATGGACCTGCACAGCGAAGAGCACGGCTACGAAGAGATGCTTCCTCCGTATATCGTCAACCAGGACAGCCTCTACGGAACCGGACAGCTGCCGAAGTTCGAAGAAGATCTGTTCAAGCTGAAGGATACGGAGTATTATCTGATTCCGACCGCCGAAGTGCCGGTGACGAATTATCACCGCGACGAGATCCTCGAAGCGGCCGATCTGCCCAAAAAGTATATCGCCTACAGCGCCTGCTTCCGCTCCGAAGCCGGTTCGGCCGGACGCGATACGCGCGGGCTGATCCGTCAGCACCAGTTCAACAAAGTCGAAATGATCAAGATCGTGCATCCGGATCATTCGTACGACGAACTGGAGCAGATGACGGCTAACGCGGAACGCGTGCTGCAGCTGCTGGGCCTGCCTTACCGCGTCATCGTGCTGTGCACGGCGGATATGGGCTTTACGGCCGCCAAGACGTACGATCTCGAAGTGTGGCTGCCGGAAAGCGGCATGTACCGCGAGATTTCTTCGTGCTCAAACGTCGAAGACTTCCAGGCTCGCCGGGCCAGCATCCGTTTCCGCCGCGAACCGAAAGGCAAGCCGGAATTCGTGCATACCCTCAACGGTTCGGGTCTCGCCGTAGGCCGTACCGTTGCCGCTATTCTAGAGAATTACCAACAGGAAGACGGCAGTGTCGTCATCCCCGAGGTTCTTCAACCTTACATGCGTGGTGTGAAAGTGATTGCTCCCAACGCGTAAAGCTTGAGTCCTATCCGCCGCTTCGTTTTGTGCCAAGTTATAGACCTTGCGCGAAGCGGAGCGATGCGATATGATAGGAACGGACATTTACGAATCGTCCAGGCCTACTAACAAGATTAAGAGATTTTCGCTAGGCGCAGAATTCTTCAAATCGCTTTGCCCAGAGGGGTATGCAATTTGAATACTCGGAGAGGTACCGAAGCGGTCATAACGGGGCGGTCTTGAAAACCGTTAGGGGGCAACTCCACATGGGTTCGAATCCCATCCTCTCCGCCAGTTTAAAATTCCCCTTGCTGCATAGGGTATGCGGCGAGTCTAACCGAAACGCACTTTACCGTTGAATAACGGGAAGTGCGTTTTTTGTGCTGCGCTCCTTTCGATCGTTCCCTCCATTTTACAATCTTATTTTCCAGGTTTAAAATGGTCGTTAATAAAGGAAAGGGGTACCGCCATGAAGATTCTCATTGTGGGTTATTTTAGCGAGGTTTCGCAGTCAACTCTCGTGAAGTATTTCCCTCAAGACTGGAATGTTGTCATTGTCCCGCCGGGAAACGAAATGCTGGATCATATTGCAGATTGTCACGTCATCATCCCCGAACCTATCCAAGTGGATCATTCACTTCTTTCTCGCGCCCCAAAATTGAAACTGGTTCAGACAGGCGCGGGATTTGATAACGTCGATGTACCCGCCTGTACGCAGCTTGGCATTTGGGTGGCCAATGCGGCAGGAGTGAATGCGCAGGCGGTGGCCGAGCACGTTATGGCTTTGATCTTGTCCTACTATAAGAATATCCCGTTTCTGGATCGCTTCATGAAGAACAGAGAAGACGAGAGTCGATTGGACTATACGGGAAGTGAACTGGAAGGCCAAACGATTGGCATTATCGGTCTGGGCGCTATCGGCAAAAAAGTGGCTGCGTTTTGTAATGTTTTTGATATGAAGGTGCAGGCTTATGGGAAAACGGGCGCTGTCCAACCTGACGATTTGGCTCAAAGGACAGATTTGGATACCCTGCTGAGCACATCGGACATCATCAGCGTACACCTTCCCCTGAATGAACAGACCAAGCGGCTGATCGACAAAAAGGCATTCAAGAAAATGAAGAAAAATGCGCTTTTTATCAATACGGCCCGCGGAGGGATTGTCGACGAACAAGACTTGATCCATGCTTTAAAAAATGGGGATATTGCAGGCGCCTGTCTGGATGTGTTCGAATCCGAGCCTCTTTCCCTGGACAGCGAGCTTCGCCATCTGAATAATGTGATTCTGACTCCCCATACTGCGGGGATGCCGGACGGTCGGAAGTTTCACAGAAAAAGATACGATTTCTTCATAGAGAATATAAAACGTGTCGAAAACGGAGAAGCCCCCGCAAGCAAACTCAATCAACTTCCATAGCAGTGCCAAAGTCAGCCGCCTTCTTCTACACCCGGAGAGGCGGTTTTTATGTATGCTGAAACGAAAAAATGTATAAGTATACAGTTCCTTTTGCCGGAAAACAAGTTGAAAACGAGACAAACTGTCAAAGGATATGGCATAATTGAGAGGAATACTTGTATGCAGAAGTATACGGCGACCATTTATCGGTAAAGGAGAGACCCTATAGCCGCATCCAATCCAAGGGAAGGAAAGTGAATAATGAATGAAACCCTAACCCCGGCTCCGGCACGCAAGCCTTCTGCACCGCGTGCACATGGAAAAAGAACGGTTAAGCAAATTGTAACGAGAACCTTTTTTATCGTCTTCGGCGCAGTGATGGTTGCCGTTGCTTTGGAGCTTTTCCTCGTCCCAAACGAGATCACCGACGGCGGAATTACCGGCATTTCGGTGATGGCCTCTTATCTCAGCGGTTGGAAACTCGGTATTTTCCTATTTATCTTAAACCTCCCTTTTCTTATTGTCGGTTATAAACAGATCGGCAAGACTTTTGCTTTATCCACGCTGCTTGGTATTACGGTTCTTTCGATCGGTACCGTGCTGCTTCACCCTGTGGAGGCGTTCGTGTCGGATAGCCTGCTTGCTTTTGTGTTCGGCGGTATTTTTCTGGGTGTCGGTACGGGAATCGTCATTCGCAACGGCGGTTCGCTCGACGGAACGGAGATTATCGCTATTCTGGTTTCCCGCAAAACGCCTTTTTCCGTCGGGGAAATCGTCATGTTCGTCAACTTGTTCATTTTATCCGGAGCAGGCTTTGTATTCGGTTGGGACCAGGCTTTATTCTCGATTCTTGCCTACTATATCGCCTATAAGATGATCGATGTGACTATTGAAGGAATGAACGAATCCAAATCGGTATGGATCATCAGCGATCAGATCGACGAGATCGGCAACGCGATTCTGGACCGTTTGGGACGCGGAGTCACGTATCTGGCTGGCGAGGGCGGATTTACGGGAGACCCGAAGAAAGTCATTTTCTGCGTGATTACCCGGCTTGAAGAAGCCAAGCTCAAAGAGATCGTGAATCAATTCGACGACAAAGCTTTTCTGGCTATCGGAAATATCCATGATGTCAAAGGCGGCCGCTTCAAGAAAAAAGATATCCATTAATTATCCTTGTTAATAAAAGGGTATTAAGGCAGGACTTAAGAGCCTGAATGGTTCTTGGGACCTGTCTTTTTTATAAGGCTTATTGGCCGATTTTGGAATTTTGAAACTTTTCGAAACAGATTCACGTATACTTAGACGAGTCCGGAAACATAAGCCGATTAGATGGAAATTCAAGGGTTTGAGAGTTTCGATGTTTAACCGTTGGGGTAAGAGGGTAACAGGACGATTTAAAACACATACAGATCTAAAGGGGAGAACAAAACATGAACAAAAAATTATTCGGAAGTTTTGGCGCATTGGTTATGGCTGGTACGCTCGTATTGTCCGGCTGCGGTAACAATGCGGCAAGCCCGGCTGCAAAAGCCGAAGCAACACCGAAAGCCCTGCTGAAAGCTTCGGTAGCAAGCGCTGCAGCAGTCACTTCTTATCAAATGGACAGTAACTTTACCATGAATGAACTGACGGTTACGGTTCCTCCGTCCAGTGCCGACACGGCAAGCGTGAACCAAGTGGTCAGCATGCTCAAAGGCGCGGAATTCAATATGAAGACCGTATACCAAGGCGACCCGATGCAGGCCGAAATGAACCTCGAAGTCAAACTTAAAGGCGACATGGAAATGACGATCAAGCTTCCAATCGTAATGACCAAAGAAAAAATGTACGTAAAAGTTCCGAACATTGCTATTCTCCCACTGCCGCAGGACATTGTTGGCAAGTTCATCGAACTTGATCTGAAAGAACTGGCAGCCGAACAAGGAACCGAATTCAATGACGCTATGCTGGATCCGAAAAACTCGCAGAAGCTGAGCGCGGACCTGAGCGCAGCGGTTCTGGACAGTTTTGACGAAGGCAAATACTTCAAGAAAATCGCTCCTGGCGATGCCGGACTTCCTGAAGGCGTAAAAGCGGAAGACGTTGTTCGCTTCGAAGTAACGAACGACAATGTAAAAGACGCGATTACGACTCTGGTTAACGTAGCCCTGCCGAAAGTGATCGAAACGCTGGATACGCCGGAATACCGTGAAATGCTCGGCATGACCGAACAGGATCTCAAAGACGCGAAAAGCGAACTGAGCACAACGGACAACGAGCAAATGAACAAAGATCTTGAAGAAATGAAAAAATACCTGACTGTGAACACGTTCCAGATCGACACGGCACTGAATGCGGACAAATTCCCGATTCACCAGAAGATGACGATGGACGTTAACTTCCAGGATCCGGAATCCGAAACTTCGGGTAAAGTGTCCCTGACCGGTTCGTCGACTTACAGCAAAGTAAACGAAAAACAGACGTTCGAAGTAGGTATCCCAACAGATACAATCACAATGGACGAACTGGAAAACATGAACTACTAAGATCTCCAACCGTTTCAACAAGAAAAGGCGGCCCCCAGGGCCGCCTTTTTGGTGTGTATCGATTTATTCGATTTCCTGATCGGTTGGGGACAGTTCTACGGCGTATTCGGCTTCTGCCTGGCGGAGTGCTTTGCGTTCTTTCATGCGTCGGCGAAGATCGCGGAAAAAGTCGGACAGCATCGCCGCGCATTCTTCCTGCAGCACACCTTCGATCAGTTCGGTCCGATGGTTGAAGCGGGGCTCCTGCAGCAGATTCATCAGCGTGCCTGCACATCCGGCTTTGGGATCCGGCGTTCCGTAGACGACCAAAGGCACGCGTCCTTGTACAATTGCACCGGCGCACATCGGACAGGGTTCAAGCGTGACGTAAAGGGTACAGTCGAGAAGCCGCCAGGCGCCGATCCGTTCGCTGGCTTCCCGAATAGCAATCATCTCCGCGTGCGCCGTAGCGTCATGTGTCGTTTCCCGCAGATTGTAGCCCCGACCGATAATTTCTCCGCCTCGAACCAGGATTGCGCCGATCGGGACTTCGCCGATCGCTTTGGCTTTTTCGGCTTCTTCGATAGCAAAGCGCATCCAGTATTCATGGCTGTAAGGATCCGGGAATTCCAAAACGATAAAGCCCCTTTCTTCTGTCCGAAAACGAGATATCCATCGAACAAGTATTCTGGTGTTAACATGGTGTGTACAAAATTGTGGATAAGTAAGCAGTAGTCCACAGGGTTATGCACATATTCTACATGAACTTTGTGAATTTGTGAATTGGCTGTGGATAAATAAAGCCCCTTTCCGAAGAAAGAGGCAGAGGGTAAATCGGATTAAGGCGACTTGGTATTTGTTGCACTGATCTTGTTCTCCGCGTCTTGATAGTTCCGGATAATCGAAACTTCAACACGGCGATTCTGCGCGCGGCCGGAAGCCGTGGCATTCGAAGCAACCGGATGATACTCTCCTGCTGCGATCGAAGTAAAGCGGACCGGATCCAGATTCGGATTTTTGAGCAGCACCTGCATGAAGTTATTGGCCCGGCCCGAGCTGAGATCCCAGTTGGACTTAAATGCGTTGTTGGAGATCGGGATATTGTCGGTATGGCCGATAACCTGAATGTTGTAACCCGGGAAATTTTTGAGGATATTCGCAATCGCGGCTGCCAGGGTACGGGAATTCGGTTTGACCGTGGATTCGCCGGAAGCGAACAGCGCTTTGTCGCTGATCGTGATCTGGAGCTGCGACTGATTGAGATTCGTCTCCAGTTGAGTGCTGAGACCGTTTTTGGTAATATAACTGTCCAGCTGCTTTTTCAGCTTGGTCAGATCTTCCTGTTCTTTTTTCTTCAATTTGGCGAGCGTCTCATCAGCCGTGTCTTTCTTCTTGGCCGTGGTGATGTCTGCCTCCTTGGCCATTTCCTCTACGGTTTTGGACCCGTCCTGCGTTTTGCTGTCTTCCGTAGTAGAGGTGTAATCCATAATACTCTTACCTCCGTTGAACACGGAGTCGAACGCTTCGGCCATGGCTTCGAATTTGCTGACATTGGCCGAACTCATGGCATACAAGACGATGAACAGAGCGAGCAGCAGGGTCATAAGGTCGGAATAAGGAAGAAGCCAACTCTCGTCGGCATGTTCTTCGTGGTGTTCCGGTCTAGCTTTCTTGGCCACCCGAAGCGCCTCCCTTTTCTTCTAATTTCTTGCGTTCCGTAGGAGTCAGGAATACGGCAAGTTTTTGATTGATGGCAATAGTCGATACGCCCGATTGAATGGACAGCAGACCTTCAACCATCATCATACGAACTTCCACTTCTTTCTTGGAGATCCGTTTAAGCTTGTTGGAGATCGGGTGGGCCACAACATAGCCGACAAAGATACCGAGCAGGGTGGCAATGAACGCTGCGGCGATGGCGTGGGCCAGTTTGTTCATGTCTTCAAGTTCGCCCAATGCGGCAATCAGACCGACTACGGCGCCGAGAACGCCGAGCGTCGGAGCATACATGCCCGCCTGGGAGAAGATCTGCGCGCCTACGCGGTGACGTTCTTCCATAGCATGAATATCTTCCATCAGCACATCGCTGACAAACTCCTGATCGTTGCCGTCGATGATCATCCGCATCCCGTTGCGCAGGAAGTCGTCATCGATTTCGTCAACTTTGGACTCGAGCGCCAGCAGGCCTTCGCGCCGCGTGATCGATGCCCAATCCATAAACATGCCAACCAGCTCGGGCTTGTCGATCAATTTGGGTTTGAACAGAAAGATCTTGACGAGCTTCGGGAAATTTTTCAGGTCACTCATCGGGAAACCGACGAATATGGTTGAAACGGTACCTCCAATAATGATAAGATAGGCCGCCGGCACCATCAGGGCACCCAACGGAGCACCTTTCAAAATCATGCCGACAAAAATGGAAACCAGAGCGAGAACCAGACCGATAAGAGACGATAATTCCATGTAAGCACCTCATCCATGAGAATATAAAACTTCATAAGCACGGCCATCCCTGGCCTTTGCGAACTGCAAGAAACAAAACGGAAAACGTAGGCGACCTTCTCGTACGAGCTTCAAACGGGACTGCCGGATGGTACGCATTCGATGAAGCGAAACCTGTTCAACAGTCCAAATATTCGGACAACGGCATCGTCAGGCGATTTTCGACTAAAAACACCCTATGGCTCGATATGTTTTTTATCGACAAGGGGAGCTTTTTTTTTAAGAGATAAATTGCGCTATAATGAAAATAAGATAGCCGGTTCACAATAATGTACAAAAAAAGGAGCAGAAGCAATGGGAGTTAAACACGGAAGAGATTACGGGGATATCCTGCAGGATTTGACGAAAGCGGTCTCATTGATTCCGGACAGTTATTTGTTCTTCGAAATGGATTCGGAAGACTGGGAACGTATGGGAACGGAAGACCGTCTCGAAGTCCAGGAAGCGCTGGCGGAAGATCTGTTCTATGGACTGGGCACCCAGCCGTCGATCGGTGTAGGCAGCGCGGTCGTGATCCACGATGCGGATCTTCATCGGATCAACGTACTGATCGGAGACAAGCAGATGACCTTTGTGCCTTTGATCTGATTTGATCCGAAGAAGCGGGGGCATCGTGGAAGGAAACGCACAGAATCTGCCTTGGATGAGCCCAAAAAGCCGGCGCACCGCGAATCGTGGTGCGCCGGCTTTTTGAATAGGGATGTAGTCATGGAAAGCGGGTGTATGCCCGATCAGGGCGAGACGCGGCTGGGGGACGTCCAGGCATCTGCTTCCGGGCGGCAAAGCCAACCAGGCGGTCTGTGCCGCTCAATTGGGCGCGCGACCATGATCGGGTATCGGTGCCGCCGGGTTCGTCTGTGCGAGGAGCCGGATCTACTCCGCCGGCTCCTCGTAGACCATGCAGTAGAACGGCTTCATGCCGCCCGGTGTCATCCGTTCGTACAGATCGGTGATATGAAAGCCGGCTTTACGGTAGGCTTTGATCGCGCGCTGATTCCAGGTGAGCACCTCCAGGTCGATCTCCTGGCCGGGAATGCGCCGCAGGGCTTCTGCCGTAACGGCGCGGACAAACTCCGGACCCGTCCCGCGGCCGCACAGATCGGGGCGCATGCCGATGCCGAGGCGAGTTGTGCCGCCGAGCGGGAAGAGCTGGGCAAACCCGCACAGATCCTCGCCTTGATAGACTGTCACATACTGCTGTTCGCGCAGCTCGGGATCGCCGAATTCGATCCCGAGCTGTTTGACTTCTTCCCAGGGCATCCAGCCGTAGATATCATAGGGGAAGTCGTACTGCCAACCGCAGACGGCTTCCGCTTCCCGCTCGGTCATCGGATGAACTTCGAAAGGCTGCGCGTGCATAGTCGTTCGTCTCCTTCATATAAAAGATGCCCAATAAAATGGGAGAATGCGTTTAAGCGTTCCGCTCGCGGGTAATATTTTGTAAGACAAGATTTACACGGCATTTGAAACCTTTTCAAGCTTACAACCGTTTAAAAGAGAAATGAAACAGGATTTCGATCCACCGAACACATGAAAAAACCGCATCGGATGATTGCACTCATCCAATACGGCTTCAGAATTCATAGATAAAGTTATGGAACGGATCTGTAGGATCCTAGAAAGAATTCGATTTTAGTTGCTGGCAAGGGACGAATACGTGGATGTGCTCATGACGCGAGCGGCTCCAACGTAACGTTCGGCATAATAACTCGAGCCCAGGCTGTCGTAGCGAACTCCGTTCGAAGACGACGAATGGGCGAATTTGCCGTTGCCTACATAGATGCCCACATGGGAAATGCCCCGGCCGTTCGTGTTGAAGAATACCAGATCTCCCGCACGCAGGTCGCTCTTGTCAACTTTGGAACCGGCGCTGTACTGCGAAGAAGATTGGCGCGGCAGGTTGATTTTGAGTTTGTCGAAGACATAACTTGTGAATCCCGAGCAGTCAAAGCCGTTAGGTGTAGTTCCTGCTGTGCGATAAGGTGTTCCAACTACAGAGTCGATTACGTTGTCCAATTGGGAGTCTGCATGAGCATTTCCTGCGCTTGCTACGCTAAAGGCGATAGCGAGACCCATTACTGCGGCTGTCAGCTTCTTCTTCAAAGACATTGTACCCCTTCCATGTTTGCCTGCGAGGTTAGCTTAAGGATTCGGTTGAGAAGGTCCCCCTATGACTCCTTCGTTGCGAAGTCAATTCACCCATAACTGGTTCCCCCGCTTCCCGGTGCCTGAATTAGGCTCAGATCTTGGTTTGCACCGATAAAGCTTCGGATATTCTTCCGTCGTTGTCAAAATGCGCAATTTCTATGGCTTCAATCAAAGTTTACAAAGTTGTTACTACTCACAAAACACATTGTAGCAAAGGACTTAGCCGTTGGCAAACCTTTATTTAACATTGTTTTGATGCGTGTTTGACGCGGACCTTCCATCAAAACGTGCAAACCGCGCGGCTATGCGGTTTTGCGAAAGTTAAAAAAGAGAATGTTCACATAAATTTACGAAGCTTCCTATCTTCCGAGAGGCTTTTAAGCGACTTTACCCTGCGGTTTATCAAATAGGGACCCGGGTGTTTTGTTTTGCTTTCGTCTTTTTATCGGATAGAATAGAAGAAGATGAAGAGTTTCATGAAAAAAGATTAATTTTTTGCAAGAATTTGGATGAATTTAATCGCCGAAAGGGGTGCGGACTCCCGCCATGGAAGACAATCAGACAGGTAAAAAACAGCTTGGGCTCAACATCATCAGCAGCAGCCAAAAGAGCAGCAAACATAAGGGTTTCGGTACCGGCGCCATTAACTTAAACAATGTATCCCCGATTATCATAGACGAAGGCGAAGCCAAGATCGATGTAGGCGCCATGCACGCGAAGAGCAAAGTGGAGCGGGGTATCAAGTTTACCGCCGAGCGCATGGATGCCGAAGGCGGACGCCGCGTATGGCTGGTCTGGGTGGCGGTGGACAAGACGGAAGAAGGCGGAAGCTATGCCGGAGCGACGGCCTGCGAGATGTGGATCAACAGCGAAACCAAGCGAGGCTTCAAGATTCTGGCCGATCACGTAAACAAACTCGATTATGCGATCAAGCGCAAGATTATGCTCGGTGAAATGGACGACGGAGCCAAGACGGCGCTCAAGACGCTGCTGACGGCGCACAACGAAGAATGGTGGAACCGTTCGCCGGAAGAGCTCAAGGAAGCCCTGAGCGTTTAATCGCCCTGCCTGTTATCGTATTTTTGCCTAAATGACGAAGAAGCGCCGATCCCTTTGCGGGACCGGCGCTTTTTTTACAAATAAAATCGCTTCGGCGGATGGGTCTTGTCGTGGATCGAGACGTACGGATGGTCTTTAATCAAAAAGCGCCAAGGTTCGGCCGCATATTCTTCCGCATAGTCGATATTGATACGCGGACCGCACATGATCTTCAGCGAAGCGGGATCGTCGCCGGCTTCAAGATACAGCGGGCTGGTCGGTACGGTCAGGCGGCAGCCGTTGAGCGATTTGTCGATATCCAGCGCCCGGCACAGCTTGCCCGGTCCGCTGGACAGATCGGACGCTTTCTTCGATTTGATCCTGCGGAAAAAGCGCATGCGCCGCTCGTCTTCTTCGGTGAGCGGCTCCACGGCTCGGATCAGCACGGCCTGCGGGTTGTCTTTTTCTCCCGTGACGACGTTCAGGCAGTGGTACATGCCGTAGATCAGATAGATATAGGCCGGTCCCCCGGTTCCGAACATGATCTCCGTGCGGGGGGTTCGCCGGCCGCCGTAGGCATGGCTGCCTTTGTCTTCGATACCGCCGTAACTCTCCGTCTCGATAATCCGGCTGCGGATCTCTCCGAATTCGGTGCGGCGTACCAACGTCTGGCCCAGCAGCCGCGGAGACGCTTCAAGCGCGGTCGAGGCGAACAGGGAAGCCGGGAGGGGGCGGAAGCCGCCCGGCGTTGGATTCGGCGTGAGGGACTGCATCGGGATACCTCCTTTTCGCGGATTCCGGTAGGCTTTCATCGGATTCTTCTTTATTTTAATAAACGTCCGCGGCACGCGTAAACCCGGGCCGAGACCGCATGCTTTCGCCAGAAACGCGGAAGTCGGCCTTTTTTTGCCCAAGGACTGTTTGTACTCGTGGCAAGCACTAGTACCTTGACCGATAATGATGTTAGGTTACGCCCCTCGAAAACCCGCTTGAAACATACGTGTTTCCGATGAACGCAAACCTTAGATTTAATTCGGTCAAGGTACTAGTCCCTTGACCGATAAAGAGGTTAGGTTACGCCCCTCGAAAACCCGCTTGAACCGTGCGTGTTTCCGATGAACGCAAACCCCAGATTTGATTCGGTCAAGGTACTAGGTCCGAATAACGGAATATGCTATAGTACTATAGAAGAAATCTTCATTAAACGGATTGGAGCGGAAGCGTTATGTCAGATACGAGCCGCGTCCTGATTACAATCAACAGCAGGCAAGGCGAAGAAACGGTCGAGCAGACGCTCGCCGGGCAGCTTTTTCGGAAAGACAAAGCCTTGTATCTTCGTTATGAGGAGCCGGGTGCAAGCGGAAATCCGGGAAGCGTACGGACGCTGCTCAAGATCACGCAGGAAGAATTGAAAGTCATCCGCCACGGCGAGGTCGAATCGGAGCAGTCCTTCCGCCTAGGAAGCAGTCTGCCTGGTTTTTACCGTTCGCCTTACACGCGTTTTACGCTGGTTACCCATACCCGGGAGCTGAGCATACGCATGGAAGGTTCGGCGGGAGAGATTTTTTGGGCGTACGAATTGGAAGTCCATGATGCCATCTCGGGCCAGTTTGCCGTTAGCTTAACCATACAGGAGGAAGTCAACCGACATGACGATTAACCCGCTCGAACAGCTTGAAAATACCGTCAGAACAGCTGTCGCTCAGGCGATTGCCAAATCCGGCCTTGTGGCCGAAGCCGATATTCCGGACATTGCGCTGGAGGTACCCAAAGACAAGACCCACGGCGATTTGTCCACCAATGCGGCGATGCAGCTGACCCGTCTCGCCAAGAAGAACCCGCGTGCGATCGCCGAAGCGATCCTCGAGAACCTGGACCGCGAATCGGCCGGGATCGAACGTACCGAGATCGCCGGACCGGGCTTCATCAACTTTACGCTCAACAAGAGCTATCTGTATCCGGTCGTCGGCACGATTCATGCGCAGGGCGAGAACTACGGACGGATCGAAGACGGCAAAGGCAAGCGCGTCCAGCTCGAATTCGTCAGCGCGAACCCGACCGGCAGCCTGCATCTGGGCCATGCCCGCGGAGCGGCCGTTGGTGATGCGCTCTGCAACGTACTCGACTTCGCCGGGTACGGCGTAACACGCGAATACTACATCAACGATGCCGGCAACCAGGTCATGAACCTGTGCGTCTCGATCGAAGCCCGCTATCTTCAGGAACTGGGCCAGGATGCGCAGATGCCCGAAGACGGATATTACGGCGAGGATATCAAAGGTTTTGCCAAGGAATTGGTCGAACTTGAAGGCGATCGCCTGGTGTCGATGAGCCAGAGCGAACGGATGGAGTATCTGCGCACCTACGGACTGGAAAAGGAAATGCAGAAGATCCGCCGCGACCTCGACCGTTTCCGGGTGCACTTCGACGTCTTCTTCAGCGAAACTTCCCTGTACGAGAACGGACAGGTGCTGGATGCGCTCGACGAACTGCGCGGCCGCGACGAAGTCTATGAACTCGACGGGGCCACCTGGCTCCGAACGACCAAATACGGCGACGACAAAGACCGTGTGCTGATCAAGAATGACGGCACCTACACCTATCTGACACCGGATATCGCTTATCACCGCGACAAGTACGCCCGCGGTTTCGACAAGGTCATGAATATCTGGGGCGCCGATCACCACGGATACATTCCGCGGATGAAAGCCGCCATGCAGGGACTCGGCAACGATCCCGAGAAGCTGATCGTACTGATCGCGCAGATGGTCAGCCTGTTCCAGGGCGGCGAGAAGGTCAAGATGTCCAAGCGGACCGGCAAAGCCGTTACGATGGAAGAGCTGATGGACGAAGTGGGCATCGATCCGATGCGTTACTTCTTCACGATGCGCAGCATGGATTCGCACCTGGACTTCGATATGGACCTTGCGGTTTCGACATCGAACGAGAACCCGGCCTTCTACGTACAGTACGCGCATGCGCGCATCTGCAGTATTTTCCGTCAGGCCGAAGAGAAGAACGTAACGGTGCTGCCGCTCGATCAGGTCGACCTGAGCAAGCTGACGGCTCCGCACGAATATGATCTGCTTCGCAAGATCGGCGAGCTGCCGGAAGAGATCCGTATCACCGCCGAAGGCTATGCGCCGCACCGTTTGACCCGTTACGTGTACGAAGTGGCCGCCATGCTTCACAGCTACTACAAAGCGGAACGCTTTATTACGGAAGACGACGCGCTGACCCAGGCCCGTCTGGCGCTGCTCGGTGCGATTCGCACCGTGATCGCGAATGTGCTGCGGCTTATCGGGGTATCGGCACCGGATCGGATGTAACGTCCGCTGCAGCCTTGGCGGCCGGCGCGTTTTTCGGACAGGCTGCCAAGGCTGCCTAACGGCTGCGAAATCCGGAGATTCCGATGTCTTTTTAGGCGACCGCCGGAAAATCGTTCGGCCGCCTTGCTTTTTACGCGCGAATGCGTTTTACTTATGTTGACTTTTTTTGTTTGATCCGAGTTGCATTATGTTTTGAGAGGAAGTGTCCATTTGACACCTGCACCGATTGAATTGTCGATCGATACCGAGAAGATTCGCGAAATGCCGATGGTCGATTTGGCGTTCTTGATTTTGAAGAAAGCCAACGAGCCTTAC
This sequence comes from Saccharibacillus qingshengii, assembly GCF_013185195.1. GTDB lineage: Bacteria > Bacillota > Bacilli > Paenibacillales > Paenibacillaceae > Saccharibacillus > Saccharibacillus qingshengii. The sequence goes on from NZ_JAAZWC010000038.1 coordinate 37,174, forward strand.
TATTACCCGGACCTGATGAAAGAAGTGGCGCGTCACCGCGGCCTCACTCAGGCAGAAGCCCAGAATATGATTGCCCAGCTGTATACGGAAATCAATATCGATGGCCGTTTTGCCTGCGTAGGCACCAACCTGTGGGGTCTGAAACGCTGGTATCCGCTGGAGAAATCCGAAGATCCGATTCTGGGTACGAAACGTCCGCGTATCATCAACGACGAAGACGACGACGATCTGGAAGACGAAGCCGTATTCAGTCCGGACGAAGAAGCTTTCGATTCGGCCGATGAGGACGAAGACGACGATCTGTTCGATGCCGACGAAGAAGACGCGGACGAAGACGTAATCGTCGACGACGAGATCGAAGACGAAGAAGAAGAGATCGAAGGCGAAGAGATGGAAGAAGAGGAAGAGGAAGAGGAAGAAGAAGAGGAGTTCGAAGGCGAAGAAAAAAGCTAAGCGCTATTTCGCTGTCGTACTCTTCCTTGGAATCTCTTTTTCACGGACCCGGAGCGGCATAGCGAACGGAACGAAAGAGCCCGTTTTCCGTGCTTGACAGCCCTCCGGCCAGAAGGTAAACTATTGCTTGGGCTTTTGATTTAGGTACGGACTTATATGGAAAAAGCGATAAAAGTGCCCCGTGGACACGGGTGTCACTTTTTTTGTTTTTTATAGGATATTTTCCATACGCACAGCCATCCGATTTGCTAGACCCGATGCGCCGGAACGTTTGCAATTTAAATATCATTACAGTACAGGGGGTTTTTTACAGTGACCAAGTATATCTTCGTAACGGGCGGGGTTGTGTCTTCGCTTGGCAAAGGCATCACGGCCGCGTCGCTCGGCAGGCTTCTCAAAAACAGAGGACTGAAAGTGACCATCCAGAAGTTCGATCCATACATCAACGTGGACCCGGGAACGATGAGTCCGTATCAGCACGGTGAAGTGTTCGTCACGGACGACGGCGCGGAAACGGACCTTGACCTCGGACACTATGAACGTTTCATCGATATCAACCTTTCGAAGAACAGCAACGTAACGACCGGCAAAGTCTATTCTTCGGTAATCAGCAAAGAGCGCCGGGGCGAATACCTGGGCGGCACGGTACAGGTTATCCCGCATATCACGAACGAAATCAAGGAACGCATCATGCGTGCCGGCCGAGAGTCCGGTTCCGATGTCGTCATCACCGAAATCGGTGGTACGGTAGGCGACATCGAGAGTTTGCCGTTCCTCGAATCGATCCGTCAGCTTCGCAGCGACGTAGGCCGCGACAACGTGATGTACATTCACGTGACGCTGATTCCTTACATTAAAGCAGCCGGCGAGATCAAAACCAAGCCGACCCAACACAGTGTCAAGGAACTGCGCAGCATCGGGATTCAGCCGAACGTGATCGTGTGCCGTACGGAGCACGAACTGTCCGAAGACACCAAAGCGAAGATCGGACTGTTCTGCGATCTGGACAAAGACGCCGTGGTGGAATGCCGCGATGCGGCGACGCTGTACGAAGTTCCGTTGAATCTGCGTGCCGAAGGCCTGGACGAGATCGTCGTCAAGCATCTTAAGCTCGACACGCCGCAGCCGGACATGACGGAATGGGAAGCGCTCGTCGACCGGATCGGCAAACTGGAAAAAACGGTCGAAATCGCGATTGTCGGCAAATACGTTGCGCTGCACGACGCTTATTTGAGCGTTGTCGAATCGCTGGCCCATGCCGGCTTCGATGCCAATGCGGATGTGAAGATCCGTTGGGTCGATGCCGAAGAAGTAACCGAAGAGAACGTCGAAGACATGCTTGGCGGCCTCGGAGGCATTCTGGTTCCGGGCGGATTCGGCGACCGGGGGATCGAAGGCAAGATTACGGCGATCCGTTATGCACGCGAGAACAACGTTCCGTTCTTCGGCATCTGCCTCGGTATGCAGGTTTCGGTCATCGAATACGCGCGCGCTCTGGCCAACATGGAAGGTGCAAACAGCTCGGAGATCGATCCGACTACGACATTCCCGGTGATCGATCTGCTGCCGGAACAAAAAGACATCGAAGATCTGGGCGGCACGATGCGTCTGGGCCTGTATCCGTGCAAACTGGTGGAAGGATCCCTCGCCATGCAGTGCTACGACGACGAGCTGGTCTACGAAAGACACCGTCACCGGTACGAGTTCAACAACGCTTACCGCGAACAGATCGAAGCGGCCGGTCTGGTCATCTCCGGCACTTCGCCGGACGGCCGTCTGGTTGAAATCGTCGAACTGCCGAACCATCCTTGGTTCCTGGCGGTACAGTTCCATCCGGAATTCACTTCCAGACCGAACCGTCCCCAGCCGCTGTTCCGCGAATTTGTCAAAGCTTCGATTACGTATTCGATCAACTAGTACCTTGACCGAATTAAATCTAAGGTTTGCGTTCATCGGAAACACGTATGTTTCAAGCGGGTTTTCGAGGGG
>NZ_JAAZWC010000039.1 GCF_013185195.1 Saccharibacillus qingshengii
GAACACTGTCGTTCCTACACTGAATTTCTCCCTTCGCCTCCTCGCTTCATTTAGGATTAGACTTTCTCGACACGTTGAGGGGGTATTTTACCCCCTATCCTTTTTCGTTTGGCAGACCGAACCGCCGGCTTCAAGCAGAATCAAGTTCCGTAATTGTCTTCCGCAGCCTTGTTCAACATCCCCAGACAGCGATCCAGATCCGTTTTGACCTGCTTTTTGTACAGCTTCGCTTTCTCGGGTCCGTCGTCGGTAAAATGGTACAGCACGATTTCCTGAAAATCGACACGCGGATCGCTGCCTTTGAGCTGCTTGGTACGATAAAAGACACCTTCGTGCACCAGTTCGTGCAGCGCACGGTAAATTTCGCTCTGGGGAGGGACGTACCCGAAGGACTTGAAGCTCTCCTTCATCTCCTCGAGCATTTGGTAGCCGTATCCGCGCTGCTGTTCGACCATGGTGATCAGGTACAGTTTGATGAATGCCCGTTGGGCGATCATGAAGGCCATCGGATCTTCCTCCTTTTCGGGTGAACGCTTGTTCCCTTCCATTATAGTCGACTTTGCGGGCTTGCACACCTTTTGACCCTGTTTTTGACGATTTTTTATTGTGAATTTTTCATATAATGAAATGAATTTGATTGGGTTAGCTCCAAGCTTAGCGTCATAAAAAAGGGAAAGCGCCGACGGCGCTTCCCCTCTGCCTGCTTATTCGCATGCTTGTCGCTACACGCAACACTTTTGGCCAAATACGGTTACAGTCTGCGGTCTCCGCGAGGAGGCAGCGTGTTCGGCGAATCGTCCAAAGAACGCAGCCGCTCGTCTTCGCGGATCAGGTCCCGGTCGTTCATGCCCGCCGTCTGGTTTGTCGTATCCATCTGCGGATTGACGGAACCTCCGGTATGCATTTCGTTACCGTACCCTTCTTCCGTCAAATGATAACGGTCCGCATTGACGGAACGGTTTTCCCGGAACGAATCGTATACGGTGCGGCTGCGGTTGTCTTCGTCAACCAGCACCAGAATATGGCCCCGGTTCAGATGCTCCTGATATTCTTCCGCTTCGTTCTCCGGAATTCCCAGGCCGACCAGACCGCCGACGAGGCCGCCCGCTCCCGCTCCGACCGCCAGACCGGCGAGCGCGGCCGCAAGCGGTCCTGCCGCCAGGATCGGACCGATGCCCGGAATCGCCAGCGCGCCTACGCCGGCCAGCAGTCCCGTAACGCCGCCGAGCACACCGCCCGTCGCCGCTCCCGCAGCCAATCCTTCCGGCGCTTTCGTACCGGTTTGTTCATCTATTGCTCTCAGGTCGTCACGATCTTTGGCCACCACCGAAATTTCTTCGGAAGTGAACCCCTGCCGCTGCAGGTTCTGAATCGCCTGCGAAGCTTCCCGTTCGTTTTCGAATACCCCTACAATTTTCTTGGACATCGTTAAAATCCTCCTTCAAAGCTGAATTGGGATTTGTGCTTGCTTTTTATTTACCCTTCCCCGGCGGTCCGAAACTTCGATGAACGTTCAAGGCTCCAAGAGGTATGGGAAAAGAAAAACTTTATTCGCGCGGATGTTCAAACTTATCGCTTGGGGCGCACGTGACGCGTCGCTTCCGCACCGTTGGGATCGTCCGGCCAATAATGTTTGGGATAACGGCCTTTCAAATCTTTTTTAACTTCGAAATACGTTTCTTTCCAGAAGTTCGCCAGGTCGGACGTAATCTGTACCGGCCGGCGAGCCGGAGACAGCAGCTGCACCGTAATCGGAATCCGCCCTCGTCCGATACGGGGTGTCTCGCTCTGCCCGAACATTTCCTGCAGACGCACCGCCATATACGGTCGTTCGGGATCGCTGTAATCCACCGCGATCCGCGACCCGCTTGGCACGCTCAGACGGGTTGGCGCTTCGGCTTCGAGCGTCCGGCGCTGCTCCCAGGTCAGCCTCTGTTCCAGCAGCTGCACCAGATTCAGCTTGCGCAGCTGCGCCGCACTGCGTATGCCCGAAACATAGGGCAGCAGCCACTCTTCCATTTCCTCCAGCAGTGCCGTGTCGTCCGAAGCCGGGAACTCCCGATCGGCCAGATGCATGAACATCATGCGGTGCTGAAGCTCGCGCGCGTCCCTGCTCCAGGGAAGCAGCCTTCCCTGGCTGCCGCGGATACCGGCGAGCAGCGCCGCGGCGACGGCTTCCGCATCGGGCGAAGAAGCCTGCACGGACTGCAGGACGACGGCACCGATTCGCCGGATCCGAAGCGCCGAGACGGCTTCGCGTTCGCTGTCCCATTCGACTCGAATCTCTTCCGTTCCTTCCTCGGCCGCAAACCGCTCCACTTCTTCGGGATCAAGCGGAGCCGCAAGCCAGATCTGGCCTTCGGCCCCCCGGTCGTCGATATCGGCGGCGACCAGATACTCTTCGCGCGAGATCAGCTCGCGCTCGGGTACGAACGCGCCGCGTCCGCCGCTGAGCAGAAAGCGGCCTGCGCCCCGCCGCCGGCCGACCCGGTCCGGGAAGGCATAGGCGAGCAGAATCCCCGCGGGGCCGGTGTCACCCGCCGGACCGGAGGGAAGTCCGGCGATCCGGCGCAGCCGCGACGCACGCTCCGCTGCGCGGTCTTCCGGCGTCCGCAGCGCGGACGATACGCCTGCGGCAGCGGCGCCCAGTGCCTGGAGCCGCGGAAGCAGCGAGACGGCGTCTGTTACGCCCCCGCTGCGCTGCGAAGGCGAAGAAGACTGCTCCTGCAGCAGCGCAGCCAAGTCGCAGGCCAGCGGACCCAATCCCAAGCCGGAGGCGCGGCGGATCATGCGAGCCAGCCGGGGATGCACGCCCAATTCGCTCATCGCGCGTCCTTCGTCCGTAATCGCGCCGTTTTCGCCGAGGGCATGCAGGCGGCGCAGCAGATTCTGCGCTTCCGCGTAGCCCGCTTCCGGCGGCGGGTCGATCCAATCGAGCTCCCGCGGGTCGCGCACTCCCCAGGCGGCCAGCTCGAGTGCAAGCGGCGTCAGATCGCTTTGCAGAATCTCGGGCACGCGGGCTTCGGGCATCCCGCTTTCTTCTTCCTGACTCCACAGCCGGTAGCAGAAACCGGGTGCGGTCCGCCCCGCACGTCCCCGCCGCTGATCCGCCGACTCCAGCGATTCGGTCATCGTGACAAGGCGCGACATGCCGGTCCGCGGCGAGAACTCCTGCGTACGGATCAGGCCGCTGTCCACGACGGCTGTCACTCCCTCGACCGTGATGCTGGACTCGGCCAGCGTGGTCGAGAGCACGATCTTCCGCCGGCCTTCGGCGGAAGCCCGAACGGCCCTGCGCTGCTCTTCGCGGCCCAGTCCGCCGTGCAGCGGCAGCAGCTCCGCTCCGTGCAGTCCGCCGCCGCGAAGCAGTTCTTCGCGTACGCGCATGATCTCGCGCACACCGGGCAGGAATACCAGAATTCCCCCGTCCGTCTCGTCCCAGGCCCGGCGGACGGCCTGCACGGTCCTGCGCTCAAGCGGCACAGCGCGCGCCGAACCCAGATGCACCGTCCGGACCGGATATACCCGGCCTTCGCTGCGGATCAAATCGGCTCCGCCCAGCACCCGGGAGACCGGTTCCGGGTCGATCGTCGCCGACATGATCAGAATCCGCAGATCCTCGCGCAGCACCGTGCGGCTCTGGAGGGCCAGGGCCAATCCGAGATCGGCCTGCAGATTCCGTTCGTGAAACTCGTCGAAGATCACAAGGCCTACGTCTTCCAGCGAAGGGTCGGACTGGAGCATACGGGTCAGAATGCCTTCGGTCACCACTTCGATTCGGGTGTGCCGCCCCGATCTGCTGTCCAGGGCAATCCGGTAGCCGACCGTTGCGCCCGTCTTCTCGCCCAGGGATTCGGAGATATAATCGGCGGCCGAGACGGCCGCCAGACGGCGCGGCTCGAGCATAATGATCTTTTTCCCTTCCAGCCAGGGTTCATCCAGCAGCGCCGGCGGAACCCGGGTCGTCTTGCCCGCCCCCGGCTGGGCAATCAAAATGGCGGGACGGTTTGCCGCCAGACTTTTTTTCAATTCGGGAAGCGCACTGTCGACCGGCAGCTCGCGCAGGCCGGAAGTTCCCGCCAAACGGCCGCTTTCTTTTCCGCCTTCGCCCCGGAGGCTTCGATATTCGTTATGCATGATATTCCACTCCGTTTCTGTCGTCTCTCGGCAATCCGTCAGCGGACTGCCGCGGCCTTGCCAGACCCTCTCGGCCGGCGTTATGCTAAACAAGCAGGACTGCGAATGGCCGCAGACCCTATTCAGATTCCAAGGAAGTGAGAAACCATGAGACGCGGACGATTTGCGCCAACCCCTTCCGGCAAAATGCACTTGGGCAATGCACGCACCGCCCTGCTCGCCTGGCTTCATATGCGATCGCTCGGCGGAACCTTCGTTCTTCGCATGGAAGATATCGATACGGAACGCTCCCGCGCCAAATGGGCCGAACTGGCGCTGCTCGATCTGCGCTGGCTCGGCCTGGATTGGGACGAGGGCCCCGATGTAGGCGGTCCTTGCTCGCCGTATACCCAGAGCGAGCGTCTGGAGCGCTACGACGATGCGCTCCGCAGGTTGGAAGCTTCGGGAGCCGTGTATCCCTGTTACTGCAGCCGCGCCGACATTCTGGGCGCCGCCAGCGCACCGCACGGCTTAAGCGCCGAAGGACCCGTTTATCCCGGCACCTGCCGGCATCTTGAGCCGGCCGAACGAGCCGAGAAAGCGCAGCGCAAAGCGCCTTCCCTGCGCTTCGCGCTGCCGGCAAACCGGGAGATCCGTTTTGTCGACGGCATCGCCGGGCCGCAGCTGTTTCCTTCGGGCAGCGGCGGCGACTTTATTGTACGCCGCGCGGACGGTCTGCATTCGTATCAGCTGTCCGTCGTCGTGGACGATGCGGATATGAAGATTACCGACGTTCTGCGCGGACGCGATCTGCTGGATTCCACACCCAGACAGATCCTGCTCGACGAGACCCTGGGACTTCCCGTCCCCGAATTCCTGCATGTTCCGCTGCTCAACGGGCCGGACGGCAAACGTCTGGCCAAGCGCCACGGCGGTATCGCCATCTCCGCTTTTCGCGAACGCGGGACGTCTCCGGAGAGGCTTGTCGGCTGGCTGGCCCATATCAGCGGTCTTATCGACCGGCCCGAGCCGATTTCCGCCGCTGAACTCGTCCCTATTTTCGATCTGTCGCGTATTCCGCGCAAAGCGGTGATCGTCGATGTTCCCGAAATCTGAGAACGGAATTCCCCGCCGAAAAGCCCGGGGTTCCGTTTATTTATGAAGTCGAAGCGCTCCCGCGTATGCGGGGGCGCTTTTGATGGATAGGACTTTTAGCTGCCTTCCAGCCGGCCCCGAATCTTGTCGGCGTACTGCTCGTACGCTCCGCCGCTCCAGCCGCGCTGTTCTTCCACCATTCGCAGCTTCAGCTTTTTGGCCGTCAAGCGGCTTTCCAGCGTCTGCTTCTCGCCGCCGGATGCGCAGACCGCGAGCAGATCTTCAAGCTCCAGACATTCTTTGCGCAGCTGCAGCTCTTCCGGCAGCATACCGGCGTTCTTGAGAATCCGGTACGGAACCCGGAGCTCTTCGGGCACGCCGGACAAATCTTCCGGCACGATCGGCCTGCCGCTGCCCGGCAGGTCGTCGAATTCCCCGCGGCGAACCGCTTCTTCGATTTTCTGCTCCGCCAACCACGATAACCAACCCATGTTTGTTCCCTCCCGGATCTTCAGCTTTTCTTTCCGCTGCTTCATTATAACTGATTCCGTGAAACAAACCGAACAACGAAAAGCCAAAACGACCCGGCGGACAGAAGTGGATTCTGTCCGCCGGGTCTTTCGAAGCCGGAGCTGCCTGCCCCGCTGCCTAAATCTTCGGCGCAGCTGCCGCATTTGCAGGCTTGGGATCAACAGGTTTGCATCCCGCTCGGCTGTTCAGGGATTGTGGGCTCAGAACAGCAGAGATTCTCCGCCGTCTACGGTGATAGAGGCTCCCGTCACATGACGCGCTTCCGAAGAAGCGAGATACACGGCCAAGTCGGCGACTTCTTCGGGCTGTCCGTGACTTCCGGCCAGCGGGTGATCGCCGCCGCGTGGGAACTCGAGCGGAATCGCAATTTCGTCCATCCGTCCGTTTTCTTCGGTCGTTTCGTCGATATTGGTCGAGATCGCACCCGGACAGATCGTATTGACCCGAATCCGGTAGCGGGCAAGTTCCAGCGCAGCCATTTTGGCAAATGCGACTTGTCCGGCTTTGGAGGTGCTGTACGGAGACATGCCGATGCTCGAGAAACGGGTGTTGCCGTTTACGGAACTTGTAATGACAATACTTCCTCCGCCTCTTTGTTTCATATAAGGAATAGCCAGTTTGACGGAGAGGAACATTCCGCCCAAGTTCACATCGATCGTTTTCTGGAATTCGGCAAGCTCCATATGTTCAATAGGTCCTTTTGCCCCGTTAATGCCGGCGTTTGCAAACACGGCATCCAGTCCGCCAAAACGATCGTTCACCGCCTGGTACGCGTCGGCCATAGCTTCTGTATCGGAAACGTCCAGCGTGCGGACGAAACCTGAACCGGCGCGAATCGCTTCCAATTCTCCGCGAACGCTTTCAGCCCGCTCGGCATCCAGATCGAACAATCCGACATTGGCGCCTTCTTCCGCAAATTTGAGCGCCGCCGCCCGGCCGATGCCGGAACCCGCGCCGGTAACGATAACGGTTCTGCCTTCAAAACGTGGTGCCGACATAGAGATACACTCCTTTGATTATCGATTCGTTGTATACGGTTGAGTCGATCCGTTATTGGGGCAGTTAGACGGCTGCCCAATCAGAGTATTCATTACCCCAAAGACTTCGGGATTTAATCATTTTCGACGGTTTCATTATTTTTTTGAAAATCAAGCAAAAATTCACGTAAAAAGGTTTTCATAAATAGGACGCTCCGGGTAAACAAGTAGTAAATTAAACGGACGCACGCTGCCGGTCGACGAAAAAAGGAGGGAACTCGCGACTTTTCAAAAAAACTTTTAAAATAGTAACGTTTACGAAGAAATTTAATCGTTTTTTAATATGTTTTTAAGGAAGCAAGTTTATAATAAAATCAGGATAAAGTATAAATGAGGTGAATGTAGTGAAAACGACGATTACAGTTCAAGAAAAACTGGTTCCCGTTTACATTGACGCCGAGAACACGCAACCCGCTCAGAAAATGCTTAGACTGCTGTCGAGCGCCTTGGATAATAAGTTGAGTAACGGAAAAAGAGCCTTGAAAAAATGTATCGGTTCCCTGATCAGTATCGAAATTGTCGGTTCAGAAGCCATCTTGCACTCGTACCGCGAAAGCGACACTTTGGCTCTTTCGCTTTACTAAGCCGCTGCTTCGCTTGTCGCCCGGGTACATAAAAAGACATTCCGGAAACCCGGAATGTCTTTTTGGTATGTGCCTGCAGGCAGAACGCCTTCTGGCGGCATAACGTTATTCGGTTTGTCCGCGCTGCTCCAGCAGCTTTTTGGTAAAGTCGGAGAATTCGGCATTCAAGTCGTTCAACCGATCGGTCAAACTGCTGAAATCGCCCAACAGATGCGCCTGTTCGTTCGAAGCGTCGGAGATCGAAGTGATTTCCTGCTCCATGCGCAGAATACTGCCCTGCACGTTGTTCAGCGCCTGCTCGATACTCTGTGTAGCCTTTTTCGTATCGACCGACAGCTTCCGCACTTCGCTCGCTACGACCTGGAAGCCTGCACCCAGTTCGCCGACCCGCGCCGCTTCGATCGCTGCGTTCAGACCCAGCATATTCGTTTGTTCCGAAATTTCGCGGATAAACGAAGTTACTTTGTTGACCTCGCGGGCATCGGTTACGGCACGTCCGGAATTTTCGCGAATTTCCGTAGTTGCCGCCGCCAACTGCTGCGACTGCGCCGCAATGGAAGCCACGAAATCCGTCAAGGAACGACTAACCGCTTCCATCCGGTCTCCGAATTCGTGCAGGAAAGTTTCGGTTTTCAGCGTATACGCCACCGCCAGGGCTCCGATGACTTTCCCCTGCTCGTCGAAGACCGGAATACCTTTGGCTTCAAGTTCCGTCCCATACGCGGAAGCCGGAATCCGGGTACTGGAGACCCGGCCGCTCAGTGCTTTTTTGAGATTGAGATCGTCGGGGGGAATCGGAGATCCTGCGGACAATCCGAAGTCAAGATCGGTAGACGGGGCATAATATAGAAATTTCTGCGTGTCGGTAATGCCGATCATGAAATCTTCGCTTGTGATCTTTTTGAGATAAGGGATGCTAATTACGAGTGCGTCAAGTGTGTTCATCGATTTCCCTTCTTTCTGTTTGGCAAGATCGCGTCCTGAATGTAGACCGCTCACTTCTTACTTTCGTCAAACGGCCTTCGTTTTTAAATAGCATTCCGAAAAAGAAAGGTTCTTCCTAAAATTCATGATCCGACATAAAATAATGGGCGAAACCCGCATTTCGGTGTGATTCATGATATAATAAAGAAGATTAAGGAACTTGCAGTACGACTTTCCTGTGGAAAGTTTGGAGGTGAACACATGAAAAATTCGACGCTTTGCCCGCGATTTGAACGCGGGATGCAGATTTTGTCGCAGCGCTGGAACGGTTTGATTATCTACCGTCTGCTGTCCGGGCCGCAGCGTTTCTGCAATATTCAATCGGCTTTTCCCGTCAGTGGACGTCTGCTCTCCGAGCGCCTCAAGGATCTCGAGAAAGAAGGGATTGTGCTGCGTCACGTATATCCGGAGACTCCGGTACGGATCGAATATGAATTGACCGATAAAGGACGTGCTCTTCAGTCCACCATCGAATGCATTCAAGGCTGGTCGGACGAATGGATCAACGAGCCTCAAGGCGACTGTACGACCGAAGAATCCATACTATCCATTTCCGACGAAGTCTGTTCGGAAGCTGCGGCCGGCGTCAAGGCCGAATAGGAGGTTCCTCACGGAACCTCCTTTTTGTATATTCGGCAATAAATTGGGCTTTCCTGTTCAAGAGGTTAGACGGACTGCCGACTTTTCTGCACGCTCGGCTTTGCGGATCCGGATTGCCAACAGCTTGGCCAGATTGCTCTGGGTCTGCTCGTCGGTGTGCCGGCTGAGTTTGGTCCAAATGAAACGATCGATCGACATACGTCTCATCTCCTTCGAATGAAAGAATAGGCAATCAGGATACCTGAACTGAATAGCTGGAGCAATGCCGCTTCGATGCCTGTACAGCGTAAATAACCGATTTTCAAGCTTCCTAAACGCCGGAACCTCATGTAATCCCCTACACAAAAACCAATATTATCCACATAGACGATTCAAAATTCGTTTGTCCGCTGTACATCCATTTCTTCCGCATAAACTTCCAGAATGGGCTTCATCATCCAGGATCCGATAAAAGCGTAACGTACAATAGGGGCCGCTCGGTCCGCCCGGCGCTCTTCAAGCAGTTCCGCCGCGTACGCCCCTTCCGCTCCCTGGAATAGGGACGCTCCGGATTCCGTATCCAGCGATTCGATATCCTGCCCAACCGAATTCCGGTCTTTCATTCCGATCACTCCCGTAAACCAAAACCGGGCTTTGCTTCCGTCCCAGAGCCGAAATCCGACTCTGACCTCCGACTCCGACAGCACCACGGATTCAATGACGCCGTCGCTGAGTGAAAGATCTCCGACAAACAACTGCTGCATCTTGTTCGTTCTCCTTTTCCCGCCCGGTATGCCTCCTGCGCTTCCCGGTAAGAGTAGCACAAATCGCGAATTCTGCCTACGTCTGTCCCAGGCAAAAAACCTTTACCTCATTATAATCGGGTAAAGGTTTTTGTCATGGCGATTCGCTTCAAGCGTTTGAGCCAAAAGATTAGCCGATCTGAAGAGTCGCGTCTTCAAGTTCTTCCGCCAATTCCGGTGTCATTTTGGCAGCCGGAAGTTCGCCGAATACTTCGCTGAAGATCGTATGGCTTTGAATTTCGGCAGTGACCGCTTTGATTTTCTTGGATTCTTCCTGCTGGCGTTCGATCATTTGATCGAGTTTGTGCTCAATGTCGCGCTCCACATGCGCCAGGTCGCGAACGTCGAACATGTATTCTTTTTGACCGAAACGTCCGAGCAGCTCCTGGTATTTCGTAGCCCATCCGAGAGCCAGTACCGGGATTCCGTCTTTGTACGCATGGACAATAGAATGATAACGGGAAGCGACGATAAAGCGGAACTGTTCCAGAATATGATGAATCTCGATGCAATCATATTCATTTTCGAGCAGCACGACGCGATCGTCGTTCGGATAATGCTGTTTAATGCCTTTGCAAATCTCCAGATCTTCTGTCGAATGCCGAAGCAGATAAACATTCATGCCCCGCTTGAGCAGGTGATCCGTCATTTTGCGGTAAGCCTGAAGAAGATCTTCCCGGGAGCCGTACTTCATCGTTTTGACGTTGGGTACGATTCCTGCGGAATTTTCTTTGACTTTGACCGGTTCGTTCGGCTGATAAGCGCCCGGTTTGAACAGCACGTCCAGATTGTAGTCTCCGCTGCCCTGGAGAACCAGGTCCATCGAACGCTTGAGGTTGCGTGTAGTGAAGCGGCTCAAGAACTGCATCCCTTCATCTTCGCGCGCATATATGTAGGTCGGATAAGTGATGTATTTTTTGATCAGCGTCATGATAAAGGATTTGTATTTGCTCTCGTAATCGAACGGGCCGAACGACTGCGGCATCAGCACCATCGGCACTTTGTAGCGTTTGGCGAGCATAATGTTGACGAGATAATTCACCGAATGTCGGATCGTGAACTGAGACGACAGAGCAAATCCGCTGATGTCGACGATCATATCGGTGTCTTTCATGATCCGTTCCATATCGGCGCGAGTTACATTGACATGTTCGGCATTCGGAATCAACTTGCCCAAGGTACCGAATACGCCGCCCAGCATTTCGATTTTCAGCTTTTTGCCGATTTTGACGATATCAAAAGCATAACCCCGATCCGGATCGATACAGTTGACCAATATTTCTTTGTCGGGATAACGCTTCTTGATCTCATTGATTACGGTAAACGTCATGGCCTGCGCGCCTTTGTTTTCCATCTGCCCGCCTACGATCAAAATTTTGCTCATTCGTCCGCAGCTCCCTTTGTTGTGGTTTCGTCAAACGCGTCCTTCTTACTCTAGAAAGAATCGTACGGTTTATGGTAATAAGAAATCGGCTTGGCGATCGCGGCATCGATTTCTTTTCGAACCGAGTGATAGCCGATTGCGAACTGTTCCAGCGGCGGGTTCCATTTCTTGTATTCGTTCAAGGAAGCTACGACGGATTCCCGCTGGGTCTCCGGCTGCTCTTTGAAAATCGGTATCCCCCGACCCGCTTTTTTCGCCTGGCGCAGATTGTAAGGTTCCACGTACAACCGCAGGTCCGCAATTTTCTCCCGGCGATACAATCGCAGTGCCGCCGCCCCCATATTGGCATGGTCGCGGTGATTGCCGCCGAGGTCGGTAAACGTCTTGACCCGGGCTCCGGGATAGCGGTCCGCGAACTCCACGATCAGCTCTTCACAGGCTTCGACCGTGGTCGTTCCGTCCTGCATATGCTGCACCATATGAATATGTTCCCGATCCGCCCCCAGCGAAAGGCAGGAACGCAAAAATTCGTCGTTCCGGCAACGAACCAGGTCCGTGCGATCCAGCGGCGTGTAGCCTTCCGTTTTCGGATCAAGCATTTTCCGGTGCATACTGCTCTTGATCTCGCCGTTCAGCTGCCGGACGACGTTGGAGGATGAGCCGTCGGTATACAAAATGATTTGGCATTCGTCGCCGGCGTTCAGATGGTTTCGGATTGCCGCTCCGAACGTTAACGCCTCATCGTCCTGATGGGGAATAAAAAAAAGATTGACTGCCATTTCAGCCTGCTCCTCCAGCCTTTTATGAATTTCCGTCCAACTGTTCGGTCAATTCGGCACGGATTCTGGCTTTCTCCGCTTCGTCCACGATGTAATAATAAATACCATCGATTCGTTTGCCGCTTCCCTGAACTTCGTCTTTGTCGACTTTGTCGATTTCCGTCCGGTATTTGGTGACAATATCCATCATATCGTCTTTGGTCAGATTCGTTTTGACATTATCTTTGACCGCGCCCAGTACCGAATTGACTTTGGCCAGATTCGAAATATTTTTTCCTTTTTCGATCAAGGCGGACAGGACAAGCTGCTGCCGGTCGTTGCGCCCGATATCGCCTTTCGGATCGTCATATCTCATTCTGGAATACATTAAGGCTTCGTGTCCGTTCATATCGATTGGACCTTTCGCGTAAACCGTTCCTTCAAAGTCAAACTCGAAGGGATTGTCTACCGTCACCCCGCCCAGAATATCGATAATCCGTTCCAGCCCTTCCATATTCACTTTCACATAATAATCGATCGGGACATCCAGAAAGTTCTCGATGGTAGGAACCGACATGTTAACGCCTCCAAAAGCATAGGCATGATTAATCTTGTCGGTCGTTCCCCGTCCTACGATCTCGGTACGCGTATCCCTGGGAATATTGAACATCAGCACGGAACGCTTGGCCGGATTCACCGCCAATACCATAATGGCATCGGACCGGCCTACATCGTTCTCTCGTTCGTCTACACCCAGCACAAGCAGGTTAAACGGTTTCTTGTCGCCCAGATCGGCGGGAAGTTCCCGCAGAGGCTGTACGCCGCTGTTTCCGACGGAAGCGGTAAGCTCTCCTCCCCGGGCGGCCGGATCGGCGGCACCTGCCGCCGCATCCGACTCCAGAGGTTCATATATGGATTCCAGTGTATCGACGACCGGGCGATAGATCGAGTAGGCGTAACCCCCGACTCCGATCGCAAGGATCAGACTGCCGGAAATTACGATCTTCGCCCAGCGTTTCATAATGCGCTTCGGCCTGCTCCAGCCGCCTTCGCGCCGCTGCCTACGCAGTGGCGTTCAATATCGCTCCAACTGCTGAACATTTCTTCGAAGTCTTCTTCTTGAACCACGGCGCCTTTTTGCACTTCGATATATTCCATATCCCGGAAAGCTTTGAGGCAGTGGTAGGTTCCCGGCTTGATCGTAACGACATCGCCCGCTTTGATCGGCGTAATCGAGCCTTCTTGAACCAATACGCCTTCGCCGCTGATAATCGTCCAGATATCACTCCGGTGTACGTGTTTGCGATAACCCAGATTGCTGCCGGCTTCGAGTCCGATCCGTTTGGTCAGCACTTCGGTGCCGTCTTCGAATTTGGAATAATCCAGTACGCGGTACCAACCCCAGCGCCGTTCTTCGTACATCGGACGCTGACCCGCTTCGACCATGTCTTTGACGCGCGGGCTTGCCGCTTTGTCCGATACGAGTATGCCGTCCGGGCTGACCGCAACAATCGCATCGGGAATACCGATGATCGTAACCGGAATATCCAGTTCGTTGATCAGATGGGTATTGGACGAATCTTCGCTGATCGTGCCTTTTCCGATTCGCTGCATGCCCATATTTTCCGTCAGCGTATTCCAGGTACCCAGGTCTTTCCAGTAGCCGTCGTAAGGAATCACCGCAATATGCGATTCTTTCTCTACCACCGCATAATCGAAGCTGATCTTCTCGAGCGTTGCATAGCGGGCCAACAGATCTTCGTACTGCATCGGCAGGCCTTCGCGCAGCAGATTGTCCATCATGTAGCTGAGCTTGAAAGCGAACACGCCGCAGTTCCAGAGTGCGCCCTGCTCGATCAGGCGTTCGGCCTGATCTTCGCTCGGTTTCTCCGTGAAGCGTCCGACCCGTTTGTAATCTTCGTTCGCTCCGCCCTGCTCGGGCACGATGTACCCATACTTCGAGGATGGATAGGTCGGATTGACTCCCATCAGAGCCAATTTGGCGCCGGAGTTGTGCAGGGCACTATCGAGGTCGCGAATACGTTCGAAGAAACGGTCGTCGACGTAAGGATCGACAGGCAGGATGCAGACGGTCTCGTCCAGGCTCACGCCCTGCGAATACAGATACGAAGCGGCCAGCGCGATCGCCGGGAATGTGTCCCGACGCTCGGGTTCTACGATAATCGGAACGCCGCCCAATTGATTTTGCAAAATTTCGACCTGCATCTTGCTGGTGGCAATGACCGCCGAATCGGCCAGGCCTGCACTTTTAATTTGTCCCCAGACGCGCTGCACCATCGATTCCATATCGCCGTGCTCATTTTCCAACACTTTCAGGAACTGTTTCGATCGGGCATCGTTTGACAGCGGCCACAACCGCTTGCCCGAGCCTCCGGACAGTAAGACCAATTTCATGCTTGCCCCTCCATTCTGTCGATTCGTATGGGTGATTTTATAAGTAGTGAAGGTTAAACGATCTTGAGATTGTCTTTCTTTTCCGCCGCTGCCGCCGGATCGCCGACCAGGGTTTCGAGCAGATACTCACGCAGGTCGTCTCCCAGGCCTTGACGTTTCAGCGCGAAATCCACGTTAGCTTTAAGGTATCCAAGCTTGCTTCCTACGTCATACAAAGTTCCTTCATATCGGAAGCTGTACATTCTCGACAGTTCCGCCAGTTTCTTCAGTGCATCCGTCAATTGGATTTCGCCTCCGACGCCTGCCGTCTGATGTTCCAGGATATCCATGATCCCCGGTTCAAGGATATAGCGGCCGATCATCGCCAGGTTCGACGGTGCATCGCTTTTCGGCTTTTCGACCAGATCCGTGATCAGGTTGAGGTTGTCGGTCAGCTTGTCGCCTTTGATTACGCCGTAGCTGCTGACGTCTTTCCAAGGAACCGCTTCGACCGCGATCATGTTGCCGCCCGTACGCTGCTGCTCGTCCATCATTTGTTTCAGGCACGGCACTTCGCTGTCGATGATCATATCGCCGAGCAGGACCGCGAACGGCTCGTTGCTGTTGATAAACTTGCGGGCGCACCAGATGGCATGTCCAAGGCCGAGCGGTTCTTTTTGACGTACGCAGTGAATTTCGACCAGGTTGGTCACTTCCCGTACGATGCTCAGCAGTTCTTCTTTATTTTTTTCTTCCAGATCCGCTTCGAGTTCAATGTTTTTGTCGAAATGGTCTTCTATCGCCCGCTTGCTCCGGCCCGTAACGATGATAATATCTTCGATGCCCGAGGAGATGGCTTCTTCAACAATGTACTGGATCGTCGGCTTGTCTACGATCGGAAGCATTTCTTTCGGCATGGCTTTTGTTGCGGGCAAGAACCTCGTTCCAAGACCTGCTGCCGGGATAATCGCTTTTCTGACTTTGTTCATCGTTGATGCCCTCCCTCAAAGTGTGTGAATTTAGTTTACGTACTCACCGTCATTTTGCTAACTTAGTTTTACTTATAAGCCTATTCTTAACGTTTTGAAACAATTCTTTATTGAAAAGGAAGAGCACGGCCACATAAATCAAGGCTCCGAGCGCTACCTGGATAATAAAGTTGGCCTGCTGCGAGAAGACGGCAACGGACAGATAATTCAGGAACACGACGCCTCCGACCATGATCATGCCGTAAGCGAGTCCCGGCGCCATACTGCGAACATAATCCCGTAGACAAGGTCCGATCATCCGGCGCATGGCGTAATGATATTGGATCACCATCAAAATAAGCTGAATGACCACGTACGCGACACAGGTTCCCATAATGCCCCACACATAAGTACCGATCGCAAGTCCCGGAACTTGAACGCACATGCCCATCAGCGTATAGCGGAAGTACATATCGGTCCGCCCTTTGGCTTGAAGCAGCGGCTGAATCGGGACAATCAGCGAACGAAGCAGCATCGCAATCGCCAAGACCTGGATCAACGTGATACTCGGCTCCCATTTGGCTCCGAAAATGAACGGTACGAGCATTGGAGCGGTAACGAGCAGCCCCAGATAGATCGGTGCGTTCAGATAACTGACCAGAGCGATCGTTTTGATATAACCGCTGCGCAGCCGCTCCATATTGTCCTGCATTTTGGCGTAGATCGGCAGACTGACGGTATTGATCAGCGGTGTCAGCTTCAGCACGGGCATCGTGCAGAGCTGGAACGCGAACGAATAATAACCGAGTGTCTGCGTGCCGTAGATCCGTCCGATCAGGATATAGTCGATATTGGACATCAGCGACTGGATCACGTTGGACGACATTTGGTAAACGCCGAAGCTGAGATATCCTTTCAGATCTTTGTTGGCGAAATGCAAAGCAGGCGTCCATTTTTTCCACCCCTGCATCACCAGCAGACCGGATTTGACGAAAGCATTACCCAGATTGGACAGAACCAGCGCGTACACGCCCATTCCGGCGAGCGCGCCGCCTACCGCCAGTACGAACCCAACAAAGTAGGAAACGATCTGGATTTTGGCGATATTGTCGAATTTGAGTTCTTTGCGAAACAGCACTTCAAACTGTTGACCGAACGCGGGCAGCAAACACAGCAGCGCCATCCAGCGTACCGGGTTGAGCAGTTCCGGTTCTTGATAGAACCATACGACCAGCGGTGCCGAGAAAAAAATGACGGCTGCAATAAAAGCTCCGGTGGCCAGATTAAGTATGTAAAGACTCGACAAATGATTTCGGCTGACGTCCTGACGGTGAATGATTGCGTTCGATATGCCTACGTCGGTCAGATTGACCGCCGCGGCCACGACAACCATAGTCATGCTCATCAGCCCGTAATCGACCGGACTCAGAATTCGGGATAAAGCGACCAGCTGAAGCAGCTGAATAACAATGGTAACGATTGTCGCCACACTCGACCATTTCGCCGCTTTGATCCCTTTATTTTTTAACGAAGACATGTCGCCACTCCTTTGATTGCGTTTCTGGATCTATAGGTTGTCAATAAAATTCAAAAGGGTGTTAACCTTCGCTTCCCAGGCATGGCTTTTGGCCATATCCCGAATCGTATTCCGGTCTGACTTGGCTGCCAAAGCTTCTTCCACCTTCAGCGGCAGTTCCGCGCTCTCGCGGTAGAAATGCAGGAATTTCTCCTGGCGTCGCAGCAGCTCCGGCGTCTCGGTTACCACCACGGGAAGCCCGGCGGCCGCATATTCATACAGCTTCATCGGACTGCGGCCCGCATTGGCGGCATGATTGCTGAGCGGCAGCAGCGCCACGTCCGAATGCTGCAGATAAGCCGGGACGGTCGCATACTTTTTGGCTCCCAGGAAATGCACATTGGCGAATGCCGCGAAATCCCGTTTCGTTTCTTCGTTCACCGGACCGATGATAACGAGGCTGACTTCCGGCTTTTCTTTGGCCAGAATTTTGAGTCCGGTCAGATCAAGCCGTTCGTCAAGCGCACCTACATATACGGCCCGCGGACCCGAGATCGGCTTCAAATCTTCCGGTTCGACGGTCGGAGCGGAAAAATGTTCGTATTCGACGCCGTTCTCGAGCAGCAGCGTGGGCACAGCCGGATTGTATTCGCGCAGCTCCGACAGCACCGGACCCGACGTGGAGACAAGCCCGTCGACCACGGACATCAGCGTGCGTTCGGCCGAAGCGATCGAAGAATCTCCGGTCATTTTGCTGTAAATATCCGTAGGACGGTAAATGGTGACTTTGGGCGAGACCAGTTTCTCCAGCCCGACAAATCGCGGCTGGTCGATCAGTAGAAGATCCACTGAAGGCATATGGTTATCCTGCATGACTTTTTTGATAGCCGGCAGCATCCAGTTTTTTCGAGTCCGCTTGAAAATCGGACCCGCGATCTCCCAGGGAAGCAGCGACATCGGCACGGAATTGACGACTGCCGTCGTATCTACGCGTTTTCCTTGAAGAATACGAAAACGCGCCTGGATATCGCGGTCTTTCCATTTCAACAGATGGAAAGGACTGAGCGGAGTACTGACGTGGATGACCGTGTGACCCAGCTTTTCCATCTCCCTTGACAGGTGATGGGAGCCGACGACGAACGGACTGCCCATATACGTATGGCTTGCAAACATAATATTCATTGCGGCTCTCCTCCTTTCGTTTTTTGAATCCTCAAGCTTCGACCTTGCGGCTGTCGCTGCGCGCCGTATGACCGGCCGTACGCCCCGCCGCTACGCTTTTGACTTCGTCCAGCGTCTCGTAGGCGCATTTCTCCCAAGAGAAATTCGCGGCCTGCGCCAATCCTTTTTGCTTCATTTCGTTTCTCAATTCGGGATCGCCCATAACTTTGGCAATTTTCTGCGCAATATCTTCGGGACTGTTCGGGTCGCAGTACAATACGGCGTCTCCGCAGACTTCCGGCAGCGAAGCCGTGTCAGATACGACAACCGGACATCCGCAGGCCATGGCTTCCAGCGGAGGAAACCCGAATCCTTCATAGAAGGAAGGGAATACGAAGCAGGATGCGCTGTCGTACAGCGTGCGCAGTTCTTCGTCTTCCACATATCCGACATGGCGGACGTTATCGCCAAGCTCCGTATCGGCGGATTTGAAAATTTTCGGATTCGTTCCGCCGGCGATCACGAAGTCGAATCCCTGATCGCCGATCAGCTCGGCGGCCCGGACGATGGAGCGGAAGTTTTTGTTCGGGCTCTGACTGCTGACCGCCAGGACGAACGGCCGCTCCAGTCCTTGTTCAGCCGGAAATTTCGGTGCGGTTCCTGTCTGAAGAACATGTTCTTTGCCGTGGTAAATGACTTTGATCTTGTCGCTGCGGATTCCGCAGTGCCGCACCAGCTCTTCTTTGGAATTGCTGGAGCAGGTCAGGATCAGGGGCGCCGTGCGTCCCAGCGTCCGGAACATCAGCTTGTACCACAATTTGAACGCAGCGGAGTACGTGTCGGGCACGGAGTAGACAGCCGCATCGTGCAGCGTAACCGCCTGTTTGCGTTTGAACAGCGGCGCCGCATTGCACAGATTAAGCAAGAAACCGTCTTTGGCCAGACTCGGCAGCGAGATCTGCTCCCATAATTGTCCGTTGAAACGTCCCTCTTGTCTGACTTCCATATGCCGGGTACCCAGCTCGTGAATGTCGCCGGTCGGCGCCAGTACGATAAATTCGTAACCTCGAACGGCAGGGTCGTCCCTGCCGATCAAGCGATCGATCGTTCGAAGCAGCTCGTACGCATACCGCTGAACGCCGGTTACGGAAGCTTTGAGAAATCGGCCGTTGATATAGATACGCGTTTTACTCACCGGCTCCCACTCCTTTCAGCCGCCAACTGGTCAGCTTTTTTCGGTTGTAATGAAGAATAAGCGTAAACACGAGAATGACAATCCAACATGGGAAGAAGCGGCCGCTGCCGAAGTAGAAATACCGCGGAATTTCCAGGACCCCTACCAGCCAGATCGGATAGATCATCATGCCGAACGTGTGGCCTTTTTTGAAATGGTTATACAGCACCCCGGTGAAGAATCCGACGATCACCCAGAATACCAGCCCTCCGGAAAAACCAAAATCGCTGTAAGGTTGCAGCAGACCGGACGGATTGTTGAACTCCGGGTTACCCATGGTAGCGAGCGTATTGTTGATAACCTCCTGCGGTTCGAATCCGTAGATCGATTCGTACGCATTGTCGGGCACACCCGGGAACTTCCAGATAAACTCTGCCGTGGAGCTTGGGAACGGCAGCCAATGGAATCCGAGATGCTGGAAGTACAGCGTCCCCGTGTTGATCGCCGTCACGTAATAACCGAAGAACCGGGTAACGACAAACTCCCAGAAAGAAGGATAATAGTTGACGTAATAGCTGAGCCACGAGCGGAAATACTCGCTGACACCGAAGAAACCGATAAGCGCCACGACTCCGACAATCGGATATATGCTGATTCCGGGAGTTCTGCGGTTCATTTTGGCACGCATGGAGAAGTAGACGACGGCAGCCGGGACCAGAAATTCCATAATCGCCAGGCGTTCCAGGAAGAAGATCGCCCGCATCAGCGTCAGCACGAACACGGCAGCCAACATCCATATGTAAATCTTCTTCTTGTTATAAAACAGGTAGTAGCTCGTCAGAATAACGAACGGAATGCCGAAGTTGGTAAATGAAGTTACACCGGCTACGTTCTCGAAACTTTCCTTGATACCGTAAACGGCTCCCGGTTCTCCGCTCAATACATTCAAGAACAAGCTTAAGGTGAATCCGCTGCGAAGCATAATCAGGAACCAGACGGCATAGCCGAACATGGTGAATCCGAACAGCAGGCCGATCCACATCTTGATGAAAGAGTCTTTTTTGACCATCACTTCGCTGAACGCGTTCGAAGGTTTGGTTCCCCGACCCGCGAGGGAAGCGAGAATGCCGCCGAGTACGAAGCAGCAGACCGGAAGGATGGAATAAATAATATTCGATTCGTTAATAAACTTGTCTACCCGGTAAAAGGAAAGGTAGCTGTCCGCCGTAATGAAGTAGGCACCGATCAGAATAAAAGTCATCAGCAGTGCAAAAATGATCGTCGGATTCAGCCACCAGATTCGTATGCCTTTTTCCGACTGATTGTTTTTCAAAGTATTGCGCGGTGTTCCGCTCTGCATCGTCCGCTCCTCCTCTCTGCCATAATGGAAAGCCCCGGATTAGTCCGAGGCCACCGAATTGCGAAACGGCGACAGACTTTCCAGTTCCGGCCGTCCGATCGAATAATATTGGAAATCGGTATCCGCCAGCTGTTCTCGCGAGTAGACATTCCGTCCGTCGATCAGGATCGGCTGTTTCATTACTCCGTTCAGCTGCTTCAGATCGATCTCTTTGAATTCCGACCAGTCCGTCAACAGGCAGAGCGCATCGGCACTTTCTGCGGTTTCGACAGCGGTATCGCACCACTGTACATCCGATTCTTGCGGGAAGAAGCGGCGGAAGTTCTCGGTTGCAATCGGATCGTAGGCTTTGACAATAGCCCCTTCGCTCAGAAGCGTCTGAATAATATCGAGTGCCGGCGCTTCGCGTACGTCATCCGTATTCGGCTTGAACGCCAATCCCCAGATTCCGACCGTTTTGCCCTGCAGGCTGCCGAGCGAATGATTCAACTTGGCGATAATGTTGAATCTTTGGTCATTGTTGACTTCAACCACCGACTTCAGCAGTTTGAATTCGTAATCCACGTTGCCCGCGATTTGGATCAAGGCATGGGTATCTTTCGGGAAGCACGAACCGCCGTAGCCGATTCCCGCCTGCAGGAACGAAGAACCGATTCGCTTGTCATAGCCCATTCCCTGAGCCACATGAGTGACATCCGCGCCTACTTTTTCGCAGATATTCGCAATCTCGTTGATGAACGAAATCTTGGTGGCCAGGAACGCGTTCGAAGCATATTTGATCATTTCCGCACTGCGTACTTCCGTAACCATGATTTCGTCAGTCAGCGGTTTATGCAGTTCGGTCAGCGTAGCTGCGGCACGTTCGCTGCTCGTTCCGATGATAATCCGATCGGGACGCAGCGTATCCTTGACCGCCGAACCTTCGCGCAGAAACTCCGGAATCGATACGATATCGAACGGATGCGGACTCAGCTGGCTGACAATTTTCTTGATCTTGTCGTTGGTGCCGACCGGAACGGTACTTTTCGTGACGACGATTTTGTAGCCGTTCATTGCCAGAGCGATATCCTGAGCTACCTGCTCGACGTATTCGAGATTGGCTTCGCCGCTTGCGAGCGAAGGCGTACCTACGCAGATGAACACCACATCCGCTTCGCGGACTGAGTTCGTCAGATCGGAAGTAAACTTCAGATTGCCAAGCTGCGTATTTTTTTCGATCAGTTCCTGCAGGCCCGGTTCGTAAATCGGTACTTCGCCTTTATTAAGCCGCGCCACCTTGTCGAGGTCTTTGTCGACGCAGGTGACTTCATTGCCAATCTCGGAAAAGCAGACACCTGATACCAAACCAACATAACCCGTTCCTATAAATGTAAGTTTCATGGAAACATTTCTCCTTTGAATTGAGAGTCGGATTAAAGCACCCGTGTAATCATTCTTTCCGCGCCGAAATGCCGTCCGTCCTCATGCTGCTTGTTGTGAATATGAGTCTGCAGATTCTGTCTGAACACTTCCGGCGAGAAACGCATCGCATTCTTGCGACAATTCGCCGGCAGAATTTTGCTGCTCTCCTGTTCAAACTGTTCGACCGCCGCGATCATTGCTGCCGGACTTTGCTCTTTGTAGAACACGCCGGTCGGATGGATCTCGTCGAGGCCTTTCACCGTTTCCAAAGCTCCGCCTTTTCCGTAAGCGATCACGGGCGTTCCGCACGCTTGTGCTTCAACCGGCGTAATCCCGAAATCTTCTTCTGCCGCAAATACGAAAGCCCGGGCACGCTGCATATGATCGACCAGCACTTCATCCGGCTGATAACCGAGAATTTGGATATTGGCCGACTTGAACTTGCGTACTTTTTCCATATCCGGACCATCTCCGATAATGACCAGTTTCTTATCCGGCATCTGGGAGAACGCTTCGGCGATCATATCCATTTTCTTGTACGGAACCATCCGTGAAGCGGTGAGGTAAAAGTCTTCCTTGTCTTCGCGAGCCGTAAAAGCGGCCACGTTCACAGGCGGGTAAATGACCGAAGCTTCCCGGCGGTAGACTTTCCAGATCCGATTGGCGATAAACTGGGAATTGGCGACGAAGTGATCGACACCGTTGGAAGTCCGATAATCCCACATCCGGATGCGGCTCAGAATCATTTTGGCCATGGTTCCTTTCAGCCCTTTGTCCAGACCCGACTCTTTCAGATACTGCGGCTGCATATCCCAGGCATAACGGATCGGAGAATGCACGTAAGAAATGTGCAGCTGATCCGGCCCGGTAATAACGCCTTTGGCTACCGCATGCGAACTGGACAAGATCAAGTCGTACGACGACAGGTCGAACTGTTCGATCGCAAGCGGCATCAGCGGCAGATATTGACGATATTTCTTTTTGGCGAGCGGCAGTTTTTGCAGGAAAGAAGTATGTACCGTTTTCCCGCGCAGGAATCCTCTGTCTTTTTCGGGCATAAAATCAACCAGACTGTAGATTTCCGCTTCGGGGAAAATATGAATCATCTGCTCCAGCACTTTTTCAGAGCCGGCATAACTGGTCAGCCAATCGTGTATAATCGCGACTTTCATTCGGATTCACCCTTTCTGTCTTGTTGTTGGGTAGGCTTTCTATCGTCGGGTCGGTCCGAGGCTGCCTGTTAATAGGCTCCTCTTTTGAGCAGAACGCTTACGACGGTTGCGAAAAGAATCCGGATATCCAGCCAGATCGTGCGATGGTAGACATAATAGAGTTCAAGATCGACGCGTTCGGGATAACCGACATCGCTGCGTCCGCTAACCTGCCAATATCCGGTGACACCCGGTTTGACCGACAGCAGATCGGTTTTGCGGTCTTTGTACTCTTTCAGTTCCTGGGCTACAATCGGACGCGGTCCGACCAGGCTCATCTCTCCTTTGAGTACATTCAACAGCTGCGGCAGTTCATCCAGGCTGGTTTTGCGAAGGAAACGGCCAATCGAAGTAATGCGCGGGTCTTCGTCTTGTTCCAGTTTGTAATTGTTGGCCACATACTTTTGGAACAATACCGGGTCTTCTTTCAGCCTCTGCTCCGCGTTGGTCGCCATAGAGCGGAATTTGTAAATGCTGAACATATTGGAGTTTTTCCCGAATCTTTTTTGTTTAAAAAACACCGGTCCGCTGCGATCTTCAATCTTGATCAATACGGCCAGTACGAGAAATAAAGGCGATAGCAAAATCAGACCGATTAGGGAGGCCACCAAATCCATACTTCGTTTGGTTGCGTTAAATACGATTCCCCGGTTCCAGGTTAGATTTCGGAAAGCCATCTCGTTATATTCTGTCGCTTCGGCATCGTTGTTGACTACACTCATGATTTCCCCTCCATTTATCTTGGATGTCTTCGGTTGTCTTTGGATGTCGAGTCGGCAGAGTTAAGCTTTGTTCAGCACCACGCCGAGGATATGGGCATTCACATGATCCATTCCTCTTTTGACTTTCTTGAGTTCTTCTTTGGTTACTTTGCCTTGATGGGCGACCAATACCACGCCGTCCGACAAGGTTCCGAGAATTTGGGCGTCCGATACGACCAGCGCAGCCGGCGAATCGAGCAGAATAACGTCATAATAACCGGCTACTTCTTTCAGCAGCTCCTGCATCTGGTCCGAACCGAGAATTTCGGAAGGATTCGGAGGAATCGTTCCCGCCGTGAGTACCGACAAATTCGGAATGGCCGTTGTCGAGACTGCTGCTTCCAAGCCGCATTGTCCGCTCAGTACATCCGTGAGTCCCCGTTTATTCGAACGCGGAAACACTTTTTGCAGAGAAGGATTTCTCAAATCGGCATCGATCAACAGTACCTTTTTGTTCTCCTGCGAATAAGAAACCGCGAGATTCGTCGCCGTTGTCGTCTTGCCTTCCTGATTGCCCGCCGAAGTAACCAATAAGACTTTCGAAGAACGTCCCATGGAAGAGAAACGGATATTCGTCCGCAGCGTTCGGTACGATTCCGAAGCTTCCGCGCTCGAATTTTTGTTGGCTACCAGATACGTTCCGCTGCTCATCGCTCTAGTCATCGTTTTCATCGCCTGCCTTTAATTTGGAATAGGTGAATAGTTTGCGTTGTATCGCAACGAATGCTTATAAAATGTGTTGGGCTTCGCCGACGGACGGAAGCATCGCTTCCTGCCAGAGCCGATCGCCGGTAACTTGTTTGGAAAGCACCATTTTGTACAGCTCTTCCATCTTGCGCGTTTGTTCATACAGGTCAAACTTCCGGCTTACCCGAACGCGGCCGTATTCGCTGAATGATTTCCACAGGTCGCGATCCGTCAACAAGCGTTCGATGTACGAACTGAGTTTAGCCGCATCGCGTTCCGGAGCCAGATAACCGGTTCTGCCATGTTCGACCGCTTCCGGAATTCCTCCGGTTGCAAAGCTGGCAACGGGAAGTCCCATCGCTGCCGCTTCAAGGAAGACCATACCCAATCCTTCTTCGGCTCCGTTCTCTGCTCTTACGCTGGGAACACTGAATACGCGGGCCTGATTCATCCATTCGCGTACAACGTCGGGAGACTGGGTGCCAAGGAATCGGTAGCGGGTCAACTTCGATGCCGCCCGTTCTTCCAATTCGCCGCGCAGAGGACCGTCACCGATAATAATCAATTCCGCTTCGGGATTGCTGCGCTGCACTTCGGCCATGGCATCGATCAGGTACGCGCAGCCTTTGACTTCAACCAGGCGTCCTACAAATAACACGGCGTCGCGGCGTTGGATCGTGGAATCGGGAGTGAAGGTTTCCGTGTTGATTCCGATATAGTGACGAATCACTTTCTCCGGCGGATAACCCTGGCTGAGCAGCTTGCTGCGGATAAAATCGGAGACTGCAATAAAAAGAGCTCCTTTTTGCTGCAGTTTCGGACGCTGTTTTAGATAATTTCGATGGGTATAATAAGATTTTCTGGCGTACTCGTCTTTGGTCGTAGCGTCGTAACCATGAAAAGTAACGATAAGAGGAATTTTGAGTTTTTCCGCAATCGGCATGGCCAGACAACCTTCCGGACCGAAATGGGCGTGGATCAATCGGGGCTGGATCGCTTTGAGGCGTCGGGTCAGGACACGGCCGGGACCCATAAGTTTGAACTCGAGTTCTTTTCTTCGGCCCGCTATGCCTCCCGTGTTGATAATAATCTGCTTATCCGTTTCGATCTGAAGCCCAGGTACAAGACGGGAACCCATAAAATAAGAATGAAAAGACTCAAAACGTTCAGCCTGACTTTTGATGAAAGTCTCGGACGGCGGAAGAATTTGATCCCGATAGATGAGAACGGGAAGCTCGGGTTGGATAAATTTCATGGGCACCCTCGATTATCTCTGCTCGTTGGCAGTGCGCAGTACGGACGTTTCTTCCGGTTGTCCTGAATAGTTGGCCTGCTGATTTTTCAAATCGCTTTTTGCAATCCGTTCGACTTTGGCAAGGACAGGAAGACTAAGCGCATTTTCGACATCGAACTCCGTTTTGACCGAGTCATCCAGATACTCAAGCAGGAAGACAATGCCGAATCCCAACATAAGTCCAACCACAAGGCTCAGGATAATCAGCATTTGCCGATGATCATTAACGGGCTCCGGCGAACGGTTCGGGTCGGCTGCATTAAGTACGCTGACATTGCTGACTTTCATGATTTCGGGAATTTGGCTGATAAAAACATTTCCTGTCGAGTTGGCGATCGTAGCAGCCGTTTCGTAAGAAGGAGCTTCTACCGATACATTGATCACCTGCGTATTTTGCGTCGAATCGATCATCAGTTTGTCGCCGACTTGCGTCGAAGTAAGATTCAACTCCGGGTGGCGTTCCACGACAAGTTTGGTAATCGAATCGGAAGTAATGATTTTTTTATACGTATTGATCAATTTTAGGTTGGCTTCGATGGAACTCGAATCGACCTGGGCTTGACCCGTACTGGTGATCGAAGGTTCGTTGACGATCAAATCGACCGAGGCCCGATAAAGCGGCTGGTATTTCATGTTATACACGATTGCGGCTGCAAAGCAGACCAGTACGGTTAGTACCAGTACCCACCATCTTTTTTTAATGACGCTTAGATACTCTTTTAATTCCATGAACAATCCCTCCGTCTTCGTAAAATAGAAATGAGCGGCAGCCGTAAGCGGCTTGGCCATAAGTTAACGCAGCATCATAAGAATCCATTCTGCTGCAAGTTATAGACTCGAATATCCTATAGAGCTAAAGCAAACTGTAAAATAAATGAAATGAAAATGTAAAAATGATGACTTGTGTAAAATACTTGGAATTCTCTTACATTTTCAAAAGTGTAAACGTGAAATCCGAACCTTTGCCGTCTATCCGGCGATATCCGGGTTCGTCAATCAAATGCTGCTCTATTTCGTTAAACCAGGTTAAATGAAACGATTATGTAAACCATGCGAATTCGCCGTGATCCACTCCCTTCCGTCATGCAGCCCTCTTTCTTTCAGAAGAAGTTTCTCACGCTGTAGATGCCAAAAGTCCCTATGATATTTTTTTGCTATCACTTTGTTTTTTCGCCAACCCCTTTCATGTTGTTTGCGCTGGCGAATTTGCTAGGCTGCTAACAAAAGTCTGTAGCCAGCTTTGCTTTTTCCGAAAATTGTTAACAGATTATTCACCAATTCTTTTCAAAAAATTAACTTCGCTTTGCTGTCTTTCGATTTACCTTTGCAATGCTAGTTTATAAACCGCCTATTTTGGCTTGAATCATTTTCGATTTCTTTACGTCCGTTTTGGTTCTAATTACCTATACTTTACCCACAAGCAAGCAGACTAATTTACCTATTTTAAGTGAACAAGCAAGCTAGTATAACAAAAAGAAGCCGGACACAAATATCCGACTTCTTTTTTGTAATTCAGAACCCTGTATTGCCTTCGGAATGAATGGTGCCGCTTTTGAAGTTTGTTGCCAATCCTTTCGTATTTTCGAGTTTATTCGCGTCGAAATAGATATTGCCGATCTCTCCGCTCCCCCATACTCCGATCCCTCCGTGCACCGAATCACTGATCGTATTTCCGTTAAACTTGATCTCATCAATATTGCCCTGAGAAGCATATACGAGAATATTGGGGTGTTCTCCGGCTATGCGTGTCCCTGTATGTTCGATCGTGTTGCCGCTAATACTTACGTCTTTGACATTCCGCGTATCCCATTCTTTTTCCACCGAGATGTAAATGCCCGCCATCTCCGTATCGCGAATCTGATTATTTTCGATCTTCACGTTCTCCCCACCTACAACAGAGATGCCGCGTGCTTTCGATCCGTATCCTACATCGTTGTCGCGAATAGTAATGTCGCTTGTGGTCTGCGAGTTCTCTTCATAACTGACTACCGCGATCGTATCGTCTCCCGCTTCGCGTACACTGTTTTCGGTAATCGTTACTCCGGTGCTTCCATTCGTAATATGTATCCCGTCTGCACCGGTATTTCGAAGAGAGTTCCCTGTAATCGTGCCGTTCGAAGACTCATCGCCTACAAAAATGCCTGCAGTACTCGACTTATCGATCAGCAGATTCAGAATTTTGAAATTGCTGGCGCCCTTTACCGTAATGCTATTTTTGTCGTTGGCTCCATTGCCGCGTTCGACTGTTGTCTCGTATACATGGGCAAACCCACTGAGTACAGCGCCGTCTCCTTGCATATCGATCGATCCGTTCTCCGGATTAGTGGAGGTCAGAATGGCTTTATCGCTTCCATCACCAAGTAGGCTGACTCCGTTTACCGTCAAAATCCCGCTTAACCGATAATTGCCTGGCGGAATATATACGGCCTTCTTTTGTTCGGCGGCCCGATCGAGTACGGCTTGAATAGCGGACAAGTCGTCGGTATCATCATCGGGTGTCGCTCCTTCATCCACAATCGATAGAGCTCCTTCCGGAATTTCGATCGCGGGCGCTTTTTCCGTCACTTCTTCTGTTTTGTCCGTTTTTGCTTCTTCTTTCAAAAATACGGCTCCTCTCCATATCGCCAGAACCGCAGCGACCAGTACGACGACGGAGATCACCCACCATACTTTTTTTGATTTTCTGTTCATAGGCTTCTCCTTCACTCCTTTGTTTCTCTTTATTCTTGCTATCCAAGCGTACAACTTTTTCAATACTCGATTCAAGCGGACCTTTTTCTCAAGAATTGTTCCTTTTCTGTTTCAGGGTATTGAAAAGAGGTTAATTTAGGACTAGTGTTATATAAACATCTGAATCTAATCTTAAGCACAGCCCCTGATAAATACGCAAAAAAGCGGATGCCGGCTGCAGCCGATATCCGCTTCTCTCTTGCCTTAACCCTCTGATTATCTCGCTTGTTCACCCAATGCTTTTCTCGCCCATTCACTCTTTCAAACTCTTCTGGATTTAAAATATTCCAATCCTTTTTTTAAAAACCCACATTTTGATTCAATTTAATTTTCCCATTTGTGAATGTTGTCGCTTCTCCGACTCGGTTAATCAATGTGTTTTTGTTGAACGTTATATTTTGAATCGATCCGCTTCCCCAGACCCCAATTCCGCGATGAGCCCCATTTTTGATTATGTTGTTGTTAAACACTACGTTGTCTACGATCCCCTGCGAAGCATATACCAATACGTTCGGATGATTCTGCGGTTCTGCAATCCCTGTATGATTGATCATGTTATTGGAAACGGTTATACGATCCACATTACGTGTGTTATAAGAAGCCTCTACCGCAATATAAACCCCGGCCATGTTGGTATCCTGAATCGAATTGTTCGAAATGGTTACATCCGTTCCGCCTACCACTGCAATTCCCCGTGCTTTGGATCCGTAACCGACGTTGTTTTTGCGAATCGTAATATGATGGGCAGGCAAAACATCGCTATCGATATAGCTGACAACTGCAATCGTATCATCTCCGGCTTTGCGCACTGTGTTGTTCTCCACCGTAATATAATTGCTTCCACCCGTCATATGAATCCCATCGGCTCCTGTCGAATCCAAGGTATTGCCGCTCACAATCCCGTTGGTTGAACCATAGGTAACCATAATGCCCGCCGTACTTGATTTGCTGACATATACGTTTTGAATTTTAAAGTTTTTGGCGCCGCGCACCGTAATATTATTCTTCTCATTGGATCCGTCTCCGCGAGGAACGGTAGTTTGGTAAGCGTGCTTCAGATTGCTTAATTCGGCTCCGGTTCCTTTGAGATCGATCGAACCCCGTCTAGGATCGGTCGAAGTGAGCGTAGTCAGAAACTTTCCGGCTCCCTGCACTTTAACTCCATCAATCGTCAAAATTTCGCTCAAGACATAATTGCCTGCCGGTACATATACCGGTTTGTTCAAAGATTTTCCCGCATCAATAGCCGCTACAAAAGCTGCATAATCATCGCCCGAATCATCGGCTTTGGCTCCATAGTCCAAAACGGATAGGACCGAAGACGGTTTGAGACCCGCTGCGGATGTTTTGGCCGAAGCCCCCAAGCTTGCCGAAGTATTGGACCCCGTATAGACAATGTTGGGCTGCCAAAGAGTATGGTCATAGTTGGAGTCTGTACGTTTATTTACGACAAACGAAATTTCAGTCCCTGGTTCAACAGATATTTTTGAGACATCGGTCGGTTTTACTGCAGTCGTGTTCGTAAGGATAGAACTCCAAAGCGTTTCTCCATCTTTTTTGATACTTACTGCTACTCCATCGCCTTCCGGACTGCCTTTTTGCACACTGCCGGTAATCGAGATCGTACCTGTTCCGGGCGAAACCCATTTGCGTACCGCATCAAAATTCTGATCCGGATGGAGGGCCGTCGCCGAAACCCAGGGATAACCCTGAGGAGCTGCCCACCGTTTATTGTTTTTATCATAAAGAAGTTCCAAATAGGCGGTGCCCGCTAATTTCTCGTAATACCACTGATTGGCTCCTTGTTTAACGGTATCAAATTCTTGCGAAGCCGAATAGGTACGTGTAGTTTGACTCGTTTGCGCAGAAGCAGTGCCCGCGAAACTTGCTCCTAATCCTAACGATACAGCAACTAAACCCGACAAAAATTTACGTTTATTCAAAATGTACCTCCCCAAATACTTGATTGCGGCGTAACAGCCTAGTCTCTAATTCAGGTGCGTTTTTACTACAGGATGGATCCTGTTTCTATCTATGTGGTCGTTCTTATTCATGCGAAGAAAGATAAGACGGAGCTTAGCGGAATGTTTGTCATTCCTACAGTGGATATGAAGTTGATCTGGAGGTTAGGGCCTTCCTCATCCTGGATGATCTAAGCCGATCTGTCGCTCTCCTACAATCTCAAAAAAATCCCTATCTTAAATAATATCGGCGCTTTCCAAGACATTGTTTAGACCCAAATCCCATTCTACTATAAATCGAAAGAAAAAGTGACAATTTCGACATTATTTTTTCGCAAATTCCCTGAAATTTTACAATTAGACATGACTTAACGCAAATACAAACACAAAAAAAGCCTTTACCGTGATTACGGTAAAGGCTTTTTCTTTTCAGCTTGGCAGCTTCCTACTCTCCCAGGACCCTGCGGTCCAAGTACCATCGGCGCTAGAGGGCTTAACGGTCGTGTTCG
>NZ_JAAZWC010000003.1 GCF_013185195.1 Saccharibacillus qingshengii
GCAGCCGCCACGCTTTTACCTTTAGCGACGTCAATGCTGAGAACAGGTTGATTCATGAGGACCTCCTTTAATTTCACGGGAGCCAGCACTTTCATTCTCCACAGGTTGGCACGGTGATGCGGGCTCTAGGCCCAACCAGCTAAATCGGGGTATGAACAAAAGGCGAGGGCCTATAACACTTTACAAGACGGGATCGGTGTCCCAACAAAACATGCGTTATTTCACCCCGTGTTTCCTCCAGTATAAAGAAAAAGTTCATCCTCGAACGAGTCGGGGATGAACTGAGAATACCAACATCATATTCACGCTGCGGGCATACCCTTTGAGCGGCATTCGCCGGACAACGAGCATGCGCCGAGTCAAGCATATAACCCAATCTTTCATACTAGCTTTGATCCATCTACATCTCTTTCATAACCTCTCGACTGCTATAAGATGGAGGGGAAAGAATGGACCTTCAAAAGAAGCAAGCAGCCCGATTACACAAAGAAGGATTAAAACTTTGCGAAGAGTTGAAATTCGATGAGGCTATCACCTGTTTCCTCCAAGCCCTGCATCTGGTTCCGAACCATCCGACTTTGTATTACAACATCGCGAATACACGGGCAGAACAAGAACTTCATGAAGAAGCGGTTAGATTTTTTGATCGGGCAATCGACTAGAGCCAAACAATCCCAAATACCTATACAATAAAGCGAATTCTTTGTCCGCTTTAGGGAGATCACTTGAAGCCATTGACTTATACGATGCGGCGATCAAGATTGATCCGGATTTTAGTTCAGCCTACTTTAACAAAGCGAATGCGTTAAAAGAGCTCAAGCAGTTCAATGAAGCTCTGGCCTCTTATGATAAAGCGATCGAAGCCAAACCTGACCATGCCGCTGCACATTTTAATAAAGCGATTGTGCTGGAAGAACTTAAACAAGACCATGCCGCGATCGAAAGCTATAAAAAGTGTATCGAAATCGCTCCTGCGGATGACGAAGCTCACTATAATTTGGGCAATCTTTTTTACGAACAAAAAGCTTTGCCGGAAGCCTTAGAGCAGTTTGATCAGGCCATTGCATTGAATCCGAATGATTTGGATTATTACTATAATCAGGGCGTTGTACTAACGGAAATGGGCGAGATCAAAAGGGCTGAAGATAGCTTCAATACTTATAGAAAACGATCCAATCTTCATGCTGCAGAAATTCGCCTTACTCTGGAGTGAATATTACGATGGGATCCCGAAGTGTCTTCCCTGTACCACAATGATTTCAGACTAATGAACGGCAAGCTGTTGGCTCACTATAAGTTCACGGACGCCATGAGACAAGCCCTCGATCCTAATACGGCTGAAGTCATGGATCTGGATGAAGTGAAGTCTCGAGAGGCAATAGAATTTGTTCCTGCTGTAGTGGGAGATATGACGTATGAAGAACAAGTGATCCATGAACCGCTGAATGTTTTTAGTTTGATACAGATCAAAGGATAGATCGAGACCTCTGTAGAGGTCGCCGTAATGAATCTGCAGCAGTTACCTCTATTCAAGGAGAGACGATAAAATGGCTTATAACCTACATATTCAAAGAAAAGATGAAGATCATCCGATCACGCTGGAAGAATGGATGAATTATATCAAGCAGGACAATGAGCTGGAGCCTACCGACCATATTGAAATCACGCTTCCCAATGGAATGACCATGGGGATATCCGGAGAAGGCATGGCCGTATGGAAGACAACCGTGGAAGACGAAGAAATGCAGGTCACGTTTACTTTCATGGAAGGAGAAATCTCGGCCGGACATTCGAATGAGGATCAAATTGAAAAAATGAAAAAGATCGCGAGTAAGCTCAAGGCGATCGTGGTCGGGGATGAAGGGGAAGAATACAAGTAAAGAGTGTTTGGAAGATGCCTAGAAGACACTTATATGAAGACGCATTCAGGGTAAAAGAAGAACATAGGCAGCTTGATCGATAAAAAGAGAGCGATTCTGCTGCTTTTGACTGCTGGTTGAAGTGGGCGTTTCAACGCTTAACAGAAAAGCCGGAAAAGGAGGCTTCTTATGAAAAATCACTTCTGTCTTCTTCTGCTATTCTCCCTGCTCGTTGGATGCGCCTCCAAAGAGACGGCAGCCGTTCCAAATGCTCCGCAATCCGAGGATGCGAAGCTGCAGGAAGTCATCGCCGATTATTTCGAGGCTTTCGAAGATATCCGGGTATGGCGGAAGTACGCGACGGACGAATTCATTCGAAGATCGTATGTATGGTGTACCGGCGATTCCTCCAATGAGCGTTCGATCAACGAAATGGTGCATATTTATTAGGAATGGAACCGAGACTCGCTGAGCATGCAGAACGTTAAAGTAGAGAAGCTGTCCAAAATCAACGAAAATGAAGTGCGGATTGATGTAAAAAGAACGTGGGGGGACGAGTCCTGGGATTATGTGTCTTACTCGCTGCTGAAGGTTAACGGAGAGTGGAAAGTAGACAATAGGCTGTAAAAAGGAGGTCTATCCATGTCCAACCATATGACAGCAATCGGCTTTAACGTTCATTCCGCAGAAGATTTCGAAGAGGTGGCCGAGTATGCGTACGAGACGGGGGAGAGCATCGAAACGGCACGCGGGATCTACCTGCTGGCGCAGGCCGGCTCGGGTATCGAAATATGGCTGCAGATGAATACGGAGAATCAGGTGATCGGGCTCAATCCGCATTACTTTGGTTCCTCCCGCTTCCAGGTCAAATTGACGGACGAGATCATCCGCAGCGAAGGCAGCGAGCTGGATGGGACTTTTCATGTCTGGGCGGAATTCGACGGGGAAACAGAGGAGTCGGACTCGTATCCGTTTGTATTCGAGATGCCAAACCGAGCCGTGTACGGAGACGTACAGCTGCCCCGGAGCGTGACCATTCAGTTGACTGCTTTTGCGCATGAACTCAGCGTGTTTGACAATGAGGAACAATTCCATGAGTTCCAGCAGCACGAGGAAGTGAAGTTTGCGGCGGAAGCGTTTATTCCTACCGGGTTATTCGTCGAAGAAGGCGAACCGGGTTCGATGGCGATGTTTACGGGTCAAGTGCTGCAGAGTGCCTGGATCACGAACGAATATACCGGAACATCGTTTCATTGGGCGCTGGTGAGAACGTTGGGCGGCGAGATCGATGTGGTGGCGGATCGGGAGACCTTGGACGAAGAGATCCCGGTAGGCGGAATTGTCTCCGGTACTTTCTGGTTAAGCGCCAAAATCATCGAAGAGTAAGCTTGCTCAACTATCGGCGGATAATCCTCTATACCCACACGGAGAAGGAAGAAGGTGCTCACGATGAAAACTCTGTATAGGCCGGTCGGCCTAGCCGAAATGCAGTTGATTCTGGATCAGGATCTTAAGGGGTTCCCCCCGCGCCTGCCGGATCAACCGATCTTCTACCCGGTGCTGAACAAGCCGTATGCGGACCGGATCGCCAAGGAATGGAACACGCAGGACCGCTTCTCCGGATTTGTCGGGTTCGTGACGGAATTCCAGGTGAAGAGCCCGTTTATCGATCGGTATGACGAGAAGGTCGTAGGCGCGAGGCAGCATGCGGAGCTGTGGATTCCGTCCGACGAGTTGGAAGAGATGAACGCGAATATCGAAGGCGGGATCCGGGTCGTCGACGTTTTCTACGGACCGCATTATGCGGGATTGACGCCGGCGGCGATGCCTCTGGAAGCTCTGGCGCTCAAGCAGCTGCTTGCCCAATTACGCACGCATTTGGAGGAGTAATCGGTACTTCTCCCAACCGTAATCCAAATCCATCCCTAGAAAAGAGGCCCTCATGAAACGCAAAAACATGATCCTTAATCTGGTTCTATCTTTTCTGACCGGGCTGCTGGCCTACTATCTCGTTGCACGAACGATCACGACAGCTGCCATACTGGTTTGCTTGGGGGCAGCAGGTATCGTGGCGCTGGGATACTGGGTTGTTTATTTGTTTGGAAAAAGGTCTGAATCCAAGGCGAAGTAATGCCATTCCGACTTTCGCCGAATTCCACAAAAGCTCCGAGCCTTAGCGGCACCGGAGCTTTTTTTACAAACCAATCTCAAGCTGTCTTCTTATCCGACATAGGAAGTTTCACCGCTTCCTTTACAGCTCAACCCGCAGCGTTCCCAGCATCTTGACGGCTTCCGGATCGCGATGCGATAGGAACAGACTCTCTCCCGTATCCAGTGCCGCGATTTGTTCCAAATCTTCCGCGTTCAGTTCAAAATCGAAAATGTCGAGGTTCTCAACGATTCGCTCCCGCCGTACGGATTTCGGAATGACCACGATGTTCTGCTGGGTCAGCCAGCGCAGGACCACTTGAGCGACGGATTTGCTGTATTTTTGCCCGATCGCGGTCAGTGTCTCATTACCGAACAGGTTGTTGCGGCCTTCGGCAAGCGGACCCCACGATTGGTGCTGGACGCCCTGACTTTTCATAAAGTTTGCGCTGTTGGCCTGGTGATAGAAAGGATGCGTTTCGATCTGATTGACAGCCGGCACGACCTCGTTGTAGACGATGAGATCCATCAGGCGGTCGGGATGAAAGTTGCTGACGCCGATCGCTTTGATGTGGCCTGCGTGGTACAGCTCTTCCATCGCGCGCCAAGCACCGTAGTAATCGCCGAACGGCTGGTGAATCAGATACAGATCGAGATAGTCGAGCTGAAGTTTGTCCATCGACTTCGCAAAAGCCAATTTGGCGCTCTCGTAACCGGCATCCTGAATCCACAGCTTGGTCGTGATAAACAGTTCTTCGCGCGGGACGCCGCTGCGTTTGATCGCACGTCCGACCGCCTGCTCGTTCAAATAACCGGCAGCAGTGTCGATCAGACGGTATCCGGCCATCAGTGCTTCGTAGACGGCATTCTCGCATTCTTCGGCATCCGGGATCTGATAGACGCCAAAGCCGAGAATCGGCATTTGGACGCCATTGTTTAACGTTACAGTTTGCATGATCTATTCCTCCCGGGATTGAAATCGTATAAAGCTAACGGCCGCGGTCTGTGCACAGGTGAGAGCAGAGACAGTCGTATTTCTTCTGCGGCCGTGTTGCTTTACAATAAGCCTAGATCCTTCGTGTAACACGAAGGCAAGCGGTTTTTTGAATTTTTTTATCGGGGAGGAACTTCATATGTATACGGTCAAAGAAGCGGCGATGCGGACAGGACTGACCGAGCACGCCGTGCGCTTTTATACGGATAAAGGATTAGTACCAAGCGTGCAGCGCAATGAACATAATATTCGGCTGTTTGACGAAGAAGCGATCAACTGGCTGCACGGCGTGAGATGTCTCAAACGCTCGGGGCTGCCGATCGAGACCATCAAGCATTATGTGGATCTCTGCCAGGAAGGCGATTCGACGGTGCCGGAGCGATATGTCATGATGCAGCAGTACCGGGAAGAAGCGCTCGTGCAGGTGGAAGAAGCCAAACAGCGCCTCGCGCATATGGAACAGAAAATCGCCCACTACCAGGAGATTATGGAGAAGCATATCCCCGACGCGACCAATCCTTCTACGTGGGAGAAAGGCGCTCGAGATGCGGCGATCAGCCGATAACGATTCGGGGTTGATCCGATCCGGCATTGAGCGAGAAGATCCTGCTCGATTATCCGAACAGCAAGGAGGAATGATCATGACCGCCGAATCCGAGAATGGATATCCGCATGTTCCCGCCGCTGCAAGAACGGTACACATTGGCGGATTAACCCGTTCGCAGCTTAGACAGAGTTTGCAAAATGCCGGTATTTCTCTGAATGCTTACGCCGAAGAACTGTTCGCAGACGAACGTTTCACGACTTCCGATCAGCCTCATACCGTCGAGACGGTCGAACTCACAGTCGGTGAGCTGGGATTCATGGACGGAGCAGCGGCAGGCGAGATTTTCAAGCGGGCGAGCGCACTCGGTCTTGCGGCGTGTCCGCTGGAACTGGCTCCGCATCTGCGGCTGCAGTACACCGATCAGCCGGAAGGAAGTGCGGAGCGTTCCGTGCAGCATGAGGCGCCGCACGCTTCGATCACGGTAGCATCGGAACCGCTGAGTGAGTGCGACGATTTTCCCAAAGGTTTTTACCTGCGAAATATCGACGGCGTATTGTGGCTGCGCGGCTATCGGGCCGATGCGGTTCATGTGTGGAATGCGTGGGACCGGTTTGTTTTTGCGAGACAGACAGACTGGCAGGGAAATTGTCATGAGTCATAACCGCGTGATGCGAGCATTGGCTAAAGTGACGAGAATCGTGCAAAAAATCGTGAAATTCGCGTTGGTATCCGTACTGGTCCTCTTTCTTGCTTTTTGCTCGCTGTACGTCCTGTTCCCGATATGGAACGAGATTCATGCGTATACGTTCAGCCGACAGTTGAAAAAAGTCCCGCTGCCGGAAGATACCGTTCTTGTCGAAATGGAAACGGCCGTAGGCAAACTGAACGGTAACGGAAACGGCATCGACTTTTTTGCGGGGATGCTGGTTCGAAGCGATCTCAGCCTCAGTGAATTGATTGACTATTACGAGGCGGTTTCTTACTCCGGCGCCAAAGATAAGGATCATACGGTAGAGGTCGAAGTCTTGAAAGCCAAGAGCGATAAAATGGACTCATATTACGTGGAACATCGGGACCTTAGATTCCATAGGCTGCGATCGACCAAAGATTTCTCCGGGTATTACTTCGTAAACCTGTACGATGGAGGGTATGAGGCGGTATTCGATCTAAGAGGGAATTGAATGCCTTGGCAAATCGATCCACGACAAAAAACCTTCACTCCCGCCCACAGCGGAAGTGAAGGTTTTTTGGATAAGGACTTTACCGCGTGCCGCGAAGACTACTCTGCCGCCGACACCGCGATCATCTGCACGACCATCCGTCCGTCGCCCGGCAGCAGGACTTCGTCCGCGTTCATCTGCGAAGAACCGTCGCCGTCGAGGAAGATGCCTTCGCGTCCT
The DNA here is from genome assembly GCF_013185195.1 of Saccharibacillus qingshengii. Lineage (GTDB taxonomy): Bacteria > Bacillota > Bacilli > Paenibacillales > Paenibacillaceae > Saccharibacillus > Saccharibacillus qingshengii. Next base: position 6,949 of record NZ_JAAZWC010000003.1, read on the forward strand.
TCGCCGGGAACGCCCGCCAGCAGCGCCGCGCGGAAATCGGCAGCGGTGCTGCTGGCGGGGGTGACGACCAGCCACAGCTGCCCGGCATTATTGTAGACGAGAGCGGAGCGCATGCGTTTATCCCCGGCAAAAGGCAGATGCTCACGTGCACTCCGGTCTTCCCAGATGTCTTCGTTCGCCAGGTTCAAGCTAACTCCGCCCTGGGCGAAATAGTCGCTGCGGTCGCTGACCTTAAGCTCGTCGGCTGACGAGACCACCTGCACCGAGAACTTGCGCTTCGCGCCGTCCCAGACCAGGGTTCCGCGCGCATACTTGGCGTTGAACCAGCCCGAGCCGTAAGCGTCCCGCTTGCCGTTGGCCGGCTTGTCGTCGGTAACGGCCAGCGAGAGCAGCGATTCTTCGTAAAAGAACCCGCCGTTGATCCCGTAAGCCGGAATCTGCTTGAGCGGAAGTTTGTCCGCGCGCAGCACGATATCATCCGGGGATACAGCCAGCATATGCAGCTTGGGCAGTCCGGGGGCCTTGGCTTCCGCGTACGTGTAACGTTTTGGCAGACCGTCGAACGGCTGCGCAGGCTTCGAAGGGAAGAGGAGCAGCCAGACGGCAGCTGCCGCAGACAAAGCCAGCAGCACAAGCAGCGTTCCGATCAGACGTCTGCGCAGCCTGCGGCGGTCCGAGAAATCGGCAGCCTGGCGATCCGGCTGCGCATGAGTTCCGTCTGGCCCGGCTTCTTGGGGTCCGCCTGCGTCGTTACGCCCGGACATACGCGCACAGCAGGCGCGCCGTGCCGATCACCGCGCGCGTATGCGTACGTTCCATCGAATGCGAAGCGTGTACACCCGGTCCGATCAGGGCGGCGCGGATATTGCTGCCGCCGCGCAGCGCGGCCGAAGCGTCGGAGCCGTAGAACGGATAGATGTCTACCGCATGTTCGATCTGCTGCGCTTCGCACAGTTCGATCAGTTTGCCGGTCATATGGTAATCGTACGGACCGGACGAGTCTTTGGCGCAGATCGAGACATCCGTTTCTTTGCATGTCAGATCGTCGCCCATGCAGCCCATATCGACAGCGATCAGCTCGGCAATATCGGACGGGATATATGCGGTGCCGTGACCCACTTCCTCGTAGTTGGAGATTAGGATCTTGACGTTCTGCTTCGGTTTCCAGCCTTCGCGCTTGGCGGACTCCAGCAGACCGAACAGTGCGGCTACGCTCGCTTTGTCGTCGAGGTGGCGGGATTTGATATAGCCGCTCTCGGTGACGACGGCGCGCGCTTCGAACGAAATATAGTCGCCGGTACGAATACCCAGTGCTTCAACTTCTTCGCGGGAAGAGACCAATTCGTCGATCCGCACTTCCATATGTTCTTCCGAACGCTTGAAGTCGCGGGCGTCGGCGTATACATGCACCGAAGGGTGCTGGGTGAGGATGGTGCCGGTATACGTTTTTCCGCTGCGCGTATGGATGATGCAGTATTCGTTCTCGATACTGGACATCGCGAATCCGCCGAGCGACGTGAGTTTCAGCGTGCCGTGCGGCGTGATCGAGCGGACCATGGCGCCGAGCGTATCCACGTGACCGCTCAGGCCGACGGTGTACGTATCGTTTTCGCCTTCCATGCTGATGATCGCGCCGCCTTTTTCGTTAAACGTGACCGGGAACCCGAGACTTTCCGCTTCTTCGCGGATCAGGTCGATGATGTGATGGGTGTAACCGGTCGGGCTTGGGGTGTCGAGCAGTTTCTTGAGCAGGGTGACCACGTATTGTTCGTCGATATGTACCGTCATGATAGACAGACCTCCATATAAATAAAATGAGAATAAAATAGGTGCGGCGGCACCTGGAAATACCGGGCCGCCGCCTTACGGTCAAGAACAACAAACAATCAAGAAGAAAACCGCTCCCAGTAGCGGGCGGCGGTTTTCTTCTTGAAGCGGTTCGAGACTTGTCCGGAATCGGAAGACTTACAGCTTGTTCAGCTTGTCCGAACGGAATCCGCGGGGTTCCGGTTCACGGTCGAGATCGTCCGAGATCGGCTCGAGCGGGGTCGGGTCCGCCGAGACGGTCGGCTCGTTGTAAGCCGGCGGCGTCACGGAAGAAGCAACGGAAGGCGTAGAAGGCTGCGTGCGCAGCTGTTCGTTCTCTACACGAAGCTTTTTCAACTCGCGACGGGTCTGGAACAGGCGGTATACGCCGAACATGCCTACAGCCAGACCGCCGAAGAGCGCGCTGCCGAGAATGAGCAGGACCAGCGGAACATCCGCGTAGCCGAACAAGAAGTTGACTTCGACCGGGTTGACGTTAATGACTGCAAATACGGCCACGATCACGGCGAAGATCAGCATCAAGATCAAAGACCATTGAGCTTTCATGAATAAATATGTCTCCTTTCGCTTTGTTGCTTATTAGGATCATTAGCCGAAAGGATGAACTTTGACGCAGGAAGGTGTGTCCTTATTGAGACAGCTGTTCCATCTGTTCGATCAGCGCTTCGAACACGCTCATCGCTTCGCGTACCGGCTCGGGAGAAGACATGTCGACGCCCGCTTTTTGCAGGATGTTGATCGAATAATCGCTGCCGCCGCTCTTGAGGAAGCTGAGGTAGCGTTCGACCGCCGGTGCGCCTTCTTCCAGAATCTGCTTGGAGAAACTGGTCGCGGCGGAGAAGCCGGTTGCGTACTTGTACACGTAGAAGCTGTTGTAGAAATGCGGGATCCGCGCCCATTCCATCTCGATATCCTGATCGACGACCATGTCCGGGCCGTGGTACTGCACGTTCAGGTCGTAGTAGATGCTCGACAGATCCTGAGGCGTGAGCGATTCTCCGGCTTCCGTACGCGCGTGAATGATCTTCTCGAACTCGGCGAACATCGTCTGGCGGAACACGGTGGTGCGGAACTGATCGGCATAATACGTCAGCAGATACATTTTTTCTTTGGGATCAGTCGCTTTTTTGAGCAGATAATCCATCAGCAGCGCTTCGTTGGTCGTCGAGGCTACTTCGGCCAGGAAGATCGTGTACTGCGCGTCGCGGTAGGTCTGCGTATTGTCCGAGTAGTACGAGTGCAGCGCGTGTCCCATTTCATGGGCCAGCGTGAACATGCTGTTCAGGTTGTCCTTGTGGTTGAGCAGCACGTAAGGATGCACGCCGTAAGCGCCGGAGGAATAAGCGCCCGTCCGTTTGCCTTCGTTCTCGTAAATGTCGATCCAGCCTTCCTTGAAGCTGCTTTCGAGCACCTGGAGATAATCGGCGCCGAGCGGCTGCAGGCCGTCGATCACGGTTTGTTTGGCTTCGTCGTACGTGATGTCCATTTTGAACTCGTCGACGAGCGGAGCGAACAGATCGTACATATGCAGCTCGTCCACGCCCATGAGCTTTTTGCGCAGGCGCATGTAGCGGTGCAGAATCGGCAGGCTTTCATGGATCGAGCCGACCAGGTTGTCGTAGACGGATACCGGGACGTTGTCGCCGTACAGCTTCATTTCCAGCACGGACGGATATTTGCGCGCGCGGGCGTAGAAAATGTTCTTGTTCACGTTGGCCGTCAGCGACGCGCCGATCGTGTTCTTGAGCTTGGCGTACGTGCCGTACACGGCCTGGAAAGCCCGGCGGCGCACGTCGACGTTGGCGCTTTCGAGGAATTGAATATAGCTGCCGTGGGTCAGTTCGACTTCATTGCCGTGCTCGTCCTCGATGTTCGGGAACTTGAGATCCGCATTGTTAAGCATGCCGAAAATGTTCTGCGGAGCCTGCGACAGATTGCCGACCTGGGCCAGCAGCGCTTCTTCGGCCTGCGACAGCACATGCGCTTTCTCCCGTTTCATTTCCTGCAGGGTGAAGCGGTACGGCTTGAGCGAAGGAGCATCGATCAGTTGGTCGAGCTGCGCGTCGTCCAGGGACAGGATCTCCGGCGTGATAAAGGACATCGCTTCGCCGGCATCGACCAGCAGCTTGCGGCCTTTTTGCGTCAGCGCCTGGTAAGTCGGGTTGGCGGTGTCCTGGTCATGGTACAGATGCGTGTAGACATAGAGCTGCTCCAGCTTGAGCGAGACTTCGTCTTCGAACTTGAAGCAGTCTCCGATCTGCTGTTCGCTATTTAACTTGCCGCGAAATTCTTCGAATTTCTTGAGCTGCTTCTTGGTCTCGTCGTAAGTCTTGTCCCAGGAGGATTGGTCCGCGAACAAATCTTCCAGCTTCCATTGATGCTCGGCGGACACTTCGCTTCGTTTCGGCAGGGTTTTGGGCGTTGTACTCATGATTCTCATGACCTCCTCGGAATGTTGGATCGCAGCAAAAAGGCCCGGTTAGGAGCCCATGCTAAACAGCGTATAGGCTGTCAGGATAAAAGAAATCAGCAGCATCAAGGCAGCGGCGGTCGCAAGACCGCGTCTGAGCTTCGGCGGGATGGAGTCTTTGTAAAAAACGACGACACCGCCGAGCAGGAGCGTCAGGATCAGCAGGGCGGCGATGTTGGTCGTATTGTTCATAAGAACCTACACATCCTTGAGGGCTTTGAGAATAGCCTGCCGCTCTTCTTCGGTGCCTTCGAATTTCTCCGCGTCAAAACGGCGTTCCGCCCACTCGATCATGGCCGGCCGGCTCATGAAATTATGCGTTTCTTCGCCCCATTGATCGGAGATTTCGCGCAGGACCCGCTGGCGGCCGTGAACTTCGACCGTCATCATGTTCCAGTTGTCGGTTTTGTAGATGGTGTACTTTTTGATCATATCAGCTATTCCTCGTTTCAAATCGTTTCTTATCTAAAATCATACCCTACCCATCCAGGCAAAAGCAACGCTGAAACAGGGTCCAGTTTTCAATTGCCAAAGGTTTTTTGTTGCAGTATAATAACGATACTCACCACAGATGGTGATATTTTTAGGAGGTTGTTCACTTGAAAGGTACAGTTAAATGGTTTAACGCAGAAAAAGGTTATGGTTTCCTGTCCGTAGAAGGCGGCGAAGACGTATTCGTACACTTCTCGGCAATCCAAGGCGACGGATTCAAGACGCTTGACGAAGGTCAAGAAGTCGAATTCGAAATCACCGACGGCAACCGTGGACCGCAAGCAGCTAACGTAATCAAACTGTAAGAATTTTTCTTACCTGATTTGATGACATAGCAAACCGAGGCACAGCTCCTACCCGGAACTGTGCCTTTTTGCATGCCCATACAGGAAGGAAGCGGCAGAACCAGCCCGGAAATACGCCGCTGCTTGGAGCGTTGGCGCGTTCCCGGGCGAGTAGGGGCTGCCGGCATAATCCGTTACGTCTTGGGCTGGTTCAGCTTCGGTTCCCGTCCCATCCGGCGTACGACGAGGAAGATAATGACGGCTTCGGCCAGCAGGCCGACCGACTGCGCCAAAGCGCCGATCATGCCGTTCCAGTGCGGCACGATCGCCACAAGCAGGAATAGAAGGGCGATCGTGCAGATCGCATTGGCCAGCTGGGAGCGCAGCATGACTTTGGTCTGCCCTTCGAGCAGGATCAGGCCGTTGCCGTAGTCCAGCCAAGGCATAACGAGCGGATACAGGATAAAGGCCCGAAGGGTGCGCAGACTTTCTTCGAGCAGGATGCCGTCGACGTTCATAATATGGCCGAATACCCAGTAGCCGAGCGGCGTATAGGCGATCAGCGCAACCAACGTGACCGGAACAAAGCCGATCGCCAGCGAGAACTTGCGCACCATGACCGGATCGATCCGGTAATAATTGAGCACGATCTGGTGGATATACATAAAGAAGCTAAGCATCAGCTGCATGAGGCTGCCCGCGACCGCAAAGGAAGAAATAGCGAGCGCAACCCCGTCCGTTTTGCCCAGCATGATATTGAGCGCGGGACCGATAAACATGGCGACGAAGGACGAATACAGCAGCGGCTTGTAGAAGCGGAACACGTCGCCGCGCGTTTCCACGGGATGGCCTTCCTTTTTGAGCGGCATGCGCCTTGCGATATTGCGGCCTTCGAGGAAACTGACCGAAGCTTCGATCACCATGCCGAAGACGAAGATGACTGCGCCGACGACGCCGCTGTGAACCCCGGCGATATGTACGAAATAAAGCGACATCAGATACATCCCCGACAGACGGATCACCATGCCGATCGTCAGCCATTTGGTCCGGTTGTTCGTGATGATGATGCCCTGGTAAATATTGCGGATGACCGAGAAAACGCTGACGAACATCAAGACGCCGTAAACGGCGAGGACGCTCGGCAGAAGTTCGCGGTCCACGCCGAACAGAATGCCGAAGATGCCGTTGCCGACCGGCGTGTAGGCGATGACAAGACCGATCGCCATGACGCACACCAAGAAGACGTAGGTCACGAAGGTGAGCGCCTTGAACGAGATTTTGTCGCGTACCAAAGCCGAGCAGGTCTGCCTCAGCAGGGTGGACGGGCGTTCGGTGATCGCAAGCAGACTTCCGGCCAGCGCATAGCTGGCGATCACGGTTTCCGGCGATTCGGCATAGGCCAGCGTCCGGTTGATAATGACGTGGGACAAAGTGACAAGGGAAGCGGATAAGCCGAGCGGCACGAAGAAGAGCAGCAGGCGTTTCCAAGACAGCGGAACATCGGACATGACGGACTCCTTTCCCGAAAAGAAGGTACAGGCACGGACACGTTCAAAAAAATGGTCATTTTCCAGTATAGCATGACTGAAATTGTTTGAAGCCGGCGGAGGAAAAGTTTCCCGAAATTGAACGTTTTTCGAACGCGGCCCTGTCCAAAAAGGAAAGAAGGCGTGAAGCGCCGCACTTTTTGCAGAAAAACGTTGAAAAAACGCCGGAATATGACGAAGGTTATTTGTATAAAGTAGACCCCTCATATTATAATGGAAGTGAATTTGGGTAGATCTAAGACTGGTATTGGAGGTAAGCTTTGAATCGACTCAGAACCGCGCACAACGTTCCCGAAAATCCGATCCGCCTTATGCGATTGGTGTACAAAGTGGTGCTGCCGGACGTCAAGGACGCACTCGGGGGCTGGAAGAGCCGTGCCGAGACCATTCCCGACCCGGAACTGCGTACCCAGGCACTGGCGAGCATCGCCGACAAAGAGTTCCATTGTCAGGGAGGCTCGGTCTACGCGGCCATCCATTTGGACAAAAAAGACGTGATTATTCCGCTGATTGTGGCTCTTCAGACCATCAGCGACTATCTCGACAATCTGTGCGACCGAAGCACTTCGCTGGATCCTCAGGATTTTCGTCTTTTACATAAGTCCATGCTGGATGCGATCGACCCGGATGCTCCGACGGATCACTATTACCGGTTCCGCGATGAGCAGGAAGACGGAGGATATCTGAACGCCTTGGTTGCCACCTGTCAGGACAAGATCAGACAGCTGCCGGGTTACGTTCACGCCCAGCCTTATGTACGCCGCCTTGTCGGACTGTACGGCGACCTGCAGGTTTACAAGCATATTTCGCACGAACTGCGCGAACCTTCGCTGACGGCCTGGAGAGCGGAACACGCCGATCTTGCGCCGGACCTGTACTGGAACGAGTTTGCCGCCGCGACCGGTTCGACGCTCGGCATGTTTATGCTGTTTGCCGGAGCGAGCCGCGACGATTTTGGTGCGGAAGACGCAAGGTCCGTGTACGAAGCTTATTTTCCATACGTATGCGGTCTTCATATCATGCTCGATTATCTGATCGATCAGGAAGAAGACCGCGTCGGAGGCGACCTGAATTTTTGCAATTACTATGAGAGCGGGGAGGCTATGCTCGCGCGTGTCGAAGAGATCGTAAACGGCGCGAGGCGGGACGTGGCGGGGCTTCCGCATGCCGCTTTCCACCGTATGATCATCGAAGGGCTGCTTGCGCTGTATTTGTCCGATCCCAAAGTCAGCCAGCAGAAGGACGTGCGAACCGTGTCTAAACGGTTGATGAAGAAAAGTCCGCTGATGCGTATGTTCTTTTTCGTCAACAGTATCTGGATCCGCAAACATAAGCAGGACTAACAAGGAGGAAGCAACATGTCAGCAGTAAAAAAAATCGCCGTATTGACCAGTGGAGGAGACTCCCAGGGAATGAACGCCGCGCTTCGCGCCGTTGTGCGCAGCGCACTTTATCACGGAATCGAAATCTTCGGTATTCAGCGCGGCTATCAGGGTCTGCTCAATAACGATATTTTCTCAATGGATCTGCGCAGCGTAGGCGACATCATTCAGCGGGGCGGCACCGTGCTGCAATCGGCGCGTTCCAAAGAGTTCTACACCGAAGAAGGCCAGCGCAAAGGGGCGGAAATTCTTCGCGGTTACGGGATCGACGGCCTGGTGGTCATCGGCGGCGACGGTTCGTACCACGGCGCGAACAAGCTGAGCAAGCTCGGAATCAACACGATGGGCCTGCCGGGCACGATCGATAACGATATTTCGTTTACCGATTATACGATCGGATTCGATACGGCTGTCGGCGTTGTCGTCGATGCGATCAACAAACTGCGCGATACCATGTCTTCGCACGAACGCGCTTCCGTCGTGGAAGTCATGGGCCGCCACTGCGGCGATATCGCGCTGCATTCGGGCCTCGCTTCGGGCGCGGAGACGATCCTCGTTCCGGAAGTGCCTTATGATCTGGGCGAAGTGGCACAGCGTATGACGCACAACTTTGCCATGGGCAAACGCCACAGTATCATCGTGGTGGCCGAAGGGGCAGGCAAAGGCGAAGATATCGCCAGAGAACTGTCGCAGCATTCGAAGCAGATCGATGCGCGCGTCACCGTTCTGGGCCATATCCAGCGCGGCGGCACGCCGACTCCGTTCGACCGTAACCTGGCCAGCCGTCTTGGCGATTTCGCCGTACGTTCGCTGATCCGCGGCGAAAGCGACAAAGCCTGCGGGATCATCAAAGGCGAATTGACGCTGACCGATATCGACAAGGTCGTCAACACGAAAAACGATTTCGATCACGAAATGTACGAACTGGCGCTGCGTTTGTCGCAGTAAGCCACTTGTCCTGCCGCGCCATGAACGGCGGGCCGGACCCCAATCGAACCTTCGCACCGAAACGGCAGATGTTAGGCCGTTTCCGCCGCGAAGGTTTTTTGGTATGCCTAAAAGCGCCCGACCGCAAACGGCTGCCGGTGTCGACTGCAGATTGCCGTTCAAAAAGAAGTTGACAACAAAGTAGTTAGGATCCATACTAAGTCCATGAACAATAACTCCAAGACGATCCATGACCCCAATGCCGCTCCTACCTTGGCCCAATCCCAACGTCAGATTGAACGTTACGATCTGGATGTGGATGCCCAGGCGATACTGGTTGCCGCCCGCTTGATGGCCGCGGGAGCCAAGCTTGCCCAAGCTTCCGAGATCCACTTTTCAAAATTCGGTTTGTCGACGGGACGCTACCGCCTGTTGGCGGATCTCGAGGATCACGGGGGAGAAGAACTGCCTTCGCAGCTGGCCGAGCATCTGGGCGTAACACGCGCCACGGTGACCGGACTCATCGATACGCTTGCGCGGGACGGCCTGGTCGCCCGACGGGCAAGTGCCGAAGACGGCCGTCAGCGGACCGTCGTCTTGACGGAATCTGGTGCATCGAAACTTCGGGAGATGGCCGCCGAACATTTTGCCTGGCTGGAATCCATGGTCGGTCTGCTCGCGATCGAGGAACGAAGCGTATTCCTTGAACTGCTCGGCCGTATTACCCAAGGGATCTCGGGACTTGCGAATGAACGCGATAAGCAGTCCTAGATTTACAGCTGCCCAAGAAGATCGGTCACGAATAAGCAGGACCGGCCCAGCCGGGCCTTTCTTATTCTCCTATAGTTAGGATCCTAATCATATGGCTGAACCAGAGTTGACGAAGAAGAGCAAGGAGGAAGTCCTATTAGGCATGCAGCGAAGAAAAGTCGTATTGGCAAAAAGAATTTTGTGTTAGGGCGCGAAGTGGCGATGGGCTATGCCGCTCCTGCCGTCATGGCGGGGATCGGAGGCGTGGTGACTGCCAATCCGGAACTTCGGTTCGGAGCGTTCACTACGATCGGCGGAATGTCGGCTGTGGCCGCGCTGCTTATCGGCCTGCTGCTGATGAGCGGCGTAGGCCGTATGCGCTGGGTCGCCGAGGCTCCCCTATGGGCCGTTGTCGGGGGATTTGCCGCACTCGGCTGCGGTCTGGGGTTGGGCAGTGCGGGGTTGGCAGCCGATTTTATCGAAACCGTGTTTCCCAATCGCCGTCCGGACTGGACAAATCGAATCCCGACCGATTTTCCGCTGTCCGGATTTCTGGCCGGGGCTATCGTGACCTGGCGATGGCGGGCAGCACTTGCGAATCAAACTTCACCTAAAAGGAGTGGACGAACATGATTGCAATCATAGGAGCGACAGGCACGATCGGGCAGGCTCTGCTGGAACGGCTGAGGGATGTGGATGTCCCTGTTCGCGCACTTAGCAGAGACCCGGGCAAGCTGCGGCACCGGCTTGAGGCACAAAGACGTTCGGCAGTTGAGATCGCGGCGGCGGATGCTTCCGATCCCGATTCGCTGCGCCGCGCTTTTGCGGGAGCCGATCAGGTATTCTTCGCCTTATCCAACAGTCCCGATCAGGTGAAAGAGGAGAGCGCCATTATCCAAAGTGCCGCCCAATCCGGAGTCAGACATCTTGTGAAAATATCCAGCCCGTTATTTGAACCGAGTGCGCCGGTGGCCGTAGCGGGTTGGCATAGGGAGATCGAAAAGGTATTGAAGAACTCGGGACTCGATTATACGGTGCTTCGTCCTTATGCGTTTATGCAGAACTTGTTCGGTCTGGCGCCCACGATTGCGGCTCAAAATGGTTTCTTCGGCATCATGGGCGATACGCCGTGCAATTTTGTCGACTGCCGAGATATTGCGGATGCGGCCGCGGAAGTGCTGACCCGGCCCGGGCGGCGGGGCGGTATCTATACGCTGACCGGTTCGGAAACGTACAGCTACCCCGAAATCGCAAGCCGCTTGTCCGAGATTCTGAATCGCCCGATCCTGTATATCCACATGGAACCGGCCGAGCTGCTGCATCATTTAACCGAGCGTGCCCGTATGCCGCTTTGGCTTGCGAACCATGTCGTGGAGATTCAGACTTTGTCCATGAAGGTGCCGGAACGCCCTACGGACAGCATCAAGCAGCTGCTTGGCAGAGCGCCGCGTACGCTGGATGCTTTCCTGCAGGAGTATGCGGACCGCTTCCGTTAGAAACGCAGTCGGTCTGCCGGAGTTTGGGCGGCCGAATCGGCAAAGACGCGTGTTCTTCACCGGTAGCGGCGAAGAACACGCGTCTTTTGGCGGAATAAGAAGCCGGGCTTATTGCGGCAGAATGCGGTAGGACCGCTGGACTTTGAACAGTCGGAGCATCAGCAGCACCGCTCCGACCGCCAATCCGGCGATCAGGCCGAGCCAGTAACCGAAGGGTCCAAGCGGCGTATAGACGGCCAGGGCGTATCCGAGCGGCAGGCCTATCACCCAATAAGCCACCAGCGTAATAAAGAACGCGGGAGTCACGTCCTTGTAGCCGCGCAGCGCTCCCTGGATCGGTGTAGCCAATGCGTCGGACAGCTGGAAAAAGATCGCGTAGCCAAGAAACTGGACGATCAGCGCCGTGACGGCCGGATCGGTCGAATAGATCAAGGCGACTTTGTCGGCGAACAGAAGCAGCACGACCGCCGTAACGGCCGCCATGAATACAGCCGAACCAATCCCGATCGAAGCGTACTGCCGGGCGTCTTTGGTTCGGCCGGCTCCGGCTTCGTAACCGACCAGAATCGTCAGCGCCATACAGATCGCAAGCGGAATCATATAGAGGGTGGAAGCGAAGTTGATCGCGGCCGAATGGGCCGCCACCGCATTCGTCCCGAACCGGTTCATGAGCAGCGTAACGGCGGCGAAGATCGAGGTCTCGAAAAAAGTTGCGAAACCGATCGGAATGCCGAGTTTGAGCAGTTCGCGCTGTTTGGGCCAGGAAACCGCATGCCAGCGTCGGAAAAACCCAAAATCGGCGAACGGCTGCGTCCGATACAAGACGACCAGCGCAATCAGGAAAATAACCCAATAGGTGACGGCGGTCGCCACGCCGGCACCGACGCCGCCGAGCTTCGGAAAACCGAAATTGCCGAAGATCAGCAGGTAGTTGAGGATAAGCTGGACCGGCAGCGAACAGAGCGTGATCGCCATCGACACACGCGTCTGGCCCATCGCATCGATACAGCCGCGCAGCACGGTGTAACCGAACAGCGGCACGACGCCGAAGGCCAGGCAGATCAGGAATTTGCGGGCGGTATCCGCGACTTCGGCTTCGGCGTTCATGAAGCCGAGCGCCGGATCCAGCAGCAGACCGCCGACCAGCAGAACCGCGGCGGAGAACAGCAGGGACAGGAGCAGGCCCTGAAACAGATTGAAGCGGATATCTTGTTCCCGACCGCCGCCCATCAGTTGGGAAACGATCGGCATAATGCCGTTTAGGACGCCGTTCAGTCCGGTCTGGATCGGAATCCATAAGCTGACTCCGATCGAGACGCCGGCCTGTGCGGCCGGACTGACATGTCCGGTCATACTCGTATCAAAAAAAGCCATGGCCGACAGCGCGATCTGGGTGACGAAAATCGGCAGAAAAACGACGAAAAACTGCGAGAATTTTTGTTTGAGCGTAGTCGTGGCCTGCATGGGTTCGGGAGATCCTTTCGATAGGCGTGCCGCGCAAAAAGCGCAGGCAAAAACCCGGCCAGGGAAGGCCGGGTTGTCGCCGTAATCAGCAGCCGCGAGAACGCGGCGCTGTCAATCCTCGAGACGGCCGAGTGGACCGAATCAGTCTTTCGGGCCGTAGTTGCCGTCTTTGGTATACCGGTTGGACGCGTTCCAGAGCAGATACTCGTCCACGCCCATATCGGCCATGGCTTTGATCTGGGCATCCATTTCGGCTTTGCCGTATTTGGTATAATGCCCGCTTCCCAGCCAGCTTGCCGTAAAGTCTTGAATCCAGGGACGCACGATCGGACGCTGCGATTTCTCTTTGATCTCGTCGAGTTTCTTGAACGTATCGACCATGGATCCTTTGATCGTGACGTAAGGTTCTTTATCCGGATCGGTGGCGCCGAACCAGCCGGTCGAATAATGGCTCGGATAGACCATCGGCGCGATAACGTCGACATTCTCCGAAATTTTGGTGAAGTCTTGTCCGATGCCGTCGGCTGCCGGTACGGAAGCGGCGTAACCGAAAATGTCGACCGAGACGCGGACGCCAAGTGGAGCCAGTTCCTTGCGCGCGTATTGAACAAATTCCGAGACGGCTTCGGTACGGGTAGATTCGCTTTTCTCGTATTTCAGCGTATCGGCGCGTTTCTCGAATCCTTCCGCGAAACGTACATAGTCGAACTGGATTTCTTTGAAGCCCATAGCGGCCGCTTCTTTGGCGATCGCTACGTTATAATCCCAGACTTCTTTGCTGTACGGATTCACGAAAGCGTCGCCGCCGCCGTTTTTCCATACACTGCCGTCGCCGTTTGTGAACGACAATTCCGGATGGTTCTCGGCCAATACCGTGTCCTTGAAGACAACGATTCGGGCGATCGGATAAACGTTATGCTTTTTGAGTTTGGCCATCAAATCTTTGATATCCGGAATGAACTTCTGGGCAGTACCCATCTTGAGCAGTTCTTTGTTTTCCGTTTCGTACGTTATGTACCCCAGGTCGTCTTTAATATCGATGACCATCGAATTTAGCCCGGTGTTGTCGAGCAGTTCCAGCAGTTCTTTCATTCGGGCGCCGCCTGCGCTGTACGCCGTCACGTAGATGCCTTTGACTTTGGGTGCGTCCGGCTGCGGATCGATCTTGATCGGCGGGTTGTCCGCATCGATGACCACGCTGTCTTTTTGCGCGGTGAGTGCGCTGAGGTTCCAGGCCGATTCGACCGCTACCGTGATCGGATTGGCGTTCACCTGTGCCGGTGGTACGCTTTCCGGATTGTGACTGCCTACCGTAAGAGCAAGCAGGCTCCATAAGATGTCCATTTTATTCTCTCCTTCGTCTGTGCGTGATTCCCGGCTGTCCAGGCCGTTATCAGTATAGCGTTTTTGAAGCGGCTTCGCATAACAAAATTGTCATGAATGCCTGATTATTCCGTTTTGGCACACCTTGTCCTTTTAACCGCAGAGAAGAAGCCCGAATCCGGTTGGCCCCAATCCGGCGGTCATAGGTAGGGCCGCCCCTTCCGTTGGGAAGAGAGCGGCCTATGGAGAACTCTTTTGAAAAAGACCAGGCAAATTACTGTAAAATATCCGGAGACTGATGTTCCAAAATACTGTGGTGGATAATGTCGAGCGCGTCTTCGGCTTCAAGAATGCCCATGCCGTCACGAAGGACGATCACGGAATCAAGCTCCTGCTGCTTCAAGAACGAAAGCATGTCGGGGTACCATCTCATCACGATTTGTTCAAGTTTTACGGCTTCCATTTCCATAGTCGTCACCCTTTCTTTTCCGGAATCGTACGTCATTGTCTGACTCGAATACCTGAGAAAAGCAACCATGCGCTGTCTATGAAGCTGAAGCGTGAATCTTGCAACACCGGGAGTCCGGGGAATCCCGGCTGCGGTACGGATTTATTATATCACATCGAATTCCTATTCGCGAAACCGTCCTTTTACCTACAAAAAAAGAAAGCGCCCGCGAGGGACGCTTTTTGGGTGAGCATGGGGTTCTGCCGGGAAAACGAAGCGGCCGGAAGCGGACTTTACCGCAGCCGCAGCGTTCGGTTGTGCGAATAGGAATTCCACGAGAACCAAACAAGTTTCACAACGAGCGCTTCCGGAACGAGCCCATGACGCCGACGGTTTCCACAATATTGACGAAAGCCCGCGGATCCGCTTCCTTAATGACGCGTTTGAGTTCGGCCAATTCGTACATGGTCGTGACGGTCATCAGCATATCTTTTTTCGTGTGGGAAAAAGCGCCTTCGGCCTGAATTCTCGTTACGCCCCGCTCGATTTGGAGCAGCCGTTCGAGCAGCGCGTCGGTATCGTCCGTAATAATGAACAGCGTGACTTTGATATGGCTGATATGGATCATGTCGACTACTTTGCCGGTAATATAGATGGAGACCATCGACAGAAGCGCCAGATTCCAATCGTTTTGCAGATAGCCCATCGCCAAAATGACGAGCGCGTTCAGCGCGACCAGGATATTGCCGACCGGGAAATCGCGGTAGCGCGTCACGATAGAGCCGAGAATATCGAATCCGCCGCTGGAACCGCCTACGCGAAACGAGATGCCCGCTCCGATCCCGACGAGCACGCCGCCGAATACGGAAGAAAGGATGGGGTCGTTGGCCACCATTTTCTCGGGAATCAAAGCGATCATGGCCGTGACGGCGGCAACGGATACGATACTGAGCAGAATAAACCGCCGCCCCAGCAGGAACCAGCCGGCGATCAGCATCGGGATATTGTACAAGAAGTACAAAATGCCGACACTCAGCGGTGTAAAGTAGCCGGTAAGCATCGACAAACCGGAGACGCCGCCGCTGAGCAGCTGATGGGGAATCAGGAACAGGTTGAAGCCGGCCGCGATCAGCAGGGCACCGATCACGATCGTAAATAAATGGCCAATACGAATAAACAAAACCACCACTCCTGAAAAACAAAATGAAAAAACCTATTATAAATGAAAACCGTGAAAAAATGTGACAAACCTTTGAAAGGTTTACTGGCTTTTTGATAGTCGCTTATGGTATAATGATTTAGATGTTCTTGAGTAGATCTTTCTCGTCTCCGTAATAACCGTCATCGGCTGAGCGGAAAAAGCGCGAGTAAAAGGTTAAACGGTATATAATAAAGCTTCGGCTTTTTGGCTTCGGCTTTGAAGAAGCTCCTCCCTTGGCCAAGTGTTGTGGTACAGAGAACTTGGCGTCAACAGCATATGAGGAACCCTTCGGTTATCGATCGGTTGCGGCTACTTAAGAATACAGAATCCAGAAGCGGCTTGTCCACAGATAAAGTGGCAGCTCGCCCCTAATAAAAGGAGCATGAATCTATTGGCAAATTTTGCAGACTTCGATTTGGAACCAAAGGTATTACAGGCAATTACGGAAATGGGCTTTGAAGAAGCGACACCGATTCAGTCGCAGGCGATTCCGATCGCTCTGAGCGGAAGCGACATGATCGGTCAAGCACAGACCGGTACAGGTAAAACAGCGGCATTCGGTATTCCGATGATCAGCAAGATCGCCCGCGAAGAAGAGAAAATCTCGGCTCTCATCATGGCCCCGACTCGCGAACTGGCGATTCAGGTTGCCGACGAAATCGAGAAGCTTGCACGTTTCAAGGGACTTCGTTCCCTGGCGATCTACGGCGGACAAGATATCGTTCGTCAGATCCGTGCACTCAAAAGAAAACCGCAGATCATTATCGGTACGCCGGGACGTCTGCTTGACCACATCAACCGCAAAACGATCAAGCTTGACGACGTTCACACGGTCGTATTGGATGAAGCGGACGAAATGCTCGACATGGGCTTCATGGAAGACATCCAGTCGATCCTGAAGCTGGTTCCGGAAGAGCGTCAAACGCTGCTGTTCTCGGCTACAATGCCGGCTAACATCAAGCGTCTGGCTGAACAATTCCTGAGAAACCCTCAGCATGTATCGGTTATTCCTAAGCAAATCAGCGTACCGCTGATCGAGCAGGCGTACATCGAAGTGCCGGAACGTCAAAAGTTCGAAGCACTGACTCGCCTGATCGATATGGAATCGCCTGAACTGGCTATTCTGTTCGGACGCACCAAGCGTCGGGTTGACGAACTGGCAGAAGCGCTGCAAAAACGCGGCTATTCGGCTGATGGTCTCCATGGCGACTTGTCGCAGAACCAGCGTGATGCGGTTATGCGCAAATTCCGCGACGGCAGCATCGAAGTGCTGGTAGCAACGGACGTGGCCGCACGCGGTCTCGACGTATCGGGCGTCACGCACGTAATCAACTTCGACCTTCCGCAGGATCCGGAAAGCTACGTTCACCGGATCGGCCGTACGGGCCGTGCAGGTAGAGAAGGCAAAGCGTGGTCGTTCGTAACGCCTCGCGAGCTGGATCACCTGAACTTCATCGAGCGCGTAACGCGCCACAAAATCGCACGCAAACCGCTCCCTACCATGAGCGAAGCGATCGAAGGCAAACAACGCATCCTGGCCGAGCGTCTGCTCGAAGTGGTACAGGACGGCGAACTGAACGAATACAAAGCGATCGCGATCCAAATGCTGGAGCAGTACGATTCCGTTAACCTGCTGTCGGCAGCGATGAAGCTGATGACCGGGGAGAAGAAAGATTCGAAGATCGAACTGACTCCGGAAGATCCGGTTCGCGCAAAACGTCGCAAGCCTTCGGGCAGCTACGGCGGCGCTCGCAGCGGCGGCGGCGGTTATAAAGGCAGCGGCGGCTACAAAGGCGGAAGCAGCAGCGGCGGCCGTACAGGCGGATACCAAGGACGCAGCAGCAGCGGCGGCGGCGGTTACAAAGGTTCGAAAGAAGGCGGCGGCTATCAAGGACGCAGCACAAGCAAACCTTCGTACCAAGGCCAAAGCGACCGTCCAAGCCCGAAACGCGACAGCTTCGAGTAAGGAAAGTCAGCTTTAAACGAGTATTCAAGAAGGCGGCGCATCCATGCGCCGCCTTCTTTTTTTGCGCGGACGTTGGCGAAATGTCGGATAAACGTTTCGAATGCCTTTTCGCAAAGGGTGGTTTTTGCAAGGCGGAATCGGTATAATTGAACTATCAGTCGACATACGGCGTGCTGAGGTACGGCCGAATGGGATTATGCGATTTTTCGAGGAGGAATACCTGTTGGAATTTAGGGGGCTTACGGGGGGGATTTACCGCCTGACCGAGTGGATTATGCGCATCTCGGGAACGAACTTGCTCTGGGTGCTGTGTTCGGCGCCGTTTTTGTTTATCTTGTATATGCGTTTGGCGATCGATCCACAGTATGTTAATGAAGCGCTGACCTTGAACTGGGTATTGGGGATTCTGGCACCGGTTACATTGTTCCCGGCCACTTCAGCCATGTTTACGGTCGCTCGCAAATGGGTGATGGGAGAACCGGACGTCAAAATCACCCGTACCTTCTTCCGGGGGTACAAAGAGAATTACAAACAAAGTATGGTCGGCGGTATTTTCTATACGATCTTGTTCGTCGTGATGTACGTGGATATCACCGTCTATATGGTGCAGTTCCGCAATCTGCAGCTGTTCGGTATTCTGATGCTGATTCTGATGATTCTGCTGTTCGTTTCGCTGTTCAACTTCTTCTCGATGGTAACCCATTATCATATGAAGATCGGCGGCATTCTCAAAAATGCGATTCTGCTGACGCTGCTGCGCCCGTTCCGCGTCTTCTCGACGTTGATCGGAGCGATCGCGATCGTGTATATCTGCTGGCAGATGCCGGTACTGTACGTAATCGCGGCAGGAAGCGTAATGGCATGGTTCGCTTTCTTCAACTTCTATGCAACCTTCCTGAAAATGCAGGAGCAGGCCAAGAAGCGCGAAGAAGCCCAGAATGCGAACGGAGAAACGGAACTGATCGAGCTTGGCGAAGAGAAAAAGGAAAAGGGATCTTTTTTGAATAAAAAGAAGCGGTAGAGTTTACAAGTGTGGTCGTAAGCGCTATAATAACTCTACATCCTGCGATGCCCGTTTCGGTTTTTCGTTGTTTTGAACCAATGAATAAGTCTCGGGAGACCTACATCGAACGCCGCAATGAAACGCCCTGTCTATATGACATGGGGACTTCAAAGCCCGTTTTGCGGTCACCCACCTGCGATAGCAGGTTCGAGGCAATGTGATCGGACGGCAGAGCGGGATCCCTTTTTGTATGATAATGGAAGTCGGCCGGATAGCAGGCTCGGGCTTCTTGGAACCCGACAGGGATATAACGTCCCCATACTGGAAAACTTCCGGGTATGGGGACGTTTTTGTTCTGTTTTTCTTTTGTTCTGAATGGAACAATGCTACACTAGAAGTAGAAAGATGGGCAACGTTAAAGGAGGAAAGATCTTGTCGTTTAAACGTACATTGGTCGGGATTATTCGCAGTCAGGAAGGTACGAGCGACCGCGCGACCGATCCTAACATGAAAACGAGATATTACAGCCTTTCCAGAGATAAAGCGTGGGAAGAGGTCAGTTCGACGCTCAAGAAAATTCCTGGCTACAAGGTACTGCACGAAGTGGCGGGCGTAGGGGAGATTACCCTGGAGAAGCGTACGAAGTTCGGGCGGACGATGGATATTACCGTTTCCGTTCTTGCGGTGAGTCCGGTCAAGAGCGCAGTCGATATTTATTCGGCATCCCGCGGATCGCTGGGCGATCTTGGCGCCAACTATCGGACCATTATAAGCTTGTTCACCATTCTCGACAAAAAATTGGCCGCTTACAAAACAACAAGCTAAAGCCGATTTTCGGCTTTATGTAAGCGCACCCGCTACGCGGAATTCCGCGTGCGGGTGCGTTTTTTCGTGTATGTGTTAAAAGACTGCCGTTACAGCAGCGCTTTGACCGCCGCAATCGCCTGCTCGTAATTCGGAGGACTGCTCATTTCGCCGAGATATTCCACGTAAGCGATACGGTCGTTCTCGTCGAGCACGAAGATCGCGCGCATATCCAGCTGAAGTTCTTCGATCAGAACGCCGTAGGCTTCGCCGAACGAACGGGTCTTGTAGTCGGACAGGGTCACGACCTGATCGACGCCTGCGGCACCGCACCAGCGGGCTTGAGCGAAAGGCAGATCGACGCTGACGGTCAAGATGACGACATGTTCGCCCAGGTCGGCCGCTTCCGTATTGAAACGACGCGTTTGCGCATCGCAGGTTCCCGTATCGAGCGAAGGAACGACGCTGATCAGTTTGACTTTGCCGGAAAAATCTTGGAGAGAAGCTTCTTCCAGCAGGTTGCGGTTGAGTTTGAAGTCCGGAGCCGTGTCGCCGACTTTCAGCTCGGGACCGATCAGGGTAATCGGGTTTCCTTTGAACGTGGCTGCGCCGGTTCTTTGTTGTGCCATGATACATAACCTCCTCGAATTCTCGTACAGCAGCGGGAATTTGGATTTTCCCGTCCCGTTTCATTATAATATTGGGTAGAGATCGTTTGCAAAAAAGAGCATAGCGGAAAAGAGGAAAATCATGATTTTTGTACGTTACGAAAAATGGAACCAGTACCTGAAGTTCTATCCGATTACGGCGCTGATGGTCTTGATCAACGTCGTGATGTTTATTGTTCTTGCGGTGAACGGAGCTTACAGCCGAGACGCTTCCGGATCCATTCTGCTTCAATACGGCGCACTCTCGAACGTAGTCGGCGTTCCGGGAATAGCCGAGGTCGATGCACCCTGGCGGTATCTGTCTTCGGTCTTTCTGCATGGCGGCTTCGAGCATTTGTTGTTTAACTGTTTTGCTATTCTTGTCTTCCTGCCGCCGCTTGAGCGTCTGCTTGGCCATGTTCGCTACGCCTTTTTGTATCTGGCCAGCGGGATCATCGCCAACCTGATCAGTATGGGAGCATATAACCGGGCCGGCGAATACTTTATTTCCGTCGGCGCTTCCGGCGCGATCTACGGCGGGTACGGAGCCTTCTTGTACATGGCGCTGTTCCAGCGTCAGAAGATGGACAAAAATTCCCGTCAGACCGTATACATCCTGCTGTTCATGGGGCTGCTGCTCAGCTTTGCTACACCGAACGTGAACATTTGGGCGCATTTCGGCGGTGCGATTGCCGGATTCTTCTTGTATGGACTGCTGGTAAGACTTCCGCTCGGCAAAAAAATCGGAGAGTAATCGGCCATATACAGATTCTTTGCAGAAGTGAAGGATACCCTACAGTCAACGCTCTATATCAAAAAGCCGCTTTCCCGGTTGGGAGAGCGGCTTTTTGGGTGCAGAAGAAAAGATCAGCGATAGAACTGCCATACAATCAGAAGCAAAGCCAGGATCAGCCACAGCGAAATGGAGAGCAGCAGATTGATTTTGGAGCGTAAGGGAAGGGCAGGGCGGCGTTTGAGTTCAAAAACGATCAACAGCAGAGCGATTAATCCCGCCGCGGTCAGCACGCTGTTCAGAATGAGCTGCGGCTGAACATCGCTGTACGGGCGTTCGTTCTGGGACAGCATCCGGAAAGCCAGCACCAGATTGTTGACGGCGAGCAGCAGTCCGCTCCATTGAAGCGCCAGCGTCTTCCTGCGAAGACCGGGCGTGCCGGTGCGGGAACGGCGGCTGAACCGGGCGGCCAGAAGCGAACCGGGCGGTACGATCAGGAAGAACAGCAGGGCGATCCCGGCCGCGGCCGCTTGGGCTGTCAACAGCGGCACGGAATAAAGCCCGGACAGCGGCAGGTAATCGGTTGTATAGACCGAAATTCGCTGGATACGGTCATTTTCCATATCGATATGCAGGAACGGCCAGGCACCGAGCTCCGCATCCCCGCTGATTCGTTCGTACAGGTACGGCCGGATCTGCCGGTATTCGCCTTCGAAGCCCGCCAACTTGACGCTCAGACGGTTGAGCGCTTCAGAGGAGAGATGCAGCATGGACAGATAGGGATAGACCCCCATGAATCCCTGTTCGGCTCGGCGTGCCGCGATGAAACTTCCGGAGATCCGGGAAGAGTCGGGCAGAATCGAGTCGGAAGCCGGAATCTCGGGACTGCCGAGCAGGGCTTGGGCAAGCCCGTGCACCAAGTTGGCTTCACCGGACTGATTCGTCAGGATAACAACGGCAAAGTGCTGATCGGGAACAAACTGCAGTGTACTGGAGAAAGCCATCGTATTTCCTCCATGCCCCAGCGTTCGGGAAGCGCCCGGATATTCCCAGAGGCCGTGGGCAATACCGGGCATATACCGATCCGAAGAACGGGAAGGACTCAGGAAGGTCGACAGAGTCTCCGGTTGGCCGAACAGCGGGGTCGCCTGACCGTTTTCCGGCATAAAGGCTGCGGCAAACCGGGCCAGATCTTCCGCCGTTCCGTTTGCTCCTCCGTTGGGATACATGGACATGTAATTCCAGGAACCTTTGACAAAGTTCCCGGGATCGCCAGGCAAGTACCCGATCGCTTTGCGCGCCTGCAGATCGAGGCGGCTGTCCAGAACGGATGTGATCTCGGTCTGATTCATATCCAGCCGCTTGAGAATATGTTCGTTCACATATTCGTTGTAGGGTTGGCCGGATATCCGCTCCACGATATAGGCAGCCAGCGAATTGCCGTAATTCGAATACGCGACATTTTCGCCGGGGCGGTAGATTTGATTCGGTTCGGCCAGGCGAAGACCTTGTTCGAGCGTTCGGACCTGGTCGGGCGAAGTATAGGCCATATCGAACATATACTCTTCGAAGCCTGCGGTGTGATTCATCAAATCCATAAAGGTAATCGCTTCCGGATAGGTCAGCCGCTTCAAGAATCCGTCCGGCAGGTAACGGCGGATATCGGCTTCGAGGTCCAGCTTGCCTTCTTCCGCGAGCTGCATCGCCGATGTCCATACAAACAGTTTGCTGATGGATCCCCATTCGAAGACGGTATCGGGCTCGGCGGGAACCTTCTGTTCGATATCGGCGAGGCCATAGCCTTTGGACAGAACGATCTGTCCGTTCTTGACGACGGCGATCGATGCGGCGGCTGTCGTCTTGTTGATATAAGGTTCGACAAAATGATCGATGTACGCTTCCAATTCATCGAGGCGGATCCCCGAAGGCGTCGTTTCGGCTGCCGGGAGGCTGACCTCTTCCGCTGAGGATGAATAGGGCAGCAGAAAAGGCAGCAGAAGCAGCAGCGGCAGGGCAGAAACCAATCTCCGAATCGAACACCCGGATTTAAGACGTGAGAACATGGACGGACTCCTTTTCAAGGCGGACCGAAAGTTGGCGGCCGTCCTCTGGTTAGTTAGTTATGTAATTAACCATATAGCCTTTGCCGGATACTGTCAAGGATGTTCCTGCGGCGCATACACAAAAAAGCACAGCAGCCGGGGTTGAGGGCTGCTGTGCTTTTGGTCAAAGCCGGAAAACCTTACAAAAGGATCAGGGGGATCGAAAGAAATCGAACAGATCGCTCCCTTATCCTGAAATTTGGCGAATCGTGGCAAACTCGATCCGGTTCCGGCCGTTTTTCTTGGCTTCGTAGAGCGGTTTGTCGACTTCGGTAAACAGCTGTGTCAGGTAATCTTCCGAATTGTCCGGAAGGCGTTCCTGCTCGAAATCTTCGATCGAGAGAACGCCCAGACTGACGGTGACGCTCACCGGTTCAGGAACATGTTCCAGAGAAACAAAGTTCGATTCCACGGCGGCGCGTACCTGTTCGGCGATCTGCCGGGCTGTATCCCTGCCCGTGCAGGGCAGGTACAAAATAAACTCTTCGCCGCCGTACCGGGCCAGAATGTCCGTACTGCGAATATGCTTCTTGACGATCTGGGCGGTACGATACAGCATCTCGTCGCCGGCGACATGGCCGTAACGGTCGTTGATCGATTTGAAAAAGTCGATATCGAACAGCACGAACGAAAAAGGAATACGCTGCTGCACGTTGGCGATCATCTCCTGCTCCAGCCGCTGCGTCAGGTAATGGCGGTTATAGCACTGGGTCAGGCTGTCGGTCAGCGCCATTTCTTCAAGGCGGCGGTTGGCCTGCGACAATTCGAGCCGTGTGCGGTCCAGGGAGCGGTTGCGTTCCTGCAGGATGTCGTTCTGCAGATTCAGCTCCCGCACCAGACGCCGTTCATGGGAGACGTCTTGAAAGGTGAGAATATGGCCGATCGGCAGACGCGAGGTATCGAGAATCGGTGAAGCCTGGAGGATGCAGTGCAGATGGTTTCCCCGCAGAGCCGACCATTCGATCTGGAACACGTCGTTGTCTTTTCTCTTATAGTGTTCGAGGAAGTGCTCGGCGTTGCCGATTACCCGAACGGAAGACAGGAACGCTTCGACATCGAATACCTCTCCCGCTTCGATCTCGAGAAACAGACGAAGAGCCCGGTTGGCTTCGACAACCTCCTGCTGTTCATCCAGAACAAGAATGCCGTGCGGAATCGTATTGATGATGTCTTCATGCGCAATCGAGACCAGATCGAATACTTTGTACCGGGTGATGACGAACACAAAAAACAAATCCGCGATAAAAATGCCAAGCGAAGTCAGACCCGGAATAATAGGCAGAACCTCACGCAGCACCACATTGAGCAGAATATCGAGCAGCGCAAAAAAAGCGAGGGCGCAAATGCCCCAAAGCACGATCCGGATTTGCTTTTTGAGACTTGCGGAAGAAGAAGCCGACCGCAGGGCGCGCAGCAGCACAAACAGCGAAGCGGCAAAATAAACGGCGACCAGAGCCATGACCAGCCAGAACAAAGGACCGTAGAAACGTTCTACGTAGTTGTCGGATGCCGGGTGGGTGAACAAATGGAACGGATTGGAGACAGTTAGAATTGAAGCGGCGACCGCGGGCAAAAAGATAAACGAGATGGATTTGGGACTCAGCCGCTTATCGTTGCCGGTAAGAAACAAGGTAAACAGCAGCCAGCCGCTGACCAGCATAAGAGTGGCGACGAAAGAGAGTGAAACGTAGAGGAGCTGTCCTTGGGGGGATTGCACGATATGGGTGGCGAATTGGCAGAGCGGCCACAGCATCATGAAAAAGTGGAAAACGAAGTAGAATTTATGCAGATTGGTGATACGTACCGCAAAAAAAATGTAGACGAGCAAGGCGGACAATAGAGCGAATAGGAAGAGATCATACCACACTGATAGGCTCACGAACCTTCTCCTTTTGTATGCGAAAGCGGCAGTCGGCTGCAATGCTAAAGTAGATGTATAGTACCATAAAATGAAGAGAATTAGCCAGCAATTATCTGGAGGATCCAAGCTTTACGCGAAAAAGAGTGCTTTTAGGCCGTTTTTCAGCAAAAAAAACCGGCACGGCGTTACTGCCGCTGCCGGTTGGACGCGAGAAATGAACACAATCGCCTGTCGGGGAAATAAGGTTTGTTGATCAGCTGCGGTTATTGAACAATCCGACCAGACGCAGCAGTTCCAGCAGCGAGACCAGTGCGGCGGCTACGTAAGTGAGTGCGGCGGCGTTCAGGACTTTTCCGACTCCGCGTTCTTCCTCGTTCGTAATGTAGCCTTCCGATACCATGACTTCGCGTGCCCGGCTGCTTGCGTTGAATTCGACCGGCAGCGTGATCAGTTGGAACACGACCGTAACGGCGAAGAACAAAATGCCGAATCCGATCAGGTTCGTGAAGTCGAACAGGAAGCCGCCCAGAATGAGGAAAGGAGCGACGCCCGACGCGAAGTTGACGACCGGGAAGATCCGGTGGCGCAGTGACAGCATCGGATACGCTTCTTTGTGCTGGATGGCGTGGCCGATCTCGTGGCAGGCGACCGATACGGACGAGATGCTGCTGCCGTAGTAGACGTCTTCGGACAGCGCGACTGTACGGTTGACCGGATTGTAATGGTCGGACAGCATGCCCGGCACGGGCACGATCTGGACTTCCTGCAGGCCATTCGTATCGAGCATGTGGCGCGCGGCTTCATAACCGGTCATTCCGCTGTGTACCGGGACCTCGCGCCATTTTCTATACGTGCTTTTGACCCGGAACTGAGCCCAGATCGTCAAGATGAACGCGGGAATGATCAACATATACATCAAAAAATTGAAGCTCATATTCGTTTCCCTCCATATAAGTGTAAGAACATTACATCATCGGGTTTTGTCCAAGCAGAAGTTTGATTGCTTCCATACAGGCGACTCCCTGCGGGACAATTTGGGAAAAGGTTTTGCGGGCCTGCGCAGGATCGAGATCCTGAAGCAGCGGCTGCAGTTCTTTCAATTCTTTTTCCACCTGGGCCAGATGGCCTTCAAGCAGGGTCAGCTTTTCCGATACCCGATCGTCCCCGGTCGCTTCGCTCCATTTGTCGAGCCGCTCGCGGATTTCGTCCAGAGTAAACTTTTCATTTTTCAATTCGTGAATACGTTTCAGCCGCAAAAGCGTCTCGGGACCGTACAGCCGATAGTTGGTCATCGACCGGTCCTGCGGGCAGATCAGGCCCAGCTTGGTATAATAATCGATCGTTCGCTCGCTGGTACCCGCGGCCTTGGCCAGTTCGCCGATTCGGAACAGTTTCATATCCCCATCACGGTCTCACCCTTTCCCAAGTCCCTCATTAAAGTAAGTAAATATAAAAAGATAGTATTGACAAATTCAATTATATCCAATCTAAAGCGTACAGTCAAACGTCATACTTTTTATGAAAACGCGTACTTTGCCGCGTTAACGCACATACAGCTTTATCGGGAAAAAAAGTCTGAAATAAATTCAAATTTTTTTGGCGAAATCACTTGTCAGCTTTCTTGCCGCGGTCTATAATGACATCAAGAGTTTCACATAATGTTAGATAAAATTACATGAAGAGGGCGTGGGGAATTTGAGAAAGAAGTGGTGGGCAGCGTTTGGAGCACTGACGGCAGCAGCGGCTTTTCCGGTTAGCGCCTATGCGGCGGAAGCGGTAGACGGCGAGGCGTTAACGAACGGCGTGAACATGGCTTTCGTCTTTATCGCGGCGGTACTGGTTATCTTCATGCAGGCGGGTTTCGCTCTGCTTGAAGCAGGGTCGGTCCGGATGAAGAATGCCGGTCACGTAGCGGGCAAAACGATTCTTTCCTTCGGCGTCGCGAGCATTGCCTTCTGGGCTTTCGGTTTTGCTTTCGGTTTCGGCAACGGTAACGGCTTCTTCGGCTTCGAAGGATTCTTCTTCGGCGGAGAAGGACAAGCCTCTTCCTTCGATTCCGTGAACGGCTTCGGTCTTCCGGTTTCGCTGATGTTCCTTTTCCACCTCGCCTTTGCGGGCGTCTCGCTTGCGATCGCCGGCGGCGGTCTGGCGGAACGCGCCAAACTGAGCGTATATATTGTATTCGGCGCTTTGTTCACCATCATTATCTATCCGGTTATCGCACACTGGGTATGGGGCGGCGGCTGGCTCGGTTCGATGGGCATGCAGGATTTCGCAGGCTCGACGGTTGTCCATCTGACGGGCGCTACGGCGGCGTTGGTTGCGACGATTATGCTCAAACCCCGTTTGGGTAAATACGGAAAAGACGGCAAACCGAACAGCATCCTCGGTCACAACCAGGTTCTGTCGGTACTGGGCGTTATTATCTTGTGGGTGGGCTGGTTCGGCTTCAATCCGGGCAGTGCGCTGTCGGTTATGGACGGCTTCTTCGCCTACGTGGCGCTGACAACGAATATCGCGGCGGCAGCGGGCGGCGTAGCGGCTCTGCTGATTTCCTGGATGGTGTTCGGCAAAGCTGACATCCCGAGTATGCTTAACGGCGTATTGGCGGCTCTGGTCGCGATCACCGGTTCGTGTGCTTTCGTCGAGCCTTGGGCAGCGGTCGTAATCGGTCTGGTCGCCGGCGTACTGACGTTCTTCACGGCGCAGTGGTTTGAAAAAGCGGGAGTCGATGATCCGGTCTTCGCTTTCTCGGTACACGGGATTGCCGGGATCTGGGGCGCTTTGAGCACAGGATTCTTCGCTACTCCGGAATTGGCTACGGACAAAGGCTTGGGTCAAGCCGGTCTGTTCTACGGCGGCGGTCTGCACCAACTGGGCGTTCAAGCACTGGGCGTTGTCGGCACGCTGGCTTTCGTAGGTGCCGTGACCTTCATCATCTTCTATGTCATGAAAATCACGATGGGCATCCGCGTGACGGAAGAAGAAGAAATGATGGGTCTGGATATCAGCGAACACGGTAACTACGGATATCCGGAGCAAATGAAGATGGCGGGCGAAACGACTTTCAACGGTCCGACAAACCCGGAATCGGGCAGCAAGCGTACACCGGCTAACGCTTGAAGTCGGTAAAATAATCAGGCGCTAAATGAAAGCGTACCGGCACCGCGGCAGCGGCCGGGCGATGAAAGGGGGAATCCGGTGAAACCGAGAGACTCGTACACGGACCAGATATCCGTACAGCGTGAAGATTTATCGCAGATCCGTTCCCCCGAAGCGCTTCGTGCGAAACGGATTGTCCTGCAGCGCAGGCTGATCGAAGCGCAGGCCGGCACCGATCCTTTGGACTGGAACGCTTCGGTCAATGAAATGCACGACGCTTTGATGCGGCATGCGGTCCAATTATGCGAGCGGGAGATGGGGGAGGCGGGCTTCGGCCAGCCTCCCGTCTCTTATGCTTTCGTTGTTTTTGGCAGCGCGGGCAGACAGGAACAGACGCTTTGGAGCGATCAGGACAATGGGTTGGTACTGTCGGATATCGAGCATGAAGACAAAGAAACGTATTTTGCGGAATTCGGACGTCGGTTGACCGATATTCTGGAGTCGGCCGGGTATGAGAAATGCGAAGGGAAGGTCATGTGTTCGGAGCCGAGATGGCGCCGTACCGCTTCGGAATGGTCGGCGCAGCTCCGGGCCTGGAGAAGCGATCTCAGCTGGGAGCCGGTCCGATATTTGATTATCGCTTCGGATTTTCGCTGGATCGCGGGCGACGAACGGCTGGCCGAAGACTGGAAACGCGATTTTTATGACGGACTTCGCGGAAATACGGAGCTGCATGCCGCCATTTTGCGCAACACCGTAAGGCACAAGAAAACGCTGAATGTGCTTGGGCAGGTCGTGACCGAACGCTTCGGCGACCATGCGGGAGATTTCGATGTCAAATACGGCATGTATATTCCTCTTGTCAACGCCGCCCGGTTTCTGGCGATCCAGCACGATGTGGAAGAATCGTCGACCCTGCGCAGACTGCAGAAGCTTATCCAGTTCGAGGCGGCTTCGCTGCCGCTGCTGGAGCCGGTCTATGAATCGTTTGTCACGGCGCTGCGGCTGCGCAGCATGACGGAATCGACGGAGGAGAGCGGACTGCTGCAGAGCAGCGGCTACTTGACTCAGGAAGAGCTGAAGAAGAAAGAACGGTTTTACGAACTGCGGGGTGGGCTGATTCGGGTGCGCAAGCTGCATCGCGAACTTCAGCGTCAGCTCAGATTCGCGGAAAGGAGACGTGCATGAAGGAACCGGCTGGGTCGAGAAGCGGATTCTGGAACATGCTGCGCAGTGGAGGGGTTCCTTCTGCGGTAGCCTCGGTATTCGGGGGACAAAGTGCCCATCAGATGGCGTTCATCCGCTCGCTCAGCCGGGAACAGCGCAGACCGGAAGCGCTGATCACTCCGCTGACGGAGCTTGAGACCGTCGTGTTCGATCTGGAGACGACCGGGTTCAACTGCCAGAAAGGCGATGAGATTTTGTCGTTCGGGGCGGTCAAGATGTGGGGGGATCAAGTGCTCGAGAGCGAAACGTTCTATACGCTCGTCAATCCGCGGATAGAGATTCCGCCGCATATTACCGATCTGACCGGCATCACGCCGGAGATGGTGGAACAGGCTCCTTCGCTGATCGAAGCGCTGCATGACTTTATGGCTTTTATCGGCCATTCGGTACTGGTCGCCCATGCCAGCGCGCACGACAAAGCGTTTCTCAATACGGCGCTGTGGAAAACGTCCAAAGCCCATCTGACCCATCGGGTGATCGATACGATGATGATTGCCAGGCTGCTCAATCCGGCGAGAAGCGGTTACGGACTCGACGAACTGCTGCACGAAGAAGGAATCGAGATCAAGGAACGCCATCACGCCCTGGGAGATTCGCTGATGACGGCGAAATTATGGGGCGGGTATATGAACCGGGTACGGGAAGAACAAATTTCGACGCTGGGGGATCTGTATGCCCGGCTGAGCAACGCTTGATTGGCCGCGAATGTCTTTAAATAGGCATTCGCCCCAATAAAAAAGATCCCGCCCCGCAGGAGGGGACGAGATCCGCTTTATATGTAGGGTGATAGGGAAGATACGCATGTCCCAAGGGGCAAGCGGCGGGTCTGGCGCTACGCGGTAGACCGGGGCTGCCTTCCGGTCTGCATGCCGCCCGCTGCGTGTTACCCGCAGGCCGAGAACGGATGTGTACTTCGGTGCGCCCCCTCAAAGCCTGCTGCCCATGTTTACCCCTCTCATACTGGGCTTTCCGCTGCGGCGGGAAGCCGCTTTTTTTGTCGTTCGTTTACCGGTTAATGATTGAACAGTCCCGGACGCGGTTCCAAAGCTGCCGCGCCTGCGGCAGGTTCTTGTCCAAGCAGCGCATAACGCATACTGTCGACAAGGGCTTCCCAGCTGGCTTCGATCACATTGCCGGATACGCCGACCGTACTCCAGGCATTTTCGGCGTCGCGGGATTCGATCAGCACCCGGACTTTGGAAGCGGTAGCCTCCTTGTCGTCGAGCACGCGGACCTTGTAATCGCTCAAGTGCATGTCGGTCAGCTGCGGATAATAATGGAGCAGGGCTTTGCGCAGCGCGTTGTCGAGCGCATTGACCGGTCCGTTGCCTTCGCCCGCCGTATAGAGGCTTTCTCCGCCGATCCGAAGCTTGACGAACGCTTCGGAAACGACGGGCTTCCCGGCGGATTTTTCCACCAGCATCTTGAACGATTCGAACACGAATAATTCCCGGACCTCGCCGCCCGCTTCGCGCAGCAGCAGCTCGAGCGAAGCGTCGGCGCCTTCGAACTGGTAGCCGCGGTGCTCGAGATCTTTGATCCGGCCGATCGTTTCCGCAGCCTGCGGGCTTTTGGGGTCAAGTTCGATCCCGAGTTCCTGTGCTTTGGAGACCAGATTGCTTTGGCCGGCAAGTTCCGACACCAGAACCCGTTGTTTGTTGCCGACAAGTTCCGGAGCGATATGTTCGTAGGTGCGGGAATCGCGTAGAATCGCGGAGACATGAATCCCGCCTTTGTGCGCAAATGCGGCGGTACCGACGTAAGGTTGACCGGCCGGCATATGGACATTCGCAATTTCGCTTACATAACGCGCCGCAGGCACGAGCTGGGCAAGTTTTTCGTCCGGAAGACAAGGCAGTCCCAGTTTGAGCTGGAGATTCGGAATGACGGAACACAGATTGGCATTGCCGCAGCGCTCGCCGTAGCCGTTGATGGTGCCCTGAACCTGCAGCGCACCGGCCGATACGGCGCTGAGCGCATTGGCTACCGCCAATTCGCAGTCGTTGTGCGTATGGATTCCGAATTTCGCTTCCGGCATCGCTTCTACCAGCGCGGCCATCGTACGGCGGATCTCGTCTGGCATCGTACCGCCGTTCGTATCGCACAGCACCAGCCAATCCGCACCCGCTTCATGGGCGGTTCGCAGCACCGAGCGGGCATAATCGGCATTGTGCTTGAATCCGTCGAAGAAATGTTCCGCGTCAAAAATGACTTCGAGTCCCCGGCGCTTCAGATAGCGGATCGAGTCTTCGATCATCGCCAGATTTTCTTCGAGCGTCGTCTGCAGGGCGGTATGAACATGGAAGTCCCACGATTTCCCGACAAGCGTTGCCGCCTGGGCGCCGGATTCCGCGATTCGCTGCAAATTTTCGTCCTCGTCGGCAGAACCGCCTTTGCGGCGGGTACTGCCGAAAGCGGTGATCTTCGCTTTGAGCCCCAGTTCCTGCACGCGGCGGAAAAATTCGATGTCTTTGCCGTTGCTGCCGGGGTTGCCCCCCTCGATATAATGCACGCCCAGCTCGTCCAGCCTGACGGCGATCTTCAGCTTATCGTCGGCCGAGAGGCTGATTCCTTCCCCCTGTGTGCCGTCTCTCAGTGTCGTATCGAAAATCGTGATGGACCGTGTCATGGAACTGCTCCCTTCCGACCGTATTAATTGTCGATTATAGCATGAACGCGTTAAACCGGTATAGTGGGCAGGTTAACAATTTTGCGTTAAAATAAGGAAACAAACGTTTGGCGCTTGCGCGGGAACAGGAGGGAAGACGGTGACGGAAGAGGTGCAGAGCTATTACCCGGCCAAAGGGCGGGTCATTTTGCATGTCGATATGAACGCTTTTTATTGTTCGGTACATGAAGCGGAAAGTCCGGAGCTGTACCGCGGCAAAAAGACGGCGGTTGCCGGCGACAGTGAGAAACGGCGCGGCATTGTCGTCACCAGCTCCTACCCGGCCCGCAGTCAGGGGGTGCGCACCGGGATGACGGTCAATCAGGCGCTGAAGCTGTGTCCGTCGCTGATTCTGATCAAGCCGGATTTCAGGCTGTACCGCGCTTACTCCAGAGCTTTTCGCGAAATTCTCTACAGTTATACGCCGATGATCGAAGCGACATCGATCGACGAGTGTTATATGGATATTACCGGTTCCAAGCAGTTCGGTACCCCTCTGGATATCGCGGAAGAGATTCAGCGGCGGATCCAGAGCGAGCTGTCGCTGCCCTGCTCGATCGGAGTGGCGCCGAACAAGCTGCTGGCCAAGATGGCATCCGATATGAAAAAGCCGAGCGGCATCTCCGTACTGCGGATCCGCGATCTGGCTTACACCCTGTGGAGCCGGCCTTGCGGAGAACTGTTCGGAGTCGGCGAGAAAACGGCGGAGAAGCTGGCCCGGCTCGGGATCCGGACGATCGGAGAACTGGCGCGGACAGACGAAAAACGGCTTCAAGCCTCGTTCGGGGTATTTGGCGCCTGGATGAAGCGGGCGGCGAACGGCCAGGACTTTTCCGAAGTGCAGTCGGTTCCCGAACCGAGCAAATCGGTCGGACACACGACAACGCTGCCGTACGATGTGACCGAGTCGGCCGAAGCGCTGCGGGTCATCTTGAACCTGAGCGATCAGGTCGCAAGGCGCATGCGCAAGCAGCATCTGCTGGCGGGAACCGTGCAGATCACGATCCGTACGCCGGAAATGAAAACGATCACGAGGTCCCGGACGCTTGTCACTCCGACAGAAGCGGCGGACGAGATTTATCGTCAGGCCAAAGAGCTGTATCTCAAACATTGGGGCGACGGAAAGCCGGTTCGGCTGCTCGGCGTAGCCGCACAGAGTCTGACGGACAAAAGCGAATCGGTGATCCAGCTCGATTTGTTCGATTACGAAAAGCAGCCGAAGAAAGAAAAATTGACCGAGATCATGGATCAACTGCGCGACAAATTCGGCGAAGACGCGCTGATGACGGCCGGTATGCTTGAAGAAGACGGGACCAAACGGATGAAAGCGGGACGTACGCCCGGGATTTCTTTTCACGGAGAGCGCGGTTCGGGCCCGGAAAAGGGTTGAAAAACGAATGAAAATGAAACGTAAGAGTGATTGAAATCAAAAAACGTTTATATTATAGTTAGAGGGATAAAGGCTCTTAAAAGAATAAGCTTCTTGACAAGAGAATCGGCGAAGCCGATAGAACGCATATAGGAGGGAACAACGATGAGCAAATACACCTGGGTCGACAAAGATACATGCATCGCATGCGGAGCATGCGGCGCGACCGCTCCGGATATTTACGATTACGACGATGAAGGTCTGGCCGAAGTTATTTTTGACGGCGACAGCAACCACGGAGTCAAGGTCATTCCGGAAGACATGCACGAAGACATGATCGACGCATGCGACGGATGTCCGACCGATTCGATCATGATCGCGGACGAACCGTTTAACAAAGAAGGCTGATTCGACTCGCAAGCGCCGAATACAGGGCAGATCCGAGAAGCGTCTCTCTCCTGAACGTACAGGCGGGAGGCGCTTTTTTACGGAAGCGGAGCATTGGGCGTATGGTTGTGGCAAAGGAGCGGAGGAGCCGTGACGCGTTTTCCCCACTTGAAAAAGTATGTGCGCGAGCATCCGGACAACAAAATGGCCTGGTATCTGCTCGGGAAAGAATACGAAGCGGACGGCCAGCCGGGCAAAGCGAATTATTGTTTCAACCAGGCACAGGAAGTCTACGAAGCCTACGAGCATGCGAATGTGCCCGAAGATATTCTGGTCGAATACGAACAGAAGCTGCACGAAGCGGCAAAAAAGCGCGAGAAACGTACCGCAAGGCGGCGGAAATGGCTGCTGCTGGCGGTTCTGCTTTTGCTTGCCGGCTTTCGGTATGCGGAAGCGCCGGGGATCGACGCGCCCCGTTTCGCGGCGCAGACCGATGCTTTGGCGGGAGCTGCGGCCGCGCTTCCCTCTGTCGTCTTTACGGCGGCGGAGCAAGGGAGACCGGCGGCGCTCGGGACGGCCGCGGCGGATTATCTGCGCGACGGCCGCAAGGTGCGCGCGTCGGTACTCGGGATGGAGCGTCAGGGGAAGTGGCTGATCTGGCGGGAAGGGATGCCGGTGGAGGCCGAATTGGAACCGGGCGAAAAAGCGGGAGAAAGCGTGCTGCGCAGTTATGATCCCAAAGTTTGCGACTGCAAAGCCTCGACTTCTCCGGCGCAGCGCAAAGCGGCCAAAGCCTGGATGTCCGAACAGGAAAGTCTGGCGGCGCTGGCTTCCGCTATCGGCAGCTACCGCTCGGGCGGAGGCAAGATTCCGAAAAATCTCAAAGATTTGAATCGTCCGTTCCCGGACAATGTACTGTCGGGCTCCACGCCGGCCATGAGCCGTTCGTTTGCCGCGTTGACGGCCGCCATGAAACGGGAAGCCTACGGGCAGGCGGAACTTCCGCTCTCGTCTTCTTCCGGCAGCCCGGCCTCGGCTTCTACGCTCGGCGGCAGTCCCTATTTGGAGAAGCCGCTCGAGATTATCGTCGACCGAAGCCGGCACCGGCTTGCCGTCGTCAGCGGCAACGTGCTGCTGCGCAGTTACGAAGTGGGTCTTGGCGGCAGCAAAACCCCGACGGGCACCTACGCCATCAGCGACAAAGTGGTCAATCCGAACGGCCGGTCAAACGGCGAATTCGGCAGTCGGGGCATGCAGCTGTCGGATACCGATTACGCCATTCACGGCACGAATGATCCCGGCAGCATCGGCGGCGACGAGTCGCACGGCTGTGTTCGAATGAACAAAAGCGATGTCGAGGAGTTGTTCGATCTCGTTCCGGCCGGCACCAAAGTGACGCTGACGGACGATGTGCTGCCGGAAGAACTGCTGATTCCGAAACAGCGCTTCCGCTCGGGAGACCGGCAGGATCAGACCAACGACCAAAAAGTCTATAAATGGCTGAACTGAATCGTGCACCTGCGGCGCAATCGGTCGTAATCACTGCGGAATCAGCCGCAAAAAAGCCCCGTGCCGGCCAAAAGGTCGGAACCGGGCTTGGTTTCGGAAGGAACCGAAACGGGAAGCGATGACCGTCAGAGCTGGGCCCAGACGATCAGGCCGCTGACGACAAGAACGAACAGAGCCAGGCTGCCGCCGATCCAGAGCGCGGCTTTGCGGTTGATCTCTTCCTTTTTCTGTTTTAGGGCGGGAGGTTTGCGTTTGACAGCCATCGTCATCTGCTCCTTTCGAATGATCGGTATCCTCATATTGTAAATCTCTTTTTGCCGAATTGTAAGAGGGTTTTTGCATTGCGGAATGCTTTCCTTTTAACCGGCTTCCGGGTAAAATCAATAATGTTAGCAGAGAAGAATGGGAGTGAGCCTCTTGCTGTATGAACGTTTTGCCAAACCGCTGTTTTTCCGGATGGATCCCGAAAAGGCCCACCATCTCGTCATTGACGGCATACGCCGCGCAGCTGCTGCGCCCGGCGGTCTTTCTTTGCTGAAAGGACTGTACGGCGTGCCGCGCGACGAATCGCTTGCGACGGAGTTGTCGGGTCTGTCTTTCCCGTCTCCGATCGGATTGGCTGCGGGACTGGACAAAAATGCCGAAGCGGTACCGGGATTTTCGACCATCGGTTTCGGATTTATGGAAGTCGGGACGGTCACGCCGGTCGGTCAACCCGGCAATGAACAGCCGCGGCTGTTCCGTCTTCCGCCCGACGAAGCGCTGGTCAACCGTATGGGGTTCAACAACAAGGGAGCGGAAGAGATGGCGGTCCGTTTGGCGGCTCTTCAGAGCCGTCCGGTCCCGATCGGCGTAAATATCGGCAAAAACAAGATCACGCCCAACGAGGAAGCCCATCTCGATTACGAACGCTGTATCCGGGTCCTGTATCCGCATGCGGACTTCTTCATCGTCAATATCAGTTCGCCGAATACGCCGGATCTGCGCAGTCTGCAGCACGGCGAAGAACTGCGCAGACTGCTCTCCGCCGTGACGGCGGAACTGGCCAATCAGGCGGGTTCTGCCCAGCCTAAGCCGGTATTTGTCAAGATCGCGCCCGACTTGACCGACGAAGAGCTCGGGCAGACGGTAGAAGCCATTGCGGCTGCCGGCGTCTCGGGGCTGATTGCGACCAATACCACGTTGTCCCGGGAAGGATTGGCGCATGACAACCGCAGCGAAGCCGGCGGACTCAGCGGACGGCCGCTGACTTTCCGTTCGACCGAAATTGTGCGGCAGGTGTATGCGCAGACCCGGGGAAGTCTGCCGATCATCGGCAGCGGAGGCATTTTTACACCTGAAGACGCTTATGCCAAGATTCGTGCCGGCGCCAGCCTGGTCGAGATCTACACGGCTCTGATCTACAAAGGACCGGAAATCAATCGGCAGCTGCATACGGGTCTCAAGCGACTGATGCAGACAGACGGGTTCACCCATATCTCCCAGGCGGTAGGCGCCGACCACCGCTAAAAGGGTGAAGGAAGACAAGGAGGCACATAGCATGGACGGTAGAAACTGGGAAACATTTTTGCTTCCATATGAACAGACGGTCGAAGAGCTGAAAGTCAAGTTCAAAACGATGCGCTCCGAACTCAAAAAGCGCGAGGAATACGCACCGATCGAGTTCGTGACCGGACGAGTCAAACGGATTACCAGCATTTTGGAAAAAGCCGAACGTCTGGATGTGCCGATGGACCGGCTGGAGGAAGGGATCGAGGATATTGCCGGAATCCGTATTATGTGCCAGTTCGTGGAGGATATCCGCCGCGTAGCCGAGTACATCCGAGCCCGCAAAGATCTGACCGTCCTGTACGAAAAAGACTACATCACCAATTACAAGGAAAGCGGCTACCGCAGTTTCCATATGATTATCCGCTATCCGGTGCAGACCGCGCTCGAACAGAAAATCGTTCTGGCCGAAATCCAGATCCGCACGCTTGCGATGAATTTTTGGGCCACGATCGAGCATTCGCTCAATTATAAATACCGCGGCGGGCTGCCGGGCGATATGCGTCTGCGCCTGCAAAAGTCCGCCCAGGCGGCTTCGGTGCTCGACAGCGAGATGTCCAGTATCCGCGAGGAGATTCTTGACGCGCAGAAGCTGTTCGAAGACGACGCGAATATCGTTTCGACGCTGCTCAAAATGATTCACCGGCTGTATTCCTACCATCTGGTCGGCGAAGCGATCGCTTACCAGGCTTCGTTCGGGGAACTGTTCGCGCGGCGCGATTACGACGGGATGAAAGCGATGCTCGAAGAAATCAAAACCATTATCGCATCCAAGCATGAGGAAGATCCGGAAGATGACTTTTTATGAGCCGAAGTACGTCGAATTCCTGATCTATTTCAATCGGGATCAAGACTACTTCGAATGTCACGAGGTGCTTGAAGAGCTGTGGCTCGAACGCGGACGCGATCCGCTGTATTCCGGTCTGCTGCAGATCGCCGTGGCGCTGTACCATTTCCGCAACGGCGGCGTCACGCAGGCGTACGACAAGATCGAAGGGGCGCGCAAAATGCTGCGGACCGCGATACGCAAGCTGTCCGGGTATCCCGCCGGTACGCTGGGGATCCGGCTGGATAAGCTGGTGTCGGATGCCCGGCTGTACCTGGATCGCTTGGAACGGTACGAAGAGGAACCGTTCGGGTTCTATCCGCTTCAGATCGAGCTTGCCGATCCCGCCTTGACCGAGCGTGTCCGCCTTACAGCCGAGACCCTTGCGCCCCATATCCCGCAGCGTACCGGTTATTCGCGCGGTCCCAAAGCCAAACCGGGACCGGCGCCGTCTGCCGATCACGATGCCGAAGGCGGATCGTATGCCGACTAAAAAGGCCGCACCGCGCGGAGTGAACGCGATGTTCCCGCCGCGCCGGATGCCGTGCCCTGCGCGATCGGATCGCCGGTTTCGGCTCCGCTGAGGATTCCTTGAACGACAGGCCCGCTCCGCAGGGCCGCGGCGAACAGCCGCGGGGCGGAGCGGGCCGTTTTGCGCCCGCAA
The DNA here is from genome assembly GCF_013185195.1 of Saccharibacillus qingshengii. Classification (GTDB taxonomy): domain Bacteria; phylum Bacillota; class Bacilli; order Paenibacillales; family Paenibacillaceae; genus Saccharibacillus; species Saccharibacillus qingshengii. The sequence continues at coordinate 44,976 of NZ_JAAZWC010000003.1, forward strand.
GTCCGGGCAGAGAAGAACGGAGGACAATTGTATGAGCATTCAGCTTCCGCCGCTGTTCGAGTCGCGTATGCGGCAATGGCTCGGCGGCGAATATGAAGAATTTATCGCCAGCTACGATCGTTCCCGCTATGTGGGACTGCGCGTCAATACGCTGAAGATCGGTCTGGACGAATTTCGGGCATCCAGTCCGTTCGCTTTGAGACCGATTCCCTGGTGCGAGACGGGGTTCTACATCGACGAGAATGAACGTCCGGGCAAGCATCCTTATTATCATACGGGACTGTATTACATCCAGGAGCCTAGCGCCATGGAGCCGGTCGAAGCCCTGCGCGTCTCTCCGGGCGACCGGGTACTGGATTTGTGCGCCGCTCCGGGCGGCAAATCCACGCAGATTGCCGCGAAGCTTCGCGGCAAAGGCGTGCTGGTTACCAACGATATCAGTATGGAGCGCACCAAAGCCCTGGCCAAAAACATCGAAATGAGCGGGGTACGCAATGCGGTTGTGCTGAACGAAACACCGGAGCGGATCGCGGAGAAGTTCCCGGCCTATTTCGACAAGATTCTGGTCGATGCGCCGTGTTCGGGCGAAGGCATGTTCCGCAAAGACCCCGACGCGGTCCGTCAATGGGAGAAGCATTCGGTGGAAGTCTGCACCGTGATGCAGCGCGATATTCTGGATACGGTCGCTTCGATGCTGGCGCCCGGCGGACGTATCGTGTATTCGACGTGCACGTTCTCGCCCGAAGAGAACGAGGCCATGATCGCGCTGTTTCTCGCGCGCCATCCGGACTTTGCCGTTGGCGAGCTGCCGCACTCGCCGCTGTTTGCGCCGGGGCGGCCGGAATGGACGGCCGGCCTGATCGAGAGCGGCGGCGGGCTGTCGCCGCTGCTGCACGAGGCGGCCGAAAACGGAGGGCCGCTGCTCTCTGCGCGGCCCGAAGCGCTCGCGCAGACGGCGCGGGCGGCGCGTATCTGGCCGCATCTCGCCGAAGGCGAAGGGCATTTCGTGTGCGTGCTGGAGCACACGGGAGAACAAGCGGCGCAGCCCGGCAGCGCCGCCGCTTCCCCCGGCCCGGTGATCGGGGCCGGAGAACCGCTGCCGGCCGAGTCTCCGGCCGGCCTGCGCAGAACCGGCGGCCCCGCTTCGCCGGGCCGCACAAGCGGCCGCGCCGCTTCGCCGCGCCGCGAAGACAAGTCCGCGCGCCAGGCTCGCGGACGACGCAAGGACGCCTATATCCGCGAGGAGGCGTCCGAAGAAAGCGTGCGCCGCGTATGCCTCGACTTCCTGGCGGCACAGTTGACCGCGCCGCTGCGCGGCACGCTGCTGATCTCCGGCGGCTATGCGTACGCCTGTCCGGTAGAGCCCGAGCGGCTGCGCGGGCTCAAAGTGCGCCGTTCCGGTTTTCAGCTCGGCATGGTCAATGCGGGCGGACGGTTCGTGCCGTCCAACGCTTTGGCCGCCGCATTGACACCGGGCGAGTCGGTCCGTTCGGTAAATCTGTCTTCCGCCCTTCCCGAAGCCGTCTCGTACCTCAAAGGCGAGACGCTGACTTTTGGCGAAGAACGGATCGACCGCTCCGACAAGGCGGACAGCAAAGGTTATGTGCTTGTAACGATCGACGGATGTTCCGCCGGTTGGGGGAAATGGGCCGCGGGCGTACTGAAAAACGAATATCCGGCAGGATGGAGATGGAACGGATGAACAAAGAAACCAACAAAAAAAGCGGCAAAAAGCTGCGTGTCGACAAAATCTTGTCCCATCTGGGTCTGGCTACGCGCAGCGAAAGCAAGAAGCTGGCCAAACAAGGACGCATTACAGTCGACGGCCAGCCGATCAAAGACACGGGACTGCAGGTCGATCCCGAAACGGCGGCAATCGAGCTTGACGGCCAGGCCGTGCGCTACCGGGAGTTTGTCTATCTGCTGCTCAACAAACCGCAGGATGTGGTCTCGGCTACCGAAGACAAATGGGATCGGACCGTTATCGACCTGCTTGATCCCGAATATCTGGCTTTTGAACTGTTCCCCGTCGGCCGGCTGGACAAAGACACCGAAGGCCTGCTGCTGCTGACCAATGACGGCCAGCTGGCGCATGAGCTGCTGTCCCCGCGCAAACACGTGCCCAAGACGTATGAGGCGATCGTGCTGGGTGCGGTCGACGAAGCGGATGCGGACGCGTTCAGAGCTGGCGTTACGCTGGATGACGGCTATCAGACAATGCCGGCGGAACTGGAAATCGTGCGGCGCTACGAATCGGAAGGCGCAGACCACGCCGAGATTCGTCTGACGATCAAGGAAGGCAAGTTCCATCAGGTGAAGCGGATGTTCGAAGCCGTAGGCAAACAGGTCGTCTTCCTCAAAAGGATCTCGATGGGTACACTCGTACTCGATCCGCAGCTTGAGCTGGGGGAGTACCGCGAACTCAGCGAAGAAGAGCTTGCGAGCCTGCGCGGGGAATAAGCGTTTGGGAAACAGGTTCACGCCTGCTTACCCTTTACCTTTGGCTCCCTTGTGGGCTATCATCAATAGAAGGAACGCGTGACGCGCGGAAGGGGGAGACTGGCTGTGAGATTGCTTCAAGCTTTATTTTTTCCGCCCGAACAGCCGGGGGGCGTATCATCGATGATCCCGCATCTGCAGGAGAAGTTTTCTTCGGCCCGCTGGGAAATGGAGATTTTTTCGCTGCCCAAGCGGATTCGGGGCAAAGGGCGGGAAGAGGTCGTATTCGAAACCTTCGATTGGAAGCAGTACGCTGACAGTCCCATCGTGCAGAAATATATGCAGACGTACCGCGATTATTTGTGGTGGACGCGTCTCAGACTGCAGAAGCCTTACGATTTGATCCATGCGCATCATCCGATTGCCGCGCTTGTCATGAAGACGGTATTTCCCGATACTCCGGTTCTGCAGACGACACACTCCAGCTACGAGCGGGAGCTGATCCTGAACGGCAAGATCGAAGAAGGCGGGATCGAACATCAATTTTTGGTCTCCATCTACCGGGAACTTGAGGTCAAGACGCAGCAGCTGATTACCGTATCGGAAGCTTTCCGGCGTTATATGGGACTGTATATCGATCACCCCGAGCGGATCAAGATCATGCCGAACGGTTACGACGAGCGCCGGTTCAAGCCGGTTCCGCACGAGAACGAAGTGCCGCAGCTGATGGCTGTCTGCCGCCTCGTGCCGGCCAAAGGGCTGGATGTGCTGCTTCGGGCCTGCGCGCTGCTCAAAGAGCGAAACAGTCCGTATGTGCTGCATCTGATCGGAGACGGTCCTTCCAGGCAGGAATTGGAGCAGTTGGCCCAGGACCTTGGCGTTTATGACGATACGATTTTTTACGGATATACGCTGCACCCGGAAGAGTTCATGCCCTTTTTCGATATTTTTGTACTGCCGTCACGGGCGGAAGCTTTCGGTTCGGTATTTGCCGAAGCGGCGCTCTGCTGTCTGGCGCTGGTCGGAACGAGCGTCGGCGGCGTGCCCGAGCAGATCGAACACGGCGTCAACGGTTTGCTCGTGCCGTCGGACGATCCGGAGGCGCTGGCCGATGCGCTCGAGCAGGTCATCGGCGATCCGGCTTATCGCTATGAATTGGCCCGTACAGCCTGCGAAAAAGCCAAATCGCATTATTCGCTCAACCGGGTGGCGATCGAACTCAAACGTCTGTATTTGAGCTACGAAGGACGCAGCCGTCAGCCGATGTGAAGCGCAAAGACACGGATTTTCGGACCGGACATGCAGTGTCACCTTGAAAAAAGCAAAACAAAATGCTATTTTTACGAAAACATATGAAAATGCAGGACCGGGAGGGTTGAGGCTGTGGAAGAGTTAAAAGAACGGATCAAGCGCGAAGGCGTAATTGCCTCGCAGCAGGTGCTGAAACTGGATGCGATTCTGAATCATCAGGTCGATCCCGCGCTGACGATGGAAATGGGCCGGACGTTTGCCGCCCGCTTTGCGGCAGAAGGAGTAACCAAAGTAGTAACGATCGAATCTTCCGGTATTCCGGTAGCTTTTGCCGTGGCGCTTGAACTCGGGGTGCCGATGATCTTCGCCCGCCGCAAGAAAACATTGTTGGCGGACCCCGATTCCTATGTGGAGCGAGTCCCTTCCTTTACAAAAGGAATCGTGACCGATTTAATGCTGCCCAAACGGTTTATTAACACAGAAGACAAGGTTTTGCTTATCGATGACATTATCGCCAACGGCGATGCCGCACGCGGACTCGTCAAAATTATCCGCTCGTCGGAAGCGACGCTGGTGGGTGTAGGTATTGTAGTGGAGAAGTGTTTCCAATCCGGGGCTCAAAGTTTGCGCGATCAGGGAATTCGCTTGGAATCCCTGGTGCGTATCCAGTCGCTTGGAGAAGACGGGATCGTTTTTGCGGACTGAAGAAATTTGGAGCGAAAGCTACATTTCCTGCTTTACCCCTCCGATAATGTTACGTATAATATCTTGTAAGTAGGGAGAGGAGGAAGACGAAGATGAGCGATCAAACGGTAAACAGCGAATTTTTCATCCAAAAAGTCAATGAAGCCAAGGTACATTTCGAACGAGCTCTCGACTGTAAGCATACGGAATTTGATGACCTTTATCCCTATATGATTGAACATCCTCAATTTTTCTGGTACAAGCGATATGTTGCCTGGTCCGAACTTCTTACACTTGCCGATCTGTGTGAAGAACTGTCTTTCCCATGGAGAGAAGAATTTACGCCTCAGCAGGTCGAATATGTCGAACAGCGCGTGATGTCGGCCAAAGTGCTCGACTTCTGGTTTGAAAATACGGATTCGAAAGAACATGCCCAGCGCTGACGGACCTTGGGTTCGGGGCTGAAATTGCGGTACGTTTTGTAGAACGGCCCGTTTGCGCCCGATGCGCGAACGGGCTTTTTGGATTGAACGAAAAAGTGCCGATACCAAGGAGGAATGCCCCATGCTCAGCGACGAGCAGTTGAATGCTTACCGGGTGTCCGGAGAAAAAGTTCGGGTCGTACGCGACGGATTAAAAGAAAACGATATCCGGGGCATTGTGGTGGCCTGGGACGATACCCACGTGTTGATTCGCCGACCGAACCGCAACGTGGTGAAGCTGGATCGGAACTACGCGATTCAACCTTCCAAGGAAGAGCGGATCGACCTGCTGGCGGAAGATCCGAAGCAGGAAGAAAATAGCGATCAATAGACCGATTCGAACAGACGGAGACCGGTAGGTCGGATCTTCTAGAAAAAGGGACCGAATGACAAAAGCCCGCCTTGTGCCGGAATATCCGGTACAGGGCGGGCTTTGTCTGGTGAAAAAGGGAGTTTATGAATCATTCCTGTCTGTCGGCTGAACGCTGGGGGGAGCGAAGCAGATCGACAGACCGGAGAGGGGGGATTTAGGCATAGGCTCCGGCCGAATAAGGGCGGGCAGGTTTCTTGGCGGCATGGGTTCCGGCACCGGCAGAATGGGCATAGCCCCGTGTCGGAGCTGCGGAATGGCGGCCGGAATCGGTTACGATCGGGGCCGATTCGAGGCCCATATAAGCCCGCATCCGCAGATCGGCTTCCTTGCGGAAAGGCTCGCGGTCGATATGCATCGCGCCGTGAAGGCCGCGGCAGAGATAATCGGCGTCAACGCCGCCGTCCGTATGCTTGATTTCGCAGATGCGGATATGACGCTTCTTGAATTCGCGCCGGATGCCCGACAACAGCACGGCCGCACATTTCGAAGCGCTCCGGATCATCTCGGTATATAAAGGGGAAGCCTGCATCGGCGCATCGGACTCCAGCTTCTTGGCATCATTGTCGAATACTTTCAAAATATGAGTCAGCAGCAGATAACTTTTGATCAGTGAAAGTTCGTCTCGGGTCGTCTGTGCAGCGGTCATGCTCTTCACCACCTTGTAGGAACTTATGTTCTGTTTTTATTATAACCGAACACATGTACGGTTGCAAGCGAATGTGGTTTTTTTATACATTGACTTTTTTTGAAATAACATGATATGATCTAACTTTTCGCCGTAACAGGCGCATTTGAATGAGCGGTCGTGGCGGAATTGGCAGACGCGCACGGTTCAGGTCCGTGTGGGCTAACCCCCGTGGAGGTTCGAGTCCTCTCGACCGCATCACGAATAGAAAGGTCCGTATTCCATGCTTCGGCAGAGGATACGGACCTTTTTTTGCGCCTTTCCGAGTTTGGACGGTTTTTTATGTATCGCTGCGTAAAATTCGTCATCTTCCGCCTTCTCCTTTGTCGTATAATGAAAGAAGTTAAAATTCATACAAAGTCACGAGGTGCACAATGAGCGAGCGCATAATGGAATTGAATCGGATGGTCAGTGTATCTGCGGGCGGACACATTTTATATCTATACGACGATGCGGAGGCTTACGTCGATAATGCGTCCGCTTATTTGATCACGGGAGCGCAGGGCGGAGACCTGGCCATTTTGATCGACACAGCGGAACGGATCGAGCAGATCCGCGGCCGCGTCTTCCTTGCGCTTGGCGAAGAAGAACAGAAGCGGGTCGTGTTTGTGGACGCGGACTATTTTTATGGCGTTCACGGCAGCTTCCATTATAAAAAAGTCATGAAACATTCCGAGGAGCTGCTGGGAAGTTATACGGACCGGATTCCGTCGATCCGTACCTGGGCCCATGTCGTCTGGAAAGACGAAGAAGGCGTCGAAAGCGAGTTGGAACATTTCGAAGGGCTGGCCGACCGGACCGTGCACGATCATCGCATGATCTCGGTCTGCGCTTACGGCAGCGGTTCGATCAGTGCGGCGCTTCAGATCAAAATGCTGCGCCGGCACGACTATGTAATGACCGATAGCGAGCTTACCGGTACGGATCTGTCGGGTAAAAGCACGGGTGCGGTATTCCCTTCCCTGTCGGCCCAACGCGAAATGGACGAACGCAACCTGGATGCCCGCCGGCGCTTGGAAGAAACCGCGCGTCAGCTCGAGAATGTTATTGCCAATAATCTCGATCCGGTAGCTCTTTTTGACGAAAAGAACAAGCTGGTCAACGTCAACGCCGCTTTCGAGCGCGTGTTTGGCTGGTCGGCCGCGGAATTTGCGGGAGCAGGCGAATCGGAGCTTCGGGAGAAGATCGGGCTGCGGATTCTGCGCAAAGCCGAAGAGCATCATTCTTCCGAAGCGGGCATCCGGCCGGAAGCGGCGATCGATCCTTCGAAACGCACCGAAGCGACAGCCCGCACCCGCGGCGGCGGGTCGCTTGATCTGCTGCTGACCGCTTTTACGCTTGGCGAAGACGGCCGCCCGGGCGGTCACGCGGTGATCTATCGCGATATTACCGGTTTCCGCAGTTCCGAGCGTCTGCTGCAGGAATCGGTCGAACGGTATACGTCGCTTAAGAAGCACAATCACGATGCCGTATTTTCGATCGACAGACAAGGGCATGTCATCAATACGAATCCGTCGGCCCAGCATTTGACGGGACTGACGATTGAAGAAATGATCGGCAGACGTTTTGACGAGTGGCTATCCGAAGGCACGCTTGACGATATCCTGGGCGGAACGCCGGCAGGCGAAGAACGAGGCTTCGCTTCGGTCCGGATCCGGCATACGGACGGCCGGGAGTCGGAAGTGCTGACCTCGACGGCTCCGATTATCGTAGGCGGGGAACGGGTCGGCTGTTATATTTTGGCCAAAGATATCACGGAGCAGAAACGGCTGCTGATCGAGAAACAGGCGGCGGAAGAAATGAACCGGGCCAAAAGCGAATTTCTCGCCGTCATGAGCCATGAGATCCGCACGCCGATGAACGGGGTCATCACGCTTACGGAGCTGCTGCTGGAGACCGAAGGGCTGAGCGACGAACAGCGCGAATACGTGGAAGTGATCCGGCGCAGCGGCGATTCGCTGCTCAACATCGTAAACGATATTCTCGATTTCTCCAAGATCGAAGCAGGCAAGACGGAGCTTCAGCTTGAGCCCATGAATCTCCGGGAAGATGTGGCGCGTTCGTTCGATATTCTGCTGGCCGATTCGCGGGCGAAAAATCTGGAGCTGGGTTTGTCCGTCGCTCCGCGGCTGCCCGACATCGTGGTCGGCGATCCGAACAAACTGCGTCAGATTCTCGTCAACCTGGTCGGCAATGCCATCAAGTATACCGAGACCGGCGGCGTATTCGTTTCCGTGGATCAGGAAGACGACGCGCCGGAAGGAAGCCTGAGGCTTGTTTTCCGGATTCGCGATACGGGAATAGGAATTCCGGAAGAGCAGACGGAACATCTTTTTGATCCTTTTTACCAGCTGGATAACTTTATGACGCGCAAGTCCGAAGGGACGGGATTGGGTCTTGCGATTACCAAGAGACTGATCGAGCTGATGAACGGAAAGATCGGCGTCCGCTCGAAGCTTGGCGTCGGTTCCGTATTCCGGTTTACGATCGAAGTCGGTCTGCCGGATTTCGGCGCCGCCGAATCGACCGAAGATTCTGCTCCGCTTCCGGTTCTGCCGGATGACGAAGAACTGGCTCCGCTGCGGATTCTGGTTGCCGAAGACAACAAGATCAACCAGCTCGTGATGGAGCGGCTGCTCCGAAGACTCGGTTACCGGGCGGATCTGGCCGAAGACGGCCGCCAGGCGGTCGAAGCTTTCGAACGTTCGGGGTACGATGTGATCCTGATGGATGTGCGCATGCCCGGAATGGACGGATTCGAAGCGACGAGGGAAATTCGGGAACGGTCGACGGAAAAGGGACGCCCGTACATTATCGCGGTGACGGCCAACGCGCTTCGGGGAGACCGGGAACGCTGTCTGGAAGCCGGAATGGACGAGTACATGAACAAACCCGTCAATGCCAAACGTCTCTCCGGACTGCTCACGGAAGCGGAGAAGTGCGTTCGGCATTCCGGGAAAAATAATGGTAAGATAGTAGGCGAATCGTAAAGCTTGTTAAACGGATAGACACCTTGAGGAGGACAGACGGATGATCGATTGGCAAAAAGAAGCGGAATCCCGGAGAGAAGACCTGCTGCGCGACCTGGACGGCCTTCTGCGTATACCAAGCATCAAAGACCTCGGCAGCGCATCGAGAAAACGCCCGATGGGCTCGGCAGTCGGCGAAGCGCTGGACTACATGCTGAAGCTGACGGAAAGCCTCGGTTTGGATGTTAAAAACGTGGACGGCTATGCCGGGCATGCGCAGTACGGAAACTTCGATCCGGAAACGACGATCGGCATATTGGGTCATGTGGATGTAGTCCCGGCCGCAGGTACATGGACCAGCCCTCCGTTCGAACCGACGATCCGCGGCGGTAAGCTGTATGCACGCGGCGCCATCGACGACAAAGGCCCGACGATCGCCGCTTTGTACGGACTGAAAATCGTCAAAGAATCGGGTCTTCCGCTCAGCAAAAATGTCCGCCTGATCTTCGGGACCGACGAAGAGAGCGGCATGAGCTGCATGCATCATTATGCGGCGAACGAACGGATGCCGACCGAAGGGTTCGCGCCGGATGCCGAGTTCCCGATGATTTATGCGGAAAAAGGACAGTTTAACCCGACCCTCGTGCCCAAGGAACAGCCCAAAGAAACCAAGTCGCTCGTCAAGCTCGAAACGTTCGAGTCGGGCCTGCGGATCAATATGGTACCCGAACGCGCACAGGCTGTCCTGAGCGGCGATGTCCGTCCGCTGGTCGAAGCTTTCGAAGATTTCTGCCGGGCCCACCGGGTAAAAGGCGAAGCGGAGATCAATGCGGGACAGGCCATGTTTACCGTGACCGGCGTATCGGCGCACGGTTCGGAGCCTGCGGCGGGCGTCAATGCCGGAACGACGCTGGCCCTGTTCCTTCAGGACGCTTCGCTGCAGCCGGAAGGCAAGTCGTTTATCGGCCTGCTGAACGCCGTGCACGAAGATTTCCACGGCGAGCGGATCGGTATCGCGTGCAGCGACGACGTAACGGGTCCGCTGACGGTCAATCCGGGTGTACTGCGCTTCGGGATGGAAGAAGGCGATACGCAGATCGGGCTGACGGCGCGCTGTCCGGTTCAGGCCGATTACGGATGGATCAAAGCGCAGCTGGAAGAAACGATCGACGGATTCGGGTTCCGGATCTCGGAGGTGCGCGAATCCGGTTCGCATTACGTGTCCAAGGATGAACCGATTATCCGGGCGCTGCAGACCGCTTACGCCGAGATGACCGGCGACGAACCGACGCTTCTGACGACCGGCGGAGCGACGTATGCCCGGTTTATGGAGAAGGGAGTCGCTTTTGGAGCCTGCTTCCCGGGCAAAGAAATGACTGCGCATCAGGCGGACGAGTATATCGAGATCGACGATCTGCTGAAAGCGACCGCGATCTATGCGCGTGCCATTTACGAGCTTGCGAAATAACTATCTTATATACAGAAAGAAGAGATTAACCGATGTCGCAGGATGTAGAAGTTACCCGTGGCGAGTATATCGAGAGCAGCCATAAGATTCATGCGGCGGTTGTGGATCGGAACGGCCGACTGCTGTACAGCGTCGGCGATCCCGATCGCCTGACCTTTCCCCGTTCGTCGATGAAGCCGTTCCAGACGGTACCGCTGATCGAATCCGGTGCGGCCGATGCCTACGGTTACGGCGATGCGGAGATCGCGCTCAGCTGTGCTTCCCACAGCGGCGAACCGATTCATCGGGAAACGGTGCTGGATGTACTTTCGAGAGCGCATTTGTCGGAAAAGGATCTGCAGTGCGGCACGCATGTTCCGCGCGACGGCGAAAGTTACCGCGAACTGATTCGTGCAGGCCGCGAGCTGACTCCCGTATTCAGCAACTGTTCCGGCAAACATTCCGGGATGCTGCTGACCGCGGCGCATCTGCATGAAGATACGGACACCTATCGCGAGATCGGACATCCCCACCAGCAGCGCATTCTGTCGGTCATTGCCGACGTGTGCGATGTGCCCGTCGAAGAAATCGGGATCGGCGTAGACGGCTGCGGCGTGCCGGTGCATCGGCTGCCGCTCCGCGGGGCGGCTCTCGGTTTCGCCCGGTTGGCGAAACCGGAAGGGACGGTGTCTGCGCAGCGTGCGGACGCTTTGAACCGTATTCGTTCGGGTATGACGGCGCGCCCCGAGATGGTGGCGGGCAAGAACCGCTTCGACACCGATCTGATGCGCGTGTTCGCGGGCCGGCTGGTCGCCAAAGTCGGCGCGGAAGGCGTCCAATGTATCGGAGTAGCCGATCTGGGGATCGGGATAGTGGTCAAAGTCGAAGACGGAAGCGAGCGTGCGGCTTCCGTTGCGGCGATGGAAGTGCTGAAGCAGCTCGGTATCGGAACGTCCGAGCAGTTCGAACAGCTTGCGGAACATGTTCATGCTCCGGTACTGAATGCGCGCAAAGAGCAGATCGGCGAGATCAGGCCCCGCTTTGTGCTGAATTCAAGCGCCGAATAGAAGCAGAAAAGGCAGTATGGGCCATCAACCCGTCAAATTCAGGAAGGAGCGGAAGCAGCAATGAATCAGCATTCTCAAGGCTTCGCACAAAATGCGGGCGAAAACACAATCGAAAAAGCCACCTTTGCCGGCGGCTGCTTCTGGTGTATGGTTACACCTTTTGAAGAACAGCCGGGGATTCACGGAATTGTGTCCGGCTACATGGGCGGTACGGTAGAAAATCCGACGTACGAGCAGGTGAAGACCGGCACGACGGGACATTACGAAGTCGTGCAGATTACATTCGAACCGGATGTGTTTCCATATGCCCGGCTGCTTGAGCTGTATTGGCCGCAGACGGATCCGACGGACGGCGAAGGCCAGTTCCAGGACCGCGGACCGCAGTACAAACCGGCGATCTTTTTCCACAACGAAGAACAGCAGCAGGAAGCTCTTGCTTCCCGGCAGGCGCTTGCGGACAGCGGGCGTTTCGACAAGCCGATCGTGACGGATATTTTGCCGGCGCAGGACTTTTACGAAGCCGAAGATTACCACCAGGATTACCACAAGAAAAATCCGAAGCATTACAAAGAAGACCGCGAGCAGTCGGGACGGGACACCTTTATCGATTCCAATTGGTAAAGGCGCCGATCCGGCCGATTTTTCCAGCTACACCAAATGACGCGCCTTCGGCGCGTCAGGCTGTCGAGAAAGTCCTATTCGTGTGAAAAGCTTGTCGGCTGCGGGAGAAATTCGTTTCGGTCGCGTGTTGAAATCGGGAAAAACGATCAAATTTAAATGGAATTTTCCCGATTAACGGTGCAAGTTCATATCCCGATTTTGGATGAACTTGCACCACAAAGGCGATCACTATCGTTCCTTCACTGAATTTCTCCCTCCGCCTCCTCGCTTCTCTCGGAATCATGCTTTCTCGACACTTTGACGCGCCTTCGGCGCGTCTTTTTTGATAGATGTGTAAAATTCGTCCAATTCCTTTATAATAAAGCGAAGCCTGTCCGCAATGGGACCAACTTCGCATAGGCGTCGGTTCAAAGATCGGCAGAAATAGGAAGTAGCGGGCTTCTCAGTTTTTTAGGTTACCGATAAAATAAAGGCATTACATATCAAAGGGGAATGCACATGCTGATTCCGGACAACGAACTGACGTTGGAGCGGCTGAAAGCTTTTATCTGCAAGTGGGCCGGACCCGCGAAACCGGAGTACGGCATTCGAACCGAAGAGATTCCGGCGGATCTGCCTTTCGTTCTGAAAGATTTCTACCGGTTCGCCGGCAACTGGCCTAATCCGTCTTTTGGAATGGGCAGCGACACGGGCGGGCTGCGTCCAAAGTTATTTGAAGCGCAGGATATCTGGATGGATGCATCCGGATTGAAACGCGAGGACGGACGGATTACGTTTCTGCTCGAAAATCAAGGAAGCTGGAGCTGCGAGGTAGATGCCGGACGCGACGATTCGCCGGTATACAGCGATGCCGCGCGGCTGTGGGACGATTATCTGGAAGAGAGCGAAGTCGTATGTCCTTCGCTTCCGCATTTTATGACGACATTCTGCCTGCAGGAGCTGGTCTTCGGCAGCCGGCATTTCGGCAAGCTGCAGGGAGGACTAGATCCGGCCGTATTCCGCGATACGCTGAATCCGATCTGGCTGGACGGCTATTATGTCTTCAAGGAACCCTCGCATTCGTTCTATCTGTGCGGCGACAATCTGCTCATCATGGATTACTACTCCGACGTCTGGTACGGGTGTCTCGAAGAAAGCGCTTTGTCGCTGATCGCCGATCCGAGTATGGTTAATCCGATCGAGCCTTGAATATTCAACGTTTTGCAAGGATGTTTCCCGGTATGCCGAGGCGTGTATACCGGGGTTTTTGCGTATAACCGATCGGCAGTACCGCTCTAAAGCCAGCCGTCCTGTGTGCGGATTCCGATCAATCGCCTGCTCACAGGCAGGACTCGGACCGCTTGAACATCCTTATGCTGCTTAAAGGCATCGGCCAGTGCGCCAGTGGTGGCGTAACGGCTTCCGTCTTCCAGCTCGACCCACAGCTTACATAGCCTCGTCCGAGTGTTTCGGCTGCATTCTTCTTGGAAGTTGGCGACCGGAGCTGTCCGTTCTTCGATCACGCCTTCCGTGTAATACCGCGAGAGATCATAGGAAGTCTGCGGCGTCTGGAATCCGGCCAGCATGACAGACGGCAGCGCCAGTACGCCGATAGCGGCGAGCCACACCAAGGCGGCCCGAATCGTCAAGACAATCAGCACACCCCGCTGCAGTCCCAATCCGAACGTGTCCGCGTAAATGCCGGGTACGGATACGAAAGCCAATACAATCAGCATCAATGGTGCCCAGATCCAGAGCGGAGGGATCCGTTCGAACAGGGAAGAGAAGCTTTTTTGGGGCACGGGATCTCCCTTATTTGTTTTGTGACTCTGACTGTGAGATTTGTTTTTATTAGTGCGCACGGCAGGCAACCTCCTGATATCCGCCTCTTGGCGTATTTGCTGCAAATGATTTTTTTGTAAAGGAAAACGGATCCGAAAAAAAGGAGGCTTCGGCTGTATGGTCGTCATCAAACCGCATACGGAAAAAACAATTCCCCCGCTTCAGCTCATGCGTCTCTATGAAGATGTCGACTGGTGGCCCGAACGCACCAAAGAAGGAATCCGTAAGCTGCTGGCACACGGAATCGTACTCGGAGCCTGGGAAGACAAGCAGCTGGTCGGATTCTGCAGGGCCGTGTCCGACGGCGTTTACCGGGCTTACGTGGAAGATGTGGTCGTGCTCCGCACGCACCGGGGGCAAAAGATCGGCCGGCAGCTGATCGACAAAATGATCAAGGAATTAAGCGGAATCGAAGTCGTGAGTTTATTCTGCTCGACCAAGCTTACCGATTATTACGAGAAAAGCGGATTCAAGCCTACGCAGCAGGTGGTCATGCACCGCAGCAGCCGACCAAGCGGTTCTGCGCGGAACGAACCACCCGAGAGGAGGTGAATCCATGATTCCGATCCGAGTGCCCAAAGAAGACAAAGACGAGATAATCGCCGACCTGCAGAACTTTTTCTATGAAGAGCGCGGGGAAGAAATCGGAAGTCTTGCGGCGGAACAGCTGCTCGACCATATGATGAAACAGTTTGCTCCCTACATATACAATCAGGCCGTTCGGGATGCCAAAACGGCGGTGAACGAAAAGATGCTGCAGATCGAAGACGAGCTGTATGCGCTGGAGCGTCCGGTCAACCGAAGATAAAGGCCGCAGAGACGGCGGAAAACGGTGAACGATGAACAAAGAGTTGTGGAGCAAAATCGGAGACGGAGGCACGGCCGAGATTTACCTCGACGAATCGGGCCGTGTCGTGAAATGGTTTCGGGAAGGGTTCTCCGAAGCAGCCGCAGCGTCCGAATATCGAAAAAGCGAGTGGGCTTATGCGGCAGGTCTGCCTACCGCCAAAGCGCTCGGATTGACGAACTTGGAAGGCCGGCAGGTTCTGCTGCTGGAACGTCTTGAAGGCGAGTCGCTGCTGCAGCGTCTGCAGCGCGAACCGGAGACGGCCGAAGAAGCGGCGCGCAAATTTGCCGCTTATCACGTTCAACTGAACAAGCGGGAAGCAGCCGCACTGGAAGACGATCAGCGCAGCCGCCTGGTGCAGCGGATTGGCTGGGCGGATCGTCTCGGCGAATCGGAGCGCCGCCAGGTTCTGGAAGCATTGGAGCTTCTGCCTGATGGACAACAGTTCTGCCATGGCGACTTTCATCCCGGGAATATCATGGAGAACGGAGAAGACTGGCAGGTCATCGACTGGATCGATGCCAACTGCGGCCATCCTCTCTACGATGCTGCCCGCACCCTTCTGCTGCTTGGGTTCGGTACGGAAGAAGGCGGTGCCCGAGGCCGTATGGAAGAAGCGGCGGCCGTGTTCCGCAGCGCCTATCTGCAGACGTACTCGGAACAGTCGGGCTTCGGCAGGGATGAGATCGAGCGCTGGATGCTGCCTGCGGCGGCCGTCCGTCTGGTCGAACCCATCCCGGAATCCGAGAAGGATAAGCTGGCCCAATACGTGAGGAGCCGTCTCTTGTAGACGCAAACCTCTCCGAAAGCGATTCTCGGCCCGGTTCGAGCCGGGTTTGGGTTCGTCTACCGCTTGAGCAGGAAAGGAAGAAGGAAAGGCGCCGTTTTAGAGGCGCCCAGGCTGTCGAGAAAGTCCTATTCGTTTAGTAAGCTCGTCGGCTGCGGGAGAAATTCGTTCCGGTCGCGTGTTGAAATCGGGAAAAGGATTGGATTTTAGCGGAATTTTCCCGATTTCAAAGGCGAACACTATCGTTCCTTCACTGAATTTCTCCCTCCACCTCCTTGCTTCTCTCGGAATCATACTTTCTCGACACGTTGGGCGCCGTTTTAGAGGCGCCTTTTTTGCGTGGCGATCCAGAAGATCAATCCTGCCAAGCTGACCAATGCCCCCAGCAGGCTGACACCGCTCCAGCCGTAATGCGCATATGCCTGGGTGGACAAGAAGGCGCCCAGTGCGCTTCCGATCGAATAGAAGACCATATAAGCGCCGGTCAGACGGCCGCGTGCTGCCGGAAGCGCGGCAAACAGCAGGCTCTGGTTCGTGACATGCACGGCCTGTACCGCGAAATCCAGCAGAAGGATCCCGACGACAAGCAGCGGCAGCGAGTGATGCAGCAGGCCGATCGGCAGCCAAGACAGCAGCAGCAAGGCCAAAGCGATACCGGTTGTGCGTTCTCCCCATCCCCGGTCGGCCAGATGCCCGGCTCCCAGAGCGCCGAGCGCTCCGGCCGCTCCCGCCAATCCGAATGCGCCGATTGCCGACGGGGACAACGACAGCGGGACACTGCCAAGCGGTAGGGCAAGCGGCGTCCACAGAATGCCAAAAGCGGTAAAGACGAAAAAAGCCAATGCCGCCCGGGTCCGCAGCAGGCGTTCTTCCGCGAACAGCCGCAGTATCGACAGCAGCAGCCGTCCGTATGACAACCGGGACTTGTCGGCAGAGTCCGGCGGCAGCACGGCCAAGAGGGTGAGCGCGGCGGCGGCCGTCAGCAGCGAAGAAATCAGATACACGGCGCGCCAGCCGGCCAGATCGCTTACGAATCCGGCGAACGTGCGGGCCAACAAGATACCGACGACTACGCCGCTCGTGACGATGCCGACGATTCGGCCCCGTTGTTCTTCGGCCGCGAGCGCCGAAGCCAAGTTGACGAGTACCTGGGTCACAACGGCCGTGAGACCGACCAGCGCCAATCCGGCCAGCAGCATAAAAAAGCTCGAAGCGAACGAGGCGGCCAGCAGACCGGCGGCGATCAGCAGCAGTTGGATGACCGTCATGCGTTTCCGGCTTCGCAGATCGCCAAGCGGTACGATCAGCAGCAGACCAAGCGCGTAGAACAGCTGCACGACCATCACGATCGAGCCGATCGCGGAGACCGAAACGCCGAATTCGTCCGCCAGCAGGCCAAGCAGCGGCTGGGTGTAATACACATTCGCCACGGCAAGGCCGCAGGCGGCCGCAAGCAGCAGCGAAATTTTCGGTGATAGTTTGGTCGAAGAACGGGATACGGGCATGATAAACCTCCTGGGGTGTTCATTTTGTACCGATCGGTATGTAATCGATGCCCGCTTACTATATCGGTTCTTTTTTGTTCTTGTCAACCCTTTGCCAATTCGGCGGACAATGATTTATACTGATCGGTACAGAGTAGACAGCGCCTTATAGGCGAAGGAGGAAGAACATGAGACCGCGTGCTTTTGACGAACGGGAAGTCCTTGAAGCCGCCATGCGGGTATTCTGGGAAAAAGGGTACGAAGCCGCTTCGCTCCACGATCTGACCGTGAGAATGAATATCCGCAAGCCAAGTTTGTATGCGGCATTCGGCGACAAGCGGGAGCTGTTCGGGAAAGTGCTGGATCTGTACATGCGCAAGCATATCGCTTACGTGGACGAAGTGCTGGGCAGGGAATCCGCAGCTGCGGTGGCATTCGGCGGCCTGCTGCGAGATCTGGCAACCGCAGGTTCGGGCGGAGACCCGACACTCGGCTGCCTGGCGATTCTGACCATCGACGAGTTGGCGCGCCGCGAACCGGAGTGGACCGCGAAGACGCAGGCCCATCAGCTGAGGTTGGCCGAACGGTTTCGACAGCGGATCGAACAGGGCATCTCTTCGGGCGAATTGGCACCGGACCAGGATGCGGCCGCGCTCGCCCATGCGCTGCTGGCAGCGGTGATCGGTCTGACCGTGATGGTCAAAACACGGCCGGATGCCGCTTTTGTCGACTCGACGATCGCAGGAACATTGACCTTATTCAAGGAGGCGCAATCATGACAACCGTTCAAGTTTTTCATTACGAGGCTTTTTCGTCTGTCGCGGGGCAGGGCAATCCGGCAGGCGTGATGCTGGATGCGGATTTTTTGACGGATGCGCAGATGCAGGAGATTGCGGCTGCAGTCGGTTTCAACGAAACGACGTTTATCTGCCGGTCGGAAGAAGCGGACGTCAAGCTGCGCTATTTTACGCCGGGCAATGAAATGGACCTGTGCGGACATGCGACGATGGCGTCGCTGTACGCGCTGCATACGAGAGGAAGGCTGGACCGAACCGAGGCCTTGATCGAGACCAAAGCCGGCCTGCTGCCGGTGCAGCTTCGGTATGGGGCGGACGGCGGCGGGGAATCGCTGTTCATGCGCATGCGTCAGGCCGACCCGGTATTCGTTCCGTTCGAAGGCGATCGGGAACGTCTGCTTGCGCTGATGGGACTGTCCGTCGACGATCTGGATGACCGCTATCCGATCGTTTACGGCAGTACGGGCGTCTGGACGCTGCTGATTCCGATCCGGAAGCTGGAAGCCTTCTCGCGTATGACTCCCGACAATGCCGCCTTTCCGGATGTGCTGACGCAGCAGCCGCGGGCGTCTTTGCATCCTTTTTGTATGGAGACCGTCGATCCCGCAGCCCGCATGCATGCGCGTCATTTCTCTTCGCCGTTCTCCGGCATGGTCGAAGATCCGTCTACGGGCACGGCGACCGGCGTCATGGGCGCTTATGCCCTGACTTATATGGAGCCGGAAGCGGCTCGCGGCGAATTCATGGTCGAGCAGGGAATCGAGATGGGACGCAGCGGACGGATTCGGGTAGAGGCGGCGCGCACAGACGAGGGAGGCATGGATATCCGGGTATCCGGCCAGGCGGTGTTCGTCGGAGAATTGGAGATCGAATTAGATTGAATAGAGGCCAAAACCCAACTTCCTTCGCTTCCGGCGCGTTTAAGGGATAAGAGGAGGGGGTAACATGATGCTGGAAAAGAAAACGTACCGGGTACGCAGTGTCTATTCGATCGGCACCTTTATCGGATGCGGCTGCCTGGCTGCGATTTGGTTTTTTATGCGTATAGGGATCGGGAGCATGCATGGAGCGATGTGTTGGAAAACAGAATCGTGTACGGCTTCACTCTGACATTTGCGATTTTGTTGGCGGTTGTCGCTCTGGTGAGCCTGTGGCAAATGAGACGACCCGCTTATCAGCTGGAGCTCGACCGGGACAAGATCAAGCTGCGCCGTCGTGAGCTGGGCAGCGACCGGATCAAACGCATCTATGTATCAAAAGGAGAGCTTCCTCTGGTCGGGATCCTCCCCAAACGATCCGGGTTCGTTCCTAACGACTATACGTTCAAATTCCTCGAAGATCCCGAGCCGAAGATTCAGGAGCTGCTGGAGTGGGCGAGCGCCAACGGCGTATCGGTCATTCATAAAGAAAGAGCGCGTTGGCTGTGAACGCCTACAAAAATAAGGGATGCCCGAAGGCATCCCTTATTTTTCGCAGGCAATAAAGTCTTTGTCGCGGTCTTTTTTCTGGTTTTCTTCGTACAATTTCGCGGAAACGAACGGTTTGTGCTTCGTTTTGCCGCCTTGGTTTTTGACGGATGCGGATTTGGCGACGCCGCCTTTGTAATCTTTGTTCAGTTCGGAGCAGTTTTGATACTTTTGGGCGGCATCGACAGGCTGCGGAGATGCGGGAACGGCTACGGCAAGCAGCAGGGCGAAGCTCAGGCCATAGGCCAGTCTTTTTTTCATGGGGAAAGCCTCCAGTTCATCCAGGGATAGTTCCGTCCTCGGGGGCGGAACGAATGTCGTCTGGGATTTATATCGGAAGAAGAAGCCAGGGGTTTAATAGAGGGTAAGGAAATAACAAGGACATTAGGCACAAGATGCAGCAAAAGGAGATTAACAAAGCATAAGAGGAGGAACACAGATGGCCGGGCGCAAAAAGAGATTTTTTAACGAGGAACGGGAAGGATTGGCCGGGGAACGGGTGATGCTGCTGTATATCAAATATGCCTACTACTGCACCGCCCAATGGATCATTCGAAAAAAATCACCGCTGGATTCCCGTTTCACAGACAGGTTGAAGCAGCTTCGCGCGGCAATCGACGATTCCAAAAAGATTCGTTTCGATCACGGCATAAGCTGAAGCGACAAGAACCCGGATCTTTGCGGCAGCGAAATTTGTATGAAGCGGGCGGCTTTACAACAACAAAAATGTCCACCCAAGAAGGATGAGTGTCCGTGATTATCATCAGCGAAGAAATCCGGGTGAATGCTCCGATCGAGGTGTGCTACGATGCCGCACGCGATATCGGACTGCATCCGCAAACCGTCTGGCCCCGAACGAAAGAACGGACGCTGCCAGGAGGAAGAAGGGACGGCCTGCTGGAAAAAGGCGAAAAGGTCGTATTCGAAGCGGTTCATTTCGGTGTGCGGCAGAGATTGGAGTCGGTTGCGGAAGAAATGGAGCGGCCGGACTTTTTCGTCGATCGGATGAGCCGCGGCGCGTTCAAGGAGATGATGCACCGGCATGAATTTGAGACGAGCGGTCAAGAAACGATCGTGCGCGATATCCTGCAGTTCGCTTCTCCGCTGGGACCGATCGGCCGTCTGTTCGACGCACTCGTTCTGAAACGTTATATGCGATCTTTTATCCGATACCGCCAGCGGCAGTTAAAAAAAGCAGTAGAGCGGATGTACACGTTGGAAGGACAATAGTCCGCTGCGAGAAAAGCTCCGTTTAAGCTCGCTGACTGTTTTTTGAAGCGAAAAGTAAAAAAAGACTGTCATCCGATGTCGGTTTCGGGGTATGATTATTGAAATATTCTCGATCACTGGGGGCTTACGATGAACTACATCAGTACAAGAGGTCAAGTTGAACCGAAAGGCTTTATCGATACCGTTCTGATGGGACTGGGCGAAGACGGAGGACTGATGATTCCGCAGCAGATCCCGACCGTATCGGCCGAAACGCTGGAACAATGGCAGGAGCTGCCTTTTCGCGAGCTGTTTATCGAAATTTTCTCGCTGTACGCCAACGGAGAGATTCCGGAAGCCGATCTGAAGCAGTTGGTGGATGCCAGCTATGCTTCGTTCCGCGAACCGGAAGTGACGCCGGTGCGCAAGCTGAACGATTCCCTGTACATTCTGGAATTGTTCCACGGCCCGACGTTTGCCTTCAAGGACGTAGCGCTGCAGTTCATGGGCGAATTCTATTCGTACGTCTCCCGGACGCGCGGCGAGATCATCCATATCCTCGGCGCAACGTCCGGCGATACCGGCGCGGCGGCGATCCAGGGCGTGCGCGGCAAAGAAGGCATCAAGATCTGTATTCTTCACCCGCATGAAAAAGTCAGCAAAGTGCAGGAACTGCAGATGACGACGGTGAACGACGAGAACGTGCTGAACCTGTCGGTCAAAGGCAACTTCGACGACTGCCAGCGCATCATCAAGGAACTGTTCTCCGATCTGTCGTTCAAAGGCGAACATCATCTGCGCGCGATCAATTCGATCAATTTTGTGCGGATTCTGGCTCAGACGGTCTATTACTTCTATGCGTACTTCCGCGTGAGCGAACAGTTGGGTGCCGACGCGGCCGCCAAGAAGATCAACGTCAGCGTGCCGTCCGGCAACTTCGGCAATATCTTCTCGGGTTTCCTGGCGAAAAAGATGGGTCTGCCGATCCACAAACTCATCATCGCGACGAACGAAAACAATATTCTGGAGCGCTTCGTGACGACGGGCGAATACCGTCCGGGCGAGTTCCGCAAGACGCACAGCCCGTCGATGGACATCCAGGTGGCGAGCAATTTCGAACGCTACCTGTATTATCTGCTGGACGAAGATTCCGAGAAAGTGTCGGCATACATGGCGAAGCTTGCGAGCGAAGGCGGCATCACCGTCGAAGGCGAACTGCTGAAGCGCGTGCAGTCCGAACTGCATGCGCTCGGCGCCAAGAACGAGCAGGGACTTGAACTGATGGGCCGCTACAAAAAAGAGTACGATTATCTGCTCGATCCGCATACCGCGTGCGGCGTGGCGGCGTACGAAGCGTTTAACGGGGAAGGCGAAGTGACCGCCGCGTTCGCGACGGCGCATCCGGCCAAGTTCGACGAAGCGGTGCGCCTGCTCGATATCGTGCAGGACTTCCCGGTCGAGATCGCCGAACTGGTCGCCAAAGAGCAGTTCCAGACCGTGATCGACAACGACAAAGCGGAAGTGACGCGCCAGCTCGAAGCTTTTTTTGCGGGGGACGCGGTAAGCCGCTCTTAAACGGTTGACCCAGAAGAACGCCTTCCGTCAGGGAGGCGTTTTTTGCTGCGGAAGAACGGAAGGCGGACATGACTCTCTGCGTGGATTGCGGTATGCTGGCTGTAGAATAAAAATAGCGAAACGGGAGCGTGGAACAATCATGAACAAATTGGCCTGGATCGGAACGGGATATATGGGACTGCCGATGGCGCGCAATCTGCTGCAGGCGGGTTACCCGGTGCATGTATATAACCGCACGGAAGACAAAGCGCGTCCGCTGACGGAAAACGGAGCGGTACTTGCTTCTTCGCCGCGTGAAGCCGCGCAGGGCAGCGAAATCGTTTTTGTCATGCTGACAAAAGGTTCTGCCGTGCAGGCTGTATTCGAAGGAGAAGAAGGTCTGCTTGCAGGGCTTGAAGCAGGCAGCGTCGTCGTAAACATGAGCACGATCGCGCCGGAAGAAGCGCAAGGGTTCGCGAGGCAGGTGGAGCAGGCGGGCGGGCATTACGTGGATGCGCCGGTATCCGGTTCGGTCGGTCCGGCGGAGAACGGGCAGCTGGTCATTCTGGCCGGAGGCCGTGCGGAAGCGGTGACGCTGTGTCAGCCGTTCTTCGATATTTTGGGCAAAAAAACGATCCGGTTCGGCGAGGTCGGCGCAGGCAGTTCGGCCAAGCTGTCGATCAATCTGCTGCTCGGCGTCATGGCGCAGGGCATCTCCGAATCGCTGCTGATTGGCGAAAGCGCGGGACTTGACCGGGCGCAGCTGATCGAAATGATCGGCGAATCCGCCGTCAACACGCCGATGCTGGCCGGCAAAAAAGACATGTGGATGAACGAAGAGTTCCCGGCGGCGTTTATGGTGAGCCTGCTGTCCAAAGATCTGGGGCTGCTGACGGCGGAAGCGAAGCGGCAGGGTCTCGAGCTGCCGCTGGCCGAAGCCGCGGACCGGACGTACGCCGACGCGGTGCGCAGCGGCAGAGGCGAACTGGACATGGCCGCCGTCTGGCTTGAGCTCAAAGAACGAAACGAAAATCGATAAGGAGTTTTGCTTATGAAAGCCCGAAATATCGCCGTGAAACTGCTGGCTGCGCTGGTGCTGCTCGGCTACGGATCTCTGCTGCTCTATTGGATGTTCTGGGGATTCGGACGTTCTTCGCATATCGCGTTGGGAGGCGATTTTCGTTATAATCTGGAACCTTTCGAGACGATCCGGCTGTTTACCCGCTCGGCGGGCTGGAACAATCTGCGGGCGCCGCTGATCAATCTGGCGGGCAACGTCGCGCTGTTTATTCCGTTCGGCGTACTGTTTCCGATCCTGTTTCGCAGATGCCGGCGTTATCCCGTATTCATTATCCGTTTCCTGGCTCTGATTCTGCTGCTCGAATTGGCACAGGGGATTTCGGGAGCGGGCGTGGCGGATGTGGACGACCTGATCCTGAACGGAGCCGGAGCGACAATCGGATATATCGGATACCGCTTGGCCGTCGGCCCGGAGAAAAAGCGCGGCGGTCGAAGAGATGGGCGCAAGTCTGCGGCGGCCGGAAGCGGTCGAACCGCGCAGGAGCGAAGATAGTCAGACCCGTTCGAGTAGAAAAACGAAGGGAAGTGTAACATGTGCTTCCCTTTTTGCGTTTAGAAGATAACTTGGAAGGAAAATAAAGGAGGCGGACAAGATGAATGAACAAGAAAACAGACGAACCCGCACAACACGCGCTAGAATCAGGCTGCTGTTGGCTCTGCTGATCTTTTTGGTCGGGATCGGAGGAAGCCTGGCGGCCGAGCCCGCGCCGGCTTACGCCTGCACCTGCGCAATCATCGATACGGAAGCAGCGGCCGGTTACGCGGATACCATCTTCTCGGGTACCGCTGTCGACCGACGCGAAAGCCTGGTCGGAGCGGATGGAATTCGTTCCAGTGCGGACCCGGCTTATTATCGATTTGAAGTCGACAAAGCCTGGAAAGGTGATGCTTACGAGAAGACGACCCTTTCGACCGAGATGAGCAGCTCATCCTGCGGAGCGGATTTCAAGATGGGCGAGAAGTATCTGGTATTCGCACGCAAAGACGGAGCGATGCTGACGACCGGTCTTTGTTCCGGCAATCAATCTTACGCGGCGGGCATCGAACCAGCTGCGATCCAGCAGCTTGGTGAACCGATCGAACTGCGGGCCGGTTCTTCTCCGGGTTGGCCGGAAGAAGGCTCGACCGTCCCGGTCTATGTATGGGTAATCGGCGGAGTGCTGGTGGTGGTGATCGTGGCTCTGGCACTTGCCCGCGGGCGCCGGCACGCAGCGAAGCGAAACCGGTGAGAAAGTTCGAAACGGTTCCAAAAAAAAAAGGATACGGCCCACGCGGGGCGTATCCTTTTTATCGTTTATTCGTACTCCAGCGGATGGGCCGTTTTCGCCGCTTAGCGTGTCGGCTTGCCGCCGAGCAGTTCGAAGATAATCTTCGCGTTATCCGTATTGTCGATCAGACCGGCAAAACGCTGGCTGCTCGGTCCGTACGCGTAGACCTGTACGTCTTCGCCGGTATGGCCGCCTGTTGTCCAGCCTGTGAACGAACGGGTATTGAAGATCGCTTCGATCGCATTGTCGATCGTCGTGACGTCTTTGCCGGCGGCCGCTTTTTTCACGGAAGCCCGTTCTTCGGCCGTCAGTTTGAGCTTGATGTTTTTCTTCAGCACGCTGTCGACCGATTCGCCGGCTGCGATCTTGGCTGCCATGTAGTCGGGCGTATGCACAGCCGCTTTGATCGGGGCCACGTCGAAGTTGTATTCGCCGTTTGCGCCGAGGCTCAGACCTCCCGTGGAATGGTCGGCAGTCGCGACAACTAGCGTATTGCCGTCTTTTTTGGCAAAGTCGATTGCGGCCTGGAAAGCGCCTTCGAAGTCTTCCATCTCGCTCATCGCGCCGACGATGTCGTTGTCATGGCCGGCCCAGTCGATCTGGCTGCCTTCGACCATCAGGAAGAATCCTTGGTCGTTGTCGCTCAAGCGGTCGATTGCGGCATTCGTCATTTCTTTCAGCGACGGCGCTGCCGAAGTGCGGTCGATCATTTTGTCGAGGCCGCCGTCCGCGAACAAGCCGAGCAGCTGCTGATCTTTGTTGGCCAGCAGGCTTTTGCGATCGGTCACGTAACCGAAACCGGCTTTCTTGAATTCGGCGGCCAGATCGCGGTCTTTGCGTACAAAGTTGCTTTTGCCGCCGCCGAGCAGCACGTCGATCTTGTGTTTGCCGCCGATCATTTCGTCGAAGTAATCGTCCGCGATCGCATCCATGTTTTTACGGCTGAGATCGTGTGCGCCAAAAGCGGCCGGTGTGGCATGCGTGATTTCGGACGTGGCGACAAGGCCTGTGGACATCCCGTTTTCTTTGGCCTGCTCCAGAACCGTTTTCACTTCCGTCTTGTCGTTGTCGACGGCGATCGCCGCATTATAGGTCTTGACTGCCGAAGACATGGCTGTCGCGGCCGAAGCGGAGTCGGTAATATTCTGGTGCTCGTCTTCCGGATACGTCGTTTGGGCGCCGACCAGATACGAATCGAACGCCGTTTTTTCCATCAGGGGAGTAGACTTCTTGTCTTTCATGTACCGGTAAGCGGTCGTGTAGGAAGGACCCATCCCGTCGCCGATCAGGAAAATCACGTTTTTGGCTGTGCCTGCTGCCGGTACTGCCGCCGCCGTTGGGGCATTTTCCGGAGCCGCAGGAGCCGCGGGAACGGCTGCTCCGGTCAGGGTCGGGGCTGCCGCCAAGGTCAGACCGAGTATGGCGGGAAGTCCTTTTTTAAACAAGCTGTGCATGTAATGTCCTCCTTCAAATATGTATCTTGGCCAAATCTGCGCTCACGCCGACTCACGGGGGAGGTTGGTGAGGCCTTAACGATTGAACATATGCTCAAGTATAGTCACCAATATAAAATGAAGATCCGAGTTATGTAAAAAGTATGAAAAAACAAAAAAAGACGTCGTGCTAACCGGAGGCCCGGGCAATCCGAGCAAGCAGGCTTTTGGGCCAAACGGCGCTTCCTTTTTCCTACGGGGAAAGGTAGAGTGAAATCAGGCCCGGTCGGGCGGAAGAAACGTGCACAAAACGGACCGGCGTGGAGCCTACAGCCGCAGACGACGCCGTAGAAAGGAAAGGTGAGAGGACGTTGACGACTTTTTATTTGATCCGGCATGGAGAGCCGGACTGGCATACGTACAAACCGCTTAACCTCAAAGGGAACGGGCGCGATCTCGTACCGCTGACAGACAAAGGCGTGAAGCAGATCGTCGAAGCCTCGGCAGATGCCCGGCTGCGCGCAGCCGAGCTGATTCTGAGCTCGCCCTATACGCGTGCGATGCAGACCGCCGCGATCTTGTCGAGGAAGCTCGACCTTGCGCTGCAGGTCGAATACGATCTGCGGGAATGGCAGCCCGATCTGACGTTCGAATACGATACCGAGGAGCGCATGCGGGAACTCCGCGACGATTACAATCGCTGCGGCGGGATCTACCCGGCCGGTGAGACGAGATTATGGGAAAGCCGGGATCGACTGCTGGAACGTTTGGAGGGTGTGCTCGAACGCTATTCGCAATATTCAAAAGTCATCGTGGTCGGGCACGGGACGTTATTCGGGACCCTGGTCGGGCGGAGCGATATCGAGCAGGGCGAGATCGTGGAATACGAGAGCCCGGACCGCGCCCGATGAGAAACGTGCGCAAGCGCCGGCACCGCCGGCGTCTCTATCTGTACAAACGCTCCCTGTATCTAGCGGCAGCCGCCGCAGCGGCCCTGCTGGGACTGGCTTCCCGAGCTTATGCGTCCGCACTGCCGGAATTTCTGGCGCGGCATGCGGGCGATGCCCTGTGGGCCGCTCTAGTCTATCTGCTGTTTCGGATCGTATTTCCGAATCACCGTCCGCTTAGGTGCGCGCTTTATGCGATCCTATTCAGTTTCGGCATCGAATTCAGCCAGCTGTACCAGGCGGAGTGGATCGCAGGACTGCGCTCTACGACGCTTAGCGCACTGGTGCTGGGCCGAGGCTTCCTGACGGTCGATCTGGTGCGCTATACGGCGGGAATCGCAGCTGCTTGGGCCGCCGATCTGATCGTGCTTCGTCTTCCCGACCGGAAAGAATCCGAAAATATCCATAAGGAGGAATCCCGATGAAAAAAACGTTAATCGGCTGCGTGCTTACGCTTGCGGGAACATGGATTGTCGGCTGCATCTTTGTGGCTGCCGCACTGTTCGTGCCGAATATGTCTTCCTGGGAAGGCACCCGGTTGTGGTACGCCATCTTCGGCGGCAGCCCGTACGAAGCGGATCTGAAGCAGAGTATGGCGCTGGGACTGCCGTTCGCGATCGGGATGCTGATGTTTGCTTCGGGCATCGTGATTTTGGCCGTCGAATACTTCCGTCCGGAAGCGCGGCGGGATTCTGCGGTCGCGCCCGTCCGTTTCGAGGCCAAAGCGCCCGCATCCATCCCCGCTCCGGGCCCCCGGCCGCTTGTGACGGCTGGAGATCGCCCGGCCGGCGATAACGAAGAGATTCCGACCATGAAGGAAGTCCGTTCCTGAACGATCGGTCCGCAGCGCGGCAGATCCCCTGGAAGCAAGCCTGATTTTCGAGAAAATAAATACCCGATTCAAGGAGGAACTGCCCAAGCCATGATCCATATTCGCACTTTGCAGGAAACCGATCTGCCCCAGCTTGCCGTACTGTACGAACAATTGGTCGAAGAACCGTCGTCGCCGCAGCGGATGCGAGAGACGTTCGCCAAGCTTGCCGCCGATCCGAATTACCGCCTGCTCGGCGCATTTGAAGATGAGCGGCTGGCCGGAAGCGTAATGGGCGTCGTCTGCCTTGACCTGATCGGAGACTGCCGTCCGTTTATGGTGGTGGAAAATGTCATCGTATCGGATGCGTTTCGCGGCAAAAAAGTCGGAAAGCTGCTGATGGAAGAGCTGGAGCGGATCGCGCGCGAGTGCCGCTGCGCCTATGCGCTGCTTGTCTCGAGCGGCTTCCGGACCGAAGCCCACGCTTTCTATGAAGCGTTGGGGTATACCGAAGACGTAAGAGGATTCCGCCGCAGACTGACGCTTTGAACTTGACCGGACTTTCAGTCCGGCCAGGTTGTCTAGAAAGTCCTATTCGTTGTAGAAGCTTGTCGGCTGCGGGAGAAATTCGTTCCGGTCGCGTGTTGAAATCGGGGAAAAGGATTGAAATTTAGCGGAATTTCCCCGCTTTCAAAGGCGAACACTATCGTTCCTACACTGATTTTCTCCCTTCGCCTCCTCGCTTCATTCAGGATTAGACTTTCTCGACACGTTGACCGGACTTTCAGTCCGGCTTCTTTTTTTGAGAAAAAGTAAGTAACATCTTGTAATCGCTTTATATCCTATGCTACAATGATTCAGACAACAGGATTGTGACCGGTAACGCGGGCAATGCCTAAGTTAACTCAAATGTTATTAACTCGGAGAGAGCTCTGCCGACTTGATGATATTTGCATTAACTTAGGCTTTTTTTATAGGCGGACAGCGGGGATGAGCGAGCGAAGCGGTCGAAAATGTGCGATTGCAGTCGGGAGTGAAAACGATGATTATCGAAAAAGTATTGAACAATAACGTGCTGCTGACCTGCAACGCCAAAGGGAAAGAAGTGATCGTCATGGGGCGGGGCATTTCTTTTAACAAAGTCATTGGCGACGAAGTGGACGAGCACAAGATCGACAAGATTTTTATGCTGAATACGAATGAACTGACGGCACGGCTGACCGAGCTGCTCAACGAGATCCCCGTCGCGCATCTGGAGACGGTCAAATCGATCGTCGAACATGCGGGCCGCGTACTCGGCGAAGAATTGAACGATAATATTTACCTGTCTCTGACCGACCATATCTCGTACGCGATCGAACGCCACACCAAAGGCATCGATTTCAAAAACGCGATGCTGTTCGAGATCAAGCGCTTTTACAAAAAAGAATACGGGATCGGACAAGATGCGCTTCAGATGATCGAAGAGCAGGTCGGCGTGCGGCTCCCGGAAGACGAAGCGGGCTTTATCGCCCTGCATATCGTCAATGCCCGTACCGACGGGGCGGAGATGCGCCTGACGATGGAGATGACGGAGATTGTGCATCATATCTTGAATATCGTCACTTATCATTACGGCATCGTGCTTGACGAGTCTTCGCTGAGCTATTCGCGTTTTGTGACGCATCTGCAGTATTTCTCGATGCGGCTGCTGCGCAAGGAAGTGCAGGAGAGCGGAGAAGATTTCCTCTACGAGCAGGTGCGCCTCAGCTACGCCAAAGCGTTCGAATGCGCCAAGAAGATCGACGATTACCTGCAGAATACGTATCATCAGTCGCTGAGCAAAGACGAATACGTCTATCTCACGATTCATATTCAACGCATCACGACGCGCGGCGACGAGTAAGGCTGCTCGGTGCAGCCTTTTCCGGACCGTTCGCGCGTCGACAACTTCATACGCAGATTTTCTATCGGATACAGGGTGTAACTGGTCATGCAGGCAAAACCTGAACTGGTGAGAGAACGGACAGATTGGAGCGGCTATTTTTTTGGCGCCCATGTCCGCTTCCGTCACGAGTTCAGGTTTTTCTGCGTTTTACGGAGATGAAACCGGCAGCCGGCGCCGTTTTTGCCTTCAGTAAAGCGCACAACTCCGGGCTCGGCCTGATCCAATCCAGCACGTACATTCAGCAGGGAGGCTTAACCATGAACGCAAAAGATCAAGAAATTGCCAAAAAAGTCATCGAAGGCATAGGCGGGGAAAGCAATGTCAGTTCCGTTTTTCATTGTGCAACGCGTCTGCGGTTCAAATTGAAAGATACGTCCAAAGCGGACAAAGAAGGATTGAGCCAAACGCCGGGCGTCGTAACGTTCGTCGAGAGCGGCGGACAATTCCAGGTAGTCATTGGCAATAATGTCCCGGAAGTGTTCAAAAGCATGATGGAGCAAAGCAATCTCAAAGACGCCGAAAGTACGGACAGCAGCGAATCGACCGAGGAAAAAGGCAGTCTGCTGAACCGCGCGGTCGATATGATCTCCAGTATCTTCTCGCCGCTGCTCGGCGCACTGGCCGGAGCCGGGGTACTCAAAGGCCTTGTGGCCCTGTTCCTCGTCCTCGAGTGGATCACGCCGGAATCCGGTACGTACCTAATCCTCAACGCCGCATCGGACAGCGTATTCACGTTCCTGCCGATCTTCCTGGCGATCACGTCTTCGCGCCGCTTCAAGACGAATATGTTCGTCTCTGTCGCGATCGCGGGCGCGCTCGTCTATCCGTCGATCGCCGCCGCGCAGGGAGACCTCAACTTCCTGGGGATTCCGATCGTGCTCGTCACGTACACCACGTCGGTTATCCCGATCATTCTGGCGGTCTGGATCCAGTCGTACGTGGAGAAGTTCTTCTCGTCGTTTATCCATCAGTCGGTCAAGAACATTCTGGTTCCGATGTGCACACTGCTCGTCGTGGTGCCGCTGACCTTCCTGGCCTTCGGCCCGGTTGGCAACATCATCAGCGAAGGACTGGCCAGCGGCTACACCTGGTTGTATAATCTCAGTCCGATCGTTGCGGGTCTGATCGCCGGCGGTCTCTGGCAGGTCTTCGTGATCTTCGGCGTACACTGGGGCTTCGTGCCGATCATGCTCAGCAATCTGGGTACGATCGGTTACGATACGATGCTGCCGATGCTGGCTGCTCCGGTCTTGGCTCAAGCCGGCGCGCTGTTCGGGATCTTCCTCAAAGCGAAAAACCGCGACCTCAAAGCCCTCTCGGGTTCGGCGACGCTTGCCGGTATCTTCGGCATTACCGAACCGGGCATCTACGGCATTACGCTGAAATATAAAAAACCGTTTATTCTGGCCTGTATCTCCGGCGCGATCGGCGCAGCTATTATCGGAGCGGGCGGCGGACGCGCGATCTCGTTCGCTCTGCCAAGCGTACTCGCTATTCCGGCGTATGTCGGAACGGGCTTTGCGACCACGGTAATCGGTATCGCCGTCGCCTTCGTTCTGGCCGCGCTGCTGAACCTGTTCCTGTTCAAAGAACCGGCCGCGGAAGCTGCCAAAGCTTCGGCCGTCACTACCGACGGACAGCGGGTTTCGGCCCGGCCGGAAGAAGCGGTCTCGGCTTCGAGCGTCAGCCTGCTCCAGAAAGAAATCATCGTCAGCCCGCTGGAAGGTACCGTTCAAGCCTTGGACAGTCTGCCGGATCCGGCTTTCTCGTCGGGTGCGATGGGGCAGGGCATCGTGGTCGATCCGACCTGGGGCCGCCTGACTTCACCGGCTGCCGGCACGGTTACGACCGTATTCCCGACCGGACACGCAATCGGGATCACGACGGACGGCGGCGCGCAGCTGCTGATTCATGTGGGCGTCAACACGGTGCGTCTCAAAGGCCAATTTTTCGATAAAAAAGTAAAAGAAGGCGACCGGGTGGAAGCCGGCCAGCTGCTGCTCGAATTCGATCTGGAACAGATCAAAGCGGCAGGCTATATCACGGCGACTCCGGTCATCGTGACGAATTCCGCCGATTATCTGGATGTTCTCAAGACGACGGATGCTTCCGTCAAGAACGGCGATTATCTGCTGACGACGGTCGTCTGAGCGGTCCCGACACTTGAGTGAATTCACTTTTGTACAGATGACCGCGTTGTCCGCCTAGCCAAACAAAGCCCCGAAGCCTTCAAAAAAAGGCTTCGGGGCTTTTTGTTTTGTCGAAATCAGGCATCTTCCGTTTGAAAAAACCCCAGTCGTGTAATACTGCATAGCAGTATATTTCGTCTACATCTGGGAGGAAGCCTTACATGTTCAAACGTATGGAAGAGATTATGATCGAGATTCCGGATGTCGAAAAGCCCGATCCGAATGCAGCCGCAGCCGTACAGGAACTGCTGGGCGGCAAATTCGGCGAGATGTCCACCCTGAACAATTATCTGTTCCAATCGTTTAACTTCCGCTCCAAATCGAAGCTCAGACCGTTCTATGATCTGGTGATGAGCATCACCGCCGAAGAGCTGGGTCACGTCGAACTGGTGACGCACGGGATCGGCAAGATTCTGCAGGGCTCCACTTCGCCGGGAGATCCCGACAAGAGCCCTCTGGACGCCGTGAAGGACGCCAGACTCTCTTATCCGTTCCTCGCGGGCGCACAGGGCGGCATGCCGATCGATTCCATGGGCAACCCGTGGACCGGCGCGAACGTGTTCAACAGCGGCAATCTGGTCGAAGACCTGCTGCACAACTTCTTCCTGGAGTGCGGAGCGCGTACCCACAAGATGAAAGTATACGAAATGACCGATCATCCGGCGGCCAGAGCCGTAGTCGGATTCCTGCTGGTACGCGGAGGCGTCCATGTTGTCGCTTATGCCAAAGCGCTTGAAGTGGCAACCGGCGTCAACGTGACCAAACTGATCCCGATTCCTTCGCTGGACAACCGCAAGTTCAACGAAGCGCGCAAATACGAAGAAAAAGGCGTACACACCAAGCTGTACACCTGGAGCGATAACGACTTCACCACGATCGACCAGATCTGGAAAGGCACGCACCCGGAAGACGGGTCGCCGCTTGAAGTGATCGCCGGCGTGCCCAAAGGCGTACCGATTCCCGAGGCGCCGCCGATCGACGAAGAATTCGCACCGGGCATTTCCGCCGCCGAATTCAAAGAGATCGCCAAGCGTCTCAAACAAGCCGGCAATATCAACGAGTAACGTCGAGACCCGGTTCTCCAGCCCAAAGCCTCCGCAGCCCTTTTATGGGCGGTGGAGGCTTTTTCGATGAAGCCGCCCGGCGGCTCGCTGCCGAGACCCGCCTTCGGGTAGAAGGGCATTCAGAAGCGGCCTTCGATCAGCTTGGCCGTAAATACCAGTTCTTCATTGTCGCGTGCGTTCAGACCCGATAACAGCATGCTGCCGTCTTCAAGACCGATCCGTCCGTCGAATCCCTGAAGCATCGCTTCTATGTACATGGGCCACATGGTCGTTTCGGAGCCGTGGAGCAGGATCGGAAGGGTACAGCCCGCCCGTTTCAGCACTCTGCGAATCTGCCGGACCACCGCGGTTTCTTTGCCCGGGTCGGGCCGGTGAATGCCGATCAGTACCCGCATACAGGATTCGCAGCCCGGCATGGCTACGAAGCGTTCCGCATCGGATTCCGAACACAGACCCGCCTCTACGCCGATCCCAAGAGAAAGCGCCGCTACGGCAATCCATTCGGAATCCGGTTCGCGGATATTCACGGAGACGTAGTCGGGAAGGGTTGTCCAGGACCACATCAACTTCATCCTTGCACCGCTGTCGGGGAGGATAAAAGCGGCGGTAGAGATCCCGATCGGAATCCCGCCCACGCGTTCGCGCACGGTCAGCAGCGTCCGGGTCACATCGGCCGCTTCCAGGGTCTCGAAGCCCTTGGTGTCACGGATATGAATATGGAGCTCGGCCGCGCCGGCACGAACCGTTTTTTCGGCATCCAGCGCGATTTCTTCCGGTGTGCAGGGAACGGCCGGGTGATCGTTTCGGCTGCGCGAGCCGTTCAGGCAGGCTTGAAGCATACGGCATTCTCCTTCGGAGGGATATAGGGGCAAATTCTAGTATATTCCAGTTATCGGAAGATTACTGGTTTTTTTTAAGAGACAGCCCACAAGATATAAACGTTAATCATAAACATTTATTTACAGTAACATTCATAAGCGAGTAGGTGCTAGGCCTTATTTATCCGTTTTTTTGCCCGACTAAAGTCGTCTTTAACGCTTGCTTTCTAATAAAAAAAACTTTGTATCCGATACCTTTTATAAAAGAAGTCATTTACATACATCCAGGGAGGTTGTCCATTGCGAATCCATGTAACGGATCTTCAACACGGCGATATGCTGAAGGAAGACGCGTTTAACCCGGCGGGACTGCACGTCCTTCCGCGAGGGACGGTCATCAAGACCGAAGAAACGGATCTGCTGAACCGCCACAAGATCGATTACGTCGAGATCGAACCGCACCATTCGGAGACGGCTCCGGGCATTCTCAGCGCCGCGATGCAAAGTCATATTGAACTTGCGATTCGCGGATATCAGTCCATTTTCCTTGAAGCGCTCACCAGCGGCAAATTCAACGAAACCACGGTCGATTTGCAGCTTGAACCGCTGCTTCGGACCGTGGACGAACATCGCGATGTGGTGTCGCTGCTGCTTGTGCTCGAGCGCGAGGACGTCAGTTTGTACAACCATTCGATGCAGGTCGGCATGCTGTCGTATTACATGGCAACCTGGCTCGGTTATTCCAAAGAAGAATGTTACGCGATCAGCAAAGCCGGTTATCTGCACGATATCGGCAAGAGCAAGATTTCGCCGACGATCCGCAACCGGACGGATTATTTGACGGAGTACGACATGCAGGAGCTGCGCAAACACGCGAAGCTCGGCTACGACGTGATCCGCAATTCGATGGATGACGAAACGACGTCGCTTGTGGCCTGGCAGCATCACGAGCGGGAAGACGGTTCGGGTTATCCGCAGGGATTGACCAAAGCGGATATTCATCCGTATTCGCAGATTGTGGCGGTTGCCGATACTTACCTGAGATTGTCGGAAGGCAAAAAAGGCGAACCGAAACGCCCCCTGCTCGATATTCTGCGCGAAATCAACGAAATGGGATTCGGCAAGCTGAATGAAAAGCCGGTCCAGGCGCTTGTCCAGCATCTGATGTCGAACCTGATCGGCAAAAATGTACGGTTGAACAGCGGCGAGACGGGGACGATCATTCTTAACAATCCGTCGGATATTTTCAAACCGCTGGTACGGGTAGGCGATCAATTTCATGACCTGTCGCGCGAGCGCAATCTGATTGTCGACGAAGTCTTTATTTGACGAAAGCGGGGCTTTTTTGGGATTTCCCAGAAAGGCCTTTTTGTATGCATCGGGTCATCCGGATACGGCGGCCGGCAGGAATCGAGGGTTTTTCCCCGAACTTGTTACAGCGGGCTCAATAGATTGACGAGCAAAAAAGCTGGAGCGAGGAGGACGGGCGATGGAGCCGAAGTGGCTGGAATGGGCCAAAAAAATTCAAGCGATCAGCCAGGCCGGATTGGAATATTCCCGGGATGTTTACGATCTGGAACGGTTCGAAATGCTGCGTACGCTGAGTCTGGAAATCGTCCATGAACATACGGGAGTGGGCACGGAGCGGCTGCGCGATTTGTTTGCGGGCGATACCGGTTATGCGACGCCGAAAGTCGACGTTCGGGGAGTGGTTTTTCGAGGCGAACGGATTCTGCTGGTACGCGAACGATTGGACGGGGCATGGTCGCTGCCGGGCGGCTGGGCGGATATCGGACTGTCGGCCAAAGAGAATGTCGTTAAAGAAATCCGTGAAGAGACGGGATACGAAGCGGAAGCGGGCCGGCTGCTGGCTGTACTCGATAAAAAATTCCACGATCATCCGGTCTCGCCTTTTCACGTATACAAAATGTTTTTCCGCTGCGATATTGTGGGCGGGGAAGCGGCGGCGAGTCTGGAGACCAGCGAAGTCGGATTTTTTGGCGAAAATGAACTGCCTCCGCTGTCGGTCGAACGCAATACGGAGAAGCAGGTACGCCGAATGTTCGATTTTGGGAGAACGCCGGACCTTCCAGCCTGGATCGACTAAACGCTTCCTATATTTAAAATTCAATATATGAAAAATTCATGATAGAATATACCGATTGATTGAACCGGTAAAAAAGCCGACAATAAAAAGAGCTGGAAATTCATTACAAGAGGTATGGGGGATGAATGGCAATGATAGAATTGTTGGTCGTGCGGCACGGGGAGTCGCAGGCGGATCTGGAAGACCGGCACGAAGGGCGTGCGGACTTTGAGCTGACTCCGCTCGGCGAACGCCAGGCGGGACTTGCGGCAGCCTGGATCGCCAAACGGTACCGTCCCCACGAGATTATGGCCAGCCCGCTGAAGCGCGCTGCGCGTACAGCGGAAGCCATTGCTCAGGAATGCAAACTGACGGTCGCTTACGACGAGAAGCTGATGGAATGGAATAACGGCTTGTTGGCGGGGCTCAAGCGGGAAGAAGCGCAGCGCCTTTATCCGCTTCCCGCATCCGGCAGGCAGCCTTACGATACGCTCGCCGAAGCGGAATCGGAGATTCAATTTCGCGCGCGGGCGGAAGCCTTTTTGTCGGAACTGCTGTTTAGGCACAGGAACAAGTCCGACCTGCACCGGATCTGTATCGTTTCGCATGGCGGAATGATCAATATGCTGTTCCACAGTCTGCTCAATCTGCCGTTCCAGACCGAAATATCGCTGGCAACCGGAGATACGGGGATCCATCTGTGGCGAATCGACCGTTCCCGCAAACGGATCGTATTTACGAATGCACAGGAGCATCTGCGAAGCTGAATATTCCCGCCCGGGGCTGCACCGCCTTTGGGCGGTTTTTTGCCGTGGGGTTCGAGGGGCTTTGCAACTTTTTCCCGCTTGCGCTACGATAAAAAGAGAGCGATGCGTTAAAGGAGGAAAGAATGTGACGTCGGTAATCGAACTGAAAAATGTCTCCTGGAGACGCGGCGAACAAGAAATTCTGCACGGGATCGAATGGACCGTCGAACAAGGCCAGCATTGGGCGATCCTCGGACTGAACGGCTCGGGCAAGACCAGTATTTTGAATATGATCAATGGGTATATGTGGCCGACGACCGGCGAAATCTCCGTGTTGGGACACAAATTCGGTACGATCGATCTGCGTGAACTGCGCAAGTCGATCGGTTGGGTCAGTTCTTCGCTTCAGGAGAAGATCAGGCCCAACGAGCAGACGCTCGACATCGTCATCAGCGGACGCCATGCTTCGATCGGGCTGTATGCCGGTATCGAAAACCGCGATCGGGAAAAAGCCGAACAGCTGATGCGGGATCTGGGCTGTGCCCATCTGCTCGGACGCACGTATCAGACCTGTTCGCAGGGAGAGAAGCAGAAGCTGTTGATCGCGAGGGCATTGATGGCGTCGCCCCGGCTGCTGATCCTGGACGAAGCCAGCAACGGACTCGATTTTATCTCGCGGGAAGCACTGATGCAGAGTATTGACCGGTTGGCTTCAAGGCCCGATGCGCCCACGCTGCTCCTGGTCACGCATCACACGGAAGAAATTTCGCCGCTCTTCTCCTATTCGCTGCTGATCCGCAGAGGGCGCCTGTTCGCCCAGGGACGCTCGGAAGAAGTGCTAAGCGAAGAAAAGTTGAGCGAATTCTTCGAGATGCCGGTCGGCGTCGAATGGCGGGGCGGCCGCGCCTGGCTGTCCGTACGCTGAACAGGCCGCCGCATGAACCTGCCGGATCGTCGACCTGTTTGTTTCTTCGCCCAGCGGGTAATGATACGTTGTCGAACGATATCATACCTTTTGAGGAGGAACAACATGAGCAACCCAAACGAAGATCCAAATCAGAAAAGCGCCGGCGAAGATACGTTGATGGAACAGACCCGCAAAGAAAAAGGAGCGAATGTCGAGACGCAGGCGGATGATTGGGCAGGCAAATCGAAGTCGCAGTCTCCGGACGATAAGGACCAGTAAAACCTAACGTCTTTGTTTTCTTTGCGTGGAGCGTTTATAAGATCAGGGGCTGATTTCCCCGCGAACGGACACCGGTTTAACCGGTGTCCGTTTCTGCTTGCGCGGCAAAACTCCACTCCATTCCGGTTTGCCCAATAAACGGAATTCCAGTAGAATGAATAGCGTCAACAATAGAACGATAAATAAACGAGGAATTTACAGCAGACGGGAGCCGATAGGATGAGCGAGCTGATTATGCGCACAGCCAGAACCGACGATATCGGGCAGTTGGCCGAGATGCGTTACGATTCGACGATAGAAAATCATCCGGAACTGACTATTACCGACGAGCAGCAGCGGGATTATACGGATGAGATGCACGAGTTTTTGGAAGAAGCGATCGGTTCCGAACACTGGGTAGTCTGGCTTGCGGAGTACGGCGAAGAAATTGTGGGGCATGTGTATTTGGAAATGGTGCGGAAAGTTCCACGGCCCGGACGGACGACCAAACCGTTTATTTACATGACCAATGTATACACCCGTCCGCAGCATCGCGGTCTCGGCATCGGAAGCCGACTGGCCCAGGTAGTCGAGCAGTGGGCGCGCGAACTGGACCACGATTTTATCATGGTCTGGCCGAGCGGCCGCGGCGAAGAATTTTATACGAAGAACGGATATTCCGCCTGCTCCGTGCCGATGGAACTGAAGTTGTAGAACGGCCGCGGATGTCCGCAATATTCGAGCGCGCGGTTATATC
Organism: Saccharibacillus qingshengii; assembly: GCF_013185195.1. GTDB lineage: Bacteria > Bacillota > Bacilli > Paenibacillales > Paenibacillaceae > Saccharibacillus > Saccharibacillus qingshengii. The sequence goes on from NZ_JAAZWC010000003.1 coordinate 83,250, forward strand.
CGCGCGTCTTTTTTTCGTCTAGTCTTAAAGGCGAAAAGGAGAGGATATCATGAGGAAAAAAGAATTCGCAGGACCAATTGCGGAAGCGGTGATCCGACCGGAACACGTAGGCGATTCACGGCAGGCAAGCGAACTGTTGGGACAGTTGGGATATCCGGCAGAACCTAGTGAAGTTGCGAAGCGGCTGGAAGCCCTGCGCGCAAACGAGGACTACTCGGTTCAAGTCGCGGAAAGGGAAGGGCAGTTGGTCGGCATGATCGCCCTGCATCTTGAACGACCTCTGCTCCACTGCGCCTGCGAGGTCAGAGTCATGGCGCTTATCGTTTCGGAAGAAGAACGGGGAACAGGAATCGGGCGCCGTCTGCTGGAGGCGGGTGAAGAATGGGCGCGCGGCTTGAACGCGGCCTATATCTGTCTGAACAGCGGAAACCGGGCGGAACGGCAGGCCGCCCATCTTTTTTATCGCCACTGCGGCTATTCGAGCAGCTCGACCGGCTTTGCCAAACCGCTAAAAGATCAAAAATGATCAAAAACGACAGGAAAATGCTCATTGAGCCGGATGAATGCGTATAAAGCCGTTTATTCGCCTAAAAAAGCCCCAGGGGAACTTTGTCAGCGCGCCGGGATCCTTTTATAATGAAGCTGTAAGGTCAATAAAGGTCAAACAAACTTCGCATGAAGCGCTCGTCGGCAGTCCGATTTCGAGAGGAGAATGGAAGATGTTTGAACAAGGCCCTTTTGGCAGAAATGCGGAAGAAATGTTCAGTCAGCTGGCAAAGACGTTCGGAGATACGTTCGGTGAAGATTTTGCCGCTCCGTTCCGCGAACGGGTTCTATCGTTCCGTACCGATATCCATGAAGACAACGGCCGTTATCTGCTTGAGGCGGAGCTCCCGGGTTTCCGAAAAGAAGATATCGATATCGATTATACCGCTCCTTATCTGACCATTCGTGCCGTTCGGCATGAAGACCGGCAGGAAGAAGAGCAGGAGCGCCGCGTCGTTCGAAGCGAACGGCGTTACGGCGAATTCGTCCGGCGCTTTTATATGGAAGATGCGGACCGCGAAGGCATCCGTGCTTCTCTTAAGGAAGGCGTGCTCAAACTGGACATTCCCAAAAAAGAAAACACCTTCGGCAAGCGGATTTTGATCGAAGGGGAAGATTGACCCGCGCAAGCGGCTGCGCTTGAACAGCGGTTTGCCGGGGTTTGCGCGGCAGGCTGCGAACCCAAACAAAGACACCGGATTTTCCGGTGTCTTTTTTGAACCGTTCCTTTTTAGGGACGCAGTGTCGACCGGAATTTCAGCACGGCTTCGGCCAATGCGGCGCGCGAAGCGTTCAGTTGTTCCGGGGGGGACGCCTTCGTCAGTACCGAAGCCGACTTGTTGATCGCCTTGCGCAGTTCGCCAAAAGCCGAGCTCGGATACTGACCGGAACGGATGCCTTTCGGAGAATCGAGCAGTTTGGACGCCTGGTCCAATTCGCCCGCGAGCTGCAGGCCTTCGGTCAATGCCGTGTAGGCATTCTGGACGCAGAGTGCGGCGCATTCAATCGGGAGCAGTCCCGAGTTATCGGCAAGCAGGGCTTCAAGTCCGTTCGCCTGGGCATGGAAAGCGCTCAATAACTTGGAGTAATCCGCCGTGTTCGGCAGATTGGCCGAGATTTCCGCAATCGTCTGACGCTGTTGATTCAACTGGCCGAGCCGCTGCGAGCGGTCCAGGTTCATGGAATCGCGAAGTACAGCCGTGCCTTCGATATATTTCAGATACTGTTCGCGAAGCTGAGGAACCGTGGTATTCGGATCGTAAGCCGCCGCCTGCGCTTCGGCAATGATCGCCATCATGGTATCGGCCGCTTCCTGCGGATAAGTGCCCGGCGCGGTCCCGATCGAATCGTTAAGCATTCTTGCAGTCTGGAAAGTTTGTCGTTCTAGAATGGAGGCATCGCGGATGTAGTCTTCAATGTAAGCGGCAAGCGCGGAATCGAGGGTGTGATAAGCTGCATTAAGTTTGGAGGAAGAAGTATTGGGATCGAGCAGTAAAGCGCGTGCTTTGTCCGAGGCGGCTTTTACGGCCAGATAGCGGGCATTGCCGGGATCGCTGTAAAAGTCGTCGGCCGCTTTGTCGCACATGGCGAGCCGCTTGATCAGCGCTGCTCGTTCCGCGCTGTTCCAATTCGCGATGGCTGCGGCCTGCTCGGCGGAAGCGATTGGCGCGATCGGTCCGAAGACGGGAATGCTCCATCCGCTGCCGAAAGTTACACCGACAGCCAGCGTCGCCGCCATCCACTTCCCCGGAATTCTGGGTCTATTCAAAAAGAACTCCTCCTTATGTCCTGATGTCAACGTGCAAATTTTGTTCCTCATTTAATTAAACCTCTCTCCGAAAACGAAACGCTTTTTTGGGAGGAATCCCGGAAAATTCCGATAATTCGCTGCTTTGTTCGTAAGTTTGGTGCGGATTTACTGATTCGGGCGAACTAAGACCGAGATTTCCGCGGAATTTCGAAAAATTTCGACAGAAAAAGATGCGCCTACGGCTTCCGAAAAAGCCTTCTCCGAAAACCGGAGCGAAAAAGGTGCGTAAGCCCGCCGCCTCATATAAAATGAAAGAGATCGGGTAAACTATCAAAAAGAGGGCGTACAGCCCGGCCCATAAGGAGAGGAAGGCTATGCCGGACAAAAACCATTACGACGTACTCGGAGTCGAAGCAAATGCCTCCCAGCCGGAAATCAAGAAAGCGTATCAAAAACTGGCCAAACAGTGGCATCCGGACGTAAACAAAACGGACGGGGCCGAACGCCGGTTCAAAGAGATCGCCGCCGCCTATGAAGTGCTGGGCAGCGAAGAGAAGCGCCGCGAATACGACGCTTCGAGACTTCGTCCTTCCGGCGGAGGGTATCGGGGAACGGGGGCCGATTACGGTTCCGCGGGCACCGGCTTCGGCGGTTCGGGCTTCGATTGGGTGAACGACCTGCAGCAGGAAGATATTTTCGACATGTTTTTCAATGAACGAGTCGGCGGATTCGGGAGCAGAATGGCGGGTTCCGCTCCCCGTTCTCCCGGTCAATCCACGCTTGAAGTTACGCTCGAACAGGCATACCGGGGCGAGACGGTCCGGATTGTACTCGGAGGCAAGACGATCGGGCTGAAGCTGCCGGAACGTTCCCGCAGCGGCAGTACGATCCGTATGACAGGGAGCGGAAGCAACGGACTTGCGGCCGGCGAAGAACTGCATATCGTTCTGAAGATCGCCGATCATCTGCTCTACAGCCTGGAAGAAGAGGATCTGGTCGCCGTACTGCGGATTGCGCCCTGGCAGGCTGCTCTCGGAGGACAGGCCCGGATCGGGCTGCCGGACGGGGCCATGGTCAATCTGAACCTTCCGCGGGGTTCGGCCGCAGGGAACAGACTGCGGATACCTCGCCGGGGATTAAAAAAAGCGAACGGAACTTATGGGGATTTGTTTGTCGAAATCGAAATTACGGTTCCCGATCCGGGCGAAGCGGAAGAAGAGCTCTACCGCCGCCTGGAGAGCCTGTCGAATTTCCGGCCGGAGCTCGGCAGACGCAAATCCCGATAACCGGAAAGAAACGAGGGAACAACGACGATGGATGCTGAGCGTTTGACGCAAAAACTGGAAGACGCCATTCTGGCCGCGCAGTCGCTTGCGGTTTCGTATAGACACCAGGAGATCGATACGCCCCATCTGCTTCAAGCGCTGCTGCAGCAGCAGGGAGGCCTGCTGCCGAGACTGCTGGAGCGTCTGAACGTGGCGGAAGATGAAGTGGCGCGTACGGTCGACAAGCTGCTGCGCCGCAAAGCCCGGGTCGAAGGCGGCGTGCAGCCGTATTTTTCGCCCCATCTGCTGGCCGTGCTGAATCAGGCCGGTCGGGAAGCGAAGCAGATGCACGACGAGTTTACGGCAGTCGAGCATGTGCTGCTCGCTTTTGAACACGATAAACGCGGAGGCGCGGGCGAGCTGCTGCGCGCCCAAGGCGTGACTCGCGAACGCCTGCTCGGCGTACTCAAGGAGATCCGCGGCAGCCAGCGCATTACGGACCGCGAACCGGAAGGGACCTATGAAGCGCTGGAGAAATACGGCCGGGATCTCGTGGCGGAAGTGCGTGCGGGGCGGATCGACCCGGTTATCGGCCGCGATGCGGAGATTCGCCGGATCATTCGGATTCTGTCGCGCAAAACGAAAAACAATCCGGTGCTGATCGGCGAGCCCGGCGTCGGCAAGACGGCGATCGTTGAAGGGCTGGCGCACCGCATGGTACGGCGGGATGTACCGGAAGGCCTCCGGGGCAAAACGATTTTTGCGCTCGATATGAGCGCTCTGGTCGCCGGCGCGAAATACCGGGGCGAATTCGAAGAACGGCTCCAGGCGGTACTGCGGGAAATCAAGCAGGCTTCGGGCCGGATTCTTCTGTTTATCGATGAACTGCACACGATCGTCGGAGCGGGCAGAGCCGAAGGGTCGATGGATGCGGGGAATATGCTGAAGCCGATGCTGGCCCGGGGCGAGCTGCACTGTATCGGAGCGACGACGCTTGACGAATACCGACAGCATATCGAGCAGGATCCGGCACTCGAGCGCAGATTCCAGCAGGTCCGGGTCGGCGAACCGGGCGTGGAAGATACGATCTCGATTCTTCGGGGACTGCGGGAGCGCTTCGAAGTCCACCACGGCGTCCATATCCGCGACAGCGCTCTGGTAGCGGCCGGTGTACTGTCCGACCGCTATATCTCCGATCGGTTTCTGCCCGACAAAGCGATCGATCTCGTGGATGAAGCCTGTGCCATGATCCGTACCGAGATCGATTCCATGCCGAGCGAGATGGACGAAGCGGCACGCCGTACGATGCAGCTGGAGATTGAAGAAGCGGCGCTGCGCAAAGAGAGTGACCCCGCCAGTCTGCGGCGTCTGGATCAGCTTCAGCTCGAACTGGCCGATCTCAAGGAAAAGTATCTTGGCATGAAAGAGCGCTGGGAACGGGAAAAAGCATCGATCGAGCGTGTGCGGGAATATCAGCGTGAACTGGAGCAGGCGCGCAAAGATCTCGAAACGGCGCAGGAAGCCTACGATCTGGAAAAATCGGCCGAACTCAGCTACGGTATCATTCCCGGATTGGAGCGCGAACTGAAGCATGCGGAAGAAGAAGTGCAGCGGGGCGGAGAAGACAGAATGCTGCGGGAAGCGGTCACGGAAACGGAAATTTCGGATATTGTCTCCAAATGGACCGGCATTCCGGTCAGCCGCTTGGTCGAAGGCGAGCGCCAGAAGCTGCTTCGGCTCGAAGACACGCTGCGCCGCCGCGTCGTCGGCCAAGATGAAGCGATCGGACGGGTCGCCGATGCGGTACTGCGCGCGAGAGCCGGTATCAAAGATCCGAATCGCCCGATCGGATCGTTCTTGTTCCTCGGCCCGACCGGTGTCGGCAAGACCGAACTCGCCAAAGCACTATCCGCGGAACTGTTCGACCAAGAAGACAATCTGATCCGGCTCGATATGTCGGAATACATGGAGAAACACAGCGTTTCGCGTCTGATCGGCGCCCCGCCCGGTTATATCGGGTACGAAGAAGGCGGCCAATTGACGGAAGCGGTGCGGAGGCAGCCGTATTCCGTGATTCTGCTCGACGAAGCGGAGAAAGCGCATCCCGACGTCTTTCACCTTTTGCTGCAGCTGCTTGATGACGGGCGGCTGACAGACTCGCGCGGCCGAAAAGTCGATTTCAGAAATACGATTGTGATTCTTACCTCCAATATCGGTTCGGCGTATTTGACCCGGAATCCCGATTTCGACGAAACGGACACCTCTGCGGTAGACGAAAAAGTGCAGGAGCGCGTCATGCATGAACTGCGGCTGCATTTTCGGCCCGAATTTCTCAACCGGATCGACGAAGTGGTCCTGTTCGACCCTCTCGGCTTGAAAGAAATCGGCCAAATCGTATTCAAGCTGGCCGAAGAACTCCAAGGCCGCTTGTCGGGGCGCCGGATCGAACTTGAACTGTCCGAACGTGCCGCGCAGCTGATTGCCCGGGAAGGGTTCGATCCGGTCTACGGGGCGCGTCCGCTCAAGAGGTATATCCAGCGTTCGCTCGAGACGCGGGTAGCCCGGGCGCTGATTGCCGGCGAAGCCCAGGACGGCGACCGTCTGCTTGTGGATGAAGAGAACGGTAGGCTTGAGGTGCGGATCGTATCGGGAGAACCGGATGGCGTACCGCCGATCGATGAAACGAAGGAGCGTACGAGATGACAGAAACAGGCAGGATAGAACCAGACAGGCAGCAGGAAGCCGTGCTGCGCGCGGCGGCCGCTCTGGCCCGTCAGGAACACGAACACGAAGGCAGCGGACACGACTGGTGGCATATCTACCGCGTGACGGAACTTGCGAAGCGGATCGCGGCCGAAGAAGGGGCAGATCCGTTCATCTGCGAGCTGACCGCGCTGCTGCACGATTTGGCGGACGAGAAACTGGTCGACGATCCGGCAGCGGGTCTGAAGCGAACGCAGGAATGGATGAGGGAACAGGGCGTGTCCTCCGAGGATAACGCACATGTGATGGACATCATCGGGACCTTGTCGTTCAAAGGAGGGTCCGGTCATCCGATGTCCACACTCGAAGGCCGGGTCGTCCAGGACGCGGACCGGCTTGATGCGATCGGAGCGATCGGGATCGCCCGGACCTTCGTCTATTCCGGCAAGAAGGGCCGGCCGATGTACGATCCGGAAATTCCGGTGCGTCAGGAGATGACCCCCGAAGAATACCGCAGCGGCAACGATACGGCGATCAATCATTTTCACGAAAAACTGCTGAAGCTGAAAGGTCTGCTCAATACGGACTCGGGCCGGCGGATTGCGGACAGCCGCCACGCCTTTATGGAAGAGTTCCTGGAGCGGTTCGACCGCGAATGGAACGGCAGCGACGGAATGTGATTTTGATTATCGCAAGGCGCTCCCCTTTCCTTTAGCCTGAGAAATATTTACCGGGCAATTAAACGAATGGAGGCGCAGCAGATGAGTGAAATTGTTAAAAGGTATTATAACGAACATGCGGAGAAGGAATGGAACCGATTGAACGATCCCTACAGAACATTGGAGCTGGCCAGTACGCTTCGATTGATCGATAGATACTTCCCGGAGAAAGGTAAGATATGCGATATCGGATCGGGTCCGGGACGGTATGCAATCGAGCTCCTTAAAAGGGGATACGGCGTTACGCTGTTGGAATTGTCGGAAAAGGAACTGGAGATCGCCCGCACCAGAATCGACGAAGCCGGACTAGTAGCGGACGACTATCTATGCGAAAATGCGGTCAATCTTCGTGTGCTTGGCAGCGGGATATTCGATGCGGCACTTGTCATGGGGCCCTTGTATCATTTGACCGACCGCGGCGAACGGATCGAAGTGCTGCGCCAGACGGCGCGCATTCTGAAGCCGGGAGGTACAGCCGTTTTGTCCTATCTCAATTCGTGGGGCTGTCTGAAAGCCGGAGTGTCGGAATTTAGCGAAACATTTCGCGACCTCGACGATCTGCACGCGTATTTGGATGAACAAGTTTTGGATGCCGAACGGGGCTTTACCGAATGTTACTTGACGACACCGTCGAAAGCGCGGCTCGAAGTGGAAGAAGCCGGGTTGAAGCTGGTGACGTACGCCGGAGCGGAAGGGTTTCTGGCGGGGATGGCTGGGGAATTGATTCGCCTCTGCACGGAAGATAGGGAAGCCTACGACAATCTGGTCCGGGCGGCCTCCGAGACGTGTGAAGCGCCGCAGTATCGCGATGCTACCGAACATCTGCATCTGGTGGTACGCAGGATTCAGTAAGGAGAGTGAAATAACAATGAGTTTGAACGTGGATCCGATTATGCTGGAATTTCCCGAACAGTTCGAAACCGAACGGCTGATCGTTCGGGCGACGCGCCCCGGTGACGGAGCGGAATTGAATGCGGCCATTCGGGAAAGCCAACAAGAGCTGGCTCCGTTTATGCCGTTCGCCCGCATACTGCCCGAACCGGAGGCCACGGAAAAGCTGATGCGGCAAAAACGTCTGGAGTTTCTCGGCCGGACCGATTTGATGATGCTGATGACGGATCGGGAAACGGGGCGGATTCTCGGCGCAAGCGGTCTGCACCGCTTCGATTGGGAAGCGCGCCGCTTCGAGATCGGTTATTGGGTGCGTACCTCCTGCGCGGGGCGGGGACTGGTGACCGAAGCGGTTCACGGTCTGACCCGCTTTGCCGCCGATGAACTGGGAGCGAACCGGGTCGAGATCCGCTGCGACGACCGCAATGTGCGAAGCGCGGCGGTTGCCGTCCGCGCGGGTTTTGCTCTTGAAGGCGTTCTGCGCAGCTGGCGGAGAGAAGAAGACGGAACGCTTGTCAATGACAAGGTATTTGCAAAAATTCGCGGTGTCGATTTTTAATCGGCCGACTGTATAGAGCAGCGAAAAACAGAAAGGAACGGAGGATTATCGATGACCAAAATAGCCATTCTCTCGGATCTTCACGGCAATCTTCCGGCTCTGGAAGCGGTGTTGGACGATATCGACAGCCGAGGGATCGAAGAGATTTACTGCCTGGGGGATCTGGTCGGCAAAGGGCCTAGCTCCGATCTTGTCGTGGATTTGATCCGCCGGCGTTCCCGCCATACGATCCGGGGGAACTGGGATCAGTTTCTGCCGCAGCCGACAGATTCCGAGACGCTGCTGTGGCACCAGCGTCTTCTCGGCGAAGAACGGCTCGACTATTTGCGGGCGCTGCCTTTTTCGATCGAGTTTCGCTTAAGCGGCCGGTATGTGCGTTTGTTCCATGCTTCTCCGCGCAGCGTGTTCGAACGGGTGCAGCCGTGGGACGATTACCGGGAGAAGCTGAGTTTGTTCGAAGCTTCGGACCTCAGCGTCGAACCGGCCGCGGCGGACATTGCGGGTTACGGAGACATCCACAACGCCTATATGCAGCATATGGACGGCCGTCTGCTGTTCAATGCGGGCAGCGTAGGCAATCCGCTCGATACGACCCAGGCCTCGTATGTGATCTTGGAAGGCGACCTGGGCGAGCGGAAGAAGACGCGGTTCGATCTGACTTTTGCGCGGATTCCCTACGATATCGAACAGGCGGTCCGCCAGGCGGAAGAGTCGGGAATGCCCGAGCTCGCTCCTTACGTGAGGGAACTTCGAACGGCCCGCTATCGCGGTTTGCCGGATTAAACGCGGTACGGTTTGAATCATAAATTTCTTTTTGTGGCCTGCTTATGAGCGCCTGTACGGATGCGAATCTTCGCGCCCGTACGGAAAGTGCTTATGGCGGGTTCTTTTTTCGTCCAGCGGGTAATGAACAGCAACGGCGGCCGAACGCACGCTTCCTTTTTTTGTTCGGCCTTAAGGAGCGTTCAAAGTCATTCCCGGAAAATCCCAGACGAAGAAGGTGCTCACATGGAAGAAACGACAGCAATCAAACAAGAACGTCCAAAGGTCATTTTGACCGGGGCCAGCGGATATATCGGACATAATTTGATGCAAAAATTGAAAGAAGACTACGACGTAATCGCCCTTTCCCGTCACGGAAGCTCGCATGAGGACGAAGAACATGTGGAATGGAGAAGCTGCGATTTCTATTCGATGGACGATGCACTGGAATCGCTCCATGGGGCGGATTACGCTTTTTATTTGATTCACTCGATGATGCCGACAGCCAAGCTCACCCAGGGCAAATTCGAAGACATGGATGCGATCTTGGCCGATCATTTTGCCCGCGCAGCCCGAAAAAACGGAATCCGCCATATCGTTTATCTGAGCGGTATTCTGCCTGACGGCGTACCGGAAGAAAATTTGTCGCGCCACTTAAGAAGCCGTCTGGAAGTCCAGCGGATTCTTGAATCGTCCGGCGTACCCGTTACCACCGTACGCGCCGGGTTGATTGTCGGACCGCAGGGTTCGTCGTTCCCGATTCTGCACAAACTGGTGGAACGGCTGCCGGTGATGACCCTTCCGATCTGGACCCGAACCCAGACCCATGCCATTGCGCTGGACGATGTGCTGAACGCACTCAAGAAAAGCGTCGGCAACGAAGAAGTCAAAGGTCGGGCGATCGACGTGGGAGGCCCGGACGTGATGAGTTACAAAGAAATGATGCAGCAGATGGCCGAAGTGATGGGCGTCAAGCGGCGCTTTATCGATCTGCCCCTGCTGACGGTCAATCTGTCCAGACTGTGGGTCACCCTGATCACCCGCGAGCCGCGCGAAATGACGTATCCGCTGATCGAGAGTCTGATCCATCCGATGGTCGCCCATCCGGAGAACAAAGTGGAAGGAATCAGCGACGGCAAGAAAACGTTCAAAGAAGCCGCCAAAGAATCGCTGGAAGAAGAAAAACGCAAAAAAGAAGAACAAGCCGCCCACAAAAGCGAGTCTTCCGGCGGCAGCTCCAAATCGGCAGCGGAACGTACCCAAAAATCCGACGTTCGTTCGGTTCAGCGGGTGACGCTGCCCGAAGGCAAAGATGCCCAGTGGGCCGGCGAGTATTATCTGGAATGGCTGGGTCGGGCAATGGGCCCGCTGATCCGGGTGCATAAAAGCGAAGAAGGCGTCACCCAGGTCTTTATCCGCTTTTTCAGCCGGCCGATTCTTGAACTGAGCTACGATCCGGTCAAAAGCGGGGAAGACCGTGCCGTCTACCGGATCACGGGCGGAATGTTCGCCAATTCCAAAGACGCCCATACGGGCCGTCTGGAATTCCTCATGATTCCGGGTTCCAGCGACTGCGTAGTAGCGATTCACGATTACATGCCCGCGATGCCGTGGTTTTTGTACAAGTATACCCAGGCCAAGCTGCATCTGGCTGTTATGTTCTTGTTCCGCAAACATTTGGAACGCAAAGGTACGCTCGGCAAATCCAGCACCTCCAAAAAGTCCGGGGGTTCCGTCGGTACGCCTTCGTCTGCGGAGGCGGGAGTTTAAACGGCTGCCTGCAGCCTTATCGACCCCAACAAGCGCCTGCACGGGATCCGGATTCCGGATTTTCCGCGCAGGTGCTTTTCTTGTTCGCCAAGACCGCGGCGGCAGGCGTGTCCAAAAGATTGTCTGGGCAGTGTGATAAAAATCTTTGCGCATTCTACAGCTTTGCGTTATTATTAAATTATAATCATTCTAATTAAACGCAGCGGCTTCAGCCGCCCAAACGGCGAACAAGCAGCCCAGAAGTTCTAAAGGAGGTTCGAAACCCTTGATCAGCGTAGAAGAACAACTTAAATCCATGAAACAGCAGATGATCGCCAAAGGATATAAATCGACGGTTCAACGGGAAGCGACCATGCGCGTTCTGCTTGAACATGAACGTGACCATATGAGCGCCGAAGATGTATATATGCGGGTAAAAGAACGGTTCCCCGAGATCGGTCTGGCTACGGTATACCGGACTCTGGAATTGTTGACCGAACTTCATCTGGTAGAGAAAATGAATTTCGGCGACGGGGTATCCCGTTTCGATCTGCGCAGCAAAGACCGGGAGCATATGCATCATCATATGATCTGCTCGATCTGCGGCGAAGTGGAAGAAATTCAAGACGACTGGTTGATCGAACTGGAGCAGCGGGTCAAGCGCGAATACGGATTCAATGTATCGGATCACCGGCTTGATTTTATCGGAACATTCTCGTCCTGCAAACACGGCGAGTGCCGAAAACACTGCGAAACGGCTTCGTGAAAAGATGAATCGAATCTGTGTTTTTCCCGAAGAGGCTGCATGCTGCAGCCTCTTTTTTGTTCGCCCAATATTGACAATGTACATTCAAGTGAATACATTTGTATACATAAGCATACAAAAAGGAGATGTCGACATGCGCGAGGAAAACCAAGACGGACAGGAGCATCAAGCGACCGAAACGGCAAATAAACCCGGCAGGGAAAAAGAAGAAGACGGACGGCGCGGCCGCTCGGAAGGAGCCCAGACGTTTCGCCGCGGGCGGGCGCTCCATTTTCTGGAGCGTCTGGAACTGCGCCGCAGCACACTGGCCGGGCAGTTGGAAGAGTCAGCGTTCGAAAGTATACGTCCGGTGATCGCGGGCGAATTGAAAGCGGTAGACGGCATTATTCGGGAATTTGTACAGGTCTTTGAACTGCATGAGAAGCCTGAAGGATGCGAAGGCGAAGGCCGGCATCGGGGGCACGGAAAAGGAAGAAGAGGCGGAGGAAGAAAGCATGAATCCGGAGCAGATCTCCCGGCAGGTGAGCGGACGGTTTCCTCGGACAAGGAGGAAGACCGCTGAATGTGGCGTTTAAGAACCTATTTGAAACCGTATTGGCTGCCGGCGCTGCTCGCTCCGCTGTTCATGGTCCTCGAAGTTTGTATGGATCTGATGCAGCCGCTGCTGCTTCAACGGATCGTGGATGACGGCATCGCGGCAGGCGACGCCGGAGAAATCCGTCGAACCGGCCTGCTGATGCTGACGGTAGCGATTGTGGGCGTGATCGGGGGCGTCGGCTGCACGATCTATTCCAGTATCGCTTCGCAGCATTTTGGCCGGGATCTGCGGGAGTCTCTGTTCGTCAAAGTCCAGTCGCTGTCGTTCCGTAATCTGGACCGGCTGCCGTCGGACACTTTGATTACACGGATTACCAACGATGTGACGCAGCTTCAGACCTTTGTCCAGATGCTGCTGCGCATGTTCGTGCGTTCGCCGATGCTGATTGTCGGAAGCCTGATCATGGCGCTGTCGATTAACTTGAAACTGACGGTGATTCTGGCGATCGCCGTACCGGTCTTGTTTGTGTTTTTGTTTTTTCTTGTCCGTTTTTCTCTGCCGCTGTTTGCGACCGTACAAAAACGGCTGGATCGGGTAAACGGACGGCTGCAGGAAAATTTGAACGGAATCCGCGTAGTGAAAGCTTTTGTCCGATCCGATTACGAAGAAGAACGATTCGGAGCGGTCAACCGCGATTATACGGCCATACTGACACGCAGTATGCGCATCATGGCGCTCAATATGCCCGTGATGACGCTGATCTTGAATGTGAGTATCGTGGCGGTACTATGGTATGGCGGAGCGCTCAACCGCTCGGGGGATCTGGCTGTCGGCGAGTTGGTGGCTTATATCAACTATGTGACCCAGATGCTGTCTTCGATGCTTGCGATCGGGATGATCCTGACTTTTATCTCCCGTGCCAAAGCGTCCGCCGATCGGGTGAACGAAGTGTTCGACGAACGTGCCGATATCGAAAACCCGCCTGCTGCATCGGTTCTGCCCGCTGTCGGCGGAAGGCTTGATTTTGAGAATGTCTCGTTTGGCTACGGGACGCATACGGACGAACTTGCGCTGCGCGATATAACGTTCACTGTTCTGCCGGGCCAAACGCTCGGCATATTGGGCGCAACCGGTTCCGGCAAAACGTCGCTGGTCAGTTTGATACCTCGCCTCTACGATCCCGAAGCCGGTACGATCCGTATCGACGGTCTGCCGGTTTCGCACATCGATTTGTCGAGTCTGAGAGGGAAGATCGGATTTGTGCCGCAGGAAGCGAATCTGTTCAGCGGGACGATCGCCGACAATATCCGTTTTGGACGTCCGGGCGCTTCGGATGACGAAGTACGCCGCGCGGCGGCTGCGGCCCAGGCGCATGCTTTTATCGAACGTATGCCGGAAGGTTACGCGTCTCGTATCGGCCAGAAAGGCATCAATCTGTCGGGTGGACAAAAGCAGCGGATCGCGATCGCGCGCGCTCTCCTGATGCGTCCCGAAGTGCTGATCTTCGACGACAGTACAAGCGCTGTCGATCTGGCGACGGAAGCCAAGATCCGCGGGACGCTGCAGCGCGACTTCTCGGGAACGACCCAATTGATTATTGCCCAGCGCGTATCGGCCGTACAAGGAGCCGATCTGATTATGGTGATGGACCGCGGCCGGGCCGCCGCGGTCGGCACCCATGAAGAGCTGACGGCCAACAGCGAAATCTACCGTGAAATCTGCCGTTCTCAAGAAAGCGAAGGGGGCGAAGCCCGTGTCTGATTCATCGATCAAAGAAAAGCCGCAGAGCCCGAACCCGGATCCGGCACCTGCGGGACTTTCCCTGCCGGGACCCGGCGGCCCGGGCCGCGGAGCGCCGCGTCCCAAAGAGCGGGCAAGAAATACCGGAGCGACCGTGCGCCGTCTCTGGACTTATTTGAACCGACAGCGGGCCGATCTGCTGTGGGTGTATGCCCTGACCGTTTTTGCGGCGCTTGTGACGATGGTCAGTCCTTATCTGCTCGGATTGGCCATAGACCGCTTTATTACGCCGGGGCGTTCGGACGGCCTGCTGGGTTTGTGTCTGCTTCTGCTGGGTCTCTACGCGGGCGGAGCGATCGCTTCGTGGCTGCAGGCTTATGTGATGACCGGCGTGGCCCAGCGCATGCTTCAATCGCTGCGCGGCGATTTGTTCCGCAAATTCCAGCGCCTGCCCGTCTCGTTCTTCGATACGCGAACCCATGGAGAACTGATGAGCCGCAATACGAACGATATCGAGAACGTATCGAACGGATTGAATCAGACCGTGACCCAGATGCTGACCAGCCTTATCGTGGTGATTGGATCGCTGGTCTTGATGCTGCGTCTGAATCTTGTCCTGACGCTGGTCAGTCTCGTCACGGTTCCGCTGGTTCTGCTGGCCGCCAAAATGATCGGAGGCATTACCCGCCGCAGCTTCAAGGCGCAGCAGGAAAGGCTGGGCAGTCTGAACGGGCTGATCGAAGAGTCGGTCGGCGGCCAACGGACGGTGCAGATCTTCCGGCGCGAACAAGCGATGAAGGAACAGTTCGGCGAGATCAACAACGAATTGAACCGGGCGGCCGTCAGGGCACAGATCGTTTCGGGTCTGGTCGGCCCGGTCATGAACATGCTGAACAATATCAACTTTGCGCTGATTGCGGCGATCGGAGGCTGGATGGTTTGGCAGGGCTGGACCAGTGTCGGCGTAATCGTCAGCTTCTTGAACTATTCGCGCCAATTCGGCCGTCCTATTGCCGATTTGGCCAATCAGTACAATCTGATTCAGGCCGGCGTAGCCGGAGCGGAGCGGGTATTCGAGATTCTCGACCAGGAAACCGAATACGAAGAACGGGGGCGCGCTCTCGACAGTCGAGCCGTACGCGGCGAAGTGATATTCGACAAAGTCTCGTTCGCTTACAGACCGTCCCGTCCCGTCCTCAGCGAGGTGGAGTTTCGCGCCGAACCCGGCCAGAAGATCGCTTTGGTCGGACCGACGGGAGCAGGCAAGACGACGATCGTGAATCTGCTGACCCGGTTCTACGAAGTGACGGGCGGGACTATCCGGATCGACGGCTGCGATATCCGCGAACTGGACAAAAACGATCTGCGCCGCAGCGTAGGCATGGTTTTGCAGGACGCATACGTTTTTGCCGGTACGATTCGAAGCAATATCCGGTACGGCCGGCTGGACGCTTCGGATGCAGAAGTCGAACATGCCGCGGAGCTTGCGAACGCGGATTCCTTTATTCGTGCGCTGCCGAAAGGCTACGATACGCCGCTCACGATGGGCGGGGCCAACTTGAGTCATGGACAAAGGCAGCTGCTCACGATCGCGCGTGCGGTCCTGGCCGATCCGGCGATCCTGATTCTGGACGAAGCCACAAGCAGCATCGATACGCGAACGGAGATGCATATCCAGGAAGCGATGCGGAGTTTGATGCGGGGACGCACCAGCTTTGTGATCGCCCACAGGCTCAGTACGATCCAGGATGCCGATCGGATCCTGTTCATGAACGGGGGGCGTGCCGACGAGCAGGGGACGCACGAAGAACTTCTGGCGGCCCGCGGTTTCTACTACGATCTGTATCACAGTCAGTTCGCTGCCCGTTCGTCTTAAGCAGGGCTTTTTTATAAAAAAATCAGGTCGAGAAAAAAATCACAAGACGAATAAAAGAATTTGTGTTATATTTGTTCAAATATCATTCTTTCGCACTCTTGCGGCATCGTTTCGGAAGCAGCGGCGGAAGGAGTCTTCTCATTCGGTGGAAGGTTGTGACGTCGAAAAGCAAGACCTGATTATTGGATAAGAGGAGGATGTACGCATGCAAATCATTAAATGCACGGAAGAGAACAACGATCGGTTGACGGAAATTTGGATGCTGTCGGTTCGGCGGACCCTGTCCGATCTGGACCCGGGAGATGTTCAGTTTTATGCCCGGCTGTTCCAGGAAGAAATTCTTGAGCGGTTGGAGCTGCATGCCGTGCAGAGCCGATTCGGCGGGGAACTGACCGGATTTATCGCCATGAACGGTTCGAAAGTCGAGCTGCTTGTCGTTCATCCTCATTATCAGGGACAAGGAGTCGCCGGTATGCTGCTCGACCATGTGTCGCAGCGGGGCGAACTTGCTGTCGACGTGGGCGAACAGACGCCGGATGTATACGATTTCTATCAAAGTGTTGGTTTCATCGAAGCGGGCCGTTCGGAATCGGATGCATCGGGCCGGTCGATCGCGACCGTCCATCTGCTTCGTCCGGAGTACAAAGCGCAGACCGGAGCTTCCTGATTCGTTACGTTTCCCCGACTGCCGCCTCAGGTGCAGTCGAGTTTTCAAGCCCATCGCGTGTTCGTCCTTACCGGACGGCCGCGAAGGGCTTTTTTGTATGTCCGGACAGGCCCGAGATCCGTTTGGGTAAAGTCCCAAATCCTTTTCCAGAAAATTATAGAAAATGGATACGGATAAAGCGGCAGACAGGGTGGAATTCAGGCAAAAAGAAAGCGAAACGCATCGAATACGCGCCTCGCTTTTTATTTTAATAAAAAGATAAAAAATTTTTACCGTAGTATAAATTTCCATATTGACAAGATATATAAAGAGGAGTACAGTGGAAGCAAGCACAATATGTCGAATAATATCGAATAACGACGATATTTTGTCGACAATTATCATTTTAAATGAAATGGGGAGTTATAGCAATGAAAGCAACAGGGATCGTAAGACGCGTAGACGAACTGGGACGGGTAGTCATTCCGATTGAACTGCGCAGAACAATGGGCATCGATATCAAGGACGGACTGGAAATTTTCGTGGACGGCGAACGCATTATTTTGAGAAAATACGCACCGACCTGTATCTTCACGGGCGAAGCCGAAGATCTCGTCTACTTCAAAGGCAAAATGGTCAGCAAAACCGCAATCGAAGAATTGATCGAACTGTACCAAGCCGAAGCCAAGTAACTTCTTGAACATTCGCGCCTGAGCGCTTCTCATAGAGCCCGCCGAACCCCTGCAGAGGGAGACGGCGGGCTTTTTGATAAGACGAGGAGGCCAGGGAGCGTGTTTCGGTTCGCGTCCAAGGAGATCCGACCCTACCTAGCCGGCTTGCGAAGGCAGGAGGGCAGATCCGCTTGTTTACCGGCATCAAAAAAGGAAGGATCTCCCAAGCAAAGGGAGGACCTTCCTTTTTGAGATTCCGGCGATGCGAAGACTTATCAAGCCTGCGGCGATTCGAGGCTTACTTCATACTCCGCACGGTCATTCTTGAGTGTGATCCGGTTCTCTTCCTGATCGAGAATCTCCAGATCGTTCAGCACAATCTCATACGTATCGCCGGGCAGCGGCACGGATTCGTCTTCCGCATTCAAGATACGGCCCGAACCGCGCAGCAGCAGGGCGCGTTCCAGATAATCGTCGACCGGGTTGTCCTGGGGCCGTTCTCCCAGATCTTCAAGTTCGAAGTGAACGATATCGGTATCTCCGTTCTCCTTTTTTTCGATCTTCAAAGTTTGCCCGGTTTTTCCGTTCAACCATTCATTTAAGATTTCGATAGATTTGTCCATGGTGTTCCACCCTTTCTTCCGGCAAAGCTTCCCGCTTCGCCTGCGTACTCTCCAATTACCCCGCCAACCCTCCAAGCAAACGGGAGCAAGCTTCTAACGGTCTCCGCCGGCGTGGGTCGACAAATCGTCGGCATCCCGGAAAAAAAAGCGGTAACCCACGTAAACGGCGAACAGAAACCCCGCATAGACCCCCAATACGGTCAGAGTTCTCGGCAGATCGGTAAACAAACTTTGTCCGACAAAAGCAAATACGAGCATCGCCGGGATTTTACCGAGCGCGGAAGCCGTGACATACACGAGAGGACGAATATTCAAAAAGGCGGGATACAAATTCACGAGCGCCTGGGGCAGCAGCGGAACGAGGCGGGCGGCAAGAATCACCACAAACGGCCGGCGTTCCATCAGCAGACCGATCCGTTCCAGCCCCGAAAACCTGGCGAGTGCGGCGCGGCCCTGCTCCCGAAAGTAACGGCGGGCGAGTACGTACTGCAGCAGGGAAGCCGTAGTTACCGCAAGCCAGGCCAACAAGGCGCCCGGCAGCGGACCGTACAGAAATCCCAGCGAGCCGATGACCAGTTTGTAAGGCAGCACCGGGAAAAAGGCAAACAAGAACCCAAGCGCGTAACCGGCGGCGGCCGGGAGCGAAACGTCTTCCATCAGCACTCTCAATTCATGGCGATAAATCAGGATCGGCAGCAGCGCCGCGGCATAGGCGGCAAGCGTGATCCATTTTTTCATACGGCGTCGCAGCTCCTTTCCGTCGGGATTCGGCAATCGGATTCGATTCGGTCCGGACCTGTACTCCGATTGTATGCGATGCGCCCGGAAGAAGTCGAGCAGCGGAGGCGCACGGAGCAGTTCGGCGGCATATTTCGGCAGTGGACGGCTCTTCATTTTACGGGCAGCCGAGCAAAAGGGTATACTTGGAAGAATGCAATTCAAGACAGATCATGGAGGAGGCAGACGATGGATATACCCGGAAAAATGTCCGTACAGGGCGGACGATGGCAGGGTCGGTACGGCCAGATGGCGGACTCCGACGTTCTGCTGGATCCGCTGTGGGGAACGGCGACCGAGCTCAGCGCGGTTGAAGCCGCGCTGCTGCGTACACCCGCGCTGCGCCGTCTGCATTATGTGCGGCATGCGGGGCCGGCGGCCCTGCATACGCAGCATACGTCGACGCGGCTTCAGCATACGCTGGGCGTATTTGCCTTGATTGCCCACTTTGCGCCGGACTGGTCGGAACTGCGGGCGGCGGCTCTGCTGCATGACGTGGGACACGGTCCGTTCAGCCATGCGCTGGAAGGCATCGGAGGATTCGACCATCATCGCCGATCGGAAGCCGAACGGCATTCGCCCGAGATTCGATAGGCGCTGCGCGGTTTGAATCTTGTTGAAGTCGTCGATCTGATCGAAGGGTTCCGGCCCAATCCGCTGCGAAGCCAAGACGGAGCGCTGCATGCCGATCATCTCGATTCCTGGGTTCGCAGCGCAGCGGCGTTCGGTATTCTGCCCAAGCCCGCGCCTGAGCTGCTGCCCGGATTTCGCTTGTCGGGCTCCCGGCTCGAAGCCGATCCGGACACCGCCGAGCTGACTTTGCAGCTGATCCTGCACGAAGCCCGGTATCATGCTTCGGCGGAAAATATCGGTCCGGCGGCTGTTCTGCGGGCCCTGACGATCCGTTTGATCGAAGCCGGCGGGCTGCCGCCTTCGCAGCTTGGTGAACGGACGGACGAAGAACTGCTGGTTCTGCTTCGGCAGCACGCGTCTACGGCCGAAGAGACGGCGAGGCTGCTGTATCGGCCGCATGAACTGCGCGTTGCCTGGGCGGAGGGAGATGCGCCTTCGCACGCGTATCGACACAAACTGAGCAAGCTGTATCTGGCTGTGCCCCGTATTTCTAACGGGCAGGAAGCAGAGAGCCTGCCGTCCTACCCGCTCATTGCCGAAGTCGAGCGGCTGATCGGCGAGTACCTCGTGTTCTGGGAAGAGGAAGAACGATGAGCGGCACCGCGCCGAACGAAGAGACGCGGCTGTATTTTGTCCGGCATGCCCATTCGCCTTATATTCATGGTAGGGAAATGGAACGCGGATTGTCCGCCGCAGGAAGAGCGGATGCGGAGAACCTGCGGCTTCGTCTGGAGCAGGAAAACATCGGCATCTTCGTATCCAGTCCGTACCGCCGGGCAATCGATACCCTCGCGCCGCTTGCCGAATCCGCGGGGCAGCCGATCCTGCTTTTTGAGGGTCTGCAAGAACGGCTGGTCTCGGGAAGTCGGGATCTCGGTGCGGCCGGTTTTCTGGAAGAGAAAGCGCGCTGTTACGCGGATTTCGATTACTGTCCGCCGGGGGGCGAGAGCAGCCGGGCAGCAGCGGGAAGAGCGATGCCCGTGCTTCGCGAACTGCTGCATAACCATGCCGGGCAGCGGATCGCGATCGGGACGCACGGCGATATTCTGACGCTTATGCTGAACGGATTCGCTCCGGAATTCGGCTTCGAATTCTGGCAGCGGCTGTCCATGCCCGACGTATACTGTGCTTTTTTTGACCAAGGAATATACAGAGGGGTCGAACGGATTCGCTGCGTTTGAAGACATTCGGGTTCGGGATTCTGCATAGACTGAATAAGTCGCACTTCAAGGAAAAATCGGGGTTGACAGACTTCTTGAAACCGGATTACAATGGCACCAAATCAAAACGCAATGAACGGGATCAGTAACCGGAACAGCCGTCCAGAGAGCTGCGAACCAAGGTGCGACGCAGCCGGCATGAACCGATGAACTCACCCGGAAGCGGTCGGGCCCAGCGGTCCTACGCGGCGAGAAGCCGCGAAGGAGAAGCAAGCGCGAACGGATTCGCCCACGTGAGAGGGCCGACGAGCGGATTTGCGCTTCGTCCGAACCGGAATCGGCAGCAGCCGAGACCAGGGGCGGATAGGCAATAATCAACGAGAGTGGTACCGCGACAGCAAAGCCTGTCGTCTCTTGAACAAGAGACGACAGGCTTTTTTTGCGTACGCCGCGTTAGAGAAACATGAAAGCAAGGCGTATCGGAAACGATCGAATACGAAGAAATGCGATGAACGGGAGCAGTAGGAGACAGGCGTTTTGCAGAGAGCCGCAGAAAAGGTGCAATGCGGTATTCGCCCGATCCGAACTCGCCCGGGAGCGAGGAAGCCGAATTCCGGCCCGAAGTCCGAAGTGGACTTCGCCGGATTCAAGCCGACCGGTCCGCCCCGCCGTTATCCGGGGTTCAAGCGGATCTTTGCGCAGCGCAAAGATCAACGAGAGTGGTACCGCGGCGGCCCAGGCCCGTCGTCTCTTGATTCAAGAGACGACGGGCCTTTTTGTATACAACCAGAATGCGCGCAAGGGACGTGAAACCCCCCACTATTCCGGCCGGAAACGGTCCAATCGGAGGCGAAATCAGATGACAGAACCAAGAAAAATCAAGATTTTCGACACGACGCTCAGAGACGGCGAGCAGGCGCCGGGCGCTTCGCTTGACGTGGAGCAAAAGGTTAAGCTGGCCCATCAGCTGGCACGCTTGGGCGTCGATACGATCGAGCCGGGGTTCCCGATCTCGAGTCCCGGCGATTTCCGGGCCGTGCAGCGGATCTCGCGTGAAATCGGCGGTGTCGAAATTTGCGGTTTTGCCCGAGCGGTCAAAGCCGATATCGATGCCGCGGTCCGGGCGACGGAAGATGCGCAGCGCAGACGGCTGCATCTGTTTTTGTCATCGTCGACGATCCATTTGGATTTCCAGTTGAAAAAAACGCGTGCGGAAGTTGTCCGTTTGGCGAGGGAGATGGTCGCTTATGCCAAAGGATTTGCGGACGAAATTGAATTTTCGCCGATGGATGCGACACGGACCGGCGACGAGTTTCTGTTCGAGGTGCTGGAGGCGGTAATCGAAGAAGGGGCGACGATCCTGAATATTCCGGATACGGTCGGTTTCGCGCTGCCGGAAGAGTACGGGGCGATGTTTACGCGGGTGATGAATAGCGTACGCGGCAGCGACCGGGTCGAGTTCAGCGCCCACTGCCACAACGATCTGGGATTGGCCGTAGCCAACAGCCTGGCCGCCGTCAAGGCGGGAGTCACGCATGTCGAAGTAACGGTGAACGGGATCGGCGAGCGTGCGGGCAACTGCTCGCTGGAAGAACTGACGATGGCGCTGGCCACACGTGGGGAACAGTTCGGCGTTACAACGGGGATTCGGCTGGAAGAGATTTATGCGGCTTCGCAGATGGTCAGCCGGATGACGGGTTCGCCGATTGCGTTCAACAAACCGATCGTCGGCCGCAATGCGTTCCAGCACGAAGCGGGGATCCATCAGGATGGACTGCTCAAGAACCGCAGCACGTATGAGATTATGGATCCCGAACGGCTGGGGATTCCCCGCAGCATGATCGTGCTGGGCAAGCATTCGGGACGCCATGCGCTGCGCCACCGGGTAGAAGAATTCGGAGTCGAACTGAACGCCGAGCAGTTGGAAACGTTCTATGCCGCATTCAAGGAAAAAGCCGACGCCCAAAAAACGGTCCACGATCACGAACTGCTGCAGCTGGCCGGGCAGGCCGTAGATCGGGCACTGGAGCCGTACACGCTGAGCGAAGTGCAGTTCGCAGCCGGAAGCGGCACTCATCGGGCCGCTTCCTGCAAAATTCGCGACAATGTCAGCGGACGCGAAGAAGTGTATACCGGCAGCGGCGAAGGACCGGTCGAAGCGGCGGTCGATGCGATCCGGAGCGCCGTGCCGGAACCGATCGAGTTTGCGGATCTGGAGCTGTATTCCGTTTCTTCCGGCGAGACGTCGGCCGGAGAAGCCGGAGTCACCGTCCGCTTGGGCGGGCTGCTGCATCGCGGCACGGCAACGAACCGCGACATTTTGCTGGCCGCGGCTGAAGCGTATATGGCCGCCTGCAACCGGGCGGTCAGAGAAGCGAGGTCGCAGGCCAAGAAGGAGTCGGAAACGACCGTTTCCTAGACGGGAACGGCCGAATCGAGGTTCAGAACAGACTCCAGTCCATCCGCTGCGAGAGCCGTTCAAGCAGGTGCACACCCGCGCTGCTGTTGCCTTTGGCGTTCAGGGCGGGTCCGATGACGCCGATACCCAGTGCGCCGGGGACAAAAGTCAGAATCCCGCCGGAAACGCCGCTTTTGGCCGGCAGTCCGGCTTTGATGGCGAATTCGCCGGAGGCATTGTACATGCCGCAGGTAATCATGAAGGTCTTAGCGATCTGGACGTAGCGGCGGGGAATCAGTTCTTCGCCGCTCAACGGATCGGTGCCGTCACCGGCCAGCACAAGCGCCATCCGGGCCAGGTCGCGGCAGGTGGCTTCGATCGAGCAGTGGCGGAAATACACGGACAGGACTTCTTCCACGCCTCCGCCCAGGACGCCGTTTTCTACAAGAAAATAGCTGATGGAACGGTTGAGGTTGCCCGTTTCGAATTCGGAACGATAGACCGCTTCATTGACCTGCAGCGCACTTCCGCCCGACAGACGGCGGAAAAATTCCAGGATGCGCGCGGATTTCTCTTCCGGCGAGGAGCCTTTGATCATGGAAGAAACGGTAATGGCTCCGGCATTGATCAGCGGATTAAACGGAATGCCCGGGCGGACCAGTTCCAGCTTGAGCATCGAATTGAAGTTGTCTCCCGTCGGTTCCATGCCGACGCGGCCGAATACGGCTTCTTCTCCGTTATCCATCAAAGCCAGAATAAGCGTGAATACCTTGGAAATGCTCTGCAGCGTAAAGGTGGTGCCGCAGTCGCCGGCCGAAGCGGATTCGCCGCCGAGATCGAGCAGGTGAATGCCCAGTGCATCCGCCCGCGCTTTGGACAATTCGGGAATATAGGAAGCCACTTCTCCGAGAGCAGCCTGCTTGCGGCTGTGTTCCAGCCATTCCGGCAGAAACTGCCGAACTTCCGCCAATCGCGCTTCTTTGTTTATCATGGACATCTCTCCTTGGAATCGGTTCGATTTCTGCCGTCGTTTTCCGGCTGCTTCCGTCGTCGTTTTTTATCATACCGCAGTCTCTCGGGCATAGACACCTGACATCTAATGTCTGCTTGACTGCCCGTTATCCGAGCAGTTACAATATTATATACGGTTTCGTGGAACAATGTTCCGCAAATCAGACCTAAACGTTCGGAAAAGCGGCGTGCGCGCAGGCGGACAATTCTTAAGAACGATATGCGAAAAGCGACAAACCGCCCGTTCCTTCGCGAACGGGCTTTATAGGGAGTGGAGATAATGGAGAGACTTCTCGAAGTCAAAGATTTGGCGATTTCATTCAAAACGCGCGCCGGCGAAGTTCAGGCAATCCGAGGCGTTAACTTCCATCTGAACAAAGGCGAGACGCTGGCAATCGTAGGCGAATCGGGTTCGGGCAAAAGTGTGACGTCCCAGGCGATCATGAAGCTCGTACCGGAACCGCAGGGTCAGTACAAACGCGGACAAATCCTGTTCGAAGGCCAGGATCTGATCAAAAAAACGCAAAACCAAATGCAAAAAATGCGCGGCAAAGAGATCGGCATGATCTTCCAGGATCCGATGACCTCGCTGAATCCGACCATGAAAGTCGGCAAGCAGATCACCGAGGTACTGTTCACGCACGAGAAGATTTCCGGAGCCGCCGCGCGTGCGCGCGGTCTGGAACTGCTGAATCTGGTCGGCATTCCGAACGCGGAAAAACGCTTCACCCAGTATCCGCACGAATTCTCCGGCGGTATGCGTCAGCGTGTCGTTATTGCCATGGCCCTTGCCGCCAATCCGAAGCTGCTGATCGCCGATGAACCGACGACGGCACTCGACGTTACCATCCAGGCCCAGATCCTCGAATTGATGAAGGATCTGCAGGCGAAGATCGGTACGGCTATCATCTTCATTACCCACGACCTTGGCGTTGTTGCCAAAATGGCCGACCGCGTAGCGGTTATGTATGCCGGCCAGATCGTGGAAATGGGAACGGCTGCCGAGATCTTCTACGATCCTCGCCATCCGTATACCTGGGGACTGCTCTCCTCGATGCCTGCGCTCGACAGTAACGGCGAACAGAAACTCAACGCCATTCCGGGTACGCCTCCGGATCTGCTGCACCCGCCGATCGGCGATGCGTTCGCTTTGCGCAGCAACTACGCCATGAAGATCGACTTCGAGAAGGAGCCTCCGATGTTCCAGGTATCCGATACTCATTTCGTCAAATCCTGGCTGCTCCATCCGGATGCTCCGCCGGTTACGCCGCCGGAAGCCGTGCAGCGCCGCCAGCGGAAGCTGGATAACGCTTATGCCACTCCGGTTCTGGTCCAAGTCTAAGACCGAAGCCTTACCGATTATGCATGAACAAAAGGGATGAAACCGAACTTCTTCGGCTTCATCCCTTTTTTGCTTGGAAACAAACGGCAGGGCAGAGAAGCCGGCCCGCAGGCAGGCGGAAAAGCGAACCGACTTAACGGAGCGCAGTCTTCGCCCGGCGGGTTCCCGGTTCTCTGAACTTGAAATAATACAGCAGCGAAGCGCTGACATACAAAGCGCCGGTGATACTGAACGTAATCGCGTATCCCCAATAGTCGCCGTACGTGGTGACGAGATAAGACTGCACCGGTCCCATACTGGCCCATCCGAGCATAAAAGCCGTCTGGGTCAGCGAGTTGGCCAGACTGCGCTTGCTGTCCGGAATCCGGTCGACCATGACGGCGGACTGGATCGGGTTGGCCGCATTCATCAGCGCCTGCCGGAACAAGAAAGCGACAGAAGCGATCAGCAGTATGTTCGTGAATCCGGTCGTCAGCAGGAACGGCAGCGACAGCATCTGGAACAAGACGACCGCGCGGACCGGACCGACCTTTCTCGACAGCGACGGGCCGATCAGCATGGAAATGATCGTCATGATCTGGCCGAGCGAGATCAGCAGGCTCATGGCGGTCAGCGAAACATCGAAACGGTTGGTGAAGTACAGATTCAGGTAAGGAACGACCAGTCCCGAGCCCAGGCCGATCGGAAGCTGGGCGAGAACAAACCAAAAGATAATCCGCCCGCTGCGCTCCGGCGCTTTTTCCGCCTTGGAGGAAGAAACCGGCGAAGCGGCCGGCTCGGAACTGGCCGCGCCGCCGCTTCCCGCGGCAAGCGAAGTCTTCGGCGGTTCCGACTGCCTGCGGTCTTCACGGATAAACAGCATGGGGACAAAAGCGGCAAGCGTTGCGATCCCTCCCGCAAATAACGTGAAGCGCAGGCTGGCTACCCGCTCGAAACCGGCATGCTGCAGCGCATCGGCGAGCACGCCGCCGCCCATGCTTCCGAGTACCTGCGCGGCCAGCATCAGCGACGAATAAGCACTGAATAGGGCCAGCCGCTGCGACTTTTTGACACTTTCGGCCAGGAACGGAATAGCCAACACCTGGAAGAAAGCGGCGAATATGCCGGAGCAGACGGCAAGAATCAGCAGCAGTGGCTCCGCTTCGGCCAAGGCGCGCAGTGCAAAGAAGACACCGCTGAGCAGGGCTCCGATTACCAGCAGCATCTTGCGGCTCAAGCGATCGCCGAACAAGCCGATCGGAATGAAAATGCAGGCCGTCGCCAAGGATTGGATACTAACGACGCGGCCGTTCATGGCATCGCCATAGCCGATTCCCTGAATATAAAGGTTGTACAAGACGGAAAACATGCCGCCGCCGATCTGATACAGCAGGTTGGCGGCGAAAAACAGTTTGACGTTGCGCGGCCAGCCGGCAATTCCGGCCGTCATGCGCCTGAACGATTCCAAGGGAGGACCTCCTTTTTTTGAACATGACTTTTCTATTTTACCAGTTTGGGCGAAAAGGGGGAAGGAAGCGCGGAGATCCGTAAGTGCTTTAAAGCACTTACGGACCGGATTGCCGGTTAGATTTCCCGCTTGTCCATCGTTTATAATGGGAAAGAAATCGGAATGAACGAAAGTGGGGGTGGAAGATGGGACTGACCGAACACAATCGCAGCCGTCTGGAACAAGCGATCGAAGAACACGGTTTTGCGCATGCGGCCGATTATCTGCGCCGCACAATCAAACAGACGGTCGTATGGACGAAGACCGGACCGGAACCGTATGCACAAACGGGCGGTTCGCGGGTCGGAGGAGAACCGGACCTGCCGGATTCGCTGGCATGGCCGGTCGATTCGGACGGTCTTCTGATGTCGTTCGTGCTCCAGCTCAACCTGGCGGAGCTGCAGGATGCGGAGACTCGCCTGCCGGCCGACGGCATGCTGTTCTTTTTTGTCGGAGATTACGGGCTGGAAACCGAACACCGCGTGCTGCACGCGGCGGCGGCAGAAATGGGAAGCGCAAAGCGCACCGCGGCTCCTGGAAAGCTTTCGTTTGAAGAAGACTTCGGCCCTTATCATCCCTACCTGCTGAAATCGGGCGCTTCGCTGCAGCTGCCGAGTTACTCTTATGTGGACGAAGAGGCGGTCGAAGACGACGATCACGGTTGGGAAGAATACGAAGAGATCAGTTTCAGTATCCGGGGAGACTCGAAAAAAGAAGTGGTCCGTATGTTCGGCTATGCCGAAGGCCAGCACGGTGACGACGAGTATCTGGCCGCGCTGTCGCTGTTTGGCTGCGAAGAGACCTACTATCCCGACGAAGCGATCGCCCGTTTGACCTTGCCATTGGGCAGCGAAGAGCTTGCACGGCGCGAGGTGGCCGATATCGTGATGCTGGCGGAGATCGAATCGGACGACGATATCGGCTTTATGTGGGGAGACGCGGGCGTGCTGCATTATTTTATACGCTGGGAGGATCTGTTGGCCGGCCGCTTCGACCGTACGTATTGTGCTTATTATTCGAGCTGACCATTCAAGGAGGAACGCGATATGACGAATCCGCACGAACCAGAGGCAGAACAAGCCGGAGACGGAATGAACAGCGAGACCGAAGCGATGCTGGCGGCTGAAAAAGACTTCGGATTTGCCCGCGTGTACACGATCGAGCTGAAGTACAAAGAGAAGCCCGACTTTTCGCGCAAACGCCTCTACGAGAAAATGCAGCTGTATACGGGCACGATCGAACAGCCGGAAGAACAAAAGCTGGAAGACCGTCTGGTCGTCTGGGAACCGTCGGACCGCTCGGAGACCGATATGCTGCACTTTTTCCATCTGAACTATCCGGTAAAATTCGCCGACGGCGAAATGCCCGCGCAGACTTCGCTGATGTCGATGCCCAGCCGCCCGGCTGAGGAATACGAGACCGCCATCCAGCAGGCTTGGCATTGGGCCGATGCGGGAGCGGTTGTTGCGCAGTGCCGCTACTCCGTCCGGTTGATCGATATGATGGCTTCGGGACTGGCTCCCCAGGATCGGCTGAGACTTCTGACCGGCGCGCTGCGCGCCGTGCTGGAGACGGCGCCGTGCGACGCCGTTTATTTCCGCGAAAGCGACAAACTGCTGGAACCGGGCGACTATCTGACAGCGATCGAAGCGGGCGGCATTCTGTACGGAGCGATGAATGTAAGGTTCTATAATGTGGAAGGCACGGGCAGCGGCAGAAACGAAATGCTGATGGATACCCTCGGACTGGCCGCGCTGGGCATCCCCGATGTACAGTGTCATTTTTTTGATCTGGAGCCGACCGGAGTAGCCCAACAGGTCACGAATCTGGGGTATTACCTGTTCGACAGCGGCGATGTGATTCAAGATGGAGAAACGTTCGGGCCAACCGAAGATGTCCGCTGGCGCTGTGAGCATCAGTATGCGCTGTCGCCTCCCCACCGCCTCGTGCTGGACGTCGATCCGGGTCAGCCTTATTACGCCGGGCATCATAAAGCGCCGGTCGAAGAGTAAAGGCGGCTTCGCTCCGGCAGCGGGCCGGCGAAGATAAGTCAAAATTTAAATAAGTAAAATTTAGCATAACTGTTTCGAATTTGTGTAAGCTATACAGGGCCTGTATACTGGAGAGGACAGCTTGAACAAACGCTTCGTCTGCGAGCTTTGCGGCCGGCGTGGGCTGATTGGACACAGGAGAGTGACGCATGCGCAAAATCAAAGTGGTTACGGATTCGACCGTTGATCTGAGCGATCGGGTATTGGCGGAATACGGAGTTGAAATGGTTCCGCTCTCTTTTACCATCGACGGA
This sequence comes from Saccharibacillus qingshengii, assembly GCF_013185195.1. Lineage (GTDB taxonomy): Bacteria > Bacillota > Bacilli > Paenibacillales > Paenibacillaceae > Saccharibacillus > Saccharibacillus qingshengii. The sequence continues at coordinate 112,166 of NZ_JAAZWC010000003.1, forward strand.
CAAAACTATACGGACCGGGTGGACATTACCCCGGAAACGTTTATCCAAAAAATGATCCATGCCGTCGAACTGCCGAAAAGCTCACAGCCGGCTCCCGGAACGTTCGTCGAATTGTATGACCGCCTGGGGGCGGAAGGTTACGACGTGATCTCGATTCATATGACCGGAGGAATGAGCGGAACGGTTCGCTCCGCCGAAATGGCGGCGGACATGACCGAAACGAACGTCACCGTGGTCGATTCGAAATATATTTCCAGAGGACTGGCTTTCCAGGTTATCGAAGCGGCCGAAATGGCGGCGGCGGGGCGGACAATGGAAGAGATTCTGGCCCGTCTGGACGAAGTGCGCGCGGCAACCCGGCTGTATGTGGTTGTCGACACGCTGGAGAACCTGGTCAAAGGCGGCCGGATCGGCCGAGGCAAGGCGCTGATCGGATCGCTGCTGCATATCAAACCGATCGGCATGCTCAAAGACGGGGTGTATACGCCGGAGTCCAATCCGCGCAGCCACGCCCAGGTCGTCAAACATCTGGCCCGCGAGTTTGCCGAAGACGTCAAAGGACGGACGATCAAAGGCGTGGGTCTGGTACACGCCGAAGGCAGCAAGCTGGCGGAGAGCCTCAAAGCCAAAATTCACGAACTGACCGGATATACGCAGATCGAGATCGATTATACGACGCCCGTCATCAGCACGCATACGGGACCCGGAGCGATCGGATTTATGTATTATTACGAATAAACGCTGCGTATGTACCCGTTCGAAACACCAAAAAGCCGTTCCCCGAGGGGAACGGCTTTTTCTGTATTTTTCTGTATTACACCGTCTTCAGATACTGGACGAGCGTCAGGAGGCCTTTGTCGAAATTCTCCAGATTGAAATGCTCGTTCGGCGCGTGCAGATTCTCGTCCGGCAGACCGAAGCCCATCAGAACGACCGGCGCTTCCAATACCCGGGAGAACGCTTCGATGATCGGGATCGAGCCGCCGTCTTTCGTGAACAAAGCGCGTACGCCGTATACGGTTTCGTAGGCGTCGGCCGCTTTTTGCAAGAAAGGATGGGACGGGTCGATATTGAAAGCAAATGCTTTCTCGCCCGGTACGAGTGTCAGTTTGGCCCCGACAGGGGTATGGGCGTGCAGATGGCGTTCGATTTTGTTCAAGATATCCTGCGGATCCTGATTTGCGACCAGGCGGCAGGTGATCTTGGCATGTGCTTCTTTGGGGATGACCGTCTTGGTACCTTCGCCCTGGAAGCCGCCGTAAACGCCGTTCAGTTCAAGCGTAGGACGTACGCCGGTACGCTCAAGGAAAGAGTAGCCTTCTTCGCCGAACAGGGAGTCGAGACCCAGATCGGTTTGGAGTTTTTCTTCGTCGTAATCCATTTTGGCCAGCTCGCCGCGCATGTCTTCGGTCAGCGGAAGCACATCGTCATAGAATCCGTCCACCCGGACGCGGCCCGTCTTCTCATCGTGCAGCGAGTTCAGCAGACTGACGATCGCGTGCAGGGCGTTCGGAACGCCGCCGCCGAACGAACCGGAATGCAGATCCGTATTGGCCGTGTTCAGCGAGACTTCGATCGAGCACAGTCCGCGCAGACCCGTGCTGATCGCCGGCTTGCCGCGCTCGAGCAGCGAAGTGTCCGAGATAAGAACGGCATCGGCCGCAAGAGCTTCCGCATGCTTGTCCAGGAACTCGACCAGATTCGGGCTCGAGACTTCTTCTTCGCCTTCGATACACAGCTTGACGTTGACCGGAAGTTTGCCTTCCTGATTCAGGATCGCTTCCAGCGCTTTGACATGCAGCAGCACCTGCCCTTTGTCGTCCGTTGCGCCGCGCGCATACAGTTTGCCGTCGCGCTCGGTCGGTTCAAAAGGAGGCGTCTCCCACAGATTCAGCGGATCGACCGGCTGTACGTCGTAATGACCGTAGATCAGCAGCGTCGGCGCGCCTTCCGCATGCAGGTGGTCGGCGGTCAGGATCGGATGACCTTCCGTTTCGTTCAGCGTTATGTTCTCGAGTCCGGCGCGTACGAGCGCGTCCTTCAGCCATTCGGCCGCACGGCGGACATCGCCTTTGTGCGCGGACAGCGCGGAGATGCTCGGAATCGCCAGCCATTCCTTGAGTTCGTTCAGGTGTTTCTCGCGGTTCTGTTCGAAATAAGTTTGGTAGTTGTTCATTGGGTTAAAAAGAAGCCTCCTTGTACGATCGTCTCGGGGGTAATTGTACTACAAAAAAACGCATGCCGGAAAGGCATGCGTGTCAGGGGCGGGACGCCGGGGCGGTTCTTGGAACAGCTCCGGGCCTTATGCCATGCGGCTTGGCGCGCCGCTTCTTCGCTTATTGGTGCAGCGAAAAATTGATGGAACCGACCATGGTGCCGCTGCGCGCGAAAGTCAATTCGTAGATGCCGGGTTCCCAGTTCGTATTGTCGAGGTCCATCCGGATCTGCTGCGTCGAATCGTCTTCTTCGACCTTCTGCTGCTGGACAACCTCTCCCGTACTTTCGGAAATGACCGACAGGATTGCCGTGTGATCGCGGGTGATTCCGGTTTCGGGATAATCGGCGATCGCGTAAATCGGTTTGGTACGGCTGAACGAAGTCCCGCTGTCGGTGACACCGGTCTCGTCGCTGTTCAGCGTTTGTCCCATTTGAAGTCCGAACGGACTTTGCTGGGGATTGGATCTTGCATATACGAGGAAAATGACGACGGCGACGATCGCGATTACCGCGACCAGGCCTCCGATGATCCCCAACGCTTTCTTTTGCCCTGCATTCATCTATTTGTTCCTCCTCGGAATTCGGTTCCGTTATCCAGTATACGCCATACTCCCTGGTGCCCGCAAAAAAGATTCAAAACAAGGCCCGGCCAAACAAAGAACCTGTCCGGTTGGGAACAGGTTCAGAAAGCGGAACGCCGGATTGGCGCTTCGCCAAAAAAGGCTTGGGACGGCTGCCCGGCTTCAACCCGTTCTGCGGCGGCTTCTTCTGCGAAGCAGATAAACCTGGTTGTGCAGGGCAAGATGGAATCGAATACTGTTCATCAACTCCGGATTATCCTCCCGTTCGACTTCTCGGATGCGCTGCTCTTTGACGGAGTCCGGACTGAGTAGAAATTCGGTCATCCACAAAGAATAATTCGGTCTGCCTGTCATAACGGTCCCTCCTCGAAATTTGGGGTGAGGTGCGGTTAGGTCTTATTTCCATTATACGCCTCTCGCGGAAAAAAAGATGAGTCCCGGATTAAAATTGTGCGCGGAGCGCCTCAATGATTTGTTGGACATTCCAAGCCGTGAAACGGCCGTCCGCGGAGCCGGCATAGACGGTCTCGCCGTCGGCATTCAACAGTCCGTTCTGAACGAGACGTCCGTTATTTTCGGTATACGCGGCGGAGAACCCGTCGATTCGCCGCTTGAGACTGCCGGCCTTCGCATCGAAAGCGAGCAGGTCGCTTCCGTAGGGCAGCAGCAGAAGGTCGTCGATTCGGACAAAGTCTCCGGCTTGCAGCAGATTCTGCTGACCCGCCCGTGCAAACTCTGCCGTCTGCGTCTTCCAGCGTAGCTGTCCGTCTTCGGCCGACAGCGCTGCGGGAATCCCGTTCAGCAGCACATACAGCACGTCTTCATCCATCAGCGGATGGGAAGCACGGCCCGGAACGGACCAGACTTCGCGTGCGGCTTGAACATCGTAGAGGATCGACTCGAACAGCGAACCGTCCGCATAGACCGGACTGTCTATCGCCCGGAGGATCAGCAGATAACGGCTGCCGAGCATATCGACTTCTTCATTGGAGCGGATTGCGCGGCGACCGAGAATTTCGCCGGTTGCCGTATCGAGGCGAATCCAGTCGCTGCCGAGCGTCACCCAGCGGGCGCCGCTGCTCGGGGCGAAGGGACCGCTGCGTTCGCCTGCCGGGAATACGGAATCGAGATAGGGATTGGGCAGCGTATCGACTTCCGATTTGAGACTCCAGACCGCCCGTCCGGTGAGCGGGTCGAGCGCCTGGATCCAGCGGCCCTGCTGGATCAGGACATAGGGATCGTTCGAGCCTTCGTTCAAGACAACATAGGGATCCGCGAATTCTTTGGTCCAGAGAAGATTTCCCGAGCGCTGGGAACGCACGGTCAAGATCCCTTTCTCTGCCGCATCGGGCTGAAGCGCCACAATCGCGGCGGTGCCGGCGGCGAAAATCCGGATTCCCGGCGAATCTGCCGCATCTCCGGCTTCCCGGCTCCAGCGCACGGCGCCGTCGCTCAGGCGGATACTGCGGAGCATGGGCCGGTTTGCTTGATCCGAATCGGCTCCGGTGAACACAAGTACGGAACGTCCGTCTTGGCCGGGAAGCGCGTCGAGACGTCCGCCTCCGGCACCCCTCTCCCACAGCTTCCTGCCGCTTGACCGGTCAAGCGCGTAAATGCCGCTCTGCGGATGGCCGCCTGGAACATCGTCGCTTCGCACCAGCAGGACGTTATCCGAAGCGTCCAGCAGGTATTGGGCATCCAGCGCCGCTTGCGACTGCCAGACCGGTTCGGGAGAAACGGAAGGAACGACCGGCAGCGTCCGGAATTCATATTTGAACGTATAGGGAGGCTGTTCGGAATGGATTCCGGTCTGCGGAGCTTCCGAAGTTGCCAGAATCCAGTTCCATTCCAACAGCGCGCCTCCGGGAGAGAAAGAGATCGTCAAATGCGCGCCGCTTCGTTCGTAACGCCACAATTCGCCGCGTGCTTCCGCGTTTGCGGCATCGGTTGTTCCGCGATGCGGAAGCGGCGAACGGGAGTAGGGTTCGCCCAACAGTTCAAGCACCCGCTTCTTCGATACGCCTGACGTGAGCGACGTTTCCGTCAAGCTTCGCACGCTGTCTGTCGACAAGCTGGAATTCGCGGCGAACAGCCCGCCTTCGGGAGGGACGGCACTTTGCACTTCGGTGCTTGCGACCCACAGCAGAGCCGGCCTTACAACCGTTCCATGGGCATAACCGGGATCGGACGGAAGAGAAATCCCGTACCAATCTCCCCAGCGGAGCGCCGATAAAGCTCCGGATTCGGCATATTCCGCAGGCCAGGAAAGTTCGCTTTCCGGAAACAGATGCAGCTTGGCATCCGGCTTCATCCGGATCGTCAGCGGTTCGGCGTTTTGGGCCGAAGCCGCCGCGCTTTCTGTGTACCAGACCGGGATGTGAACTTTTTCGCCGAGCGGGGTAATGGCTTCATAGAGTTCGCCGCTGCGGCCGGTTACGTTCAGGTCGGAGCCCGGATTTTCGTAATAACTGACCCCTAGAGAAGAACGGCTGTTTTCGCTTGGACGCATTTTGAAATAGGGGGCGGACAGCCGCAGCTGAACGTTTCCGTTCTCGGCCGCAGGCTGCCCGGCTGCAAAGACCGGATGAGCGGGAAGTGCGGCCGCCGTCAGCAGAAGCAGAGGGAGGCAGAGGACGAGACCCGCACGGAGCGTAGGGGTTCGCAAAGAGCGGATCCGCTGCCGGTTCTGCCGGATTGCAGCGGGCTTTTGATAAGGTGGGTACAGGGGAAAACGTTTCATGGATCATGACCTCCCGGATTGCGTGAACTTCGGATGCTGCCTCTTTAGACGCTCGGGCTGGCAAAAAAGTTTGCCCTGCGCACAAAATAAGCAAGACGCTGCCGGCCCGAAGGAGCGGACCGCCTGCCCGCAAATTCGTCGCCGGCTGCCGGCCGTAGTATAATGGGGGAAATCACAACATGACGAGAGCGGATCCAGATCCGTTTTCGTCCGCAGGGGGAGAGGCGATGAAGAAGCAGGTCACAGGGGGCTCGTCCCTTCCCTCGGGACAAAAGATAGAAGGACTGCATGCCGTGCTTGCCGGAACGGCCGGCGAATATCCGCCTGTCGTATTCGAGCACGGATGCGGCGTATCGTCCGAGGTATGGTCGCTTGTGTATCCGGAAATAGCCGAGCTGACCCAGACGCTTGTCTATGATCGCGCCGGCTACGGATTCAGCGACCCCGGTCCGCTTCCCCGAACGAGCGACCGCTGCGTGGAAGATCTGCGAAGACTCGTCGAACGACTAGGAATTGCGCGGCCGTTTATTCTGGTCGGACATTCGCTTGGCGGATTCTACGCCCGGCTGTATGCCGAAAGATATCCCGAGGATGTCGCGGCACTGGTGCTGATCGATGCTTCGCACGAGGACGAGATTCGGGGAGCTTTCCCGATTCCTTATCTCAAGCGGCAAAAGTTGAGTGTCCGGCTGTATGGTCTGGCCAAATACGCCACCCAAATCGGGCTGCTTCCCTGGCTGGCCGCCAGACGCTGGATTCCGGGCTTCGGCAGGTTTGTCGCGAAACTGCCGCAGCGGGCGAGCGATGCCATGTGGGACCGCGTATTCAGTGCCGACAGCCTGGCTGCGGCCGAGAGCGAATACGAATGTTTCGTAGGCGAGACGGGCAGCGTTCCGGGTTCGCGATTTGTAAGGCTTCCGTTGGCTGTCGTCAAAGCCGGGATCTACCGTCCTTCCGCTTCGACCAGACGGACGGTCCGGCAGGAAGTGGAGCGTACGCTGTACAACACGGCAGTCAAAATGAAAGACTTGTCCGAAACGGGCCGCCTGCTTGAAGTGGACGGCAGCGGACATCATGTGCAGGTAGACAAACCCGGCACGGTGATCGGCCTGCTCAAAAGACTGCTGGACATTCTGCATGCCCGAAACGCGGGCGGCGCCGGAACATATCCGGAAAGAACCCGGTAACAAGCAACCATAAACGGCTTCGGCCGAAGGAGGAACAGCGAAGATGAACACAATCCCGTTGAATGCAAGAGGAATTCCGGCCAGCCGGCTGGTGCTGGGCTGTATGCCTTTCGGAGGAGAGTGGGATCACTCCCCTCTGACGGACGAGCGTGCCGCCTTGTCGGAAGCGGCTGTCGAAGCCGCGCTCTCGATCGGAATCAACATGTTCGATCACGCGGATATTTATACGCGCGGCAAATCCGAAGAAGCTTTCGGCCGGATTCTCAAAGATAGACCGGAACTGCGAGGCGAGATTGTGCTGCAGTCCAAATGCGGAATTGGTCTGGCCGACGAAGAACTGCCGTCACGCTTCGATTTCTCGCGCGATCATATCCTCGCTTCGGTCGAAGGCTCGCTTGCCCGGCTGGGCACCGATTATCTCGATATTCTGCTGCTGCACCGGCCCGATCCGTTGATGGAGCCGGAAGAGATCGCCGAAGCGTTTGCCCGATTGAAAGCTTCGGGCAAAGTCCGTTATTTTGGCGTCTCGAATATGAACGTTTCGCAGATCCGCTTTATCGAGCGTGCGCTGTCGGACCGTCTGGTCGTCAATCAGCTGGAAATGGGACTCGGGCGGCTCGATTTTGTCGAGGAAACGGTTCGCGTCAATCAGACCCAGGGAACCCATGTCCATTTCTCCGAAGGTTTGATGGAATTCAGCCGAACCGAGAATATTCAGCTGCAGGCCTGGGGACCGCTGGCCCAGGGCAAGTTTACGGGCCGCGATGTCAGCGGCGAACCGGAGCCGATCCGCAAAACGGCTGAACTCGTCGCCCGGATGGCCCGCGAACGGGAAACCACGCCGGAGGCTGTCGTGCTCGGTTGGCTGATGAAGCATCCGGCCGGTATTCAGCCCGTGATCGGGACGATGAATCCGGAGCGGATCAAAGCCTGCGCGGACGCGGAGCATCAGGCCAAGCAAATGAGCCGGGACGACTGGTACCGGCTGTATATGACGGCTCGGGGAGACTGAATATCCTCCGAAGCGCTAATGGAGGATCCTATCGATGATAAACAAACTCAGACCGCTCCAGTATCCGCAGAAAGCGGTTCTCTGGGCGGTACTGCTGCTGCTGACCCTGCTGGACCTTGCCGTACTGCTCGATATCCGCAGCGCGGCGGAAGGCCGTCCTTACCGGTTTATGATCTGGAACTTTTTCCTGGCCTGGATTCCCGCCGCGGCGGCGGTCGGACTGGATCTGCAGACCCTGCTCCGGCGCGGACCGCTGCGTACTATTCTGCTGGCCGGTACGGGACTGCTGTGGCTGTTCTTTTATCCCAACACGGCTTACCTGCTGACCGATCTGCTGCATGTATTCCGCAGCTATCCGATTGATCCGCAGCAGCGCTTCTGGGAAGACATCGGCTTCTGGCACCATCTGCTGCCGATGCTGCTTGCCGCGCTGCTGGGGCTGCTGATTGCCGGAGCTTCGCTGTATTCGGTACACCGGCTTGTATCGCGGGCGCTCGGGCGTCTGCCCAGCGCACTATTCGCCGCAGCCGTTCTGCTGCTGTCGAGCTTCGGGATCTATATGGGCCGGTTTATCCGCTGGAACAGTTGGGATATCGTCTCGAGTCCGCTTCTGCTGCTCAAAGACATGCGGGATCTGTTAAGCGATCCCGAATGGGTCCGGCATTTGGTGCTGTTCGGCGGCGGTCTGTTCGTCCTGCAGGCCGGTACGTATGTCGTATTGGTTCTGTTCACCCGGATGAATACGGGAGGAACGGAACATGAACGCTGAGGAGAACGCAAAAATGGCAAAGCCGCAGCTCATATTCGATGTCGGAGGAGTGCTCGCGGACAATCTGGACGGTTTCTGGAGCGGTTTGGCGCAAAGCGGCGGGATCGAACGCCGCGTACTGCGCCGGCGTTACAAACAAGAAGTCGGAAGCCGGCTGTGGTCGGGCTTGCTCACGGAAGGCGAATTCTGGGCATGGCTGTCCAACGCCTGCCCCGGTATCGAGCCCGCTTACGCCCGAACGCTGCTCCGGGAAACGCTTGTTCCGCTGCCCGCTTTGGAACGGCTGGAGACCTGGAGCCGGGAGGCCGATATTCATATTCTCAGCAACCACGTGGCGGCCTGGATTCAACCCCTTTTTGCCGGACGGACCAAGCATATCGCAAGTTTTACCGTGTCGAGCGAAGCCGGTTTCCACAAACCGGATCGCCGGTTGTTCGAATACGCCGCAGCCAAGCTGAAGGGGACGGACATCTGCTTCGTAGATGACAAGGAAGACAATTTGGAAACGGCACGCCTGCTGGGATGGGAGACGATCCTGGCCGATTCCGCCGGCTGTTGGGTCCGCGAGATCGACCGCCGTCTTTACGGGGAGGGAACAACGGATGTTTAATTTTATAGCCGGAATAGCGGGACTTGCGATGGGGCTGAAATTTCTGCACGGGACGCTCAGCCGCGGGAAGTCGCAGGTGACGGGCCGGATTCTGGGCCTTACGAGTCCGATTCGCTGGATTCAGATCGGCATGTCGCTGCTGCTGATCGGCTTGGGACTGTATCTGCTGATTCGCTGAAGAGTTCGGCTTACATAAACTTCGGAAACGGGGAATCGGAATGGGAGAACGGACGGAATCGTTGATTGCGGGCGCGAACACATCACTGGGAAGTTCGGGCATCGCCCGGGTCAAGCTGGAATGGGAATCCGCGCCTTCGCTGCCCGATGCGAGCTGTTTTGTATTGGGGCCGGACGGGAAAGTGCTTTCGGACGATTATTTTATTTTCTACAATCAGCCGAGCAGTCCGGGAAGCGGCGTCACGCTGAGTTCAAGCGGAGAACGGTCGGCCGTATTCGAAGCGGATCTGGGCGGCATCCAAGCCGGCACGATCGAAAAATTCGTATTCGCAGCCGTGCTGGAAGGTCCGGGAACTTTCGCGGATGTCCGCGGGTTGACGCTGACAGTGGAATATGAAGGACGGACTGTTGTCTGTGCCTTGTCCGGAGCGGGGCGGGAAGCGGCACTTGTGCTGGCCGAAATTTACGCGTATAAAGAAACGGTAAAGCTTCGTTCGATCGGACGCGGATTCGACGGGGGACTGGGTCCGCTGGCGGAATCGTTTGGCGTCGACGTCGAAGCGGAGTCTCCGGCCGAGGCCGTTCCTTCCGAAGAGGCTGCGAAGCCGTCTGCGCAGCCTGCGCTTGGACGGATCGATCTGCTGAAGAAGAAAGTCGCCGTATCGCTGGAGAAAAAACGGATTGCCCGGGTGAAAGCGAAGGTTGCCGTCGTGTTCGATGCTTCCGGGTCGATGAACAAGCTCTACAAAAACGGAACCGTCCAGCGCGCATTCGAGCGGATTCTGGCGATTGCCGCGAGTCTGGACGATGACGGGATGCTCGATGTCTGGATGTTTGCGCTGGAATTTGTGCGCGCAGAGCCGGCAACCGTGCAGGGTTACGAAGATTACGTAAGCCGCGTCTACCCCTTCAAAGGAGCGGGAGGGCGCAATAACGAACCGGCGGTCATGCAGGATGTGATTCATAAGTTCACGGTGGAAGATTCGGACCCGTCCGTACCGGTTTATGTCGTCTTTTTCAGCGATGGGGGCGTATCGGAGACCAAGAAAATTTCGCGTCTGCTGACGGAAAGTTCGCTGCATCCGATATTCTGGCAGTTCGTCGGGTTGGGCGAAGCCAATTACGGCATTCTGCGCAAACTGGACGATCTGCCGGGCCGGTTGGTCGATAATGCCGGATTTTTCTCGCTCGACGATATCGATACGGTGAGCGACGAAGAGCTGTACGACCGTCTGTTCGAAGAGTTTCCGGACTGGCTGCAGGAAGCGCGCGCCAAAAATATCCTGCGTGCAGGTTCCGGCGGTTAGAACCGACAGTCAACAAAGCCGTACAAGTTTGGAACAAAGCGAGTGGAGGGGATTTCGTGAATTTGCAGCAATGGATCGATGCCGCGCTGCGCGGAGAAATCGCGGAGGATGACGTTCAGCATAGCTTATGGCTGCTGTCGAATACGCCGATGCTGTATGACAGCGGCGAGAAAATCGCCGTCGAGGATTATTTGCGGGGATTGGAACATCAGCCGTCGGCCGCCGAAGCGGAGGCGCTGGGCGAACTGTTCGATCACGCGGTGGCGTTCAGCCGGCGATTCGCCGAACCGGCGCAGTATGACCGGATGCAGGATGTACTGAGTCTGCAGTTTGATCTGTGGGCGCGCGGCGTGCTGCGGCTCGAAGACTGGATCGCCTGGATCGAAGGTGCGTCCAAAGGGACGATCGAGCTGCCGGAATACGATTTTGACGAGATTCTGGGCAGTGCGCCCGAAGGATTCATGATCCAGGATTTCCACGATGAGTTGAATTACAGATTGGAAGACGCACCCGAAGACGAATGGGTATTGTCGCATCTTGACGAATTGCACCGCCGTGTCGGGGTCACCGGAAAAGCATAAAATTGCGGATAAGGGTTGACGCTCTATAGGAAAGCCGATATGATGGTTAGCAACGAGAGACGAACCGAAAACGGTTTGTCTCTCGTTTTCTTTTTGCCTGCAACCGACAATTTTCGACCAAAAATAAATTTCTTCTGCTTATTGAATCGTTGTCTTTCTCTGAAAATACGCCTTTTTTGTCGAAAAAAGCCCTTTTCTGCGTAAAATTCGCAACGTTTTCCTCTAATTGCCTTCAAAAGCGGCCTTATTCGGCGTATAATCAAGCACAATCTCAACAATTACGGACGCAGAAGCTGCGACGGCGGAAAGGAGGAGAAGAGGTGAGCGGTATGGACGAAACGAACGATCCGAACAGAAGGCAGCAGGAAGTTTGCGAACTCCCGGGGCGGGCGATTGCTCCTCTGGGCGAGATCATCGAAGCTTACCCGGTAGCCGGAGGTTTGTCCACAGACCGGAAATACAAGGTCCATTTCTACGGATACGACGGTGCCTATCTGCTTCGTCTGTTCGACGAAGATTCGCTTGCGCTCAAGCGGGCCGAATATGAAGCGCTGCACCGGATGCAGGCGATGACCGTACACTGCTCTCGCCCTATTGCGATCGGACGCTGGGAGCCGGCCGGACCGTTTTTCCTGCTCGTGTCCTATATCGAAGGGACCGATGCGGCGCAGCTGCTGCCTCTTTCTCCCAAACCCCAACAGCTGCGTATCGGGATGCAGGCGGGCGAAGCGCTGAGCCGGATCGGCTGTTACGAAGCTCCCGAAGACATGGAAGCCTGGGGAGAGCGCTGTCGGCGCAAAGTGGAACGGGAAATGGCCGCTTTGCAGACGCACGGGATTCGTACTCGCGCCGCGCAAGCGGCAGCGGAGAAGATTCGCCGGGATCTGCATCTGGCCGAAGGCCGGCCTTCGGTCTTCCTGCACGGGCGTTTCGGCCCGGAGAATCTGATCGTGCAAATGGGGAGACTTGCGGGCGTGGTCGGTTTCGAACGTTTCGGCTGGGGGGACCCTCTCTATGAGTTTGCGGGACTTGGCCTGCACAGCCGCCAAGCCAGCACACTTTTTTGTACCGGCCAGATTCTCGGTTATCACGGCGGGCAGGAGCCGGAGCCGGCTTTTTGGCGCCTGTACGGCCTGTATGCGGCAGTCGGGGCGATATCGCTGTTGGCGGAAGCGGCGGAAAGCGGTATCGAACATCGGGAAGAGCGTCTGGAGCAGGCGATCAGGCTGACGGATGAACTCGAACGCGACCACGAAGGATTTGCAAACGATCGTCCTTCCTGGTTCGCCGCACTTTGAACGCAGCCCTGCCGGCAGACCGCGCGATTCGCCAGGCAGGTCTTAAGGGTATGTGAGAAGTAGAGATTTCGCATGTGTTAAGTTATACTTATGACATATCGCTCGGTAAGCCGAGCCGTCGGCGGACGCCGGAGACAAGGGCCGTATCCGCGGAAGGCACGGCTTTTGTATGTCCGGCGCGGATACGGCGAATGACGACCAGGAGGAATAACCATGACCCAACCACAAAAAATGTTCGTATTTGTCGGCTCTTATGCCGAATCCGCTTCGAGCGGCGTGTATACGTACGAATTCGATGAAACCGCAGGCAGCCTCAAGCTGCTCGACCAGACCTCGGGTCTGAAAAATCCGACTTTTCTCAATGTGGATGTTGAACATTCCCATATTTATGCGATCGGCGAAGTCGAAACCGAAGGCGGTAAGTCCGGCGAAGTCATGATGATCCATTTTGACGAGAACGGTACACTGACCCGCTTCAACCGGACGATCACGACTCCGAACACGACCTGCCACGTTCAGCGCGATTCGGAGAACCGTTTCTTGGTCGTATCGAGTTATCACGGCGGAATGGCCGGACTCGTGTCGTTAAAAGAAAACGGTCATGTCGGCGAACTGCTCGATGTATCGGCTCACCGCTCGGAAGACGGAGCCGCGCCGCATGTCCATTCCGCGTTCTTCAGTCCCGACGAGAAGTTCGTGCTGGTACAGGATCTGGGATTGGACTTGATTCGCACCTACTCGATCGATCGCGAAGCCGGCAAGCTGGTCGCTCAAGGGGATACCCGGACGGCCAAAGGCGCAGGTCCGCGCCATCTGGCTTTCCACCCGGGCGGGAAATTCGCTTTTGTGATCAATGAATTGAACTCGACGATCGCTTCTTACCGCTATGGAACCGATAACGGTTCGCTCGGCGAGATCGAAGTCGTACCGACGCTTCCGGCCGATTACACGGGCGAGAACGGCTGCTCGGAGATCACGGTTTCCGCAGACGGACGTTTCGTTTATGGAGCCAACCGCGGTCACGACAGCATCGTGGTCTACGCGTTCGACGAAGCGCAGGAGAAGCTGACGCTCGTTCAGCACATTTCCACCGAAGGCGGTCACCCGCGCCATTTCGCATTGATTCCAAGCGGAAGCCATCTGCTTGCGGCCAACCGCGATGCCAACAATATTGCCGTGTTCCAGGTTGACCAAGCAAGCGGACGCCTGAGTTTCACCGGCAATACGGTCAGCGTATCGAAGCCGGTATGCGTTCGTCCTTACTACGTATAAGCCGATTGGACGGGCGGTCTGCCTGTTCGGCTGAACGATTTACCCAAAGCGGTTCTTTCCTATTGTGGGGGAACCGCTTTTAGTGTCTCGGAGCAAGTCGGGATAGCAAAAAACCTTAGAGGTATGATACGCTGTTTAAAGTTTGAATTTTAACTGTTTCGCCGGAGCGAATCAGAGGAGGGAACGGAAAGATGAGTGATTTGCCTGCGTCCGGTCCGGACTGGACGCACATCATCGGGGAGCTTCGTTCGTCCGTCACCATTACGGACGCAGCCGATCCGGAACAGCCGCTTGTTTTCGTCAACGATTATTTTTTGCAGCTGACCGGTTATTCGCGCGAGGAAGTCATCGGCCGCAACTGCCGCTTTTTGCAGGGCGACGGTACCCGCAGCGAGACGGTCCGGGAAATTCGGGAGCGGCTGTTACAATGCATGCCCGTACGTACGGAGATTTTGAATTACCGAAGTGACGGGAGCCCTTTCTGGAATGAATTGAATATTGATCCGATCTTCGATACCGAAGGGCGCTGCGTCTTGTTTGTCGGTCTGCAGTATGAAGTTACCGATCGCAAGCTGCTCGAGGAAGAAGCGGCTCATGCCGCACGTTCCGCCCATCGGCAGAGCCGGGCGTTAATGGAGTTTATCGGAAAACTCAACCATGAAATGCGGAACAACATGAACGGCGTGTTGGGCCTGCTCGATATCGTACTGATGGATGAAAGCCTGCCGGACGATGTGCGGGAATACCTCGAGTTGGCCAAAGGGAGCGGAGATACGCTGCTCAATATCGCCAACGATGCGCTCGATTTGGCCGGTGCGGCCAACGGCCGGATGAAATTGGAACGGATCGAATTCAATTTGAGGCAGGTTCTCGAATCGATTCTTAAGACGCATAGTGCGCGCGCGGCGGAGAAAGGTCTGGAACTGAAGCTTGCGATCGGCGGAGATTTGTCGCAGCGTACCTACGGCGACCCGCATCGACTGCGTCAGGTGCTGGACAACCTGATCGGCAACGCGATGAAGTTCACGGAGCAGGGAAGCATCACGCTGTCGGCGGAATCGCTGCCGCAGCGGACGGAATCGGGCGAACAGCAGATTCGCTTCACCGTTCGGGATACGGGAATCGGCATCCCGGAAGAGCATATGGACAAGCTGTTCAAAGCGTTCAGCCAAACCGATGTGTCGCATGCGCGTTTGTACGGCGGTTCCGGACTCGGACTCAAGATCTGCGAGGAATTGGTGGGGCTGATGGGCGGACGGATTTTTGCCGAAAGCCGCGAAGGCGAAGGCACCGCTTTTCACGCGGATATTCCTTTTTCGACCGAAGGATAGACGGTACCCAAGCTTGATGTCATCCGAAAGAGCCTGTCCTTATGGACAGGCTCTTCAGGCTGTCGAGAAAGTCCCATTCGTGTGAAAAGCTTGTCGGCTGTGGGAGAAATTCGTTAGCGGACGCTCACGATGTGCCTTTCTTCGAAAGGCTTTAGGTCGCGTGTTGAAATCGGGAAAAAGGATTGGATTTTAGCGGAATTTTCCCGATTTCAAAGGCGAACGCTGGCGCTCCTACACTGAATTTCTCCCTTCGCCTCCTCGCCTCTCTCGGAATCAGACTTTCTCGACACGTTGAAGAGCCTGTCCTTATGGACAGGCTCTTTTTGGGTTGGGTCGAAAAGGGAAGCTGCCTGCCGGGCGATTACGGAGCGGTCCAGGCGAGCAGCAGCGGCAGCATAAGGAAAGACGCAAGCGTGGTCCACAAGATACAGCGGGAGACGAATTTCGGCGAAGCGCCGAACTGTTCCGCCAAGATGACGGCGTTGACCGCGGTCGGCATCGAAGCCAGTACAAGCAGGACGCCCAGCAGCAGCGGTTCCGCGCCGAGCAGAATCAAGATCAGCCAGCTCAGCAGCGGTGCGGCCAGCAGCCGCAGCGCTAGGCCTGCTTGGAACGCGCGCCGCAGGTTGGGCTGCCATTCGCCGTGGGCCGCTCCGATCATCTGCGCGCCCAAGATGACGAGCACTACCGGCGAATAAGCGTCGGCCAGCAGATTGACGCCCGTCTGCACCACATCCGTCAGTTCGATTCCGGTCAGACGCAGCAGTCCGGCCAGCGCCGCCACGTACAGGGCCGGCAGCTTGAGCATGGCCTGCCCGGCTTTTTTGACCGAAAACTGCGATCGTGCGGCAAAAAACACACCGATCGTATTGACGATGATAATCTGCATGACGACATAGACGGCCGCTTTGTCGAGCCCGGCCTGCCCGAAAGCCAGCAGGACGAGCGGCAGACCGTAATTTACGCAGTTCGTAAACGAAGCCACCAGCGTAAGTCCGGCTTTCTCCGAATCTTCCAGCCGCAGCAGGCGGCCGAGCAGAGCCGCTGCCGCCCACATGGCCAGGAGGTTGATCAGGCTGAATGCGATCGTGATACCCACATCGTTTGCGGATACGCGCGCATTCAATAAAGTGGTGAAGATAATGGACGGGCTGAGCAGATAAAGCGAGAGAACGGACAGCGGTTTCGTGTCGAGCCCGCGGAAGCGCCTCAGCAGAATGCCGGCGATCACGGGAAAAGACAGCGGAAGAAAAACGTGGTACATCGTAGCCAAAACGGACAGCAGCATAAGAACCTTCCTTCGCCTGCCGGCGCTGGGATTTCCGGGCGGGACGACAGTGCGCCGAACGCCGCCGGGGAAATCCCGAGCCCCGCGTGATACAGATTACTTTATCGCAGCGGCGCCCGGGCGTCCAATACGCGGTGCCTATACGCTTATAGGCGTTTGCGTTCCACGAAGCGCTCCAGCTGGTCCAGCAGTCCTTCGCGCCGCAGAATCTCCGCTTGTTTGGGGCCGATCAGATCGAAATGCGGATAGCGGTCGCGGCGGTGGATATGGGCGGGGCTCAGTCCGTTCCGAAGACACCAGCCGGACAGTTTGCCCAGATCGCTGCAGCCGACTTTCGTGACGGAAGTGATGCCGGGGAAGCGGGGGTGCAGCCAGAAATGCGTCAGATAAGCGATCTCGCCGCGTTCCACGGCTTCTTTCCAGCGGGTAAGCTCCTGTCTGTTGATTCCGAATGCCATGGGTTTGCCTCTTTTCTTCGAAGGTTTCTTCATTATAACAGCTCGGACCGATCCCCCGCCAAAGCAGCCGGGTGTGAGCGAACGCGCTTGTCCGCAAGGCATTTAGCGCGTAAACTGGAAGAAGCTTGATGATAGCGTGTTCAAAACGGGACGGACCTCGGCTGCGGCGGCGGATACGAAGCGGCGGAGAGTACGGGGAGGAGACAAACGGAAATGCAGGACAACAAGGTGGACGTAGTCACGCTCGGAGAAAGTATGATTTTGTTCCAATCGTACAACCAGGGGGCTTTGCAGTACGAGCCTTTGTTTACCAAATCGCTTGCGGGGGCGGAATCGAACGTGGCGATCGGACTGTCCAGACTGGGCAAAAAAGTACGCTGGATCGGCAGACTCGGCAGCGATCCGTTCGGCGATCTGGTACTGACGACGCTTGCGGGCGAAGGAGTCGATGTGTCGCATGCGCTCCGAGACCCCGAAGCGCCGACAGCGGTTTATTTCAAAGACTTCAAGCGCTACGGCGACCCGGCGGTTTATTATTATCGAAAAGGATCGGCGGCGAGCCGTCTGGCTCCGGATATGATCGACGAAACGTGGCTGCAGGGTGCCGGGCATCTGCATGTGACGGGGATTACCCCTGCGCTTGGCGAACATACGGCGGCGGCGGTACGCAAACTGATGGAGCTGGCAAGAGAGAAAGGGCTCACGGTTTCTTTCGATCCCAATTTGCGCCGCAAGCTGTGGAGCGAAGAACAGGCCCGGGAGACGCTGCTGTCGTTGATTCCGCTGTGCGATATTTTCATGCCGGGAGACGAAGAAGCGGAATTCCTGCTCGGTCCTCAGGAGATCGAAGCTTACGGCCGGGCTTTCCTGGATATGGGTCCAAAAGTCGTGGCGATGAAGCTGGGCGCGGAAGGATCGATCGGGTTTACGCAAAAAACGGTCGTGCGCGCGGAACCGTTCCCGGTTGAACGGTTGATCGATACGGTCGGGGCGGGAGACGCGTTCGCTTCCGGGCTGCTCTCGGTTCTGCTCGACCGTCGGGAAGAACTCTCGACGGGAATTGGCGAGGAATCGCTGCATGAAGCGCTGCGCCGGGCCAATCTGCTCGGTTCGATGGCGACGCAGTTCAAAGGCGATTGGGAAGGCCTGCCGACGCTTGCCGAAGTTCAAACGATTCAAGGTGGACAGAAACAGGTTACACGTTAAAAGAAGTCGATCAACGAACAGGAGGCCTACAGGATGACGCAGAATATGCTGGTGCTGGGAGGAACGCGTTTTTTCGGTAAACTTCTGGTCGAAAAACTGCTGGAAGCCGGACATACGGTGACGATTGCCACCCGCGGCACGACGGAAGATCCGTTCGGGGATCGGGTAAAGCGGATTCGGGTCGACCGTACCGACGAAAGCGCGCTTGCCGCGGCGGTGCAGGGACAATATTGGGACGTGGTGTATGACAACATCTGTTATCAGGCGGACGAAGCTCGGGCGGCGATCCGCGTGTTCACAGGCAGGGTCGGGCGTTATGTGCTGACCTCCAGTTTGTCCGTATACGAAACCGGTTCGGCGGAGGTAAAAGAAGAACAGGTGGATACGGCCTCGATGGAGATTCCGCCGAGTCCGGTCGGTCAAGTCCCGTACGGCGAAGGCAAAGCGCAGGCGGAAGCGGTATTTTTCCGCGAAGCTCCGTTTGCTGCGGCAGCGGCACGTTTGCCGATCGTACTCGGACCCCACGATTATACGAAACGTCTGCATTTTCATATCGACCGGATCCAAAAAGGAACTTCGTTCGTTATGCCCAATACGCAGGCGCGTATCTGCTTCATACATGAAGAAGAAGCGGCGGATTTCCTGAAATGGCTGGGCGAGAGCGGCGTAACGGGACCGTTCAATGCCGCTTCGGCAGGCCGGCCGCGGCTGCGCGAACTGCTGGCTGTCATCGACCGGGAAACCGGAAGACGCGCTATCGTGCTTCCGGAAGGACCCGACAGCGAAGGCTCGCCGTTCGGTATTCCCGGAGACTGGACGATGGATACGTCCCGCGCCGAGGCGGCGGGATTCGTGTTCCGCAATCTGGACGACTGGCTGCCGGATCTGGTGCACGAACTGGCGGAGCGGAAAGGCTGATTCCTGAACCCCGAAGGCAGAATTTAATCGAAGATACAGCCCAAAAACGGCGATCCCTGAAGTGGACTTCAGGAATCGCCGTTTTTCTTTTTTTGCAAAGGGGCCCTGCCTAAACGTACACCGCCGCTGGAGTGAAAAACGGATATGCCGGAGCGGCCAAGATCAGGAATTGATTCTTCCGGGCAGCCCGGTCGAAGCCGGAGCGGAAGAAGCGAGTCCTCCCGCGGCGGCCCAGGTCGTGCGCCATCTGAGCTGCATAACCACGAGAAGGCCGAGGGTAAGCAGTACAAATCCGCTCAGACAGACAAATCCCGGCGTGTAACTGCCCGTCATCTGATAGAGCTTGCCCAGCAGCATGGGCAGCGCATATCCGCCCAAGCCGCCGGCGGCGCCTACAATACCGGTCATCAGGCCCAATTCGCTGCCGAAGCGCTGCGGAACGAGCTGGAAGACCGCTCCGTTGCCGGCGCCCAGACACATCATGCCCGCGAAGAGGAAGATCACGACAGCCGTGAGTGGAGGCATGGAAGCGACGAAGGCGAGCATGAGGCCGGCCCCGCAGAACAGGATCGTCAGCATCCGGATGCCTCCGAGCCGATCGGACAGGAAGCCGCCCAGAGGCCGGAAGAAACTGCCCGCGATCACGCAGATGGTTGTAAAGTCGGCGGCCCGGACCGCGGACAGCCCGTACTGGGCGTTAAAGAAGATCGTCAGATAGTTGGAGAGACCGACAAATCCGCCGAAAGTGACCGCGTAGAACATGCAGAATACCCAAGCGTCGCCCTGACGCAAAACGGAGGCGTAATGGGACAGCTTTTTGGGGGCGGGACGGTGGGGGCTGTTTCGGGCAAACAAAGTAAAGATCACGAAGACGACGCTAATCGGAATGATCGCCAGTCCGAATACGATTTCCCAGCTGCCGAAATGCTGGGCGATCCGGTTGGCGAACAAGGTGGAGAGTACGGTGCCGCTGTTGCCTGCGCCCGCGATGCCCATCGCCAATCCCTGATGTTCTTTGGGATACCACTGCCCGGCAAGCGGCAGCGCCGCTGCGAACGAAGCGCCGGCGATGCCGAGAAGCAGAGCGACAATATAGAGCTGGTCAAGCGAGTGGACGAACTGCCAACCGATAATCAGGGGAACGAGGGTGAGCAGCATCCCGATCTGTCCGGTCAGCTTGGGACCGATATAATCGGTAAGCGCTCCGAGCACGAGCCGGAGAATCGAGCCTCCGAGAATCGGCAGGGCGACGAGCTGCGCTTTTTGCAGAGGGTCCATCGGGTAGTCGGCCGCGATAACCACGGCCAGCGGCCCGATCATCACCCAGACCATGAAGCTCATGTCGAAGTACAAAAAGGCGCTCAACAAACTCGGCGTGTGGCCGCTTTTCCAAAAACTCTTTTTTTCCGTTTCCATACTTGTCTCATCTCCTCGCAGATCGGTTGAAAGGGTAGGGAAATCCGAAAAGGCCGCAGTTCGTTCTTTGAAGAAAGAACGAACTGCGGCCTCGTTGCCGGATGCAGACCTCACAGCGTTGTGGGGTCTTTGACTAAGCAAAGTATAAAAATTTAAGCTTTACATGTCAATATATTTAACTTAAAAACTTTTTAAAGTCTTCAAATTTGCTTTTATCTCAATTTATATGTTAGATAAACTATCATAAAGGTTGACTTGAGCCTTCTATTCCCCTACCCTATGAATAGTCATTCGGTACAATGGAGTACCGCTTTGCATCGGCAGCGCAGCCTATTTTTCTTTCTACGGCGGAAGAAGATAGGCTTTTTGTGTCCTGATTTTTCGGCAGGCGAATCTTGAAAGGCAAGAAAGGATGAGGCGGATATGCTCAAGCAAAAGCCGAAGCTGGTCGTGATCGGAAACGGAATGGCGGGCATCCGCTGTCTGGAAGAAATTCTGAAGCTTGCTCCCGACCGGTTCGAAATGACGGTGATCGGCGAAGAACGCCATCCCAACTATAACCGGATGATGCTCTCCAAAGTGCTGCAGGGCAGCTCTTCCTTCGACGAGATCGTACTGAATCCCTATGAATGGTATAAGGAACACGGCATTGCCCTGCATACGGGTGAGCGGGCCGTGCGGATCCGAACCGGCGAACACCGGGAAGTCGAGACCGCATCGGGACTATGCCTGCCCTGGGATCATCTGATTATCGCTGCCGGTTCTTCCGCGTTCGTTCCGCCGATTCCCGGTGCCGACAAAAGCGGCGTCATTTCGTTTCGGAATCTGGAAGACTGTGCGGCCATGATCCGGGCTTCCGGCAGCGTGCGCCGGGCCGCGGTGATCGGGGGCGGCCTGCTTGGGCTCGAAGCGGCGCGCGGCCTGTTGAATCTCGGCATGGACACGCAGGTTGTTCACAATGCGCCTTTCCTGATGAACCGACAGCTGGACGAGACGGCGGCCCGGCTTCTGCAAAAAGAATTGGAAAGGCAGGGCATGCGGTTTCGGCTGAATACCACGACGGCCAGTATTACCGGTCTCGGCCGGGCCAAAGGTCTGCTGTTTGCGGATGGGGAACGGCTGCAGGCGGATCTGGTCGTTCTGGCGGTAGGGATCACGCCCAATACGGAACTGGCGGCAGCCAGCGGTATTTCCAGCCGGCGCGGCATTCTGGTGGACGACGGCCTGCAGACGAATATGCCGGGCGTGTACGCCCTAGGCGAATGCGCCGAACACCGGGGGATCGCTTACGGCCTGGTTGCTCCGCTCTACGAACAGGCCAAAGTGCTGGCGAACCGGCTGTGCGGGGCGTCAGGCGATGCGTATCGCGGCTCGACGCTGTATACCCGGCTCAAAGTTTCCGGCGTCGAGGTCTTCTCGGCCGGTGAAATCCGTGAAGATCAAGCGGAAGTCGCGCAGCGGACCGAAGACGGCATCCGCGGTCTGTACCGCAAAGTGACGATGAAGGAAGGGCGGATCGTCGGTGCGATCCTCTATGGAGATACGGCGGAATCGGGTTCGCTGCTGAAACTGATCGGGCAGCAGGCATCCATCGAGAGTCTGTCTTCCGGCGTGGGTGCCGGAGGAGGCCTGCAGGCGGCCGCCGCATCGCTGCCCGAAGCCGATGCGGTCTGCGCCTGCAACGAGGTCAGCAAATCCGCTATTATGCAGGCGGTGATCTCGGACGGTCTGACCTCGGCCGACCAGGTCAAGCGGGCTACGGGAGCTTCGGGTTCCTGCGGCGGCTGTCGGCCGATGGTGGAGGCGCTCGTCGAATACGCGAAGTCGGGAGCGGGCTCCGCTCCGGCTGCCCGCTCTGATCGGGAAGAAGCGGCGGAAGAAGCGCTGTGCGGCTGTGTGCCTTTTGGCCGTGCCGGGCTCAAAGCCGCGGTGCAAGCTGCCCGGCTTGGGCTTTCGGTGAGCGAACGGGCTTCTGCGCCGATCGGTCTGACCGGACGGGGATTTCGTCTGATCCCGGAGCAGGAGTGGACGGGCGGCTGCGAAATCTGTCGGCCGGCCGTGCTGTATTACCTGCAAACAAGAAGCGGGGATCACGCGTACGAATCGGAACACACAGAAGGCACTCGCGCCTGCAAAGCGCATATTCCGATGCGGGAGGAGCCGTCCGATCGATATCTACCTGCGGATGCGGTGCACAGGATCGAGGCGCGTTTGGCTCGGAGCCTGCGGTCAGTGGGACTTCCCGGAGCCGTGGACGCAGCGGTCTCGGCCGGTCCGCACGATCCGCGGGGTATTGCGGTTCGGGATATCGGCTTGGGGCGCTGTCCGGCCGGATGGGAACTTTACGCCGGCGGACATGCGGAGCATCCGGTCCGTGCCGGCGAATGGCTTGGAGTCGCGGAAAATGAAGAAGAGGCTGTTTTGTTCGGGCAAGCACTGCTGCAGCTGTACCGGGAACAAGCTTTTTACGGCGAAGCGCTGTGGGAATGGTTCGAACGGGTCGGTCTGAGATCCGTCCGGGAGATTCTGCTGGATCGCGCGCTTCGGGAAGAACTGGCTTGGCGTTTGGGGAAGGATGCGGAGGAGGCGGCCCTCAGGGCGGAAGACGTGATCCGGATTGCCGCTCCGGACGCGCCGGGACCGCATGCGGAATTGAAATCCGTTTCCCGTTAATCGATCGAGAAGGAGGAAGCTTATGTCCAGTCCATTAACCGAAACAGAGGCCGACGGCAGAGCGTTTGCTGCCGGACAGACCCAATGTCCGTTTTGCAGCGTACAGTGCAAGATCAAACTTGAAGACGCACCGACGCCGGAAGGAGGAGCGGCGCTGCGCGCGCGGGGAGACGACAATGCCGCTTCCGAAGGCCGTTTGTGCGTCAAAGGCCAGCAGGCGCATCAGCATGCGGTAAGCCGGGAGCGTCTTCGATATCCGATGATTCGGCGCGAAGGCCGATTGGTTCGGACATCTTGGGCGGAAGCGATGGAAGCGGCGGTAAAGCTGTTTGCGGATTCGGCCGAACAGTACGGTCCGGATTCGGTTGGCGTATACGGCGGAGGTTCTTTGACGAATGAGACGGCTTATTTGCTCGGCAAGTTCGCCCGGCTGGCTCTGGGAACGAAGTATATCGACTATAACGGCCGATTCTGTATGTCTGCCGCCGCTTCCGCCGGCAGCAAGACATTTGGCCTTGACCGTGGACTGACTTTTCGATTGTCGGATATTCCGCAGGCGTCCTGTATCATTCTGGCGGGAACCAATCTGGCGGAATGCCAGCCGACGCTTATGCCTTATTTCAACCGGGCCCGCGAGAACGGCGCTTCGATCATCGTCATCGATCCCCGTGCGACTTCCACGGCAGCCGCTTCGGATCTGCACCTTGCGGTCCGGCCGGGCACGGATGCGGCGCTTGCGGCGGGGATGCTGCAGGTGCTGATCGAAGAAGGCCTGGTCGACGAGACGTTTATCGACAGCCGTACCCGGGGGTTCGAAGAACTGAAGCAGCGGACGTTCGGCCAGATGCCGCTTGCGCAGACGGCGGCATTCTGCGGAGTGGACGAAGAGTCGATCCGGCAGGCGGCGAGGCTGTACGGCCGGGCTCCTACCGGAATGATCTTGACGGCCCGGGGCGTCGAACAGCAGACGGACGGTCATCTGGCCGTGCGGGAATTCCTGAATCTGGTTCTCGCTACAGGCAAGATCGGGCGGGAAGGCTGCGGATATGGCGCTATCACCGGGCAGGGTAACGGGCAGGGCGGACGCGAGCATGGGCAAAAAGCGGACCAGCTGCCGGGATACCGTTCCATTACGAATACGGCCGACCGGGCTTATATTGCTTCGGTCTGGGGGGTGGAACCCGAACGAATTCCCGGAGCCGGCGTATCGGCTTACGAAATGATGGAGCGGATTCACCGGGAAGAAATCCGGACGCTGCTGGTGATGGGCTCGAATCCCTTGGTATCCAATCCCAATATCGCTCTCGTGGAAGAAGGGTTGGCGAAGCTGGACGGGCTGATCGTAGCAGACCTGTTTCTGTCCGAGACGGCTCTGCTGGCGGATATCGTGCTGCCCGTCACGTCGTATCTGGAGAACGAAGGCACGCTGACCAATCTGGAAGGCCGTGTCCTGCTGCGGGAAGCCGTTCGTCCCGCGATCGGCGAAGCGCGCCACGATTGGATGATCCTGTGTGAAGCCGCGCAGAGACTCGGGTGCGCGGACGGATTCCATTTTCTATCCGCCGAAGCCATATTCGACGAGCTGCGGTTGGCCAGCCGGGGAGGGCTCGCCGATTATTACGGCATTACGTATGAGCGTCTGCGCCAAGAAGAAGGCGTCTATTGGCCCTGCGGCGAACAAGGCGGAAGCGGCGGGCTGATGTTTGAACAAGGCTTCGCCCATGAAGACGGCCGGGCCGTCTTTTCTTCGCCGCCGCAGACGGTATCGGATACCAAAGCGGTCTCGCCCGCCTATCCGCTGATTTTGACCAACGGGCGTGTGCTGTCGCACTACCTGACAGGCGTACAGACTCACCGCAGCCCCGTGCTCGAAGCGCGGGAAGCAGCCGCTTTTCTCGAGATTCACCCTTCTGCCGCCGGACGAATCGGAGTACGCGAAGGGGAATGGGTACGGATCGAATCCGAGGCCGGTACTTTCTATGCGCGAAGTCGCCTTACGTCCAAGATTCGGGAAGATACCGTATTTGCTCCGATGCACTGGGGCGGCGTGCAGAATGTCAATCGGGCGACCCTGCCCCGCCTCGATCCCCACTGCAAGATGCCCGGATTCAAAACAACGCCGGTTCGCGTGACTTCCTGCGCCGCCGCTCCGGTAGAAGCTGTCCGCCTGGGCGGATCGCTGGTGCGGAGCCCGCAGGGTTGAGCGATCAGAGAATAGACAAAAAGCGGCGCCGTTCCTGCCGGTTGGGGCAGGGCGCCGCCGCTGGGTAGGGACGTTTAAGGGTTCAGGCGGCCGTTTCCCGGCGGCGCAGCATCTGATTCAGAACTTCGGACAGCACGAGTCCCGCGGCGATCGCACCTGCGATCATCAGCGTCTGCGCGCCGATCTGAAGAGCTTCGTCGTACCGGTTCTCCACGAAGCGGCGCATGGCATTGTAGGCCATGCCGCCGGGGACAAGAGGAATGATGCCCGCAACGCTAAAAATAATCACCGGCGTCCGGTAGATTTTGGCGAACAGCTGGCAGAGGATGCCGACCAGCAGCGAAGCGGCAAGGGTTGCCGGTGCCTCGCCGATTTCGCCGCGGATCGACACATAGAGCACCCAGCCCAGCATGCCGACAAGTCCGCACAGCGGCAGCGATTTTCGGGGAGCGTTAAACAAGATGACAAAAGAAGCCGCAGCGAAAAAACTGGTCAGAAAATGGGCCCACATCGAGGTTCTCCTCCTACTCTAATGGAAAAAGATAAGCGCCACGGCGATACCGGCTCCGATCGCAAACGCGGTCAGGCAGGCATCGGCGCCTTTGGAAATGCCGGATACCAGGTGGCCGGCCATCAGATCGCGGATCGCATTCGTAATCAGCAGGCCCGGTACGAGCGGCATGACCGAACCGACCGCAATCCGGTCGAACTCGTATCCGAAGCCGCCCCAGATAAAGAGCAGAGCCAACAGGCCGACAAGCAGCGCGGCCGAAAATTCGGCGAAAAATCTGACCTGAACGACCCGGTGCAGCCAGACCGAAGCGGCGAAGCCGGCACCGCCGGCAATAAAAGCGGCCGGGAAATCGGGCCAGCTGCCTCCGAACATAATCAGGAAGCAGGCGCTGGTCAGGGAAGCGGCCAGAATCTGGATCGGCAGCGTATAATTCAAAGGCGCGGACTCCGTCTGCAGCAGCAGCGCTTTGGCTTCGTGGGCGGACAGTTCGCCGGAAGCGATCTGGCGCGAAATGGCATTGACTTCGGCGATCTTGTGCAGATCGGTCGTCCGTTCCTCGATCCGGATCAGCTTCGCGGGCTGCTCGCCGCTTGTCGAGAAGATCAGAACGGTCGGCGTGACATAGCTGTGACTTTCCGTCAAGCCGAAAGCCGTGGCGATCCGAACCATCGTATCTTCCACCCGGTACGTTTCCGCGCCGTTTTGCAGCATGATTTTTCCGGCCAGCAGGCACAGCTCAATCGTTTCGTAAATGGATGTTTTTTGGCTCACCGCGGACTTCTCCTTCGCTCGTTCATTCATTCATGGCAACTCATTGTAACATAACTGAAATCTGTTTTTCAGCTTGTCTTAAGCTTTCGTGGGTAAACTTTAATTACAACCCCCCTTTGTAATAGATACTTTGGACCGCAGACGCCGTAAGGCGCTGCGGTCCCTTTTTTTGTGCCCGGGCTTTGCATGGATACCGGCAGAACGGTTATACTAGGGAATCGGACCTGCCCGGCAGCTTCCTCCCGACGTCTTGGGTACCCTCCTCGGAACCGGTGTGTAGAGTGGGGGATGAAGCGGGTAATATGGGGAATGGAGCGAATCGGAACTGATCCGGACCTGCCGGAACGAGCGAGGCGGATGCCCGGCATCCGCAGGTTCGAAGCAGGCGAACAAAGGAGGAATCGGCGTGAATTTCGGCGCACGCATGCTGAAAACGGGGATCGCGGTCACCCTGGCTTTATACCTGACTATGCTGCTTAACCTGACGCCGCCCGTTATTGCGGCGATTGCGGCCATTTTTGCCATGCAGCCTACCATTTACAAATCATGGACGTATTTTCTCGATCAGCTGCTCACGAATACCCTGGGTGCCGTTATTGCGGTGACGGCCGGCCGGCTGCTGTCCAGCGAACCGATTGCCGTCGGGTTGACCTGTATCGTCGTGATCATGATCTGTTTGAAGATGAAGCGTGCCGACACGATCGGACTGACGCTTGTTACCGTTATCGCGGTCATGGAAGCTTCGGGCCAGTGGGACTTTGCCTTGAATCGTTTCTTGATCAGCGTGATCGGGATTTTTGCCGCGTTTATTGTCAACGTGCTGGTGCTGCCTCCCAAACCCAAAGAACAGTTTATCGGACAGATCCAATCGACGTTCAACCAGCTTTCGCTGCTGATGCGCACCGCCGTATCGGACGAAATCAAGGAAAGCGTGTTCCGCGACGAACAGAAAGCGCTCGAAGGTTCCATCCAGTCGCTGACGGAAAAATACAATCTGCTCGAAGAAGATCAGCACAAGCGCAAACGTCCTTCCTACACGGAGAGCCGGCATCTGGTCGTCTACAAACAGATGCTGCGTACTTTGGACAAAGGCAGCGAGGTCGTGCAGGCGGTGGAAGAGCATTATTTTCCCGCGGCCCGGACGTTCCGGTTGGATCAGCTGTTCGACGAGCAGTTGGAGTATATGATCAAATATCACGAACATGTCCTGCTGAAGTTCGAAGGTAAGCTCAAGCCCGACGATCAGCCGTGGCGGAACCTCGAAGAAGAGAACGAGCGTTTCGCCGCCGCCATGAAAGAGTATCTGCAGCAGCAGGAAGGCAGCACGATGCGTCTGACGATTGTCGCCGCGGAAATCCATGCGTATGGCTATCAGCTGGAGCGGTTGAACCGTCTGGTCGAGCATTACGGCGACAGCGGAAGAATCGACAAGAAGTCGTGGCCCCAGCGGCTGAATCCGAAGAATTGGCGCAGCTCCAAATCGTAAACCATTTGAGGAAACTCGTTTACGCAAAAAGTCCAAGGGTAATAAGGGAAGACGCGATCCGTACGGACGGCTGCAAAAAGGGAAGGAAGACCGGATGTCCGGCGCTCCTTCCCTTTTTATATGACTTCCGATTCCAAAGCTGCGGCGGACAGAATAATCGGTTAAAATGGGCATAAAAAAACACCTTGCGAAGCCGGCTGAAAGTTGATTTCCCCGGGCTGCAGGCGTACAATGATAGTCTGTCTGTGAATGTATTTTCAAAAATACTTAACGAGAAATCATAACATAAATTTAGATGAATGTCAATCGTCGAAAAGGGGATGAACCTATGGATATGACCGATATGGAATGGAAGCAGGAGCAGGAGCGCGTCGATGACGTCACGGGCAAAGTCGTCCGCCGGATTCGCGGGCTGGAAGCGCAGGTCGGGGAAATGCGCGGAGATGTCGTCGGACTGCGCAAAGAGTTCTGGGACGAAGTCACGATGAACTTTGCCGAGCCGGACGATCTGGGCGAGACGTCGACCAGTATGCGCCAGCAGTCGCAGGTACTGGCCGAGCGCGAGTTCGGTCACAAGCGCGCCTATTCGCAGCTTGGCAAGCTGCGCCGGCTCAAGAATTCGCCCTATTTCGGGCGGATCGATTTTCGGGAAGAATCGGATGCGGCGTCCGAGCGGATCTATCTCGGCATTTCTTCGCTGCTGGACGACAACGAGCAGGATTTCCTGATTTACGATTGGCGCGCGCCGATCTCGAGTCTGTATTACGACGGCGCCCCGGGCGGCGTATCGTACCGGACGCCGGGAGGCCATGTGGAAGGCGAGATGGAACTCAAGCGCCAGTATGTCATTCGCGACGCGAAGATCCGGGTCATGTTCGATACGGGGATGACGATCGGCGACGAACTGCTGCAGGAAGTGCTCAGCCAAAGTGCCGACGACCGGATGAAAAGTATCGTCTCGACGATTCAGCGGGAGCAAAATGCGATTATCCGCAACGAGCAGAGCCGCCTGCTGGTCGTGCAGGGCGCCGCGGGCAGCGGCAAGACCTCGGCGGCGCTCCAGCGTGTAGCTTATCTGCTGTACCGGTACCGCGATACGCTGAGCGCGGACCAGTTGGTGCTTTTCTCGCCCAACTCGCTGTTCAACAGCTACGTCTCGACGGTTCTGCCGGAACTGGGCGAGGAAAACATGCTTCAAACGACGTTTCAAGCCTACCTTGAGCGTCGAATCGGCCGTGAATTCGAACTCGAAGACGCGTTCGACCAGCTGGAATATCTGCTCGGAGGCGACGCGGAGGAAGACGGGGAATATGAAGCGAGACTGGCCGGTATCCGCTACAAGTCGTCGCTGGATTATCTGCAGGTGATCCGCGCCTACCGCGAGTATTTGTCGGAGCAGGGCATGATGTTCCGTCCGATCCGCTTCCAAGGGCACGAGATTGTGTCGGCCGAAGCGATGCGGCGCCGATTCTACGCTTTTGATCCGACGATCAAAATTCCGAGCCGCATCGAACAGATGGGCAAGTGGCTGCTGAAGGAAGTAAGCGAATACGGCAAAAGCCAGCGGGACGAGGAATGGGTGGACGAACAAATCCAGCTGCTCGACTCAAGCGCCCTGCACCGGGCTTATAACCTTATGCGCCGCAAGCAAAAAGGAGCGGCCGACACGTTCGACGATTTCGATCAACAGCGCGAAGCGGCCGCACGCATGATTGTCAACGATTGGCTGAAGCCGGTCCGCAAATGGATCAAGCGCCAGAGATTCGTCGATGTCAAAGGCATGTACCGCCGGCTGTACAAAGACGAGATTCTGTTTATGACGCTGTCGGGCGGTCGTCCGCTGCCGGCCATGTGGCACGAATTCTCGCGGCAGACGCTCGACCGGCTCGCCAAGTCGGAGCTGATGTTCGAAGACGCTACGCCGCTTCTGCTGCTGCGGGAGCTGCTGCAGGGATTTATCACCAACACGGCGATCCGGCACGTCATCGTCGACGAAGTGCAGGATTACACGCCGTTCCAGCTCGAATTCCTCAAGCGGTTGTTTCCGCGCGCCCGGATGACGGCGCTCGGCGATCTCAACCAGGCGATCTACGGGCATGACTCGGCGCTGGACGATTACGATCCGCTGCTGAATCTGTACGGGCGCGAAGAGAGCATGGTCCTGCGCCTGACCCGCAGCTACCGTTCGACCCGCGAGATCACCGAGTTCACCAAAGCGATGCTGCCGGAAGGCGAAGAAATTCTGCCGTTCACCCGCAGCGGGGACAAACCGGTCCTGCGCCGATTCGCTGCCTCGGAAGAGAACCTCATGGAAGACGCGCTGGTCGCGGACATTCAGGATCTGCGCGAACGCGGACTCGATTATATCGCGATCATCTGCAAGACGCAGAGCGAATGCGGCGAGCTGCATAAGCGGTTGAAGAGCCGTCTGGATACGCGCCTGATTACCAAGAACACACCGGCGTTCGAGAAAGGAACGGTTATCGTGCCGGCCTATCTCGCCAAAGGCGTCGAGTTCGATGCCGCGCTGCTGTACAACGCATCGGCGGACAGCTATTCGCGCGAATCGGAACGCAAGCTGTTCTATACGTCCTGCACGCGGGCCATGCATGTGCTGCATTTGTACGCGGCGGGAGAAGCGAGTCCGTTCGTAACCGGCGTGGACGCGAAGCTGTACGACGTTCGGTAAAGCGGCCGGGGCAGCAGAATTTCTTTACGGCAGCAGGCGATTATGTTTCACTGCCGCCGACCGCCGGTTCAATCCGGGCAAACGTCGGAGAATGGGAAGCCTCGGCGGCCGCTTTGAGGCGTTTGCGGTACTGCGAAGGCGTGCAGCCCTGGTGCTGCTTGAACACCGAAATGAAATAGCTCAGACTGTCGAAGCCGACTTCCATGGCAATCTCCACGATCTTGTGTCCGCTCGTCTCGAGCAGCCGGCAGGCCTGCTGGGTCCGGTAGCGGTTGAGATAATCGACCGGGCTTTTATGGACCATGCTTTTGAAAAAGCGGCAGAAGTGTCCTTCGCTCATATTCAGCAGACCCGCCAGATCGCTGAGCTTGATCGGGGAGGGATAATGCTGATGCATATAACCGAGAACCCGTTTGAGCCGCTGGATCTTCTCGCCGTCACCGCCGGAAGCCGCCGGAATATTCTCGCGCATATGCCCCTGAAGCAGCGCAAAAATCTGGCACAGCCGGGCTTTGGTCATCAGCTGGTAAGCGGGAACGGAACGTTCGTTGTCCGAGATGATCGCCGCAATCAATCCCAGAATATCGCGCTCCCAGTCTTCGCGTCCGGTCAGATGCGAAGGCGGGAGCGATTTTTTTTGCAGCAGAGGTTCGATAAACCGTTCCTGCAGCGCGTCGTAACCCCGGCTGGACAGAAAATCCCCGTCGAACACGACTGCCGAGAACGCGCACGGTTCGTCGCCGATCCGGTGGCCCGCATGCAGCTCGCCGCCGTGCACGAACATTGCTTCGCCCTGCGACACTTCGTAATATTCCGTGCCGATCTGGAACCGGATCGTTCCTCGGGTAACGATCGTAAACTCCATTTCTTCGTGCCAGTGGGAATCCATAATCGTCGTGTAATCCAGGTCTTCCATAACGTAAACGCTGACGGGGTACATGGGATTGCCGTGTATGCGTTCTTCTTTGAGCAAAGCGCGTTCCATAGAGAAGGCCTCCTTCGATCGAACGGTGGGATGCGCGGCGGAAAACGTACCGAACGCCGCTAAATATGAAATCGTTTCCAAATTGTGGTCATTAAGAGACGGGAGAGATACAGAAATATCAAAATAACGATACTTTAGATCAAAATAACGGAAGAAAATTCACTTAAAGATCAATATCATTATACCTGTAGTCACGGCGATCACACAACGGCGCCGAGGGCATTCGACAATTTCAAGGGGGCTTTATACGCATGAAATTTACCGATGGATATTGGATGGTCCGCGACGGATACAACCTGCAGAATCCGGTCGACATCCGCGACGTGGTACAGAAGGACGATTCCTTCACGGTCTATGCGGCAACGAAAAAAGTGGAAAAACGGGGCGACACGCTGAACGCGACGCTGCTCAAAGCGACGTACAGCTCGCCGATGCCGAACGTCATCCGCGTTCGCTTGAACCGTCACGCCGGCGGCGTGAAACAGACTCCCGAATTCGAACTGTACGGCTCGGAGACGAACGTGCAGATTACCAATAACGACGAGCTGCTTGCGCTGCAAAGCGGCGAGCTCAAAGTCAGCATCAACCGCAATACGGGCTTCGCCAGCGAGTTCCATTACGGCAGCCGCCGCCTGACCGGCAGCGCGTTCCGCCGTGCGGCGCATATCGAGAACAAGGCGCAAGGCAAAACCTACTTCCGCGAGCAGCTCGATCTGGGCATGGGCGAATACGTATACGGTCTGGGCGAGCGCTTCACCCCGTTCGTGAAAAACGGCCAAACGGTCGATATCTGGAACGAAGACGGCGGCACAAGCAGCGAGCAGTCCTACAAGAACATTCCGTTCTATATCTCGAACAAAGGCTACGGCGTATTCGTCAACCATCCGGAAAAAGTCTCGTTCGAAGTGGCTTCGGAAAACGTGTCGAAAGTGCAGTTCAGCGTAGAAGGCGAAACGCTGGAATACTTCATCATCGGCGGCGAAAATCCGAAAGACGTGCTCGACAACTTCACGAAGCTGACCGGCAAACCGGCGCTTCCGCCGGCCTGGACGTTCGGTTTGTGGCTGACGACTTCGTTCACGACGAACTACGACGAAGAAACGGTCAATCACTTCGTTGATGGCATGAGCGAACGCGATCTGCCGCTGTCCGTGTTCCACTTCGACTGCTTCTGGATGAAAGAATACCAGTGGACGGACTTCGAATGGGACAAAGACGTCTTCCCGGACCCTGCGGGTCTGCTCAAGCGCCTCAAAGACAAAGGACTGAAGATCTGCGTCTGGATCAACCCGTACATCGCGGAGAAATCCGTCCTGTTCGAAGAAGGCATGGAGAACGGCTACCTGCTCAAGCGCAAAGACGGCAGCGTCTGGCAGTGGGACATGTGGCAGGCGGGCATGGGCATCGTGGACTTCACGAACCCGGCCGCGGTGAAATGGTACCAAAGCAAGCTCGAAGAACTGGTCGATCAAGGGGTAGACTGCTTCAAGACCGACTTCGGCGAAAGAATTCCGGTGGAAGACGTCGTCTACTTCGACGGCTCCGATCCGGTCAAAATGCACAACTACTACACATTCCAATACAACAAAGCGGTCTTCGAAGTGCTGGAGAACAAACTCGGCAAAAACGAAGCGGCACTGTTCGCCCGTTCCGCTACCGTAGGCGGCCAACAGTTCCCGGTTCACTGGGGCGGCGACTGCTCGTCGA
Source organism: Saccharibacillus qingshengii (assembly GCF_013185195.1). Classification (GTDB taxonomy): domain Bacteria; phylum Bacillota; class Bacilli; order Paenibacillales; family Paenibacillaceae; genus Saccharibacillus; species Saccharibacillus qingshengii. The sequence continues at coordinate 145,562 of NZ_JAAZWC010000003.1, forward strand.
CGTACGAGTCGATGGCGGAAAGCCTGCGCGGCGGATTGTCGCTCGGCGTATCCGGCTTCAGCTTCTGGTCGCACGATATCTCCGGCTTCGAGCAGACGGCTCCGGCCGACGTGTACAAACGCTGGGTACAGTTCGGCCTGCTGTCTTCGCACAGCCGTCTGCACGGCAGCGACTCGTACCGCGTACCTTGGCTGTTCGACGACGAAGCGGTCGACGTGCTGCGCAAGTTCACGAAGCTCAAAAACTCGCTTATGCCTTACCTGTTCAACCAGGCCGCGGCATCGGCGGAACGCGGCATTCCGATGATGCGTCCGATGTTCCTGGAGTTCCCGGAAGATCCGACCTGCGGACCGCTGGACCTCCAGTACATGTTCGGCGATTCGATCCTCGTGGCTCCGATCTTCAACGAGCAGGGCGACGTGACCTACTATCTGCCTGCGGGCAAATGGACAGGCCTGCTGGACGGCCAGACGAAGCAGGGCGGACGCTGGTACAGCGAAAACTACGACTTCATGAGCCTGCCGGTCTTTGTCAGAGAAGGCACGCTGCTGGCTGTCGGCAGCCAGGACGGCAAGCCGGATTACGACTACGCCGACGGCGTGACGCTGCATCTGTTCGACCTGGCTCCTGGCCAAACGGCTTCCGCGAACATTATCGGTCTCGACGCGAAGACGGTTGTCGAAGCCTCGGCCGTACGCAGCGGCAATGAGATCAAGATCAGCATTTCGGGCGGCACAAACGTCAAGCTCGTCCTGCGCGGCATTTCCGAAGTGTCCGGCGTGGACGGCGCTTCGCATGAAGCGGGCGAGCAGGGTCTTCTGCTGACGCCTTCCGGCGGCAGCGTAACGGTTAAACTGTAAGTGCCAATTCAAGCATAGGGGTAAAGCTTCTTTCCGAATCGGGGAGAAGCTTTACCCCGTTTGGCTTATTCGATCCTGAGAGCGTTTTATTTCGAAGAGGCAAAAAAACGCCGCCTTTATATCCGGATCATCTACAGTCTGTGAAAGAGCGTGTGAAGGACCGGGTCGCCCGGTTAACGCTTGAAGAAAAGCGGAAGCTGCTGTAGGGCCGCTTGACAGCCGGAAAGCCGCCTCTTATGGTCAAGAGGCGGCTTTTGGCTGCGGAAAACGAATCAACCCGGCCTTAAAGGCAGAATGGAGCAATCTCGATATGGGAGTCAAAGCGGTTTCGGAACATATACGAAGCGTAGGCGTCTGGGTAGGCCTGCCGATCCATGTCTGGATCGTGGCGGAACAGGGCGGAGTCACACTGGTCGATACGGGCCTGAAATGGATGGCAGGGTCTATTCTGAAAGAGATCGAACGCATGGAGGCGGGCCCCTTGAAACGGATCGTGCTGACGCACGGCCATTCCGATCACGTGGGTTCGCTCCAGACGCTTCTGGCGCGGTATCCGGTTCCGGTCTATATGCATGAACGGGAGATTGCCTACGCGGAAGGAGATCGCGCTTATCCGGGCAAGAGCCGGCCGTTCGCCCATGTTCAAAAAGGCCTGCTGCAGCCGCTGGCCGCAGCAGGCAAAAACGGGTTGGATCCGATCGGCAGTCTGCAGCCGTTCTTCACGCCCGGCCATTCGCCCGGTCATGTCGTGTACTTCCATGCGCAGGATCAGGTACTGCTGGCCGGAGACTTGTTCCATGCGAAGCGCGGCAGACTGCTGCCGGCCCGGTTCAGCCCGGATCCGGCTCTTGCGCTGCGCAGCGGAAATGTGCTCCGCACACTCGATCCCGAGCGACTCGAGGTGTGTCACGGAGGCACGGTGTACCGTCCCGCGGGGCAGTTGGGAGATCTGGAGCAGGAAGCCGAGCGGGCCGAAACGGCGGCAAAAGCCCGGCAGGCGCGGATCGAAGCGAAAAAATCAAAAAGAAGCCGGCAGTAAAGGCCGGCTGGATTCCTGTTCGTGCTCGTTATGTATGTGGGTTTGGACCCCGGAGCGGAACACGCTCGAAACCGTTTTTAGGACGGATCCGACTCGTTGCCCGTTTCAAGCGGCGAGGTATCGTCGTAGCGTTCCGCATTGCGTTCGATTCTGCGGAAGGCTTCGGCTAATGCTTCCAGCTGTTCCGGCGTAAAATCTTCGATCATGGCCGCATTGTGATGACGTTCGATGACCGCGGTCTCTTCCGTCACCCGGCGGCCTTTTTCGGTCGGATAGATCAGGTACGCCCGGCGGTCGGCCCGGTCGCTGCTGCGCATGATCAGGTTTTTGCGATGCAGCACATTCAGAATCCGGGTCACGGTCGGCTGGTCTTTGACCGTACGTTCGGCGATTTCTTTCTGGTTCATGCCTTCCTTGAAGCAGATACAGCACATGACCGACCATTGTTCGGGCGTCAGGTCATAATCTTTAAGCCGGGCGGCCAGACGGTTGCTGACTTTGCGATAGATCACACCCAGTTGAAAACCGATAGAATCCTGCGGCTGGTACAAGGTTAATCCTCCTCATGCGCGGCCGGTCTCCGCCCCCCCGCGGGTCCGGCCTGCTTGTTCTCATTGCTGTGTGCTCACGCAAGTATACGAAGTTCGGAAAGCGGTGTCAAATGCCTTTCGTTCGATAAAAATAGAGAAAATCAGGCGTATTCGCGCGGATTTTTCTCCCCGGATGCTTGCTTGCCGGGCTTTATCTTCCGCTTTGTCCGGCACGTGGAGGAGCATCCGGGTTTTCGGGCAGAGACCGGGATACCGGAAAACTCAGCGTAATCGTCGTGCCCCGGCCAGGCTCCGATTCCACCCGGATCGTTCCTTGGTGCGCCGCTGCAATCGCGTGAGCGATACTCATGCCGAGGCCCGCGCCGTCCGCTCCTTCATCGGTGTTGGTTCCGCGATAATAACGGTCGAACAGTCGGGCTTGGGTTTCTTTATCCATGCCGGCCCCGTTGTCTTGTACCGTGACGACCGCTTCGCTGCGTTCTTGGCGCAGACCCAGTATGATTTCGGTTCCCGCAGGGTTATGTTTGATGGCATTGGAGATCAGATTGTCGAGCAGCCGCTGAAACCATTTGGCATTGGCCTGGATTTCGACGGGTCTACCGCTTTCTTCGAAGCCGAGCGACAAGCCGGGCAGCGTAGCGTCGTTGACATATCGCAGAGCGGCCCTGCGGACGAATTCGTTCAGCTCGAGCGGTTCCAGCTGTTCGCCCGGGACCTGGTTTTTGAGCTCGAAGGTCAGCGAGAAATCCTGCAGAAGCTCCAGCATATAGGCGCTTTTTTCGCGGATCGTTCCGCCCATGTCCCGCAGCTCCTGCCCGCTCCAACTGAACTGGCCGCTCTCGAGCAGATGGCCGTAGCCCTGTACCGAAGTCAGAGGAGTCCGAAGGTCGTGCGAAATTCCCGTCATCCATTCTTCGCGCGATTGCTCCAGCCGAATTCTTTCGTCGCGGGCACCGGCGAGCTTGCCGGCCATATCGGAGAATCCCGCGATGACTTCGCGGTACAGCTTGTAACGGGCGCGGAAGCGTCCGTTTTTGCGATAAATTTTCCGGCGTTCTTTCTCGGTGAAGACCTGCTCGTACTCGCCCCGGCCCATGCGCTCGAATCCGCGCATGAACAGCAGCAGAGGCCCGCCGTACCGATAGCCATGCCACGCCGCCAGTCCAAGCGTCAGCAGCAGAATAGCGGCTCCCACCAGGCCCGAGACCTTAAGTACAAGGTTGAACATCGGCTGCTTCGGAGATTCCGTATCGGCCTTGGGCCACTCCAGCATCCAGGTGTAACCCGATTTTGGATCATAATAATAAGCGAGTCCGATATCCGCGGTACCCGGCGCCGAACGGATTTTGACCAGATCCAGCGCACTTGGCACCTCGCGGTCCGGATCCGTTTCGAAACGCTGCACTTCGGTTCCGCTGCCGTCGAATATCCGAAGCGCCGCGCCGAGCCGCCTGGCTTCGCCGGCCAGGCGTTTTTCGGCCGATGCCGCGATCCGTCCCTTCTCGGAATACGCTCCGAACCATTCCTCAAGTTTTTCGGCATTCAGGTCGCGCTGTCCGAGCAGATACAGATTCCGCTCGCCGAGAAGCTCTTCGTAAAGGGTGGTCATCTTGTATCTGCCCAATCGGTGCGTATCCGCCACGCGAAGCAGTTCGGCGGCGGAATACTGTTTCGGTACGTCGCTCGGGACGTTCGCCGCATAGACCGCTTGGCCGCCTGCGCCTATAATCTGCAGCCAAAAGCCTCTTTTTTGCAGCTGCTGCGGCCACAGATCCGGCAGTTCGACACTGCCGTTTTCGATGATCGTCTCAAGTGACAGTGACTCCAGCATCTCGGGAGGAGATGCGCTCTTGAGCTGTTCGTTGCCGGTATAGTAGAGCACGACAAAGAGTGCCACGAAGATCGTAGCCAATACCGACAGCCAGATCATGAAGAATTGAACCGTGAAATGCAGACCCAATCGTCTGGCGATCCGTCCCGGTCTGACCTTGGGCGTCTTTTTCATGTCAAGCTTCCCCGGGTCAGCTTATAGCCGAGTCCGCGAACCGTCAGCAGATAACGGGGAGAGCCGGGGTCCGGTTCGATCCGCTCGCGGATCTTGCGGATATGGACCATCACCGTGTTGTCATCGCTCATATCGAATCCCCAGACCGATTCGTACAGCTGCGATTTGGAGAAGACGATATTCGGATTGCGGCACAGGAACAGCAGAAGCTGATACGCCTGCGCGGGACAGGGAACGGGCACTCCGCGAACCAGCAGTTCGCCGGCTTTCTCGTCGAGTACGAAGCCGCCGAAGTCGTAGCGCCGGCGCGGATCCGCAGGAACGGAAGCGGCGGTCGATTCTTCCGTTTTCCGCCGAAGCCGGGCTTTGATCCGGGCCGCGATTTCCAGCGGATTAAACGGTTTGGTTACATAGTCGTCTCCGCCCACGGCAAATCCGGTCAGCCGATCGAGATCGGTCGTCCGCGCTGTCAGGTAGATCAGATGCGCTTTCGACTGTTCCCGGATCCAGGGACCGAGTTCGAAGCCGCTGCGGTCGGGAAGCATGACATCGAGCAGAATAACATCCGCGCCGCGTTCCTGCAGCAGCGCCATGCCTTCGGCGGCTGTGCCCGCGGTATAAATATGTTCAAAGCCTTCCTTGCGCAGGACGATTTCGATCATTTGCACGATCGCTTTCTCGTCGTCCACGATCAGGATTTTGGCCGTATTCATTAGATATCCTCCTTCTTGCTTGGGTCCGGCATCGCCGGGCCCTGCTGCTTCCGTCATCTTAACACGGCTGCGCGTCTTCGACACCGAGTTAAGCAAACGTTAAGAAAGGCTTTAGCGGCTCTTCAACGCGCCGGGTTACACTGGGTTCAGAGGTGATGGACATGATTCCAAACAAAAGGGTTCAACTGATTGACGGGCTGCGCGGATTCAGCCTGGCCGGTATTATTCTGGCCAATATGCTTATTTTCCAATACGGATTGTTCGGAGAGAGTCAACCGCAGCTGTTCGGCATTCAAGGGGCGGACCTGGCGTTTCACTCGTTCCTGTTCATTGTCGTCGTCGGCAGCTTTATGCCGATCTTCGCGTACATGTTCGGCTTCGGCATGGTGAAGCTGGCGGACAGTCTGAAAGTGCGGGAACTGCGTCCCAAATGCCATCTGGCACGCCGTTTTCTGCTGCTGCTGGGCATCGGAATGCTGCACGCCACGTTTTTGTGGGAAGGCGATATTCTGACGTTCTACGGTATAACCGGCTTTTTCCTGCTGCTGTTCCTGAACCGCAGTCCCAAAACGCTGCTGATCTGGGCGGTTCTGCTGATGACGGTGATGGGCGTACTGGGAGCCTGGCCCGTTGATCCGTCCGAAGCTGCAATCGGTTCGTCGGCGCATACCCAAAGCTATGTTTTGCAGAGCCGGGATATTTACGGCGGCGGGACGTATGCGGAGATCAAAGATTTCCGCAACCATGCGGATCCGCTGGGAGAAGAAGACGGATGGTTCCTGCTTCTGGCCAGCGTCTTTGCCCCGATTCTGATTGCGCCGATGTTTCTTCTGGGCATGCGCGCCGCGCGAATCGGGACGTTTGACGATCCGCAGGCGATGCGAAGGGTGTATAAACGCCGGGCGATTCTGTTCATTTCGGTCGGCCTGCTGTCCAAAATGTACGGCGTTCTTGCTCCGCAGCTTGGCGGAGGCGGACTCCCGGGGATCGGGATCGGAGAAACGGTCGGAGGAGCCGTGCTGTCGCTCGGATACATCTATGCGTTTGCGCTTCTTTATACCGCTTCCCGAAAATGGAGCATCCTCCGGAATTTCGAAGCGGTCGGCCGGCTGTCGCTGACGAACTATTTGATGCAGACGGTCCTCTGTACAACGATCTTTTACGGATACGGATTCGGATGGTTCGGCCGTGCCGGGGTGTTCGTCGGAGCGGTGATCGTGCTGGCGGTCTACGCGGTTCAACTGTGGCTGAGTCCGCTGTATCTGGCCCGATTCCGCACGGGTCCTGTCGAGAAGATCCTGCGGATCTGGACGTATCTGTCCTGGAAAGGGCAGCCGCGAAAAAGCAAACGCAGCCCGGAAGCCGCCGGGGAGAGCGTACGCGTATCCTAAAAATAATGAAGCACACCAAAGCCCATTTCTCCCGGAATGGGCTTTTGGCGTGCCGGAATACAGCCGATCGGACGAAAAGTTTGCCGGTATAGGCAGATTCGAGGCATTATTTTCACAGGAGATGCTGACGAGCTTGAATCGGACCGCCAAAACTCGATATAATCAAATACAGTCGTTCCTGTCGGGCGGCAGCCGTATTCGGCTGCGTGCGACCGGCGGGCAAACTTGAGGATAAGGGGAAAAAGAATGAGCAAAAACAAAAAGCCGGCACCGAGAAAAGGCAAGCCGCAGGGGGCCCAGAGAAATACGGGAGCCGCTCCGAGACAGACAAACGGAAGACCGCAGCAGGCAAGAACGCAGAACACCAACACGGCCGCTTCGCAGTGGACGTCGGGAACCAAACGCAAGAAAAGTAATCTGGGCGCAATCGCCCTGGGATTTGTCGGCTTGATCGTCGTATTGGCGGTCTTGATCTATGTATTGACCAGAGTCGGAGAAAATCAGACGGCTGCTCCCGCGGAGCCGGTCATTCTGACGAGCTACGACGCATCGAAGCAGCCGACGCTGGGCAATCCGGATTCGGATGTCAAAATTGTCGAGTTTGGCGATTACAAATGCCCCGACTGCAAGATCTGGACGGAAACGGTACTGCCCGAACTGAAGACCAAGTACCTCGATACCAAGGAAGCTTCGTTCCAATTCGCGGATTATCCGTTCCTGGCCGACGATTCCATGCTGTTGGCACTGGGCGGGGAAGCCTTGTATGCACAGAACCCGGAATATTTCTGGGCGTATAACAAAGCCGTGTATGCGAATCAGGACGAGAACAAAGTAAAAGAAAGCTGGGTAACGGAAGAGAAGTTGGTCGATCTCGTCAAAGAAAACGTCAAAGGCTCCGATATCGAGAAATTCACGGCCGACCTGAAAAACAAAACGTACCAAGCTGCCGTCGATGCCGATCTCAAAGCCGGCGACGACAGCAAAATCACCGGCACGCCTTCGATTTTCGTAAACGGTACAAGAGTGGATAACCCAACGCTCGAAAATGTGGAAAAAGCGATCGAGACCGCGAAAGCCGACTGATTGCAGCTCCTTAATCGTACATGAAGCCTTTTGGCAGACAACCCGGCGAATACCGGGTCGAAGCCGAAAGGCTTTTTTGCATAGAGGTTCGATCCCTTTTGACAGCCTCGCCGTCAGTTGAAGCCGGTTCGTACCTGTCCGAATCGGGGAAAGAAAAAGATCGGACAAACTCCAAGGAGGCAAAGACATGCAGCGAATCATACAGGGAACCCGGATCGCAATCGTTCGGGGCGATATTACGCAATACGAGACCGATGCTATCGTCAATGCGGCGAATTCTTCGCTTCTTGGAGGCGGAGGAGTGGATGGAGCGATTCATCGCGCCGGCGGACCGGCTATTCTGGAGGAAGGCCGCAAAATCCGCAGCCGGCAGGGAGGGTGCGAAACGGGCGACGCCGTTGTCACGACGGCCGGCCGACTGCCCGCGAATATCGTCGTGCATACGGTGGGACCGGTATACCGGGGCGGGAATGAAGGAGAAGAAAGGCTGCTGGCCAGCTGCTATATCCGAAGTATCGAAGAAGCGCGGGCGGCAGGTGCAAAGCGGATCGCTTTCCCCAATATTTCGACAGGCATCTACGGATATCCCAAAGAAGCGGCGGCCCAAACGGCTTGGACTGCGGTGCGCAGTCTGCTGGTCAATCCCTCCGCGGATTCCATCGAAACGTTTCTGGAAGAAGTGGCTTTCGTCTGCTACGATGAAGAGAACGAACGACTTTACCGGAGCCTGCTGGAGCGGGAAGACCGATAAAGCGGCAAAAAGGAGAACAAGTAAAACGATGACCAACGCGATCGAAACGAGAATTCAGGATTTGGAGCGCTATCGCCCGTCCCTCACGGCGAAGCGGGATCTGGACGCTTTCTGGGAATCGACTCTGGCCGAGTATGCGGACAAGCCGCTGAATGGAACGCGTGAGCTTGTAGCGACCCCGATGAGCGGCATGAACGTCTACCGGACTACCTATGAAGGAGCAGACGATACGCCGCTGCATGCCTGGTATCTGACACCGAAGCCGGCCGCGGCGGATCAATCGAATCCGATTTTCCCCTGCGTTGTCCATTACCACGGATACGGAGGCAGCAAAGGTATGCCGGAGCATTTTGCCCATTACATCCTGATGGGATTTGCCGTACTCTCGATCGATGTCCGCGGACAAAGCGGCGATACGGGAAACCGGTTGGCCCAGCCTTACGGCGCGGTCAAAGGCTGGCTGACGCCCGGTATCCTGGACCGTGAAACGGCTTACTACCGGGCGATCACGATCGACGCGATCCGCGCGGCGGAATGGGCATCGGCACAGCCGGAAACGGATTCGGAGCGGGTCTTTGTACTCGGCGGCAGTCAGGGCGGAGGTCTTGCGCTGATCGTGCCTGCGCTCAGTTCCGTGCCCAAAGCGGCGGTTGCCCATATCCCGAACATGTGCCATATGGACTTCGGCATTCTCAATTCGAACAGCTCCCTGTCGGAAGCGGCAGCATTCGTAAGCAAGCATCCCGAGCATCTGGAAGCCGTGCTGGATACGCTCAGTTATTTCGATAACCTCAATCTGGCGCATCGGATCGATATTCCGGTGATGGTATCGTGCGGATTAAAAGATCCTTGCTGCATGCCCGAGACGGTCTATGCGGCGTACAACCGGATCGGTTCAGGCAAAGAGATGCACGTCTATCCGTTCGACGGCCATTGGGTGTCGGATGGACAGAATCGTTTGGCGATGGAATTTTTGACCCGGCATGCAGGATTATCCTGAATCGCCAAACCAGCGCAGTCACCGAAGCTTCGGGCAAAGACGGAATATTTCCGCCGGCCCGGGCTTCTTTTTTATACACCGATTCGTAATTATTAGGTTTATTTAAATCATCTACTTTACTTTTGTAACCTTATGAGTTAAAATGGATCTATCAATAATATTACTCATGCGAAACAAAAAATACTATAAGTAAAATTAGGAGGTTATCTTTATGAATCGCTATTCGATACATCCGGATGCCCATATGGGGCGCGTACAGCTGAAAGTCAGCCAGATTGAACGTTCCGTTCGCTATTACAGCGAAGTGATCGGTCTGAAATTGACGAACCGTACCGAAACAACGGCCGAGTTTGGGGTGGAAGGCAGCGGCGTGCTGCTTGGCATCGAAGAGGTGGCGGATGCGCAAATTCTGCCGCCGCAGAGCGTCACGGGGTTGTATCATTTCGCCATCCTGCTGCCGAGCCGTCAAGCACTCGGCACAACGCTGCGCCATCTGGCGGAATACGGACTGAGTATCGGCCAGGGAGACCATCTGGTCAGCGAAGCTTTTTATCTGAATGACCCAGACGGCAACGGCATCGAGATTTACGCGGATCGTCCGCGCTCGCAGTGGCAGACGGACGCCAAAGGGGAGTATGTCATGGCGAGCGATCCGGTTGACGTGGAATCGCTGCTGAAGCTTGCGGGAGCCTGGAACGGGCTGCCAGCCGGAACGGTGATCGGACACGTTCATCTGCATGTCGGCAATCTGCCGGCTGCGCGCAAATTTTACGTAGACGGACTCGGTTTCGATGTGGTGCTGCACTTCGGCGGCGGTGCGCTGTTCGTCTCGGCAGGCGGGTATCATCATCATATGGGGCTCAACACCTGGGCGGGTGTCGGTGCTCCGGCAGCTCCCGCCAACGCGGTCGGCCTGAGCTATTTTACGATCGAATACCCGGATGCGGAAGCAGTGGACCGAGCGGTCGAAGCGCTCCGCGAAGCCGGGATCGAAGTGGCGAATACGCCGGAAGGTCCGTCGGCGCTCGATCCGTTCGGCAACCGTGCCGTACTGCGTTTCGCCTGACCGAAAATATAACGGCGGCTTTTCCTTTGGGGGAAAGCCGTCAGGCTGTTGAGAAAGTCCTATTCGTTGTAGAAGCTCGTCGGCTGCGGGAGAAATTCGTTCCGGTCGCGTGTTGAAATCGGGGAAAAGGATTAAATTTTAGCGGAATTTCCCCGATTTCAAAGGCGAACGCTGGCGCTCCTCCACTGAATTACTCCCTCCGCCTCCTCACTTCATTCGGAAGCAGACCTTTCTCGACAAGTTGGCGGCTTTCTCTTTGGGGGAAAGCCGTCAGGTTGTCGAGAAAGTCCTATTCGTTGTAGAAGCTCGTCGGCTGCGGGAGAAATTCATTCCGGTCGCGTGTTGAAATCGGGGAAAAGGATTAAATTTTAGCGGAATTTCCCCGATTTCAAAGGCGAACACTGTCGTTCCTACACTGAATTTCTCCCTTCGCCTCCTCGCTTCATTTAGGATTAGACTTTCTCGACACGTTGGCGGCTTTCCCTTTGGGGGAAAGCCGTTTTCTTTGTTTCCGGGCTGCTGTATAATTTGAACGGACAAACCGTCGACAAGGCGGGATCCGGAGAAAAAAGGGGGAGCCGCGATGAGAGTGGTCGGGATTCTAATCAACACGCTCAGCGTTTATTGGATCGCCATGGGGATTTGGTTCGTGCTCGATACGTGGAAGCCGGGCGTCGGAGCTTCGACCGTAACGACAGCGATCGGGTTTTCTCTGTTTTTTGTGCTGCCGGGTGTGCTGTTTCTGCTGCTTGGATCGTGGATCCTGCGCCGGGCCAAGCGCAAGCGCCTGGGGACGGTGAACGGACAGGCTGCAGGCAGCCCCATCGATCTGGTCAAGCCGGTTTCGACGAATGACATCTACCGTACGAACGCGCCGCGTCCGAAGGCCGGCGCATCGGGACTGGCCGTCGCCGTCTGTCGTGCCTGCGGAAGCCGCAAAACGATTCGCGCAGGCACCGAAACGGTATGCGATTACTGCGGAGCCGCGATCGAGCCTTCTTGACGAACAAGCGCCGCAGAGCAAAGGCCCGAATACCCGGCGGCGAGCTTTGGTTACGCCGATCGACCGCCGCGAGGAAAGGAAGACCAAGACATGAAACCGATTTTTGCGAACGATTGGGCGGAGATTCTGCATCCCGAAATGGAGAAGCCGTATTATCTGGAACTCCGGCGCAGGCTGGCGGACGAATACCGCAGCCAAACCGTATACCCGGACATGTATCGGATCTTCAGCGCTTTTCATTTGACGGCTTTTGCCGATACGCGCGTCGTTATTTTGGGGCAGGATCCGTACCACGGACCGAATCAGGCGCACGGACTCAGCTTTTCGGTTCAGCCCGGCAGACCCGTTCCGCCCTCGCTGGACAATATTTATCGCGAACTGCATGACGATCTGGGCTGCAAACCGGTACGGCACGGATTTCTTGAACCCTGGGCGAAACAGGGCGTTCTGCTGCTCAACCATGTATTGACCGTGCGGCGGGGCCTGGCGGCTTCGCATCAGGGCCTGGGCTGGGAGACGTTCACGGATGCGGCAATCGCGGCGATCAACAAGCGGGAACAGCCGGCCGTATTCATCTTGTGGGGACGCAGCGCCCAGGAAAAAGGAGCGTTTATCGACGCCGGCCGACATCTTGTGATTAAGTCGGCGCATCCGAGTCCGCGTTCGGCGGAACGGGGCTTTTTCGGCAGCCGTCCTTTTTCCCGCACCAATGAGTTTCTGCGTTCCCGCGGGCTGCCGGAGATCGATTGGTGTCTGCCCGATATGCCGGAAGAATTGAAGGAAGAAGGGAAAACGACGACATGAAGCCTTACCGATATCTTTTGTTCGACGCGGATGATACACTGCTCGATTTCCGCCGCTGCGAACGCGAAGCGTTGGCCGGAGCGATGAAGGAAGACGGCTGGGATACGGACTTCGACAGCTGCCTGGCGTGTTATACGGCGATTAATCGCGCTTTGTGGACCGATTACGAGCAGAACCGAATTACCCAGAATGAGCTGCGCGGCGAACGTTTCCGGCGATTGTTTGCGCAGCTGGGCGTTGACGGCGACTCGGAGGCATTTGCCTCGGCTTATCTGCGGTATTTTGCGGCCGGTTCGTTTGTGACGCCGGATGCCCGGGCGGTGTGCGACGCACTGAAGCCGGCATTCGACCTGTCGATTATCACCAACGGGGTCAGCGACGTGCAGTTCTCGCGGATCCAAGGTTCGGAGTTGAAAGCTTATTTCGATCATATCGTCGTGTCCGACGATGCGGGTTCCGCCAAGCCGGCACCGGCTATTTTCGATTATGCGTTGAAAAAGATCGGCTGCACGGACAAATCGCAGGCGCTTATTGTCGGGGATTCGCTGTCTTCGGATATCCGGGGAGGATACGAATACGGCATCGATACCTGCTGGTACAATCCCGAACGTCTGCCCAACAACAGCGGTATTGCCCCGACCTACGAGATCGCGCAGTTGACCGAACTCATCCCCCTGCTGCTGGAAGGAAACGGCCGATCGGCGTAAAGGATCAACGTTCAAGCACCCGGTAATGATGGCGCGCCGCAGCGCTTTTTGGCAATGCGGCCGCCGCCGGCGAAAATTGTTGGAGGATTCCCTTTCTTTTTGACTCTTGAAAACGCTACAATTAAACTTGGAATGTGACCATTTTGTGATAGCGATGAAGGAGGAGACGGATTTTGGATTATCGGATCGAAAAAGACACGCTTGGTGAAATGAAAGTGCCCGTAAGCAAGATGTGGGGGGCACAGACGCAGCGCAGTAAAGAAAACTTTCCGATCGGCCAGGAGAAGATGCCTTCCGAAGTCATCCGCGCCTTCGCCATCTTGAAAAAATCGGCAGCGCTTGCGAACCGTGATCTGGGCAAGTTGTCGGAAAACAAAGCCGGAGCGATTGCCCAGGCGGCCGACGAGATCCTGGAAGGCCTGCTGGACGAACATTTCCCGCTGGTGGTCTGGCAGACGGGCAGCGGCACGCAGTCCAATATGAACGTCAACGAAGTGATCGCCTACCGCGGCAACCAGCTGCTCGAAGGCAAAGGCGGTACCGACGAGCGTCTTCATCCGAACGACGATGTCAATATGTCGCAGAGTTCCAACGACACGTTCCCGACCGCGCTGCACGTAGCCGGCGTCACGGCTGTCGAGGACAAACTGCTGCCGGCGATCGCGGTACTCAAAGCGACCTTCGACGAGAAAGTGGAAGCTTTCAAAGACGTGATCAAGATCGGACGAACGCATCTGATGGACGCGACTCCGCTGACGCTCGGCCAGGAAATCAGCGGCTGGTCCGCGATGCTTGCGAAAAGCGGCACGATGATCAAGGAAAGCGTGCAGCATATGAAGGAGCTTGCGATCGGCGGCACGGCGGTTGGCACCGGCATCAATGCGCATCCGGAATTCGGCGACCGCGCGGCGGCGTACATTTCGCAGTTTACGCAGGCTAAATTCACTTCGGCCCGGAACAAATTCCATGCGCTTACGAGCCACGACGAAGCGGTGTATACGCACGGTGCGATCAAGGCGCTGGCGGCCGATCTGATGAAGATCGCCAACGATGTGCGCTGGTTGGCCAGCGGACCGCGCAGCGGTCTCGGCGAGATCCGGATTCCGGAGAACGAGCCGGGCAGCTCGATCATGCCGGGCAAAGTCAATCCGACCCAACCGGAAGCGATTACGATGGTTGTCGCCCAGGTGTTCGGCAACGACACGACCATCGGCTTCGCCGCCAGTCAGGGCAACTTCGAACTGAACGTGTTCAAGCCGGTCCTGATCTACAATTTCCTGCAGTCCGTCAACCTGCTGGCCGATTCCATGCTCGCGTTCAACGACAAATGCGCCGTGGGCATCGAAGCCAATCTCGACCAGATTCAGCACAACCTCGGCAATTCGCTGATGCTCGTCACGTCGCTTAATCCGCATATCGGGTACGAGAACGCGGCGAAGATTGCGAAGAAGGCCCACGCCGAAGGAACATCGCTGAAAGAAGCGGCTTTGTCGACAGGTCTGCTGACCGAAGAAGAATTCGACCGTTACGTCGATCCGAAAAAAATGATTTGATCGGAGGCCTGGAGATGACCGAACCTTTCCCGAGTGAAGCCGAACTGGAGCCTATTCGTTATCCGGTCGGAAGACCCGCAGAGATCGACACGTTCGAACCCGGGCAGCTTGAAGCCTGGATCGAAGAAATCCGGCGTCTGCCGGATCGGCTGGAAGCGGCGATCGAAGGCTTGAGCGAGCAGCAGCTCAATACGCCGTACCGCCCTGGCGGTTGGACCGTCAAGCAGGTGGTGCACCATTTGGCGGACAGCCATATGAACGCCTATATGCGGCTCAAGCTTGCGCTAAGCGAAGAGAAGCCGACCGTCAAACCTTACGAAGAACAAATTTGGGCGGAGCAGCCCGATGCCTCCGGTCTCGCCGTCGGCGCGTCCCTGCTGATTCTGCGCGGACTGCATACCCGCTGGACGTTCCTGCTCGAGTCGCTGACGCCCGAGCAGTGGAACCGGAGCTTCTACCATCCCCAATCGGAGAAATGGACTCCGCTTGGCGTACAGACCGAACATTATGCCTGGCACGGCCGGCACCATACGGCGCAGATCGTTTCGCTGGTCGAACGCTCGGGCTGGCGCTGACCGTTCGGACCGTCAGAACATCCTTATAAGCCCGCATCCCGAAGCCGCATAAACCGGCAGACAAAAAAGGACTTCAGAACTTTCCGCATCCGGAAAGTCTGAGGTCCTTTTTGATAGGATTGGTGTCCAAGACCCGCCGCTTCGTAGAGCCTATACGGGTGCTTCGGGGCGGCCGATTCTTAAGGCTGAAGGGGCACCGGAATGGATTCGATCACGGAATTTTCGCCGAACAGCCGGTCGAACGAGACCAGGCCGAATCCGTACTGGCTGTCTTGCCCGGCTGTACCCAGATCCTGGGCGCTTTGCTGAAGGGCTTCGAGGATCTGATCTTCGCCGAGATCCGGGTAAGCCTGCTTCAATACGGCGACCATGCCGCTGACAAAAGGAGCCGCCGCGGATGTGCCTTCGCCGATTTTATATTTGCCCGACATACTCAGGCTGACGATACCGACGCCGGGAGCCGCCAGGTCGACACCGCTGCCGGTTCCGGAGAATCCTGCCCGGTTCAGCCCGGAATCCACGGCCGCAACGGTGATCGTTTCCGACGATTTGGCAGGGAAAGCCAGCGTATCGCCGCTTCCGTCCGGCAGCCCCGAGTTGCCGGCGGCCACGATGACGGTGATGCCCGCATCGGCCGCTTGATCGAGCAGACGCTGCACGGTGTCCGACTGCTGCGGGAAAGACAGGGAAAGATTGATAACGTCCATCTGCTGACCGATCGCCCACTCCAGCCCTGCAGCAAGTGACTCGACCGACCCGTTGCCCGCTTTGTCCATCACTTTGACGGCGTACAGCGAAGCGTCCGGGGCAATGCCGGAGTAAGCTTTGTTCTTGGCTCCGATAATGCCCGCTACGAATGTGCCGTGTCCGTTGTCGTCTTCGTAGGAAGAGACGCCTTCGACCGTAGAGATCCCGCCGGCAATCGCAAGTCCCGACCGGCTGGAGATCCCTGTGTCGAGAATCGCGATCTTGATTCCCGCGCCGGTGTAACCGGCCTTCCGGGCAGCCGAAGTATCGATTGCAGCATACCCCCACGAACCTTGTTTGATCCTGGAAGTCGGAGAAGCCGACGAAGACGGATCGGATACGGTGCTTTGGATCCGGCCGGCAGCGGCGGATGTCGAAATTTCAACGTTCGCTGCCGCGGAGAACGGCTGTATAGGTGTCAGCAGAGAAAAACCGAGCAGTCCCAGCAAGGAAACAGCCGCTATAATGAAAAAAGTGAACATTTTCTTGGCGTGGGATGGGTACATGGCTCGTGATTCTCCTTTTAGTTACAATTTTCGACTTTATTTACTCTTTATTATCGGAAAAATGTCGATTCCCGAAGAGGATTTTATACAGAATTAGAGAAAATATTTAATTTTTCAATTAAATTCGACAAAAATTGCGGTTGCTTCTGATACGAAGCAAACAAGCTTTCGGATCACAACAAAAAAGGCTGTTTCGACAAAAACATTTGCTTTACAATGAACGGGGAGACTTTTTCCAAAAATGGCGAATCGGAACGGAGTGGTGGAGATGAATACGAAGAAATTGGCTGCCGAACGGGCGGTAGAAGCGATAGAAGACGGAATGACGGTTGGACTCGGAACGGGGTCGACGGCTTATTACGCGATCGAGAAGCTGGGCGAACGGGTGCGGGAAGGCCTGACCATCCGCGCGGTCGCGACTTCCAAACGGTCGGAAGAACAGGCGATTGCGCTGGGGATTCCGATTGTGCCGTTTGCGGAGGTCGGAAGAATCGATATCACGATCGACGGAGCGGACGAGGTGGACCGGTCGCTTCAACTGATCAAGGGCGGAGGCGGCGCGCTGCTGCGCGAGAAGATCGTGGCGGCTCGAAGCGACAAAATGTTCGTCATTGTCGGCGAAGACAAGCGGGTCGATACGCTTGGCGCGTTCCCTCTGCCGGTCGAGATCGTGCCTTTTGCCCATGAATGGACACTGGATGCGCTTCGCTCCCTGGGATTGAAGCCGGAACTGCGGATGGCGGACGGGGAAATTTACGTGACCGACAACGGCAATTACATTGCGGACTGCGGCGGCGTTCCGATTACCGATCCGGCTGCGCTGCACGCGAGCCTCAATGCGATTGCGGGCGTGGTCGAAAACGGATTGTTCGTCGATATGGCGCATACGGTGATCGTAGGCCGTGCAGACGGAAGCATCGACACGATAAGCCGCTCTTCCCTATGAACAGACCAAACGAAACAACATCCAACGCTTCGAAGCCGGTACAGGCAAACGGCGGACAAACGATTCTGGAAGGGAAGCAGGTTCGCCTGCGTTCGGTGGTCCCTGCGGATTACCGCGAACTGTATGATCTCCACTATGCGGATACCGATCGGGAATGGGCCGAATGGGATGCTCCCTATTACAAAGCGGAAGAAACGCAGGAGACTTTTGAAGAATTTGTACAGGGGTACGAGAAACAGCGCGCGCGAAATCTGCCGTGGGAACGCCGTCTGCTGGTCGAAACCCGGGAAGGCCTGATGCTTGGCGTTATTACTTCTTATTGGGAACACGAACCTTCCAATTGGCTGGAAACGGGGATTCTGCTGTACCGATCCGGCACCTGGGGGAGGGGCTGTGGAACGGAGGCGCTGCGGCTGTATGTGGCTTATCTGTTCGAACGCCTCGACGTACCGAGGGTCGGCATCACGACCTGGTCGGGCAACGAGCGGATGATGCGCGCTGCGGCAAGAATCGGCATGCAGATCGAAGGAAGAATGCGCCGCTGCCGGATCGTGCGAGGAGAGCTGTACGATTCCATACGGATGGGCGTGCTGCGCGAAGAATGGGAAGCTTTATACGGATCTGCAGCCGATCGATAATCGTTTGTCAAGTTGCGTATCTTTTCTGGGTATGGGAAGATGGACCCGAGGTTTTAACGGGGGATCGACGGACATACAAACCGGGAGGGATACGCGAATGACCCATCAAGATCAAAATCTGTCGGCGTTTCCTCCCGCTGAAGCGGGGGTGTCGAAATGACGCTGCGACAAGGAAAAATGCTGCTGGACGAAATAGAAGGGCTTGCACTTGAAGTCACGGAGCACCAATACAAGATTCAACCGGATCTGATGCAGCGCTACGGGAAGCCGGGATTCGAGAAGTCCCGCCGCGATACGGTCTATACGCTGCATTATTTGGCCGAGAGCGTACGGATGGACAGCCCTTCCCTGTTCGTGCATTATGTCGGGTGGCTCAAACAGCTGCTGGCGGGATACGGCTTGACCGAAGCCGATATCCGGACAAAGCTCGAGCTGATTCTTGACCGGGTAAGAGCTTCCGAGAAAGACGAATGGACAGACCGCACGATCCGGATTCTTAATAGGGGTATCGCACGAACGGTCGAAGCGGGCGAAGTGCCTTCTTTTCTGAACAAAGAGCACTCGCTGGGAGCGGAAAGCCGGATGTATCTGGATGCGCTGCTGAGCGGCGACCGCGTGGGCGCCAATACGCTGATCGACCAACTGATCGAACGGGGAGAAACGATCCGGGATATTTACCGGTATATTTTCCAGGCGTCCCAGTACGAAGTGGGACGTTTGTGGCAGACCCAGCAGATCAGCGTGGGCGATGAACATTACTGCACGGCCGCCACGCAGGGAACGATGTCGAGGCTGTATGCACGCTGGCTGGGCACCGAACGCCAGAGCCGCAAAGGTACGCTCGTATCGGCCTGCGTGGGCGGAGAAAAGCACGAAATCGGACTTCGGATGCTGACCGACGTATTCGAGATGGAAGGGTGGGATACCCACTATCTCGGGACAAGTATCGACGAAGACAAACTGATGGATCTGATCGCACAGCGAAAAGCGGATATCGTGGCGCTGTCGGCCACCATGACGTTTCATGTGCGTCTAATGAAGAAACTGATCGCGAATCTGCGCGCCGACGAACGGACGGCCGATGCGCTCATTATGGTAGGAGGTCTTCCTTTCAACGTCGACCCTTTGTTGTGGCAGCGCGTAGGAGCAGACGGATATGCTCCGGACGCCGAAGGAGCGCTTGCCGAAGCCGAGCGCCTGACCGCAAACCGCAGACGCCGGGAAAGAGTGCGGGGTCAGACGGGCACGGCTGCGGAGGAAGAAGGAGGACAGGGGCTTGGAAGCTGAAGGACGGCGCGAAATCGAACGCCTGCAGGCGATCGTGGAAGGACTCAACGACCGGATCGTCCGCGGACAGTTGAAGGAAGAGCGGATACTGAACGATTTTTCGGAAATGAATAACGAGCTGGTCACGCTTCAGCGCCAGCTTGCCAAGAGCAACTGGGAGCTGCAGGAAGCCGTGCGCGAGGCCGAGAAAGCCAACGAAGCGAAAGATCGTTTCCTGGCCATGATCAGTCACGAATTCCGTACGCCCATGAATGCGATTCTGGGCATCACGGAGCTGCTTCGCGGCAGTGCGCTCGGCAGTACGCAGCAAGCATGGACCGAGCTGATCGATGAGTCCGCGACCGAACTGCTCGGCATGGTCAACGATCTGCTGGACCTGTCCAAAAGCGAAGCGGGTGCCTTGACCATCGAAGCCAAACCGTTTGATCCGAGAACGGTTGTGGCTCACGTGGCGGAACTGCTCAAGCCCAAAGTCGATGCCAAGCGCAATCGGCTCGATTACCGGATCGATCCTTCGATCGCCTCGACGCTGCACGGAGATCCGACCCGGCTGCGCCAGATCCTGATCAATCTCGTCCACAACGCGAATGCTTTTACGGAAGAAGGCGATATCCGGATCGATATACGCCCGGGAACGAAGGATGCCGAGAGTATCCGCTTTGAGATTCAAGACAGCGGGATCGGCATTTCGGAGGCGAATCTCTCCAAACTGTTCAAGCCCTATTCGCAGACGGAAGCGGGCAAAACCAAAGCCGGGACCGGACTTGGCCTGATGATCTGCAAGTCGCTCGTCGATACGATGAAAGGCGAGATCGGGGTGTTCAGCCGGGAAAATGCCGGCTCGACTTTCTGGTTCGAAGTGAAGCTTCCGCCGGTCGAAACACCGGAGGCGTCGGCAGCTTCGCTCCATGCGGTTCCTTCGCTTGGAATGCCCGCGTCGGATATTCCGATCCTTGTCGTGGAAGACAATCCGATTAACAGCCGGGTGATCGGGATGCAGCTCAAGAAACTGGGACTTGTGTCCGTGCAGATCGTAAGCAGCGGCCAGGCCGCCGTGGAAGCGTTTCTTGACCGCTCTTATGCGCTGATTCTGATGGATAAGAGAATGCCGGTGATGGGAGGGATCGAAGCGACGCGGCGGATCCGCGAGCTGGAGCACGAAGCTTCGCGCAGACCCGTTCCGATTATCGCTTTGACGGGAGATTCGATCGACAGCGAGCGGGAAGCCTGTCTGGAAGCCGGCATGAACGATTTTCTGGGCAAGCCGGTCAATCTCGAAGCGCTGGGAGCCATGCTGCAAAAATGGATCCCCAAAGAAGCCGAGCCGATTCTTGATCTTGTCGTTGTGCAGGAGCTGGTCGGACTTGACGAAGGCGAAGAGCCGGAGGTTCTCCGCGCGCTTCTGGAAGTATACGAGCAGGAAACGCCGGGGAAACTTGAACGCCTCGAAGAATGGGTATTGGCCGGAGCGTTCGAACAGGGGATCCGAGTTGCCCACAACCTGAAGTCCGGCAGCTTGAGTCTGGGCGTGAACCATTTTTCCCGCATGCTGGAACGGATCGAACATGCGCTTCGGCAGGACTGTATACAAGAAGCAAGAGACGTGCTGCCGAAGCTGCAGGGTGCTTACCAAGCCGCCTGCGCGGAACTGCGCCGGTTTGCCTGAACGCCGGGCAGACCGGTTGTTTCGTCTGGAGCGCCGTGCCTACACCGGGAACTTACAAGAAGAGGAGATCAATATGCTGCAATCGGTAAAAGAACAAGCGCGCGACCCGAGAGTCGCCGCACTGCTGGAACTGTCGGTTTTTCCCGATCCGGAACATACGGAGCGGGCGATTGCCTTCTATGAACAGGAAAAGGATGCGGAGCTGCTCGCTTATATTGAAAAAGGCGAAATGCTGGGCATCATCGGTTTCAGACCCGGCTCCGACAACGAATTGACGATTACGCATCTGGCTGTCGATCCCGGCAGCCGCGGACTCGGATACGGACGCGGCATGCTGCTCGAGCTCATGGTCCGTGAACGTCCGGAACGCGTTGTCGTGGAAACCGACGAGGAAGCGGTGGATTTCTATCGCAGCGTCGGATTTTCCGTGATGAGCCTGGGGATAAGCGCAGCGGGACTCGAACGGTTTCACTGCCTATACGAGACGGAAGACGAAGAATAGTTTCGGTAGGTTTGATCCAGCCTTTTCCTTAAGGGAAAAGGCTTTTTGCCTACCCGGATTCCGCATATCGCCGGGTTGACAGCAATAGTCAAAACCTTTATAGTTTCACTGTCGAACAATTTCATTATCGAACTGTTTTGTGCCGCTAATCGGACAGGCTTCGCATAAGCAAAGGAGGAGTAGAGGATGGACGAACGGATTCGCAAAGATCCCGAACTGCCGGCCGTGGACGCCAAAAAGCTGATCAATCGGTTTCTTGAATCCTGGCTGGCCATCGAAAGAGAGATGGGATTGGTCGTGCGCAGACAAATGCAGGAAGACTTGACGAACGATCAGTATTATCTGCTTCAACACATTATGCAGTGCGGTCCCCGAACCTCGTCGGAACTGGCCGAAACGTTCAAAGTGGTCAAAAGTTCCATTACCGCAATCGTGACAAGGTTGGTGGACCGAGGTTTGATCGAGCGAACGCGCAGCGAAGAAGACCGCCGGGAAGTTTATTTGTCGTTAACCGAGCACGGGCAGCGAATCGCCGAGCAGGTCGAGCGGCGTATCTCGGAATCGGTCGGCGGCTATTTGAGTCATTTTGAACAAAAAGAAATCGAAATGGTCATGTCGGCATTCGAAAAGCTGGCCCGACTGGTCATTGAAGACGGAGGCAGAGAGAAAGAATGAGAACCATACTGAAAGCCAGGTGGCTGGTCCTGCTGATTTGGATCGCGGCAGCGGTCGGATTGTTCCTGACGGCGCCGTCGATGTCGGATCTGGTTCGGGAAAAAGGCGGGATTTCCGTACCCGAAGGCTATACGTCGACCGAAGCTTCGGCGATTCTCCGCGAGCTGGCCGCCCAGGAAGGCGGAGCGGAAGGAACAACGATCGCGCTCGTATTCCACAATCCCGACGGTTTGACCGCCGCGGAGAAGAAGCAGGCCGAAGAGGCCGTAAACGCAGTCGAGAAAAACAAAAAAGAGCTGCATGTCACGTCAATTCTCAGTCCGTTTGAACAGCCGGAGCTGAAAGAGCAGATGATTTCGGCCAACGGGCAGACTATTCTCGTTTCGCTTACCGCCGAAGTGGCGGAAGGCGAAGCGGCGGAAGTTCAAAGCGGACTCGAAGAAACGCTGGCTCCTTACGAAGTCGCGCATTATCTGACGGGCCAATCGCTGATCAACGAAGATACGGTGCGCAGTTCGGAAGAAGGTTTGAAGAAGTCGGAGTATATTACCGTCGTCTTTATCCTGCTGATTCTGGTGCTCGTGTTCCGGTCGGTCGTGGCACCGTTTGTCCCGCTGCTGACCGTAGGACTCAGCTACATCGTTTCCCAGAGTATCGTCTCGTTCCTCGTGGACCGATTCGATTTCCCTTTGTCGAACTTTACGCAGATCTTCATGGTTGCCGTGATGTTCGGGATCGGGACGGACTACTGCATTCTGCTCATCAGCCGGTTCAAGGAAGAGATGGGCCATACGGATAACAAGTGGGATGCGATCGTCGAAACGTACCGGACCGCAGGACGCACCGTTATCGTATCGGGACTTGCGGTGCTGGTCGGCTTCGCGGCAATCGGTTTGTCGCAGTTCATGCTGTACCGCTCCGCCGTGGCGGTTGCCGTCGGTATCGCAGTCATGCTGCTGGCGATGGTAACGATCGTGCCGTTCTTTATGGCGGTACTCGGACAAAAGCTGTTCTGGCCTTCGCGCAAAGCGATCGGCCACAGCGAAAACCGGCTGTGGGGCTGGGCGGGCCGCTTCTCGATGAAACGGCCGTGGGCGGCGATGCTGATCGTGCTGGCCGTTACGCTGCCTTTCCTGCTGACGTACAGCGGCAAGCTGTCGTTCAACAGTCTGGAAGAAATCCCGGGCAACTACGAATCGGTACAGGGCTTTAATATTATTGCGGACAGCTTCGGCGCGGGACAGGCGATGCCGGCCAAGATCGTGATTCAAAACGATCAAAAAATGGATAACGCCGAATATGTCGCAATCGCCGAACGGATCAGCCGTGAGGTATCGAAAGTGGACGGCGTAGACAGCGTACGCAGCGCAAGCCGTCCGACCGGCGAAGAAATTTCGGACTTCAGCGTGGCCGATCAGGCCGGAACGCTGAAGGAAGGACTGGGCGAAGCGGGCGACGGCCTGACCAAAATCCAAGACGGATTGTCCGATGCGAGCAAACAGCTGAGCGACAATGCGCCGCAGATCCAGGAAGCCGCAGACGGAGCGAACGAGCTGGTCAGCGGTACGGAAGAGCTGAAGACCGGCGTCACGCAGCTCGGCGACGGCTTGGCGCAGATCGAGACCGGTATCCGATCCGGCGCTTCCGGCGCGGGTGACCTGCAGACGGGACTTGCGCAGATGAAAGCAAGCGCGCAGCAGTTGGCCGATGCGCACGCGCAGCTGCTGAGCGGGTATCAGCAGGTAGGTACAGGGCTTACGGCGCTTGACGGCGGCATGTCCCAAATCGGCGACCAGCTGAACGCTTTGTCCGGCGCGCTTGCCGGTGTTCAGAGCCGCTTCGGCAGCTTGGAACAGAAATTCCCGGCACTGCTGCAGGACGCCGATTATCTGACGATTCGCGGCACGGTTACCCAGACCGGTCAGGGAGCTGCGGCACTGGCCGACGCTTTCGGCCAAGTTCAGGGTCAGGTGACGCAGGTTGCGGCCGGAATCGGGCAGGCCAATCAGGGATACGCGCAGGCGATCGACGGCCAGAACCAATTGACGGGCGGCTTCGATCAGCTGATTGCGGGTATCGAACAGCTGCAAAGCGGCCTGAACCAGGCTGCCGACGGCCAGGGTGAGATCGTCGGACAGGTACCGTCGATTACCGGCGGCCTGGATCAGCTGCAGGGCGGCCAGAAGCAGTTGGGCCAAGGATTCCTCGATTTGTCCGACCAGCTGACGCAGCTGACGGACGGACTCGATCAGAGCGTCGACGGTCTCAAAAAAGTCGGAGACGGCCTCGGTTCGGCGGAAGACTATCTGACGCAGCTGCAGGAAAATTCCGACTCCGAGCTGGGCGGTTGGTTTATTCCGCAGGAAGCGCTGGAGAATGAAGATTTCCAGCAGGTCTTCGACAATTACATGTCCAAAGACCGCAAGATCATGACGCTTGACGTCGTGTTGGCGGACAATCCGTACAGCACCGAAGCGCTGGCCAAAGTCGACGATATCCGCGCCGCGGTCGACCGCGGTACACAGGATACGGCACTGGAACAGGCCGATGTGGCAATCAGCGGCGTGACGAGTACATTTGCCGATCTGCAGACCGTATCCAATGCGGATTACAGCCGTACCGTGTACTTGATGATGGGCGGGATCCTGATCATTCTGATTCTGCTGCTGCGCTCGATCATCATGCCGCTGTACCTCATGCTCTCGCTGTTTGTGACGTATTACGCCGCTCTCGGCGTAACGGAAGCCATCTTCGTGAACATGCTCGGCTATTCGGGGATTACGTGGACGACGCCGTTCTTCGGCTTCGTTATGCTGATCGCACTCGGAGTCGATTACAGCATCTTCCTGATGGACCGTTTCAACGAGCACCGCGACCTCGATCCGAAAGAAGCGATTGTACACGCCATGCGCAATATGGGAACGGTCATCTTGTCGGCCGTCTTGATTCTGAGCGGAACGTTCGCTTCGATGATTCCGTCCGGCGTGCTCTCGATGATGCAGATCGCCACGGTCGTATTGGCGGGACTTGTAATCTATGCCCTGTTCATGCTGCCTTTCTTCGTGCCTGTGATGGTGAAGACGTTCGGCAAAGCCAACTGGTGGCCGTTTCGGATGAAGGAAGACGGGGAGAGATAGAAGACTTGGAAGCGGGGACTTAAAACCTGTAAGAATCAGAGCGTAGTCCCCCTGCGAAAGATAAAAGTAACAAAAAGCCGCTTCCCCGGCATAGGGGAGCGGCTCTTTTTGATTTACCAAACCGTGGACAAAAGCTGACAGACAGGTTTTTGCCGTAATAACTGCAGGAAGACACTTATTTTTGCGAAACAGCCGATTGAATCAAAAATAACGGCGTGACGACACTTATTTGGCGTGAAAAGGGGCTTTGACTCGTTTTTCGCTTAAATAGGTGTTCCTACGCAGCTATTTGAGCAGGAGCAGGCAGAAGGAGGTAAATAACGGTTCCTACGCAGCTATTTGGACGAGAACAGGACAGAGCAGCTCCCATTCGGCGGATCAGCGAAGAGTTCACCGAATTAACGGGATTCGTCGCCTTACCGGGAATCGATGAATAGGCATTCGCCGTCTCCACCTGCCGTCTCTACCTCCAATCTCCGCCCGGCTCTTCTGCCCACAGTTGAGCCCCCTTCCCAGACTGCCGCTTCTATCTACAAAGCGCCTCTCGCGCTCAGGATATACGCCGCTTCATCCAGCGGATTGACGCCGACTCGCCGGCGTGAGGCTTCGGTTCCGGGAGGAGCTTCCTGATAACCGTCAAAAGAAGCGGTCAGTATGCCTTTGCCCGAAGTGAAAGAGCGCAGTTCGACGGCGTAGTCCAGCGAAGTGGCGGCCGGAATCCGGCCTTCGATGTAGAATCGTTCGCCTTCCGCGAAAGGGGGGTCGAATTCGGCGCGCATACGGGACAAATCGCTGAGAACGCGGCCCGCATTGGCCTCGGGCACCGAAATGCGAAAGCGCAGGACAGGCTCAAGCAGCTTGGTGCCGCCGGAGGCCAGCGCATTCATGATGCCCATGGGCGTCGCGATCACGAAGTCGAGCGGGTGCGTATGCCAGACGTGGCTCTGGCCGTAAGTCAGCGTAACAATCAGATCGGTGACCTGCCAACCGAACAATCCCTGCTTGAGCGCTTCCGGGACACGGCGCCGGACCTCGTTTTGATACGATGGCAGGATGTCGTCGGCGCGGGCAAGCGAACGGTAGACCAGCCCGCTGCCGCGTTCGCCCGGCTCGACGGTGAAGTGCATGATCGCCCAGCACGGCTTGGGAGCGAGGTAGGCGACGCGTCCTTCGCAGAGCTGCGCCGGTGTTTCCTTGTAGATCACGGCCGGAGGACCGAAGTCGACGTTTAGACCGAAGCGCGAGCGCAGGGTGCTTCCGAGTACTTCGAGCTGAATAGCGCCCATCATGCGCACATGGAGTTCGCGCAGCTCCGGCATCCAGGCCAAGCCGAGGAGAGGATCTTCATCCGTCAGTTCGCGCAGCGCTTCGGCGGTGCGCGTATAATCGGTATCGGTTTCGGGAAGGACCCGGGCCGTCAGCAGCGGTACAGCGAGCTGGGGCGTCTTCGGAACAAGCGCCGGATCGCCGATGATATCGCCGATCGCCGCTTCGCTCAGACCGTACACGGCGGCAACATCGCCGGCTGAGATCTCGCCGGTATCGATTTTTTTCAAGCCGTCGAGTACCCGGATTTGAGCGATCTTCTCTTCGCTCTCCCGGCCGTGCATTCGCACGATATCGCGGTTGCGCAAACTTCCGCCGTACAGGCGAATCCAGACAGCGCGTCCCATGGCGCGATCCCGTTCGACTTTGAACACGATGCCCGCAAGATCCGGCTTGGGCGCGGGAGTAGGCAGGAAAGCCAGCATAGCATCGAGCAGCTCCTCAATGCCGACTCCGCGCTGCGAGCATCCGCAGCACACCGGGAAGACCTGGCTGGCGGCGGTTCCTTCCGCAATCCTGCTCGCTGCCTCGTCGGCATCCGGGATATCGCCTTCGACGTAGCGCAGCAGCAGCTCTTCGTCGAACTCGGCCAGCTTCTCGGCCGCGGCGGTGCGGAACGCCAAATCTTCGTTTTGCGCAGGAGCAGCAGAATCGGAAGCGTGTGCCCATAACGTCTCGGTCCCGGTAAAAGCTCCGTCTTCGCCATACAACGGCCGCTGCACCGGCAGTGCCGACGGAGACAGCAGACGGGTGATATCGCCAAGCGTCCGCTCGAATGAAGCTCCGATCCGGTCAAGCTTGTTGACGTAGATCAAAGTCGGCACGTTCAGCAGGCGCAGCGCCTGCCACAGCACTTCCGTCTGGGCTTGTACGCCTTCGGCGGCGGATACGATCAGCACGGCGCCGTCCATCACACCCAGCGTGCGCTCCACCTCGGCCAGGAAATCGGCGTGACCGGGCGTATCGATCAAGTTGAACCGAGTTCCTTTCCAGATCAGCGACGCGGAAGCCGCTTTTACGGAGATGCCGCGTTCCCGCTCTATATCAAGCGAATCGGTGGAAGTGGTGCCTTCGTCGACGCTGCCGGCCGCGCGGATACTTCCGCTGCGCTGCAGCATGTGTTCGGTTGTCGTCGTCTTGCCCGCATCGATATGGGCAAAGACTCCGATATTTCGGACTTCGGAATAAACGCTTGAGATAAGAAACCCCTCGATTCTGTCAAAATTGGATGCCGGATAACCGCTGTGGTTCGGAGTCTTTATTGTACCACGGCGGAGGCCCGGGGCGTCGGTTCGCCGCCCCGAAGCTTGGATACAAACGGCAGTCGCGTCATAAGCGGTTTCGGTTCGTGCGAAGATTAAGAGAAAGAACTGTCCGTTTAGGCACCGAATGTTTAAAGTCTGCCATTGGGCCGCTCAATCTTCCGCTTTCTGGGTAAATGGGTAAAGACGAAGGTTGTCCGCCTGAACACGGGCAGCCGGCGATAGCGAATACCGGGAGGAATGAACGCGCATGGAACGTACATTTTGGAAAGAAGCCGTTGTGTATCAGATCTACCCGCGCAGCTTCATGGACAGCAATGGAGACGGGGTAGGCGACCTGCGGGGCATTATCTTGAAGCTCGATTATCTCAAGGAACTTGGCGTGGATGTCATCTGGTTGTCGCCGGTATACAAATCGCCGAACGACGACAACGGGTACGATATCAGCGACTACGAAGACATCATGGACGAATTCGGCACGATGGCGGACTGGGAAGAACTGCTTGCCGGTCTGCACGAGCGCGGAATCAAACTGATGATGGATCTCGTCGTCAACCATACGTCGGACGAGCATGCGTGGTTCGTGGAATCGCGCAAGAACGCCGACGGCGAATACAGCGATTACTATATTTGGCGCGACGCGGCTCCGGACGGCGGCATTCCGAACAACTGGGAGTCTTTCTTCAGCGGGCCGGTCTGGGAATACGACGAGCAGCGCGGACAATATTACCTGCACCTTTTTTCCAAAAAACAGCCGGATCTCAACTGGGAGAACGAGCGGGTGCGCACAGCCGTGTACGACATGATGAAATTCTGGCTCGACAAAGGCGTGGACGGATTCCGCATGGACGTCATCAATCTGATCTCCAAAGTGGAAGGCCTGCCTTCGAACGGAACCGCTCCGATCGCGGACGGCAGCATGTACTACGTGGACGGACCGCGCATCCATGAGTTTTTGCAGGAGATGAACCAAGAAGTGCTGTCGAAATACGACGTCATGACGGTGGGTGAAATGCCGGGCGTTACGGTCGAAGAAGCCAAAAAATACACGGCCGAAGAGCGCGGCGAGCTGCAGATGGTGTTCCAGTTCGAGCATATGCGTCTGGACGGCGGACCGGGCGGCAAATGGGATATCGTGCCGTGGAAACTGCCGCAGTTCAAAGCCGTCATGGACAAATGGCAGGTCGGACTGGCGGAAAAAGGCTGGAACAGCCTGTACCTCAACAACCACGATCAGCCGCGTATGGTGTCGAGATTCGGCAATGACGGCGAATACCGCGTTCAATCGTCCAAACTGCTCGCCACGCTGCTGCATACGCTGCGGGGGACGCCTTACGTCTATCAGGGCGAAGAACTCGGCATGACCAACGTCAAGTTCCCGATGATCGACGACTACAAAGACATCGAGAGTTTGAACATGTACAACGAGCGCGTCACGCACGGCGGAGCCGATCCAGGCACGGTCATGGAAGCGATCCAGACGAGAGGACGCGACAATGCCCGTACGCCGGTGCAGTGGGACGACAGCGAGTATGCGGGCTTTACGACCGGCACGCCATGGATTGGGGTCAACCCGAACTACAAGACCATCAATGCCAAACAGCAGTTGGACGATCCCGATTCGGTCTTCCATTATTACAAAAAGCTGATCGCGCTGCGAAAAGAACACCAAATCATGACGTACGGCGATTACGAGCTGCTGCTGCCGGATCACGAGACGCTGTATGTGTATACGCGTACGCTCGGCGAAGAAACCTGGCTGATCGTGCTTAACTTCTCTACGGAATCCACTCCGTTCGAATGGCCGGCCGGATTGGCGGACCGTGAAGCTTCGCTGATTGTCGGAAACTACGGCGATGACGAAGCGGGTCTTGGAACATGGCGTCCTTACGAAGCGAGAGTGTACGCGATCAAGTAAGCTTAGACGGCCGATTCGAACCGCATAACGAAGAACGTCGGACGCGCACGGTAAATGAAAGATCGGAGTCCGCCCAAAAAGCCCGCATACCGATATTCCGGTATGCGGGCTCTGTCGAAAAAAGGAATGTCAATTTACTTGGCCTGCAGAATCTGTACATCGCGTCCGGCGATAGTCGCAGAACCGCCAAGCGAATCGCCGGTCAGCAGATTGAGGTAATCGCCTTCCAGTTCGTAAACCGATGGCTCGGCATTGTGATTCATGACGAAGAGGAATTCCTCGCCGTCTTTGACACGCTTGGTCACTTCGACGCCTTCCGGCGTGTCCAGCAGCGGCTGCACGCCTTGGTCGGCGCAGATTTGCGCAAGCAGTCCGTCGATGAACGGCTGCTCGGGATCCGAAGCGACATAATAGGCTTGTCCTTCGCCGTAAGCGTTGCGCGTAAGGACCGGCATGCCTTGGTAGAAATCTTCGCCGTATTCGGCCAGCGTCTCCGCACCTTCCGTATGCAGCAGGTCGCACAGCATCCCGCATTCGTATTGTCCGCTCAGTCCGCCGAATTCGCCGTTTACGACAATCTTGTTGCGCATATCCGGGAACAGCGTGTCGGTTTCTTCCACCCAGATTCCGAGCAGCTTGCGCAGCTCGCCCGGATAGCCGCCGGTTGTGACCAGATCCGACTCGTTGACGATCCCGCTGAAGAACGTCGTCAGGAAGGTGCCGCCGTTTTTGACGAAAGTCTCCAGCTTATCGGCCGTGCCCGGTTTGACCATGTACAGTACCGGAGCGACGAGAACGTCATACCTGCCGAAATCGGAATCGACACTGACGATATCCACCTGCACATTGCGGTCGTAGAACGATTTGTAATATTTGTGGATCTGATCGACGTAATTGAGCGCAACCGTCGGTCCGCTGGATTTCTCGACGGCCCACCAGTTTTCCCAATCGAACAAGATGGCGACTTTGGCCGGCAGGCGCGAATCGAGCAGGCGGTCGCCCAGCTCGCCCAGCTCGCCCAGCTCGCGTCCGAGTTCGGATACTTCGCGGAAGACGCGGGTATTCTCGTGGCCGACATGTTCGATCACGGCGCCGTGGTATTTCTCGCATGCGCCGACCGAGCGTCGAAGCTGGAAGAACATGACCGTGTCCGCGCCGTGCGCTACCGCCTGATAGCTCCATAGACGCATGACGCCCGGACGCTTCAACGAATTGTACGGCTGCCAGTTCTGTTGGCTCGGCGTCTGCTCCATCAGCATGAACGGGTCGCCGTCCTTAAGGCCGCGCATCAGGTCGTGAGCCATTGCCGTGTAGCTGACCGGTGTCTGCAGCCCCGGATAGTTGTCCCAAGAGACGATATCCAGTTCTTTGGCCCATTTGAAATAATCAAGCTGCTTGAAAAAGCCCATAAGGTTGGTGGTGATCACCGAATCGGGAATGTTTTTCTTGATAACGGCATGCTCCAGTTTATAGCACTCCAGCATGCTGTCGGAATTAAAGCGCGAGTAATCCAGCGAGATGCCCTGGAACGTGGAATTGTTCTCGCCCCAATGTTCGCTCAGATTGTTCGGCAGCACGATCTCGTCCCAGTCGTAGAAGGTGTGGCCCCAGAAGTTGGTGTTCCAGGCACGGTTCAGCTTGTCCAGCGTGCCGTAGCGCTCCCGCAGCCAGACGCGGAACGCTTTCTCGCAGTTGTCGCAGTAGCAGTCGCCGCCGAATTCGTTCGAGACATGCCAGACGATGACCGCCGGGTGGTCTTTGTAGCGCTGAGCGAGCTTTTCCGCGATCCGGACCGCATACTTGCGGTAGGTCGGGCTGTTCGGGCAGGAGTTGTGGCGTCCGCCGAATTTGCGCTTGCGGCCGTCGGCATCGGTACGCAGTACGTCCGGGTAACGTTTGGCCATCCAGGCCGGATGCGCGGCCGTGCTCGTGGCCAGGCATACATAAGTGCCGTTTGCGTGCAGGCTGTCGATCAGTTCGTCGAGCCAGGCAAAGTTGTAAGTGGCTTCGTCGGGCTGGCTCAGTGCCCAGGCAAATACGTTGACTGTCGCGATATCGATTCCGGCCAATTTGAACATGCGCAGGTCTTCGCGATGCGTGGCTTCGTCCCATTGTTCGGGGTTGTAATCGCCGCCGTAAAAGATTTTGGGAAGTTTGCTGCTGATCATTAAAAATCACCTCAACATATAAGAATAATTCTATATTAATCTACGTCAATATATTATAAAATATAATAAAAAGGGATTGTCGTATAAGAAAAAAGAAATATTCGGTTCAAAGGGGATACGGGGATGGATAGCGCTTACAGACGATATTTGACGGAACGAAGGTATTTTACGGAGATCAAGGATCTGCCTCTGCCCGTGTACATGGAAAGCATCGGTTACAACCCGTATCAGGAAGCTATTTCCCGCCCCGACGGTTATCCCTGTTACCACTGGCTGCAGACAGCCGGGGGAAAAGGCGAGATCTCGATGGGCGGAGCCAAGTACGTACTGGAAGCGGACTCGGGAATCCTGCTGCTCTCCGGCGAAAGTCATTCCTACCGGCCGATTGAAGGCAAATGGGATACGTTCTACATGACGTTTGGAGGCCCTCAGGCGGGTGCCATACTCGGGACGTTGGGTCTGCCGGTTTCTTCTTATTACGGATGGGACAAAGGCGCCGAGCTCGGCGGATTTCTTCCGTCGCTGCTGGGTACGATCGACAGTGAACGGGATCTGTCGGGTCTGAACTTTTCGGTAGAGGTTTACCGGTTTCTCACGCTGCTCAAAAAAGACGGAAGGGTCAACCGTCTGCCTTCGCTGTCGAATTCCGTTCGGCGCCTCGCTCCGGTGCTCGAATTTCTCGACCGGCATTATGCGGATTCGGATATCGGGCTGGAAGATATGGCGCGGCGGGCGGATATCACTCCGCGGCATCTCAATACGCTGTTCAAGCAGGCTTTCGGTATGACGGCGTACGCCTATCTGATTCTGCTGCGGCTGCGCAAGTCCAAAGAAATGATGACGCTGCACCCCCGCATGACGGTCAAGGAGGTCTCGGGATTGGTCGGCTTCCGCGACGCCAGCCACTTTGTGGCCACTTTCCGCAAACAGGAAGGCGTAACGCCGGAGCAGTTCCGGACGCTGCATTAACCTTCGCGAAGAAAATAGATCGGTCCATTCGGCGACAAACAGGAATTTACGGAAACGATCGCGAATGTCTGAGGGGGAAGAAGCGGGCAGCCTGCAAGGCGAAACAAGTTTTCGTTTACCCCGCTTCACGGCTTCAGACAGCTTCGCGCTGAACGAATACGCGGCAGAGCCGCGTCTACTTAAGGAGATGGAACCTGTTATGAAATTGAATCGAAACGACAAACTGCTGCTGATCGGAGACTCGGTCACCGATGCCGGCCGGTCTCATCCGGTCGGTTACGGAAACGGTCTCGGAAACGGATATCCCGCTTTGGTCGACGCCCTGCTGCGCACCGGATACCCGGAGCTGAATACGCTTGTGCTGAACACGGGCATCGGAGGAGATACGGTCCGCCATCTCAAGAAGCGCTGGCAGCGCGATGTGCTTGATCTGAAGCCCGACTGGCTGTCGATCATGATCGGCATCAACGACGTTTGGCGGCAGTTCGACACGCCGGAAGAAATCGAGCCTTTTGTCACGCTGGAAGAATATGAAGCGACGCTGCGCGAGCTTCTGGATGCCGTGCAGCCCGGACTCAAAGGGTTGATTCTGATGACTCCTTACTATATGAGCGGCCAGGAAGACCCGATGCGTTCCCGGATGGACCGCTACGGGGCGGTAGTCAAACGTCTGGCCGGCGATTACGGCGCCGAACTGGTCGATACCCAAGCGGCGTTCGACCGGATGGGGCATTACCGGATCCAGTCTTCGCTGTCGAACGGCTGGGACCATGTGCATCCGAATACGGCCGGCCATATGCTGATCGCCCGCGGCCTGCTGAATACGCTCGATTTCGAGTGGGATACCAAATAGGCAGACGGGCGGCCCGCCAAGAAGACCGGGAAAAGTCACAACCCGTACAAAATGGGTAATGATACGGCGGAAGCCGCGAATGCCGCGGCCGAGTCACGAACAGCAATCCGCGAGGCGGAAGGAGCAGCGATATGAGCGAACTGAAAGGCATCAAACCCGAACCGGTGTCCGATTACCGGGCGGTGTTGGGAGAAGGCCCGAACTGGCTGGAGAACAAACAGACCCTGATGTGGATCGATATCGAAGGCAAACAGCTGCGTTTCTACAACCCGGAAGACGGAAGCGAAGAAGTCTATGAACTGCCGGAAAGAGCCGGCGCCGCTGTCGGACATTCGGACGACAGGGTCGTATTGGCTTCGGAAAGCGGTTTTGCGTTTTATGATCTCAATACCCGCCAGTTGAACCGGATCCACGACCCCGAGCATCGGGAAGACAACCGCTTTAACGACGGCAAGTGCGATGCGGCAGGCCGGTTCTGGGCCGGTACGATGAGTCTGGTCGGCAAGGAAGAGCAGGGCGCTTTCTACCGGATGGACGGCGATCTGACCGTGCAGCGGCTGTTCGGGAACGTATCCACATCGAACGGATTGGGCTGGAGCCCCGACGGAACGGTTCTGTATTACATCGATACAGGGACGCGTCAGGTGCAAGCCTTCGAATTCGACGTCGAAAAAGGCGAAATCGGTTCGGCGCGCAGCGTCGTTTCGTTTGAACACGAAGAAGGTTGGCCGGATGGGATGGCGGTGGATGCCGACGGCGATCTGTGGATCGCGCATTACGGCGGCGGCCGGGTCAGCAAATGGGATCCGGTAGCGGGAATCAAACTCGGCGAGATCCTTCTGCCCGTCGACAACGTCACCTGCTGCGCTTTTGGCGGAGCCGATTACGGCGACCTGTATATCACGACGGCTGCCGACGGATTATCCGACGAGCAGAAAGCGCAGCAGCCGCTGGCCGGCGCGCTCTTTGTCTGCCGTCCGGGTCCGAAAGGCCAGCCGGCGCATCTGTTCCGTCAAACGGGAGACGCGCAGTAAACCATCCAGACCGCGATCCGTCCCCCGAGGGGAACGAAGCGGTCTTTTTGGTTTAATGCGGTCGATGTCCGGCAAAGAGCTGCCGGCCGGATTCCGCCGTTTTACTCGCCGCCGGGTTGTGTTACGATAAAGGCAGCCGACAGACGGCACAGCATGCAGATACGGGAGGACACACAGCGTGAGAGTCGTAGCGGGGGAAGCCAAGGGGAGACCTCTTAAAGCGGTGCCGGGCACAGGAACACGCCCGACCACCGATAAAGTGAAAGAAGCGTTATTCAGCATGATCGGTCCCTTTTTCGAAGGGGGAACCGCGCTTGATCTGTTCGCCGGAACCGGAGGTCTTGCGATCGAAGCGATAAGCCGGGGCATGGACCGGGCGATTCTGGTTGATGCCGATGCCAAAAGTATCGAAGTCGTACGTGCCAATCTCAAAGCGACAGGGTTCGAAAGCCGGGCCGAAGTGTACCGGAACGATGCGCAGCGTGCGCTCAAAGCACTGTCCAAACGGGAAACGAAATTCGACTTGGTGTTTCTGGATCCGCCTTACCGGATGAAGAACGGGGCGGAACTGATGTTGACGATCGAAGAATACGGTCTGCTGGAACCGGAAGCGACCGTTGTGCTGGAGTACGACTCGTCGTATGAATATCCGGAAACGACAGGCGCTTTCGAACTTCAGCGCAAAGCCGTGTACGGCGACATCGCCGTCTCCATTTACCGCTGGAGACCGGAAACGGGCGCAGACTCGCAGCCCGACGAAGAGGAGGACTCGAACGGATGACGGATCAGGCAGAGAAGATCGAACGCATTGCCGTATACCCGGGAAGCTTCGACCCGGTGACGCTTGGGCATATGGACATTATTCACCGCGCCGCCAAGCAGTACGACCGCCTGATTGTGGCCGTGCTCAACAACCTGAGCAAGAAACCGCTGTTTACGGTCGAAGAACGGGCGGAACTGCTGCGGCAGGCGACAAGCGATATGCCGAACGTGGAAGTGGATGTGTTCCGTGATCTGCTCGTCAACTATGTGGAGCAGAAGCAGGCCCAGGTTGTGGTCCGGGGGATACGATCGGTTACGGATTTCGAATACGAACTGCAGATCGCGACCACGAACCGCAAACTGAACGAGAATGTGGAAACGATCTTCATGATGACCAATCCGCTGTATTCGTATCTCAGTTCAAGCGTGGTCAAAGAGATCGCGCAGTTTGCCGGAGATGTAAGCGAACTGGTGACACCGGAAGTGCGCATCGCGCTTCAGGAAAAGCTGCACGGCAAACCCGTAGAATAAGCAAGTTTCGCAAGACCGACAGACCGCGAAGCAAAATGGCGGTCTGTCGGCCGGATTGAAGGGGAAGGGAAACCGACCCGCGCGCCGATCAAGAAAAAGCAAATAGGCTGCCTGACGCTTAGCGGCAGCGGCCTGTTTGCGTATAAGCTGAAAAGGGGAACGATCATTATGCTGCGTTTCAGACTGCCGCGCTTTCGGACGCTGGCCTATTTGCTGTGCGTCGCCCTGCTCGTCTATGTCTCGGTGTATATGCCGACGCCGTATACGATCGAGCGGCCGGGCAGCGCGGACGAGATTAAACCGATGGTTCGCGTGAGTGGGGCCGACCCGGAAGAAAACGGTTCGTTCATGATGACCACCGTCTCCGTGACGTACGCCAATCTGGCGCTGCTCGGATTGTCCCTGCTCGACCACGACGCCGATATCGGCAAAAGAAACACGGATCAAGACGACGACGAATACCGGATCACGCAGGAGTATTACATGAATTCGTCGCAATCTTCGGCGGTTGCGGCAGCTTACCGGGAAGCGGGCGTTCCATTCGACGTGGAAACGCAGTACGTGTTTATCACGACGGTTCCCGACCGGGATCCGCAGCAGAAAGAATTTGTGGCCGGCGACAAGATCATTCGGGTGGACGGCAAAAAAGTATCCACCCTCGACGGACTCCGCGGCTTGCTGGAAACGTATTCGGCCGGCGATACGGTCAACGTAACGCTGGAACGCGGAGGCGTCTCTATGGAACAGTCGGTCAAACTTGTCGATATTCCCGGCGAAGACGGCACGGTGCGTCCCGGTTTCGGCGTCTCGACAGGCGAAGTGATGCGGATCGATCCGGACGATCCGGCGGATGAGGTGGAATTTACGCAGACCCGGGTCGGCGGTCCGTCGGCGGGGCTGATGTTCACGCTCGAGATCTACAACCAGCTGACCCCCGGCGATCTGACGCGCGGTCACCGGATAGCGGGAACGGGAACGATCAAATCGGACGGCACCGTAGGCGAGATCGGCGGCGTGCAGCACAAGATCGTGGCGGCGGAGCGCAGGGGCGCCGACCTGTTCTTCGTTCCCGCCGCAAATTACGAAGCCGCCGAAAAAAAAGTGCAGGAGACCGACTCGGCCATGACGCTGGTCTCAGTCGATACCCTGCAGGATGCGCTGGATTACATCGACGATATGCCGGTCAGAATACCGTGACCGGCGGCGCATAATAATCGGCGTACATCTCCCTTACGTCGGGAGAAGGGAAAGCGGAAGCCTGAACGGCGGAAGCCCGGATATCGAGTTCAAGCTGCGGATGGGAGAAGTCCGCAGGGCGAACGACGACCGGAAGCTTCGCCGTTTTTTTCATGGTTTTGAGCAGTTGGCGGCCTTTCGGCGAGAAGCCGAGCACGCGGATATACTGCGGTCCGCGGGCAAGGCTGTCGCGGCCGAAGAGGGGGCCGCGGTGGTTGAGCAGCGCGTGCGCCAGCAGCCGCTGCAGGCGGGTGCGCGTATAGCGCTTGGTCTTGATCGCGGCGAGCAGCGCCTCGACGCCCGGAACGGGCAGGCGCGGCAGCGCGGCGGCGATGCGGTGCTCCAGGCCCTCGACCATCCCGGGGACGAGGGCAAGCTCTTCCGGCGCGCGCGTGATCAGCGCGGCCAGGAGAGGCTGCGCCAGCGCCTCCCAGCCGGAAGCCAGCATCCGTCCGGCTGCGGCTTCGCGCCGGAGCACGCGCAGCGAGGAGGCGGGGAGGTAGGGAGCGGCATCTTCGATGCCGCTTGCTCCTAGCGCAAGCGACGCCCGCACCGCGGTGGCGCTGGCGATCGATCCGCCCGCGGGCAGGCCGGCATCGTGGTAGCCGGCCTGTTCGCGCCGCACGGCCAGCGGCGCAATGCCGCTTGCGAGCCGGCGCAGCGCAAGCACGTACTGCAATCCGAGCGTATCGTTCGGATTGCCCAGCAGGGCGGCGGCCGCGGCTCCAGGGCCGCCGCCCTGCTCGCGGGCCGCCCTGGCGTAGGCGGCCGGGTAGCTCAGGCCCTCGCCGAGGGCCTGATGCAGCGCTTCGCGCAGAGCCGGGGATTCGCCGGCCTGCATGCGCGAAGCCAGCTCCTGCAGCGGCGCGATCTCGCCGCTTTCGCTGCCGAAGCAGAGGCTGTCCACGACGCCCGAAGCATCCAGCAGCGAAACCGCACCGAAAGCGAACCATTCCGCGTGCTGCAGCGCGTAGAGAACCGGCAGTTCCAGCACCAGGTCGATTCCGGCGGCCAACGCCATTTCGGTCCGGGCGCGCTTGGACAGCAGCGCCGGTTCGCCGCGCTGCATGAACGCGCCGCTCATGACGGCGACGGAAGCTTCCGCGCCCGAAACCTCCAGGGATCGCTGCAGATGCAGCCGGTGCCCGTTATGAAACGGGTTGTATTCGACGACCATTCCGACTGTTTTCATATAAAGATCGCGTCTCCTCTCTTAACAAGACAGAAAATATATGGTAGAATAAAACTTCGTCCGGTATCGACCGGCGTGCTTTTTTTACGCTGCGAACGGGAAGACGTTCGATAACGCCCGGATTCAGGGCGCATCGGGCAAGACTTCTCCTAGCTTACACGCGCAAAAGCTCCGGCGAAAGAGCGAAATGTCTCTCCAAGCCGCGCCGCGTACCGAAAAGGGCGTAAATGAAAAATACTTGACTGACAGTTGACAAAACCGAAGTGAAGTCGATATAATAACTTTGTTTGTTTGGAGTGATGAATATGCGTCTGCATTTGCGCAGAACGATTCAAAACGGTGAACCGGTTCGTTTGGAAGGCAGTGTGCCGATCGAACACTCGATCCAAGGCCGTACGGATGTGATCTCCGCTTCTCCTGTTCAAGCCGATTTGACGGCAGTGCCGTCGCTCGACGGAACAGTGGGCGTAAGCGGGACACTGAAGGGGCAGTTGGACATGGTTTGCTCGCGGTGTCTGGAACCCGCCCATATCGGATTGAATCTTCAATTCGAAGAGCGGTTCAAGAAGCGGGCGGAAGATGAAGCGGACCTTGAAGACGACGAGGATATGATCCTCGCGGACGACGACGTTTTCGAGCTGACGCCGTATCTGGAAGAGTATGTGACGCTGGGCGTGCCCAACACGCCGCTCTGCAAAGAGGACTGCAAAGGACTCTGCCAGACCTGCGGAACGAATCTG
Organism: Saccharibacillus qingshengii; assembly: GCF_013185195.1. Lineage (GTDB taxonomy): Bacteria > Bacillota > Bacilli > Paenibacillales > Paenibacillaceae > Saccharibacillus > Saccharibacillus qingshengii. Next base: position 184,758 of record NZ_JAAZWC010000003.1, read on the forward strand.
AACGAAACGGCCTGCGGCTGCGACAATACGGTAATCGACCCCCGGCTTGCCGGGCTCAAAGATTTCTTTAAGTAAGCGCACAGGCTGTCACACAGAAACATCCGGCCTTCGGGCCGGTTGACTTGAATAAGGAGGTGTTAAACATGGCAGTACCTCAACGGAGAACGTCCAAGACGCGCCGCGACAAGCGTCGCACGCATTTCAAGCTGGCGGTGCCGGGCATGGTGAAGTGCGAACAATGCGGAGAGCTGAAATTGGCTCACCACGTGTGCAAAGTTTGCGGAACTTACAAGTCCAGAGAAGTTATTTCTCAATAAGCATCAGCAGGAAAGTCCCGCCACCCGGCGGGACTTTTTTTGTGCGGCCGTGCGATTCTGTGCGGGCGGGAAGGCATCGTCGAATGCTCCCCCTTTCCTTTTCAGGCAGAATGATTTATACTAGCAGTTAGTACCAGGTTCTAAAATCTTTGGCGGCGGACCTACATAAGAAGCGCACCCGATTGCGCGGCCTTCGCGGAAGATGTTTCAAAGGGGAAGCGGCCCGGAAACGGGCGCTCATTATTCGGATCAGGCCCAACTGCCGGAAACGCAGCGCGCTGCGGCGGTTGGGTCCAAGCCTTACAAGGCGGCTTACGGAATGCGCGGCGCAGCGGGCGCCGGCACAAGGGGGAGAGCGGCATCGAACGTTTACCGAAACGTCAGCGCCAGCAGAGACTCGTCGAGCTGATCGACGAGAATCCGTTCGTAACCGACCGCGAACTGACCCGCCGTCTCAAAGTCAGCATTCAGACCATCCGTCTCGACCGGATGGAGCTCGGAATTCCCGAACTCCGCGAGCGGATGAAGCTGATGGCGGAACGGTCTTACGATCAGGTGCGGTCGCTGGCTGCGGAAGAAGTCATCGGAGATATTATCGACCTTCAACTCGACAAGAGCGGTATTTCGATCTTCGAAATCCGTGACGAACACGTATTCAGCCGCACGCAGATCGCGCGCGGTCATCATATTTTTGCCCAGGCCAACTCGCTCGCCGTCGCGGTCATCAACGACGAAATCGCTTTGACCGCCTCGGCGGATCTGCGTTTCGTCCGGCCTATTCATCTCGGCGAGAAATGCATCGCCAAAGCTTATGTCCGGAGCAGTCCGGGCAAAGCGGGCAGGGCCAAGGTCGAAGTCCTGTCCTATGTCGGCGAAGAAATGGTCTTTCAAGGGAACTTTGTCGTTTACCGGTCCGACGACAAGAACAAGTAAACGGTCCAAGAAGGCGTTATCCGGGTGCGGCCTGCCGTGTGGACGCGCGGTTTTTCTTCAATAGGAAAATAGGGATAGCGGTCAAACCAGCACGGTATGCAGAAGATGCACGGGGAGGACGCGTAAATGATTATAGCAATAGACGCCATGGGCGGCGATCACGCGCCGGCAAGCACGGCGGCGGGAGCGCTTGCCGCTGCGGCGGAGTGGAGCGACATTACGATCAAGCTTGTCGGAGACGAAGTGAAGCTCGCGCCTCTGATCGGACAAGGTCTGCCCAATCTTCAAATCGTCCATGCGGAAGAAGTCATCTCGAGCGACGACGAACCGGTCAAAGCCGTTCGCCGCAAGAAAGACGCTTCGATGGTCGTGGCCGGCCGCATGGTCAAGGAAGGCATCGCCGACGCGATGATCTCCGCAGGCAATACGGGAGCGCTCATGACGACGGGGCTTCTTGTCGTGGGACGCATGAACGGCGTGGAACGTCCGGCGCTCGCGCCGATGATTCCGACACTCGATACGAGCGGCCGCGGCACGCTTGCCCTTGATCTTGGCGCCAATATGGATGCCAAGCCCGAACATTTGGCGCAGTACGCGCTGATGGGCAGCTTGTACCGCGAGAAGGTGCACGGTATCGAGCGTCCGCGGGTGGGCCTGCTGAACGTGGGAACGGAACCCGGCAAAGGCAACGAACTCACCAAAGCGGCATTCCCGCTTCTGTCGGATCTGCCGATCCATTTTGTAGGCAATGTCGAAGCGCGGGATATTCTGGACGGCGTTTGCGATGTGCTCGTCTGCGACGGGTTCGCGGGCAACATTCTGCTCAAATCACTCGAAGGTACGGCGGGAGCCGTGTTCAAGCTGCTGAAGCAGGAACTGACTTCTTCGTTCAAAGCGAAGATCGGCGCGGCGCTCGTTATGCCCCAACTGCGCGGCCTTAAATCGAAAATGGATTACAAAGAGCATGGCGGCGCTCCGCTGCTCGGCTTGAACGGGCTTGTCATCAAAGCGCACGGTTCTTCGGATGCCGAAGCGATCAAGAACGCGGTAAGACAGGCGAGGACGGCTATCGAGCATCGCCTGGTATCAAGCATCTCGGAAAGTATGGAACAGGCAAATCAGCAAATCAGCGGGAAGAGAGTGACGGATTAATGAAGAACTTACGACCGGTCGGCGTGATCGGAACGGGCAAATACGTACCGGAGCGAATTCTGGGCAACGCGGAGCTCGAACAAATGGTAGATACGAACGACGAGTGGATCGTCAGCCGCACGGGAATCCGCGAGCGCCATATCGCGGCTCCGGAGCAGGCAACATCCGATCTGGCTTACGAAGCGGCAGTCCGTGCGCTGGAGTCGGCGGGCATGACGGCCGATCAGCTGGACCTGATCGTCGTGGCAACGGTAACTCCGGACACCTCCTTCCCTTCGACGGCCTGCATTCTGCAGGACAAGCTGGGTGCCAAAAAAGCGGCCGCGTTCGACTTGGGTGCAGCCTGCTCGGGCTTTGTCTACAGTTTGGCCGCGGCAACCGGGTTTATCCAGAACGGGATGTACAATAACGCGCTCGTCATCGGTGCCGATACGCTGTCGCGCATTACCGATTACACCGACCGCAACACGTGCGTGCTGTTCGGCGACGGCGCGGGCGCCGTCATTCTGGGCGAAGTTCCGGAAGGACGGGGCTTCCAATCGTTCGACCTGGGTGCCGAAGGCGCGGGCGGAGGTCTGCTCAAGCAGGCTGCGGGCGGTTCCCGTCTGCCGGCTTCGCAGGAAACGATCGACCAGCGCCAGCATTTCATTCAAATGAACGGCCGCGACGTGTTCAAATTCGCGGTGCGCGTTATGGGTTCGGCAACCGAGGAAGTGCTGCGCAAAGCGGACATGACCAAAGACGATATCGACCTGTTTATTCCGCACCAGGCGAACATCCGGATTATCCAATCCGCGATGCAGAGACTCGATCTGTCGGAAGACCGCGTGATGATCAACGTGGACAAGTACGCCAATACGTCGGCGGCTTCGATTCCGCTGGCACTGGTCGAAGCTTATGAACAAGGCCGGATCAAGGAAGGCGACCGGGTCGTGATGGTCGGTTTCGGCGGCGGTCTGACCTGGGGCGGAGCGGCCCTGGTCTGGTAAGAGAGGAGCATGTACAATGGGTAAAATCGCATTCGTATTTCCCGGACAGGGCGCGCAAAGCGTAGGAATGGCAAAAGATGCCTACGACGCTCTTCCGGAAGCCCGCGGACTGTTCGAGGCCGCGGACCGTACGCTCGGTTTCGAACTGACGAAGCTGGTCTTCGACGGACCGGCCGAAGAACTCAAACAGACGGCGAACACGCAGCCGGCTCTGCTGACGGCAAGTCTCGCTTTGCTTGAAGCGGTCAAAGCCAAAGGCATACGGGCCGATTACGCGGCCGGCCACAGTCTGGGCGAATACAGCGCATTGGCTGCGGCAGGCGTTCTGACGTTCGAAGACGCGGTAGCGATCGTTCGCGCCCGCGGACAGTTCATGGAAGCCGCAGTCCCAGGCGGACAAGGCGCCATGGCGGCCGTGCTCGGCGCGGACCGCGGCAAGCTTTCCGAACTGTGCGCGGAAATCTCGGCGGCGGGCACGGTTGTCGAACCGGCAAACTTGAACTGCCCCGGGCAGATCGTGGTCTCCGGATCGGCCGAAGGCGTCGAAGCGTTGAGCGCCCGGGTCAAAGAAGCCGGCGCGAAACGCGCGATCGCTCTCGAAGTCAGCGGACCGTTCCATTCGTCGCTGATGAAGGAAGCGGCCGGGCAGCTCGGCGGCAAGCTTGCGGACATCGTTTTCCATGAAGGAACGCTTCCAGTCGTCGCCAACGTCAGTGCCCGTCCGGTCGACGGAGCGGAGGCTCTGCGGCAGTCGCTTGTCAGCCAGGTATATTCTCCCGTATTGTGGGAAGACAGCGTGCAGTGGCTGATCGGCGAAGGCGTCGATACCTTTGTCGAGATCGGACCGGGCAGCGTTCTGGCCGGCCTGATCAAAAAAATCGACAAATCGGTGCGCATCTTCAGCGTGAACAGCCTCGAAAGTGCGGATGCGCTGGCCGAAGCTCTGGCATAAACGACGAAGCAGGAGGTTAACATGCAGCAGCCAATCAAAGGACAAAACGCTCTCGTAACAGGCGCTTCGCGCGGCATCGGCCGGGCGATTGCGCTCGAACTGGGCCGCCGCGGCGCAAACGTCGCGGTCAATTACGCCGGAAACGAAGCTTCGGCGCTCGAAGTGGTCCGCGAACTGGAAGCGCTGGGCGTCAAAGCCGCCGCTTTCAAAGCAAACGTGGGCAAAAGCGCCGAAGCGGAAGAACTGGTCAAAGCGGTATCCGCCGAATTCGGCAGTGTCGACATTTTGATCAACAATGCGGGAATCACCCGGGACAACCTGGTGATGCGCATGAAAGAAGAAGAATTCGACGACGTGATCGAAACGAATCTCAAAGGCGTATTCAACTGCATCAAAGCCGTAACCCGGCCGATGATGAAGCAGCGTTCCGGCAGAATCGTCAATATCTCGTCCGTAGTGGGCGCGATCGGCAATGCCGGCCAGGTCAACTACACGGCCGCCAAAGCGGGCGTCATCGGGATGACCAAGTCCTGCGCACGCGAATTCAGCAGCCGGGGAATCACCGTAAACTGCGTGGCTCCCGGCTTTATCGACACGGATATGACCGATGTATTGTCTGAAGAGATCAAACAGGGACTGCTCGCGGGAATCCCGCTGAACCGTCTCGGCCGTCCGGAGGAAGTCGCGACGGCCGTCGCTTTTCTTGTTTCGCCCGACGCCTCGTACATGACGGGACAAGTTCTCCATGTCGACGGCGGCATGTATATGTAAACCATCGCTGGCAGGGGTTGTAAACGTCTTGTTTCGGGTCCCCTGCCGCAAACAGTGGCATTTTGGCGGAGCTTCTCGTATAATACCTTTTGAAGAGGAGGTGAATCGGATGTCTGATGTAATGGAGCGCGTAACGCGCATCGTCGTGGACCGCCTTGGCGCCGACGAAGCGGAAGTTACGCCAACGGCTTCTTTCAAGGAAGATCTCGGAGCGGACTCGCTCGACGTGGTTGAATTGGTAATGGAGCTGGAAGACGAGTTCGACCTGGAAATCTCTGACGAAGACGCAGAGAAAATCACGACCGTAGGTGACGTTGTAAGCTACATACAATCGCATACCTAAGGGCGTTTAAGAGTCCCGCTCCGCGCTTTTTCACAAAGCCGGCTCGGGACTTCTCCTTCATTATGGAACAATAAATCAGATGATCCCGGAAACGGGTTTCGCAAATATAGAGGTGACCCCTATGGAACAGCAGCACAGAGTCGTCGTTACCGGTATGGGAGTCGTGACTTCCCTCGGCAAGGACGTGGAAACGTTTTGGAACAGTTTGCTCGCAGGCAAATCGGGTATCTCGAAAATCGAGAGCTTCGACGTCAGCGAGTATCCGACGCAGATTGCCGCGGAGATTCACGACTTCAATCCCGAAGATTACGTCGAACGTAAAGAAGCCCGCAAGATGGACCGCTACGTGCAGTTCGCTTATGCGGCTTCCACACAGGCGCTGCAAGACAGCGGCCTGAAGATCGGCGATACCGTCGAAGCGGAACGGATCGGCGTTATTGTCGGTTCGGGCATCGGCGGACTTGGCACATGGGAAGACCAATTTACAATCCTGATGCAAAAAGGTCCGAAACGGGTGAGTCCGTTCTTCATACCGATGATGATCGCGAATATGGGTTCCGGCGACGTATCGATCAAGCTGGGCGCCAAAGGACCGAACACTTCGGTCGTGACGGCCTGTGCGACCGGTACGCATTCGATCGGCGATTCGTTCAAACTGATCGCGCGCGGCGATGCCGACGCGATGATCTGCGGCGGTGCCGAAGCGACGATCCGTCCGACCGGACTTGCCGGATTCTGCGCGATGCGCGCCATGTCGACCCGCAACGACGACCCGTCAAGAGCGAGCCGTCCGTTTGACAAAGACCGTGACGGATTCATTATGGGCGAAGGCGCCGGCGTTTTCGTATTGGAATCGTTGGAGCATGCCCAGGCACGCGGTGCGCATATCTATGCGGAAGTGGTTGGCTACGGACTGAGCGCGGATGCGCATCATATGACCGACCCGGATCCGGACGGCGCGGCACGCTGCATGAAGATGGCGCTCAAGAGCGCGAATCTGCAGCCGGAAGATCTGGATTACATCAACGCGCACGGCACTTCGACGCCGGCAGGCGATCTGTCGGAGACGAAGGCTGTCAAGATGGCGCTCGGCGATCACGCTTACAAAGTGGCGGTCAGTTCGACCAAATCGATGACCGGGCATCTGCTCGGCGCGGCAGGCGGTGTGGAAGCGGTGATCTGTGCGCTGTCTTTGGACAACCAGATCATGGCGCCGACCATCAATATTGAAAACCAGGACGAAGCATGCGACCTCGATTACGTGCCGAACACGGCGCGCAAAGCGGATTTGAAGGTTGTCATGTCCAATTCGTTCGGGTTCGGAGGCCACAACGCTTCCGTTATTCTCAAAAAATTCGAAGCGTAAGGAGCCGGGACGTTGAGCGGAGATCTGAAACAACTGCAGCAGAAACTAGGAGTCCAGTTTGCGGATAAGCCTCTGCTTAAACAAGCTTTCACGCATGCGTCGTATGTGAACGAACACCGGTTCAGTCAGCATCATGACAATGAGCGGCTCGAATTTTTGGGCGACGCGGTACTCGAGCTGACGGTATCGGAATTTCTCTACAATCGTTTCCCTGGTCGGCCCGAAGGCGAACTGACCAAGCTGCGTGCGGCGATCGTCTGTGAACCTTCGCTGGTCAAGTTCGCGGAAGCGCTGAATTTCGGCGCTTACGTGCTGCTTGGCAAGGGAGAAGAATTGACGGGCGGCCGCAGCCGTCCGGCTCTGCTCGCGGACGTGTTCGAATCGTTCGTGGGCGCGCTTTACCTCGATCAGGGCCTTGCGGAGGTTCGGGGGTTCCTCGACCGTTACGTATTCCCGCAGGTGGCCTGGGACGGCAAGCTGCAGATGAGCGATTTCAAAACAGAGCTTCAGGAACTGACCCAGCATCACAATCTCGGTGTGCTTGAATACCGGATTGTCGAAGAGCGCGGTCCGGCACACGAACGCGAGTTTGTGTCGGAAGTGTATATGGGCGAACGCAGCTTGGGCCGCGGAAACGGACGTTCCAAAAAGGAAGCCGAGCAGCAGGCCGCAGCTGCGGCGCTGGAAACGCTGAAACTGTAGCTACAAAAAAAGAGCAAAGAGCGGCCGCAAGCTTCACAACGGGATGTCCGAATCTGCCCGTGCCGCTTTTTGCTCTTTTTCGTTGTAAAAGGAAAAAGCGTTTCCCGCCGATAACAATAGACAGACAGGATCAACAGGAAAGGGGAGGTGAGCGACGGTCATGTATCTGAAACGGATCGAACTCGCCGGATTCAAATCGTTCGCCGACAAAACGGAGATGGAATTCGTCCGCGGCATTACCGCGGTCGTCGGTCCGAACGGAAGCGGAAAAAGCAATATTTCCGATGGTATCCGCTGGGTATTGGGGGAGCAGAGCGCCAAAAGCCTGCGCGGCGGAAAGATGGAAGATATCATCTTCGCCGGCAGCGATTCGCGCAAAGCGGTGAATTACGGCGAAGTTTCGCTGACGCTGGATAACGAAGATCAGGTACTGCCGCTGGATTTTGCCGAGGTGACGGTCACGCGGCGCGTTCACCGCAGCGGGGACAGCGAGTATTTGATCAACCGGCAGCCGTGCCGACTGAAAGACATTACGGAACTGTTTATGGATACTGGCATCGGCAAAGAAGCCTATTCGATCATCGGGCAGGGGCGAATCGAAGAGATTCTCAGCACGCGTTCCGAAGATCGTCGGGGGATTTTTGAAGAAGCGTCGGGTATCGTCAAATATAAATCGCGCAAAAAAGAAGCCAACCGCAAGCTTGCCGATACCGAGCAGAATCTGCTGCGTATCCATGACCTGGTTACCGAGCTGGAAGACCAGATCGGACCGCTCAAAGCCCAGGCGGAAAAAGCGCGGCGCTACAAAGAACTCAAGGAAGAACTTCAAGACAAAGAGATCGCTCTTTTCGTTTATCAGATCGGTGAAATCCACGAAGCCTGGACAGCCGCCTCGGAAAAATTGGCGGCTTTCGAACGTCAGCGCGAACGCCTGGCGGGAGTCGTCGACGAGCACGACCGTACACTCGACAGTGACCGTCAGGTCCTGCGCGCGGTGGAAGACGAGATTGAAGAACTTCAGAACCGACTTCTGCGCTACAGCGAGCTTTTCGAGAAATCGGAAGGTTATGCGCAGCTGCTCGAAGAACGGCGCCGCAATCTGGAACAATCCCGGGAGCAGCTGGCCGAGGCGATCGAGAATGAAGGCGAACGTTTCGACCAGCGCAAACAGGAAAGCTTGTTTGTGCAGAACAAATTGAACGCGGCCCGTTTGGAGCTGGAGCATCTCCAGACCGAACTGTCGGCCGAGCAGGCCAAACTGACAGGCGTTACCGAAGGCATCAGCCACGAACAGGAAGAATCGCTCAAAGGCGATCTGCTCGAACTCATGAACAAGATGGCGCAGACCCGCAACGAAATCCGTTATGCCGACCAGCAGAAGGAAGGCGTCATGCGCCGGATGAACCGGGTGAACGAAGAATCCGGCCGCTGGGAGACGGAGAAGAAGCGTCTGGATCAAGAACATGCCGAGCGCAAAGCCGCCCTGGACCAGGCAGCGGCCGAAATCGCGGAACTGCGACGCTCGTACATCGAAGAAAGCGAGAAACTGCATACGCTGCAAAAAAACGCGGCGGACAGTTCTTCGTCGGCCCGCAAATGGGAGCAGAAGCGCGAAGCGCTGGTGTCCCGGCGGGATACCATGCAGGAGATGCAGGAAGATTTCGAAGGCTTTATGGTCGGGGTCAAAGAAGTGCTGAAAGCTTCGCGGGGCCGTCAGCTCGAAGGCGTGCACGGAGCGGTAGCGGAACTGATCCGCGTGCCGCAGCAGGTGGAAACGGCGATCGAAACGGCGCTTGGCGCTTCGCTGCAGCATATCGTGATGGAGAACGAAGCGCTGTCGCGCAAAGCGATCGGGTATCTGAAGCAGCGTCAGCTTGGCCGTGCGACTTTCCTGCCGCTGGACGTTATCCGGCCGCGGCATATGTCGGACAGCGACAAACGCGCCGCTGCCGGCGCGCAGGGCTTTGTCGGGATCGGAGCGGAGCTGGTCGAAGCCGACGAACGGTATGCCGGTATCGTCGGCAGCCTGCTCGGCGGTCTTGTCGTGGCCCAGACGCTTGAAGATGCCAACGGCATCGCTTCGCGTCTGAATTACCGCTACCGCGTCGTGACGCTCGACGGCGATGTGGTCAATGCCGGCGGCTCCATGACCGGGGGCAGTCAGAACCGGCGCGGCAGCAGCCTGCTGGGACGCAAACGCGTCTTGGAACAGCTGGAGCGCGAAATTGCGGAAAGCGAACGCGAGATTGCGCGCCTTGTGCGCGAAGAACGGGAGAACGGCGCGCTGGCCGTGCAGAGCGAAGAACGCTTGTCGGCACTGCGCGAACGCGGCGATGCCCTGCGCGCCGATCAGCAGCGTCTGGACGGCGAGCTGAAACAGACCGAGCACGGCCTGCGCCACGTGAACGAACAGTTTGCGCTGCACGGGGAAGAACGCTCGGGGTATCACGAAGAGCTGGAGAACGCCGGGCAGAGCCGTCAAAAAGCGGAGGAAAAGCTCAAAGAGCTGGAAGCCGAAGAAGCCGCGGTGCGCCAGTCGATCGCAGCCGCGGAGTTTGCGCGCAAAGCCGGCGAGTCGGCGAAGGAAGAACTTCAGGGCAAACTGACCGAACTGCGCGTCCGGGAAAGCCGGCTGATCCAGGAAACGGCTTCGCTCGAAGAAAGGCAGAGCCGTCTTGGCGAAGAAACCGGCACCTTCTCGAACCAACTGGCCGACCGACGCAAAATGCTGCGCGCCGCGGAAGCGGAGCTGGCTGCCAACCGCCGGGACGCCGAAGAACATGTCCGCGAACTTCGGGAAGCCAAAGAGCTGAAGAGCAGCACCCAGGAACGTCTCGAAGAAAAACGGCTGGACCGCGTAGAACGCCAGCGGAAGCTGGAAGAGCGGGAGAACGAGACGCACAAACAGCGCAGCGAGCTCAAAGCCGTGGAAGAACAGATCCGGCATACCGAGATTCAGGCGGCGCGTCTGGACGTGGAGCTGGAAAACACGCTGCAGAAACTGACCGAAGACTATGCGATCGGATACGAATTGGCCAAGCAGCGCTACGAACTGCCGGAAGATCCGGAAGCGGCACGGCTCGACGTGCGTGAGATCAAACGCAAGATTACGCTGCTCGGCGAAGTCAGTCTGGGTTCGATCGAAGAATATGAGCGGGTCAGCGAACGCTACGAATTCCTGAGCGAGCAGAAAAACGATCTGATGGAAGCCAAAGCGCAGCTGTATCTGGTAATCCGCGAGATGGACGAAGAAATGTCCAAACGCTTCAAAACGACGTTCGATGCGATCCGGCGTCAGTTCGGTACGGTATTCTCCAAGCTGTTCGGCGGAGGCCGGGCCGATCTGGTGCTGCTTGATCCGGAACATCTGCTGGAAACAGGGATCGATATCGTCGCCCAGCCGCCGGGTAAAAAGCTGCAAAATCTGCAGCTGCTGTCCGGCGGAGAACGGGCGCTGACGGCGATGGCGCTGCTGTTTGCCATTTTGCATGTCAAACCGGTGCCGTTCTGTGTGCTGGACGAAGTGGAAGCGGCGCTCGACGAAGCGAACGTGACGCGGTTTGCCCAGTATTTGCGCGAGTTTGCGGAGCAGACGCAGTTTATCGTCGTCACCCATCGCAAAGGTACCATGGAGGAAGCGGACGTGCTGTACGGCGTCACGATGGAAGAAGGCGGCGTATCCAAGCTAGTCTCGGTCCGTTTGGAAGACGAAGAAGTCGGCATCGCTTAGAGCGGTGCCGTTTGCGGCAAAGACGATAAGGGGATATCCCGCGACTGGAGGCAATCAAGCATGAGTTTTTTTCGTAAACTGAAAGAAAGCATTGCAGGCAAGACCGATTCGGTGACCAAGCAGTTCAAGGACGGTCTGGAGAAAACGCGCAAAGGGTTTGTCGAACGCGTCTCCAGTCTGATGGTCCGTCGGCGCAAGATCGACGAAGAGTTCTACGAAGAACTGGAAGAAATTCTGATCGGCGCGGACGTTGGCGTGAATACGGTGATGGAACTGATCGACGATCTTCGCGTCGAAGTCAAAAAGCGCCGCCTGAACGATGCCAGCGAACTGCGTCCCGTGCTGTCGGAGAAACTGGTCGAGCTGCTCCGCGGCGAAGAAGACAACTCTCTCAACATGAGCGCGGAAGGTCCTACGGTCATTTTGTTTGTCGGCGTCAACGGCGTGGGCAAGACGACAACGATCGGCAAACTCGCGCACAAATTCAAAAACGAAGGCAAAAAGGTGATCCTCGCGGCGGGCGATACGTTCCGTGCCGGCGCGATCGAGCAGCTTGAAGTTTGGGGTACCCGTACCGGCGTCGAAGTCATCAAGCAGAACCCGGGCTCCGACCCGGCTGCGGTCATGTACGACGCCGTGCAGGCCGCCAAGCAGCGCCGCGCGGATGTGCTGATCTGCGACACCGCCGGACGGCTGCAGAACAAAAGCAACCTGATGGACGAGTTGAACAAAATTTTCCGCGTGATCCAGCGCGAGATCCCGGGTGCGCCGCACGAAGTGCTGATGGTGCTTGACGCGACGACCGGACAGAACGCGCTCAGTCAGGCCAAGCTGTTCGGCGAGAAAAGCGGCGTAACCGGGCTTGTGCTGACCAAACTCGACGGCACGGCCAAAGGCGGCATCGTCGTGGCGATCCGTCAGGAATTGAATATTCCCGTCAAACTGGTCGGTCTCGGCGAGAAAGTGGACGATCTGCAGGAGTTCGATTCGGAGCAGTTTGTCCATGCGCTGTTTGCCGGTCTGATCGAAGAAGAACTGGTAGACGAAAACGGAGAGCCGCAGCAGCCGGAATAAAGCGGGCTTATCGGGATAAAACCGTGACAAGCCGCCGACAATGTCGGATTTTCCGCGGTTTTCGGGCGTTGTATGCAGAAGGCGAAGTGGAAAACCGCGGCGGGAGCCGTTATAATCGGAATATGATGTTTCTGAAAACAACGCAGCTGCGGTGAAAAGATTCATTTTTAAAAGAAGGAGGAATGTCTACATGGCCAATACGCATACGTATTCCCGCCGGGAAGAAGTCGCCAACGCCGTTACGCACGGGATCGGAGCCGCGCTTAGTATTGCCGCCCTGGTGCTGCTGATTGCTTTTGCAGTCGCAAAAGGCAATGCCTGGCATGTGGTGAGCTTCACCATTTACGGGGCTACCATGCTGCTGCTCTATACAAGCTCGACTCTCGTGCACAGTTTCCGCGAAGGAAAGGTAAAAGACTTCTTCGAGTTCATGGACCATTCCTCTATCTATCTCTATATCGCGGGAACGTATACGCCGTTTATGCTGATCGCCGTTCGCGGAACGCTCGGCTGGACAATCTTCGGTCTCGTATGGGGCATCGCAATCGGCGGCGTGGTGTTCAAAGCCTTTTTCGTGAAAAAGTTCCTGTTCATGTCCACGCTGTTCTATCTGCTGATGGGCTGGCTGATCGTGCTGGCATGGGGAGCGCTGACTCAGGCCATTCCTGCCACAGGCATTCATCTGCTCGTCGCAGGCGGCCTGATGTATACCGTAGGCACCGTGTTCTATGTATGGCGCGCTTTTCCGTTCCATCATGCGATCTGGCATCTGTTCGTACTGACAGGGAGTATCCTGCATTTCTTCTGCATTTTGATGTATCTGCTGCCTTAATTCAGGCTTCGGATAAGCGGATCATCGGGATAGAAAATCGAATTCAAATAATCCTTGAAGATGTTAAGCGCAAGCGCTTGACATCTTCTTTTGTTTTCGGTATGATAGGGAACGTTGATCGATGTGTAAAGTGTTTCGCCTTGACGAGAGGAGCATTCCGGATGAGCCAAGACAATCGTCTGGAAAAGACGAATCGAATCAATCTGCTGTTCGCTTTCTATGAGCGATTGCTGACGGAGAAACAGCAGACCTTTCTCAAGTATTATTTCCATGACGACTTCTCGCTCGGCGAGATCGCCGCGGAATTCGAAATCAGCCGCCAGGCGGTGTACGAGCATATCAAGCGGGCGGAACAGACGCTTGAGAATTACGAAGCGAAGCTGGAACTGCTGCAGCGGCACGAGAGCCGGATGCAGACGATTCGGGAACTGGAAGCTTTGTCGTTCGACGACAAGCTGCCGGAAGAAACGCGCCGAACACTCGGAATCCTTTCCGAGAAGCTGCAGGCTCTGGAGTAGCGGAGCACGCGCAATCCCGCGAATTCGATAAATGAATGCCTTTCGATATATAATAGTAGAGAAGTGATCGAAACGGGGGTGAACCTATGGCATTTGAAGGATTGACAACAAGGCTGCAGAACGTTTTCGGCAAACTTCGGGGCAAAGGCAAAGTATCCGAAGAAGACGTCAACGATGCGATGCGCGAAGTGCGTCTGGCTCTGCTGGAGGCGGACGTCAACTTCAAGGTCGTCAAGGACTTCATCGGCAAAGTAAAAGAAAAAGCACTCGGCAAGGAAGTCACCGAGAGCTTTACGCCGGGCATGGTCATCATCGATATCGTCAACAAAGAACTGACGGATCTGATGGGCGGCACACAGTCCAAACTGAACAAAAACACCCGGCCGCCAACGGTTATCATGATGGCCGGTTTGCAGGGCGCCGGTAAAACGACGACGACCGGCAAGCTTGCGAAAATGCTGCAGAAGCAGGGAAGCCGGCCGTTGATGGTCGCAGGCGATATTTACCGTCCTGCGGCGATCAAACAGCTTCAGGTGCTCGGCGAGCAGCTGAACGTTCCGGTCTTCTCGCTGGGCGACCAGGTCAGCCCGGTCGAGATTGCCCGCAAGGGCCTGCAGGAAGCCAAAGACAAAGGCCATGACTACGTCATCATCGATACGGCAGGCCGCCTGCATATCGACGAAGACCTCATGGACGAGCTGAAGCAGATCCATACGGAGACGAAGCCGGATGAAGTGCTGCTGGTCGTGGATGCCATGACCGGTCAGGACGCCGTCAACGTCGCTCAGAGCTTCAACGAACAGCTGTCATTGACCGGAGTCGTGCTCACCAAGCTCGACGGCGATACACGCGGCGGTGCCGCATTGTCCGTCAAAGCCGTGACCGGCTGTCCGATCAAGTTCATCTCGCTCGGCGAGAAATTGGACGCGCTCGAGCCGTTCCACCCGGAGCGGATGGCTTCGCGAATTCTCGGGATGGGCGACATGCTGTCGCTGATCGAGAAAGCGCAGGCCGGAATCGACGAGAACAAGGCGAAGGAAATGGAGCGCAAAATGCGCAACGCGGAATTCACCTTCGACGATTTCCTCGAGCAGATGGAGCAGGTCAAGCAGCTTGGCCCGCTGGATCAGATCATGGATATGATCCCGGGCATGAACAAGATGAAACAGAAGACCGACCTCAAAGTCGATGACAAACAGGTCGGTCGGATCGAAGCGATCGTGCACTCGATGACGAGCGTGGAGAAACAGACGCCGGACATCATCAACTACAGCCGTCGCAAGCGGATTGCGGCAGGCAGCGGAACGTCGCTTGCCGAAGTCAACCGCTTGATCAAGCAGTTCGACGAGATGAAGAAGATGATGAAGCAGCTCTCGGGGATGATGGATCCCAAGGGCGGCGGCAAGAACAAAGCCATGAAACAGATGCAAAAGATGAGTAAGGGCATGCGTTTCCCGTTCCGTTAAGCCGGAAGTGAAGCGATTAGCATAAAGCCTTAAAGCAGTTTATTTCTTGAAGGAGGTGATTTTCGTGGCAACTCGCATTCGTCTGAAGCGTATGGGCGCTCATAAAGCTCCTTTCTATCGTATCGTGGTATCGGATTCCCGTTCCCCGCGTGATGGACGCTTTATCGAGGAGATTGGTTACTACAACCCGGTCGCAGAACCGCAAGTAGTAAGCATCAACGAAGAAAAAGCATTGGCATGGCTGCAAACCGGCGCGCAAGCGTCCGATACCGTTCGCAACCTGCTGAGCAAAGCCGGAATCATGAAGAAATTCCATGAATCCAAACTGCAAAAATAAGACAGTGACGCGGAGGGGTTGACGTGGAACAGTTAGTAGCGGTTATCGCAAAAGCTTTGGTCGATCATCCGGAAGATGTTGCAGTCCGTACCGTAGAGAAAGAGTCCTTGGTCGTATACGAACTTTCCGTGCATCCCGATGACGTAGGCAAGATCATCGGGAAGCAGGGGCGGATCGCCAAGGCGCTGCGTACGGTTGTAGCATCGGCAGCAGTCAAACTGGACAAGCGGGTAACCGTGGATATCCAGTCTTAAAAGGGAGAGTTCGGTGCGGCAGCGTATCCGAAGCCTCTCCGGTCTTAAAGATATACGAAAAGGGGTTAGGAGGTTTTCTTCCTAGCCCCTTTTCGTACATGGTCAAGACTTTCCCGGCTAACGCCGCCCCTATATAATGAAAGAAAACTCCAGACCAGAACCGAAAGGACAGAACCCAACCATGAATCCGAATACCCAACCCGAATTTTTGAGTGTAGGCAAGATTGCCAATACGCACGGCATACGCGGAGAATTGAAAATTTTTCCGTTTACCGATTTTCCTGAAATCCGTTTTGCCCAAGGCAAACAGCTTCTGCTGATTTCGCCGGAAGACGGATCGATACTGAAAGTGAAAATCGTAGGCTCCCGCGAGCAGAAGAATGTCTACGTCGTCAAACTGGACGGCTACGATAACATCAACCAGGTTGAGAAATACAAAGGCTGGGACGTTAAAGTACCAAAAGACGAAGCGGTCGAAGCCGAAGAAAACGCGTATTATTTCCATGAAATCATGGGCTGCAAAGTGTTGAACGAAGCAGGCGAAGAATTGGGTCAGATTACCGATATTTTGACGCCGGGTGCCAATGATGTATGGGTAGTGAAAACAAAAGGCGGCAAAGAGCTGCTGATTCCGTTTATCGAAGATATCGTGAAAGACGTCAATATTGCCGAAAAAACGATACGGATCGAAGTCATGGAAGGACTGCTTGACTGATGCGGATCGACGTACTCACTTTGTTTCCGGAAATGTTCGAAGGCGTCTTCGGTGCCAGTATTCTCGGCAAAGCCAGAGACAAAGGCCTGGTGAAGCTGTCGGCCGTGAATTTCCGCGATTATTCCACCAATAAGCACGGACAGGTCGACGATACGCCTTACGGCGGAGGCGGAGGCATGGTGCTCAAGCCCGAGCCGATTTTTGCCGCGGTCGAAGATCTGCTGAGCCGACCGGAATTGGCGGCAGACGCCGCTTCTTCGGCCAGTGCGGATCGGACGGGAGAAGCGCCGGCAGCCGCGTCTGCATCTGAAGAATCGTTATCCGCTTCCGCCGCTTCAGGTTCCCGGCCCCGGATCGTTCTGCTTTGTCCGCAGGGCGAGACGTTCACCCAACAGAAAGCGGAAGAGTTTGCCCGGGAAGATCATCTTATTTTTATCTGCGGTCATTATGAAGGATACGACGAGCGTATCCGGATCGGACTTGTGACGGACGAAATTTCGATCGGCGACTATGTACTGACAGGCGGAGAACTGCCGGCCATGGTCATGATCGACAGTACCGTGCGTCTGCTGCCCGGCGTGCTCGGCAACGAGAACAGCGCGATCACGGACTCGTTCAGCACCGGACTGCTAGAATATCCGCATTACACCCGGCCGACCGAATTCCGGGGGATGCAGGTCCCGGATGTTCTGCTGTCCGGACACCACGCCCATATCGAAGCCTGGCGGCGGCGCGAATCGCTGCGGCGTACCCTGCAGCGCCGTCCGGAGCTGCTCGATCGCCTGACGTTGACGAAGCAGGAACAGAAGTGGCTGGAAGAACTCAAACGCGAAGAAGCTTCTTCGGTTACGACCGATTAAAGACCGGATTCACCCGATAGAAGAAATGCCCGGAGCGCCGCAGGATTTGCGGCGCTCTTTTTTGCGCGGAAAATGCTAAACTGGAAGGGACAGCCGCTCCCAAAAAGGTTACATAAGAAAAGAACGCAGGAACGGGGTCCCGGCGGCGATAGAGAAAAAAGAAAGGAAGGAACTTACCATGGGAAGAAAACGCATAGAAAAGGTTCTGCCTGCACTGTTTGCGGTCCTGCTGCTGTTTGCCTTGGCGCTGCCGATAACCGCTGCAGCTCCCCAAAAAAGCGGCATCATCACCGATGAAGCGAATCTGTTCACCACAAACGAGAAGCGGCAGCTGGAAAAAGAACTGTCGAACGGATCGCGTCCGATTTATGTACTGACGGAAAGCGGGTTGAGTGAAAGCGAAGGCTCAAGATTATCGGCTGAAACGTATGACAGCTGGGGGCTGGGCAAAAACGAGCTGCTGCTTGTGATCGTGAGCGATCCCAATTCGGTTCACTTGGAAATGGGCAGCGGAGGCAAGAACGAAGCGCAGCGGATTCTCGACCGGTATTTCGTTCCGGAAGCGAGCAGAAACGGGCCGGCTGCCGGTGCGCTTGCCGTTGCCGAGTATATCAACGGAAACGGAGCATCCGGCGGATTCCTGGCGGGAGGAGGATGGTTGTACGCGATTCTTGCCCTGGGTGTCCTCGGAATCGTGTTATATATCCCTTTCAGTATGTATCGCGCGGGTTCGCAGGTGAAAAAGCGTGCCGGAGAGCTGAAGCAGCGCCAGCAGAAAGCCTCGGCCGTCGTGGACGGTATTATGCTGTCGGATCTGTTCCGCGAAGTCGAGATGGGCTTTGTGCAGGGCAAGACGCTGAAGGAAGCGGAAGAGATCAGCCGGGGAACGGTTGAACTGCATCAGGCGGGCGGAGAACTGGCTTCGCGCCTCGAAGAGTTTCGGCCGGGAACATTTGCTTCCGGGGCCCAGCGCAAGCGTTTGGATACGCTGACTCTCGAAGTCGGGACATGGGAAGACAAGATCGGAGCGCTGAACGAACGCTACGAGCTCGCTGCGGCAAGTTTTGCGGATGTGCGGCGCCGGGTAAGCGAAGGCAAGATCCTTGCCGAAGAGACGCGCCGGAAACTTGAGAAGCTGCGCGAGGAAACCGGCTATCCGCTGGATGTCCTCCAGCGTGAATTCGAGGGTGCGTCGGCGCTGCTTGCACAGGCGGATGGCCTGGACGAGTTCGATGTGATGCAGGCAGCCGCACCAGCGGAACAGGCGGCAGCCAAACTGCAGGAAGTGTCCGGCAGTCTGGGAACGCTGAGCGCCATCGCAGCGCAAGCTCCGCATTGGCCCGAGCGGATCGTCCGTATGGAGCGCGAACTTCGCCCGGTCGTGGAGCGCGAAGAGTTGAAGCTGACCGAAGAAGATCCGTTCCGGGTATTGAGCGAAGCGGGCGGCGAGACGGAGCGGCTGCAGGGTCTGATCCGATCCGGGGATGTACCGGCAGCCCAAGCGTGTGCGCAGGGAATTGCCGCAAGGATCGAAGAAGCGAAGCAGATAGTGAACCGTCGTCTGGAGAGCCGGACTTCGTCTGCGGAATCGCTGCGGGATGCGGAAGTGCTGCTGCAGGAAGTCGAAGCGTTCGAACCGCGGTACGAGCAGGGGCTGGCGCAGCTGCGCAGCCGGTATGCCGAATCCCACTTGGATTCGCAGCGCCGCCGCCAAGAAGAGATTGTCCAAGCGGCGGAAGAGATTCGGCGTCTGCTGCCGGAAATCCGCTCGGCACTCAACCCGCAGGTCCAATATTACAAAGCCGCACGGGAAAAAAGCGACCGGGTCGACGAACGGACCGCGCGTTCGCGCGAGCTGATGCGCGACGCTTTGGGTTATGCCGAAGAGCTGGAAGCACAGCACCGGGCGGCGCAGCAGCGGTTTGAAGGAGCGCGCAGCGTTTTCCGCCAGGCGGGTGCGTCGTATCGGTCAATGGGCGTGAGGATGCCGGAATACGAACGGGTCCTGGATACCGCCGAATCCGGCGGCGAAGACGTATCGGCCGCGCTGCAGCGCGTACCGGTCGATCTGCTGCAAACGGAGCCCCTGCTGGCCGCCTATGAGCGCAATGCGGCAGATTTTGCCCGGCATATCCGTGAATTGGAACAGCAAAGGAACGAAGCCATTCGGCAGTTGGAGCAGCTGAACGGGGAGTTCCTCGGCCGCGAACCGTCTTATCGCCGGTATCTCCAGACCCGTTCGTATATCGGGCGGTACGAAGCTTTTGAGTCGGAGGCGCGGAGACAGATCGCGGAAGGGCGGTTTGACGAAGCAGCCTCTCAAACGGCTTATGCCCGGCAGGTGTTCGACGAGATGGAACGGGACTATCGAACAGCCGTCCAGCGTGCGAATACGAGCAGCCGGGGAGGCGGAGGTTTTGGAGGAGGTCTGGGAGGCGGTTCGGGCGGCCGCAGCGGTGGCGGCCGTTCTTCGGGCAGTTCCAGCTGGGGAGGCGGACGCTCCAGCGGATCTTCTTCCTGGGGCAAAGGAGGCGGAGGGCGTTCATCGGGTTCTTCCAAGTGGTAGCGAGCTCTGCAGGGGCTTTTCCGAATAATCGATTTGTTAAAAAAGAAAAAGTTTGCATTAATCTATTGCCTTTTTGCCTGTATACATGGTAAAATCAATCCGTTGTGTAATCTTGCGGTCCTCTGCGAATGATGAGGCGGAAATTTTTCCGAAGAAGACGTACGAACGCATGTGTGGAAGGAGGAAACAAACATGAATCTGATTCAAACTCTTACTCAGGAACAACTGCGCAAAGATATTCCGAGCTTCCGTCCTGGCGACACTTTGAAAGTGCACGTTAAGGTTATCGAGGGAACTCGCGAACGTATCCAGTTGTTTGAAGGTGTTGTGATCAAGCGCAAAGGTGGCGGCATTGCCGAAACTTTCACAGTTCGTAAGATCTCTTACGGCGTGGGCGTGGAAAGAACTTTCCCGATCAACTCGCCTAAACTCGACAAAATCGAAGTCGTGCGTTACGGTAAAGTTCGTCGCGCGAAACTGTACTACCTGCGTGATCTGCGCGGTAAAGCAGCAAGAATTAAAGAAGTTCGTCGTTAATTTCCCGTTTCGGGAAAAGAGCGGACGAAAATGGGGAGCTTGGAAACAAGCTCCTTTCGTTTTATTCCCAAAACCTCCGGAAATATGAGCATTTCTCAAAACCGGACGGCGCGAGGTGACGCTTCGCTGTCGGACGTTTTTGCAAAATGCTGATGTTTGGATATTAACCGTAAGGAGAGGGCAAGCTATGGAAGAAAACGTGAACCATCCCGCGCAGTCATCGGAAGAAGCGCCTAAAAATCCGAAGAATAAAGTGAAAAGCGAGACGCTCGAGTGGGTAAAGGCGATCGCGATCGCGCTGGTATTGGTCTTTGTGATCCGCTGGCTGCTGTTTGCGCCTTACATGGTCGACGGGTCCTCGATGCAGCCGAATTTTCATGACAGCGAGCGGGTTATCGTCAACAAGATTCTTTACGACATCCGTCCTCCGAAAAAAGACGAGGTTATCGTTTTCAAAGTGCCTTCCGAAGACAACAAGGAATTTATCAAACGGGTGATTGCGCTGCCGGGCGATACCGTCAAGGTCGAAGGCGACGAAGTGACGGTCAACGGCAAGATCATCAGCGAGCCTTATATTCAGGGTGTGCTGGACGAGGCTCACGCCAACAACGTAACTTACAACAACAACACGAATTTTCCGAACTCGAAATTCCCGGACGGAACGGTTCCTGAAGGGCACGTGTTCGTTATGGGCGACAATCGTCCCAACAGCAAGGACAGCCGTATGATCGGCTACGTTCCTTACGGCGATATTACCGGCCGTGCGGATCTGGTCTTCTGGCCGTTCAGCGACCTGCATATCGTTAACCATTAAGCGCCTTCGGCCGTAAGACGGCAGGCGGAGCATGACAGGCCGGGCCGCGTTCAGTAGAGCGGCCGGCCGCCAAGAGAGGTGAAACACCGTTATGACAATCCAATGGTTTCCCGGTCACATGACCCGTGCGCGCAGACAGATCGAAGCGAAGCTGAGTCTGATCGATCTTGCGATCGAGCTGCTTGATGCCCGACTTCCGCTGTCCAGCCGCAACCCGATGATCGGTGATATTTTAAAAGACAAACCCCGCCTGATCCTGCTGAACAAGTCGGACCTGGCGGATCCTGAAATGACGAAAAAGTGGATCGACTATTTCCGCGAAGAAGGCCACACGGCGATCGAGACCGATTCTTCGGGCGGACGCGGCATGAAAGATATTTCGATTCAGGCCAAACTGCTGCTGCAGGAAAAAATAGACCGCCAGATCGCCAAAGGCATGAACCCGCGTGCGATCCGGGCGTTGATTGTCGGGATTCCCAACGTCGGGAAGTCTACGCTGATCAACCGCCTTGCCGGCAAAAGTATCGCCGAGACGGGCGACCGTCCGGGCGTAACCAAAGGCCAGCAGTGGATCAAAGTCGGCAAAGAGATGGAACTGCTCGATACGCCGGGCATTTTGTGGCCGAAGTTCGAAGATCAGAACGTCGGCATGAAGCTTGCGGTAACCGGTGCGATCAAAGAAGACGTGCTGAACGTGGAAGAAGTCACTTTCTTTGCAATCAAGTATTTTGCGGAACATTACTGGGGCCGTTTGTCGGAGCGTTTCGTGCTCGGCGAACGCCCGGAAACGTTCGATGATGCGGATGAAATTGTCCGGATTATGGAAGGGATCGGCCGCAAGCGAGGCTGTCTGATGAGCGGAGGACGAGTCGATCTGCAAAAGGCTTCGATTCTGTTCCTCCGGGAACTTCGTGCCGGCAAAATGGGCCGTTTCTCGCTCGAAGAACCGTTTTAGGGCTTCGCGCCCTATCGGATCATCAGCTGTATGTACCCGCAGTAAACCGCGCAGGCAGCGCGTTAGAGGATCGTCGAATCAGGAGCATGGATCGCACGGGGGAATGTTCGTATGCCGAACATTCCCGGCGGTCGCTGCGGCTGCTGCGGCGGTCCTTTTTACATACGGATCGAACTGGACAAGATAAGTGCGTTAATATAAAGAAAACGGAGGAGATTCACATGCCCAAAACCAAAAAAGGAGCGGACGGCCCGCCCAAACCGAAAAAGGAAAAAGTGGAAATTGACCGTCTGGCTCTGGAGAAAGAACTGTGGGCGGAAGGATACGAACGGATTGCCGGCGTGGACGAAGTCGGACGGGGCTGCATGTTTGGCGATGTGGTAGCGGCCGCGGTTATTTTGCCGACGGGACTCAAGATCGAAGGAATCGACGATTCCAAAAAACTGTCGGAGAAAAAGCGCGATGAGCTGTATGGCATCATTACAGAAGAAGCGGTAGCTATCGGAATAGGCCGCGTCGACGCGGAAACGATTGACCGGATCAATATCAAACAAGCCTCCCGCCTTGCGATGAAGATAGCCGTGGAAGCGTTAAACGTCGAGGTTCAGGCTCTGCTTGTCGATGCGGAGACGATTCAGGTGGATCTGCCGCAGCGCGCGATCATCAAAGGGGATTCGCTCAGCCAAAGTATCGGAGCGGCGTCTATCATTGCGAAAGTGACCCGGGATCGTCTGTGCGCCGGAGAGTGGGAACGGGACTACCCCGGTTACGGCATTGCGGTACACAAAGGTTACGGTACGGCTGCGCACCGCGAGCGTATTCTCGAACTCGGAATCAGCTCTTTGCACCGGCAGAGTTTTTTGGTGAAAATGAAAGCCGAATACGAACAGCTGCGATAGAATCGGATATTTGGGACCGGATTCTTAACGAGCGGGGATGTTTTTCCGATATATCGGTATAGAAGGGTTTGTCCGTGAACGGGCAGCTACGAACAGGGAAAGCGAGGTGAGCGAGATGAATATCGGATCGTTATTCAAAAGTATGATTGGGGATGCCAAGCCCGGCGAAGTGAAACAGTTGGATCTGCGCGAAGGACAGGTTGTGCGCGGCGTTGTTCAATCGGTATCCGAAGATGGCAAAGAAGCGGTGATTCAGATTCAGGGCGTCAAAGTAAATGCGAAGCTGGAAACGCCGCTGCAGGCAGGCCAGACCGCTTTTATGCAGGTTCAGCCCGCCGCCGAAGACGGTTCGGTTGTCATGAAGCCGGTATCGGCTCCTCCAGGTGCCGCCGCAGGCGCCCAGTCGATGGAGGACACACTGAAGCAGCTGGCGCTGCCGGACAATAAGCAGAACCGCGAACTCGTTCGGATGATGCAGCAGGCCGAGATTCCGCTCACCCGCGAACAAGCCGCAGATGTACGCAATCTGCTGGCACAAAAACCGGCTGCGGTCGATGCGCAGCAGTGGGTCCGTTCGATCGGGATTTTGCAGCAGCGCGGCCTCCCGGTCACGCCGCAGAGTATCGCCGGTATGCAGCAGGCTGTGTTTGGGCCTCCCGCTTCCGCGGTACTCCAGAATCTGGAACAGCAGGTTGCGGCCGTACTGGCACAGCTGGGAGATTCGGCCGGCGAAGAGTCTGCGCTGCCGGGTCGTAACGCCGGCGGGCAGGCAGGCACAGCAGGCCTGACAGGGCCTGCAGGAAGCGCACCGGGCGCCGCTGCAGCCGGCGGCCAAACCTCGGCGGCACCAACGCCGGGTGCAGCTGCCGCAGCCTCGGGCAGCGCAAGCCCCGCCGCGCCGCCGGCAGCTTCCGGCGCGGGCATGACTGCCGCTGCCGGACAGCTCGGCAGCGAGGAGAGCGGGCCGGCTGCGCAGGCCCGCTCGGCCGCCCAGGCGCCTGCCGGTGCAGGAACCGGCACCGGCGAAGCGGGCGGACCGAAAGCCGCTGCAGGGGCTTTCGGTCCGCCCACAGCCGCGGACAGCGCAGCTTCCGCGGCAGGCAAAGCCGGCGCGGCCCAAGCGCCGGCAGCGGCGGCTCCGCAGGCCGCTCCGGCGTTCGCCGCGGACAGCCGCGCGGCGCAGGGAACCGCCGCGGCGAACGGAACGGCGTCCGCTTCGCCGGATGCCGTCCTGCTGCGCAAAGTGCAGGCGCTGCTCGGCGAACTGCATTCCGCCGCCGCCGGAAGTACGGCAGCGGCGGGGCAGCCGTCTGCCGCTGCCGCCCAAGCGGCTCCGCAGCAGGCACCGCCAGACGGAGCGGAGAACGCTCCCTGGGTCGGCCGTCTGCTCAAGATGCTCGGCGCGGAGCACGAGCAGCAGGCCGCGCGTTCGACGCTGATAAACACGGCACCGCCTGCGCCCGCTGCGGCGCAGCCTGCGGCCGCCCAATCGGCACCGGCCGCTGCATCGCCGCAGCCGGAACCCCGGGCGGCTGTACAGCCGCCTGTACCGTCAGCGCCTGTGCCAACGGCAAATGCCGCTGCCGTCCCTCCGGCTGCGGCGAATACCGACACGCCGCCCGGCATTTCCGCGGCCGTTCGGGCCGCCGCAGATCAAGTACTGCGCGGTGTGCAGGGCGAGAATACGCGCCTGGGCAGCGAACTTCCTTCCGCCGGAACCGCCCAACCGGCGGGCGCCGCGCCGGCCGCTGCCGAAGTGCGCGAGACGCTCAAGTCGCTGCTGCTCCAGCTCTCCGCTTCGGATACGCTCCCGGCCGCAGTAAAAGACGCGGCGCAGCAGGCCGTTCAGCAGTTGACCGGACAGCAGCTGCTGCTGAATACGGATCGTACGGCTCCGTTTGCCCAAGTGACGATGTTTCTCCCGTTTGTAGGCCCCGACGGCAATCAGACCGCTTCGGTCCAGATCGAATCAAGACGGGGGGCCAAAGGCGAACTCGATGCTTCGAACTGCCGCCTGTGGTTCGACCTGGACATGAAAGCGCTGGGTCATACGGTGGTGGACGTTCAGGTCGTCGACCGCAAAGTCAGTCTTAATTTTCGCAACGACGAAGAATGGGTGCGTCCGCTGCTTGAAGCCGGACAGCCGCAGATTGCTTCTGCGCTGGAATCGGCCGGGTACCAGCTGATGGCGCTGCGGACGGATACCCTGCCCCAGCGTGCGGAAGGTGCCGCGGGAGAGAGCGGAACTCCCTTGTCTTTTGTTCCGTCGTCTTACCGGGGAGTGGATGTGAAAATATGAAAGAAGCCAAACCTGAAGAAACGGCGCGAAAACGCGCGGTTGCCCTCAAGTATTCTCCGGAGCAGATGGCCGCTCCAAGCGTCGTAGCCAAAGGCAGCGGTACGATCGCGGAAGCGATTCTCGCCCGTGCCCAGGAAGCCGGTGTGCCGATCCAGGAAGATGCCGCCTTGGTCGAAGTGCTGTCGAAGCTTGATCTGGATCAGCAGATTCCGGCCGAACTGTACGGACTTGTCGCCGAGCTGCTCTCGTTCGTTTATCGCAGCGACCGCGAAGCGGCAAGGAGAATCGGGCAATGAAGGAATTCTCCGCCCCGCCGCAAAACGCGTTTGCCGAATCCGGCAAATCATCGCCTCCTACCCGCAAAGACAAAGGAAAAGCCGCCGAAGATGCGGCGGCTTTGTATATCCAACAGCAGGGTTGGCAGCTGGTGGAGCGCAACTGGAACTGCCGGTCGGGTGAACTGGACGTGATTGCGACCCGGGGAGAAACGGTATTGTTCGTCGAAGTGCGCAGCCGGAGCGGCAGCGGCTTCGGTCTGCCTGCCGAGTCGGTGGATGCCCGCAAAATCCACAAAGTCAGACGAACAGCCGAAATTTATCTCCAGCGTGCCGGATGGTCGGATCGTCTGATCCGTTTCGATGTGATTGCGGTTATGCTGGGAAGAAATCTCGAGATTCGTTCTCTGGAGCATATCGAAGAAGCTTTTTGAACGGTCCCTGTAGAGAGAGGGGCGGAATTGAAGATCGCTAGCGATGCGGATTTCCCGTGATGGCCGGACCGGAGGCTCTCCTGTCCCGTCCATGGCGGAAATCCGCTTTTTGGCGTTGCATGCCCAAATTTATTCGGGCATTTTGCGATCCAGCTGCCGGTACTGAAGCGCTTCGGCGATATGTTCGCTTCGGATTTCATCGGAGTCCGCCAGATCCGCAATGGTCAGCGCCAATTTAAGGATACGATCGCGCGAACGCATGCTGAGTCCCATGGCGCCGATCGCGGTATCCAGCAGCAGCCGGGCTTCTTTTCCGGGAGCCGCATATCGTCGCAGCGCCGCACCGCTAAGGTCGCTGTTCACCTGTATCCCCAGCGATCGGTAGCGTTCCCGCTGCCGCCGGGCAGCCGCTTCCACCTGGATACGCAGCGCGGCGGAAGACGTACCCGATGCGGACAGTTCATTCGTGGAAGGCCGCGGAACTTCGACCTGCATATCGATCCGGTCGAGAAGCGGACCGGAAATCCGGGCGCGATAACGGGCGATGGCCGCCGGCGAGCAGACGCAGGAAGAAGTTCCGTCTTGCCCCGGACCTCCGCCGCAGGGGCAGGGGTTCATGGAGCATGCCAGCATAAAATGGGCCGGGAACGTGAAAGCGGCGCGGGCGCGGCTGATTGTCACATTGCGGTCTTCCAGCGGTTGGCGCAGTACCTCGAGCGCTCCGCGCGAAAATTCGGGCAGCTCATCCAGAAACAGCACACCGCGATGGGCCAGACTGACTTCTCCCGGACGCGGAATCGATCCTCCTCCGGCAAGACCCGACGGCGAAATGGTGTGGTGCGGGGAACGGAACGGCCGAAGACGAACCAAGCCCTGGCGTGCGCGTGCGCTCTGCAGCCGGCCGGCCGCGCTGAGAATTTTGGTCGCTTCCAGCGCTTCGCTGTCGGTCAGCTCCGTCATGATGCCGGGCAGCCGTTTGATCAGCATTGTTTTTCCGGTTCCGGGCGGTCCCGACAGCAGAATGTTGTGCATCCCGGCTGCTGCAATCGTCAGTGCGCGTTTGGCCTGCTCCTGACCCAGCACGTCCACGTAATCTTCGTTCGCGGCAGCCGTTTCCGACGGATCGGCGGAGCGGCCGGGTTTGTGCAGCAGGCCTGCCGCATCAAAGGTATAGCGTTTTTCTTTGCCCGAAGCCAGTTCCGCGCGTTCCTGCTCGGGAACGAGCAGGCTCAGGTGCGGCAGCGCGTGAACGGCAAGGCCGCCGGTGAGCGAAGCTTCGTCCGCGTTCCCGGGCGGGACGAGCATGGCATCGAATCCTTGGCGCCGTGCGCAGTCGGCCATGGCCAGAACGCCAGGGACGGGGCGGAGAGCGCCGTCGAGCGACAGTTCGCCGACCGCGACGAAGCGCCGGCCATCCGGCAGACTCAGCTGTTCGTCGCTGAGCAGAATGCCCAGCGCGATCGCCAGATCAAGCGAAGAACCTTCTTTTCGCAGATCGGCCGGTGCCAGATTGATGGTGACCCGACGGTTCGGGAAGCGGAATCCGCAGTTCTTGAGCGCCGCTTTGACACGGTCCGTCGATTCCCGGATCGCCGAGTCGGGCAGACCGATGATCGTTGTCTGGGGCAGTCCGTTCGCGATATCCACTTCCACTTCGACAATAAAGCCGTCTACACCGTACAGGCAGGCACTATAACTTTTTCCATACATAACAAAAAACACCTCGTTTCACAGGATGGCAGAGTTGCCTCGCAGGCCTCGAAAAGGGTGCTTCCTCTTTTTCGGAATCGTTCTTTCTTTATTGTAAGCCAGCTGCCGAGTAAGTCAATAAGCGGGTTTTTTACATAATTCGCGTCAAACGTATTTACAACAATCAAATTTAATGCGATTATGTTTGTACATCAAATTCGGAAGTAACCGAAGCAAGGAGAGGAGTGCGCAGAATGAGCAAGGTTAACGAATATCCACAGCTTCAGCTGGATAATATGCTGTGCTTCTCGATTTATGCCAGCTCGCGCGAGATTACGAAGATGTATCAGCCCTACCTGGAATCGCTGGGCGTAACGTATTCGCAGTATCTCGTACTGATCGTATTGTGGGAGCAGGACGAACGAACGGTCAAAGAGTTGGGCGAGGAGCTGTTTTTGGACTCGGGTACATTGACTCCGCTGCTTAAGCGGTTGGAGAATGCCGGTTTTGTGTCACGCAAACGATCGACGGAAGACGAGCGCAAAGTGTTTATTTCGCTGACGGAACAAGGACGCGAGCTGCAAGACAAAGCCGCTCCCATTCCGGAATGTCTCGCCAAGGATCTGAATATGGACGTACCGGAATTTGTAGAACTGCTGGGCCGATTCCAGAATCTGCTGGCACGTGCGCATCAGGCAAACGTATCTTCGTCGGGAAAATAAATCCGTTTTTTTATAGCGGCTCTGATCGAATAAAGCAGCCGGGACCCTTGGGGGTTCCGGTTTTTTGCATGCCCGCGGTTGAGCGGATTAGGGCTTTTTGTCGGATCGCGCGGACTTTGGTTTAAAGAGCGGATCGGGCATTGAAAAAAATGTCGAAAAAAGCGGAATAGTTCGAATTTTAAGAAAGCGTTTCAATTTTGATTGTCACTCGTGCTATAATGATTGAGGTTGTACTTTTTCTGCCTGGCAACCCGCCTGGTGCGAGCCAATTTGATAGGAGGATTCACACATGAATATCCATGAATATCAAGGCAAAGAAGTTTTGCAGCAGTACGGAGTTTCCGTGCCGCGCGGTAAAGTGGCGTTCAGTGCGGCGGAAGCCGTTGACGCAGCCCGCGAGCTCGGAAGTCCAGTCGTCGTCGTTAAGGCGCAGATCCACGCGGGCGGACGAGGCAAGGCCGGAGGGGTCAAGATCGCCAAAAGTCTGGATGAAGTGCGGACCTACGCCGAAGAATTGATCGGCAAGGTGCTCGTGACCCATCAGACAGGTCCGGAAGGCAAAGAGATCAAGCGGCTTCTCATTGAAGAAGGCTGCGATATCAAGAAAGAGTATTATATTGGCGTCGTCGTGGACCGGGGAACCGGCAGCGTCGTGCTGATGGCTTCGGAAGAAGGCGGAACGGAGATCGAAGAAGTGGCGGCCAAGTCGCCCGAGAAGATCTTCCGTGAAGTGGTCGACCCGGCTGTCGGTTTGCAGACGTTCCAGGCCCGTCGTCTGGCGTATGCGATCAATATTCCGAAAGAGCTCGTCAACAAAGCGGCGAAGTTCATGCTGGCGCTGTACGAAGCGTTCATTGACAAAGACTGCTCGATCGCCGAGATCAATCCTTTGGTCGTGACCGGCGGCGGCGACGTGATGGCGCTCGATGCCAAGCTCAACTTCGATTCCAACGCCCTGTTCCGCCACAAAGACATTTTGGCGCTGCGCGATCTGGATGAAGAAGACGAGAAAGAAATCGCGGCGTCCAAGTTCGACCTGAGTTATATTGCGCTGGACGGCAATATCGGCTGTATGGTTAACGGTGCGGGCCTGGCCATGGCCACCATGGATATTATCAAATACTACGGCGGCGAACCCGCCAACTTCCTGGACGTAGGGGGCGGTGCAACGAAGGAAAAGGTAACCGAAGCCTTCAAGATCATTTTGTCCGATCCCGAGGTCAAAGGCATCTTCATCAATATTTTCGGAGGCATTATGCGCTGCGACGTCATTGCGGACGGTGTAGTTGAAGCCGCGAAGCAGATCAAGCTGGACAAGCCGCTTGTCGTGCGTCTGGAAGGCACGAACGTTGAGCTGGGCAAGAAAATCTTGAACGAATCGGGACTGAATATCGTCTCGGCGGACTCGATGGCCGACGGCGCACAGCGAATCGTTGAGCTGGTCCGTTAATACGGACTAAGCGCTTAACGCGCAGGACTTTAATTCCTTGGGCTTCAGCTTCGCAAACCGAATTTATACGGAGGATGTGGATCGGACATGAGTATTCTGGTGGATAAAAATACGAAGGTCATTACACAGGGCATTACGGGCGAGACAGGGCTTTTCCATACCAAAGGCGCCCTCGAATACGGCACTCAAATGGTCGGCGGCGTAACGCCGGGCAAAGGCGGTACCGATATCGAGATCACCTTGGAGAACGGCAGCACCGTTAAACTGCCGGTCTTCAACACGGTCAACGACGCGGTAAAAGCCACGGGTGCTACGGCGAGCGTCATTTACGTTCCGCCGGCATTCGCCGCGGATTCCATTCTGGAAGCGGTCGACGCCGAGCTTGAATTGGTCATCTGTATCACGGAAGGCATTCCGGTACTGGATATGGTCAAGGTCAAGCGTTACATGGAAGGCAAAAAGACGATCCTGATCGGGCCGAACTGCCCGGGCGTCATTACGCCGGAAGCCTGCAAAATCGGCATTATGCCGGGCTATATCCACAAAGCCGGCAAAGTGGGCGTCGTTTCCCGCAGCGGAACGCTGACGTATGAAGCGGTACACCAGCTGACGACGCGCGGTATCGGCCAGTCGACTGCGGTCGGCATTGGCGGAGACCCGGTCAAAGGTTCGGAGTTCATCGACATTCTGAAGATGTTCAACGATGACGAAGGCACGCAGGCCGTTGTCATGATCGGCGAAATCGGCGGTACGGCGGAAGAAGAAGCAGCCGAATGGGTGAAAGCCAATATGACCAAACCGGTCGTAGGCTTCATCGGCGGCGCTACCGCGCCTGAAGGCAAACGCATGGGCCATGCCGGCGCGATCATCTCGGGCGGCAAAGGTACGGCAGCCGAAAAAATCGCCAAGTTGGAAGAATGCGGCATTCGCGTTGCTCCGACTCCGGCCGAAATGGGCGCGACTCTTGTAGCCGTACTCGAAGAACGCGGTGTGCTGGAGACGTTCACGGCAGGTTGATCGACGTGGCATTTGCGGTCCAAGCCACATGAACCTTAAATAGTAATCAAAACAAGGCAGGCAGCCTTTCTTTCCCTATGGGAAGAAAGGCTGCCTTTTTTTGCTTTTGCCAAATCACTCAAGGAGGATGAATATCCATGATCCGGCAGCCCTTGCCCGAAGCTTTATGGTTGATGGCACTTCACGAAACGAAAGGAATCGGCTGGCAGAGCCTTTACAGTTTGGTAAGAATCGTTTCCAGGCAGCAGATTCCTTATGATCGGCTGTTTGGAATGACCGAACGGGAATGGATCGCGTTGGGAGCGGACAGTAAATCCGCGCTCGCCGCGGGACAGCTGAATATAGGCTTGGCCCATGACCGTGCCCTGCAGTTGGAGAAGCTCGGGATCGAGCCGATTTCTTTTTACGATGACGCTTATCCTACTTTAATGAAGGAAACCGCCAAACCTCCCTGGATCCTGTACACGGTCGGAAGGCGGGAACTTCTGCATGAATTCGGAATCGCTATCGTGGGTACGCGCGCTCCGACCTCCTACGGGAAAATCGTCTGCGAACGGATTGCCGGGTCGTTGGCGGAGCAGGGTGTATGCCTGGTAAGCGGGATGGCACGGGGGATAGACGGCTGCTGCCACCGGGAAGCGTTGAAGCGCGGAGGGGCGACTATTGCGGTACTTGGTGCGGGTCCCGATATCGCCTATCCGCCGGAACACCGGCAGCTTCACCGCGATATTGCCGAGCAGGGGCTGATCGTTTCGGAATTCCCGCCGGGCACGCGCCCTTCTCCGGGATTGTTTCCGCTGCGCAACCGGATCATCGCCGGTTTGTCGCGCGGGGTGCTGATTGTGGAGGCGGCCGAGAAAAGCGGCTCGCTGATTACGGCCGATTATGCACTCGAAGCCTGCCGCGACGTCTTCGCTGTGCCGGGTCCCGTCACTTCGCCGAAAAGCGCAGGAACTTTTGAATTGATCAAAAACGGAGCAAAACCTTGTGGCAGCGCGGATCACATTTTGGAAGAGTATGCGCATTTGTTCATTCCGTCCGCGCAGCGCCCTGCAAAAAAAGAGAGACATGAAAAATTGACAAAAGAGGAGCGGAAGATATACGTTATATTGGAGCAAGGGGATGCCAGCATCGACGAGCTGCAGCGGAAGACGTCGTGGGACTTTGGACTTTTACATTCCGTTCTGCTATCGTTAATCATAAAAAGCCAGGTAAGGTCGCTCTCCGGTGCCGTTTATACATGGGTAGGAGAACCGAACGGCTAACTCCGACCCTAAATCTATCCAACATTCATCAACGCAATATCCGAAGAAACGTCGCGGTTCAGGACATGAGGTCCGAAAAGCCGCGCTTGCACAACCTGAGAGGAGGACGAACCTATGGCGGATGCGCTCGTCATCGTGGAATCGCCCGCAAAGGCAAAAACGATCGGCAAGTACTTAGGCAGTAAATTTATCGTTAAAGCTTCTATGGGACACATCCGGGATCTTCCAAAAAGCCAAATTGGCGTCGAGGTCGAGAACGAATTCAATCCAAAATACATTACGATACGCGGCAAAGGTTCTATCCTTAAAGAACTGAAAGACGCCAGCAAAAAAGTGAAAAAAGTGTATCTCGCGGCCGACCCCGATCGTGAAGGGGAAGCAATTGCCTGGCATCTGGCGCACGCGCTCGATTTGGACAATACGCAGGACTGCCGAGTCGTCTTCAACGAAATCACCAAACAGGCGGTCAAAGATGCGTTCAAGACGCCAAGACCCATTAATATGGATCTGGTTAACGCCCAGCAGGCCCGCCGCATTTTGGACCGGCTGGTCGGCTACAAGATCAGTCCGCTGCTGTGGAAAAAAGTCAAAAAAGGACTGTCCGCCGGACGTGTACAATCCGTGGCCGTCAAATTGATCATTGACCGTGAAAACGAGATTTCGGAATTCACGCCGGAAGAATACTGGAGCATTACGGCCAAATTGGCTGTGAAAGGCAACGAATTCGAAGCCAAGTTCCACCAATTGGACGGCAGCAAGAAAGAACTGCACAGCGAGCAGGAAGTGCAGGAAGTCATGGCCGTTTTCAAAGGGAAAGACTTTACGGTAAGCGAAGTCAAGGAAAGAGAACGCCAGCGGAATCCTTCGCCGCCGTTCACTACAAGTTCGCTGCAGCAGGAAGCCGCGCGCAAGCTGAACTTCCGTGCAGCCAAGACCATGTCGGTAGCCCAGCAGCTGTACGAAGGGATCGACTTGGGCAAAGAAGGAACCGTCGGTCTGATTACGTATATGCGTACCGACTCTACCCGGATCGCAGGCAGCGCCCAGGAAGAAGCCAAAGCGTTTATCACCGAACGGTACGGAGCGGAATTCTCGCCGGAAACGCCGCGTCAATATTCCAAAAAGTCCGCAGGCTCGCAGGATGCGCACGAAGCGGTTCGTCCGACTTCGATGGATCGCGATCCCGAATCGGTAAAAGCATCGATGAGCCGCGATCAGTTCCGGTTGTACAAGTTGATCTGGGAACGTTTCGTGGCCAGTCAGATGTCGTCGGCAGTGCTCGATACGCTGTCGGTGGACATTGCCGCGGGCAGCGCGACTTTCCGGGCGGTAGGCTCGAAAGTCCGGTTCCAGGGTTTCATGAAAGTCTATGTGGAAGGCAACGACGACGGCAGCGTGGAAGAAGACAAATTCCTGCCGGCACTTGCGAAAGGCGACAAACTCGAAAACAAAGAGATCGAGCCGAAACAGCATTTTACGCAGCCGCCGCCAAGATATACGGAAGCGCGCCTGGTTAAAACGCTGGAAGAGCTGGGAATCGGACGTCCGAGTACGTATGCCCCTACTTTGGAAACCATCCAAAAACGCGGTTACGTCGCCATCGAAGAAAAGAAATTCATGCCGACGGAACTCGGAGAGCTGATCAACGAGCAGATGGAACAATTTTTCCCGGAAATTCTGGATGCCGAGTTCACCGCGCACATGGAAGAAAGTCTTGACCATGTAGAAGACGGCGAAGAACAATGGGTTCGGGTTCTGCAGGAATTCTACGGTACGTTCGAGAAACGTCTCGAATTTGCCGAAGAAGAAATGAAAGAAATCGAAATTCAGGATGAAGTTTCGGATGAAGTGTGCGACAAATGCGGCAAACCGATGGTGTACAAAATGGGACGGTTCGGCAAGTTCCTGGCTTGTTCCGGTTTCCCGGACTGCCGCAATACACGCCCAATCATCAAAAATATCGGCGTGACTTGTCCAAAATGCAAAGAAGGACATGTAGTGGAACGCCGCAGTAAAAAAGGGCGTATATTCTATGGCTGCGACCAGTATCCGGAATGCGATTTCGTTTCGTGGGATCGTCCTTCGGCGAAGCCTTGTCCGGTATGCAGTTCGCTGATGGTCGAAAAACGCAGCAAACAGGGAACAAAGCTTCAATGTACGTCGTGCGATCATACGGAAGTGCTTGAAGACAGCGAAGACGCGGCGGAAGTTTAATATAGGGGGAACATGAAGTGAGCAGCAATCAACGGGTAACGGTTATCGGAGCGGGACTGGCGGGAAGCGAGGCGGCTTGGCAGATTGCCAGCCGCGGCGTTCCGGTTACGCTTTACGAGATGCGGCCGAAAGTGAAAACTCCGGCGCATCATACTTCTTATTTTGCGGAGCTGGTCTGCAGCAACTCGCTGCGGGCGAACGGCTTTACGGGAGCGGTCGGCGTATTGAAAGAAGAAATGCGCCGGCTCGACTCGCTGGTTCTCGGGAAAGCGGACGCAAGTGCCGTTCCCGCGGGCGGCGCTTTGGCTGTCGACCGCGATCTTTTTTCGGGGGGGATTACCCAGGCGCTAAAAGAACATCCGCTGGTGGATGTGCGCGAAGAAGAAGTAACCGAGATTCCGGAAGACGGCATTACGGTTATCGCGACCGGCCCTTTGACTTCGCCTTCCCTGTCGACACAGATTCGGAACTTTATGGGTGAAGAGTATTTTTACTTTTATGACGCGGCTGCGCCGATCATCGAGAAAGATTCGATCGATATGGACAAAGTTTATCTGGCTTCCCGCTACGATAAAGGAGAAGCGGCTTACCTCAACTGCCCGATGACCGAAGAAGAATTCGATCGCTTTTACGAAGCGCTGATTACGGCGGAAAAAGCGGAGTTGAAAGAGTTCGAAAAAGAAATCTATTTCGAAGGCTGCATGCCGATCGAAGTCATGATGCAAAGAGGTCGGCAGACCGCTTTGTTCGGTCCGATGAAGCCGGTTGGACTGCCGGATCCCCGCACCGGCAAAAATCCGTTTGCCGTGGTGCAGCTGCGGCAGGACAATGCGGCGGGTACGCTCTACAATCTGGTCGGTTTCCAGACGCATCTGAAGTGGGGCGAACAAAAACGGGTATTCCGGATGATTCCGGGTCTGGAGAACGTGGACATTGTGCGCTACGGGGTGATGCACCGCAATACGTTCATCAATTCGCCGAAGCTGTTGGAACCTACCTATCAGTGCAAAAACAAACCGAATCTGTTTTTTGCAGGGCAGATGACCGGCGTGGAAGGCTACGTCGAATCGGCGGCGTCGGGTCTGATTGCGGGAATCAATGCGGCACATCTGGCCCTTGGCCGTGAGCCGATCGTTTTCCCGGAAGCAACGACGCTTGGCGGAATGGCGCGTTATATCACGACAGCCGATCCGGATCATTTCCAGCCGATGAACGCCAATTTTGGACTGCTGCCGAAACCGGAACAGAAAATCCGCAACAAAAAAGAAAAAAACGAAGCTCTGGCCATGCGCGCACTCGACTCGCTGACGGCTTTTATAGCGGAACATTCGCTGCACGCCGTCCGCGGTTGATCGCGCCGCAGAAAGAGGAGGATCACGATGGAAATTTCGTTTCACGCGACGACCATTTGCGCAGTGCGCAAAAACGGTAAAGCGGCCATAGCCGGCGACGGCCAGGTAACCATGGGACAGAACGTCATCATGAAGCAGCATGCGAAAAAAGTGCGCAGATTGTACCGCGGTCAAGTGTTGGCCGGATTCGCCGGCTCTGTCGGAGATGCGATCACTTTGTTCGAAAAATTCGAAGGTAAACTGGAAGAGCATCAAGGCAATCTGCAGCGTGCAGCCGTCGAACTGGTCAAAGAATGGCGTACCGACCAGATGCTGCGCAAGCTTGAAGCCCTGATGATCGTTATGGATAAAGACGGCATGCTGCTGATTTCGGGCAACGGAGAGATTATCGAGCCGGACGACGATATTATCGCAATCGGTTCGGGAGGCAACTTCGCTTTGTCCGCAGCAAGAGCACTCAAGCGTCATGCGGATCTGGAAGCCAAAGAGATCGCTTTTGAATCGTTGAAAGTCGCGGCCGAGATTTGTGTCTATACGAACGATAATATTATTGTCGAAGAACTTTAATGCCAATTACAGGTGGGTACGTCCGTTTCTACAAAGTCCGGCAGCGGACGAACGAAGCGGCGTATAGACCAAGGAGTGGAGGGTATGGTCATGAAAAACGAAGCCCTGACACCGCGTGAAATCGTGTCGGAACTGGACAAGTACATCGTAGGACAGAAGAATGCGAAACGTTCGGTAGCCGTTGCCCTGCGCAACCGATATCGCCGCAGCCTGCTGTCCGAAGAAGCTCGTGACGAAGTCGTGCCGAAAAACATCCTCATGATTGGACCTACGGGCGTCGGCAAAACGGAAATTGCACGCCGGCTGGCAAAGCTGGTAGGCGCGCCTTTTATCAAAGTCGAAGCAACCAAATTCACGGAAGTGGGTTATGTCGGCCGTGACGTGGAATCGATGGTTCGCGATCTGGTCGAAACTTCGATCCGGATGGTCAAAGCGGAACGTACGGAAAAAGTGAAAGACCGTGCGGAAGAGATGGCCAACGAACGGATCGTCGAAATTCTCGCACCGGCTTCCAAATCTTCATCTTCCCAGCGCAACCCGTTCGAAATGCTGTTTGGAGGCCAGGGCAAAACGCCTTCCGAACCCGAACCGGAGAAAACGCGTTATGAAGAAGGCACGCTCAGCGAACGCCGCCGGAAGATTCGTTTTGAGCTGCTTGCCGGAAAACTCGAAGACGATGTGATCGAGATCGATGTCGAAGATGCGATGCCGAATATGTTCGATATGCTGGCCGGGCAAGGAAACGACCAGATGGGCATGAATATTCAGGAAATGCTCGGGAACTTCATGCCCAAGCGGAGCAAACGCCGCAAGCTTCCGATCCGAGAAGCCCGTAAAGCCCTGACCCAGGAAGAAGCATCGAAGCTGATCGACATGGACGACGTGAATCAGGAAGCGGTACGCCGGGCCGAACAGGCCGGAATCATCTTTATCGATGAGATCGACAAAGTCGCCGGCGGAGGCCGGGGCCACGGTCCGGATATCTCCCGCGAAGGCGTGCAACGGGACATCCTTCCCATTGTGGAAGGATCGACGGTTGTGACGAAGTACGGTCCTGTCAAAACGGATTACGTTCTGTTTATCGCGGCCGGCGCTTTCCACGTGTCCAAACCTTCGGATTTGATTCCGGAACTTCAAGGCCGCTTCCCGATTCGGGTAGAGCTGGAGAGTTTGACGCTGGAAGATTTCATCGCCATTTTGACCGAACCTCAGAATGCTTTGACCAAACAGTATGTGAATCTGCTGCAAACCGAAAATATCGAAATTTCGTTCTCGGCGGAAGCGATTCACGAAATCGCCAGTATCGCCGCTTCCGTGAATCAGAATACGGAAAATATCGGTGCGCGCCGTCTGCATACCATTTTGGAAAAGCTGCTTGAAGATTTGTCGTTCGAAGCTCCGGAACTGAATCTTGAGCAGATGACGATTACGCCAGAATATGTTCGGGAGAAATTGTCCGATATCGCGCAGGACCGCGATTTGAGCCAATACATCCTGTAGAGGCGGACCTTTCATTTTATATTTTTGAAATGGAAGAAATATGGAGCGGTACCGTTTTGGGCGGCGTATACGCGTTGTAAGCCTATTCATTTTTGCTATCGGACGCCGCTTGCTTAGGATTGATTAAAATAAGAAAAAGCCCTGTCTTCCAACCATGGAAAGATAGGGCTTTTTTCTCATTGTTTTATAGGTCCAACTCGAAGAAACTTAGATTAGACATTATTAAGTTTATAACGACAGACATATTGCGGTTTTAAAGCAATAAGTACAAGTTCATACACCAAATATCGGCAGTACGGGCAAAAAAACAATAGTTTAGTCGAAGTTAATTTTGTATAATTTATAATACGCACAAGTTTTTAATACGCACAAGTTTTTAATACCTAAAGGAGTGGAATCGATGAATATCCTGAACGACACCGGTTTTAACCGCCTGCGCAGCGCGATCGATGCTTCGAACACAAGGCAGCAGGTCGTTTCCAACAACATTGCCAATGCGGATACGCCTTATTTCAAGCGTTCCGAAGTATCCTTTGAGAGCCTGCTTCAGTCGGAGATGAACGGTGTAAGTTCGATTAAAGGGCGTATGGCAAGTTCGCGTCATATTGCAATCGGTTCTTCGGGTTCCATTCCTACCGCGCGCATTACCAGCGACAACAGTACGGCGATGAACAACAACAAGAACAATGTGGATATCGATAGCGAAATGACATCTCTTGCCGAAAACCAGCTGCGGTATAACACGTACATCGAAGAAGTGAATCATCAAATCAAAATGATGCGTACAGCGCTGGGAGGCAACGGATAATTATGAGAATCAGCAGCGGTTTTGATGTTAACGCATCGGCTCTTACAGCACAGCGTCTTCGGATGGATATCATCTCGTCGAACATTGCGAATGCCGATTCGACACGTGCCCAAGTGGTCGACGGTCAAGCCCAGCCTTACCGGCGTAAAGTGGCAGTCCTTTCGGAAAACAGCCAAACGCCTTTTGCCCAGACGCTGAATTCGGCGATGAAAGGGAAAAGTTCGGCAAGCGGAGTTAAAGTAACGGCTATTCAAGAAGATCAGGAACCGTTCAAACTGGTCTATAACCCGACTCACCCGGATGCGAACACAGACGGATACGTCCAAATGCCGAATGTGGATATCGCCAAAGAAATGGTCGACATGATTTCGGCCACGCGTTCTTATGAAGCGAATGTAACGGCTCTCAATGCGACCAAGGCTATGCTTTCCAAAGCTATGCAGATCGGCAAGTAATGCTGCAGGAATAAACGGATCTTTAAATTTTAAGCGGGACGCTTAAGCGGACCTAGCAGAAAGGGAGATTGCGATGATTCAAAACCATATGTTCAACCCGGTTCAAATGGCTAACCGTGCGGTTTCCGGTGTTCAGGAGAGCGGGGGCGCAACGCCTCAGGAATCGATCGAGAACTTCGGCCAGTATTTGCAGGACGCTCTTCAAGGGGTATCGGACATGGAGAAAACGGCCGATACGACCGGGAAACAATTCATGCTTGGACAAGCGAATGTGGATCAGGTCATGATTACCGCCGAACAAGCTCTTCTCGGTCTTCAAATGACTTCGCAGGTGCGAAACAAAGTCATCGAAGCGTATCAGGAAATCATGCGGACACAACTGTAAAAGTAATCGAAAGCAAGTCAAGTACAATGCTGCGTAGTGGGGTGAAATTGTGAACGAAAGACTGACCCGAATAAGGGATTCGCTCTTGGGCTATTGGAACCGGCTCAGCAAAACCCAAAAGGGACTGCTGGTATCGACGGTCGCCATTACGCTGCTGACCATCGTAATTCTGACCATGCAATTTTCCAAAACGGAATATGAAGTGGCTTTTCAGGATATGAACAGCGAAGATGCGGCTGCGGCCATGACTTATCTGGATTCGGCCAGCATTCCGTACAAACTTGGCGCTGACGGTACGACTTTGTCGGTACCGAGTACGGATGCCGCGAGAGTTCGTGTGGATATCGGATCGCAGGGGATCATTCAGAACGGTTCGGTCGGTTTCAACAAAATGTTCGGAACGACCACTTCGGCTCTGGGAATGACCGAAAATGAATTCGACGTCAAATACAACAGCGCCTTAAATGGAGAAATTGAATCGCTGCTGAGAATGATGAGTGGTGTGGATACCGCGAAAGTGCTGATCAACCTGCCGAAAGAAAGTTTGTTTGCGAGCAGCGAAGATCAGGAGCAGGCGTCTGCTTCCGTCGTCATGACTTTCAAACCGGGTTACCGGCCAAGTCAGGAAGTTGTAGACGGCTACTTCAATCTCGTCAAGACATCGGTGCCGAATCTGCCTGTTGACAATATTACGATTACAAGCGATAACACCGAATTGTACGCTTCGAATGCAGGCAACGGCTTTGGAGCCGGAGCGGCAGGAGCGATTCAGGATAACCTGGCGATCCAGCGCAAATACGAAAGTGATATCGAAAAAAGCGTGAAAATGTTTCTCGGGAGTATAGTTGGGCCGGATCGGGTGAATGTACTCGTGGCTTCGAAGCTGAATTTTGATCAGGTCAACGCGGAAGAAGTTACGTATTCGCCCGTTGATGTAGAAAACATGCGGGGGATCGAGCTCAGCGTTCAGGATATTCAGGAGAGTTACACCGGAGCGGGCGCGGCAGAAGGCGGAGTCGCAGGAACCGGAACGGAAGCCGTTCCGACTTATCCGGGCGATACTTCATCCGGCCAGTCCACTTCGGAAAGCTCCAATAAAATTGTCAATTACCAAGTCAACCAAATCACCAAGCAAATCGTGCAAAGCCCTTATGTCGTAAAAGATTTAACCATAAACGTGGCGATTGAACCACCTGAGGGCAAAAGTGAATTGGACGACAACGTATCGGACCCTGTGAAAAATGTTTTGTCTAATATTGTGTCAGCCTCACTGGCTGATTCCGGAGTGGACTATAGCGCAGATGATCTTGCAGCCAAAGTTCTTGTGTTTGGCTCGGTTCCACCAGGACAAGAGGCAGCAGCCGACGCCGGAATGTCGAGAACGCTGCTGTGGGGAATTATTGCCGGATTGGCCGTTCTGCTTGCCGCAGCGGTATTCCTGGTTCTGCGCCGCAGAAAAAGAAATCGGGAAGAAGAAGAGCTGCTTGAAGAAATGGCGCTTCCGACTCCTGCCGAAATGCCGTCCATCAATCTGGATACGGTCAACGGAGAAAGCCAGATGCGCAAGCAGCTTGAATCGCTCGCCAAGAAAAAGCCGGACGAATTCGTTAATCTGCTGCGCACTTGGCTAGCTGATGAATAGGAGTGAAGAAGTGTGGCCAAAGCAAGCGCGCAAACGTTAAGCGGTCGGCAGAAGGCTGCCATTCTGTTGATTTCGCTGGGGCCTGAAGTCTCGGCTCAAATATTCAAGCATCTGCGCGATGAAGAGATCGAGCAGCTTACGCTCGAAATTGCGAACGTCCGTAAAGTGGACAGCTCGGAGAAGGACTCGGTGCTTGCCGAGTTCCATCAGATCTGTCTTGCACAAGAATACATTTCGCAGGGCGGCATCAACTATGCAAAAGAAATTTTGCAAAAAGCGCTCGGCGAACAAAAAGCTTTGGAAGTGATCAACCGTCTGACCGCTACCCTGCAGGTTCGCCCGTTCGACTTTGCACGCAAAGCCGATCCGAGTCAGATTTTGAACTTTATCCAAAACGAAAATCCGCAGACGATCGCTCTTGTGCTGTCTTACCTGCAGTTCGAGCAGGCGTCGATCGTTCTTTCTTCGCTGCCTCAGGAGAAACAAGCCGAGGTGGCGCGCCGGATTGCGATGATGGACAGTACTTCTCCGGAAGTCATTGCCCAGGTCGAACGGATTCTCGAACAGAAACTTTCTTCGACCGTTACGCAGGATTTTGCTACGGCGGGCGGCATCGAATCGATCGTCTCGATCCTGAACGGCGTCGACCGGGGAACGGAACGTACCATTTTGGATTCGCTCGAAATTCAGGATCCCGAACTGGCGGAAGAAATCAAGAAAAGAATGTTCGTATTCGAAGATATCGTCAATATCGACGACCGTTCGATCCAACGGATCATTCGCGATGTGGAAAATGCCGATCTGCAGCTTGCGCTCAAAGTCGCGAGCGAAGAAGTTCGCGAAGTGGTATTCAAGAACATGTCCAAACGGATGGCCGACACGTTCCGCGAAGAAATGGAATTCATGGGCCCGGTGCGGCTGCGTGACGTTGAAGAAGCCCAGACTCGTATCGTAAGCATTATACGTAAGCTGGAAGAAGCAGGCGAGATCATCATCGCACGCGGTGGAGGAGATGATATTATTGTCTAACCTCATTAAATCTTCGCAGTATGTGCCAAAAGAAGACTTTGTCAAACTGGATCTGCATCGGCATTACGCTTCGCCCAAGCCGGAGGGTACGGAAGGATCCGACGAAACGTATCTTCCGGCAGTGGATCAACACACGATACAGACCAAAGACGAAATGATCCGGGACGCGAAAGAGTTTGCGGAATTCCAGATTCGCGATGCCGCCGAGCAGGCCGAACGGATGCTGGCGGAAGCGGAGCAGCAGATCGAACTCTGGTGGCAGGAAAAGCGGGAGCAAGATGAGCTTCTGATCGAAGCAGTCAAGTCTCAGGGATTTCGCGAAGGTTATGAGGAAGGCCGGCTTCAAGCGGAAGCGGAGCTGAATGTTCAAATCCAGCAGGCTGCCGAAGAATCGCAGCTGTTGATCCAGGAAGCGGTTCGTACCAAGGGTGAAATCATTCAAGAAGCGGAACCGTTTCTTGTCGAACTCAGCTCGGCCATCGCCGAAAAGATTATCGACCGCAAGCTGGAGGAAGACGCGGCATTGACCCTGTCCTTGATCCGTCAGACCCTTGCGCGCAAAAGGGAACAGGGAACGATCACGCTCTGTGTGGCACCGGCCCAATTTTCGCTGATCAATTCGGCTCGTGAAGAGCTTGCTATGTCGATTGACTCGCAGGCAGAGCTTCAAATCCTGCCTGATTCCACGGTCAAAGACCGCGGCTGCGTCATTCGGTCGAATTTTGGCAGTGTGGATGCAAGAATCGATACCCAGCTCGCCGAAATCAAACGCGAACTGCTTCGATTGGCTCTGCACGAAGAAACGTCGGGGAGCTAGAATCGGAAGGGTACTCCTAGTCGATGAAGATTCCTATAGGAACTTCAGTAGGAGCCCGGGTTTTTTTTAATGACAAAATAGCACTTTTTAGCCTTAGTGGTTTTTTTATAAGCATGTAGAATAAGGGTATAAAGCGAATGACGGTGCGGAGGTGATGGGATGAAAGAATTTCTAGTCGACAAATACTTGGAACAGCTTAAACAGCTCGATCCGGTTCGAGTGAACGGCAAGGTAACACAGGTTATCGGGCTGATGGTGGAATCGGAAGGGCCGGATGCAAGTATCGGCGAGGTGTGCTACATCTATCCCACCAAAACCGCTGCGCCGCTCCAGGCCGAAGTCGTCGGATTCCGGGACAACAAAGTGCTGCTGATGCCGCTGGGCGAGCTGCAGTCGATCGGCCCGGGATGCGACGTGGTCGGCACAGGTAAACCACTGACCGTTCAAGTAGGGTCGGAGCTGCTGGGCAAAGTGCTCGACGGTCTGGGAAGACCGCTTGACGGTTCGCTGCTTCCGGCACGAATGGCCCATGCTTCAACGTTCAACATTCCAAGCAATCCGCTGCAGCGTCCGAGAGTGCACGAGCCGATCAACGTCGGTGTGCGGGCGATCGACGGACTGCTGACAATCGGCAAAGGACAGCGGGTCGGCATCTTCGCCGGATCGGGTGTCGGAAAAAGTACGCTGATGGGAATGATTGCACGTAATACTTCGGCCGACATCAACGTGATCGCTTTGGTCGGAGAACGGGGCCGGGAAGTACTGGACTTCATTGAACGGGATTTGGGAGAGGAAGGGCTGGCACGTTCGGTCGTGATCGTCGCTACCTCCGATCAGCCGGCTCTGGTTCGAATCAAGGCTGCCCTAATCGCAACGAGCATCGCCGAATATTACCGGGACCGGGGAATGAACGTCATGATGATGATGGACTCGGTAACGCGTTACGCGATGGCCCAGCGCGAAGTCGGATTGGCCGTAGGCGAGCCGCCGGCGATGCGAGGATATACGCCTTCGGTGTTCGCAAGCCTGCCGAAGCTGCTGGAACGTGCGGGAACGGGGCCTACCGGATCGATCACCGCTTTCTACACGGTGCTCGTCGACGGCGACGACATGAACGAACCGATCGCCGATGCGGTACGCGGGATTCTGGACGGCCACATCGTACTGAACCGCGGCATTGCGAATCGGGGACATTTTCCGGCAATCGACGTACTGGCCAGCATCAGTCGGGTCATGAAAGATATCTCGCCGGAAATTCAAACGGATGCGGCGAACAATCTCAAACGGCTGCTCTCGGTATACAAAGAATCGGAAGACTTGATCAACATCGGAGCTTACCAAAGAGGTTCAAGCGCCGAGATCGACGAAGCGATAGAAAATATCCAACGCATCTGGGACTTCACGAAACAAAAGGTAGACGAAAAAACGACGCTGCACGAAACGATAGAGCGTTTAATCCAAGAATTCTCAAGGAGCTGACCTTAAGAAATGTTGAAATTCAACTATTCTTTCCAAAAAGTCGTGGATCTGAAAACAAGCGAAAAAAATCATGCCGAAATGCATCTTTCTTCGGCAATCGGACAACTGCAAGCTGAGACGCACACATTAGGACAACTGTTTTCCGATAAAGATCATATGGTCGATTCCCTTCAGGACAAAGCCACAAACGCGGTTTCAGCTTTCCAACTCCAGCAGATGCAGGATTATATCAACTATATCGATCAGTGCATTTTACAAAAACGTCAAGACATTCAAATGGCACAGGTAAAAGTCGAAGAAAA
This sequence comes from Saccharibacillus qingshengii, assembly GCF_013185195.1. Classification (GTDB taxonomy): domain Bacteria; phylum Bacillota; class Bacilli; order Paenibacillales; family Paenibacillaceae; genus Saccharibacillus; species Saccharibacillus qingshengii. The sequence goes on from NZ_JAAZWC010000003.1 coordinate 229,541, forward strand.
GAAAGAGCACCTGACCACCAAAATGCTGGACGAAAAAGTATGGCTGCAGGCGCGCGGAAAAGCGCTGGAATCGTTCCAAAAAGACGAAGGACTGCGCGAGCAAAATGAACTTGACGAGATGGCGACCGTTCGTTTCGCCTCACGGGCCCGCTAACAGCAAAACGGGCAGCGCAGGTGCAAAAGGAGGTCAAATACATGGCAAAAGCCGGAACGGAAGTCGAATTGGATCTGGAGCAGCCTTCGGGCAGTAAAGCCGGACGAATTCTCTTGTTCGCCGTACCGATCTTGTTCACGGTTGTATTGGTTGGGGCGCTGTTGGCCTTATCCAATCCCACTACACGCAATACCGTATTGGAGACGGCGAACAAGGTGCCGGTCGTAGGATCGATGTTTCCCAAACCAACCTATACGCCGGAACAGCAGGCGCAGAAGAAGGAAGAGAAACAGGTCGAAAGCGCGGAAGCGACAATCAATGAACTAAAAACGCAGCTGACCAAGAAAAATACCGAATTGAAAACGGTCCAGCAGGCTCAAGTCGACACGCAAAAGAAAGTGGACGATTTGACGAAAAAGCTGGAGACGGCGCAGGCCAAGCCAAAAGACGCGGCCGCTGAAAAAGAACCCGAGAAGCCAAGCGATCAGGTCAAGCAGTTGGCTCAAACTTACGGTTCCATGAGCGCCAGCAAAGCGGCTCCTATTCTTGAAACGCTGACAGATGCGGAAATTGCCATGATTCTGAATGCTATGAACACGGAGCAGCGCTCCTCGATCATGCAGAAGATGGCAGCCGACAAAGCGGCCAAAGTATCGATTATGCTTAAAAATGCGTCGTCTCCTTCCAAGCTGGAAGCGGCGGCCAACACGGCGCGTGCGGCTGCGGACAAGGCGGCACAACCTGCACAGGCGGCATCTCCAAGCGGAGCTTCGCTCAACCAGGATCAGTTGGCTCAAACTTTCTCTTCCATGGAAGCTTCCAGTGCTTCAACCTTACTGGCCCAAATGGCCAAAACCAACCAAACAAAGGTGCTGACCATTTTGAAATCGGTAGACGATACGACGCGTTCCAATATCCTGTCGCAAATGGCAGGTACGGACAGCGAAACAGCCGCTTCGTTGGCTAACAAATTAATCGGCGGTTAAAGCCACTTGAGAGGAGGTGAAACAATAAAAATGGGAATGACGATTCCAGGTATGACAGTCGCCGCTTCGGCACCTGCGGCAGGAGGAAAAGCTACAGCCGCTGCTGCGGGAAGTGGTGCGGCAGCCGTGTTCGGTCAGTCGCTCCAGCAGTTAATGGGAGCCACAGCAGCGGGAACCGCCTCGGGAGAAACGGCCGAGACGCCAACCAACCCCTTGTTGTCCGCCCTGCAGCAGTTGATTGCGGCAGCAGCGGGAACTACGGAAGACGGCCGCGGCTCCAACGCGCCGGCCGCGGAAGAACTTGACGTAAAACTTGAAGAATTGATGAAGCAGTTGGACACACTCGATGAACAGATTACGGAAAATCCGGAATTGATGTCCACCCTTCAAGGTTGGATTCAACAGGCTCAAACGCTGCTGTTGGCGAAAGAAGAGTCCGGTGAGCAGGGCGAGGCGAATCAAACGGTTCAAGTCGTACAGACGAATGGCGTGATGCCGCAACCGGTAACCGGTCAGCAGAGTGAAGCGGGTCTTCCTCAGCAGACTCCAGCAATCGAAGCCCTGGCTTCCAATCCTGCCACGTTAAAATTTGCTTTGCAGGATACGGTGGCCCAGCTTATTGAACTGCAGCAGTCGAATGAAACGGATCCTCAACTGAAAGTACAGGCTGGGCAGGCACTCGCGGCTCTGGAAGAGACGATTCAAACGATTGAAACCAAGATTCAACAGAGTCAGGTTAAGTCGGCCTCGGTACTGCAGGGAACGGAAGTTACTGCGATTCAAGAAGAAACCCAGTCTGCGAAAACCGAACAATCGACGGTCAAGCCAGCGGTTGAAGGACAGATCAAACACGCGGGAGATTCGACGGTCGTATCGTCGAAAAACCAAAGTCAGTCGTCCGGAAATGGAACCCAGCAGGACGGACAGACTTCGGAAGAAGCTCCGCAGGAATTCAAGCTGCAGGGAACGATCACGGCCGGAGAGTTGGCGCTTCGCACAAACGGTCTGACTCCAGCCAAGCCTGTTGAAGCCGTACCGGTCCATCGGATGGCTCAAGAAGTAGAGAAGCTCGTGGTAGACCGTTTGGAAATTTTGCAAAAGCAAGGATTTACCGAAGCGAAAATATCGCTGACACCGGATCATCTCGGTAAAGTGGATATTCGGATTACGATGCACGCCGGACAGCTGGTTGCGCACTTTGTAACGGAACATGCCGCAGCCAAGGATATGCTGGAACAGCAGATGATTCAACTTAGAGGCTCGCTGCAAGGACAAGGGTTGACCGTAGAAAGACTTGAAGTTACACAAAGTTCTTCGCTGCAGTCGCAGATGGATCAAAACGGCGGTCAGGCAAACAGCGGACAGCAGCAGGGAAGACGTTCGCGTACACGGGAAGAAGCTAATGAGGATGCAAGATTGACGGCTGAACTTGGCGAAGAACTCGGCGAATGGTTGAGACAGAAGACGGCCGTACAGTCCGGAAGCTCGTTCATCGCAGAAGCTTAACTTAGACAGGAGGGCAACTTTTTGGTAAATGATAATGTCTCGACTTCAAACATTTGGCCCAACTATTCGGCGCAGAATGTGCAAAAGGCATCGGCCGCTTCCTCCAAAGACTCGGCAACGATGGGCAAAGAGCAATTTCTGACGATTCTGATTGCACAGCTCAAAAACCAGGATCCGCTCGCTCCGATGGATAATTCGCAGTTTACCGCTCAAATGGCGCAGTTTTCCTCGCTGGAGCAGTTGATGAATATGTCCACGCAGCTGACACAGATGAATTCTTCGATGGGATCGGCTTCGCAGCTGATCGGTCAGAAAATCACTTGGTACGATGAAGAATCGAAAAATTATTTGACCGGCGATGTGGCTTCCGTTCTGCAAAAAGACGGCAAGATGTTTGCGGCAGTCGGTAAATATCTGGTTCCTACCTCGGATATCACCATGGTAGAACCCGCAGGAACAACCGGCGAAAAAACCGAAGGTGCAGTGCCTGTCAAAGCCGAAACAGAGGCTTCAGCCGAGGATAAAGCGGCGGTCGCAACCGATACGAAAGCAGCGGAACCGACAGCGGAAGCTCAAGCCGCGGCAGCGCAAACGAATCAAATCCAGCCCTCACCAAACTCTACAGAGGAGGCTGCCGGGACTTCGATATCCGGCGATAACGGAGGTGTAAAATGAATGACCCGATTCGCGTAGGACAGCTATATCCGGCGAAAATACCGCCAAAAACATCGCGGGGAACGACAGCTCCGGCCGTCGGCAAAGAAAGTTTCCAGACGGTGCTCGAAGACAAAATGCTGAAATTCAGCGGGCATGCGTCCAAAAGGCTTGAGCAGCGTGGAATCGAATTCAATCCCGAACAGCTTCGCAAAATCGGCAGCGCGATCGATAAAGCCGCGGCCAAAGGGTCCAAAGAATCGCTGCTTCTTATGCAGGATATGGCCCTGATCGTAAACGTCCGCAACCGAACCGTAGTTACGGCAGTCGACGGGGGATCGATGAAAGACAATGTATTCACCCAAATCGACAGCGCCGTCATTGTTTCCTAGTTTAAACGGCTGGCCCGATAGGAAGCCGTATTACCGCCGAACGCATGACGCGGTAAAAAATAGCACTTTATAGCCGGGTTTTTTCCTGGCAAAGTCAAGTAAAATGAAATCAGATCAAAAGAGTCGAACAAATCAAAATGTGTGAAACCATAGGAGGAATTATTTAATGTTGAGATCTATGTATTCGGGCGTGTCGGGTATGAAAGGCTTTCAAACCAAGTTGGACGTCATCGGTAATAACATCGCGAACGTCAATACGGCCGGATTCAAATCCTCCCGCGTTATGTTTAAAGACATTCTCAGCCAAACGGCAGCCGGAGCAACAGCGCCGACAGACGGTCCTACCGGCGGTTCGAATGCCAAACAGATCGGCCTCGGCGTATCGATCGGTTCGATTGATACTCTTCACCTGGCGGGCAGTGCAATGACAACCAATAACCCAACCGATCTGCGGATCGACGGCGACGGATTCTTTGCGGTTGCTCTTGAAGGCGGCGGAGAAATCGGGAACACATTCCTGACAAGAGCAGGCGATTTCCATGTCGACGGAGCAGGTAACCTGGTCAACTCCGACGGATTGTTCGTCTTGAACACAGCCGGTGAAGCAATCAACGTACCGCAGGGTTCCAGTTTCCAAATCGGAAGTGACGGAACGGTCGCTATCAAGAATGCCGAGGGCGAAGTAGATGCGGAAAACCGCCTTGCGGTTGTTGTGGTACGTAATCCTGAAGGTTTGGAAAAAGCCGGAGGCAACCTGTACCGGGTTGGCCAGAATGCTTTGGGACCCGAAGCTGCAATTTCTCTTGATCCGGAAGACGAAGCCAACGGCGGAGCAGGCGGTATCGTAGCCGGTCAGCTGGAAATGTCCAACGTCGATCTGACAAGCGAATTCACGGAAATGATCACAGCTCAGCGCGGTTTCCAAGCGAACTCGAGAATTATCACCACATCCGACGAAATGCTGCAGGAAGTCGTTAACCTGAAACGTTAATCCGGGCTTGATTAGCGGCGGAAGGGCGGGCTGATTACAGCCTCCTTTCCGCTCATTTACGGGAGGAAAAACATGATTCCAGTTACTCGTTTGAACGGATCGCCGCTGTGGCTTAATGCGCTGCAGATCGAGATGGTCGAAGAAACGCCGGACACTTACGTGACACTGGTTAACGGCAAGCGTATGATCGTGCTGGAAAAGTCCGCCGACGTCGTCAAGCTGATGACCGAATATTATGCCGCAATCGGCCTGCACACCGCTTCGATCAAAGTGCAGAATACGGGGGAAGAAGAATAATGAAAAAACTTTTACCATGGATCATTACGATGTTTCTGGCGATTACGCTGATCGTCGTGGCTGTATTCCTGGTGCTGGGGAACAACGACAAAGACACGACGGCGGCAGCGGCTGAAAAGAAAGAAGAAGCCAAGCAGGAAAAGAAGCTGACGGCGAAAGAAATCGTGGCCGTGAGTTCCGATATTTCCGGAATCAAAACGAATCTGTCCGATCCTTCCTTCATTGTACAAGTGGACTTTTCGTTCCAATTGGATAGCGCGAAGGTCAAAGCGGAATTCGATGAAATCAAAGAGATTACGATCAAACCGATTATCCTGATGACACTTGCGGATATGTCGCCTGAAAATCTGGGTACCGCAAAAGGAAAAATGCAGTTGAATACGAAACTCAAAAACCTGATCAACAAAGCGATGCCGGAAGGCGAAGTCGTGAATGTCAGTATCACAAACTTCATTTTGGCAAATATCTGATCAGAGAGTTTTGCAATCTGCTGGATGAATTCGAGGCCGTGCCGCAAGGGGCGGCCGTGTTTATGGGAAGGGGGTGAAAGGTTTGGTTGATGTATTATCCCAGAACGAGATCGACGCCCTATTAGCCGCGCTTTCATCTGGCGAAATGGATGCCGACGAACTCAAAAAAGAAGATACGCAGCGAAAAATCCGTTCCTACGATTTTAAAAGAGCGGTACGTTTTTCCAAAGATCATATTCGAAGTTTGACCCGGATTCATGAGAATTTCGCGCGAAACTTGACTACTTATTTTTCCGCACAGCTTCGCACCTTTGTTCAGATCAGCGTTGTGCAGGTCGAGCAGCTGCCTTATGACGAATTCATTCGCTCCATTCCGAAAATGACCGTTCTGAACATTTTCGAAGCGGAGCCGCTGGAAGGACGCATGGTACTCGAGGTACACCCGAACATTGCGTTTACGATGGTAGACCGGATGCTGGGAGGCTCGGGTACGGCGCCTCTTAAACCGGGAGCATTGACCGAGATCGAAACCATCATCATGGAGCGGATCTTCAGCCGGGCCTTGGAGAATTTGCAGGAAGCCTGGAAAACGGTCTTTGATCTTACGCCAAGAATGGAAGCGCTGGAGACCAATCCGCAGTTTATGCAAATTGTCTCGCCCAATGAGACAATTGCGCTGATTTCGCTCAGTACAAAAATCGGGGATACGACAGGGATGATTAACCTCTGTATTCCCCACGTCGTCATTGAGCCTATCATGTCTAAGTTGTCGGTGCACCACTGGTTTGTTTCGCAGAAAAAAGCGCGTGTTCCGGAAGAACTCGAAGCGCTGCGTCAACGGGTAAGGCGGGCGGAACTTCCGATTATTGCGGAACTCGGACAATCGCAGCTGACGATTCAAGAATTCCTCAGTTTGGCTCCGGGAGACGTCATTACGCTGAACAAGGCTACGGAGGACGGTTTGGCTATCCGCGTCGGGGAAAACCTGAAGTTTATCGGCAGTCCGGGCATGATCAAGGATCGGCTTGCCATACAAATCGATGAGATCGTCAACGAAGGAGTTGAAGAATTTGACGAGTAAGGATTATTTGTCCCAAGAAGAGATCGATGCGCTGCTGCGGCAGTCCGAATCGGACGACGGAGGCTCGTCGGAGGGAGCGGAACAGACGGTCGACGACTTTTTGAGTTCTTTGGAACAGGATGCGCTGGGAGAGATCGGGAATATTACGTTCGGCAGCGCAGCGACGGCTTTGTCTACGCTGCTTGGCCAGAAGGTTGATATCACGACGCCCAAAGTTTCCATCATTACAAGAAGCCAGTTTGAATCAGAGTTTCCAAAGCCCCACGTAGCCGTGCATGTCAACTACGTAGACGGTTTCCAGGGAATCAACTCGCTTGTCATCAAGACTAGAGACGCCCAGATTATCGCCGATCTGATGCTTGGCGGGGAAGGGGATCCCCAGGATGAAGAACTGAACGAAATCCATATTAGTGCCGTGCAGGAAGCCATGAATCAGATGATGGGTTCTTCCGCTACGTCCATGTCCACCCTTTTCAACCGTTTTGTCAACATATCTCCGCCGGCGATCGATATTCTCGACGTCAGCAACGGAGACGGAGTCAGTAATCTTCCGATGGAAGAAACATTGATTAAAGTTTCGTTCCGTCTCCTGATCGGGAATCTGATCGATTCGACCATCATGCAGTTGATTACGGTCGAATTTGCCAAAAACATGGTCAATATGCTTCTGGGTGGAGGGATGACCGAAGAAGAGCCGGCGGCTCCTGCGCAGCCTCAGGCGGCAGCACCAGTTCCGGAACCCCAAGTGCAGCAGCCAGCTCCGCAGATGCAGCAGCCTCCCGCTCAAAATGCCCCGTATCCGGATCCTTATGGTGTCCCGGGACAGCAGCAGGGAATGCCGCCTTACGGTATGCCAGGACAGCCCCAGATGCCTTATCCGGGCTACGGAGCACCTGGGATGCAGCCGGATTACGGTACGCCTTATCCGGGTTATGGGCAGATGCCGATGCAGCCTCAGATGCAGCAGCCGCCCCAGCCTAATCATTATGGAACCCCGGGGCGCAATGTCAATGTTCAGCCTGTTCAGTTCGGGAATTTGCAAAACGGCGGATATGGCCCATCAGATGAAAATAATTTAGGATTATTGATGGACATTCCCCTCAAAGTAACCGTAGAATTAGGAAGGACCCAAAAGCAGATTAAAGATATTCTTGAATTGTCCCAGGGTTCTATCGTCGAGCTGGATAAACTTGCCGGCGAACCGGTTGACATCCTGGTTAACAATAAGCTGATCGCCAAAGGCGAAGTCGTCGTTATCGACGAAAACTTCGGTGTACGCGTGACGGATATCGTAAGCCAGTGGGACCGCATTCAAAACATACAATAACGTAAACGACAGGGAGGATTTTTAATCAATGGCAAACCGTATTCTTATCGTGGACGACGCCGCTTTTATGCGCATGATGATCAGAGATATCCTGACAAAAAACGGATTTGAAGTCGTAGGTGAAGCTCAAGACGGATCGCAGGCAATCGAGAAATTCAAGGAGCTTAAACCGGATCTGATCACCATGGATATCACAATGCCGGAAATGGACGGAATCGCCGCTCTGAAAGAAATCAAGAAAATCGATGCAAGCGCAAAAGTAATCATGTGCTCGGCTATGGGCCAACAAGCCATGGTTATCGATGCCATTCAAGCGGGCGCAAAAGACTTTATCGTCAAACCGTTCCAATCCGACCGCGTTGTCGAAGCTATCAATAAAACGCTTGGCGCGTAATGCGCCTATGCTTTTATTGAACGAAGAGCAGCCGAATTTCACGGCAGATACCGGCGCCTATTCTTATCTGGTATGGGTAATCTTCGTCCTGATTGCGATCGTTGCCCTTATTGTTTTTTTGATCCGCTACCTGGGCAAAAAAAACCGGGGCTGGTTTAGCGGCCGCTCTGTCCGTACACTCGGCGGAGTAGGTCTCGGCCAGAATAAATCACTGCAGATCATAGAGATCGGCGGCAGCATTTATTTGATCGGCGTTGGCGAGAACATTTCGCTGATCGACAAAATTTCAGGTCCTGAGGAAGTGAAGCAGTTGATCGAGGCACTGGAACAGGAAAATACCGGCCCGAACATCGCACTGCCCGCGTGGGCAGACAAACTCACATCCAGATTCCGAAGCGGATCAAATCCTCCTCCCGAAGCGGAAGAGCTTGAAGCGGCTTCGTTCCAACAGTTATTTGAAACGCGTCTGCGCGAATCATCCGACCGCCGGCGCAAAGTCGACGAGCTATTGGATCCAGAAGAATCTGCCGACCGATCGAGGGAACCATGAAAAAAAAGTTAACGTTAACCTTCCTATTGTTACTCGCATTCGTATTTATTCAAGCTCTGCCGACCGTACATGCCGCCGGCACGGAAAATCCGATCCCGAATATCGATCTTCAGATAGGCGGCGATTCGGAAGGAGCACCGGCAACAAGCACGCTTTCCGTGCTGCTTTTGATTACGGTTATCAGTATTGCACCGGCTCTGCTGGTTCTGATGACAAGTTTCACCCGGATCGTCATTGTGCTCAGTTTCGTCAGAACGTCGCTCGGTACGCAGCAGATGCCGCCGAATCAGGTGCTCGTGGGACTGGCACTTTTTTTAACGCTTTTTATTATGTCTCCTACAATGTCTGCGATCAACGACACAGCGCTGCAGCCTTATATTAAGGGCGATCTTACTCAGATGGAAGCTTTGAATGAGGCCGCTGTTCCTATGAAGGAGTTCATGTTCAAGCACACCCGTGAAAAAGATCTGCTGCTGTTTATGGAGTACACCGGTGCCGAGAAACCTGAAAGTTTTCAGGATATTCCGCTCACTGTCATGGTACCCGCTTACGCCATCAGTGAAATGAAGACCGCTTTTCAAATGGGCTTTATGATTTATATTCCTTTTTTGGTGATCGATATCGTCGTATCCAGTACGCTTATGGCGATGGGCATGATGATGCTTCCTCCGACCGTCATCTCGCTGCCGTTCAAGATTTTGCTGTTCGTGCTCGTGGATGGTTGGTATCTGGTCGTCAAGTCGCTGCTTCTCAGCTTCGACACGGGTTAACTACCCAGGATCGGATAAATTCGGGAGGGAAACGATATGGATTCAAACTTCATTATCGGTCTCGCCGGTCAGGCGGTTTACGTCGTATTAAAGGCCAGTGCTCCGATGCTGATTTTGGCACTTGTAGTAGGTTTGATTGTCAGTGTGTTTCAAGCAACGACACAGATTCAGGAACAGACGCTGGCGTTCGTACCCAAGATTGTGGCCGTTATGCTGTCGGTTCTGATTTTTGGTCCTTGGATTCTGAATACGCTTGTCGACTTTACCTACACGATTTTAAATAACTTGTATCTATATGTCGGATAAGGCCGGTTTATGATGATAAATCTGATGCAGGCTTTTCCGGTGTTCCTACTCATTTTTTGTCGGGTGACTACTTTTTTTGTTATAGCACCTCTGATTTCTTCGCGAAATGTACCAACCCGCTTTAAAGTCGGTCTTGCGACAATGGTTGCGATTCTCGTCTATCTAAGTTACGGAACGACCCAGACGGCTGCTTTTGACGGAGAATATGTGCTGCTGATCATACGTGAGATGCTGATCGGACTTCTGCTCGGTTATGTTGCTTACATGATGATCATAGCGATTCAAATCGCCGGTGCGGTTCTCGATATTCAAATCGGTTTCGGTATGGCAAGCGTTTTCGACCCGACAACAGGCGCTGTAACGCCGCTGACCGGCAATTTCAAGTACATGATCGCTATGCTGCTCTTTTTGTCCATGAACGGACATCACAGGCTGTTGGATGCCATTGTGTACAGTTATAATTGGGTACCTATCGACAATGAGCTGTTTATGAGGATTTATGACGGCAGCCTTATGGAATTTTTGCTCAAAGCCTTTTCGATGGTGATGGTCGTTGCTTTCCAGATGGCGGCTCCGATCGTCGTAGCCTTATTTTTAACGGATGTGGGACTCGGATTCTTGGCAAAAACCGCTCCGCAGTTCAACATATTCGTGATCGGAATTCCGATCAAGATCATTGTGGGTCTTGTCTTGATGTTACTGCTGATGCCAAGTCTCACATACATTTTCGATCACTTATTCTCATTGATGTCCGAAAGTATGCAGGGGTTTTTGGGAACAGTTGGGGGCAGGCCGGAATGAGCATGCACGCAGCAAGGCGGACAGTGAAAGGAGCTGGAACATTGGAGCTCAGGCATAAACTCGACCTGCAGATGTTTTCGGGAGAGAAGACAGAAAAGGGCACGCCGAAAAAAAGAGAAGAAAGCCGAAAAAAGGGGCAGGTTGCCAAGAGTCAAGAACTTCCGGCTGCAGCCGTCCTGCTAATTTCGGTAGCAATTTTGATGGTTTTCGGAGGCCAGTTTCTGACCGTTATCACTCACCTGTTTACGGAAGTCTTTACGGATCGCATCAATATGGAAATCACGATCGACAATGTGATGAATATGATGCTGCAGTATATGCTCGAGATTATGAAGCTGTTGGCCCCAATCTTTATTGCTGCCATGCTGATTGCGATTTTAGCCAGCTTTGGACAATATGGTCTTTTGTTTGTGAGTGAAGGGCTCGTCCCCAAATTCAGCAAGCTTAATCCAATTAAGGGATTCAAAAATATTTTCTCGATGAGATCGGTAGTTGAACTGCTTAAATCGTTGTTCAAAATGTTTATCATCGGTTACCTGGTGTACACGACGCTTCAAGGACAGATCAGTGTGATTTCAAAAATGCATGCCATGTCCCTTGAAGCCATTTTGGATTTTGGAGCGTCTGTTACGGTATCGTTGGGTATCAAAATCAGCGCGGCGCTGCTCATTCTTGGTGTGTTCGATTTTATGTACCAAAAGTATGAATTCGAAAAAGGCATCCGGATGTCGAAGCAGGATATCAAAGATGAGTACAAAAAAGCGGAAGGCGATCCGATGATCAAAGGCAAAATTCGCGAACGGCAGCGCCGTATGGCCATGCAGCGGATGATGCAGGATGTTCCGACTGCCGATGTCATCATTACGAACCCTACGCATTATGCGGTGGCGCTCAAATACGACGGTACCCAGATGCAGGCGCCCGAAGTGGTTGCAAAAGGCCAGGATTTCGTCGCACTGCGAATCCGGGAGATTGCGAAAGACAACGGTGTACTTATTATGGAAAACAAGCCTTTGGCACGCGCGCTGTTCGCTCAAGCGGAGATTGGGGATACCGTTCCCGCAGATCTTTTCCAGGCGGTTGCGGAAGTGCTGGCTTATGTATACAAGTTAAAAGGCAAAGTGAAGTAATCGAGCCCGGAGGGAGAAAATTATGAAGAAAACGGACATAGTCATTCTTGCCGGCGTGCTTGGAATCATTCTGATGATGATTCTGCCGATTCCGACCTGGCTGCTCGACATTTTGATCGTAATCAATATTGCGATTGCGATGCTGATCATGCTGCTTGCGATGAGTACCAAGGAAGCGCTGCAGTTTTCGATCTTCCCTGCCCTGCTGTTGATCACGACGCTTTTCCGGTTGTCGCTTAACATTTCGACAACCAAACTGATTTTGGGACAGGCTGATGCGGGTTCCGTTGTCGCGACATTCGGCGAATTCGTTGCGGGCGGAGAGATCGCGATCGGCTTTATCGTCTTTCTGATTTTGGTCGCCGTGCAATTTATCGTTATTGTCAAAGGTTCTGAACGCGTAGCCGAAGTAGGAGCGCGCTTTACGCTCGACGCGATGCCCGGCAAGCAGATGAGCATTGACGCCGATCTGAACGCCGGCCTGATCAATGAACAGCAGGCGCGGGAAAGACGTTCTAAAATCGAGCGCGAAGCGGACTTCTACGGCGCAATGGACGGAGCAAGTAAATTCGTAAAAGGCGATGCGATCGCCAGCATTATCCTGCTGATTATCAACTTGGTCGGCGGTTTCATTATCGGCATGACGATTCACGGCATGGAGTTCTCGGACGCTTTATCGACGTATTCGATCTTGACTATCGGGGACGGACTGGTAAGCCAGATCCCGGCGCTGCTCATCTCGACCGCATCGGGTCTGATTGTAACGCGCGCTACCTCGGAAGGGAACCTGGCGGACGATGTAGTCGGACAGCTGTTCTCGTTCCCTAAACTTCTGTATATCGTAGCTGCAGCAATCGCCCTGCTTGGCTTCCTGACTCCGATTCATTGGTTCTCGACCCTTCCGCTTGCCGGTCTGCTCTTCTTCGCCGCCCGGCGTATGCAGAGCAACTTGACCAGGCAGCAGGTCGCGGAAGAACTTCAGGAAGAAGAGCAGCAGATCGAAGAAGTACGCAGTCCCGAAAGTGTGGTCAGTCTGCTGCAGATCGATCCGATCGAATTCGAATTCGGCTACGGACTGATTCCGCTGGCGGATATGCAGCAGGGCGGAGATCTGCTGGACCGGATCATTATGATACGCCGGCAGTGTGCGTTGGAACTGGGGCTTGTCGTTCCGGTTATCCGAATTCGCGACAATATTCAACTGAGGCCCAACGAATACGTGATCAAGATCAAAGGAAACGTGGTCGGACGGGGAGAGCTTCTGCTCAATCATTATCTGGCCATGAGCCCCGGCTTCGACGACGAGAGTATCACCGGGATCGAGACGATGGAACCCGCGTTCGGGCTTCCGGCGCTGTGGATCGACGAGACGACCAAAGAACGTGCCGAACTGTCGGGTTATACGGTGGTCGATCCTCCTTCCGTCGTAGCTACGCATTTGACCGAACTGGTCAAACGCCATGCCCACGAACTGCTGGGCCGTCAGGAGACCAGAGCTCTGATCGACAATCTCAAGGAAAGCTATCCGGTGCTTGTCGACGAGCTTATTCCTTCGGTACTGGCAATCGGGGATATCCAGAAAGTGCTGGCGAAGCTGCTTAAGGAGAAAATTTCGATCCGCGATATGGTGACGATTTTCGAAACGCTGGCGGATTACGGCACTTACACGAAAGATCCCGAAATATTGACCGAATATGTACGTCAAGCGCTGTCGCGCCAGATCACCCAGCAGTTCACGCAGCAGGGAGAAACGATGCGGGTGATTACCGTAGGGCCGAATCTTGAAAAGAAGATCGCCGAAAGCGTGCAGCAGACCGAACAAGGCAGTTATCTGGCTCTCGATCCGGTATCGACACAGACGGTCTATCAAAAGCTGACCGAGCAGGTAAACCGTGCCGTTCAATCCGGACAGCAGCCGATTCTGCTCGCTTCGCCTACCATCCGTATGTATATGCGCCAAATTATCGAACGTACCATGCAGGACATTCCGGTACTCTCCTACAGTGAACTTGAACCGAGTGTTGAAATTCAAAGTGTCGGAGTGGTGAACTTATGATCGTTAAGCGTTATGTAGTGGAGACGATGATTGAAGCCATGCAGAAAATCCGGACCGATCTGGGCTCCGATGCCGTGATCTTGAGCACCAAAGAAACGAAAGTCGGCGGATTGTTCGGACTGTTTGGCAAAAAAATGTTGGAAGTGGTAGCGGCCCTGGAAACCGAAAAAAAAGCCGACGAAAAAGCGCGCAAGACGACCGAACCGCCGGCTCCGACGCTGTCCGTTCCTGCTGCAATACCGCGCAGTGCGGGGGCTGGCGCTTATCGCAAAGCTAGTGCCGCAGGTGCATCCCAGCAGATGCCGGACGCTCAAAAGGAAAAAGTTACAACGCTGGAAACTGGGCAAAATGTCGCGGTTTCTTCTTCAATTAAGAGTCTTGAGAACCTTCATATAAAACCTGAGGCCCAATCTTCCGATAATTCTTTTAACGGGAGTATGAGGCCCGCGCCTTCTCCGGAAAGAAGGACGACGGTTCCGGAAGATTACACCCCCGCCGTCCAAGCCGAGCAGCAGCTCCAGTTGGAACGCAGCATCCGGGAATTCCAGGGCGAACGGGTACAAGCGGGAGAAGACAGGTTGTACGAAGAGCTTCATCGGATGCGTCTGATGATCGACAAATTGTCCAAAAGCGATGACCGGTCCGACCCGCTTCCGGAAAACCTGGAGAAGCTGTTGACCCGACTGCGCGAGCAGCATGTCGAGGAAACCCTGATTGAAGAATGGCTGGAAAATGTACGCAGTTCAGACGAAGCCGCTTTTTCCATCTCTTCCGCAGAGGCGTTGAAGCAGACCATTCGGGACTTCGCGACCACTCGCGAAGGAGGAGGGATCGGAGCCGAAACGCGCATCGTGTATATCGCGGGCCCTACGGGGGTCGGGAAAACGACAACGATTGCAAAACTGGCTGCCGAGCAAATGTTCAAGAAAAAAAGAAAGGTCGGCTTTATTACTTCCGACACCTACCGGATCTCCGCGATCGAACAGCTTCGGACCTATGCGTCAATCCTTAACGTTCCGCTAGAAGTCGTTCAGTCGCCCGGGGATCTGCAGAGAGCTTTTCAGAAGCTTGAAGGCTGCGATCTGATTTTGATGGATACGGCAGGGCGGAATTACCGCAACGAAATGCTGGTGTCCGAACTTCAGGCTTTGATCGCTCCCGTCGAACACAGTGAAACCTATCTGGTATTGAGCCTGACATCCAAGTATGGGGACATGGCCGAAATTACGGAGAACTTCAGCCAATATCCTTTGGATAAAGTCATCTTCACCAAAGCCGACGAAACCGGAAGCTTTGGCAGTATTTTCAGGCTCCTCCATCAGTACCCGCTTAAGTATTCCTACATCACGAACGGACAAAACGTACCGGATGATCTGCTGCTTCCCGGCGGGGAACTCCTTGTTGATGTCCTGCTGGGAGAACAAAGCTTATGAGTGATCAGGCCGCGGCACTCCGGGAGATGATTTCTTCACTCAGACCCGCTCCGTCCAGGAAGCCCGACTCTTCCGATCCTTCCGAGAAAACGGCACACATCATTGCGGTTACAAGCGGAAAAGGAGGAGTCGGCAAATCGAACTTTACTTTGAACTTTGCTCTCGAACTCCAAAAGTTGGGAAAAAAAGTGCTGGTGTTCGACGCCGATATCGGAATGGCCAACATCGACGTATTAATGGGTGTCCGTTCACAGTACAATTTGTTTCATCTGCTAAAGCGAGAAAAAAGCATGAGCGAAATTATTCAGTCGGGTCCGAATTCGCTTCCTTTTATCGCAGGAGGATCGGGCATGACCGAGTTGTTCTCGCTTTCCGAAGACGATCTGCTGCACTTTACCGGACAAATTGAAGAAATCGCTCGGGATCTGGATTACATTCTATTCGATACCGGTGCGGGATTATCCAAAGAGACGATTCGATTCATTACCGCCTCCGATGAATGCATCGTGGTTACCACGCCGGAACCTACCGCCATTACCGATGCGTATGCGTTGGTCAAAGTGGTGCACGACCTTGAACATTCCGCAGTATTCCGACTAGTCGTGAACCGGGCCATGGACCGGCGTGAAGCCCAACAGACGGCGGACAAGATCAGGCTGGTGGCCCAAAAATTTCTCCAATTGGATATTCCGGTTCTCGGGCATGTCAGCGACGACCCCCATGTGAGTCAGGCGGTCAAAAAGCAGACGCCTTTCTCTATCCGGTTTCCGAACAGTCCGGCTTCGAAAGACATCCAAGAGCTGGCCTTTCGTTATACGCAACATTCCTTGCAGGTTCGAGCCGATTCGCCGAAAGGAATCAAAGGCTTTGTAAACAGACTATTAAAACGGTGAAACTGATTCTGGAGCAGGACAGGAGTTGAGGGAATGACGCCATATCGCGTGTTAGTGGTCGACGATTCCGCTTTTATGCGCAAGATCGTATCCGACCTGATCGAACGGGACGTATCCTTCTCTGTTGCCGGTACGGCAACGAATGGACGGGAAGCGGTCGAGAAAATCAGAAAAATCAAACCGGACATTGTGACGATGGACGTGGAAATGCCCGAGATGAACGGCCTGGAATCTCTCCGGGTCATTATGGGCGAATATCCCCTGCCGGTCATCATGCTCTCGGGAATCAATGAAGAAGGCATGAGAGAGACGATTATGGCTCTGGAAGCAGGGGCATTCGATTTTATCCGCAAACCTTCCGTATCCAATTCCCAGGATATCGAAGCGGTAGGAGAAGCACTGCTGCGTCAACTGCATGCGGCCGTACACGACTCCGCCTGGAGAAAAGACAAGCCCGCGCCTTCGAAAGCATTAAGCGCGCTGCCCGATCCGGCAGAAGACCGGCGGGTGGAGCCTGGTATTTCATCTCAGGAAAATAGACATCCGGAAGAAAAAGCGGCGGAAACACCGAGGCCGAAAAGCGATCCTTCGCTGACGGCAGACCGAAACCGCAAAGAAATCACGGGAGAAACCAAGGCATCTACCGGCAGCTCGCCTGCGCCCAAAGCCAAAACGCCTGCCGTACCTCCTTCTTCGCAGCCTCCGCGTCCAGCGGCGCCGCGCGAAGAGAAAAAAGTGGAGCGTCCGGCAGCAGCGCCCCGGCCTTCCGCTTCGGTAGACAAGATCCAGCCTCGCGGCGATACAGCGGCATCATCGATCAAAAAGCCCGCACCGCCGCTTACCGGATCGAAAACGCCGCTGCCGTCGGAACGTAAAGTACCCGACAAAGTATCCGAGCGTCCGGCTTCGCCTTCGCCGGTTTCCCGTGTTTCGGCGGGCGGCGATGTGATCGACCAGATTGTGGCGGTCGGATGCTCGACCGGTGGACCAAGAGCTCTCAAAGAACTGCTGGAAAATATTCCGGCGTCGTTCCCGGCTCCGATCGTCATCGTGCAGCATATGCCGCCGAAGTTTACCCACTCTCTGGCACAGCGTCTCAACACGCTGAGTCCGCTCGAGGTGGTCGAAGCCCAGCAGGGCATGCCTCTGCGAAAAGGAACGGCTTATATCGCTCCGGGTGGCCAGCATTTGCTTGTAAAACGTACCGGCAGCGGCCAGTATGCGATTGAGCTCTCCGACGCTCCGCCTCAGAACGGTCATCGACCTTCGGTAGGCGCCATGTTCGACTCGATTCTTCCGATCAGCGAAGTTCGCCGGCATGCGGTCATTATGACGGGGATGGGCAGCGACGGAGCCAAAGAAATGAAAAAGTTGTACGACTCGGGAATTTCCACCACGATTGCAGAAAGCGAAGAGACCTGCGTGGTTTACGGGATGCCAAGATCGGCAGCCGAATTAAACTGTGTGATGCACCTGCTTCCTCTGCCGCAAATCGCAACAAAATTAAATCAGGTCGTCAAATCTTAACTGCATTTTAACGGAGGAGGTGTCTCGCGATGGACATGAATCAATATCTATCCATGTTTATTGATGAGTCGAATGATCATTTGCAATCGTTAAACGAAAAAATGTTGGAGCTTGAAGCAAGCCCGGAAGACATCGGGATCGTACAGGTTATTTTCCGCTCGGCGCATACGCTGAAAGGGATGGCCGCCACGATGGGATTCGAAGATCTGGCTGCGCTGACCCATCAGATGGAAAACGTGCTCGATCTGGTCCGCAACGACAAGTTGAAGATGCAGAACTTTATCTTCGATACTTTGTTCAAAAGTCTCGATGCCCTCGAAGCTATGGTTCAAGACATTACGCAGGGCGGAGAAGGCAAAGAAGACGTTACCGCCATCGTCACGTCCCTTCAATCGATCGTGCGCGGCGAAGTGCCAAGCAGCGACGGTGCGGCTCCGGCCGCGAAAGAGGCGGCTCCCCAAGCAGCCGCTTCGGGTACTCCGATTTCCAAAGAACAGGTTCAGCTCGACGAATTTCAATATTCGATTCTTCAACAGTCGCTCGCGGCAGGACATCGGGTACTCTATATCGAAGTTTCCATTCGGGAGGATTGCCAACTGAAAGCAGCCCGCGCCTATATGGTGTTCGATCTGCTCGAGCGAAGCGGCGAAGTCGTGAAATCGCATCCAACCGTCCAGGAAATCGAACAAGAGAAATTCGATCGCAGTTTCTCCCTTTATTTCATTACCGAAAAAGATCCGGAAGAACTGCGTTCGATGATTCTGAATCTGTCCGAGATCGAAGATGCCAAACTGGCTTCGATCGATTCCGACACCTTGTCCCAACTGGCCCAGAAGCTTGAACTCGAAGAAGCTTCGGCCGCTTTGGAAACCGCACCTTCGGAAGCGGCTCCCGTGGAGGCCGACAAAGCGCTGGTCGCCGAGAAAGACAAACCGGTTGCAACCAAAAAAGTGGTCGCCGCACCTTCGCGTACGATTCGGGTCGATATTGAACGTCTCGACGTGTTGATGAATCTGTTCAGCGAACTTTTGATCGACCGTGTACGTCTGGAACAACTGGCTACCGAGATCAAGAGCCAGGAGCTGACCGAATCGGTCGAGCATATGGGCCGCGTAAGCAGCGACCTGCAGAACATCGTCATGAAACTTCGGATGGTGGCGATCGATACCGTCTTCAACCGCTTCCCGCGGATGGTACGGGATTTGGCCAAATCGCTCGGCAAAAAGCTTGACTTGGTGATCACCGGCGCCGAAACGGAGCTTGACCGTACGGTTATCGACGAAATCGGCGATCCGCTTGTCCACCTTCTGCGCAACTCCGTCGATCACGGCATCGAATCGATCGCGGAGCGGATTGCGGCCGGCAAACCGGAAACGGGCACCGTTCATCTGCGCGCATTCCACAGCGGCAACCACGTGTTTATCGAAATCCAGGACGACGGCAAAGGCATCGACCGCAACAAGATTCTGGCTTCGGCGATCAAAAAAGGCGTCGTAACCGAAGACGAGTCGCGGACCATGACCGACGAGCAGGTGTATCAACTGCTGTTCGCGGCAGGCTTCAGTACGGCGGAGGTCATTTCCGACATTTCGGGACGCGGTGTAGGTCTGGACGTAGTAAAATCGAAAATCGCTTCTCTCGGCGGCCATGTGGCCGTTACGTCGACACTCGGCGAAGGAACGCTCTTCTCGGTTCAACTGCCGCTTACGCTGTCCATTATCTCCGCCATGATGATTCGCCTGGGTTCGGAGAAGTACGCAATTCCGCTGTCTTCGATCGTAGAGACGGGCATTATCCGCAAAGAACAGGTTCGAAACGTTCACGGAAGCAAATTGATTCCTTACCGCGAGGCTCATATTCCGCTCATGTCGCTGAGCCGTTTCTTCGACGCCACGGATTACAACGAGGACGACGAAGAAGAGACGGAAATCGTGGTCATTCGCAAAGGAGATCGTTTGGCTGCACTGGCTATCGACTCTTTCATTGGCCAGAACGAAATCGTCATCAAGAACCTGGGCAAATATTTGCCTCAAGTTCAGGGGATTTCCGGTGCTACCATCCTGGGCGACGGTCAAGTGGCCTTGATTCTCGATCCAAACGCGCTTATTAAATGATCGGGACCCAAATCCTTGGCCGGTTCGAATGACATTTCGCAGCGCCGCACGATGCCGGATAGCAGGCAAAAGCGGCTGCCGGAATAAGCGGAACGGTCAAGGGCCATGGGCCCAATAAAGGGGGATTTTTTTGTGGCAGAACAAATCAAGGTAATTGTGTTTGCATTGGGTAATGAAGAGTACGGTATTGACGTTGATAAAGTGCGTACGATCGAACGTATGATGCCGATCACGCGCGTACCGAAGACCTACTCGTTTATCAAAGGTGTGATCAATCTTCGCGGTGTGGTTATTCCGGTGATCGATCTCAGAGGGCGCTTTAACCTCGTGGAGTCGGAATACACGGATCAGACCCGTATCATTATTGTCGCTGTCGGAGATATGGAAGTCGGCTTTATCGTAGATGCCGCGAACGACGTCGTCGATCTGGATCGCGACAACATCGATTCGCCGCCGGAAGTCGTCGGAGGAGTCAAAGCGAAGTATCTGGACGGAGTAGCGAAAGTCGGCGAAGACCGCCTGCTGATTATGTTGAATCTGGCGGAAGTACTGAACCGGGGTGAAGTGGCACACCTCGAGCAGTTAGAGGACTAGAAGTATGGAGATTTATTCGAAACTCGAAGGCTTCAAACTTGATGTACTAAAAGAAGTAGGGAATATCGGAGCCGGTCATGCGGCCACGGCGCTGTCGCAGCTTTTGAACAAGCCGATCGATATGGCGGTACCCAAAGTACAGCTTTTGCCTTTCGAAGACATTGCGGAGAAAGTGGGCGGCGCCGAAAAAATCGTGCTGACCGTCTTTTTCCGGGTCGAAGGCGATGCACCGGGCAACCTGTTCTACATTATGGCGCCCGAAGCCGGCAAATCGCTGCTGCGGCGGCTGGCCGCTTTCGAAACGAGTGAAGGACTGGAATTGACCGAAATGGAACAATCCGCACTGGGCGAAATCGGCAATATTCTGGCCGGTTCTTATCTGTCTTCGCTTGCGGATTTCACCAATTTGGCCATGTCTCCTACCGTACCGGCGCTCGCGCTGGATATGGCGGGAGCCATTCTCAGCTACGGCATGATCCAGTTCGGCGAAATGGGCGATGCCGCGTTATTGATCGATACCACGTTTGTGCAGGGCAACGATGAGGTCGAGGGTCAGTTTTTCCTCATTCCGGATCCGGAATCGTTTAACAAAATTTTCACAGCACTTGGAGTTCCGTTCGACAATGACTGACGGACAGAATCTTGTAAAAGTGGGCATGGCCGATCTGAATGTAGTGGGGAATTCCGGAATTCTTCGTACCACGGGACTTGGTTCCTGTGTCGGGTTGACGCTGTACGATCCGCAGACCAAAGTGGCAGGCATGGCTCACGTGATGCTGCCTTCATCGGACATTGCCCGCGAAAACCAGATTAATATCGCCAAGTATGCGGACACGGCTCTGCCGGTTCTCGTTGACAAACTGGTTAACATGGGCGCGTCCAAGCGGCGGCTCATCGCCAAAATGGCTGGCGGCGCGCAGATGTTTGCGTTCGCAGGCAGTGGGGACACGATGCGTATCGGACCCCGCAATGTGGAATCGTGCAAGGAAATGCTGAAGAAATTGGGTATTCCTCTGCATGCCGAAGACACGGGGGCCAATTATGGCCGGACGATCGAGATTAGTTCGGAAAACGGGATTTTGACCATACGCAGCGTTCAAAAAGGGGTAAAGGAATTGTAGAGATGAAGGGAACCATACGAGTAAATCTGATATTCGCTTTAATCGGATTCGTCATCACTTTTTTGTTTGCGATCCGAAACAACCTCCCCCTTACAAGTTTGACCCGGGGAGGGATTGGGGCGTTGGTCTGGTTTCTTTTGGCCTTCCTTTTTCGCATCGTGCTTGGAGCACTCGAGCCGCTGCCCAAAGAAAAGACCGGCAGCGGCTCTTTGGTGGCAGACCCGGTAACGGGAGAAGAGATGCGGGGGGCCCGGCTGGATCTGGTAACGCCGGATGAAAGCGACGAACTGAACGATTTGTTGAGACCGGATGCGGATAAGACTCGTGCAGCCGGGCAGCAAAGAGAACAAGTAAACGATTTTCAGCCGCTAAACCCGCCCAAATTGGTATCAACACAAGATAAAGATCCCGAAGAACTGGCGAAAGCCGTACGTCATCTCACGGAAGATGAAGGAGGGAGATAACAATGGATGAACGCAAATCCGGTCAGTTGAATCACCTGGATTTATGGATAAGCTGGAAAGAGCACAATGACGTCGAAGCCAAGAAGAAACTGATCGAGAATCACTTATCCATTGTCGATTACGTCTCTTCGCGGCTTGCGGTGGGACTCCCGAAAAACGTTTCCAAGGACGATTTGGCAAGCAACGGAGTCATGGGGCTGATCGACGCAATCGAAAAGTTCGACTACAAGCGCGGACTGCAGTTTGAAACCTACGCTTCCTGGCGCGTAAGAGGAGCCATTCTTGACGGTCTGCGTCAAGGAGATTGGGTCCCTCGTTCCGTACGGGAAAAAGCGAAGAAAATCGAGGAAGCTTACCAAAAACTCGAGCAGGAAAATATGCGAGGCGCTTCCGATCAGGAAATGAGCGAATTCTTGGGCATATCCGAAAAAGAATTCCAGCAGATGCTGCAGGACGTTTCGGTCATGTCGCTCGTTTCGCTTGAAGATCCAATCCGCGAAGAAGAATCGGAAACTCGGATCTCCGTCCTGGTCGACGAGAAGGCCAAGAATCCCGATCACAAAGTCAATGAGTTTTACCTCAAAGAAGCATTGGCCAAAGGAATCGAGAAACTGACCGAAAAAGAACGGATTGTCATCTCGCTGCTTTATTTCGAAGATTTGTCGCTCAGCGAAATTGCCGAGGTCATGTCGCTGTCGCCTTCAAGAATCTCGCAGCTGCATTCCAAAGCGATTCTGCGCCTGCGCGGGACACTGGATAAACAAAAAAGCCTGCTGATGCAGGATCGGTAACATCGGATGGTAGGCGGCCGGGGGGCTACTGGCCAGCGATAAGCACAGTTGAAAAGAGGGGTTGTCCGTGGTTGAGCGTCTGGCTTTGGATCGGCATCTTGCCATCGTATTAGAACCGTCCAAAATGTCGGCCCGTCTGCGTTTTACAAAGGCGGAAGAAGACTTTGCTTGTACGGAAGAAAGTTTGAGACAGTTTCTGCACGACCAAAACGTGCGTCACGGTCTGCTGGACGAGGCGATCAGAAGTTTCGTCGCGTTGCCGGAGAACTACTTTTTTGACGAAATCGAAATTGCCAGAGGGACCTCTGCGATAGACGGTGTGGATGGCACGATCGAATTTATGTTCGACAAGGAAGAAGAAGCCAGACCGATGGAACGCGAAGACGGACGGGTCGATTACAAAGAACTCATCCGTCTTAAAAATGTCGGCAAAGGCCAGCTTCTCGCCCGTCGTCATCCGACTCGTCGGGGTACGCCGGGCACAGCGGTAACGGGCGAAGAAGTTCCGTTCAAGCCTGGCAAGGAAGCAAGGTTCAAAGTCGGGAAAAACGTGGTGACGGATGAAAAGCAAACTTCGATGTACGCGACGATCGAAGGAATGGTCAGCCAAACCGACAATGGAAAAATCAATGTATTCACGGTGTACGAAGTGCACGGGGACGTGGATTACAGCAGCGGCAATGTCGACTTTGTAGGAACGGTCGTTATTCGCGGAAGCGTTCTGCCGGGTTTTCGTGTCAAAGCGGCAGGAGACATTCGCGTTCAGGGCGGTGTTGAAGGTGCCGAATTGTTCGCGGACGGATCTATCGAGATTACGGGCGGCGTGATCGGCTACCACAAAGGGATCGTCAAAGCCGGAATGAATATAAAAAGCTCCTTTATCCAAGATGGCAATGTCGAAGCGGGTGAAGATATCATCGTTTCGCAAAGTATCCTGCATTCCGAAATCAGAGCCGGCAAAAACGTCGTCTGCAGCGGAAGCAAAGGATTGATCGTGGGCGGTCATATACAAGCCGGCGAGACGGTGACGGCTCGCACCGTGGGCAATACGATGGCTACGGCCACCGCAATCGAAGTAGGCGTTCTGCCGAATCTTCGCAACGAATTGGCGGACCTACATAAACGACTGCGGGAAACCGCCGAAAACATGCAAAAAACGACCCAGGCTTTGGGATTGTTGGATCAAATGGCGCATGCCGGAACGCTGAACGCGGATAAATTGGCCCTTCGTGCCAAGTTGAGCGTGACAAAGCGCAAGCAGGAGCAGGAACGCGCCTATGCAAAAGAACGCATTTTCGAGATCGAACATATTTTGGAAGATACCGGCCGCGCGCGCGTTGTCGTGAACGATACCATCTATGGCGGCGCTAAGGTCGTAATCGGCCGTTACACCAAGTTTGTGAAAGAAACGACACATCGCGTATCTTTTCAATATTTGGAAGGCGACATCGTGATGTCCGTTAATCACTGATCGATCGGTAGGAGTACCGGAGATTCGATAAGAATACAGGAATAGGGGTGTCCGATCATGAAGGCGATAGAGGTCCAGTTGGCAGTTCATCGCGCTCCCGAGACAAGCCGGATGCAGCAGGATCAGATGCAGCGCCCCTTGACCGATCAAGCTCTGCTTGCCGGACAAACGAACACCCAGGTTGAAAGGGCTCGTCATCGCAGTGCGCCCACTACCGAAGCATCGGATGCGGGAATTCGCAAAGACAGCGGCGGGCAGGAAGGGAATACTTCCCAGCGAAACGCAGCCGGCGAGTCGGAAGAACAGGAAGCGGGCGTCGCCAAAATCGCCGCTCCCCATCCTTTCAAAGGAAAACATCTTGACTTGTCGCTGTAAGAAAGGAAACTGAGATGAACGATGCTTGGCTTTACGTGGTTCTGCTCGGCGCGGCGTCGGTTGTGTATGCTTTTCTTATTCCTAAAGGAAAGACGGGCCCAAAAGCCACCGGCAGCGACCGAGTTGTACGCGAAGTGGAGAAGACCCTCGAACAGTATATGGCCGAGATGGAAAAAGAAAATGACGACCTCGTCAACCTGCTGGTACAGATCCGGCAGGAGACGGGGGCCAAACAGTCTTCGCTTCAGGAACAGCTGGGAGAAATGCGAAGCCGCCTGGCTGAAATGGAGCGCACCTCGGGCAAGCATGAAGCGAGAATCGAACAGTTGGCGTCTGCGGAAATGTCGGCTGTCGATACAAGAGCCATGCAGGAAGCGGCAAGGCAGCTGCGTAACGAATTGATCGAGAGCGCTGCCCCCCAGCAAGTCCAAGTGGAAACGGAGCCCGAACCGGAAGATTCGGTTCGTCTCCGTTATCCTCAGCTTTTCGAGCTGCACGATCAGGGGAAGTCCATTGATGCCATTGCTAAGGCTATCGGTCTTCAACGCGGCGAAATCCAACTGATTTTGCGTTTGGCGAAAAGGGAGGAAACGTAGTGTTCAAAAATCGCTCTTTTATGCTGGGACTCGGAATCGGAATTATGGCAGGGGCACTGCTGCTGCAGTTGATGCTGCTTGCGCAAAGCGGGCGTGAAGCGGCGCCTTCGGCTGCCGTCGATTCGCCAAGTACCCGGACGGAGCAGCAGGCGGCCGGCATTGCGGAAGAACCGGCTGGGGAACCGTCCGCTTCCAAAAGCGAAGCCCCGGAGAAATCCGCATCGACAGACTCCGCGCCGACAACCTCCGCTGGTGAAGAGTCCGCACCGTCCGAAGGTAAACCGGCGGAATCGAAGCCTGCGGAATCCGTGCCGGCAGGCACGGTGGACAAACCGGATACCGCTGCAGGGGATACGGGCAAGGCGGAAGCATCCAAGCCGGCAGAAGCGGCTGCTCCGGCCAAGGCTCCAACGGAGCCTGTCTCCACGCCTGCAGAGAAACCGGATGCCGGAGAAAAACCTTCCGTATCCGAACCGACAGCGCAGGAGACGGTAAAGCCTTCTGCGCCGCAGGCTGCAGCTTCGACGAAGCCTGCGGCTCCCCAGAAACCCGACAAAGCGGCTTCTACGGAGCAGGCTCAGGCGCCCCAAGCTCCGGAAGAACCGAAAGCATCTGGCGACGTAAAGCCCCAGCAGTCGGAAGCCGCCGCTTCGTCGCGGGTGACGTTCGAGATTGAGAGCGGCATGAATCTTCAATCCGTGTCGAGGGCACTCGAGCAGGCCGGTATTGTCGACGACGCCGTGACTTTCCAGCGCCAAGCTGCGGAAGCCGGTGCAACGGCCAAACTTCAAGTCGGCAATTACTCGTTCAAACCGGGAGACTCGTATACGGACATCATACGCGAGATCTCGACACCCAAAAAAGAATAGCAAGCGACAACGGGCTGCGGATTCCTATCGGAATTTGCGGCCTTTTTCAATTTGCTTTTTCGGTAGATCCGAACCAAAACCGCACCAAAATAATGCCTAACAGGGATTGCACAGTCTCATTGCATATGTTAAACTAGAAAACGGTGTTAAAACACACGCTGATTGATTCTGCGGAAGGTGCTTCGCCCGGGGCGGAGTCTCCACAGGAAATGATTTCGGCGGAGGTACATCAAAAAACCAAACCCATAGGAGGTGTATGGAGAATGGCAGTTATCTCCATGAAACAGCTTCTCGAAGCTGGCGTACACTTCGGTCACCAAACTCGTCGTTGGAACCCGAAGATGGATCGTTACATTTTTACCGAAAGAAACGGAATCTACATCATCGACCTGCAAAAGACAGTCAAGAAAGTTGACGAAGCTTATAACTTCGTAAAAAGCCTGGCTGGCGAAGGCGGTACCCTGTTGTTCGTAGGTACCAAAAAACAAGCTCAAGACTCCGTGAGAGACGAAGCGGAACGCTGCGGCATGTACTTCATCAACCAACGTTGGCTCGGCGGCACGCTGACCAACTTCCAAACGATCCAAAAACGGATCGATCGTCTGAAAAAGCTCGAAGCTTGGGAAGAAGACGGCACGTTCGAAGTTCTGCCTAAGAAAGAAGTTATCCTGCTCCGCAAAGAGAAGGATCGCCTCGAAAAATTCCTCGGCGGCATCAAGAACATGAAGAAACTGCCTAGCGCACTCTTCATCATCGATCCACGCAAAGAGCGTATCGCTGTTGCTGAAGCTCGCAAGCTGAACATTCCGATCGTAGGTATCGTAGATACAAACTGCGATCCGGACGAAATCGACTACGTTATCCCAGGCAACGACGACGCAATCCGCGCCGTTAAACTGCTGACAGGTAAAATGGCCGATGCGATCATCGAAGGCAACCAAGGCGAACAAACAACTGCATAAGTCAGGCTGTGCCGGAATCGGTACGTAATGCCCGACGATCGCAGAGTTAATAAAAGAGGGTGGTTGGTGGTGAATAGCCTCTTAACCGCCCTTTTTTTAGGAGTAAATTTCGAAACCAAATACTTATCTGGAGGTCATCAACAATGGCAGTAAACGCGAGCGCAGTAAAAGAACTTCGTGAAAGAACGGGCGCAGGTATGCTCGATTGCAAAAAAGCACTGGAAGAAACCAACAATGATATCGACAAAGCCGTAGACGTACTCCGCGAAAAAGGCTTGTCCGCAGCAGCGAACAAAGCCGGCCGTACCGCTACAGAAGGCACGGTTGAATCGTACATCCACGCAGGCGGCCGTATCGGCGTTCTCGTGGAAATCAACTGCGAAACAGACTTCGTCGGCAAAACCGACCAATTCAAAAGCTTCGCGCGCGACATCGCGATGCATATCGCTGCCGCTAACCCACTCTACGTTCGCCGCGAAGAAGTACCGACAGAAGCACTTGAGAAAGAAAAAGAAATCCTGAAAGCCCAAGCCCTCAACGAAGGCAAACCAGAAAAAATCGTTGAGAAAATGGTTGAAGGCCGCATCAACAAGTACTACGAAGAGTACTGCCTGTTGGAGCAATCTTTCGTTAAAGATCCAGACAAAACCATTTCGCAGCTGCTGAACGAAAAAGTCAGCACAATCGGCGAAAACATCTCGATCCGTCGTTTTGCTCGTTTTGAGCTGGGCGAAGGCATGGAGAAAAAAGTCGATAACTTCGTAGAAGAAGTTATGGCTCAAGTTAAGTAATTCGGCCAAGCCATTAAAGAATAATCACAGCTTCTGTGTATGGGGGGAACACTTGGTGTTCCTTCTTTTTTAAGCAGGGTTCTCGCCCGTACGCAGGCAGTGGAAAAAAGCGGAGGGTATAATTGATGCAGCCTGCATTTAAGCGAGTGGTACTCAAAGTCAGCGGCGAGTCGCTTGCGGGACAGAACGGATACGGAATCGACGGATTGACGATTGCGGATATTGCCGAACAAATCAAAGAAGTCGTGGAACTTGGTGTCGAAGTTGCCGTCGTCTGCGGCGGCGGCAACATCTGGCGGGGAATCGCCGGCAGTGCGAGCGGAATTGACCGTTCGACCGCGGATTACATGGGGATGCTTGCCACCGTGATGAACTCGTTGGCGCTTCAAGATGCACTGGAGTCGATCAATGTGCCGACTCGCGTGCAGACGTCGATCGCCATGCAGCAGATCGCTGAACCGTACATTCGCCGCAGAGCCATCCGCCACCTGGAAAAAGGCCGCGTCGTGATCTTTGCAGCAGGCACGGGCAACCCGTTCTTCTCGACCGATACGACCGCTGCGCTGCGCGCCGCGGAAATCGAAG
This sequence comes from Saccharibacillus qingshengii, assembly GCF_013185195.1. GTDB lineage: Bacteria > Bacillota > Bacilli > Paenibacillales > Paenibacillaceae > Saccharibacillus > Saccharibacillus qingshengii. The sequence goes on from NZ_JAAZWC010000003.1 coordinate 257,992, forward strand.
CGGAAGTGATTTTGATGGCGAAGAACAAAGTGGACGGCGTCTATTCGGCCGATCCGTTCCTCGACAGCACCGCCGAGAAGTTCGAGCAGCTGACCTATATGGAAGTGCTGAACCTTAACCTGGGCGTCATGGACTCTACCGCTTCTTCCTTGTGCATGGACAACAATATTCCGCTGATCGTATTTGCCATTACCGAAAAGGGTAATATCAAAAGAGTCGTTCTCGGTGAGAAAATCGGAACGATCGTCAAAGGGAGTGTAGATTAAAATGCCACAAAGCGTGAAGAAAAACGCGGAAGAACGTATGGGCAAAGCGATTCAGGCGCTTCAACGCGACCTGAGCACGCTGCGCGCGGGACGCGCAGTACCCGCTCTGCTCGATCGGATTCAAGTCGAATATTATGGAGCTCCCACTCCGCTGAGCCAACTGGCGAACATCAACACGCCGGATTCGCGCACTCTGATGATTCAGCCTTGGGACAAATCTTCGCTGGGCGAAATCGAACGCGCTATTCAAAAGTCCGACCTGGGTTTGACTCCGGGTAACGACGGTAACGCGATTCGCCTGAGCATTCCGCCTCTGACCGAAGAGCGCCGCGGCGAACTCGTCAAATTGACGAAAAAGTTCGGCGAAGAAGGCAAAGTGGCTGTCCGCAACATCCGCCGCGATGCCAACGACGATATCAAGAAGATGGAAAAAGGCGAAATCTCCGAAGACGAATCTCGTGGCCATCAGGAAGATATCCAGAAGCTTACGGATAAATATATCGCGGAAGTCGATAAAGTGATCGCTGCAAAAGAAAAAGAAATTATGGAAGTTTAAGACCCCGCGACCCCTCCGTTCCAGGTGGGGTTGTGTCTTTTTCAGGGACATGCGCGGGAGCTGAAGGCATGGGGGAGAAAACATGATAAATCGGTTTCGCTCGTGGATCGGTTCCAAAAAGCGCGAAGAAGTTTCGGGACCGGCTGAACCGTCGGCGGAGAACGTGCCGCAGCATATTGCCATCATCATGGACGGCAACGGCCGATGGGCCAAGAAGCTCGGCATGCCGCGGATTGTGGGCCACCAGAGCGGGATGAAGGCGGTCAAACGCGCCACGATCGCCGCGGATGAACTGGGTGTTCGCTATCTGACGCTGTATGCTTTTTCCACAGAAAATTGGAGCAGACCCAAAGAGGAAGTAGACTTTTTGATGCGGCTGCCGCAGGAATTTCTGGCGCTTGAACTCTCGGAATTGATCGAAAAGAATGTACAGGTACGCATGATGGGCAATATGGAAAATCTGCCCGAACATACACTGAAAGCGATGCGGGAAGCGATCCGGCTCACACAAAGCAACACGGGCCTGGTATTGAATTTTGCACTCAATTACGGAGCAAGGCGTGAATTGGTTGAAGGAATCCGGGAAATTGCCCGTCAGGTCGAGACCGGTCGGATTCGTCCGGAAGATATCGATCAAGATATGATTTCGGCCCATCTTCAGAGCGTCGATATGCCTGACCCCGATCTGTTGATCCGCACGAGCGGCGAACTGCGCATCAGCAACTTTATGCTGTGGCAGATTGCCTATAGTGAACTTTGGTTCACGAACGCCTATTGGCCGGAATTCGGCAGAGAACATCTTAGAGAAGCAGTGGCCGAATACCAGCGTCGTACACGCAGGTACGGCGGTTTAAAATAACCGCCTGGCACTTGAAGACACCGAAAATCAAGTGAGCAGGTACGGCGGTTCGAAATAGCGGCGTCGCCCGGACGGAGGATGAAACGGTGAAACAGCGAATTATAACCGGCGTAGTAGCCGGCGTGTTGTTTTTGGGATTATGCGTGGTGGGGGGAATCTGGTACCCTGCGCTGATCATGCTGATGGCGCTTGTCGGTTATTACGAGTTTGCCAAAATGAGCACAGGGGCCCCGTTTCGTGCGGAAGCCTGGATCGGTTATGCGGGAGTGGCCTATTTAACTTTTCCTTGGCATATATGGAACCTTGAGTTTCCGATTCCTCCGATGCACGCGGCTTGGCTGCTTCTGCTTCTGCTGCTTACGGCGACGGTGCTCACCAAAAACGAAATCAATATCAAGCAGGCATCGCTGCTGTTTTTAGGTGCGGCTTATGTCGGCTTGGGTTTTTATTATATTTCCATCTCGAGGGAAACGCCGGACGGACAAGGATTGTTTTGGACGTTCCTGCTGCTGCTCAGCATTTGGGGAAGCGACGCGGGAGCGTACTTTACCGGGAAAGCTTTCGGTAAAAACAAGCTGTGGCCGGCAATCAGTCCGAACAAAACGATTGAAGGCGCCGTGGGCGGGATTTTGATTGCGGTGCTTATTGCGCTCGGCTTTTCGTTTGCCGCTCCGGAATTGGTCAATCCGCTTCAAGCCATGCTGATCGGATTTGCCGCTTCGGTAGTCGGGCAGATGGGAGATTTGATCCAGTCGGCCTACAAGCGGATCTACGGAATCAAGGATTCCGGCAGCATTCTTCCGGGACATGGGGGAATTCTGGACCGGTGCGATAGTTGGCTGGCCGTGTTTCCTTTTGTACATATCCTGTTTTTGCTTCCTTACTAGTGAGCCGGACAGAGATTGCGCAGCGATACGGAAAGGGGCACACCCATAATGACAAAAAAAATCGCGCTGCTCGGTTCGACGGGTTCGATCGGAACCCAGACCCTGCAGGTCGTTTCGGAGCATCCGGAACGATTCGAAGTCGAAGCTCTGGCGGCAGGCGGGAATATTGATCTGCTGTTGGAACAGATTCATTTGTTCAAGCCTTCCAAAGTCTCGGTAGCTACCCGGGAAGCGGCGGAAAAGCTCAAAGGGCAGGTTCCGGGTGGGACGTCCGTCTATTTCGGTGAAGAAGGGTTGATCGAGATTGCGGCCGGTACCGATGCGGACACCGTCGTGACGGCAGTGACCGGAAGCATGGGGCTTCCGGCGACGCTTGCCGCGATCGACGAAGGCAAGACGATCGCTTTGGCAAACAAGGAGACGCTTGTGACGGCCGGCCATCTGGTTATGCGCCGCGCCGCGGAAAAAGGCGTATCGATTCTTCCGGTGGACAGCGAACATTCGGCGATCTTTCAATGCCTGAACGGGGAACCGCGGGATCGGCTTCTCGGGATCACGCTCACCGCTTCGGGAGGCTCGTTCCGGCATTTGAGCCGGGAAGACTTGGCCAATGTGACGGTGGAAGATGCGCTCAAGCATCCCAACTGGTCGATGGGAGCCAAGATCACCATTGATTCGGCGACCATGGTCAACAAAGGACTGGAAGTGATCGAGGCCCATTGGTTGTTTGGTTTGTCCTACGATGAGATCGGCGTCCTGCTGCATCCGGAAAGTATTATTCATTCGTTTGTGGAGTTTGAGGATACAAGCATCATCGCTCAACTCGGCAATCCCGATATGCGGGTTCCGATCCAATATGCGCTGACTTATCCCGATCGTATCCCGCTCAAGACCAAGCGGTTGTCGCTGGCCGAGATCGGAAAATTGAATTTCCGGGAAATGGATTTCGAGCGCTTCCCTTGTTTAAGGATGGCTTACGAATGTGGTAGAATGGGAGGAACCGCTCCGACCGTATTCAATGCCGCGAACGAAGTGGCAGTCGCACGCTTTTTGCGCGGGGAAATTTCGTTCCTGCAGATTGAAGACACGCTTGAGAAAGTCGTTCAACGGCACGAATCGGATCCGGATCCGGACCTTTCGATCATTCGCGAAGCCGATACATGGGCACGGCGGATGGCTGCCGAATAATCGGCAATCCGGAGTCTGACAAACCGAATACGGCTTCTCTATTTTGCCGTCCGGAAGTAAAGCCTTAGCGGATTCGGGCTACACGAACAGGGAGGATCAGACCAGACATGATGACACTTCAGATCGTTGTGCTGACCGTAATGATGTTTTTCATCGTCGTTACGGTGCACGAATGGGGACATTACTTTTTTGCCAAACGCGCGGGAATTCTCGTCCGCGAGTTTGCAATCGGCTTCGGTCCTAAGCTGTTTTCTTATAAACGAGACGAAACGGTCTTCACCCTGCGTCTGCTGCCGCTCGGCGGCTATGCGAGGATGGCCGGAGACGATCCGGAGCTCGATCCGATCCAGCCGGGGCAGACCATCGCCGTGCGGCTGTCGGACGAAGGACTCGTCAAGAAAATTTATCTCGACCGCTTGGATACCCGGCGGAATGTAGTGATCGGCGAGATCGAGTGGATGGATATCGAAGAGCGGATGCAAATCCGGTTGAATGTCGACGGGGAGACGCAGCATCTCGAAGTGGATCGCAAAGCGGACATCGTGACGCGCGGACAAGAACTTCAGGTTGCCCCGAAAGATCGTCAATTCCGCAGCAAAAGCGTGGGCAAAAGAGCGCTGGCGATTTTTGCCGGACCGATGATGAACTTCGTTTTGGCTTTCGTCCTGTTCCTGATTTATGTTCAGGTCGCGGGAGTGCCGGACGAAAATGCAGCAGGGGTCAAAGTTTCGAGCGTGGTCGCGGGTACGCCTGCAGCCGCTGCGGGACTTCAAGAAGGCGATATTGTGCAGTCGATCGACGGACAGCCGGTTGACGGCGACTTGTCCAAGGTCACGACGCTGATCAACGCTTCGGGTGGTCAAGAAGTCCAAATGTCGGTTGAACGCGGCGGAGAAGCCGTGCAGATTCCGGTTACCCCGAAAAAGGTGACGGCGGAAGACGGCCGCGAAGTGCTTCAGGTCGGTATTGCGCTGGGGCAGCTCAAACGTACGGCTTCCTTTACGGAAACGTTCCAGTTTGCGGGCGAGTCTTTCCAGAAAGGCAGCACGGCCATTCTGGATGCGCTTCGCCGCCTGGTATTCGAACGTTTTGATATCAATCAGCTGGCCGGCCCTGTAGGTACGCTTCAGGCAACCGGGCAGATTGCCAGCCAGGGGATCGACCAGATGATTCTGTGGACGGCTCTTGTCAGTATCAACCTCGGCATTTTCAACCTGCTGCCGATTCCGATGCTCGACGGCAGCCGGCTGATCTTCCTCGCGATCGAAGCGATCCGCAGAAGACCGATCGATCCGAACAAAGAAGGCATCGTTCACTTCGTCGGCTTCGCACTGATCTTCCTGCTGATGATCGCGGTGACCTACAACGACATTTTGCGCATTATCAACGGATAATTGGGTAACACCCCAAATAAGTAAGCAAGGGTTAAGAACCGGCCCTGCCGCCTTGGAGCGGCAGAAGCGGTTCGCTTGATAAACGGAGGGAAACCCATGGCAAGCGACAAACAGGACAAGCAGTTCGTTACCGAAATCACACCACAGAGCGAAGACTTTTCGCGCTGGTATATCGATGTCATCAAAAAAGCCGAACTGATGGATTATGCGCCGGTTCGCGGCTGTATCGTGTTCCGTCCGGACGGTTATGCGATCTGGGAACATATTCAGCAGGAAATGGACCGCAGGTTCAAAGAAACGGGTCATCGCAACGCTTACTTCCCTATGCTGATCCCCGAAAGTTTTTTCCAAAAAGAAAAAGAACATATCGAAGGATTCAATCCGGAGCTGCCGTTCGTTACGGAAGCCGGCGGCGATATTCTGGAAGAGCGCCTGGCGGTACGTCCGACTTCGGAAACGATGTTCGGCCATATGTACTCCAAGTGGATCAAGTCGTATCGCGATCTTCCGGTCCTGATCAACCAATGGGCCAATGTCATGCGCTGGGAAAAGCGGACGATGCCGTTCCTGCGTACCAGCGAATTCCTGTGGCAGGAAGGCCATACGGCGCACGAAGACGAGAAGGACGCACGCGAAGAAACGATGCGCATGCTTGAACTGTACCGCGATTTCTCCGAAGATTATTTGGCACTGCCGGTGATTATGGGTCAGAAGACGCCTTCCGAGAAATTCGCGGGCGCCGTTGACACGTTCTCGATCGAAGCGATGATGAAAGACGGCAAAGCGGTTCAAGCCGGTACTTCCCATTACATGGGAACCAACTTTGCCAAAGCTTTCGAGATTCAGTATCTGAACCGGGATAATGAACTTGAATTCGCGCATACCACTTCCTGGGGAACCAGTACCCGGCTGATCGGCTCGCTTATTATGGCGCACGGCGACGACCGCGGGCTTGTTCTTCCTCCAAAAGTGGCGCCGACACAGGTCATTTTGATTCCGATCGGGCCTCCCAAAATGCGCGACATGGTCATCGAGCGTGCGGACGCTTTGTTTGCGGAACTTAAGGCTGCCGGTATCCGGGTGAATATGGATGACCGCGCCGATGTGCGTCCGGGCTGGAAGTTCAACGAATACGAGATGCGCGGCGTACCGGTACGGATCGAGATCGGACCACGCGATATCGAAAACGGCGTCTGCCTGCTGGCTTCGCGCCTTGGCGGCGACAAACTGACGGTTCAGCTGGACAATGTGGTTGCCGAAGTGCAGCAGCTGCTGGAAGACATTCAAAAAGGGATGTTCCAGCGCGCGCTCGAGTTCCGCAGCGAACATTTCCACTCCGTGGACAACCTGGACGAAATGCGTACACAGATGGAAGCGAAACGCGGATTCTTCCTCGCCGGCTGGTGCGGAAGCGAAGCCTGCGAAGAAACGGTGCGTGCCGAAACGGGCGCGACAAGCCGCAACATTCCGTTTGATCCCCAAGAACGCAAATCGACCTGCGTGGCCTGCGGAGAAGCGGCCAAACACACGGTCGTATTCGCCAAAGCCTATTGATCCGAGTTTTCGGCGAATCGGGCACAGATGTATCAGACCGGGCCGGTACGGCCGGACAACCGGATGAAGACGGGCTCGGAATAAAGCTTCCGGCGGCGGGCAAAGTTTGAAGCCCTCCGCGGAAGCTCTTCGTTTTTAAGAAACAAAGGGGGACAGACGATGAGTGAGACGGCGGAGCGCAGACAGCGGCTCGAACTGCTGATGAGGCAGGCCGAGATGCCGGCCAGCGCGGCGGACCCTTATTTTAACGACGGCTATATCGACCGGGTAGAAATCAGCCGCTCGAACCGGGATTGGAAAATCGTAATTGCCAAAGACACCCTGGTACCCGCACAGATCTATCGGACCTTTTGTCTGCAGATCCAGGAGCGGCTCAAACATATCGCCAAGATCGGGTTCTTGTTCCAATACACGGGCGAGGATCGGCAGGGCGAAATCGTGGACGAATATTGGAAACTGTTCATCGAATGGGCCCAGCGGGAGATTCCTTCGGTTAACGGCTGGATGGCAAGATCCCGTGCCGTTACGCAGGGGACGGTCACGACGGTTTCTTTTTCCGATGCCACATCGCTTGAACTTGGCCGCAAACGGAACATTGACCGTGCACTGACCGATTTTTATGCCAAATATTTCGGGCTCCAGCTTCAGGTCAAGTTGACCGTAGGCGAAGAAGAAGGCGCGGCCGCGGCTGCCAAAGCCGAATTCGACGAGATGCGTAAACGCGACGAATTGGCTGCAATCGAGAAGATGATGGCCGAGATCGATGCCGAGGTCAGTGCCGGAGAAGGCAGCGAAGACGACGAGAATATCAAGCTCCAGGTCGGATACGATATTCGCGACGAAGCGATTCCGCTGCAGAATCTTCAGGACGAAGAGAAGAAAGTGACCATTCAAGGCCTGATCTTCGGATTGGACAGCAAGGAACTCCGCAACGGAAGTACTTTGTTCACTTACTATCTGACCGACTACAGCGATTCGCTGCAGATGAAGATGTTTGCCAAGAACAAAGAGGACCTCAAAGTGATGAGCCTGCTGGCCAACGGGAAATGGGTCAAAGCGCGCGGACGCGTAGAGCTGGACCGTTTTATGCAGATTCCGGAACTCGTCATGATCCCTTCGGATCTGATGGAGATCAAGACGCCGCCGATCCGAATGGACAAAGCGGACGAAAAACGGGTTGAATTCCATCTGCACACGAAGATGAGTACGATGGATGCCGTCTGTTCGATCGAAGAATATGTCAAGCGCGCGGCAAAATGGGGCCACAAAGCGATTGCGGTCACCGACCACGGCGGCGTTCAGTGCTACCCGGATGCGGCCAAAGCGGCCAAGAAAAACGGGATCAAAATGATCTACGGCGTCGAAGCCAATGTCGTGAACGACGCGGTGGCGGTTGTCTTGAATCCCCGCGAAGAAGAACTGAAGTCGGCGGAGTATATCGTATTCGATATCGAGACCACCGGCTTGTCGATCACGCAGAACAAGATCATCGAAATTGCGGCGGTCAAAATGAAAGACGGACAAGAGACAGGACGTTATTCCACTTTTGTCGATCCGCACGAGCGGATTCCTTACCATATCCAGCAGCTGACCAATATTACCGACGATATGGTGCGGGGCGCGCCCGAAATCGACAGCGTAATCCGCGAGTTCGTGGAGTTTGCCGGCGACGGCGTACTTGTTGCGCACAACGCGCGCTTCGATATGGGTTTTATCCAGGCGACGCTCAAAGGCTTCGGTCTGCCGGAGCTCCATAACCCGGTACTCGATACGCTGGAGCTGGCACGTCTGCTGCACCCGTCGATGAAAAACCACCGTTTGAATACACTGGCAACCAAATATAAAGTGGCTCTTGAAAGCCATCACCGCGCGATTGACGATACGATTGCGCTCGGCGGCATTTTGAACGGACTGATCGACGAAGCCGTCAAAGAACGCAATTTGAAAAACCTGAGCCGGCTCAACGATTTTGTCGGCAAAGATTTATCCAACTCCCGTCCGTTCCACTGCGGGATCTACGCGTTGAACAATGTAGGCAAAAAAAACCTGTACAAGCTCATTTCCATGTCCCATACCGAGCATTTCAAGCGGGTTCCCTGCATGCCGAAGTCGAAGCTTGAGAAAATGCGCGAAGGCCTGCTGATCTTGTCGGGCTGCGAAAAAGGCGAGTTTTTCGAAGCGGTACTCAACAAGACGGTCGAAGAAGCGGAAGAGATTGCGCAGTTCTACGATATTTTGGAGATCCAGCCGCTGACCATGTACATGCATCTGGTGGACAAAGGGCTTGTCGGAAGCGCGGAAGAACTGAAGATTGCGGTTGAAAAAGTATGCAAGATCGGCAGCAAGCTGAACAAGCCGGTCGTGGCGACAGGCAATGCGCATTATCTCGATCCCCGGGATAAACTGTACCGTGATATCACTATTCACGGCATCACGGGCTTCAGCCCGCTCAAAGACCAGAACAAACCCGACGCGCATCTGCGGACAACCGAAGAAATGCTGGAGGAATTCAAGTTCCTGGGCGCGGAGAAAGCGAAAGAAGTCGTGGTCACCAATACGTCCGAGCTGGCCGACCGGTTCGAAGAGCTCAAACTGTTCCCTTCCGAACTGTATACGCCCGTCATCGAAGGGGCCGATCAGGAAATTCGCGATACGTGCTATTCGACGGCCAAAGCCATGTACGGAGACGAACTGCCTGAAGTCATTGTCGCGCGGCTCGAAAAAGAGCTGGGCCCGATCATCAAGTTCGGTTTCTCCGCCAACTATCTGATTTCCGAACGGCTTGTGAAAAAGTCGAACCAGGACGGTTATCTGGTCGGTTCGCGGGGTTCGGTCGGCTCGTCCGTCGTCGCGATGTTCCTCGGGATTTCCGAGGTCAACCCGCTGCCGCCGCACTACATCTGCCGCAATTCCGAATGCAAGCACAGCGAGTGGTTTTTGGACGGCAGTGTAAGAAGCGGATTCGATATGCCCAACAAGACCTGCCCGGACTGCGGTTCGACCATGCTGGGCGAAGGACACGATATTCCGTTCGAGACGTTCCTGGGCTTCAAAGGCGACAAGGTTCCCGATATCGACTTGAACTTCTCCGGCGAGTACCAGCCGCAGGCGCATAACTTTACGAAAATCATGTTCGGTCCGGATAACGTATTCCGTGCCGGCACGATCGGTACGGTCGCGGAGAAGACGGCGTTCGGTTTTGCGAAAAAGTACGAAGAACAGCATCAGAAACGCTGGCGCTCGGCGGAACTGAACCGGCTCGCCTCCGGCTGTACCGGAGTCAAACGCAGTACCGGCCAGCACCCGGGCGGTATCGTCGTTCTGCCGGATTATATGGAGATCGAAGACATTACGCCGGTTCAATTCCCGGCCGACGATGTGAATGCGGAATGGAAAACGACCCATTTCGACTATCACGCTTTTGACGAAAACCTGCTGAAGCTCGATATTCTCGGCCACGATGATCCGACCATGATGCGGATGCTGCAGGATCTCACCGGCGTCGATCCGACGAGCATTCCGATGAACGATCCCAAGGTCATGAGCATGTTCAATTCGACGGAATCTCTTGGCGTCACGCCCGAGCAGATCCGTACACCGGTCGCGACGTACGGGGTGCCGGAGATGGGAACGAAGTTCGTACGGCAGATGCTGATCGAAGCCAAACCGTCGAGCTTTGCGGATTTGCTGCAGATCTCGGGACTGTCGCACGGAACGGGCGTATGGCTCGGCAATGCCGACCAGCTCATCAAGAATGGGACCTGCAACATCAAAACCGTTATCGGCTGCCGGGACGATATCATGCTGTTCCTGATCTACAAAGCGGGTATGGACGCGGGTCTTGCCTTCAAGATCACGGAGAGCGTACGTAAAGGCAAAGGGTTGTCCCAGGAATGGATCGACGAAATGAAGCGCTGCAAAGTGCCGAACTGGTACATCGATTCCTGTCTCAAAATCCAGTACATGTTCCCGAAAGCGCACGCGGCCGCCTATGTCATCTCGGCTGTTCGTACGGCCTATTTCAAGCTCTATCATCCGATCGAATATTACGCGACTTATTTCTCGGTCCGCGCCGCCGACTTCGATATCGAACTGTTCTGTCAGGGATACGAAGCGATCGGCCGCAAAATCGTCGAAATCGAGCAGAAAGGCTTCCAGGCGCTGCCGAAAGAAAAAGCGATGCTGCCGATTCTGGAAATGGCGCTCGAAATGACGGCCCGCGGTTTCACGTTCAAGACGATCGACCTGTATCACTCGGATGCCAACAAGTTTACCGTCGACGGAACGAGCCTCTTGTTCCCGTTCTCGGCGCTTGCGGGTCTCGGCGAAAATGCGGCCAAGAGCGTTGCGGCTGCGCGCGACCACGGCGAATTCCTGTCGATCGAAGACTTCCAGCAAAAATCCAAAGCTTCGAAAACGATCATCGAACTGCTTAACCAACTGGGCTGTTTCCGGGGACTTCCCGAGAGCAACCAGCTGTCGCTGTTCTGAGAAAGAGCGCAGCGGCGGCGTTTGTAAAGCCTTCGTACTTGTCACCATCAAGGGTTTATGGTATAATACGAGTAGGATTTTGGAGTTACACACAGCGGGAGATAGATCTTTGTGTAGAGAGTGGGGCAACCCACTCTTTACTTTTGGGCTGATATCTTCTGCGCCGCCCTTGCGGACGGAACCTGACAACGCTTGGAGGGTGAATGCTTGAGCACACCAAAGATTAAAACAACCGTAGAAGAAATGATCGAACCGTATCTGATCGAACAAGGATTCGAATTGGTGGATGTGGAGTATGTCAAAGAAGGCGGAAGCTATTTCCTTCGGATCTACGTCGACAAAGAAGGCGGTATCGATATCGACGACTGCGGACTGATCAGCGAGTACATGAGCCAGAAACTGGACGAGAACGATCCGATCGACGAGGCGTACTTCCTGGAAGTATCGTCGCCTGGCGCCGAACGGCCGCTGAAAAAAGCGGAAGACGTGCTGAAATCGGTCGGCAAAGACGTTTTCGTAACGACTTACGAAGCGATCGGCGGATCCAAAGAATTCGAAGGCAAGCTGCTTTCGTTTGAGAACGGAGAACTTGTGATCGCCATCGGGAAGAAGCAGGCGACCGTGCCTTACGACAAGGTCGCCAGTGCCAGACTGGCTATTATCTTCTAAATATAGATAGTCCTGAAAGGGGGAGCGTTGGGGAAATGAGTACGGATTTCATAGAGGCTTTGAACGAGCTTGAGCGCGAGAAGGGAATCAGCAAGGAAATTCTTTTTGAAGCGATTGAAGCGGCGTTGATCTCCAGTTACAAGCGCAATTTCAATACGGCTCAGAATGTGCGTGTGGATATGAATCGCAATACTGGGGTAATCAAAGTATATGCGCGCAAATTGGTTGCAGAGGAAATTCTCGACGACAGAACCGAAATATCGCTCGAAGGCGCGCGGGAGATCAACCCGCACCTGCAGATCGACGATATCGCGGAACTCGAAGTGACGCCTCGCGATTTCGGCCGTATCGCCGCTCAAACGGCGAAACAGGTCGTGACGCAGCGTATACGGGAAGCCGAACGCGGTCTGATCTACAATGCGTTCGTCGACAAGACGGAAGATATCGTGACAGGTACCGTGCAGCGCATGGATGCCCGCAATCTGTACGTCGATCTCGGCAAGATCGAAGCGGCACTGCCGCTGACCGAATTGATGCCGGGAGAGAAGTTCGCGCATAACGAACGGATCAAAGGGTATATTACCAAAGTGGAGAACACCACCAAGGGACCACAAATCATTCTGTCGCGGACTCATCCGGGATTGTTGAAGCGTTTGTTCGAACTCGAGGTGCCGGAAATTTTCGACGGAGTCGTCGAAATCAAGTCGGTCGCCCGCGAAGCGGGATTCCGCTCCAAGATTGCGGTTTACTCCCGCAATCCCGAAGTGGATCCGGTGGGTTCGTGCGTGGGCCCCAAGGGTGTCCGCGTACAGACGATCGTAAACGAGCTGCGCGGAGAAAAAATCGACATCGTCAATTACTCCGAGAGCGTGGAAGATTATGTGGCCAATGCCCTTAGTCCGTCTAAGGTTATCGAAGTCGAAGTGTTTGAAGCCGAGAAAATGGCCCGCGTCATCGTGCCGGATTATCAGCTGTCGCTTGCCATCGGAATCAAAGGCCAAAATGCACGCCTTGCGGCGAAGCTGACGGGCTGGAAAATCGATATCAAGAGTGAAACGCAGGCGGAGGAAGAGTTCGGCAGAGCGCGCACGTACGACAGCGAAGTTTCGCAGGACTCCGCGTCCTTCGACTGATAGCCGGATTCGGCGAAAGCGGGGGATTCAAACATGAAAACAAAAAAAGTGCCGCTGCGTAAATGCGTAGCGAGCCAGGAAATGCTGCCCAAAAAGGAATTGATCCGGGTCGTCCGTACACCGGAAGGCCGGATCGAGATCGATTTGACGGGCAAAAAATCCGGTAGAGGCGCTTATCTGCGTGCGGATGCGGACTGCTTCAAGCTTGCTCAGAAGAACAAGTCGCTCGACCGCGCGCTGAAACAGCAGGTACCGGCCGAAATTTACGAAGAGCTCGCCCGGGATTTTATCCGGGTCGAACAACAATTCCGGGAGTTACAGGAGAAAGAAGCAGACGATGAATAATGAGCTTTCGGGACTGGGGCTGGCCATGCGCGCCGGAAAGATGGTTACCGGAGACGAATTGGTCCTTAGAGCCATCCGGTCGCGCGAAGCCAAATTGATCGTTTTGGCCGGCGACGCCTCGTCCAACACCCAAAAGAAGTTTCGAGACAAGTGCGGAACGTACGGCGTTCCCCTGCTGATCGGTTTCGACCGAGAACGTCTCGGTGCAAGCATCGGCAAGCCGGAAAGACTCGTGTTTGCACTAACGGACCAGGGGTTCGCCGACATGATCCGCAGGAAACTGGGGACAACGTCGGAGGTGGAGTATATTGAGTAAACCAGAGAACAAAGTTCGGGTCTATGAATACGCCAAGTCGCTCGACATGAGCAGCAAAGAAATTATTACCATTTTGAAAAGACTCGAAATGCCGGTGAACAATCACATGAGTGTGATGGAACCGGAGGCGATCGGCAAAGTGGAACAATTTTTTCAAAAGATCAAGTCGAACGCCTCTAAACCGGCATCTCCAAGCAGTAAGCCGCAATCGAACGGTGATAGTCAAATAAAAAATTCACAAGAAAAGCAGGTAGGTATGAATAATAAACCTCAAACCCCAAACAGTAGTCAGTCGCAAAGTCAAGGCGGTAACCGTCCTCAGGGCACCCGCAGTTCTTCACCCGTAAGCGGAGGACAAAGTCGTCCTCAGAGCGGCGGAACAAGCCGTCCGGCTTCCGGCGGTCAAGGCCAACGTCCAAGCGGCGGCCCAAGCAGCCAAGGCAGCCGCACCGGCGGTCAAGGCACATCGAGTTCGCGTCCGGCAGGTACGGGAACAGGTCCTAGCACCGGTTCGCAAAACCGTCCTGCAGGCGCTTCTTCGCAAGGACGCAGCACCACTTCTTCGACCAGCAGCTACAGCGGCAATCGCAGCAGCGGCGGTGGTCAAGGCGGCCAAGGAGGCAACCGCAGCAGCGGCGGCCCGGGCGGACAGCGCAGCGGCGGTCAAGGCGGACGTCCAGGCGGTCAGCGCCGTTCCGACGACAGCCGTGGCGGATTCCGCGGTGGTCAAGGCGGACGTGGAGGCAAAGGCGGGCGCGGAGGCAATCGCAACCAGCCGCCAAGAGAAAAGATCGACAATACGCCGAAGAAAATCATTGTACGCGGTACAATGACTGTTGGCGAAACAGCCAAACTTCTGCATAAGGATGCTTCGGAAGTCATCAAGAAGCTGATCATGCTCGGAGTCATGGCAACGATCAACCAAGAACTCGATCTGGAAACGATCCAACTGCTCGCAGGCGATTTCGGCGTTGAAGTCGAGATCAAGATTCCGGTCGAAGACGATCGTTTCGAAACGCTTGAAGAAACCGACGAAGAGACGGATCTGCAAGAACGTCCTCCGGTCGTTACCATCATGGGTCACGTCGACCACGGTAAAACGACTCTGCTCGACGCGATTCGTTCGACGAACGTAACCGGCGGCGAAGCCGGCGGTATCACTCAACATATCGGCGCTTATCAAGTCGAAATTAACAACAAAAAAATTACTTTCCTCGATACACCGGGTCATGAAGCTTTCACAGCGATGCGTGCCCGTGGTGCCCAGGTTACCGATATGACGATTATCGTTGTAGCGGCCGACGACGGCGTTATGCCTCAGACGGTCGAAGCCGTTAACCACGCGAAAGCGGCGAACCTGCCGATCATCGTAGCGGTCAACAAAATCGACAAGCCGGGTGCCGATCCGGACCGCGTCAAGCAGGAACTGACCGAGTACGGCCTCGTTCCGGAAGAGTGGGGCGGCGACACGATCTTCGTCAACGTTTCCGCGAAGCAAAGAATGGGCCTTGAAGGCCTGCTTGAAATGATCTTGCTCGTAGCCGAAGTCAACGACTACAAAGCGAATCCGGACAAGCGTGCGCGCGGTACGGTCATCGAAGCCGAGCTGGATAAAGGCCGCGGACCGGTTGCTCGTATTCTCGTTCAGCACGGTACGCTCAAAGTGGGCGACGCCTTCGTAGCCGGTAACTGCTTCGGCCGTATCCGGGCGATGGTGAACGACAAAGGCCGCCGTCTGAAGGAAGTGGGCCCTTCGACTCCGGTCGAAATTACGGGTCTGACCGAAGTGCCGCAGGCGGGCGATCCGTTCATGGTCTTCGAAGACGAGCGCAAAGCGCGCAGCATCGCCGACAAGCGTTCGATTACGCAGCGCGAATCCGATATGGGCGCCAACACCCGCGTTACGCTTGACGATCTGTTCAAGCATATCAAGGACGGCGAGATCAAAGACCTTAACGTTATCATCAAAGGCGACGTACAGGGTTCGGTCGAAGCGCTCAAAGGATCGCTTGCTAAGATCGAAGTCGAAGGCGTTCGCGTCAAGATTATCCACAGCGGTGCCGGTGCCATTAACGAATCGGATATTATCCTTGCGGCGGCTTCCAATGCCATCGTGATCGGTTTCAACGTTCGCCCGGACAACCAGGCAGCGCTGACGGCCGAGCAGGAGAAAGTCGACATTCGTCTGCACCGCGTCATCTACAACGTAATCGAAGAAATCGAACAAGCCATGAAAGGCATGCTCGATCCGATCTTCAAAGAAACGGTCATCGGCCAAGCCGAAGTCCGCAGTACGTTCAAAGTTACCAAAGTCGGCGTAATCGCGGGCTCCATGGTTATCCAGGGCAAAATTGCGCGCAATGCGGAAGCTCGTCTGATCCGCGGCGGCATCGTGATCTACGAAGGCAAAATCGACTCCCTGAAGCGTTACAAAGACGACGCCAAAGAAGTAGCCCAAGGCTACGAGTGCGGGATTACGCTCGATTACAACGATATCAAAGAAGGCGACATCATCGAGGCATATGTGATGGAGGCCGTCGAGCGCTAAAAGGTGGGTGAAAACAAATGGCTAAGATCAGAGTAGGCCGTGTTGCGGAAGAAATCAAAAAGGAACTCAGCCAGCTTATCCAAAGCGAATTGAAAGATCCACGGATCGGATTTGTGACCGTCACCGATGTAGAGGTGACGGGCGATCTGTCCGAAGCAAACGTGTATCTGAGCATTCTGGGCGATGAAGAAGCGAAGCAGCAATCTTTGGCGGGAATCGCCAAAGCGACAGGTTTCCTTCGCAGCGAAATCGGAAAAAGAATCCGGCTGCGCCATACGCCAAGCTTGCTGTTCTATCTGGACGAGTCGATTGCCTACGGCAACAAGATCGAGACTCTTCTGGGACAAATCAAGACGAACGAACCGGAAAAAGCCAGTCCGGACAATAAAGGAGACGGCGATGCGGACGTATGAGCAGGAATTGATCGATGCGCGACGATTTATCGAAGAGCACGATGATTTCCTGGTCGTGGCGCACGTACAGCCCGACGGAGATGCAGTCAGTTCCACCCTTGCGGTGGGCTGGCTTCTCTCGCGTTTAGGCAAAACCTTCACGTTGATCAATGAAGGCCCTATTCCCCAGCGCATGATGTACATGAACGGAGCGGACCGAATTCTCAATATGAGTGTGACGGAGCGTACCCGGACCTACGGCAACGTGATCTGTGTGGATTGTGCGGACTTCAAACGGGTAGGTTTGGTCTCGGATTGGATGGAAGACGGAGCGAATATGCTCAATATCGATCATCATCCGACTAACGACGAATACGGAACCCAGACCCTGATCAAGGCGGATGCGGCTGCGACGGCAGAGATTTTGTACGATCTGCTGGCTTCATTCGAATTGGAATGGGACCGGGATCTTGCAGAAATGCTTTATACCGGTATTCTTACCGATACAGGCGGTTTTCGTTATTCCAGCACTTCGCCCAAAGTCATGCGGATCGCTTCGCATCTTCTGGAACTCGGAGTCAACGGACCCGATTTGGCGGATTCGCTGCTGGAGCAGCTGACCAAGCCGCAGTTCGATGTATTGACGCAGGCTCTCGCTACACTGAAGATGTCGAATGACGGAAAAGTGGCCTGGGTGCATGTGACACCGGAACATATGATGCAAACCGGAGCCTCCAATGAAGATCTGGAAGGTATCGTAAACTATCCGCGCAATATTCAGGGCGTTGAAGTGGGCGTTCTGTTCAAAGTGATCAATGGCGATGCGGTCAAAGCCAGTATGCGTTCGGCGGGCAAAGTAGACGTTGCTGCCATCGCCGCCGAGTTTGGCGGCGGCGGCCACGTCCGCGCGGCCGGCTGCCGTCTGGAAGGTTCGCTTGCGGAAGTGACCCAACGGGTAATTGCCAGAATCGGACAATCGCTATGAACGATTTCGACGGTGTGCTTCCGGTACACAAGCCGGCGGGAATGACTTCCCACGATGTCGTCTCCAAGTGCCGCAGACTGCTCCAGATGAAAAGGATCGGCCATACCGGGACGCTGGATCCTTCGGTGACCGGCGTACTTCCGCTTTGCCTGGGCCGCGCTACGCGGATGGTGGAGTATTTGCAGGAAATGCCCAAAGAATACCAGGCAGTCCTCAAATTCGGAATTGCGACCGATACCGAAGATCTGACAGGTACGGTGATCGAAGAGATGCCGAAGACCGGCATTACCGAAATGCAGGTCCGAGAAGCAATCAACGATTTTATCGGTCCGATCATGCAGACACCTCCGATGTACTCGGCGGTCAAAGTCGACGGTAAACGGCTGTACGAGTTGGCCCGGGAAGGCAAGACGGTTGAACGCAAAGCGCGCGAAGTCGTGATTCACGAGCTGGAAGTAACCGGTTTTGCCGCAGGCGACCAGCCCGAAGTGTCACTTCGCGTATTGTGTTCCAAAGGTACCTACATCCGTACGCTTTGCGTCGATCTCGGCGCCAAGCTGGGCGTGCCTTCGACAATGGCCCGCTTGGAGCGTACGCAGTCTGCCGGTCTTTCCCTCGACCGCTGCCTGACTTTTGAAGAAATTGCAGAGCGGGTAGAAGCGGGCACGCTTCAGGAAGTGCTGATTCGCGCCGATAAAGCGGCTTTGCATATGCCGGAGCATACGGTGGACGAACGTAAGATGATCAATGCGCTTCAAGGACAGAAACTTCCGGCTTGGGCAGTTCTGCCTTCGGCGGAAGGGCTTGATCGCGAATTCCGGCTGTATACGCCGGACGACCGCTTTATCGGGATTTACAGATGGGACGAAGAAGCCGGCAAAGTCGTTCCGGTCAAAGTCTTTCTTCCCTGAGCGCGCAGCGCTCGGGCGAAGAGAAGCAGTGATCCGGAACGGCGATCGGCGGAAAATGCAGGTGATCGAAAAGTGAAGACGGTAACGCTAACTTATCCTTTAACCGGGGTTGGAGAGTCCATCCCCGTCGGACGGCAGGTTATGGCGATCGGACAGTTTGACGGACTTCATCTGGGACATGTCAGCGTCATCCGGCGTGCATTGGAATTGGGGCGCAGCCTTGGGCTTCCGGTCGCGGTGCTGACGTTCCATCCCCATCCGAAAGACGTCATGGGCAAAGGCGACTACGAAGGCTATCTGACTCCGCTGCCGGACAAAGAGCGGATTCTGGAGCAGCTGGGTGTCGATTATCTGTATGTGGGCGAGTTTACGCCGGAATTCTCCAAAGTAACTCCGTCCGATTTTGTCAATCGGGTACTCATGCCTCTTGAAGTGGAAACGGCAGTCGTCGGATTCGATTTCCGTTTCGGTTTTCAAGGTGCAGGTACTTCGGAGAAGATCGCTCCGCTCAGCGGTGGAAAGATTTCGGTCGAGACCGTCGCTCCTTTTCTGCTGGAAGGCGAGAAGGTCGGCAGTTCCGGTATTCGCGCCGCGCTCAAAGCAGGCGATGCCGAGAAAGCCGCTCATTGGCTGGGCCGCCCTTATCGGGTTCGAGGTACGGTCGTAGGCGGTGACAAACGCGGTCGAACGATCGGCTTTCCGACAGCCAACGTCGATCCTTCCGGTCACTATGTCCTTCCGGCCAAAGGCGTATATGCCGTGCGTCTGGGCTTGGGAAGCGAAGTGCTGGATGGGGTGATGAACGTGGGAGTCAAACCTACGTTTACGGACGGCCATATCAAACCTACGTTCGAAACGCATCTGTTTGATTTCGACCGCAGTATCTATGGAGAAGAAGTGTGGATCGATCTGGTACGTTTTATCCGTTCCGAACGCAAGTTTGCGGGCATTGAAGAACTGGTGGCCCAAATTGCAAAAGACGCGGATGAAGCGCGGAACATTTTAAAAGGTTAATTTATTCCGATAAACCAACGGTTTACTTTTCAATAGAGTTTTGATATACTAAACTACGTTGCTTGCGCACGCGTAAGCTGCTTAACCATGGCTTGGTCTCTGGCTTTCACCGGCCGTTACGAGGCTATCGGGGATACTTTTAATGAAATTAGGAGGTGAATTAGGATGGCATTGACACAAGAACGCAAGAATCAACTGATCGAGGAGCACAGAACTCACGAATCCGATACGGGATCTCCTGAAGTTCAAGTTGCTGTCCTGACGGCCAACATTTTGAGCCTGACGGATCACCTGCGTACGCACAAGAAAGATCACCATTCGCGTCGTGGTCTTCTGAAAATGGTTGGACGGCGTCGTAGACTGCTGGCTTACCTGAAGAATAACGATGTTAGACGTTACAGCGCACTGATCGAAAAGCTCGGCCTGCGTCGCTAAAACTAAAAAGTCTTGCACAAGCAGCCTGGTTGTGAACCGTATGGTCTTTTTTGGAGCCGACGGCAGCAGCCGGGTTGTTTTTGTAATGAAGATTTTTCAATATTCTTATATACTTAGCATAGATTATAGATGTCCTGAGGAGGAATTTGATGGAACAGCAAGTAGAAATGCAGCTTGGGGGACGTACACTCACGCTCAAAACAGGCCGCTTGGCCAAACAAGCTAATGCCGCGGTTATGGTGCATTACGGAGAAACGGTCGTACTGTGTACGGTTACCGCTTCCACGCAGCCAAAAGACCTCGACTTTTTCCCTCTGACCGTAAACTATGAAGAAAGAATGTATGCGGTAGGCAAAATTCCCGGAGGATTCATCAAACGGGAAGGCCGTCCGAGCGAAAAAGCGATTCTGGCCTGCCGTCTGACCGACCGTCCGATTCGCCCTTTGTTCCCGGAAGGTTTCCGCAACGACGTTCAGATTCAAAATATCGTCATGAGCGTCGAACAGGACAACGAGCCGCAAATCGCAGCGATGATCGGCACTTCCGCTGCACTCAGCATCTCTGATGTGCCGTTTGACGGACCGATCGGCGGCGTAGCTGTCGGACGCGTAGACGGTCAATTCGTCGTGAACCCAACGCTTGCCCAGCAGGAAGTCAGCGATCTTTACCTCGTGGTTGCCGGCACCAAAGACGCCATCATGATGGTTGAAGCCGAAGGCAACGAAGTTCCGGAAGAAATCATGCTGGAAGCGATCATGTTCGGACACGATGCCGTCAAAGACATCGTTGCCGCAATCGAAGAACTCGTTCAAAAAGCGGGCAAGCCGAAAATGGAAGTCAAACTGCATGCTGTCGATGCCGAAGTGAACACGGCCGTACGTGCTTTTGCCGGCGATCGTTTGATCGAAGCTGTCCGCATCGCCGAAAAACATGCCCGCCAAGACGCGATCGACACGATCAGTGACGAGACGGTGGCTAGCTTTGTTGAGCAGTATCTGGAAACTCCGGACAAAATGGATGACGTAAAAGAAGTCCTGCACGATATCGTCAAAGAAGAAGTGCGCCGTCTGATTACGCATGACAAAGTCCGTCCGGACGGACGCGGCCTTGCCGAAATTCGTCCGATCAGTTCCGATGTGGCTCTGCTGCCGCGCGTTCACGGTTCGGGCCTCTTTACCCGCGGCCAAACGCAGGCACTCAGCATCTGTACGCTTGGCGTACTGGGCGATGCCCAAATGCTTGACGGCGTTGCACCGGAAGAAACCAAACGCTTTATGCACCATTACAACTTCCCTCCGTTCAGCGTAGGCGAAGCCCGTCCGCTGAGAGCGCCGGGCCGCCGCGAAATCGGACACGGAGCACTCGGAGAGCGCGCGTTGATGAAGGTTCTGCCTTCGGAGACCGAATTCCCGTACACGATCCGTCTCGTTTCGGAAGTACTGGAGTCAAACGGTTCCACTTCGCAGGCTAGTATCTGTGCCAGCACGCTGGCCATGATGGATGCGGGTGTGCCGCTCAAAGCGCCGGTTGCGGGCGTGGCGATGGGTCTGATCAAAGACGGCGAGCATATCTCGATCCTGTCCGATATTCAGGGCATGGAAGATCACCTCGGCGATATGGACTTCAAGGTTGCAGGAACAAAAGCCGGCGTAACGGCAATCCAGATGGATATCAAAATCGACGGCATCAGCCGCGAGATTTTGGCCGAAGCTTTGTCGCAGGCCCGTGAAGGCCGTATGCACATCCTTGAGCAGATGCTGCAGGCGATCCAGGAACCAAGAACGAAAATGTCGAAATACGCACCGAAGATCACGATCATCAACATCAAGCCGGAGAAGATCCGCGATGTAATCGGCGCAGGCGGTAAGATCATCAACAAGATCATCGAAGAAACCGGCGTCAAGATCGATATCGAGCAGGACGGCCGGGTGTTTATCGCTTCCAACGACGAAGACATGATCACCAAAGCGTCCGAGATCATTCAGGGGATCGTGCGTGAAGTGGTCGTCGGCGAAGTATATGAAGGCACTGTTAGACGGATCGAGAAATTCGGTGCGTTTGTGGAGCTTCTGCCAGGCAAAGACGGACTGGTACACATTTCGCAGCTTGCTGCGGAGCGCGTAGCCAAAGTCGAAGACGTTGTAGCGATCGGAGACAAGCTTCAGGTCAAAGTCACGGAAATCGACGGACAGGGCCGTGTGAATCTGTCGCACAAAATCCTGCTGACCGAAAGCGCGCCGGCAAAATCGTAAAACGACTTCTCTCATAAAAGTAGAAAAAAGAGACAGAATTCGCTTCTGGCTCTTTTTTTTGCATACGTCTCCGGCGGACACGGCCATAGGGGGAGGAAGAGCAAACATTCGGACTCGGTTGAGTGCAAGGCGAAAATTTGCTAGGATAGAATTTGCACGTTTATTTGAACCGGTACCTATCGACAGAGCGCACAGGAGGGGAATAAAGCTTTGGAAAAATATACATTAAGCAGTGGTCTTCGGGTAGTCGCCGAGCATATTCCGGGTTCGCGCTCCGTTTCTTTCGGCATCTGGGTCAAAAACGGATCGCGCAACGAGACGGAAGCCGATAACGGGATTTCGCATTTTATCGAGCACATGCTGTTCAAAGGCACGGACCGTTATGATGCGAGAGCGATTGCGGAGCAGTTCGACGCGATCGGAGGCAACGTGAACGCTTTTACATCCAAAGAATACACAAGCTATTATGCAAAAGTGCTGGATGAACACCTGCCGATCGCGATGGATATCCTGTCCGACATGTTCTTCAATTCGAAATTCGATCCGGAAGAACTGGCACGGGAGAAAAATGTGATTTTTGAAGAAATCTCGATGTATTTGGACGACCCTGACGATCTCGTACATGATTTGATCGTCGAAGCGGCTTACGAAGGTCATCCGTTGGCGATGCCGATTCTCGGAACGCAGGAGCATCTGGCTTCTATGTCTTCCGAAGATCTGCAGCGATTCCTTCGCGAACGTTATACGGTCGACAATACGATTGTGGCTATAGCCGGCAATCTCGGAGAAGATGTGCGCGCCATGCTCGAACAGCATTTCGGTTCGTTCGATCGCCGCGGGACCGAATCTCCGATTACGGTTCCGTCCTTCGGAGGCGGACTGGTCTACCGGAAAAAGAAAACCGAACAAAATCATATCTGCCTCGCTTTTCAAGGATTCGGTTATGACGATCCGAGGCAGTATGCCATGGCACTGCTGAACAATTCGATCGGCGGAGGCATGAGTTCCAAGCTGTTCCAGGAAATCCGGGAAAAAAGAGGTCTGGCTTATTCCGTGTATTCGTATCACAGCGCGCATATCGACAGCGGCTATTTTACGATTTATGCGGGTACGGCGCCCAAACAAACCGCCGATGTGCTCAAGCTGACCAGTGAAGTGTTGAACGACGTCCGGGCCAACGGGTTGAGCGAGTCTGAAATCCATAAAGGCAAGCAGCAGCTCAAGGGCAGTCTGATCATGGGGCTCGAAGGCAGCGGAAGCCAGATGAACCGTCTGGGCAAAAACGAGCTGATGCTCGGGCGCCACGAGACGCTCGACGAGACGATTGCCAAGATCGAAGCCGTAACCGAGGCCGACGTCCGCCTTGCACTCGATCATTTATTTGCCAAACCGTTCGCCGTTTCGATGGTCGGGAACTCGGACCGGGCAATCAACGCATTGAGGAGAGATGAACTTGTCCCATCTGATACAAATTAAACGGTTAGCGGGTCATGAAGACCTGGCGATTCCGCGCAAAATGACCGAACTTGCCGCAGGTTACGATCTGCACGCCGCCGTCCTCGAGCCGATGGTGCTTGAACCGATGCAGCGCGTACTTGTGCCGACAGGCCTTGCGATCGCTATGCCCGGCGGGCTGGAAGCACAGATTCGTCCGCGCAGCGGACTGGCCTTCAAACATGGCATTACGTGCCTGAATACGCCGGGAACGATCGACGCGGACTACCGGGGCGAGATCAAGGTACTTTTGATCAACCTCGGCCAAGAGCCGTTTACGATCGCGCGCGGGGAACGGATTGCGCAGATGGTATTCCACGAAGTGCCGGAGACGGAACTTGCCGAAGTCGAAGAGCTGTCCGAGACCGTTCGCGGCAGCGGAGGCTTCGGCCACACCGGCAGATAATGCGCTTTTTGCGGAAAGCCGCGGCCTCTTCGCTTCGAAGAAAGCCGCGGGTTTTTTTTGTTTCGGAACGTTGACATCGGATGTATTCGTCTTGCATTTTGCCTGGATACAAACTATGATATTCACAATGCGAACCTTGATGTTTAGCGATTTTGCCCTATAAAAGGAGAGACCCAGATGTCGAATGAAACGTTTAACGTAGCCGTAGTCGGCGCAACCGGCGCGGTCGGCGAACAAATCCTCAGACTGCTTGAAGAACGCAATTTCCCCGTCAAAACCTTGAAACTGCTGTCGTCCGCGAGAAGCGCCGGAAGCAAGCTTTCGTTCAAGGGACAAGACGTTATCGTCGAAGAAGCCAAGCCGGAAAGCTTTGAAGGCGTGCAGATTGCGCTCTTCAGTGCGGGCGGAGACGTCAGCAAGGCACTCGTGCCTGAAGCGATCAAACGCGGTACGGTATGTATCGACAATACAAGCGCGTTCCGTATGGATCCGACCGCTCCGCTGGTCGTTCCGGAAGTGAACGAGGAGAAGATTTTCGAGCACAACGGCGTAATCGCCAATCCGAACTGCTCGACGATCCAGATGGTTGCCGCACTCAAACCGCTGCAGGATCGCTATGGCCTTAAACGGATCATCGTTTCGACGTATCAGGCGGTGTCGGGTTCGGGTGCCAAAGCGATTGCCGAACTGAACCGCCAGACCCGTGCCATTGTGAACGGCGAACCGGTCAATCCCGATGTACTGCCTGTGGCTTCGCTGCCGGTAAAGCATCAGATTGCTTTTAACGCCGTGCCGCAGATCGACAAGTTTACGGACAACGGATTTACTTATGAAGAAATGAAAATGATCAACGAAACCAAAAAAATCATGGGCGACGAGTCGCTTCAAGTGACGGCAACCTGTGTGCGTATTCCGGTTGTCTACGGACATTCGGAATCGGTATATGTCGAATTGGGTTCGGAATACGACCTGCAGGAAGTTCGCGAACTGCTGGAAAATGCCCCTGGCCTTACCGTGATCGACGATCCGGCCAATCAGGCCTATCCGCTGGCTACCGAAGCCGCCGGCAAAAACGATGTATTCGTGGGCCGTCTGCGCCGCGATCTCGATTCGCCGACGGGTCTGAACCTGTGGATCGTCTCCGACAATCTGCTCAAAGGCGCGGCGTGGAACGCTGTGCAAATCGCGGAAATTATTGCGGCTCGTTCGCAGCAGGCATAAACGAAAGGAAGAGACCATGGCTATTCGGGTTCAAAAATTCGGCGGAACGTCGCTGTCTTCGGAAGAAGCAAGAGTGCACGTCGTCCGTCATATCCAGCGCGAGCTGGCTGCCGGTTATCAGTTGGTCGTCGTCGTTTCCGCAATGGGGCGCAGCGGCGATCCTTACGCGACCGACACGCTTCTGGGCTGGGCGGCGGGAACAAGCGGCAAATCGCTTCCCGCCAAAGAGAAGGATTTGCTGATGGGCTGCGGAGAAATTATTTCCGCGGCTACCCTATGCGGCATTTTGCATCAAGAAGGGATCGACGCAACCGTTCTGACGGGTGCGCAGGCCGGATTTATGACGGATAGTCATTTCGGCAACGCGCGGATTCTGGAGATGCGTCCGGAACGGGTACTGCGCGAGCTTCAGGACCACAGTGTCGTGATCGTCACCGGTTTCCAGGGACAAAACGAATACGGAGATCTCACTACCCTCGGCAGAGGCGGCAGCGATACGTCGGCGACGGCGCTTGGCGCTGCCCTGCATGCAGAGATCGTGGATATCTATACGGATGTGAACGGTATTCTGACCGCCGATCCGCGTTTGGTGGAAGACGCCAAACCTCTTGAAGTGGTCAGCTATACGGAAATTTGCAATATGGCGTATCAGGGTGCGAAAGTCATTCATCCGCGCGCCGTGGAAATTGCCATGCAGGCGCAAATTCCGGTCCGGGTACGTTCGACCTTTTCCGAAGAAGAAGGCACTCTCGTTACGCATCCGGAAAACTTTGCGGACGTGTCGGCAGGTGTGATCGACCGCTTCGTGACCGGTATTGCCTATGTGAGCAGCGTGACGCAGATTACGGTCGAGCAGCCGGATCCAAGCGGACAGCTGTCTCTGAACGTGTTCAAGGCGATGGCCGAAAACGCGATCAGCGTCGACTTTATCAATGTAACGCCGGTCGGTGCCGTTTATACGGTATTCGACTCCGAAGCGGAACGCGCGCTGGCTGCCCTACGGGCTATCGGGTATGAACCGCGCGCTTTGGGAGGCTGTGCCAAAGTATCCGTCATCGGCGGAGGCATTAACGGAGTTCCGGGAATTATGTCGCATATCGTCGAAGCACTGACGCTGCAGAACGTGCAGATCCTTCAATCGGCGGACTCGAATACGACAATTTGGGTTCTGGTCAAAAAGGACGATATGGTCAAAGCGCTCAAAGCGCTGCATGCCCGTTTCGAGCTGCACCGTTAATCCGGACCCGGACAGCGCCTATCAAAGAGCACGAAGAAGGAGAGAATGAAAATGGATTTCGGACGACTGATAACCGCCATGGTCACTCCTTTTGACGAGCAGGGAGAAGTGGCTTGGACGCAGGTTCCCCCTCTGATCGATATGCTGATCGAGCGGCAGCGGACACAGTCGATCGTCGTGTTCGGCACGACGGGCGAATCGCCGACATTGAGCGACGAAGAAAAAATAAAGCTGCTGGATCTTGCGGTGCGTCATGCGGCGGGACGCTGCAGCATCATTGCGGGAACCGGCAGCAACGACACGAAACACAGCATCGAACTGACACGGGAAGCGGAAAAAGCCGGAGCCGACGGAGTCCTTCTGGTCGTCCCTTATTACAACCGGCCGAACCAGGACGGCTTGTACGCGCACTTTGCGGCTGTTGCCCAGGCGACCAAGCTTCCGGTTATGCTGTACAATGTGCCGAGTCGGACGGCGTCGAATCTGGAAGCGGAAACCACGCTTCGTCTGGCACAGCTGCCGAACGTGGTGGCTGTCAAGGAATGCGGTCCGACCGAGCAGGTCGCTTATATCGCGGCGAATGCGCCCGAAGGATTCCGCGTCTACTCCGGCGACGATACGGCTTCGCTGTCGGCTCTGTCCGTCGGGGCCTACGGGATCGTCAGCGTAGCCAGCCATGTGGTAGGGGCCCGGATGAGCGAGATGCTTGCGGCGCATGCCGGAGGAGAAGCGGATCAAGCGGCGGCGGTGTACCATTCGCTGCTGCCTGTATTCAAAGGACTTTTCGCCTGTCCGCATCCGGTACCGAATCCGGTAGCCGTCAAATACGCTCTTCAATTAAGAGGCTTCGAGGTCGGCGGGGTAAGACTTCCGCTGGTCGAAGCGGCAGAAGACGAGAAGCGGTATATCGAACGGTTTATGGCCGACTTCGACTGAATAGGAATAAAAGCATACAAAAAAGCGCTGTTTCTTCAAAAGAAACAGCGCTTTTTTGTATGCCCAAAAGGCTTGGGAATCAACGATTGAACGGCTCGGCCGGCAGGGTGGAAAGGGAATGAGAGGGCTCTCGACTTGTATTTTGGGTTTTCATTCATGTATAATGGATGCAAGTGACTGGGTGCGGGTTATAGAAAAACAACACGAACCATATTTGACGGAGGTTCGTGCATCGGCTTGATCGATCGGCATCGGGCGGCTTTTGCGTACAAAAAGCCCTCTCGAAATCGTGAGGTGAAAGTCCTTGTTCGAGCTATGCCAAAAACCGTAAAAATAGCAAACGTCCAACATTTATAAAAACAAATATTGTATAATGACTACTATTATTTTAGGAGGTTTATCTATCTTGGTAAAGAAAAACAATACCGCAGAGAAATTGACAATTTTCGCCTTGGGCGGCGTCGGCGAGATCGGCAAGAATATGTATGTCGTTCAGTACGGTGACGATATCGTCGTCATCGACGCCGGTCTGAAGTTCCCGGAAGAAGACATGCTGGGCATCGACCTGGTTATCCCGGATATCAGTTACCTGACAGAAAATCGCGATAAAGTCAGAGCGATCATCGTTACTCACGGTCACGAAGATCACATCGGCGGTCTTCCTTATGTCCTCAAACACCTGAACGTGCCGCTGTACGCGACAAAACTGACCCTTGGTCTGATCGAGAACAAACTTCGCGAAGCGAACCTGCTGGGTGAAACGAAGCGTATTCTGATCAATGCCGATTCCGAACTGAAGCTGGGCAGCACGCTGACCGCTACGTTCTTCAAAACAAACCACAGTATTCCGGATTCCGTCGGGGTATGCATCGAAACACCGGAAGGCAATGTCGTTCATACGGGCGACTTTAAATTCGACCACACGCCGGTCAACGATCAGTTTGCCGATCTGCAGCGTATGGCCGAAATCGGACAAAAAGGCGTTCTGGCTCTGCTGTCCGACAGCACCAACGCCGAAAAACCGGGCTTTACGCCTTCCGAGCGCAGCGTAGGCGTCGTTCTGGAAGACATTTTCCGCAAAGCCCGCCAGCGTGTAGTCGTTGCGACATTCGCTTCCAACGTACACCGGATTCAACAGGTCGTAAATGCCGCAGTGGCAACCGATCGCAAGATTGTCGTAATCGGACGCAGCATGGTGAACGTGGTAGCCATCGCTTCGGAGCTTGGCTATCTGGAAATTCCGGAAGGGATGATCATAGAGCCTGAAGAGATCAACCGCATCGGCGCCGACCGCGTTGCTATTCTGTGCACGGGCAGTCAGGGCGAGCCGATGTCGGCGCTCAGCCGCATGGCGCGTTCGACGCACCGCAAAGTGGACATTCTGCCGGGCGACACGGTAATCATTGCCGCTACGCCGGTTCCGGGTAACGAAAAATACGTAGGCCGTACGATTGATGCCCTGTTCCGCCTTGGAGCCGAAGTCATCTACAGCGGTTCGAACAAAGGAGTTCACGTATCGGGTCACGGTTCGCAGGAAGAATTGAAGCTGATGCTGAACCTGATGCGTCCGAAATTCTTTATTCCGATCCACGGCGAATACCGAATGCTGCGCAAACACGCACAGCTGGGCGAATCGATCGGTGTCGATCCGGACAACATCTTCCTGATCGATATCGGCGATACGGTTGAAATTCACAACGGCGAAGCCCGCAAAGCAGGCAAAGTGCCTTCCGGCAACGTTCTGATCGACGGACTGGGTGTAGGCGACGTGGGCAATATCGTTCTGCGTGACCGCAAACTGCTGTCGCAGGACGGAATTCTGGTTGTTGTGGTTACGCTCAGCAAGCAGGACGGTCGTATCGTATCGGGACCGGACATCATTTCGCGCGGGTTCGTATATGTGCGTGAGTCCGAAGGGCTGCTTGACGAAGCAAACCGTGTCGTAACAAGCACGCTGCAGCGTCTGATGAGCGAAAATGTCAACGAGTGGGCTTCGCTCAAATCGGGCGTCAAAGACTCGTTGGGACGTTTCCTCTTCGATCAAACCCGTCGTCGTCCGATGATCCTGCCGATCATCATGGAAGTCTAATCAGCCGCACAGCGGTTTTATAATTCGGGCTTTTCCCGCCCTTCTCCGGACGATCTTGCAAACGGTCCCGACGGAGAAGGGCTTTTTGCTTTTTTGACGGAAAAGGGAAGCGGTTTTTATCTGCCTTTTGGCGAACTTATGTGCTATTATGGGAAGAGTGTTTTAACGGCAGGAGGGATCGGAATTGGCTCCAAAAAAAGGGACAACGGCACGCGGCGGCAGTAAGCCTCGTTCGGGCGGCAGCCGCAAGACGCCGGCCAAAAACAGCAAAAAAAAGAACGGGTCGCTTGCGAGCGCTCTTAAATATGAAATTTACGGCATTGTGCTGATTACCCTGTCCGTGATCGGACTGTCCGGTCAGGCTTTTATCGGTCAGCTGCTGTCGGCAGGTTTCGGTCTGGTACTGGGCAAAGCTTATGCGGTCATTCCGCTGCTGGGGATCTATACAGGGTTATATCTGATGATTCGGAGGGGACTTCCGTACGGCTGGAGCGCCCGCAAGTCGGGACTGATCCTGATGTCTTTGGCGGGTGTCCTGATGCTGTCGATTGGAGAGATTCAAGCCCACTCCGAGCTTGAAGGGCAGTTGAGCGCCCAAGGGATTATATCGGCCGCTCAAAGCGATCTTCATCGGTCGCTTATCGCTCCCGACGCCAAGATGGAACAAACGACTCCGTTCCTGCGCCCGATCGGCGGAGGCTACTTTGGTGCGCTGATGCTGTCGCTGCTCTTCCTTATGGTCGGGATGGCGGGAGCGAAGCTTGCGGCAGCCGTTCTGCTGATTATCGGGCTGATGCTGATTACCCAGATGTCCTATGTGGACCTGATGGGTATGCTGCGGCGCAAAGCCGGCGATGCGGCTCGTTCGGCGGGAGCTCGTCTGAAGGAAGAGCGCGAAGCGTCCGAAGAGCGGAGGATCGAAGCCGATGCCCGTTCCAAGGAGAAAGCCGACGCGGCCAAGAGCAGACGCGAAGCGCTGCCGGAACCGGAAGACGGAGGCCGGCGCGGCCTGACCGCCGCTCTGCCTGGACGCCGCAAAGCTTCCGAAGAAGTCGAAGCTGCGGAAGTGCCTCAGGATGAATTCAAGGTGACAGGCTTCTACGGCGTGCCAAGCGAACAGCGTGAACGCGAGACCGTTTCGGTGGAAGAAGAACGGCAGGCGCCGATTATCCGGGACTTTTTCGAGCGTATCCGGGCAGAGAAAAAGATCGATTCGACGCCCGGTACCGAGGAGCTTCCGTTATCCGACGATGCCGAAGATTTTATCGCGGCGGAAGAACTTCCGCCGACCGGAATCCCGGCTCCAATGTCGGCGGAGCAGCCGGCAAACGCCGGATCCGGAGCGACTGCCGCGCCTCTTCCCGAAGGCGATCCGTCGATCCCCGCCGCGGCCGGCGAACTGCTGGAAACTGCCGCGGGCGAGCAGCTGAAGCCGCCTCCCAAGCCTTATAAACTGCCTCCGCTCAGTCTGCTGGCGATGCCCAAAGAAGACACGACTTCGACAAGTCAAGCGGACTACATGCAGACGGCCCGCAAGCTGGAAGCGACGCTGGAAAGCTTTGGCGTTCGTGCCCGCGTACTTGAAGTCGTAAGAGGCCCGGCGGTTACCCGCTACGAGATCCAGCCGGATGTCGGGGTCAAAGTAAGCCGGATCGTCGGGCTGACCGACGATATCGCCCTGGCGCTCGCCGCCAAAGATATCCGGATGGAAGCGCCGATCCCGGGCAAGTCCGCAATCGGCATCGAAGTGCCTAACAACGAAGTCTCGATGGTGACGATGCGTGAGGTGATGGATTCGCCGGTATTCGAAGAAGCGGCTTCCAAGCTTACCGTTGCTTTCGGCCGGGATATTTCGGGTCAGACCATCGTCGGCAACCTGGCCCGGATGCCCCATCTGCTGGTAGCGGGTGCGACGGGTTCGGGCAAATCGGTCTGTATCAACGGTATTATTGCAAGTATTCTGTACAAAGCGAAGCCGGACGAAGTCAAATTCCTTATGGTCGATCCCAAGATGGTGGAGCTTAACATCTACAACGGGATCCCGCATCTGCTGGCACCGGTCGTAACCGATCCCCGGCGGGCGTCGCTTGCGCTCAAGAAGATCGTTGTCGAGATGGAGAAACGGTACGAACTGTTTTCCAAATCGTCCACCCGAAATATCGAAGGCTACAACACGCTGATGAAAGACAATCCTTCGGCGATCCTGCCTTATATCGTCGTCATTGTCGACGAATTGGCCGATTTGATGATGGTTGCGGCCGGCGACGTCGAAGATGCGATTGCGCGTCTCGCGCAGATGGCACGGGCAGCGGGCATCCATCTGATTATTGCCACGCAGCGTCCTTCAGTCGATGTTATTACGGGCGTAATCAAAGCCAATATTCCTTCGCGGATCGCATTCGGCGTCTCGTCGCAGGTCGACTCGCGGACGATTCTCGATATGGGCGGCGCGGAGAAGCTGCTCGGTAGAGGCGATATGCTCTTTATGCCGATGGGCGCGTCCAAACCGATTCGGGTTCAGGGAGCTTTTCTCAGCGACAACGAAGTGGAAGAAATTGTTGCGTACTGCAGCGGTCAGGCCGAAGCGGAATACGATACGGCACTGGTTCCGGAAATCGACGAGAATGCCGCCCAACCGGAAGAGGTCATGGACGAATTGTACGATCAGGCGGTACAAATTGTCGTCGAAGCCAAGCAGGCTTCCGTTTCGCTGCTTCAGCGGCGCATGAGAGTCGGGTATACGCGCGCCGGACGTCTGGTTGACACCATGGAAGCCCGCGGCGTAGTCGGCCCTTACGAGGGCAGCAAGCCGCGCGAGGTGCTGATCTCGATCGAACAGCTGCAGGCCAGCCGGGCGGCGGCCGGTTCTTGATCGCGTAAATGAAAGGCCAATCGATTTCGTCGTTCGCAGCTGCGGCGCTTTGCGCCTCTGCGGATGCCGGGATCTTTTTCGTTTTTTCGTCCTTTTGGACTGGGGACTCCTCCGGGTTGATTCCCCTCTCGGCGTTGGGTTAGAATAATCAAGAATGGTTAAAGTTTAACAATATGAATGGACCGAGCGGA
This sequence comes from Saccharibacillus qingshengii, assembly GCF_013185195.1. Lineage (GTDB taxonomy): Bacteria > Bacillota > Bacilli > Paenibacillales > Paenibacillaceae > Saccharibacillus > Saccharibacillus qingshengii. The sequence goes on from NZ_JAAZWC010000003.1 coordinate 290,633, forward strand.
ATCCGCCGAAGCCTAAGGAGTGATAACGATGAGTACGACAGGATTTGAACGGGCAGCGGAAGGCCGGATACGTATCCATGTGCTGCCGACCAAGCGGTTTAAGACATTTGCCGTTTCCCTGTATGCCGGAGCTTCGCTGCAAGAAGAAACGGTAACGCCGATTGCGCTGACGCCTTTCGTGCTGCGCCGGGGCAGTGCCGCCTATCCCGAGACGATTTTGTTTCGCGAGCGACTCGAAGAATTGTACGGAGCCGGATTCGGTTTTGATGTATATAAACGCGACGGCAGCCAGATTGTCCAGTTTCGCATGGATACCATCAATGATGCTTTTGTAGGCAAAGAAGAGCAGCTGCTCGAGAACTCGCTGGCTTTCCTCGGGGAAACGCTGACTCGGCCCGCGTTGGAGAACGGCGTTTTCAAAAGCAAATTCGTCGACGCCGAACGCGATAACGTACGCAAAAAGCTGGACGCGATCATCAACAACAAAGCCCGTTATGCCGGCGCCCGCTGCGTGGAAGAAATGTTTGCCGGAGAATCCTATCGTCTGAATGCGCTCGGCAAAAGAGAAGCACTCGAACATCTGGATGCTTCTTCGCTGCACGAATCCTATCGAAAATGGTTGTCGGAAGCGGTACTGGACCTGTACGTGGTCGGCGATGCGACACTTGCAGAAGTCCAAGGCATCGTGCATAAGCATTTCGATATTGCCGGACCGGGACATTCGCCGTACGAATACGCAAGAAGCGCCAAAAGCGAAGGGGTAGGCAACCCGCATATCGTCAAAGAAACGATGGACGTGTCGCAGGGCAAACTCAATATCGGATTCAAAACGTCGATCGACTATGCGGATGACCGTTATGCGTCGGCGCTTGTCTATAACGGCGTACTGGGCGGCTATCCGCATTCGAAGCTGTTCCAGAACGTGCGGGAAAAAGCGAGCCTGGCCTATTACGCTTCGTCGCAGTATGAACCGCATAAAGCATTCGGGACGATCCAGTCGGGAATCGAGATCGGCAATTACGACCGTGCGCTGGAGATTATCCGGGTGCAGCTCGATGCCATGAAAGCGGGAGAGATTACCGAAACCGAACTCAGTCAGACCCAAGCCATGCTCGGCAACGATCTGCGTGAAATTCGCGACTCCGCGTTCCAGATGATTCATCACGATTTCGGCGGACGGCTGTCCGGACGCGAACGTTCCGTCTCCGAGCTGCTCGAACAGGTCGAGAGCATGACGGCGCAGCAGGTGGCCGAAGCGGCGCAGAATTTCCGCCTCGACACCATTTACTTTTTGACGGGAAAAGAGGGGGAATAACGATGGAGCGCATTGTCTACAAGCATCTGCAGGAAACGCTGTATTACGAAAAGCTGGACAACGGGCTCAGTGTTTACGTGCTGCCCAAAGAAGGATTTCAGAAGACATACGCAACCTTCTCGACCCGCTACGGCTCCGTCGACAACCGTTTCCGCGTGACCGGGCAGGATGAACATCGCGTGCCGGACGGTATCGCCCATTTCCTGGAACACAAAGTATTTGAAGAACCGGAAGGCGACGTGTTTCTGAAGTTTTCGACGCAGGGGGCTTCTTCCAACGCATTTACCAGCTTCGACCAGACCACCTACCTGTTTTCCGCGACGGAAAAAATCGAAGAAAATCTGGAAACGCTCGTTAATTTCGTGCAGAATCCTTACTTTACCGACGAGAACGTCGAAAAGGAAAAAGGCATCATCGGACAGGAAATCCAGATGTATCAGGACAATCCGGACTGGCGTGTATACTACGGCCTGATTGAAGCGCTGTACAGCGTCCATCCGGTGCATATCGATATTGCGGGCACAATCGAGTCAATCAGCGAAATTACCAAAGAAACGCTTTATGCCTGCTACCATACGTTTTATCATCCGAGCAATATGCTGCTGTTCGTCGTAGGCGGCGTCGATCCGGAGAAGGTTATCGCGCAGGTAAAAGCCAACCAGGCCGCCAAAAATTACGGTCCGCAGGCGGAGATCGAGCGTTTCTTCGACCCGGAACCGGAGCAGGTGTCGCAGGAGCGCAAAGAACTGAATCTGCCCGTCTCGCTGCCGAAGTGCCTGTTCGGGTTCAAGGAAGCGGCCCCGAAAGTGGACGGACCGGAATTGGTCAAGCTCGATCTGACGACAGAACTGATGCTGGATCTGCTGCTCGGCAGCAGTACGCCGCTCTATCAGAAATTGTACGACGAAGCGCTGATTACCGACGGTTTCGGCGGGGACTTCCGGGCAACGCCGGAATACGCGTTTTCGGTGATCGGGGGAGACACTCGCGATCCCGAGCTGCTGATGGACCGGATCCGCGAAGAATCGGAACGTTTGTCGCAAAGCGGTTTTGAAGCGAAAGCGTTCGAACGGGCGCGGAAAAAGAAAATCGGCGGCTATCTGCGGATGCTCAATTCCCCGGAAAGTATCGCTCACGAGTTTACCCGCTACAAGTTCCGCGGCGGCGATCTGTTTGCCGTATTGGAAATTTACGAGAATATGACCTTGGAAGAAGTAAACGCTCGGCTGCGCGAACATGTACGTTGGGATCGGCGCGCCGTATCCGTCGTAAAAGGCGCATGATGGCGGACGGGGAAAAAAGAGCCGGTCGGCGCAAGCCTTCCGGCACGGCCGTCCTCGTAACCGGTGCGTCCGGAGGCATTGGCTCGGCGATCGCCGAGCGTTTTGCCGCGGACGGGTGCCGGGTTGCGCTTCATTATTCTTCATCGGCAGAAGCCGTGCGCGCGGCGGCGGATCGCTGTGCATCGCTTGGTGCGGCCGAAGTGCTGACGGCACGCGCGGATGTACGCAGCAGAGAGCAGATCCTGCGGATGCGCGATGAACTCAAATCGGCGGGCTTTGTCCCCGATGTGCTCGTCAACAATGCCGGGGTATCGCATTACGGGATGCTGTGCGATGTGACGGATGAAGAATGGGACCAAGTGATGGATATCAATCTCAAAGGCACTTTTTTGTGCACCCAAGCTTTTATGGGAGAAATGGTTGCGCGGAAATTCGGAAGAATTATCAATATTTCGTCGGTGTGGGGGCTGACGGGCGCTTCATGCGAAGTGGTCTACTCGGCAGCCAAAGGAGGAATCAACGCCTTTACCAAGGCGCTTGCCAAAGAACTCGCCCTGTCGGGCGTTTCGGTAAATGCGGTGGCTCCCGGAGCCGTCCGGACGGCTATGCTGGGCACCTTGTCTTCGGAAGAATTGGCGGCTTTGGCGGAAGAAATACCGGTCGGTCGATTGGCCGAACCGAGCGAGATTGCCGAAACGGTCCGCTTCCTATCGCTTCCGGAATCGTCTTACATGACCGGACAGATTCTGAGCCCGAATGGCGGATGGGTTACCTAGGTCAAAAAAGGGCGGCCAGCGGCTTCGTGAAAGATGAAGAATCTGTTTCTTGCGTTTAAACGGCATTTTTAATATCATTAGACGAAGGTTACAGCCCAAAGATCAGTTTCGCTTCGAGCTTTAAAATTGCGGGGAACACGGAAGAGAGATGGATCATGGAAACCAAACAATGGTATATGGAATATCGCATACATAAGAATAGGCCGGGTCTTCTCGGAGACATCGCGTCGATTCTGGGGATGCTGGAAGTTAATATCATTACGATCAACGGTGTGGAAGGCCGGACGCGGGGGATGCTTCTCGAAACGACGGACGACGAGAAAATCCAGCTGCTGGGCGCCATGCTCAAAAAAGTCGACAGCGTCACGGTGACCGCTCTGCGTCCGCCGAAGCTGGTCGATATTTTGGCGGTGCGCCACGGCAGATATATCGAGCGCGATTCGGACGACCGCAAGACGTTCCGTTTTACGCGCGACGAACTCGGTCTGCTGGTCGATTTTCTGGGCGAACTTTTCAAGCGCGAAGGCAACCAGGTGATCGGCTTGCGGGGAATGCCGCGTGTGGGCAAGACCGAATCGATTATCGCGGGCAGCGTCTGTGCCATGAAGCACTGGACGTTCGTTTCGTCGACACTTCTTCGTCAAACGGTGCGCAACCAGATGTCCGAAGAAGAAATGAATCCCAATAACGTTTTTATTATCGACGGAATTGTCAGTACCATCCGGTCGAACGAAAAGCACTATCAGCTGTTGAAAGAAATCATGGCGATGCCGTGCACGAAAGTGATCGAGCATCCGGATATTTTCATGCGCGAATCGGAGTACGACCACTCCCAGTTCGACATGATTATCGAGCTGCGAAGCACGCCGGATGAAGAAATCATTTACGACACGTTCGCTACAAGCTACACCGACGATATTTAAATGCATTGGAGCAAACCGGAATGCCGGCAAGCTTTTGAATACAACGAGGAGGGATGAACGGAATGTCCGATCTGGGACAACAGTTGAAGGACGCCCGTTTGCAAAAAGGGCTGTCGCTTGAAGATGTGCAGGAAATGACCAAAATTCGTAAACGTTATTTGGAGGCGATCGAGCAGGGGGATTTCAAAGTCCTGCCGGGAAGTTTCTATGTACGGGCCTTTATCAAAACTTATGCGGAAGCGGTAGGACTCGATCCGGATGCCCTGCTGCAAAATCATCCCAAAGATGTGCCGGCGGCCGAGCCCGAAAGCGTAATGGAGCCGGTATTGACCAAACGTTCCGCACGCACGGCATCGGGAGCAGGCGGCGCAAATGGCGGAGGCGGACGCGGTGAAGGCAGCAAAGGGCTGTCGACGGCGCTGATGTGGACTTTCCCGATCTTGATCTTGATCATTGTGGGAATCGTATACGTCAACAGCACCAAAGAAGATACGAAAGCGGGCGACGACAAATCGCCGGATACGACGGCAACGACGCAGCAGCCGGCAGACAAACCGGCGACAACGCCTGCGGAATCCGGTACGGCGGACGCGACGGGCGGCGGTGCACAGAGCCCGGCTGCAGTGGATCCGGCGGCGGAAACAGAACCTCCGGCTTCGGAAACGGGAACGGATACGCCTCCTGCCGATCCGGCAGCGGAACCGGGAACAACGACCGAAACCGGAACGGAAACGGTTGAAGGTACCGAAGGCACCGGCGAAACTGCGCAGCCTGGCGATGCGGCAGCCGGTGAAGAAGGAACAGCTGGCGAGGAAGGCGCTGCCGGCGAAGAAGGAGCGGCCAATACAACCGGATCCACGATTGTGACGCCGGCAGGGCAGCAGGGCAAAACGACGGTATTCACTGCGCAGCCTGCCGCAGGCGCTTCGGTAAAAGTGACCATCAACGCAAGTGGTATGAGCTGGCTTGAAGTATATCGCGGCAGCACAAGCGGCGAAAAACTTTACTACCAGAACACCAAAGAAGGCGAAGCCCTGACGTTCGACCTGGACGGTCAAGGCATGTATATCAAATCCGGTTATTCGCCGGTGACGGATATCCGCATCGACGGCCAACCGATCACGGACGGCAAAACGACTTCCCGTTTCCAGATTAATCTGAAAAACTAAGGATTCGTTCACATTATGTTACCCGAAAGGAAGAGGAATTGTGGCTTCTGAAAATTCAATGGATATCGTATCCAAAATGGACATGCAAGAACTCAAAAACGCCATCGATCAGGCGGAACGCGAAATTGCCAGCCGATTCGATTTCAAAGGAACCCAAACCAGTTTCGACCTCGATAAGGATTCGCTGACGATTGTTTCCGACGACGAGTACAAACTGGGCGCGGTTATCGATGTTCTTCAATCCAAAATGATCAAGCGCGGCGTACCGTTCAAGAATCTGGACTTCGGCAAAATCGAGTCCGCGTCGCTGAACACCGTACGTCAAAAGTTGGGGCTTAAATCCGGGATCGAATCCGACAGTTCCAAAAAAATTAATACGCTGATTCGCGACTCCAAGCTCAAAGTGAAAAGTCAGATCCAGGGCGACCAGATCCGCGTCACTTCGAAGAGCCGGGACGACCTGCAGGCCGTTATGAAACTGCTGCGGGAAGCCGATCTGCCGATCGAACTTCAGTTTACCAATTTCAAATAAGCGGCATGTTCCGCGCATACCCTTCGTTCCTTTTTGGAAGCGAAGGGTATTTTTGTGGGCGCAGCCGCAGGCGGCAGACGTTTTGACACCCAAACTTTCGGATATTATACTTGTAAGGTTGAAGAGAAAAACGAGTTACCACTCGATCGGAAGGAATGGATGGATAAATGAATCTTCCCAATCGTATTACAATGAGCCGAATCTTTCTGATTCCGGTGATGATGGTCTTCCTTCTGGCCGACCTGCCTTTTCTGCCAGAGCCGATCGTCTGGCAGGGAGTGGAGCTGGAATGGGGGCAGTTGATCGCCTGCATCGTATTTGTAATCGCATCGTGTACGGATGGCATTGACGGTTACATTGCGCGCAGCCGCAATCTGGTGACCAACCTAGGCAAATTGTTGGATCCGCTTGCGGACAAGCTGCTCGTCTCCGCAGCGTTTATCTCGCTGGTACAGATGGACAAACTCGCCGCCTGGATGGCGATTGTCATCATCAGCCGCGAGTTTGCCGTAACCGGGCTTCGCCAAATCGCCCTGCTTGACGGAGCCGTGATGGCCGCCGGAGCCGGAGGCAAGATCAAGACCGTCCTGCAGATCGTAGCCATTACCCTGCTTCTGCTTAACAATCTGCCGTTCGAAATTTGGGGGATTCCTGCCGACACGATCTTTGTCTGGGCAGCCGTCCTGGTAACGGTCTACTCGGGCGTGGATTATTTTGTCCGCAACCGCAAGCTTTTGAAAAGCGCTTAAGCAGGCCGATTCTTTTCCCTATTCTGGATATGGAGTGTGACGCACAGTGAAAGCCGAAATCATTGCCGTAGGTACCGAACTTCTGCTTGGCCAAATTGTGAATACCAATGCGCAGTATCTGTCTCAGGAATTGGCATCGCTTGGAATCGATGTTTATTTCCAGACGGTCGTAGGGGACAACAAAGAACGTCTCAAGCAGGCGATTCGGCAGGCCGAGGAGCGTGCGGATGTGCTGGTGTTCTCCGGAGGGATTGGACCCACACAGGACGATTTGACCAAGGATGCCTTGGCCGAAACGTTGGGACTCGAACTTCGTACGGACCGTCCGGCGATGGACAAGATTACCGAATTCTTCGCGGACCGCGGAATCGAGATGACCGACAACAACAAACGGCAGGCGCTTGTCATCGACGGATGTTCTCCCCTGCCCAACTCGACAGGGCTTGCGGTAGGGGTGGCAATCAGCCAAGGGGAACATCATTATATTGTTCTTCCCGGACCTCCAAGCGAGCTTAAGCCGATGTTCGAGAACGAAGCCAAACCTTGGCTGCTCCATCAAGTCCTGACCGACGAGATGCCGCTGTACTCGCGAATTCTGAAATTTGCGGGAATCGGCGAATCGGCACTCGAAGACAAACTGCTTGATCTGATCGATGCGCAGACCGATCCTACGATCGCTCCTTATGCGAAAGAAGGAGAAGTGGCGATCCGTTTGTCCACCAAAGCGGAAAATATTCAGGAAGCCAACCATAAGCTGAACTCGCTGGAAGTCCAGATCCAGAGCCGGCTCGCGGAGCATATGTATGCGAGCGAGGATGTGCCGATCGAAGAAACGATTGTCAAAATGATGGCGGATCTAGGTTTGACCGTGAGTGCCGCCGAGAGCTGCACAGGCGGAATGGTCATGCAGAGCCTGACGACGATTCCCGGCAGCGCAGCAATGCTTAGAGGGGGGATCGTCTGTTATTCCAACGAGATGAAGGAAAAGCTGCTGAACGTCCCCCACGACTATCTGGAAGGCGTAGACGCACCGGGTGCGGTAAGCCGGGAAGTTGCCGAAGTGCTGGCCGAGCAGGTCCGGATGATTGCCGATACGGATTACGGTCTGGCCGTTACCGGGGTAGCCGGACCGGGCTATTCCGAACGCAAGCCGGTAGGGCTCGTCTACGTGGCGATCGCCGAGCGGGAAGGCGAGACGGAAGTGTTCGAACTGCGGATCAAAGGCAACCGCGATACCATTCGCAAACGGTCCACCAAGACGCTGCTGTACCGGCTGTGGCAAAGACTTGTACAGGCCGAGAAGCAGCAGTGACCCATCTCCCTCCTGCGCCTGATCGGGCGGGAGATCGACGTTTAAGCGCATGCCGAAGCATGCGCTTTTCGTTTGACCCTAATTACATTTTTAGGTATAATAGAAGGACGGAAGAACCGTGGCGATACCAGAGACTCGCCGCGGTTTTTTTGTGGAATGGGGGGCTTTTTTACAACAAAAAGCCGCTTGGCCGGGCATCTGGGATGTTCGCAAAAAATACGAATGTATGTTCGAAAAAAGGCTTGGCAAACCCGTCTAAAAGCGTTATGATAGAGGTACGAAAGACGTACAAAACCAATAGATAAGGGTGTGGATATATTGTCAGATCGTCGTGCTGCGCTGGATATGGCGCTTCGCCAAATAGAGAAACAATTCGGAAAAGGTTCCATCATGAAACTCGGAGAATCGACGCACATGAATGTCGAAGTCGTACCGAGCGGTTCGATCGCATTGGACGTGGCACTTGGAACAGGCGGAATGCCGCGCGGCCGCATTATCGAAATTTACGGCCCGGAATCTTCCGGTAAAACGACGGTTGCGCTGCACGCGGTAGCCGAAGTTCAAAAAGCAGGCGGTCAAGCGGCATTTATCGATGCCGAGCATGCCCTCGACCCTAAATATGCCCGCAACCTGGGTGTCAATGTCGATGAGCTGCTGCTGTCCCAGCCGGATACCGGCGAGCAGGGTCTGGAAATCGCCGAGGCGCTTGTACGCAGCGGCGCGGTCGATATCATCGTTATCGACTCCGTAGCGGCTCTCGTACCCAAGGCGGAAATCGAAGGCGAAATGGGCGACTCCCACGTGGGTCTGCAGGCTCGTCTGATGTCTCAGGCTCTCCGTAAGCTTTCGGGCGCGATCAGCAAATCGAATACGATCGCGATCTTCATTAACCAGCTGCGCGAGAAAATCGGCGTGATGTTCGGTAACCCGGAAACAACGCCGGGCGGACGCGCACTGAAATTCTATTCGACGGTACGTCTCGATGTGCGCCGGATCGAGTCCATCAAGATGGGCAACGACATCGTGGGTAACCGTACGCGTATCAAAGTCGTGAAGAACAAAGTAGCCCCTCCGTTCAAACAAGCCGAAGTGGATATCATGTACGGAGAAGGCATTTCCAAAGAAGGCAGCCTTATCGATATGGGAACCGAGATGGACATCGTAGAAAAAAGCGGTGCTTGGTATTCCTATTCGGGCGAACGTCTTGGTCAAGGTCGCGAGAATGCCAAACAATTCTTGAAAGAACACAAAGAAATCGCAATGGCGATCGAAACCAAGATTCGTCAAGCCAGTAATCTGGTAACCATGATTGAAGCTCCATCGGAGAGCGACAAGAAGGCCGAAGAATTGGAAGAGAGCGAACTTCTGGAACTCGAATAAATAAGGCTGCAAAGCCGATCTCATAAGTAGAAGAGCCCCGGCGCGCATGCGGCCGGGGCTTTTCTTTTTACGGACGATACAGTCTTACCCAGTTGGATTGACAGAAAAGAGGGAGAACCATGAGTTTTGGTAAAAAGAAGTTCGGCAGTTATCGGAGCAGCAGCCGCGGATCGAAAAGCGAAGCGGAAGGCGAAGAAAAACAGGAAACCTTTCAAGCGGAAACGCTGCACAGTCTGGATGATTTTCCCGAAGACGAAGCTCAGCAGGTGACGCTGGTCGAACTGCTTCGCCGTCCGCGAAGCAGCTATCGAATCTATTTCGGGCCGCATTATATCACGGTACATGAATCCACCATGGTCCGCTACGGCATGACCAAAGGCAGCTTTTTTAACAAAGAAGAAGTGGACGAAATCGTCAATGCCAATGAACGGCAGATCGCTTATGCGCAGGCTATCAACTACTTGAGCTTCAGATCCCGGACCTCGGGAGAGATCGAACAGAAGCTGCTCGAGAAAGAATTGGATCCTGACGCTATCGCGGATACGGTGCAAAGGCTCCAAGAAGAGAATCTGATCGATGATGCGGCCTACGCGCAGGAATGGGCGCAGCAGCGGGTGACCGGCCGCAAAAAAGGGAAGGTATTGGTCAAACAGGAATTGAAACGCAAAGGAGTCGACGCGGAGCTGATCGACGATGCTTTGGATGCACTTGGGGAAGATGACGAAATGCGAAGCGCCGAAGAGCTGGCTGCCAAAAAATGGCGGACAACCAAAGGCGATTTGTGGGATCGCAAGCGGAAAACGGCTGCTTTTATCATGCGCAGAGGATTCTCCAGCGACATTGCGCGCAGGGCTTTGGACCGCGTATTGAGCAGGGAAGGCGAGGATGCGGAAGCTCTCGGGACGGAATTCGATTAATGCCGCTTCAAGCTGGCCAAGCAAATTTGGCAATAGCTTGACAACAACTTTTGACGAAGACTACAATAAATGAGGAACGTCAGTGGAATGACAAGCCTTTTTCCTTCCAAAAATGCGCTCGACATCCCTGTGTTCTGCCTAATTGACTCTCCCCCGATGGTTGAAAATCGGGATCGGCAGCGGCTTATTTACGCCGTCTTGCCTTATGGGAACGGCCTGCAGGCCGGGCCTTGAATGGACGAATGAGGGTATGGAAACCAATTGCTTTATCCCGAGGAATACCTTGGAGGAATCAACGAGGAGGTGAGCAGAAATGGACAACATTTTCTGGGTCGCGATTCTCGTTGTAGCCGCATTATTCTTTGGGTTCGTGATCGGATATTTTATTCGCAAATCTCTTGCTGAAGCTAAAATTTCCAGTGCCGAGCAGGCCGCTGAACAAATCGTGGAAAACGCGAAAAAAGATGCGGAAGCACTGAAAAAAGAAACGGTTTTGGAAGCCAAGGACGAAGTCCACCGGATCCGAACCGAAGCTGAAAAAGACATTCGTGAACGTCGGAATGAAAATCAACGACTAGAGAGACGATTGTTGCAGAAAGAAGAGTCGCTGGATAAAAAATTGGAATCGCTTGAACGTAAAGAAGAACAGGTGGCGAACAAAGAGAAACGCACCGAAGAGACCAAACAGCAAATTGAAAAAACGCTCGCGCAGCAGTTGGCCGAGTTGGAACGGATCTCCAACTTGACGACCGATGACGCAAGAGCCATCATTTTGAGCAGTGTGGAGCAGGAAACCCGCCACGAAGCTGCACAAATGATGAAAGACATCGAGGCGCAAGCCAAAGAAGAAGCGGACCGCAAAGCCCGGGAGATTATCTCTCTCTCGATCCAGCGCTGCGCCGCCGACCACGTAGCCGAGACGACGGTCTCCGTCGTATCTCTGCCTAACGAGGAAATGAAAGGCCGCATTATCGGCCGCGAAGGACGTAACATTCGTGCTTTGGAAACACTGACAGGGATCGATCTGATTATCGACGATACACCGGAAGCGGTTATTCTGTCGGGATTCGATCCGATTCGCCGCGAAATTGCGCGTACCGCTCTCGAAAAACTCGTTGCCGACGGTCGGATCCATCCGGCCCGGATCGAGGAAATGGTCGAGAAGTCGCGTAAGGAAGTGGACGAGCGTATCCGCGAATACGGGGAGCAGGCTACTTTCGAAGTAGGCGCCCACGGTTTGCATCCGGATCTGATCAAGATCCTGGGTCGTCTGCGTTTCCGTACGAGTTATGGACAGAATGTACTCAAGCACTCGATGGAAGTGGCTTACCTGTCCGGTCTGATGGCAGGAGAGCTGGGGCAGGACGTTACGCTCGCAAGACGGGCCGGACTGCTGCATGACATCGGCAAAGCGCTTGATCACGAAGTCGAAGGTTCTCACGTTGAAATCGGCGTGGAACTGGCGAAGAAGTACAAAGAACATCCGGTCGTTATCAACAGTATCGCGTCGCACCATGGCGATACCGAAGCGACTTCGATCATTGCCATGCTGGTCGGCGCAGCGGATGCTTTGTCCGCGGCAAGACCGGGAGCACGGCGCGAGACGCTTGAGACGTATATTCGCAGACTCGAAAAGCTGGAAGAGATTTCCGAGTCTTTCGAAGGAGTCGAGAAGTCTTTTGCTATCCAGGCGGGACGCGAAGTGCGTGTCATGGTGCAGCCGGATCGAATCGGCGATGCCGAAAGCTTCAAGCTGGCGCGCGATATCACGAAGAAGATCGAAAACGAGCTCGATTATCCGGGACATATCAAGGTCACGGTCATTCGGGAAACACGTGCGGTCGAATACGCCAAGTAATCCGGGCGAAATTCCGGAGAGTTACGAATACGAGAACAACGGCTGCTTTTCCTTCACGGGACGGAGCAGCCGTTTCTTCTTGCCCGCATGAAGCGTGTATGAAGTAGAGAGGAAGAAATGTATGAAATTGATTTTTATCGGAGACATTGTCGGAAGTCCGGGCCGCCGTGCGGTCAAGGAAATGCTGCCTTACCTGAAATCCAAATATAACCCGCATATCATTATCGCCAATGGAGAAAATGCAGCGTCGGGCCGCGGGATTACGCACGCCATCGTCAGACAGCTCTTTGAATTGGGCGTACATGGGATCACGATGGGCAACCATACATGGGATAACAAAGAAATTTTTGAATTTATCGACGACGAGCCCCGGCTGATTCGTCCGGCGAATTTCCCGCCGGGAACACCGGGCCGCGGCTACACGGTGATCAAAGCCAATGGCAAAGAACTTGCGATTGTCAATCTGCAAGGGCGCACCTTCCTGCCGGCAATCGACTGCCCGTTTCGGGCTTCGGATGATATCGTGGATGAACTTCGTCAAAAGCATAAATGTATTCTGGTCGATTTTCATGCGGAAGCCACTTCGGAGAAAATCGCGATGGGCTGGCATCTTGATGGACGAGCCTCGCTTGTCGTCGGCACGCATACCCATGTTCAGAGCAATGACGACCGGATCCTGCCGGGCGGTACGGCTTACTTGACGGATGCCGGCATGGTCGGTCCTCGCGACGGCATACTCGGCATGAAGCAGGATGGTGTACTCTATCGCTTCAAGACGCAGCTGCCTTCACGCTTTAATGTTGATGAAGAAGGCAAATGGCATTTCCACGGCGTTTACGTCGATATCGACGAAGAAACCGGACAAGCCCGCAAGATTGAGAAAATTCGTCAGATGGAAGATGAATTCCGGATGGAATAACGCAGTTTACTTTTAAAATATCCGGAATATTTTGTCGGTATGTCTCGAAAAAGAAGGATTTTACGGAAGTATCGCGAATAGTTCATACGGAGTAGACATTCAAGCCGTCTCCGCTGCTTCGCCATCACTAAGTCCCGTACAACTGTTTATCACTTCTTCCAGAGGAGGTACCTGCTCATGGATGTATTAAAGGTTTCTGCCAAGTCCAATCCCAACTCCGTTGCCGGTGCGCTTGCAGGCGTACTGCGCGAGCAAGGAGCCGCCGAACTTCAGGCGATTGGGGCGGGGGCGATCAATCAGGCGGTTAAAGCAGTGGCTATTGCCCGAGGGTTTGTTGCACCGGGAGGAGTCGATCTGATCTGTATTCCGGCTTTTACCGACGTGATCATCGATGGCGAAGAGCGGACAGCGATCAAGTTGATTGTGGAGCCAAGGTAAGTCCAACACGCTTGTAAAGCTTTAGCGAAAGGGATGTTTGTTCCGTCTGCGGATGGAGGACATCCCTTTTTTGCGTAGTTGAACGGTTGCCTGCAGGGGCAGTCCTTTTTCTTTTGCGGCAAAAGGTGTATAATAAGGGCTGCACGGGTATTTTTATGATGCCCACCGAGGATCGAGGGCTAACCCAAATCAGAGATAAAACAAGAGGAGTGACTCGCAAATGAGTAAAATCGTACCTGTCGGCGTGTCCGCACGTCACATCCATCTCTCGCAAGAACACGTAGAAAAATTGTTTGGACAAGGATATCAGCTGACCGAAATGAAAGCTCTGTCCCAACCTGGCCAATTTGCATGCAACGAAACGGTTGAAGTGGTCGGCTCCAAAGGCACATTCCCGAAAGTCCGTATTCTCGGACCTGCCCGCCCGGCTACCCAGCTGGAAATTTCGCAAACCGACTCGTTCGCGCTTGGCGTGAAGGCTCCTGTTCGCGAATCCGGCAGCATTGACGGAACACCGGGAATTACAATCAAAGGACCGGCCGGCGAAGTGCAGATCGAAGAAGGCGTTATCGTCGCGGCCCGTCATATTCATTTCCATACTTCCGACGCGGAAAAATGGGGTATTCAAGACAAACAAATGCTGAAAGTCCGTTTTGGCGGCGCTCGCGGCGTTGTATTCGAAAATGTACTTGCGCGCGTGTCCGATTCGTTCGCACTCGATATGCATATCGATACGGACGAAGCCAATGCCGTATTGGCGAAGACCGGCGACACGGCCGAAATCATTGACTAAGAACCTTTCGGTTTCGAATAACAAAAGGACTGCCCAAGGCAGTCCTTTTTTGTGTTTAAAAAGAAGGATCGAATCAGTACGTGAAAGAAAACCGGATAATCGCCGTGCCGTTGCTGGCGACTTTATAAGCAAAATTCACTTCACTGACCGGAGTGTCGAGGCAGGCTTTCATAATCCGATCCAGCTGGCTTTTGGGTGACAAAGAACCGAAGTCGTGCATCACTTCCAACTGGGCTGTTTGATTGTCGATCGCCGCAAGTACCTTGGTTTGCAGCGAAGCCGTAGTCGTCGTCATTTCGCCTCCAATCGCATCCAGCAGGTTGCGGTGCTGACTGCTCGTTTCCGCTTTTTTGGCAAGCAGGGAGCGGTAGTCGGAGACGGCAGCCGGAACATTGGTTTTCTTCCAATTGTGATTGCGATCCAGCGTTTTATCGTTTACCAGATAATAGGTATAGGAAACTTCGTTTTTTTGGTCGGGTGTCGGGTCGTCCCAGGTCATATCGAGATTGTACCAGCGTCCATCCAGTTTAATCTTGTTCCAAACGTGGCTGATGCCGTCGGCATCGCCTTCGACAATACGCGTTTCGATCCCGGCCAATGTCAGCATCCGGTAGCCGAGCAGCGTGTAGCCTTGGCAGACCGTCGTACCTTGCGTCAGACCTTCGTAAGCCGAATAGCGGGTCAGGGATTCGTCGTAGGCCAGGCGCGTCACGATATAATCATGAATGACTTTGACTTTCTCGTCCTGGCTCATGCCCGGTTTTATCAACGTCTTCAGCGTCGCTTTGGCTTGGGCAATTACATAATCGGCCTGCTGCTTGCTCTCCAGATACAAGGCGGAAAACGTAACCGAAGCTTTGGAACCGTTAATCTTGGCCCGTGTCTGGATCCGATCAAGCGTATAACGCGTGTACGGCCCGGATTTGACTGCCGCGCTGTCCAGCAGGCGGTTTACGCGTGCAAACTGGCTGAGGCTCATATTGAGGACGAATGTAGGCTTTTTTTGTTCCAGGGAAGCGGTAATGAAGGCAATGACGGAAGCGTCGGAAGCGGCAGCCGAAGCCGTATGCGGCGCGACCGGCAGCAGGATCGCAGCACTGATCAAAGCGGCGGTCAGAGTAAGGGGCAAGCGTTTCTTGTTCAACAAAGTTCCTCCTGTATATCGGCCGGATCCGGGTCTGTATTCGAATCGGCTTTTGGTTTGCTTGTTAAGTATACCGCAGAAATCAGACAGAGGCTGCAAAAAAGAACAAAGCGAAAAAAGAGGCGGCGGGGAAAACGAATGGAACGAAAGGGTGCGGTATGTTATAATTTTCTATCGTACCCGACAAAAATTATAGATGGGTACGGATCAACAAGACACAATGAACCGGGCCGCGGCAGCGAAGGCAAAACGGGCCTAGCCATATAGAGTACATCGGACAACAGGCAGTGTAAATTGAGCAGGGAGGCACGAGAAGATGAACGATCCACGGCAAGAAGAGGCGGAATTCCCGGCCCAATATGCGGAAGCCGGTGCTCCGGCAGGGCTTTGGAACCGCAGCGATATTCAAGTCAAGACCCGCGAACTTGCGGGGATGTTAACTTCCAGCGAAGAAGTACGGATTTTTCAACAGGCGGAACGCCAAATTCAGGGACACGAACGGATTCAAACCTTGATTACGACGATTAAAAAGAAGCAGAAAGAAGTTGTCGCGTTCGAAGCGATGAAGAATGCCAAAATGGCGGCTCTGATCGAAGCAGAACTCGGCGAGCTGCAGGAAGAGCTTGATGGAATTCCGATCGTCGGCGATTATCAGGAAGGACAGGTCGAAATCAACGGTCTGCTGCAAATGATTATCTCGGCTATTCACTCCACGGTATCCGAGAAGATCGCTGTGGAAAAAGGAGCCGACAGCCCGCCTTCTTCCTGCGGCTGACCCGTTTAAGGGCCGAACAGACGCGGAAGATTACCTTCCGCGTTTTTTTGTTTTTGGAAGTCAACAACGACGATCGCAGAGGAGCGGCCGTATGGACAGGAATCAAGCAGAAGATCATGAGAAAATTGCATATGAACCGCAGCCGGACCGATTGGACAAAGAACTGTTGAAATGCGGCGATCCGCTGGAATGGCGGATTGAAACGTATCTGCATGAAGCGCAGTGGTGGACGGCGGGCGAAGAAGATACCGTCACCGCCGCCGTAGGTTTTTTGAGGGTGGGAGCCGAAGAAGCGGAAATCATGAATGCGGCATCCGTACATTGGGATAACGGATCCGACGCCCGTTTTGTACGCCTGCTCCAAAAAGTATGCGGGGAACTGCGCAGGTCCGGTGTCCGCCGTTTGACGGCCTACACGGGAAACTGGGAGACGGCACTGCTGCAAGCTTATCAACGTTGCGGATTTCGGATTGCCTCGGTGGAGCCGGATTACTACGTCGGCTGCTGGCCGCGCGGGGAGCAGACGGAAGGGATGCCGCGGGTCGACCGGCTGATGCTCGAGGCACTGGAGGGAAGCGCAGGCTCTCCGTCAGTCGTCCACGGCATACAGAGCGGGCTGCAGACCCAGGTTCGGAGAGTCGAACTCAAAGACAGCCGGAAGCTGCTGGCCATGAAAAAGCAGCTCGACCGCGAAACGACTTCGATGCTGTATGAACCGGGTGAACGAAGAATGACCGAAGGCGATCAGCTCGAACAGATTCGCTCGCTGCTGCGCAGCTCGAATTCGCTGATGCTTGTGGCCGAGAACGAAGGGGAAGTCGTCGGATATCTGGAAGCTACGGGCGGCAAAGTCAGGCGCAATCAGCATACGGTCTACGTAGTTATCGGAATTCTGGAATCGTATACCGGCCAGGGACTGGGCAGGCGATTGTTCGAAGAATTGTTCGATTGGGCGGGACGCCGTCATATTCTTCGGGCCGAGCTGACCGTTCAGGCCCCGAATCAGCGTGCTTACCGGCTGTATCGTTCAATCGGTTTCAAACTCGAAGGCATCATGCGGGGAGCGCTGATCATCGAAGGGGAACCTGTCGACTTGTATCAGATGGGACTGGACCTTCGAACAATTCGAAGGAGCGGGGTTGACAAATAAATCGAGTGTGTCATAATGATAATATCATATTTGAAACTTGAGTAAACCGATTTTATCAAATGCTGCGATGGTGATGCTGATGAACGAACAGAACGGACCAAATCAACCGAATGAACAAGTCCATTACGATGCCAAGAAATATCGGACGCCCGATGGTGCGCCGGCAGACATTGTCATGTTCACGCTGACCAAGCGCGAGCGCAAGACCGTGACCAAGACGCTTCCGCTTCGGGAGCTCCGCGTCATGCTGATCCGGCGCCGGGCTTGGCCTTATGCAGGCAAGTGGGCTCTTCCGGGAGGGTTCTCCCGCGACGACGAATCGTTGTATGAAACGGCAATGCGCGAATTGAAGGAAGAAACCGGCGTAGTCGGACGCCATCTGGAATATCTCAGCGTGTACAGCAATCCCGGGCGCGACCCGAGAGGTTGGATTATCTCGCACGCTTTCTTCGCCCTTGTGGAAGAGGAAGTGCTGGAGAAACGCCAGGCCGCGGACGATGCCGAAGAAGTGGGGTTGTTCACGATCGAAGAAGCGCTGGACGAACTAGATCTGGGCTTCGATCATCGGGACATTATTGCGGATGCTTATCGGAGAATCCAGGAGAAAATGCTGCATACGACGATCGCACGCAAGTTTTTGCCGCAGGAATTTACGCTTAGCGAATTGTACCAAGTGATCAAAGCGGTAGTGCCGGATTTCGAAGAGCCGAACTTTATCCGCAAAATCACCTCGACCCGCAGCCGCAAAGGCATTCTTGAAGAAGTTCGCGACGAAAGCGGGGCTCCGGTCAGCTCGAATCAATATTCGCAGCGGCCGGCTCAACTGTACCGCTTTTTGGATAATGTGCCGAGACTGTCGATCTATTCCTGATTCGCTAAACGACAAGGAGGAGTTGCGATGAGAGCCCTTATCGTCATCGATTACACAAACGACTTTGTAGACGGCAGCCTTCCGGTAGGAGAGCCCGCAATCGCGATCGAACAGCGAATGGTCGAACTCACCGAAAAATTTGTGTCGGCCGGCGATTATACGGTGATGGCTGTCGACCTGCATGAAGCAGATGATCCTTATCATCCGGAGACGGCTTTGTTCCCGCCCCACAATATCTGCGGCACGGCAGGGCGCGAATTGTACGGCAGGTTGAAAGATCTTTATACCGTTCATGAGTCGTCGATCTACTGGATGGATAAGACGAGATACAGTGCGTTCGCGGGTACCGACCTGGAGCTTCGACTCCGAACCCGGGGGATAAAGGAAGTTCATTTGATCGGGGTATGCACGGATATTTGTGTGCTGCATACGGCGGTCGATGCCTATAACCTGGGGTTTGAGATCATTGTACATGAAGATGCTGTCGCAAGCTTCAATGCGGCGGGACATGTATGGGCTCTGGAGCATTTCAAAAACAGTCTCGGTGCCCAAGTCGTAACCGGCTGAATAAAAGCCACGATTTTGATGCAGCGGAAGGATCGACAAAGGTACAGGCACCGCGCCTCAAAGCGAACAAGATTTGGGACGCGGCCTCTGTGCGGACGCGGATTGAAGGAGGAGACGGTATGGAAACGTTTGGAATGGCTTTACATACGGACAAGTATCAGATCAATATGATGTACGCGCATTGGATGAACGGAACGGCCAAGCATAAAGCGGTTTTCGAAGCTTATTTTCGTACACTGCCGTTCGGCAACGGGTATGCGGTATTTGCCGGGTTGGAGCGGATTGTGGATTACGTATCGAATCTTCGGTTCCATGAAGACGACCTTCGTTATTTGTCGGAACAGGAAGAGAATTACGATCCCCGTTTTCTGGATGAGCTGCGGACGTTCCGTTTCTCCGGAAATATCCATTCCATGCGCGAAGGGGCACTCGTATTTCCGAATGAGCCGCTGGTGCGCGTAGAAGGCACAATTTTTGAAGCTCAACTGATCGAGACCGCTCTGCTCAACTTTATGAACTTCCAGACGCTGATCGCAACCAAAGCGGCCCGAATCAAACAAGCGGCCGACGGCGATACGCTGCTTGAATTCGGAACACGGCGGGCACAGGAAGCGGATGCGGCAGTCTGGGGCGCACGGGCCGCCTATGTATCGGGTTTCCATGCCACTTCGAACATGATGGCGGGCAAACGCTTCGGCATTCCGACCAAAGGCACACACGCGCATTCCTGGGTGCAGAGTTTCACGAGCGAACAGGAAGCTTTCGATAAATACGCCGAAGTGCTGCCGGACGGTTCGACGCTGCTCGTCGATACGTTCGATACGCTCAGAAGCGGTGTTCCTAACGCGATCCGTACGGCCAAAAAGCTGGAAGAACGCGGCAAGCGATTGAACTCGATCCGGTTGGACAGCGGTGACCTGGCTTATCTGTCGATCGAAGCCCGTAAGATGCTGGACGAAGCAGGTCTGGATTACGTCAAGATCGTCGCTTCGAACGACCTTGACGAAAATACGATTACCGAGCTGAAAACGCAGGATGCCCGTATCGATGTCTGGGGCGTTGGCACACAGCTCATTACGGCGCACGATCAGCCTTCGCTTGGCGGCGTGTACAAATTGGTTGAACGCGAAGTCGACGGAACGATGCAGCCAACGATCAAAATTTCCGCCAATCCGGAGAAAGTCACTACACCGGGCAAAAAAGACGTCTATCGGATCATTGACCGGTCAACCGGCAAAGCGGTAGCGGATTATATCTGTTTCACGGACGAAAACGAACCGCGCGAAGGCAAGCAGTTGAAGCTGTTTAATCCGCTGCATACCTATATTCGCCGTCATATCAAAGATTACGATGCCCAAGCAATGCTGGTACCGGTCTTTGAAGAAGGCCGTCTTGTGTACGAGCTGCCTTCGCTGGACGAGATTCGCGAGTATCACGTTTCCCAACTGAATCAGTTTTGGCCGCAGTATCTGCGCAAGTTGAATCCGGAGATTTATCGGGTCAACATCAGCGAAAAGGCCTGGAAGCTCAAACAGGGACTTATCGATCGGTATATGGAAGAAATGGAATTGTCGGAAGAAAGCTGAGTGTTGAGAATAAGTAGGTTAGCAAGCGGGTTCTCCTTAGGGAGATCCCGCTTTTTGTCGTCGATTCTCCCTCGTATCTTCAAGTTTGTGATTTTTGTTACAGTGACACCCCATGTAAATTGTTAAATTTAAGACGGATTGTCAATCCAAGTGCAACACTTCGTCCTGAAACGATTCGTGTGTAGACTTCCAGCCTAGACATTTGCG
>NZ_JAAZWC010000040.1 GCF_013185195.1 Saccharibacillus qingshengii
TATTCTACACGAATCCGGCCATGAGCCCTTTTTGTATTCAGTTCGAGGTGTTGCACTTCATTTTACAATCCGTCTTAAAATAAAATACGGAGGGGGAAAAAGTGTGACGGTACTGCCTGAAGTCAATCAACTCGGCTTTTTTGAAATCCGTCTGGAATCGATCGGGGGACTCGGAGCCAATCTGGCCGGCAAGATGCTGGCCGAAGCCGGGATCGTCGGAGCGGGCGTGGACGGAGTGAGTTTCTCGTCGTACGGTTCGGAGAAAAAAGGATCGCCGGTTAAAGCGCATATCCGTTTCTGCGAGTTCGGTACGCCGATTCGCGATACATCGCCGATCGAACATCCTCATGTGATCGGTATTTTTCATGAAGCCCTGCTGGCATCGGGAGCCGCTTCCGGAATTCGGCCGGGCGGTATGATTCTGGTGAATTCGGCGCATTCCGCGCAGCGGATCATCGAACAATCGGATGTACGCGGCTGCACGGTCGCGGTACTCGATGCGACGCGGATTGCCATGGAAGAGAAGAACAAGGTGAATATGGCCATGTTGGGCGGTTTGTTCCGTTTGTGCGGATTCCTCGACCCGGCATTCATGAAAGACGTAATCGCGAAGTCGCTCGGTAAAAAATATCCGCAGGCGGTGGAGCAGGCGATACGCGTGTTCGAACGCGGTTATGCGGAAATCCAGACAATGGAAAGCCTGGCGCCTGCTGCGGAAGAATCGGCTGCCGCCGCAGCACCGGAAAGCCCGTTCGGCTATCTGAATCAACCGCTGGGCGGCGTGGTCGTGACACCCGGAAGCAGTCTGCTGAAAGATCTCAGTATCTCGCGTTCGGGCATGCTTCCGGCGTTTGATCCGGCGACCTGTATCCATTGTGCGCAGTGCGATACGGCTTGTCCCGATCTGTGCTTCGTCTGGGAAGAGCAGCCGGATAAACGCGGCCGGATGCAGATGTTCCTGCAGGGGATCGATTATCAATACTGCAAAGGTTGTCTCAAATGCGTCGAAGCCTGTCCGACCGATTCGCTGTCGCGCATGCTCGAAGAAGAAGGATACGCCGCCGCAAATCGGGTGAAACAGCGCTTCGATTTTGTTGAAGCCTGATAGCAGCCGATAAGACAGGAAAGGAAGGAAAACGCATGGCAATCGATTATTCCAAAGAAGTTCGGCAGGAACGCGTGAAGCAGCGTATGGTATATGAATCAGGCAACGAAATGGCCGCTTATGCGGCTCACCAGATCGACTATCATATTATGGGGTATTTCCCCATTTCCCCTTCGACCGAAGTGGCGCAGCATTTGGATCTGATGAAAACGGAAGGCAAACATGGCATCCGTCTTGTGCCGTCCGACGGCGAGCACAGCTCCGCCGGGATCTGTTACGGCGCCTCGACCGGCGGAGGCCGGGTATTCAATGCGACAAGCGCCCAGGGTTATCTGTATATGCTCGAACAGATGCCGGTGCAGTCCGGCACCCGTTTTCCGATGGTGCTCAACCTGGTCTGCCGCTCCGTCTCGGGACCGCTGAATATTCACGGCGACCACTCCGATCTATACTTCGCTTTGAATACGGGCTGGCCGATCCTCATGTGCCGCGATCCGCAGGCCGTGTACGATATGAATCTGATGGCGCTCAAGCTGGCGGAAGATCCGGAAGTGCGCCTTCCGGTTATGGTCGCCTATGACGGCTACTTCACTTCGCATCAGAAGCGCCGGGTCCAGACGTTTGAAGACCGTGCGGATGTCATGGCCTTCGTCGGCGAGAAGTCTCCGGAAGGTTTCGCCAACGCGCTTGACCGCGAGAATCCGATTACGATCGGTCCCTACATGAACGAACCCGACTATATGAATAACCGCTATCAGATGTCCCAAGCGATGTACCGGGCAGAAGCGGTATTCGAACGGATTTCCGCGGAGTATACGGAACTCACGGGACGCGAGTATCCGGTGCTGGATCAGTATCGGATGGACGATGCCGAAGTCGCCGTATTCGTCATGAATTCGGCTTCGGAAAGTATCAAGGATGTCGTGGACGAGCTGCGCGCAAAAGGAATCAAAGCCGGTTCGATCGCTCCGAACCTGATCCGGCCTTTCCCGCAGCGGCAGATCGCCGAAGCGCTCAAGCATGTTCGGGCCATCACCGTAGGCGACCGTGCGGATTCCTGCGGCGCTCACGGCGGCAATATGCTGAACGAAGTCAAAGCCGCTTTGTTTACACACGGTAACCGTGATATTCAAGTAATGGGACGCGTCTATGGACTCGGCGGCAAAGAATTCCGTGCCGAAGACGGCCGCCATTTCTTCGATCTGGCGATCGAAGCGGCGGCCCGAAACGAAGTGGCTGTGCCGTTCGATTTCTACGGCCATACGCCGGGCGATCCTTTGCAGTCGCCGAAACGCCTGCTGAAGCCGCTGAATTTCGATGATCTCAAGACCGGTCTGATTACGGTGACGCCCAATCCGGAAACGGGCAAATTGGCTGTCAAGATTCCTCCGCTCCGTTCCCTGACGAAGAAACCCAAACGTCTGGCGCCCGGACACGGAGCTTGTCCCGGCTGCGGTATTTTTTCGGGACTGGAACTGTTTTTCAAAGGGATCGAAGGCGACATCGTCACTTTGTTCCATACGGGCTGTGCGATGGTTACCACAACGGGCTATCCGCATTCTTCGCACAAAGCCACGTACCTGCATAATCTATTCCAGAACGGAGCGGCGACGCTGTCGGGCCTTGTCGAAATGTTCTGGGAGCGCAAGCGCCGCGGCGAATTCGAAGCTTTCGGACTGCAGGAAGACTTTACCTTTGTTATGGTTACAGGCGACGGTGGGATGGATATCGGCATGGGACCGGCGATCGGCGCCGCACTGCGCGGACACCGCATGATTATCGTCGAGTATGATAACGAAGGTTATATGAACACGGGAGCGCAGCTGTCGTATTCGACTCCGCTGGGCCACCGGACCTCGACTTCGGGTGTGGGCCAAGCCCAACAGGGCAAGTCGTTCCATCATAAGGATACGGCGCAGATCATGGCGGCCACGAATATCCCTTATGTATTCACGGGGAGCGAAGCGTATCCGCAGGATCTGGTCAAAAAGGCTGCCAAAGCGCATTGGTATGCCCAGAATGTCGGACTTGTCTACGGCAAGATTCTGATCGCCTGTCCACTGAACTGGTTGTCTCCGGACGACCAGGGGGCCAACATCGTCGATGCTGCCGTCAGCTCGAACTTTTTCCCTTTGTATGAAGTCGAGCAGGGGATCACGACCATCACGTATAATCCCGAAGAAAAAAATAAAAAGGTTCCGGTAACGGACTGGTTGAAGCGAATGGGCAAGACGCGTCACCTGCTGAAACCGGAAAACGAAGCGGCTCTGCAGGATTTTGAACGCGAAGTGGAACTGCGCTGGAACCGGCTCAAAGCCAAACATGAACATCCGGATCTATAAGCGTGAGTCCGCTTGATCCTCAGCTCCATCGCGATATCCGAGCGGCCGGTGACCTACCGGCCGCTTTGCGTCGCTTAAGAAGAAGCTTCCTTGGCGGCTGGAACCGGAAGCGGCATTGGGTTAGGATAAAAGAGGATCGGCCCGGCGATATCCGGCCGTATAGAATTGTATTGGAGGAGAGCAAGATGACAGAGACATTCCGCGCTTTTTGGCTGGAAGAATCGGAAGGCAAAGTAACGGGTACGCTTAAATCATTGACTTCGGAAGATCTGCCGCAGGGCGAAGTGCTCGTGCGTGTGCAGTATTCCGATGTCAACTACAAAGACGGATTGGCCAGTATCAAGGAAGGACGCGTCGTACGCGAATATCCGTTTATCCCCGGGATTGACCTGGCAGGGAAAGTCATTGCTTCGGAAGACGCGCGTTTTGCCGCCGGCGATCAGGTGCTGTGTACCGGTTACGGATTGGGCGTTTCGCACTTTGGCGGCTACAGCGAGCAGGCCAGAGTACCGGCCGATTGGCTGATCAAGCTGCCGCAAGGTCTGACACCCCGTGAAGCGATGATCCTTGGAACGGCCGGCTTCACAGCCGGAATGTCGGTCGAAGCGATCCTCAGCGCCGGCATTACGCCGGAAAGCGGACCTGTGCTGGTGACCGGGGCTTCGGGAGGCGTAGGCAGCGTGGCTGTCGCCATTTTGGCCAAACTCGGCTTTGAAGTGACCGCCAGCAGCGGCAAGCCGCATGAGTGGGATATGCTGAAGCGGCTGGGTGCTTCGCATACGGTCTCGCGCGAAGAAGCCCAAGCGCCGTCCCACGGCCCGCTTGGCAAAAGCGTATGGGCTGCGGTCGTCGATCCTGTCGGCGGAGCCGGTACAGGCGAGCGGCTCAAATCGATCCGTTACCGGGGTGTTCTGGCTTTGTCCGGTTTGACCGGGGGCGGAGACTTCGGCACAAGCGTCCATCCATTCATTTTGCGCGGCGTTACGCTGGCAGGGATCGATTCGGTCCAGTGTCCGCTTCCGCTGCGGCTGGAAGTCTGGAACAAGCTGGCATCGGACTGGAAGCCGGATACCGTATTCGAACATGGTGTGCGCGAGCTGACGCTCGAACAGCTGCCGGGTGCATTGGACCTGATCTTAAAAGGCGAAGCGGTCGGCCGTCAGCTGGTGCGGGTATCGGCCGAATAACAGCAGTTTGTAAGATTTCTCAAAACCTGCCCAATCGGGACGCGAGTGTATCGCGTTTCGGTTGGGCTTTTTCCGGTCCTGGCTGTCTGCCGAATGTTCGTCAAACAAACCGCGGCCTTCTAGGGAACCGTTGCGCTTCCCTGCCGGCTGTAGTAGACTCAATCATCGGATGGTTCCTTTGTAAACAAGATCGATACAGGAGGTTGTACAGATGCAAAACGACATACCCGTCTATCTGCTGACCGGATTTCTCGGCAGCGGCAAGACGACGCTGCTTCAGCGGCTGGTCGCCCATTGGCAGAGTCAGGGACTCAAGCCCGGCGTGATTATCAACGAATTGGGCGACGTCAATCTGGACGGGCTGCTTGTCGAATCGGAGGTGCCGACTTCCGAACTGTTGGGAGGCTGTATCTGCTGCACGGTGCGCGAAGACCTGGCCGGCGAACTTGCCCTGCTGGTCGAGCGCGACCGGCCGGATGTGATTCTGATCGAAGCGACCGGTGCCGCCAATCCGATCGACCTGCTCGATTCCGCGACCGAAACGTCGATGTATGCCGGCATTGCGATCCAAGGATTGATTGCGGTGGCCGATGCCGCCCACCTGCTGGAGATGCGCCGTAACCTGGGCGGGCGCACGTATGCGCTGATGCAGGACCAGATTCGCTGCGCTTCGGCGATTCTGTTGAACAAGATCGACCGGGTAAGCGAGGATGAAGCCCTCGAACTGGAAGCCGCCATTTCGGGATGGAACACCTATGCGCCGGTCATGCGCACGATCCGGTGCGAGACCGATCTGAACCTGCTGCTCGGAACGGGATTTGCGGAAGAGAGAGCCGAACAAGGTCCGCTGCGGCGTACGCCGTCGGGTGGTCTGAACATGCTGGGTTCAAGCCACGGACATGTAACTTCGTACACGTATCGCTTTACCGGTCCCGTCGACAGCGAACGGTTTGAAGCTTTGATCGGCGAACTTCCGCGCGAAATCTACCGGGCGAAAGGGCTGCTGACTTTTTCCGATACCGCAAGCCGTTTTTTGTTCCAATATGCTTTCCGGGAACTCGACTTTATTAAAGTAACGCCTCAGGGAGACTTGGACGATACGGCCGTATTTATCGGTGAGCATTTTTCGGCAGCGGAACTGCGCCTCAAACTTGAAGCGTTGGAAGCGGCAGCGGAACCGCGCGAATAAGCGAATCGGCATGCAGGCCGAAAGGGTTTCAATTTTGTCATTTTTCGGGTAATGGTAGCTATCAAGGGCCATCGGGCCTCATCCATACACCGGGAGGAAAACAACATGACCAACTTGACCGTGACTACATACAAAGAGTGTATCGACGCCTGCATCCGCTGCATGAACGTCTGTAATGTCAGCTACGTTTCGAGCCTCAAAGGGCTGGATATTTTCGAGCTTCGCGAATGTCTGCGCCTCGACCGCGAATGCGCGGACCTGTGCGGGGTCGCGATTCAAGCGATGACGCGCAACAGCCCGTTCGTGGCCGAAATTTGCGAACTGGTCGCCAAAGCCTGCGATGCGTGCGCCGAAGAGTGCATGAAGCATCCGCACGAGCACTGCCAGGAATGCGTAAGCGTCTGCCGCGAATGCGCGAGCATCTGCCGGGGCATTTTGGTGGCCGCTTAAGCCGCGAATCCGCGTCCGGGTTTGACCGAAGACCGTCTCCTTGCGGAGGCGGTCTTTTTGCCGCACGACTCATTATCTGCAGCACGAAAAACTCCGGCGAAAGAGCACTCTTTCGCCGGAGTTTTTTGCGTACGGGATTCGATAGGTTCAGCCTTTGGTGCCGGCCATGAGATAATTCCATTGCGTCTGCACGCTGCCGCGGAACGACTGGAGACCGATCAGCAGCGTGTACAGCACTTCGTCGTTGACGTACAGCAGCGGACCGAGGAAATCGTTCCACGCGCCGTTAAAAGCGAACACGGCGATCGCGGCCAACGTCGGTTTGGACAGCGGAATCACGATTCTCGCCCAGATGTACACATAGATGGTATGTCTTTCCGAAAAATATGCCCAATAAACAGGGATCGCTTGCTTCTTGATCGCAGGCCCTCTATAATGGCGAAAAGACTTATCGATGAATGTCCATGAACGGGAGAGTATCCGAAAGCGTCAGCGGAAGCAGCGAGCCGGGAGAGTGGGAGCCGGCACCGCACCGATCGGAGAAGCGCACCCGGGAGGCGGCAGTTCGAACGTCTGCACCCGGCCGATAGGCGGTATGCAGAACTGTGTAGAGCTGCCCGGCCACGGCGCCGTTACCGCCGCTCAAGAGGTTCAAGCACGCTGTTTTTAAGAGTGGAAGTGCTTGGGCTATAAGAGTGGTACCGCGGGAGTTTAAGCTCTCGTCTCTTTATAGAGACGAGGGCTTTTTTGCGTCCTTTTTCGGGAGTGCGTCTTGACCGGGTAGAGCGTTTGGAATCGATAATCGGAATAGGGGAGGAACAGAATATGAATCTATCGCAAATTGCGGGGCAGCTCGATACCCTGTTGGAATGGGAAAAAGGAACGGCGGAACCGCTGCTCGAGCAGCCGCCGGACCCGAAGTTGGGAGACGCGGCTTTTCCGTGCTTTACGCTGTCCAAGTCGCTGAGACGTGCGCCGCAGCAAATCGCGTCCGAATTGGCGCAGCGTTTCAAGCTGGACGGAGTGGAAGCCGCCGCCGAGGGGGCCTATCTGAACTTCAGACTTCGGCGCGGCTCGTGCGCGGCGGGTTTGTTTGAACAAGCGGAGCTCCAGCCGGTCGACGGCGAAGGACGCACGATCGTGATCGATCTGTCGTCGCCGAATATCGCCAAGCCGTTTGGAGTGGGGCATCTGCGTTCGACGGTGATCGGAGCTGCCCTTTACCGGATGTATGCTGCCGCCGGCGACCATCCCGTCAGCGTCAATCATCTGGGCGACTGGGGGACCCAGTTCGGCAAGCAGATTACGGCTTACAAACGCTGGGGCAGCGAAGAACGGCTGAAGGCTTCTCCGATTCGCGAATCGCTGGATCTGTATGTCCGCTTTCACGAAGAAGCCGAAAATGACCCGGGGCTCGAAGTCGAAGCGCGCGATTGGTTCCGGCGGTTGGAAGGCGGAGATCCGGAAGCTCTTCGGCTGTGGCGGTATTTCGTCGAAGTCAGCTTGACCGAATTCAACCGGATGTACGAGCGCCTGGGCGTCTCGTTCGACAAAGTGCTGGGCGAAAGCTTTTATAACGATAAAATGGGGGCGGTCGTCGAAGAACTTCGGAAAAAAGGGCTGCTGGAAGAAAGCGAAGGCGCGCAGGTCGTCCGGCTGGAAGAGGAAGAAATGCCGCCCTGCCTGATTCTCAAGTCCGACGGAACAACGATTTATCCGACGCGGGATCTGGCCACCGCCCTTTATCGGCACGATGTGCTCGGAGCCGACAAACTGCTGTATGTGGTCGGGGCGGAGCAGTCGCTGCATTTCCGTCAGGTATTCGCGGTGCTGCGCAGGATGGGCCGTACATGGGCAGACACCTGTACACATATCCCGTTTGGGCTGATGAAATTTGAAGGCAAAAAGATGTCGACGCGCCGGGGCAAAGTCGTATTTCTTGAAGAGGTATTGGACGAAGCGGTCTCGCGGGCGGCAGCCATCATGGAAAATAAAAATCCGCAGCTAAAAAATCGGGATGCCGTTGCGGAAGCGGTAGGCATTGGAGCGATCGTATTCGGAGACCTCAAAAACAACCGGATTGGCGAGATCAACTTCTCTTTGGAAGAAGCGGTGCAGTTTGAAGGAGAGACCGGGCCGTATGTCCAATATACGCATGCGCGGGCCTGCAGCATTCTTCGCAAAGCGGAAGCCGTGGCATCGCAGATCCGTGCCAATATAAGTTTCGACGACGAAGCGGGATCGGCATACGACTGGGATGATGCATCCTGGGAGCTGCTCAAGCGTCTCGGCGATCATGAAGCGGAGCTGCGCCGCGGACTGCATCGGCACGAACCTTCGGTCATGGCACGTTATGCGCTGGATCTTGCGAAGCTGTTCAACCGGTTTTATCACAGCAACAAAGTACTTACCGATGACGTACAGGCTCAAAAAGTGAGATTGGAGCTGACCCGTCTGACCGCCGTGCGGCTGAACTGGACACTGAGCCTGCTCGGGATCGGGTCTCCGGAAGAAATTTAAGCGCAGATTTGCAGGATGAATTCGGCTGCGGCAGGCCATTTTCGAAAACGCTGCAACCTTTTGGGGTGGGGGCCCGTCTGCAAGGGTAAGAAACAGACTACTAAGAAGAGGTGACCCCCTATGAAGAAAACAGTAAAAGCTTGTGCAGCATTAGTCATGGCCGGATCGTTCGCGTTTGCCGCGTCGGCCTCCGCTTTCAGTGACGTAACCGACAACGGAAATGCCAAAATCGCCGAGTCCCTGCAGCAGCAGGGTATTATGAAAGGCGTCGGTTCGGACCGTTTTGCACCGGGGCTTGATCTGAGCAACGCGCAGGCGATTCAGCTGATCGTGAACGCATTCGGTTTGGAAACCGATCCGGGCGTGGATTATAAGCCGGATCCGAAGTTCAATAACGATGCTTGGTACGCTCCGGCTTACGAAGCGGCCCTGCATAACCAAATCAAGACCGTAACGAAAAGCGACTCGGCAGGTGGCAAAATCACCCGCGAATCGTTCGCAAGTCTGCTGCTTGAAGGCATCAACACAACAGGCCAGTATCCGACCACCAAAATGTTTATCGTATTCGAAGATCAGGACGAATTTACCGGCGACCATCTGAATGCGATCCAGACACTCGGCAACATGCGGATTCTCTCTCCGGCCAATGGCGAATTCCGTCCTCAGGATCCGATTACCCGTATGGAAGCAGCCCAAATGGTCTATAATGCAGTCGAGTTCATCCAAAAGGTCAACGGCGGCAGTGACGAAGGTTCCGAAGAAGGCGGCGTGAATGTCACAACGTCGACCGAAGCGGACGGACGCGTCAAAGCGACGCTGAAAGCTTCCCTGCCGAATCCGGGTTACGGATTGAAGATCGACGGCGTGAAATACGAAGGCGGCAAAGCGATCATCCAATATACGGTAACGAACCCCGATCCGGATATGATGTATCCGCAGGTGATTACCGACGTGGAAGTTTCTACCTATCTGACCGGGACTTACACGGAAGTAACGACTGAACAGAACGGCGGAACTAAACCCGTAACGGATACCAAATCGTTGAAATAAGTCCCAAATTGCACAGATGGGCAAAGTTTCTCTGTGCCAAAAGGCTCTTCCCGTATTCGGGAAGAGCCTTTTTTTGATGCCGGATGTCTTTGACGAAATGGTGTATAATGGCCGTTAAGTTCATTTCATCAACCTGTATAAAAACCTGATTGTTCAAGAGAGGAGAGGAAGCAGATGGCGATCTCCATAACGGCCGAAGCGGACGGAAGAGTCAAAGCGACGCTGAAAGTTGCGCTGCCGAATCCGGGATATGAGCTGCATATTCGCGAAGTCACCTATACCAACGGCAGGGCGGTGATCCGATATGCGGTCTCTTCCCCGCAGCCTGGCTCCCTGTATCCGCAGGTGATTACCGAAGCCGAAGCGTTCACTTACCTGACCGGTGCGTATACCGAAGTAACAGCCGAGCAGGTCGGCCGGCCGCATCGCAAACCGGACGCGAAGCTGCTGGAGTAAGCCATCCGCGGGAGCGGGAATCCGGAGCAGAGAGAAATGCGGTTGCGGAGGAAGTCACGAAAAAGAGCGTTCCCTTGTAGGGGAACGCTCAGGCTGTCGAGAAAGTCCTATTCGTTGTAGAAGCTCGTCGGCTGCGGGAGAAATTCGTTTCGGTCGCGTGTTGAAATCGGGAAAAACGATCGAATTTCAATGGAATTTTCCCGATTTCAAAGGCGAACTATAGCATAAGCTTCCGAAGTGCATTTCTTCGAAATGCTTTAGCTCCTACACTGAATTTCTCCCTTCGCCTCCTCGCTTCACTCGGAAGCAGACCTTTCTCGACACGTTGAGCGTTCCCTTGTGGGGAACGCTCTTTTGCTGTTTGCTCTGCGCCGAATCAAGTGCAAAGGTCGAACGATTTAGTCTCCGCTTGCTCCGCCGAATGCCGGACGGGCATCAAAGCCCGATTCCGGCTTGCCAGTGACCGGCGTAATCGAATCGCCGCCGCCCTGCTGCAGCTGATACATTTGGAAGTAGCGGCCGCCGTGGGCCATCAGTTCGTCGTGACTGCCGCGTTCGACGATCTCGCCGCGATGCAGCACCAGGATCTGGTCCGCGCTGCGGATCGTCGACAAACGGTGGGCGATGACGAACGTCGTCCGCCCTTTTTTAAGGACATTCAGCGCGGATTGGATCAACGATTCCGTCTCGGTATCGATGTTCGCGGTCGCTTCGTCGAGAATCAAGATAGCGGGATCGAACGCCAGCGCACGGGCGAACGAGATCAGCTGACGCTGTCCGGCGGACAGCGTGCTGCCTTTTTCCACGACCGGTTCGTCGAAACCTCCCGGAAGGTCGGCCAGAATCTTGTCCGCACCGACTTCGCGAAGCGCTTCGTTGACACGTTCGCGGCTGATCCGTTCGTCGCCCAGGCTTACATTGGATGCGATCGTACCTGTGAACAGGTAAGGGTCCTGCAGCACGATGCCCATATGCTGGCGGATATGCTGTTTCGGCAGATCCAGCACGCTCTGGCCGTCGATCGTAATTGTGCCTTTTTGCGGATCATAGAAGCGGAACAGCAGATTGATGATCGAACTTTTGCCCGAGCCCGTATGGCCGACCAATGCGACCGTTTGGCCCTGCTTCGCTTTGAACGAGATGTTTTTGAGTACATAGTCTTTTTTGTAGGCGAAGGAGACGTCTTTGAAAGCGACATCGCCTTTGTAACGCGTCATGCCGCCGTCGGTAACGTTCTCGCCCGGCTCGTCCAGCAGTTCGAATACCCGTCCCGCCGAGACCATAGCCGAGTCCAGCGCAGCCAGTTGGTTCATCATACCGGTAATCGGTTGGAACAAGCGTCCCAGAATATCGACGAACGCGTAAAGCGCACCGAGTGAGATGACAGATTCGGCGCCGCCGATCGTCGAGGAACCGAAATACCAGATGACGACCGTGAACGCCAGGTTGCGCAGCACATTGACCAGATTATGGGAAGTGAGCGAATTCAAGTTGAGCATTTTGTTCTGGTGTTTCATGTAATCGCCGTTCAGTTCTTCGAATTCGTCGCGCGTCTGCTTTTCGCGTCGGAACACGCGGATGATCGACATGCCCTGAATAGACTCATTGATGATCGCGTTCAATTCGCTGAGACGTGAACGAATGATGGTATTGTACTGGGTTGCGATCTTGCGGTACAGATAGATCCACAGGATGATCAGCGGAATGATAAACAGCGAAACCGCAGCCAGACGGGGATCCAGAATAAACAAAGCGATATAAATACCGGTGATATACACAATGCCGGTCGTGAAGTTGGACAAGACCGCGATAAACAAATCTTTGACCGCTTCGGTATCGTTGGTAATTCGGGAGACGACTTTGCCGGCCGGCAGATTATCGAAAAAGTGGACCGGAAGCCGCTGAATATGCGCATACAAATCCAGGCGGAGTTTCTGAATAACCCGATTCGCCGACGACTGCAGCCAGTAGGTCTTGCCGAATTCCATCGCAATCGAGATGGCGAGGAACAGCAGATAGAGCAGAATCAGCCGCATAATGCCGGGAATTTCCGGTTCGTAGAAGTTGAAGAGCTCCCCTTTGGACAGCCGCTGCGCCGGATAGGAGACCGTGCCTCCTGCCGTCTCGATCGTGAGTGTTCCGTTTTCGAAGCTGCGGTCTCCTTCGACAACCGGAACCGTTTCGTCGACGAAGACGAAGCCTCGGCCGACCTGCAGAACATGGACTTCTTCGCCGCGCGTCTCGCCTGCGGCAAAACGGTCCCCTCGTTTATAACGGTTTTCCTGATAAGCGACCGTACCTTCGCCGGCTTCGCTTGTTTCGTAATATGGATTTTCGATGCCCATGACATGGTCGTCAATCATCGTTTTGGCAATAAACGGGCTGGCCAGTTCGGCGCCGACGCCGATCGACAGAGCGACAATTGCCGCAATGAATGTGCCTTTTGCGCCTAGAGCGTATCGGAAGAGCCGGGCGGCCGCCTTTTTTTTCGGCACCGCTGTCGTTTCTTCGGGAAGTCCGGTATTAGTGTTCATGGTCGGTAGGCACCTCCTCGGAGGAGAGATTGGATTCCACCTGCTGCCGGTCGTACTGCTCGCGATACCAGCCGCCCTGCGCAATCAGCTGCGCATGGGTGCCCTGCTCGACAATACGTCCTTTTTCCAGCACGACGATATGATCGGCATGCTCGACGGCGGACAGGCGGTGAGTGGAGATCAGCGTTGTTTTTCCTGCACGCTTTTCCCGGATATTGTGAATGATGCGCGCTTCGGTGCGTGCATCGACGGCGGATAAGGCATCGTCGAGAATCAGAATCTGCGGTTCGGCGATAAAGGCGCGAGCCAGCGAGACGCGCTGTTTCTGACCGCCGGAGAGGGAGACGCCGCGTTCGCCCACCCGGGTCTCAAGCCCGTCGGACAGCGTTTCCAGATCGCCTTCGAAAGCGGCGGTACGGATCGCTTCCATAATTTCGTTTTCATCCGCATCGTTTTTACCGTATCGGATATTCTCGCGGACGGTTTTGGAGAACAGGATTTGTTCCTGCGGCACATAACCGATCCAGCTGTGCAGCCGGTCTTTGCCGAGATCTTGAATCGGGGTGTCGGACAGCCGAATATCGCCGGTACCTGTCGGATATTCATGCAGAAGCTGTTTGAGCAGCGTCGATTTGCCGCTGCCGGTCCGGCCTACAACACCCAAAGTCTGTCCGGCGAGCAGCTTCAGACTGACTTCTTCCAGATTATCGACTGTCGAAGTAGGATAACGGAAAGTCACATTCCGGAATTCGATCGATTCGGGACGCTTAATATCGACCGGATGTTCCGGTTCTTCGATGTCCGCTTTGGTAAACAGGACTTCGTTGACCCGATCCAGCGAAGCACCGCCGCGCTGCATGATGTTGATCAGTTCGCCAATCGCGAACATCGGCCAGATCATCATGCCGAGATACATATTGAACGTAACCAGGTCGCCGAGCGTCAATTCGCTGCGGAACACCAGGTAGATCCCGTAAGCCAGTCCGATCAGATAACTCAGCCCGACGCACAGCCGAATATACGGTTCGAACACCGCGTCGACTTTGGCTACGGCCAGGTTCTTTTTGTAGACATCGTTTGTGATATCCGAAAAGCGCTTCTCGTCATGGCGTTCCTGAACATAGGCGCGAATCACGCGGATACCCGCAACCGATTCAAGCACCTGGTCGTTCATATCGCCGAAGGAATCCTGGGCCAGCGTGTAGCGCTGATGAATGATTTTGCCGTAGATGCTCATGCCGATCGCGATGAACGGAAGAGGGATCAGAGCGGCCAAAGTGAGTTTCCAGCTGACGATAAAGCCCATGGCCAGCAGCACGGTAAGCAGGAACAAGGTGGAGTCGGTCAGCGTGAGCATCCCGAATCCTGCGGTCATGGCGACGGCACGCAGATCGTTTGTGGCACGTGCCATCAGATCGCCGGTCCGGTTGCGCTCGAAGAACGGAGGCGTCATCCGCAGCAAATGGGCCATGAAGCGGCTTCTGAGCAGGCGTTCCACCAGATTGGAGCCGCCGAAGAGCTGACGCATCCATATGTACGTAATGCCGTACATGACGACGAGCAGACCGAGAATACCGCCGACGTACATGAACAGCCGCTCGCTGGTGATCAATCCGCCGGCGATGTCGTCGACAGCGATACCGATCAGCCTTGGAGGAAGCAGTTCGATCACGCCGACGAGAACAAGGAAGAAGACCCCGATCAAGTAGCGTCTTTTTTCCTGCCGGAAGAACCAGCCTAGATTGCGAAGGACGGAAAACATTCCATCACTTCCTTTCTTCTTAAAGATAGATTTACCAATCATTTTTGCGAAAACCGCAAAAAAAGCATACCGCGGCGCGCGATATGCTTTAAAAAACGATTCATATGGCGAACGATGGGATAAAGCCAATCGTTCGCATTTTTTCGTCTGTAGGGTGCGGCTCTCAGGCCTTCACAGGCAGGGGAGCGCAGGCCGACCGACGGCGGACGGAAGCTTCATCGATATGAAGTTCGGAAAGGGCAAACTTCGGACGATAGGCGTCTTTGAACGTGAGGCCAAAACTTCCCTTGAACGTTAACATCGAATTCACTCCTTCCTGGGTTTGATGATCGCAAATGATCTCGTATGCTCCCGATTTTAGCACCGTCTCTCAGAAAAAGTCAACGAAAAACTGAAAAGGAGCGCTTGGAAACAAAAGGAGAATCGCTATGAGGTTTGTCGCGAAGCGCGTTGTGGGGTATGATAAAGCTATAAACGAAGCGCGATATACCGCTTTGACCTTGTGCGAAGGAGGGGAACGCGAGATGAGTCTTAATATCACGCAGCAGGCCGCAGATTGGTACAAAAAAGAGCTGGGACTTCAATCCGGCGATTATATCCGGTTTTATGCCAGATATAGCAACACGAGCGATATTCATCCGGGTTTTTCGCTTGGAATCGCAACGGAAGAGCCGAACAATCCGGGATTGACGCAGGATTCGGAAGGCATCACGTTCTACATGGAAGAGAAGGACCTGTGGTATCTCGACGGCTATCAGCTCAACGTCACGTATCTGACGGAGCAGGACGATATTTTGTACGCTTACGAGCGGGAATAAGAACTAATCGCCACACAAAAACCAAAAAGACGAACGAGCCGGGAAGTCCGGTGCGTTCGTCTTTTTGATTGGTGTCCGGCAGGTCCTTAGAGTTGGGCCGTGCCTTCCAGTGCAAATTCGAAATCGTCGATATCGAAGACCTGAACCGGGACGGCGGCCGCAATGATCCGCTGGATCATTTCGAGCTGGTCGGTCAGGACGGGAGCTTCTTCTTTGAGGGCCGACAGCAGCACCTCGGTTTCGATCGGATCGAATACCTCGCCGTAATGGGCGTTGTCCACCGCATTGATAATGCTCAGCTTGATCTGGTCGCCAAGCAGGATAGGCGCACTTTTCGCCCAGGGTACCGATAAGGCTTTCTGGATCTTCTTTTTGTTCAGCGGTTCTTCGAAATAAGCGACCAATTCTTTGACTTTTTCTTTGACATGTTTGTCGTCGCCGGGCTCGTTCATGAGCGGCTCGGAGCCTTCTTCGAATTCGTAAAGTTCCAGTACGGTTGTATACGGAACGATATATTCGACCGGACGGTTCACCGAGAGCAGCTGCCCGTAAATGGCGACCATGACGGCTTCAATGACGAAACGTTGAGACATAAGCAGCGGTCCTCCTAGCGGTCGGGTGACGATCTTGCAATCGTGCCGACGCAATCCTCGTATGTGGGAAGTATAGCACAACAAGGCCGTGAAATCAGCTTTTTGCAGACTTTTCCCCCGCACGGACCCGGCTGGCGATATGCTTGGCAATAAATCGACCGTGCATGCGGCCGCTCTCGATAAACACCTCGTTGGCGTTTCTTCCGGACGCGATGACACCTGCCACATAGAGCCCGGGTACGCCGGTTTCCATCGTTTCGGGATCGTACACCGGTTTGTCGAGATCGTCCGACATCTGCGCGCCGGCTTCGGTCAGAAGCTTGCGGTCCGGACGGAAGCCGGTCATGGCCAGCACAAAGTCGTTTTTGATTCGGGACTCGCTCTCCGGTCCTTTGACGACGACGTAGTCTTCGCCGATCTCGCTCAGGCTTGAACCTAGGTGGAGGGTAATCTTCCCTTTGGCAATCATGCCTTCGAACAGCGGGCGGACCCACGGTTTGATATGCTGGGAGATTTCCGTTCTGCGGTAGATCATATCGATTTTCGCTCCGACGCGAATCAATTCGAGCGCGGCATCGACCGCCGAGTTGCTTCCGCCTACGATCGCCACGTTCATGCCGGCATACGGATGGGCTTCGCGGAAGTAATGCGTCACTTTGTCTTTTTCTTCGCCGGGAATACCCAATTCGTTCGGATGATCAAAATATCCCGTTGAGACGACCACGCTGCCGGCTTCGTATTCGCGTCTGTTGCCCGCACGGTCGCAGGTTTCGACGCGGAACGTACCGTCCGGCTGGGGACGTACCGACAATGCTTCTTCATACGGGGAGATGCGCAGATCATAATGACCGGCTACTTTGCGGTAATAAGCCAACGCTTCATGCCGAAACGGCTTTTCATTGGGCGAAGTGAACGGCACTTCGCCGATTTCGAGCAGTTCCGCCGTGCTAAAAAATTGCATGTTGGTCGGGTACAGATAGATCGAATGTACCACGTTATGTTTTTCGATGATTCGGACGGACAGTCCGCGGCGTCCGCATTCGATTGCGGCGGATAATCCGCATGGTCCGGCGCCTATAATCAGAACATCTTCTTTTTCCATAGTCTGCGTTCTTCCCCCTTGACATGTTCGTGCTTCCTGCAAATACGGCCTGCGAAAAAGGCATAAACCTTTCTTCTTCATTATCGCGCAAAGCTGCTTTTTCGTCCAACGCGGGGCAGGATACGGACAATGCTGCATAAAAAAAGCTTGACATTCTTTTCGAAGCTCCGATAAACTGTGGGCAAATGATGGTGAGAGGAGAGATAACATGGCATACCCTTCATATTCGATTGTTTATACCTGTTGCAATCTCTCTCTACGCCCGTCGATCTGAACGCTTGGTGCGCATTTTCGATTTCTTTATCCAAAAGGAATCAGGCATGCTGCGGCGTATTGCGACGTGGTGCTGCCTCCATACTGCCCAAGTCGTGCCGCAAGGTCTGTTTGATTGAACAAACGGAGCCTGTGCGCGGTTTGGGAACGGGCAGCCGGGGAGAGAACTCTCCCCGGCTTTTTTGCGCTCTTTTTCGGACAAAAGAGCGATGGGAGAGGGTCGGTAAAGGCTGAATCACCGATAGACATCCCATTTTACGGAGGCATTTATGAATAAAACGAATGAAACGAATCAACAAAACCGAAACGTTCAAAAGGATCCTGTACAGACTCCGCCATTCCCGGCTTCTTACGGCTGGGATGAGCACTGGGAAGGCGTTTGGCGCGAAGCGGGCTACGAAGAATCCGGTCTGCTTCCGGTAAGGATGACGGCCGATTTCGGCCAAATGTTTAAAGTCGCGACTGCCGAAGGCGAGTATAGAGCCGAAACCACCGGTCGTCTGCGCCACTTGACAGGCAGCGAAGCCGAACTCCCGGCAGTCGGCGATTGGCTGGCGGCGGAGATCCTGCCCGGCGAACAAAGAGCCCGTATACACGGCGTTCTTCCAAGGCGAAGCCGAATTTCTCGCAAAGCGGCCGGTGCGCCGGTAAAAGAGCAGATTATTGCCACCAATATCGATACCCTGTTTGTGGTCACTTCGCTCAATTTCGACCTGAATGTCCGGCGTTTGGAACGTTACTTAATCATGGCTTGGAACTCGGGAACGCAGCCGGTTATTTTGTTAAACAAATCGGATCTGTGCGACGATGATTTTCGCGAGCGGGCTCTGCTGGAAGTAGGGCGTTCTGCTCCCGGAGTGCCTATTCATGCCGTGAGTGCACAGACCGGCGCCGGTCTGGAAGAAGTGGCTGCCTATTTTGCCGGAGGGCGAAGCTGTGCCTTGACCGGAACATCGGGCTGCGGCAAGTCTACCCTGACCAATCGCCTTGCAGGAGGAGAAGGGCAGCGAACAAGCGAAATCCGGGAAGACGACAGTCGGGGGAGGCATACGACAACCCACCGCCAGATGGTAGCCATGCCCGGCGGAGGGATCCTGATCGATACGCCGGGCATGCGCGAACTTCAATTATGGGAAGGGGAGGAAGACGGATTTTCAGGTGCTTTTTCCGATATTGAAGCTCTGGCTGCCGGCTGCCGGTTCCGCGACTGTACCCATACCGGCGAAGAAGGATGTGCGGTTAAAGAAGCTTTGAACGAAGGGGAGCTGGATGCGGGCCGGATGGCCGGCTACCGCAAAACGCAGCGCGAGCTTGCT
Source organism: Saccharibacillus qingshengii (assembly GCF_013185195.1). Lineage (GTDB taxonomy): Bacteria > Bacillota > Bacilli > Paenibacillales > Paenibacillaceae > Saccharibacillus > Saccharibacillus qingshengii. Next base: position 18,698 of record NZ_JAAZWC010000040.1, read on the forward strand.
TTCCTGGAACGCAAAGAAAAAAGCCGCTCTTCGTCCGGCCGGGCTGCCGCAAGCGGCAAACGCGATCGGAAAGAGCGGCGAAGCAAAGATTGGCTGCAGGAAGACTGATTTCGGCGGATTCACAAATCGGAATCGTTCAGTAAGCGGACGGAGCGAGCCGTTTCTCAACCGGAGAAGCGGCTTGTTCCGTTTCTTTGCGTTGGGGATGTCGATTGGCGGCCGCTCCGGCCGCCGTGCGCAAACGTTCCGGCGCATGGAGACTGCCGTTCTCAGACCCTGCGGCTTTTGCTTTGGCGATCGACGAAACATAAGAAGCGCGTTTGGCTTTGAACGTATCGACCATATCGAGAAACTGGTCGAACAGCAGGTTGCTGTCGGTCGGTCCGGGTGCGGCTTCGGGATGGAACTGTACGGAAAATGCCGGAGCGCTGCCATGTTTGAGTCCTTCGACGCTGCCGTCGTTATTGTTGATATGGGTAACGATCAGGTCCGTTTGGGCAAGGCTGTCTTCGAGCACCGAGTAGCTGTGATTCTGCGAAGTAATCAGGCAGCGGTTGGTGGACAGGTCTTTGACCGGATGATTGGCTCCGCGGTGACCGAATTTCAGCTTGACCGTGTCCGCGCCCGAAGCGAGGGCGAACAGCTGGTGCCCCAGACAAATGCCGAAAAGAGGCGTTTGTCCGATCAGCTCGCGTACGGTCTCGACCGCTTCCGGAACGTCTTTGGGATCGCCGGGGCCGTTGGACAGCAGCACGCCGTCGGGATTGAAGCGGTGAATATCGGCTGCGCTCGCCGTATGCGGGACCACGACTACATCGCATCCGCGCTGTCCGAGTTCTCTTATAATACCGGCTTTGCTTCCGTAATCGATAACGACGATCCGCTGCTTCGTGCCGGGAATCCGGTAAGAGCGGGGCGTCGAGACCTGGTTTACCTGATCATGGAGAGAGGAAGTGGCCCGAAGCTGTTCGAGCAGTTCTTCGACGCTTGCGTTTCCGGTAGTAATCAGCCCGCGCAGCGTACCGTGATTGCGCAGACAGCGTGTCAGCATACGGGTATCGATATCCGAAACGCCGGGAATGTCGTATTCTTTGAGCATCGTACCCAGATCGTATTCGGCACGCCAATTGCTTGGAGCCGTCTCGTAGCGTCGAACCACGAAGCCGTGGATCCAGGGCCGTGTCGCTTCGAAATCTTCGCGGTTAATACCGTAGTTGCCGATCAACGGCTGGGTCATCGTCACGATCTGTCCGCAGTAGGAAGGATCCGACAGGACCTCCTGATAACCTGTGATTCCCGTATTGAATACGACTTCGCCTGTCGTTTGTCTGTCGCTGCCGAACGAAGTTCCCGTAAACAAAGTTCCGTCTTCCAATATCAGTCTGGCTTTCATCCTGTTTCCCTCCCTGAGCTGCCTTGCTTATCTGAGGAGTTTTGAACTCCGTCACTTTTGATTTTAATTAAATATACAACAATGAGAATAAATATGCAAACCATTCCACAAAAAAAGCGGGAGCTTTCCCGCCTTTTCTCTGCTGCGTTATTTGTGCTTCTTCATTATTGTCCTCTATCGCTTGAGACTCAGCGCGCAAATCCGTTAACAGCGGAAGAATTCTCCCAATGGGAAGATACGCCGGCGGCCATCGCAGGAGAATGTTCCGGTTCTCCGATCTCGATGTAGCGGTCCTGCGCACAATCGTACTCCACCAGGAAACGATGGGGATTCGCGCATGCCGTACAAATGGCACTGCCTTCGAGCAGCAGTTTGTCCGGCTCTTTTGCGATCAGTTTCATCCAGGCGACCGGACCGCTGATGTATCTTGCCCCGTTCGGATCAAAAGCGCCTGTGCATTGGAAGGTGCGAAAACAGTGTCCGCAGACGCATTCCTTTTTCAAAAACATAAGACCCATCCTCCTTCGGGATTATTTTTTTGGTGCCGATACTTTTAGGCTTGACAAACTATTACCACGGGCTTTTTTCTTGAAACCTTTTTGGGGAAAATGTTTCTTTTCGGCAGCTCCTTTTGTAAACCCGGCGGCAAAAGGAGACAAAACGGGTACTAATAGAAGATGGACAGCGTGAAGCACAAAGGAGTGAAGAAGGATGAAGATCAAAACACCGTTATGCACGGGAGACAAAGTACGGCTGGATCGGCTGCCGACCGCCTATACGCTTAGTGAGCGCCCCGGGGACAAAGAAATCGATGCGAAGAAAAAAAAGCTGGGCCGAAAGCTGGAACAGCTGCAGGAGCGTCTGTTTGCTTCGCGCAGCCAGGCGGTTTTGTTCGTTTTCCAGGGAATGGACTGCAGCGGCAAAGACGGCACGATCAACCGTGTTTTTTCCCAAGTGAATCCGCAGGGGGTGCTGATCCACAGCTTCAAAGCGCCGACGGACGAAGAGCGGTCCCATGACTATCTGTGGAGAGCGCACCGCTTCGTGCCGGGAATGGGGTACATGGGAGCTTTCAACCGTTCCTATTATGAAGACGTTCTGATCAGCCGGGTGCACGGAATGATCGAAGACGAAGAAGCCGGCAGACGTTTTTCCCAGATTAACGACTTCGAGAAAATGCTGACGAATAACCGGGTGACGGTGGTTAAGATTTTCCTGCATATCTCCAAAAAGTTTCAGCTGGACAAACTGATCGCCCGTATCGAAAATCCGCATAAAAACTGGAAGTTCGATTCGAGCGATCTGGCGGAACGCAAACATTGGGACCGGTATCAATCCTGCTATGAAGACGTACTGACCCAATGCGCGAGCAAGAAGCGGCCTTGGCATGTGGTGGCGGCGGACGATCGGGCTCTCCGGGACCTCGCGGTGCTGCAGATTGCCGTCGACACCCTGGAGAGTCTGGACCTTGATTTCCCTCCGCCGGTACCTGAACTTCAGAACCTTCTTCCGGATCTGTATCAGGAGCGCGAGAAAGCGTGACCGGAGAGTTTTATAGATGACCGGCAGGTCGAGATGACCGAAAAAAGGGAACGCTTACACGTGGCACTAGGGTTGGCGAAAAATTTAGCAAGGAACTTGCCGAACAAATTGAACTTGCTAGCAAAAAGCGGTACAATCGAGAAGTAAACGCTTTGTTCACTAATTTGTAAAAAAGTGCTCCACAAGAATGGGCTTTTGCAAACACAAGACGGAGGGTGGCAGCGATGACGAAACGATTTTCGAACACGCAGGGGCCATGGGAAAAGTATTACGGTCCGAACCTCGGATACGTACAGGAGCAATACGAACGTTATCAGGAGAATCCGGAATCGGTGGAACATTCCTATCGGGAGCTGTTCGAACGCTTTGGCGCACCGCCGCAGCATCCTGCTTCGGGGATAGGGGTTTCAGCGGAAACAAACGGAACGGCAACCGATGCTCAAGCATTAAAGAAAGCGGTTGCAGCGAGCAAGCTGGCATGGAATATCCGCACCTACGGACATTTGGCTGCGGATATCGATCCGATCGGACTTGATGAAAAACCGAAAGTTTCGTTTCTCGACCCTGGTGAAGTGGGATTGAACGAGCAGGATCTGGCTTCTCTGCCTGCTTCGTTGATCTGGGAAGACGCGCCTCAGGACGTTTCGAACGGACTGGACGCTATTCGCAGACTGCGGGAGGTTTATACGGGAACAACGGCTTACGAATTCTCGCACGTCCACGACGAAAAAGAACGCGACTGGCTGAACCGGCAGGCCGAAGAGCGTCAGCTTTCTGCCAAGGAATTGACCCAAGAAGAACGCAAATCGCTTCTGGAGCGTCTTGTGCAGGTTGAACAGTTTGAAGAATTCCTGCATCGGACATTCGTCGGCCAAAAACGCTTCTCTATTGAAGGAATCGATATGCTCGTTCCGGTGATGGACGAACTGGTGCGCGGATTCTCGAAAGCGGGAGCGGAACATGTGCTGATGGGGATGGCCCACCGCGGGCGTCTGAACGTGCTCGCGCATGTGCTCGGCAAACCGTACGGACGCATTTTCTCGGAATTCCATCATGCGCCGAACAAGGATTTGATGCCGTCGGAAGGCTCGATGGGAATCAACTTCGGCTGGACCGGCGATGTCAAATATCATTTGGGTGAAAAACGTGCGGTCGGCGAACAGGGCAAGACGCGTCTGACGCTCGCCAATAACCCGAGTCACTTGGAATATGTCGATCCGGTTGTCGAAGGATTCGCGCGTGCCGCCCAGGAAGACCGGAGCGTGCCGGGGTATCCGAAACAGAACACCAACGCTGCGGCTTCGATCCTCGTGCACGGCGATGCGGCGTTCCCGGGTGAAGGCGTAGTGGCGGAGACGCTCAATTTCAACCAGCTTCCCGGTTACCAAAATGGCGGAACGGTACATATTATCGCCAACAACCGGTTGGGCTTTACGACCGAAAGCGGCGATTCCCGTTCCACTCATTACGCAAGCGACTTGGCGAAAGGATACGAAATTCCTATCGTGCACGTGAACGCGGACGATCCGGATGCCTGCATCGCGGCCGCGCGTTTGGCCTGCGAATACCGGATGACGTTCAAGAAAGACTTTGTTATCGATCTGGTCGGTTACCGCCGCTACGGTCACAATGAAACGGACGATCCCGAAACGACCCAGCCTCTGGTTTACAAAAAGGTGAGGGAACACGATACGGCAGCGGCCGTTTTTGCAAAAAAATTGCATGAAAGCGGTGTGATTGGAGAAGACGGTTTGGCGGAACTTCGCAGCAAGATCAATGCCGTCTTTAAGGAAGAGTACGAAGAAATGAAGAACGGCAAGCAGGGCGAGAGCCATCCGTTCCCGTTTGCTTCGAGCATCGACGAAAAGCCGCTCGAATCCGTGCAGACTTCCGTCGAACTGGAACGGCTCCGATCGATCAACGAAAATCTGCTCAAACGCCCGGATACGTTCAATGTTTATCCGAAGCTTGAGCGTATTCTTCAACGCCGTTTGAATACACTGGACGAAGGCGAAAAAGTGGATTGGGGACAAGCAGAGACGCTTGCGCTCGCAACCATTCTGTCCGACGGCACGCCGATTCGGATCAGCGGCCAGGACGTGGAAAGAGCGACATTCGCGCACCGGAACCTGGTGCTGCACGATTCGAAGACGGGCGAAACCTTCTGCCCTCTCCATGTGCTGCCTGAAGCCCGCGCTTCGTTTGCCATTCATAACAGCCCGCTGTCCGAAGCTTCGGTTATAGGCTTCGAATACGGCTACAATGTCTATTCGCCGCAGACCCTGGTTATCTGGGAAGCCCAATACGGCGACTTTGCGAATGCGGGACAAGTCCTGATCGACCAATTCGTTCTTCCGGGACGTTCCAAATGGGCGCAAAAGTCGAGCCTTGTCATGCTGCTTCCGCACGGCTATGAAGGTCAAGGTCCGGAACACTCCAGTGCAAGGCTGGAACGCTACCTGCAGCTCGCCGGCGAGAACAACTGCACCATTGCCAGCGTGACGAGTGCGGCGCAGTACTTCCATCTGCTGCGCCGCCAGGCGGCAATGACAAACCGCGAAGATGCCAAGCCGTTGGTAGTCATGTCGCCGAAAAGCCTTATCCGCAATCCGCGGGTGGCTTCGCCGGCTTCCGACTTTACGGACGGCGGCTTCAAAGCGACAGTCGAACAGCGGGGGTTGGGCGATTCGCCGGACCGTGTAACGCGTGTCCTGCTGACCGGCGGCAAAATCGCGGTAGAGCTGGAAGACGCGATCGAAAAAGATCCGGATGCCGATTGGAGCTGGCTGCATATCGTCAGAGTCGAGCAGCTCTATCCGTTCCCTGCACGCGAAGTATCCGCCTTCCTCGAACGTTTCCCGAATCTCGAAGAGATCTATTGGGTACAGGAAGAACCGCATAACATGGGCGCCTGGCGCTATATCGAACCGAATATCCGGGCCGTTGCTCCAAAAGGCATCGAAGTGACGTATACCGGCAGACCGGAACGTTCCAGTCCGGCAAGCGGCTACCAGCATATCCATACTTTCGAACAGCAGAAGATCATCCAAACGGCCCTGGGCCAAAATTCATCCAAAAAAAATCAAATGAGTTTGGGGAGGTAGCGCTGTGAGCGACATTAAAGTACCGGAAATGGGAGAGTCCGTCACCGAAGGCACGATTCTGCGCTGGACCGTGGCTGAAGGAGACGCCGTACAGCAGGGAGACGTTCTGCTGGAGCTTGAAACGGACAAGGTCAATTTGGAAGTGAGCGCGGAATCCAGCGGTTTGCTGGAATCCCTGCTCCGTCAAGAAGGCGACACGGTACAAGTCGGCGAAGTCATCGGCCGGATTCGTACTGGCGATGCGGCCTCGTCGACGACGGGGACCGCTTCCGCTCCGATCGGCGAAGAAAAAGCTGCGCCGGCTCCCGAAGCAGCACCTTCGCTGCCGTCCAGCCCCAAAGCCGCCGAAGCGGTTAGCCCGCCTCCGGCAGAGAGCGGCGACACCTCGGCCAAAGCTTCGCCGGCCGCGCGCAAGCTTGCGCGCGAACGCGGTGTCGAGCTCGGCAGCGTGCCGAGCGCCGACCCGATCGGTCGGGTCTACTCCGGCGACGTGAAATCGTTCGCCGACGGCGGCCCGGCCGCCCAGACTCAACCGGCGCCGCAGCAGCCGGCCGCGAAGCCTTCGGCTTCGCCAAAAGCGGCACAGCCCGCGACTTCGAGCGACCCGCTGAAGCCGGTCGAACGCCAGCGCATGTCCCGCCGCCGCCAGACGATCGCTACCCGCCTCGTCGAAGCGCAGCACAACGCCGCGATGCTGACGACGTTCAATGAAGTGGACATGACGGCGATCCTCGATGTGCGCAAACGCCGCAAAGACAAGTTCAAAGAAAAGTTCGACGTAAACCTCGGATTTATGTCGTTCTTTACCAAAGCGGTTGTCGGTGCACTGAAAGCCTTCCCGGCTGTCAATGCGGAGATCGACGGCGATGAAGTGGTCTACAAGAAATTCTACGATATCGGGATTGCCGTATCGGCCAAAGAAGGACTTGTGGTACCTGTCGTACGCGACGCGGACCGACTCGGCTTTGCCGAAATCGAGAAATCGATCGCGGGCCTGGCGACCAAAGCGCGCGATAACCAACTGGCTTTGTCCGATCTTCAGGGCGGTACATTTACCATCACGAACGGCGGCGTCTTCGGATCCCTGCTGTCGACTCCGATTCTGAACGCACCGCAGGTCGGTATCCTGGGTATGCACAAGATCCAGCTGCGTCCGGTGGCAATCGATGCGGAACGTATGGAAAATCGGCCGATGATGTATGTGGCGCTTTCCTACGACCATCGCATTATCGATGGGTCGGAAGCGGTTCGTTTCCTCGTCAAAGTCAAAGAACTGCTTGAAGATCCGGAGTCGCTCCTGATCGAAAGCTGATAGGCCCCGTATACAATTTCATATTTTGCACATGACAAAAGACCTTGCGAACTTTATGTTCGCAAGGTCTTTTTTTATATTCCTTATAGATGTCAGGGCACTAGGTAAGGTCGACCTGTTTCACTTTGCTGCTGCGATAATACCGATAGAGATGAACAACAACGATCTTTACGACCATATAGAGCGGAATAATGATCAGAATGGCGACGAAGCCTCCGATTGCACCGCTGCTCAGAAGCAGAAAGACCGTAGTCAACGGATGGATATCGAGTGCGGAACCGTAAATGATAGGAGACAGGAGATTGTTTCGCAGCATTTGACCCGCTGCGATTACTACGACAATCCAAATCACCGAGCTGGGGGCATCGATAAATCCAACAATCAATGCCGGCAAAGCTCCCAGATACACGCCGATATAAGGAATCATGTCTGTCAGAATGATAAACAGAATGAGCAGGAGCGGGTAGGGCACGCCGACGATCAGGAAACCGATCAGATCGAATACCCCTACACACGTGGCCAAAAAGACCCTTCCGACGATAAAGCTGCTGAGTGCCGTATCGATATCCCGCGCCGCATGGCGAAAGCTGGGACGATATTTTACGGGAACGGTTTTGAGCAAAAAGGCATAACCTTTTCGATCGTCTTTCAACATAAAATACAAAATCATGGGAACCGTAGAAACGACAAGGAAAATCCATGCGGCAACAGACAACGCATTGCTGAGAGAAGTCGTAATAGAATTGATGAAATTCTCAAGATAGCCAGACAGCTGCTGCGGAATGTCTATGCCAACATCAATATCATTGATTCTTGTTCCCCAAATTTCCTGTTCCTGCAGTTGGAAGAGCAGCATTTGAAGTTGATCCGAGAAATTCTGGGCAAGTTGGGGAAGGTTATCGCTGAAGTTCAAGAATTGCGATCTCAGGATCGGCCATACCCAGATAGCGAAACTCACAAAGACTCCAACCGCTGCGGCATACAGAAGAAGAATCGACCACGGACGTTTAATTTTCCATTGATCGAGTTTGCGTATGGTCGGTCGGAACAAATAATAGAGAAACAGCGCCAAAACCACCGGGAAAAAGACCAAACTAAACGCCGCTTTAAGCGGAGCGAGAATACCCGGTATTTTGGTGAGAAGAAACAGAACGATCAGCACGGCAATCATATGTAAGGCAATACGAAGAAAATGGTCGGACTTGAACATGACAACCTCCTTTGCAAAAAATGAAAGATCGATAAAAAGAAAGCGTTTCATTTTTGTTTGATATGGATTATAGTAATAGAGAACTGATCGATAGAAAACCGTTTCTTGTCGATTGATCTCATTATAACGCAAGATGGGGATTTATACTTCCGGAGCCGAAGCAAATACGGATTGAAAAGAAATTGAAAAAGTCCTTGCATCCTTGCTTGGTTCGTGGTAAGATATAAATCTAGTCGCCAAACGAAAGTTTGCTTGGTTGTCACAACCAAGATAGGCGGCAGAAACGAAATAAACAACTGCGTTTGCTCCTTGAAAACTGAACAGTAAGTGAGTCGCGATGATGCAGATCATCGTGAGAATAAAGGTTCTTGAGCAATCAAGAA
>NZ_JAAZWC010000041.1 GCF_013185195.1 Saccharibacillus qingshengii
TTCGGCGGTCCGCCTTTTTCGTCTACTCTCCGGTTCGGCCGACGCTCCTGCCTGGAACTTACGCTTCATTCAACGTGTTCGCGCTTCCCCAGCCGTTGGAAGCTCTTGCGCCTGTTCACCCGAAACTTCTGCCGCAGGGCCCTGCGAGCGGCCCTGGAGCTGTTCCCAATCCTCGACTGTGATGCCAAACAGCATGTGGTCTTCCCATACGCCGTTAATTTTCAGATAACGTTCCGCCAACCCTTCTCGCCGGAACCCGGCTTTTTCCAATACCCTTTGCGAAGATTTGTTCCGAGGCATGACTCCCGCCTGAACGCGGTGCAGTCCGTGTTTGCCAAAAGCCAATTCCAAGACGGCGGTTACCGCTTCCGTCATATACCCTTGTCCGTTATGCGATTCATCCAGAAAGTAACCCAGGTTCGCATTCTGGAAAGGACCGCGTGCAAGGCCTGTCAGTGCCGCGCGTCCGATCAGATGTCCATTTTCCCGCAGCCGCACTCCGTAAATATAGCCTTGATCCCGGATTCGCCCTTGATCGCTCTGCATGATCTCCGTTCTCTGTCCGGCAAGCGTCAAATAACCGTCGGAACGAATCGGTTCCAATGGTTCCAGAAACTCCCGATTCGCCAACCGAAGCGCCAGAAGCTCTTCCGCTTCTTCCACTGCCAAAAACTTGAGTTCCAGCCGTTCGGTAAACATTCGATCCACTCCCTTTTCGATATCCCTCAAGCGTACACTTTTTCGCATTTTTCATTATATCAGAACCTGAACCGGTATGCCGAATAGGCAGATTAGCGCACGACAAAGCAAAAAGACTCCGCATTCGCGGAGCCTCCTGTCCAAATACCGAATCGTTTTTTTATTCTTCGCCGGGCAGTTTCTTGCCTTTGTTTTTTCGATCGCGGAAAGTCTTGTACAATTTGGATACGGATTCGGGCGTCACATCGATTCCCCGTTCATAAGCGTATTTGACCGAATAACCGAGCGCAAGCGTTACCGTTCCCGCAACACCGGCTCCCGCAACGCTTCCCGCTCCAGGGAAGATCTTCATGATCTGCGAAAACAGGGTCCGGCCCAGATTGCCAACGATTGCCGTTATGACGATCTCCTTGGCCGCTTCCCGGCTGATCGGCCGTTCATACAGCACGGCAAGCCTTGTGAGCAGCCCGATCTGCAGCGCGGTCAACGGTACAATATCCGCGCCGGGCATCGGTACCGCTCCGATCGCTCCCGCGGACGTGGCCGCGCCGATAATCCATTTATTGGCGGTCGAAGACTTGGCTTTGATCGTACGTGCGAACAGGATATCCTTGTTGTTTTTTTTTAACAAGTCAAGAATGGCATCGCGCAGATTATCGATATTCTCGCCCGTCCGGGAAGAAATAGGAATCACTTCATACTTCTCGCCTGTTTCTTTGCGCACTCTTGCCACCAGGCGATCAACTTCGTCTGCCGCATCGATCTTGTTCAGCACGATCAGGATATTCGGATTGGCTTTTTCCACGATCCGGAATGAACGCTGCTCACTCTCCGAAAAGACGGTTCCCGCTGCGTTCAAAAAGAACAGTACTACATCGGTTTTCCGGAAATAATCAAGCGTCGTCGCCGAATTTTCCGTATTCACATCATTCAAACCCGGGGTATCGATAAAAAAGATTTTGTCTTTGTAAGCATGCGGATGAATCGAAGTTGTTTCGCCCGGTTCCGCGCCGACACCCGCTACTTCTTCGCCTACAATCCGGTTGATGGTCGAAGATTTCCCGGCATTGACATCCCCGATCATGGCGATTAGAATTTCCTGCTGCAGCTGTCCGTTGATCTCCGCCATTTCTTTGTCAAAAGCTTCATCCGCGGCTGCGCGGATTTGGCGCTTCATTTCGTTTTTCTGGAGTTCGGTGTAATTTCCCGTTCCGCCCGATTTCATCTGGCAACCGCCCTTTCCGTCTGCATCTGCTTATCGCATGCTTTCTGTATAACGTTAACCTGAAAGTTTCGCCGCTGAAACGAACGCACGGCCAAACCGGGATTAGACGCCAAACGCTTCTCCGATTGGAGTCTCGCCCGAAGTCAGGTCAAACGCCTGGCGATACGTACGGCGGTCTTCCAGGAGTGCCGCAATAACGGCAGCGACGTCGTCCCGGGAAATGGAACCCGGTTCCAAGTTCTCCGCCGCCGAGATGCTGCCGGTACCCGGATCGTTGGTCAGCCCTCCCGGACGCACAATCGTATAATCGAGTCCCGTCGATTCCAGCATCCGGTCCGCATAATGTTTGGCCGCGTAATACGGTTTAATCTCTTCGGACCAGTTCTCGCGATTATGGGCCTGCATGGCGCTGACGATCACGTAACGCTTGACGCCCGCTTTTTCAGCCGCTTCCATCGTTTTGACCGCACCGTCGAGATCGATCAGCAGCGTCTTGTCCAGGCCGGTCGAACCTCCCGAACCTGCGGTAAATACAAGGGCATCGCAGCCTTGCATGGCCTGTGCCAGAGTCTCTACGCTGTCTTCCAGATTTGCCAGCACCGGCTCGACTCCCGCCGCGCGCAGCTCGTTTTCCTGCTCGGCTTTACGGATCATCGCTTTGACCGTATGGCGGCCTTCCTGCTTGAGCTGCCGAATGAGCCGGCTTCCGATTTGTCCGTTCGCTCCGATAATCAATACGTTCATAAAGGTTCCTCCTCGGTTTGGGCGATCTTGTATTCGGGTCTGCTTCCTTTATGCCTACTGCTGTCTAACGGATCGCAAAAGCGATTTCCGCCACTTTGGCTAAATTGACACTGATCTCCTGGCCTCCGCTTTCGAATGTCAGACAGCCGATGCTGTCAGATTTTTCACCGCGGAAAGCGGGAATAATATAAGCTTCCTTAATTTCCCGTATGGCGATTTCCATCTCCGCTGCGGTCAGTTCTTCACTCGAATCGAACGCATATTCTTTCTCGATTCCATTGTCGTATAAAATTCGGATGTTGATCGTTCTCATGGTTGTGTCTCTCCCTTTCGGCTCTGCGGGAATCCCGATAACCGGCCCGCTTCTCTATTATCTCAAACCGGCACGGGGAAACCAAATTTGTACCCGCCGGTTCCGCTCAGCCAGTAAGTATGGAAAAGAAAAATACCGTCGTTTATCGGATATTCACACATCCCATAAACAACGGTATGATGGTTCGATTCACTGTTTCTGCCGGTCTTCAGCTCACCTTATGCTCGATCCGCAGCTTGTCCGCGATCATCGCGATAAATTCGCTGTTCGTCGGCTTGGATTTGTTGATGCTGACGGTGTAGCCGAACAGATCGCTGATATTTTGTACCGAACCGCGCGCCCAGGCCAGCTCGATCGCATGGCGGATCGCACGTTCCACGCGGGATGGGGTCGTCGCGTATTTCTCGGCAATCGACGGATACAGGGTCTTCGTGATCGAACCGAGAATTTCGATATTGTGATACACCATCGTAATGGCTTCGCGCAGGTACTTGTAGCCTCTGACATGCACGGGAATCCCGATTTCGTTGATGATGGACGTGATGCTCGCATCCAGGCTTTTGCCTTTGGACAGCGATCCGATACTTGGCTTGGGCGTAGGCGCCGGTTGGGCCTGCGCGATCGGCGAAGACGGAATATTCAGCATCTGCCGCACCCGGTTGACGAGTACTTCAATATCGAACGGCTTCAGAATATAATAAGCAGCGCCCAATTCCACCGCACGCTGGGTAATATTCTCCTGCCCGAATGCCGTCAGCATAATCACCTTGGGACGGGGATTCAAGTTCATGCTCTGCAGTTTCTCCAGCACGCCCAGCCCATCCAGATGCGGCATAATAATATCCAGGATCAGAATATCCGGAGCCCGCTCAGCCGTACGCAGCAGTCCCAGCACTTCTTCCCCGTTAAAAGCCACTCCGGTTACCGTCATATCTTCCTGGGCGGAAATATGCTCCTGGAGCATATGAACGAAATCCCGATTATCGTCCGCAAGCATAACTTCGATGTTTGGCAAAGCCTGTTCCTCCTCCTCATCCGGCGGCAAAGCCGGATCCTCTGTAGTTCACAGAACCGCTTCTGTTTCACTTCAACAGATCTCTTACATAAAATTCGACACCGTTCGAACCAATCCCTGCCGCGGCGCCAAATCTTTGCTCTTTACCAGTATATCGGGTTAGCGGCCGAATTCAAACAAAAAATCCCAAAACCGTAAATGAGTACGATGAACGAATCCCTTTTCGAAATTCGCCGTTTATCGTACTTTTTCAGATCCGAAGCGGAGCCAAGGGCTCCGGTTTTCGGAATCTGCATACGGTTTCGGGAAGATGAAGACCGACTTAGGAAGCGCGGCCGTTTTTGCTTTCTTCTGCAAGTTTCAGCATTTCCTGCGCATGATGCAGCGTTTTTTCCGTAATTTCGACACCGCCGAGCATCCGCGCAAGTTCCGTCACACGGCCTTCTTCGTCCAAGGCTTCAACCCGTGTCATCGTGCGCTCGCCTTCTACCCGCTTTTCGATCAGATACTGCCGATCCGCCATACAGGCGACCTGCGGAAGGTGCGTGATCGAGAAGACCTGACAGTCGCGGGACAGCTTGACGAGTTTCTCGGCGATCGATTGGGCCGCGCGGCCGCTGACCCCGGTATCCACTTCGTCGAAGACCAGGACCGGCACTTTATCGTGGCGGGCAAAAATACTTTTGAGAGCCAGCATGATCCGCGACAGTTCGCCGCCCGATGCGATCTTGCCCAGCGGACGCAGCGGCTCGCCGGGGTTCGGCGAAATCAGGAATTCCGCATTGTCGACGCCCTGACGGGTCAGGCGTACGCGCCGGCCTTCGAACTCGAAACCGCGGGCGTCCTGGATCGGTTCCAGCTTGACCTCGATCGAGGTCCGCTGCATCTGGAGATCTTTGAGCTCGCCTTCGATCTGGCGGGCCAGGTCGCGCGAACACTCCCGCCGCAGCGCGCTGAGCTCCCGTGCCAGACGCAGCGTCTTCTCGAGCTGCTTGTCACGCTTGGCGGTCAGCAGTTCAAGGCGCTCGTCTTTGTTTTCCAGCATATCGGTCTCCCGGTGAATCTGATCGTAATACGCCAGAATTTGCTCGACGCTTTCTCCGTATTTCCGCCGCAGTCCCGACAGCAGATTAAGCCGGTCTTCCACTTCTTCCAGACGTCCCGGGTTGAATTCGATATTCTCCCGGTAATCCCGAAGTTGGAACGCCGCGTCTTCAAGCTGGTAAAAAGCAGTACGCAGCTGTTCCAGAATCGGCTGCATCGCTTTCGGATCGTAATTCTCGACGTCTTCCAGACTGGAAATGGCGGAACCGATCGCTTCGATGCCCCGATCGCCGTACAGCAGATTATATCCTTCGGAGACGGACTCCATCAGTTTTTCACTGTGCGCAAGTTTGGAACGTTCGTCCGCCAGCTCTAGATCTTCGCCCACTTTAAGCTTGGCGGCTTGAATTTCTTCGAGCTGGAAACGGTACATATCGAGCATTTGCAGCGATTTCTGACTGGTCTCGCGCAGTTCGCGCAGCTCTCTCTCCAGCTTGGCCAGCGCTGAATATTCCTGCTGATACGCCGCTTTGGCGGGAGCGATCGTCTCGCCTCCGTAAGAGTCCAGCAGGCCCAGATGGCTTTCCGGTCGCAGCAGCGATTGGTGTTCATGCTGGCCGTGAATATTGATCAGCTGCTCGCCCACTTCCCGCAGCATGGTCAAATTGACCAGCTGTCCGTTGATGCGCGAGGTACTTTTGCCTTGTGCCGTCACTTCGCGCCGGATAACCAGATGCTCTTCCGAAGAAGCGGAAATACCGAGCTGTTCGAGCGTTTTCCAGACCGGGTGCTCATCCGGCAGTTCAAACAGCGCTTCCATTTCCGCTTTGTCGGCTCCGTAACGAATCAGATCCGAAGAACCGCGTCCGCCCGAGATCAGTCCCAGCGCATCGATTACAATCGATTTACCGGCTCCCGTTTCTCCGGACAGCACATGGAATCCTTGATAAAAATGAACGTCGACAGCTTCGACGACGGCGAGATTCCGAATGGACAATGCAACTAGCATGCACTCACCTCAATAGAGTTTAGGAAATGAATCCCATAATTTGACCGATTACCGTCTGGCTGTTCTCGGGCTGGCGGCAGATCAGGAGAATCGTATCGTCACCCGAGATCGTTCCCATGATTTCCGACCATTCCATATTGTCGAGCAGCGCCGCAATCGAGTTTGCCGTTCCCGGCAGACACTTCATGACGACGAGATTGCCGGAGTGGTCGATATGGACAAAATTGTCTACCAATGCACGTTTGAGCTTCTGTACCGGATTATAGCGCTGATCGGTCGGCATTGAATATTTGTACCGGCCGTCGTCGAGCGGAACCTTGATCAGAAGCAGCTCCTTGATATCTCGCGATACGGTGGCCTGCGTAACCTGAAAGCCCGCCGTACGAAGCGCGGCTACCAGTTCATCCTGCGTTTCGATATCCCGGCTCGAGATAATCTCCCGGATTTTGATATGTCGTTGTCCCTTCATAGGACTCCCCCTCGGTCAGCAATAGTTATTAAACGTATCCAACACAAAGAAACTCACCGGTCGGTGGATGAGTTTCTTTGAAAAGTTCGAGCGGCTTCCGCCGCCGTATTTGACGCCAGTTCCCGAATACCTTCTTCGCCGAGCAGGACGCTTTCTCCTTCCGGCAGTTTCAGATAAGCGAGAAATTCGACGTTGCCTTCTCCCCCGGTAATCGGAGAAAAAGTCAGTCCGCCGATCTCAAAGCCCAGCGCATTGGCAAAAGTCAGCACCTGATTCAGCACGTCTTCATGAACTTTGCGATCGCGCACCACTCCGGATTTGCCGACCTTTTCCCGCCCCGCTTCGAACTGCGGCTTAATCAGCGCGGCCACTTCGGCCGGACGCCGAAGCAGTTGGACAAGCGGAGGCAGAATCAGTCTGAGCGAAATAAACGAAACGTCGATACTTGCAAAATCCGGCTGGGGCCCCGTCAATTCTTCCGGGGTCATATACCGGAAATTGGTGCGCTCCATCACGTTCACCCGCTCGTCGTTTCGCAGCGACCAGTCGAGCTGATTGTAACCCACATCGATCGCGTACACGTAAGAAGCTCCGTTTTGCAGTGCACAATCGGTAAAACCTCCGGTCGAAGAACCGATATCCAGCATCACCCGGTTTTTCATATCGATTTCGAACGTGGTCAGCGCTTTTGCAAGCTTCAACCCGCCCCGGCTTACATACGGATGGACCGCACCCTTGACATGCAGTGCGGCCTCCCGTGATACTTTCATGCCCGGCTTTTCGATGCGTTCGTTATCGGCAAAAACAAGGCCCGCCATAATGGCGGCCTTCGCTTTTTCCCGGCTTTCGTAATACGCCTGCTCCACGAGCAGCACGTCGATTCGTTCTTTTTCGATTTTTTCTTTTGGCTCGGCCATAGTCAGGCTCTCTTTCTGTATGAAATACGCACGTCAGCAGCCGCTTCGCTTGAAACGAAGAATTACGAAGGCAGTCCCGTTTTGAGGGCCAGGCGGCTTCCCGTCACGCTCTCGCGTACAAGGTCTGCCGCATGCTCGGCGGTCAAACCGGCTTCTTCCTGCTGCTCTTTGATACTGCCATGCTCGATAAAGCAGTCCGGCACACCCAGAATGCGTACGTCGGCATGGGCGATTCCGCGGGATGCATAGAACTCCAGCACCGCACCGCCCAGGCCGCCGGCCTGCGAAGCTTCTTCCATGACCAGAAGTTTGACGCCGCGGTCGGCCAGATCGGTCAGCATCCGCTCATCGAGCGGCTTCAGGAAGCGCGCATTGACGACACTGGCCTGGATTCCCGACGACTTCAACAGTTCGGCAGTCGCAAGAGCGGTTTGCACCATAGGACCCACAGCCAAAATCGCGCAGTTCTCGCCTTCGCGAACCGTTTCCCAGCTTCCGATCGGAATGCTTTTGAGCGTCTGGTCCAGCGGAACGCCAAGACCGTTGACCCGAGGATAACGGAAGCCGATCGGCCCTTTATCGTAATCAAGCGCCGTTTTCATCATATGGCGCAGTTCATTCTCGTCTTTTGGCATCATCAGCACCATATTCGGGATATGGCGCAGGAAAGCAATATCGTAGACGCCTTGATGCGTTTCTCCGTCCGCCCCGACAAATCCGGCCCGATCGATCGCAAACATGACATTCGCGTTGTGGCGGCAGATGTCATGCACGATCTGGTCGTAGGCGCGCTGCATAAAGGTCGAGTATACGGCGAAGACCGGTTTCATGCCTTCCATGGCCATCGCGGCACACAAGGTGGCGGCATGCTGCTCGGCGATCCCGACATCGATCATCCGTTTGGGGAATCTTGCGGCAAATTCCATCAATCCCGAACCGCCCGGCATAGCCGGCGTAACGGCGACGATCCGCTCGTCCTGTTCGGCGAGTTCGATCAGCGTACGGCCGAACACTTCCGTATACATCGGATTGCCGGCCGATTTGAGCGTCTGGCCGGATTCGATCTTGTACGGAGAAATGCCGTGCCATTTGTGCGAATCCGTTTCGGCGGGTTTGTAGCCTTTGCCTTTGGTCGTGACGATATGAACGAGTACCGGTCCGTCGATATGATCGGACTGGCGGAATGTTTCCATCAGGGTCGGCAGGTCGTGCCCGTCGATCGGTCCGATATATTTGAAGCCCAGTTCTTCGAACAAAACGCCCGGAACCATCATGTATTTGAGACTGTCTTTGACTTTTTCGGCTGTCCGGGCAAGCTTGCCCCCGATTGCCGGAATCTTTTTGATCAGGGATTCCACGTCGTCTTTGGCCCGCAGATAATGACGGTCCGAACGGACGCGGCTGAGATAGTTGTGCATGGCGCCTACGTTCGGCGCGATCGACATCTCGTTGTCGTTGAGGACGACGAGCAGATTTTTCTTCTCATGACCGATATGGTTCAGCGCTTCGAACGCCATGCCGCCGGTCAATGCGCCGTCGCCGATCACCGCTACCACTTTGTTGCTTTCGCCTTTGAGGTCGCGCGCCATCGCCATGCCCATCGCTGCGGACAGCGACGTACTGCTGTGGCCGGCTTCCCAAACGTCGTGTTCGCTTTCCACGCGTTTGACGAAACCGCAGAGGCCTTTGTATTTGCGCAGGGTATCGAAACGGTCCTGTCTGCCGGTCAAAATCTTGTGTACGTAAGCCTGGTGGCCCACATCAAAAATAAACTTGTCTTTCGGACTTTCGTAGCAATAATGCAGCGCCAACGTCAACTCGACTACGCCAAGGTTGGAAGCCAGATGGCCTCCCGTAACCGACAGCTTTTCGATCAAAAACTGACGGATCTCCTGGGCAAGCGGCGCCAGTTGATCGGACGGCAGCTTCTTCAGATCGCCGGGTTGATTAATTTGCGGAAGCAGCATATGTTATTCCCCGCTTTCCTTCATTTTCCTGAATTCGGTCTCGAACGATTTTGAATTGTGGCATCTCGGTGAACGCCGTAGTATGGGTTATTATATCGTTTTTCAGGAAACAAAGCCAATTTGAAGCTTCGGCTCCGAACCTGCCCGCTGCCGATTCTGCTGTTCTTCAATACCCGAGCAAGCGAGCGTCGAAACCGGACCGTGGGTGTTCGAGCCGATTTAACGGTCCCGTTCTACCAAATAATCGGCGATGGCAATCAGCGTCTCGGACGAATGCAGGCCCGCTCCGAGGACCGCCGACTTGGCTTCCTCGCTGAGCCGCCGCACTTCTTCCTTCGACGGATCGATGCCCAGGAAATACGGATAGGTCACTTTTTCCATTTTGACGTCGCTCTGCGTTTTTTTGCCCAGTTTGTTCTCGTCGCCGATCAGATCGAGAATATCGTCTTGAATCTGGAAAGCCAATCCGATTCCCCGGCCGAACGTCTGCAGAGCGTCCAGCTGCGCTTGAGTCGCTCCGGCGCAGCGTCCGCCCGCAAGCAGCGAAAACATGATCAGATCACTCGTCTTGTGCAGGTGGATATATTCCAGCCGCGCAAGATCGGTCGTGCCTTGTTCGCCTTCCATATCGGCCACCTGGCCGCCGACCATGCCTCTGGGTCCCGCGTACTCGGCCAGATCGGACACGATCGCTACCGCGGCTTCCGCAGACAGCAGACCGTCTTTGACCAGTGTCGTGACCACATAAAAAGCGTGGGTCAGCAGACCGTCTCCGGCCAAAATCGCCATCGCTTCGCCGAACACTTTATGGTTGGTCGGTTTGCCTCGGCGCAGATCGTCGTCGTCCATCGCAGGCAGATCGTCATGGATCAACGAATACGTATGGACCATCTCGACGGCAGCAGCTACGCGGATCGCCGCTTGGCGGCTTCCGCCCAGACTCTCGCAGGCCGCTACGACCAGCAGCGGACGCAGACGTTTGCCGCCGGCATCCAGCGAATAGCGCATGGACTCCAGCAGTGCGGCCGGCATATCCCATTCGGCCGGAAACGCTTCGGCAAAATACCGGTCCAAGTCGGAAGCGACTTGTTTGATATAGGGCTCAAGCTCGAATACGCTGTTCAAAAGTCTTCCCCGCTTTCCGCTTCACCCGCAAAGTTCCGGCGACGGAGCTGCCCGTCTTCTTCCACTATCGTTTCGATCTTGCGCTCCACCTGTTCCAGCTTCTGGCCGCACAGCTGCGACAGCTGCATCCCCCGCTGGAACAAATCGATCGCTTTCTCGAGCGGTACATCGCCTTGTTCAAGCTCGGAAACGATGTGCTCGAGCTGGTCCATCGCCTGTTCAAAGTTCAGTTCGGCGTTCTCCGCTTGAGGGGCTTGCCCTTCATCGGCTTGCATACCGGTGTTATTGTCCACTTCGATTGGCCTCCTCCGTCGTTTGAATGACCCGGCAGTCCAGGCTTCCGTCGTTTACCCGGACGACGATCCGGTCGCCCTCGCTCACTTCGTGCGCGGACTTGATCAACCGCTGCTGGCTTTCGTCGTACACGAGGCTGTATCCGCGCGCCATGACCTTGAGAGGACTCAGCGCATCGAGCTGCCTCATGCTGCCGAGCAGACGCTGGCGCCGGTCTTTGACAGCCGCGTTCATGGCGGCGCCCAAACGGCCGTCCAGGCCGCCCAGCTGGCGCGAAGCGAGCTGCAGCTGGGCGCCCGGATAGAAGCGCGACAGCCTGCCGTGCAGGCGCGCGTGCTTGTCGCGGCCCGAGGCGAAGCGGGCTTCGGTCCGCGCCGTCAGGCGGCGCGTCAGCCCGTCAAGCCGCTGCGCGTGCGGCTGCATGGCGCGCTGCGGCTGCCGCAGCACGGCGGAACGCTGCAGGCGCGCGAGGCGCTCGCGTTCCTGCGAAGCCCGGCGCAGCAGGGCGCCGCGCAGGCGCTGCTGCAGCACGGCGAGCCGCTGCTGCAGCTCGCGCCGGTCCGGCACCGCAAGTTCCGCCGCGGCCGTCGGGGTAGCCGCCCGCAGATCGGCGGCAAAATCGGAGATCGTAAAGTCGGTCTCGTGTCCCACGGCCGAGATGACCGGGATGGCCGAATCGTAGATGGCCCGGGCCACGATCTCTTCGTTAAAAGCCCACAATTCTTCTAGCGAGCCACCGCCGCGGCCGATAATCAATACGTCCGCTTCGCCCAGACGGTTCAGGATACGAATCCCGCGCACGACCGACGCGGCGGCTTCTTTGCCCTGCACCAAAGCCGGATACAGCATAACGGGCACGCCGGGGAACCGGCGGCCGAGCGTGGTCAGAATATCCCGAACGGCTGCACCTGTCGGCGACGTAATCACTCCGATCGCTTTGGGCATGACCGGAATCTTCCGCTTGCCGCTTTCGTCGAACAGCCCATCGGTCTCGAGCTTTTTCTTGAGCTGCTCGTAAGCCAGATAAAGACTACCGACACCGTCGGGCTGCATCTGGGTCAAATAAATCTGGTATTGTCCGTCGCGTTCGAACACCGAGACGCTGCCCTGCGCGATGACGCGTGTGCCTTCGCGCGGAATAAACGGCAGGCGTTTATTGTGCGAAGCGAACATGATCGCCCGCACACGGCTTCCGGCATCTTTTAGCGTAAAATACATATGCCCGCTCGAATGATGCGTGAAATTCGAAATCTCGCCGCGCACCCACACTTCAGGCAGCAGCGGGTCCGCTTCGAACTTCTGGCGGATATACCGGTTCAGCTCCTGGATCGACAGTATGCGCTGCTCCATACCCGAACCTCCCGCTTACGAAAGGCCGTGCGCGCGCTTGGCCGCAAGCAGCGTATTTTTCATCAGCATGGTGATCGTCATCGGGCCGACGCCGCCCGGTACCGGCGTAATCGGACCCGATACGGAGCTGGCCGATTCGAAATCCACGTCGCCGGCCAGTTTGCCTGTTTCCAGACGGTTGATGCCGACATCGATCACCACAGCGCCCGGCTTGATGTACGAAGCGTCGACGAAGTTGGCACGGCCTACGGCAACGACCAGAATGTCCGCCTGGCGGGTCAGTTCTTTCATGTTGGCTGTCCGCGAGTGGCACATCGTAACGGTCGCATTTTCGCGCTGAAGCAGCATCGAGACCGGTTTGCCGACGATATTGCTGCGGCCGATGACCACGGCGTGTTTGCCCGACATTTCGATACCGGTATGCTTGATCAGTTCGATCACGCCTGCCGGCGTACAAGGAAGCAGGCTGTCGTCGCCGATCATCAGATTGCCGACATTGACCGGATGGAAGCCGTCCACGTCTTTTTCCGGAGAAATGGCGTTGATTACCGCTTTTTCTTCGATATGGCCCGGCAGCGGAAGCTGCACGAGAATGCCGTTGATGTTCTCTTGTTCATTGAGCTTGTCTACAAGCGCAAGCAGATCTTCCTGCGAGGTATCGGCTTCGAGGCGATGCACTTCGGAATAATAGCCGAGGTCTTCGCACGCTTTGGCTTTGTTGCGTACATAGACTTGGGAGGCCGGATCTTCTCCGACGAGCACGACGGCGAGTCCAGGCACGCAGCCTTGGGCGACAAGCGCTTCGACCTCGGCTTTCAGGTTTAGGCGAATTTCGTCCGATACTTGTTTTCCGCTGATAATTTGGGCTGTCGTCATGTTTTTCTCTCCTTTAAAATGGGCTATGTGGGTGGGGGTGTGCGTAAGGGCTGCGGGAAAAGTTCGTTTCGGTCGCTTGTTGAAATCGGAAAAATAGATTGGATTGGAGTAAGGAACTTTTCCGATTTCAAAGGCGAACACTCCGTTCCTCCACTGAACTTTCCCCTCCGCCAGTTACGCTAATGGGGTAATCCACTTACTTCAATTTCGTTTTCAGTTCTTCGGCGTCCTGGATCATTTTGCCGAGTACGCCGTTGACAAACTTGCCGGACTCGTCGGTACCGAAGTGTTTGGACAATTCGATCGCTTCGTTGACGGCTACTTTGGCCGGAACATCTTCGGCAAAGATCATTTCGTAAGCGGCCAGACGCAGAATCTGACGGTCTACGCGCGACAGGCGGCTGATCTGCCATCCTTTGAGATACGTACCGAGCAGATCGTCGATCGCCGCTTTGTGTGTCCACGTTCCGTTGACCAGTTCCAGCACATACTCGGCCAGGCGGTCGGCATCTTCCAATTTCACTTCGCCTTCATTTTCGTCCCCGGCTTCCGAAATCAACATCGACACGGCATCGAATGCCGCTACCTCGTTCATTTCCATTTGGTACAAGCTTTGTACCGCAAGTTCTCTTCCCAATCTTCTTTTCATGGGTCCCTCCCGCAATCTGTTGTTCGTTCATTTGATCAATCAAACTGTTCTTGCACATGCAAAAACCTGTGAAACGCTTCTCCCGCCCGCAAAAGCTCCGCTTCTCGCCAAAAACGGGCCGGCCGACCTTTTTCCAGGCCGTACCGCCCTCGTATTCCGGCGAGAAACGCCGCCTGTCTTGCTCGCAAGACGGACGCAAGCCCTTTGTTATGCCCGGCGTAAAAACGTCTCACAGGCTTTCGCTCCATTTGGCAGTAAGCCCGGCAGTCCGTTCAGGTTCGGTTACCGAAACGGACGCCAGCGCTGCACGAGCCGATCGCGAATCTCGCTCCAGGGGAGAAGCGGTCCGGCGCGCAGATCTTTGCGCCTTCCGATCCCATACCCGAGCAGCGTCAGCAGCATGACCACAAGCATGGGTCCGAATCCGACCCGCAGATACAGGAGGCCGAAAAACAATCCCCAGGCCGTCCAGGCCAAACGGCCTCCGTACACGGCCCAGATTTCACTCCAATTCATCGGCGCTCACTCCTATTCCACCCGGCTTTTGAATGCCTGGGGCTGCACGACTCCCGCAATATAGACAGAGACCGAAGCCACCGGAATACCGGTAATTTCCTGCACGAATTCCTTGACGCCGCGCTGCACTTCTTCCGTCAGCGCCGGAATCGGATATTCGCCGTCGACGACCGTTCGGATGCGTACATCCAGCCCGGGCTCGGTCATGCGGATTCGCGTACGGGGCTCTTTGACGCCGCGTACGCGGGAAGCCGCCTTGAGGCATAAGTTCTCGATCGTTTCCACGGAGATCTGGATATCACCCAGATCGGTCCGCTGATCGACGGAATGAAGATTGCCGCGGCTGCGCCGCAGCGAGACGAACAGCATGCGCAGGCTGATCAGGATCAGCACGGCCAATCCGGCGATGACCGCCGACAGGGTCGGCAGATCGAAGCGGAAATCGACCGGCATCCGGATCGAGCGGCTGAGCAGGAGGATGGCGAAAATACTCAGAATCAAAATCGTTATGCTGTATACGAACAGCAGCAGACGGTCCACAATTTTTGCCACGTACAGCCAAGCCCCCTCAAAACGGTAGTAAACCCCGACTTTTCGGGTCGGGGGTTGGAAAAGAACGTTATTTCACCCGGGGCGTACCCAGTTCGAGCTCTTCGGACCGGTGTTCCACCGTTCTGGTCTTGAACTGCACATCATGGACATGCACATTGACTTCGATCACGGACAATCCCGTCATCATTTCGATCGAACGCTTGACGTTGCGCTGAACCGCACCGGCCACTTCCGGCAGACGGGAACCGTATTCGACAATCACGGATACGTCGACTGCGGCTTCGCGCTGGCCCACTTCCACTTTAACGCCTTTCGACAGGTTTTTGCGGCCCAGCAGCTCGGCAATACCGCCGGCAAATCCGCCGCTCATGCCCGCGATCCCTTCCACTTCGATCGTAGCCAGTCCCGCGATCACTTCGATCACTTCGGGCGCGATCTGGATCTCGCCAATATCCGTCCGTTCAAATTCTGTAGGTAAGCTGCTCATATTCGATACCATCCACCTTATGGATTATTTATTCCTTAAATATAGCATTTGCCGCCCGATGTGACAAACGGCGTTTGTCACGTTCAGACTTCGTTTTCCTCAAGGAATTTGATGTCGAAATCGCCGCGTACGAACGTTTCGTGGTTCAGCAGACGCTGATGGAACGGAATGGTAGTCGCGATGCCTTCGACGGCGAATTCCGCCAAAGCCCGCTTCATTTTGGCGATAGCCTGCGTGCGCGTCGGCGCCCAGACGATCAGTTTGGCGATCATGGAATCATAGAACGGCGGAATGGTATAACCTTGGTAAGCCGCGCTGTCTACCCGTACGCCCGGTCCGCCCGGAGGCAGATAGAAGCTGATTTTGCCCGGAGCCGGCATGAAATTGCGATCCGGATCTTCGGCATTGATCCGGCATTCGATCGACCAGCCGTTGATCTTCACTTCTTCCTGGGTGAACGAGAGCGGATTGCCTTCGGCAACCGAGATCATTTCCTGAATCAGATCCACGCCGGTCACCATTTCCGTTACCGGATGTTCCACCTGGATTCGGGTATTCATCTCCATGAAATAGAAGTTTCCGTCGGGGCTAAGCAGGAACTCGAGCGTGCCCGCGCCGGAATAGTTAACCGCGTGGGCGGCACGTACCGCTGCTGCGCCCATCGCCGTCCGCACTTCTTCGGAGATGATCGAACAAGGCGCTTCTTCCACCAGCTTCTGGCGGCGGCGCTGTACGGAACAGTCCCGTTCGCCCAAGTGCACCGCGTTGCCGTGCTTGTCGGCGATCAGCTGGATCTCCACGTGCTTCATGCCGGTCAGGAATTTCTCCAGATAGACGCCGGCGTTGCCGAACGCTTTCTCCGCTTCCTGCTGGGCAGCCACGATCTGCTGGCGCAGCGTGTCTTCGTCTTCGGCCAGGCGAATGCCTTTGCCGCCGCCGCCCGCTGTCGCTTTGATGATGATCGGATAGCCGATGCCGCGCGCGATTTGAATCGCTTCGTCCAGATCTTCGACCAGACCGTCGGAACCCGGAATCACCGGGACGCCCGCGCTTTGCATCGTCAATTTGGCCACCGCTTTGTCGCCCATCTTGGTGATGCTGTCCGGCGAAGGACCGATAAAGGTAATATTGCACGATTCGCAAATTTCCGCGAAATCCGCATTCTCCGCGAGGAATCCGTAACCCGGATGCACCGCGTCGCATTCGGTCAGCGTCGCGATACTCATCAGGTTGGTGAAGTTGAGATAGCTGTCTTTGGAAGCCGTGGGACCGATGCAGTAGGCTTCGTCGGCCAGACGGACATGCAGGGAATCCCGGTCGGCTTCGGAATAGACCGCGACCGTCGAGATGCCCATTTCGCGGCACGCGCGAATAATCCGCACAGCGATTTCGCCGCGGTTGGCGATCAGAATTTTATTGAATTTCGTTGTCTCCAAATTGAAACGTCCTCCTTCCCTTTCGGGCTCGCTTATTCCGCTTTAACCAGGAACAGCGGTTGTCCATATTCGACCAGCTGACCGTTCTCCGCCAGCACTTCCACGATCTCGCCTTTGACTTCGGCCAGCAGCTCGTTCATGAGCTTCATCGCTTCGATGATGCAGACGACGGATTTCTCGTTCACGCGGCTGCCTGCGTTTACATAAACATCGGCATCCGGCGACGGTGACGAATAGAACGTACCCACCATCGGGGAGACGATTTTATGTAAAGACTCATCCGGTGCCGCTGGAGCGGAAACCGCAGGAGCGGCCGTATTCGGCGCGGAAGCGGGTTGTGCCTGCGGCTGCTGTACCCATACCGGAGCCTGCATGGCCGACGCTTCGACGCGTCCGCCTTTGCGGATCACGACACGCGTGCCTTCCTCTTCCAGTTCCAGTTCCTGAACCGACGTCCGGTCCAGCAGTTCGATAAGTTCTTTAATTTCGCTTATTTTAAACATTCGGGCACGCTCCTTAACATTTTCAGGCTTGTGCGGGCAAGATCATGCAGCGTTTTGTAAAAACGCGAGGCAAGCCGTTTAACTAACGTTATGTATTATATCACAACCTTACAAAATAAAAAGAGCGGGCTCCCCGGAGGGAGTCCCGCCCTTTTCGGCCTGCGGCAAACCCGCTTGGAGGCTTTTTACCGCCGATCCTGGGGACCGCCGACAAACACCTGCTCCTGGGTATCCAGGTTGTAGGCCGTATGCAGCGCCGCAATGATGTCTTTGACTTTCTCGCCTTCGATCACGCACGACACTTTGATCTCCGAGGTGCTGACCATTTTGATGCTGACTCCCTGGTCGGAGATCACGCGGAACATTTCCGCCGCTACGCCCGGATGGCTGACCATACCCGCGCCCACGATCGATACTTTGACCAGATCCGACTCCGAAGTCAGCTCGCGGTAAGGCACGCGTTCGCGGTTGTTTTCGATCACCTGAAGAGCGCGTTCGACTTCCGAACCGTTTACGGTAAACGAGAAATCGGCTTTGCCGTCCTGCGACCCGCTCTGCACGATGATATCGACGTCGACCCGTTCCGACGCCAGCGAACCGAAGACTCCGGCCAGTACGCCCGGTACGTCGGATACGCCCAGAATACTGATCCGCGCCACATTTTTATCGTAAGCGATCCCGCTTACCACCACTCCCTGTTCCATGCTCGACTCCTCCTCCACTACGGTTCCTTCATTATAATTAAAGCTCGAACGTACGATCAGACGGACGTTGTTGTGCTTGGCATACTCAACGGCCCGGGGATGCAGAACAGCCGCACCCAGGTTCGCAAGTTCCAGCATTTCATCGTACGAGATCGACGGCAGCTTGCGTGCGCATTTGACGATCCGCGGATCGGTCGAATAGATGCCGTCCACATCGGTATAAATTTCACAGGCGTCGGCCTCAACCGCCGCGGCCAAAGCAACGGCCGTCGTATCCGAGCCGCCGCGGCCAAGCGTCGTAATCTCGCCTTCTTCACTCATCCCCTGGAATCCGGCTACAATCACGATTTTACCTGCATCGAGCGCCTTCAAGACGCGATCCGGACGAATATTGAGAATACGGGCGCGGCCGTGATCGGCTTCCGTTTCGAATCCGGCCTGCCAGCCGGTAAACGAAACCGCTTCATGCCCGATCGCCTGAATGGCGATCGACAGCAGCGAGATCGAAATCTGCTCCCCGGTTGTCATCAGCATATCCATTTCCCGTGCCGGAAGATTGTCGCTCAGCCTTTTGGCCGTATCGATCAGATCGTCGGTCGTATCGCCCATGGCCGATACCACGACGACGCAGCGGTGTCCTTCTTCTTTTTTCTCGGCCACCCGCTTCGCGACCCTCTGCATCCGCTCGGTGTCCCCGACGGAACTGCCGCCGAATTTCATAACGAATAATGACAAAACGTGTTCACTCCCCCGCATGTTTCCGGAACTACGCTTGGCCCTGCAACAGGACGGCTCCGGTCTATTTTATCGCTTTAAATGAGTATAATACGAAAACGCCCCGGGCTTCCATTGTTTTTTGCGTACATTGTTTAGATTTTCCGACGTTCCTTTGCACAAAAAAACTCTCCGAACCGCGGATGCGGTTGGAGAGTTTTGCCGAAAGCCCGCAGGCCCGGCAGCTTTTGTGTGTGGATTGCGGCAACCGATTAGGCGCGGGAAATGTATTTGCCTTCGCGCGTATCGATCAGCAGAACGTCGCCTTCGTTGATGAACAAAGGAACCTGAACGCTGTGACCCGTCTCGAGCTTCGCGCTTTTGGAAGCGCCCGTTGCCGTATTGCCTTTGATACCCGGCTCGGTCTCGATGACTTTCAGCTCGACGCTCGTCGGCAGGTTGATCCCGAGGATTTCGCCTTTGTAGCTGATGATGTGCACGTTCATATTCTCGCGCAGGAATTTGAGTTCCCATTCGAGCTGATCGCTGGTCAACGTGAACTGGTCGTAGGTTTCGTTGTCCATGAACGTATGTTCCTGGGCGCTTGCATACAGATACTGTACGCCGCGGTTTTCGATCTGCGCGCGACCGATCGTTTCGCCGGCGCGGAACGTGCGCTCAACCGTGTTGCCGTTGCGCAGGTTTTTGAGCTTGGAGCGAACGAAGGCCGCGCCTTTGCCCGGTTTTACGTGCTGGAATTCGATAACGGTAAAGATGTCGCCGTCGACTTCGACGGTAAGGCCTGTTTTAAAATCGTTGACTGAGATCATAGAGGATTCCTCCTTGGAATGGTTGCCTGGTTGATGCCGATTCTGGATTGCCTTATGCCATGGGCAGAAGGAGAAGATCTTTGGTCGAAGAGGTGATAATCTCGATTCCCGTTTCGGTAATCACGATATCGTCTTCGATCCGTACGCCGCCGAAGCCCGGGATATAAATGCCCGGTTCTACGGTAACGACCATGCCCGGTTTGAGAATGTCGTCGCTGAGCTTCGACAAACGCGGGCTCTCGTGCACTTCCATGCCGAGACCGTGACCCGTACTGTGCCCGTAGTTGTCGCCGTAACCGTACGAGGCGATAATATCGCGGGTGAGCGCGTCCGCTTCGCGGCCGGTCATGCCGGGACGGATCTTGTCGAGGGCATTCAGCTGGGCTTCCAGCACGATGCCGTAGACTTCGCGGTGCTTATCGGTAGCTTCGCCGAGCACAACGGTCCGCGTCACATCCGAACAATATCCGTTCAGCAGGGCGCCGAAGTCGAACGTAATGAATTCGCTGCCCTGCAGCACTCGGGAACTGGCTACGCCGTGCGGCAGAGCCGAGCGTTCGCCCGAAGCGACAATCGTGTCGAACGACGACGAGGTTGCCCCGTTTTCGCGCATGAACATTTCCATCTGCAGATCGAGCTCGCGCTCGGTGACGCCCGGACGGATCTTCGTCAGGATATGACTGAAAGTCCGGTCGGCCAAAGCCGCCGCTTCGCGCATGATATGAAGCTCGCCCTCGTCTTTGAAAATGCGCAGGCCTTCTACAAGACCCGACACCGGAACGAGTTCGACGCCTTCCAGCGCTTCCCGGTAATTTTGGTACGTCGCAAATGTGACATGTTCCTGCTCGAAACCGAGTTTGGACGAAGAGCCTAACAGTTCTTTAACCGTTTCCATCACTTTCGGCGCATGCTCGACCACCTTGAAGTCTTTGGCCTGCTGCGGCGCCTGCATCATATAACGGAAATCGGTCAGCAGGTAGCTGTCCGTTTCGGTAATCAACACATAGCCGGCGGAACCTGTAAATCCGGTCAGGTAACGACGATTAATGTCACTGGCCACAAACATCGCGCCGATGCCTTTTGCCGCCATCGCTTCGCGCAATTTGTTTACACGCTGCTGCATATTTTCTCCTCTTTCCCGGTGAACCTATTCAGTTCGTATTTTCCAGAACCTCAAGCGAAATTACCACAGTACATTCTATCATATGGGTACCCCCTCTGAGAAGCCTTTTCCCGCACGGGCAGGCTTCGCGCCGACGCCGCCTGTTCGCTGGTATTTGCCGGAAAAATCCGATACAATGAAAAGAAATGTCTCCGAACCGGCATTTGCTTGCAGCCGGTCTGCGCAGAGGTACTTTAAAACGTTTAGGAAGGTGAAGGTTTTGTCTGAAAAATCCGCTCCCGTCGCCTACGGCGGACAAGCCGTAATCGAAGGAGTCATGTTCGGCGGCAGGCACGTCAACGTTACCGCGGTGCGCCGCAAGAGCGGGGAGATCACTTTTCTCGAAGTGCCCCGCGAAGAAAAAGGCTGGGTACGCTCGCTGCGCAAAGTTCCGCTGCTTCGCGGCCTGGTCAGCCTGATCGATTCCAGCGTCAAAGGTTCCAAGCATCTCAACTATTCGTTCGACGCCTACGCCGACGACGAAATGACGCCGGAAGAACGCGAAGAATTGAAAGCGAAGAACAAAAAAGGCGAAGCCAAACTTGGTCTGGGCGCCATTATCGGCGTAACGGCGGCGGCGATCGTTTCCTTTATCGTCGGCAAGCTGGTCTTTACGCTCGTTCCGGTGTTTGTCGAAGACTTTTTGTTCAGAGGCAGTTTTTCGCACCAAATCTACCATAATCTTACCGAAGGCGGCATCAAGTTGGTCCTCCTTCTTCTGTACCTCTATCTAATCTCGCTGACGCCGATCGTGAAGCGGTTATTCCAGTATCACGGAGCCGAACACAAAGTTATCAGCGCGTTCGAAGCCGGCGAAGAGCTGACTCCGAAAAACGTACAGAAATACACGCGGCTCCATTACCGGTGCGGCAGCAGTTTCATTATGCTGACGGTCATCATCGGGATTCTGATCTACTCGCTGTTCAGTTGGGACTCCCTGATCGAACGCGTGGTGCAGCGTCTGCTGCTTCTGCCGGTCGTCATGGGCGTATCGTTCGAGTTTCTGAAGTTCACGAATGCCCTGCGCGATGTGCCGGTGCTGCGCTACCTCGGATATCCGGGTCTGTGGCTGCAGCTGCTGACGACCAAAGAACCGACCGACGAACAAGTTGAAGTTTCGATCGCGTCGTTCAACCGGATGCGCGAACTCGATGCCGTTTATGCCAAGCAAGGCGCCCCCGCTTCGGTGCCGGACGCCATACTCGATCCGCTGGAGGGTTGATGCTTTATGAGAAAACCGGGCGTTGCCGGTTTCGTAATCCTGGCGCTTGCCGCGCTGGGCATCGTTAATATCCTGATGAACCCGTCCATGACCTGGCTGATTCCGATCGGCATTATCGCGGTGGTCGCCCTGCTGTACTTCCTGCTGCCAAACACACGGCGAGCAGGCGGCACCCGCGCTTCCGGAAGCGGCGGACAGCGGCCGAAGATCAAACCTTCCGCCCGTACCCAGGAGAAGATGTCCCGTATGTCTTCCTCTGCTCCATCCAAGTCTTCCGCTTCACGCGGCAGCAAAAGCAAAACGCCGGCCGCTCCTGCCAAAAAGCGGAAAAACTATCCGTTTCAGGTGATCGAAGGGCGCAAAGGCAAAGACGAGGACGATATTCCGAAATTCCATTAGAGGAGTTTCCTGCAGAGCCCTATAGCAAAGATCGACAAAAAGAGAGAGCGGAATT
>NZ_JAAZWC010000042.1 GCF_013185195.1 Saccharibacillus qingshengii
CGTAAATGTTTAGGCTGGAAGTCGACGCACGAATCGTTTCAGGACGAACTGTTGCACTTGGATTGACAATTCGTCATATTAAAAAAAGAAACGAACAAAGCTTGGGGAGGGTCTGTCGATGCAATTATCGGACGCCGCGAAACAGGAAATGCGGCTTGCTTTCGAACGCTGCCGGGCCGTGATTTCGAATTTCCCGGCTCCTTATGCGGGTGCGGGAATCCTGTATTTGAACCGGTTCGATCCGGACCTGCGGATCGGTTCGACCAACTATATCTGCCTGCTGCTACCTTACTGGCTGCAGCAGGCGGCAGAGGCGTCGACCGAGACCTGCCGGAAATTGGCGGACGCCAATGTCTTCGGGATGCTGCATTTCCACCTTCAAGACGAGCGGATCGACCGTGCGGCCGGAAGCGGGCGAACGCATATCGCCTTGTCCCAGCTTTTGAACGCCGAGATGAATATCCGCTACGCTTCGCTGTTCTCTTCTTCCTCTTCGTTCGGCGAGGCTCTTCGCCTCTGCACGGCCGAGTGGGCGTCGGGCTTGGCCGCCGAACGGGAACCGCGGCTGCTGTTCGAACAGCCCCAGGCCATTGCGGCGCGATCCGCTCCGCTGCTGCTCGGCCCGCTCGTCTTGTTCGAAGACAACGAATCTTGGCGCAGGCGTGCGCTGCATGCCGTCCGGGAAACGCTCGTCACCCTGCAGATGGCCGACGACTGGGCGGATTACGTCGAAGACCTGCGCGAAGGTTCCGCCAACTGCCTCGTCTCCTTCTACAGAAGAGAGTATGCGGTCCCGGAGGAAGTTCCTGTAACGGCTGCCGAAATCGACGATGCGGTCTACGTGCGCGGCCTGCTGGGTCCCTATGCCGAATTTGCCGCCGGGCGGCAGCGCGAACTGGAAGCTTACCGGGAAGATTTCCCCGGTCTGATCGACTTTCACGCAGCGCTCGCCGGCGATCTGGAACGGATTGCCGCGGGTATCGAACAGGAGAAAAATTCCCTTTCGCTGGGCGGATTCAATTATTGGCTGCTCGGCCGCGAAGAACCTCGCTCCTAAGGCCGCAAAGCTGCTTGCTTCCGGCAAAAACCCATGCTACAATCACCACAAAACCAAAGTCTTTTTGTCGCCTTTTCCAATGGTTTATCGCTTCGACGCCGCATGTCCGATCTCCCCATTCGCAAGCGAGAGGATGATTCGTTATGGCAGTTAAAACCACAGAAGCTTTGATTAAAACCCAGGTGATTCAAAAAGCATGGGAAGACCCGGCATTCCGGGCGAGCCTGCTGGCCGATCCAAAATCCGCACTGCGCGAGACTTTCGGGATCGAGCTGCCGGATCATATCCGGCTGACGGCAGTCGAAGAGTCGGCCAACGATTTCTTCCTGGTCATTCCGCCGCCTCCTTCGGCTATTCTGCCGAACACGGAGCGGCTCGTGATCGAACCCGCCGCCATGTGGGGCACCGGAGGCTGAGTCTTCTTATCGAAATTTCTATCCTTTATACACACGCAAGGAGCGGGAAACCCGCGGCGTCCTTTCCCGAAGCTCTCCGTCTTTACTCGGAAGCTTCGGGAAACCGGACCGTCGCTTCGGTTCCCGCTCCTTTTTCACTGTCGAATTCCAAAGTCCCCTGCATCGATTCCACGATCCGAAACGTAACCATCAACCCCAGTCCCGTGCCTTTCGTTTTGTTCGAAAAATAAGGTTCCCCGAGACGTTTCAGCTCCTTGGGTCCTATGCCCATCCCGTTATCGCGAATCCGGATGACAACCGAACCGTTTTCTTGGGAAGCCCGGACATTGATGACGCCTTCTTCCGCCGGAAGCGCTTCGATACTGTTCTTGATCATGTTGATAAACGCCTGCTTGAACTTGGACGAATTGCCTCTGACGTACAGGTCGGGTTCCAAATCCAGCAGAATCCGGCCGTGATGGATACTCGCGAGCGGCGTCATGACCCCTTCGATATGCCGGAATTCTTCGGAAACGGACAGCGTCTTGATATTCTCGGCTCCCGGTTTGGCAAAAGTCAGAAAGTCGGTGATAATGCCCGAAGCCCGGTCCAGTTCTTCCAGCGCCATTCCGATATACGCTTTCTCCGATACCGCCGACCGTTCGCCGAGCAGCTGCAGGAACCCGCGGGTCACCTGGAGCGGATTGCGCACTTCATGCGCGACGGAAGCCGCCAGTTCGCTGATAATCTCCATTTTCTCGGCGTGCTGCAGTTCGTTATTGAACATTTCCAGTTCTTTGGAATATTCCAGCACCTGATTGTGCGTCTCGACAAACCGGCGGCCCAACACGACGATCAGCGAGATCACGAAAGCGACCATCCCCCATTTCCACCAGTACAGATCGTACTGCTCTTTGCTGGCGTAATAAAGAACCAGTTCGAGAATGCCGATCCCCGCGAAAATCGCCAGACCGCCATTGAAGATGAGAGCATCCTTGTTGCGCTGCAGACTGTACAAAACGGAGCAGCCGAGCATCGTCAGAAGTTCGACAAGCATCAGTACGCCCAGAACCGTTGTCGTCAGCAGGTAATAGAGCGAGAAATAGCGTTCTTCGGTCAGTACGTTCAGCAGCAGAAGAAGCAGGCAGAACGCCGAGTAGGCCAGTTGGAAGCGGCCCAGGTAGAAGACGATATTCTTGGGTCCTTTGCCGAAGATCGTCTGGAAAAAATACAAGAACGAAGGCAGCAGCGCAAACAGGGCTATATCGAAGAGCCGCTGCAGAATCCCGCCGTAAGCCGGATAAAGCGTAAACAAAAACGGCGAATACGAGACGACCAGCAGACCGATCGATAGAATCACGAACACCAGCGACATCCACGGCTTCAGATAATTCCGGTTCAGGAAGATCGCGCAGACGAGCATGACCAGCCCGATCAGAACAAACGAACCGCCGAGCATAATATCGAGCATATCCCGCGTCAAATAAACGGTCAGGAGCTCGTAAAAACTTCCGAATGCGATATGCTGCACGATACCCGCTCCTTCTTCGGCAATCTGCATGCGAATATAGAGCGAGCCGCCGGCATCTTCCGCTCGCAAAGGCAGCAGCAGCTCGTTCATCGTATAGCGGTATTTCCGATCGGATTCGAACAGCTTGCGGTACTCGGTGTAAGCGACGACATCGCGGCCGGACGCTTTTTCGACAAGCACGGCGGGAATCGGCCAGCCGAGCTGCGGAATATCGATTCGAACCCAGGCCAGAGCCGCTCCCTGCGGACGCGCCGGCGGCATCGTATGTTCGTTCATCAACGTCCAATTTGAAGCATGAAGCACCTGCTCGGGCGGCGTATCCGTCACGGCCTTGGAGTGTCCCGAATCCCACAGAAACTGCCATTCTCCGACCTCGACCGTCTCGGCTTCGCTGCCGCTTCTCGGATAAGCCTCCACGCACAAAAAGACGACAGCCAGTATGCCGATCAGAATCGCCAGCTTTTTCGGTAAAGTTCTCATAAGCACCCCCTGCAGCCGATCCGGCATCAATTTACCGTCTACCTTCAACATTCGCCGTCCGACTCCCCGTTCCCTGCCGGCTTCCTTCGCCTTTTGTGCCCTTCGAACCAAAAAGCCCTTGTTTCAGCGGGTTCGGCCCTGTGTATAAATAAGCATCTTACACGATCCCGGCCCGCCGCAGGGCGAAAGAGGCCGCTCCAGGAGGTATAACCCCATGAACAATTCGCATCGAGATGTGGACGTCGAAGAACGCAGAATCGAGAAAAAGTCGGACTCCAGCCTGGTTGCTTCAACTTTTATCAAGTATGCGGCCTATATCATCATCACTTTTGGCATTCTCTATTTCCTCGTCCGCTATGTGTTCCCGATGTTCCAGTAAACATAAAACCGGAGTGTTCAAACGTTCCTTCGGCAGCGCAGACGAAAAAAAGACGAATTTCCGGCGGAGAACCGCTTCGGAAATTCGTCTTTTTGCTTATTCGGGTCCTTGTGCCCGGTTTAATCCCGGTACAACCGATGAGCCGCGTGCAGCGTCGGTCCAACGAAAGAGTTGATCGGGAAACCGTGGCGAATCGCGGAAGTGACAAACGTTTTGGCATTTCGGACCGCGGTCCGTACGTCGGCTCCTTTGGCGAGTTCGGCCGTGATCGCCGCGGAGAACGTGCAGCCCGCTCCGTGAA
The DNA here is from genome assembly GCF_013185195.1 of Saccharibacillus qingshengii. Taxonomy (GTDB): domain Bacteria; phylum Bacillota; class Bacilli; order Paenibacillales; family Paenibacillaceae; genus Saccharibacillus; species Saccharibacillus qingshengii. The sequence continues at coordinate 4,144 of NZ_JAAZWC010000042.1, forward strand.
TATAATTGGTTTCGATCCGCTCGGACTCGAGCAGTTCGAATTCCTGTCCGTCATAGATCAAGTCGACCGCTTTCTCGTGCAGCAGCTTGCCTCCGCCTTTGATGACGACATGCTTGGCGCCGAGTTCATGAATCTTCGCCGCCGCCACCTTCATGTCTTCGATCGTGCGGATCGGCGCCGTCTTGGCCAACTGCGAAGCTTCGAACAGGTTCGGCGTCACCACAGTCGCTTTCGGGACCAGTTTCTCCAGAATCGCTTCCGCCGTATCCGGGTTCAGCACTTCGTTCTCGCCTTTGCAGATCATGACCGGATCGACCACGAAGTGCTCGAGCGGACGCTGTTCGATCTTGCGCGCCACCGCGTCGATAATCTCGACCGTGCTCAGCATGCCGGTCTTCGCCGAAGTCACGCCAATTCCGTTCAAGACCGTGTCGAGCTGGCTCTCCAGCAGTTCCGCCGACATCGGAGTCACATGGTGGCTCCAGCGCTGCGGATCCATCGTGACCACGCAGGTCAGCGCCGTCATTCCGTATACGTTAAGCTCCTGAAACGTTTTGAGGTCGGCCTGGATGCCCGCTCCTCCGCTCGTGTCGGAACCGGCAATCGTCAAAACCTTGGGTATCGTCGTCATCTGTCAAGCGCCTCCTGGGTCTTCTATAGTTAAGCCGGTCGTTCCCGGCTTCCGCGAAGCGCGGACGGCGCTTTATCCGATTAACGGAATGCGCCGCAGTCTCCGGTAATGGTAAGACGAAGCGGCTGTCTTGTCAACCGTCGTTTTCACAAGGATTTTCCCGCTTATTGCGATTTGCCTCCGACCGCTTTCGTGCTTCGGAACGGCGCGGTCTGGTCGATCTTTTTGTAGTGGGCGATAAAAGCGCAGATCAGCAGAGCCACGCCGTTCACGACGAAGATCCAGTGGATCGGCATGAAGGCCCCGAGCACCCCGCCGACAAGCGGTCCCGCCATCGTACCGATCTGGGTCGCCGACTGGTTGAGACTGAAGGCGCGGCCCCGGAATTCCGGCTTGGTCACCTGCACGATCATCGCGTTGACCGCCGGGAATACCCCGGCGAAGAACAGCCCGTACACGAAGCGCAGAATACCGAATCCGACATAACCCGTCACGAAAAATTGCAGCAGATTGCCGACCGCGCCGCCGATCAGACCGATCAGCAGCACTTTTCCGTAGCCGATCTTCCCGCCGATCCGGCCCCAACGGGGAGCCATAATCACCGTCGCCACGCCGACCGCCGAGAAGATGATGCCCGACACGAGCGAGGTGCGGTCGGACGATACCCCCATGTCTTTGACATAGATCGTGATCAGAGGCTCCAGAATCATGACCGAGAAGTTGCTCATGGCTACAAGCCCCAGCAGCGCGAAGAAGATCGGAATGCCCGCCGCCTGCTTGAGATCGTCCCTGATCTTCGAACGCACCTTCGGACGCTTGAATTCTTTTTCGTGTACCAGAAAAGTCGCGACCAGCGCCGAAATCAGCACGATCCCGCTCGAGAACAGGAAAGCGCTTCGGTTATCGAGCGTGAAACTGATCAAACCTCCTAGCAGCGGTCCGATAATGGTGCCCGAAGCGCTGGCGGTCGACATGACGCCCAGCGCATACCCTGTTTTTTCTTCCGGCGTATTCGTGCCGACCAGGGCAATCGCCGCCGGAATAAATCCGGCGAGCAGACCTTGAAACAGCCGCAGCAGCACGAGCTGAACCGGGTCCTGAACGAAGAAATTAATAAAGTAGAGCGCCGCGAGGCTGTATCCGGAGCGGACCAGCATCGGTTTGCGCCCGTACTTGTCCGCCAGCGATCCCCAGAACGGAGAGATCAGGGCACTCGACAAAAACGTAATGCCGAATGCCAGCCCCGCCCAGATCGATAAATATTTTTCCCCGACGCCGAGCTCGCTGTGCATGAAGATCGGCAGAAAAGGGATCGATATCGAGTAGGCCATGCTGCAGAAAAACACGCCGGCCCATAATACAACCAAATTCTTTTTCCATGAAAATTCCATCCGTCAGCCCATCCCTTCCTGTCGAGAACGATGTCCGCTGCGCCGGAATCGGCCCGAAGCGCACGCGGAACCTTTCCCGAAGCTTCGGCTTTCATTTTTCCCCGATTTGGCGTTTGTCCAGATGCGTGAGATGCCTCCGTCGGCCCAATCGTCACACTTCAAACGTCCTAACCTTTTCAACTTGTTAATTTTACTCCCTTTGGGTTTCGTTTTCCAATGGAATGCCGGGCGATTTGGAGAGTTGAACAGCCGTCTGGAGCCCTAGCTTCCGGTAGGCTCCGGCAAACGCAGTTCTATTGGAAATCGCGGCGCCGGACTCCTAAAACCGGACAAACCCGGCTTATTGCGCCGCGCCGGGAGAGCTTCCAAGACCCCTTCCCCTTCTTCCGCGGCAGCAGGCGCCTTGAAGGAAGGCGGTTACGAAGTCGCCTATTCGGGTAAAGCGTATGTAAGAACGCATCCAAAGGAGACGATAACCATGGCTTACGATCCGCGAAACGAATCCGATCGCGCCCACGAGCGCTTCAATCTGACCCGCGACAACGACTATACGGAGCGGGATATTCCGGCCGACGAGCTGGAGTACGTCGATACCGTTCAGGAGACTGCGGCACCGACCGACTCCGCACTGACCGATCCGGAAGCGTATCCGAACCGGACGGAAGAAGATCCGCATCTCGGCTCGCCGACACTCGAAGATGTGCCGGACGCGGACGACCTTTATCCGGACAGCCCGGTCGACCCGGCGGCTCCCGCCCAGGACGAACCGCACGGCACCGATCTATTGAACGGAGCCGGAGGCGAAGAAGGACGCCGCGAGTTGGCTGCCGAATCGGAAGATCCGGCACGGCCGCTGATTACGGACGGCGACCGCGATGTACAGCACGCTAACGAGAATCATCCCAATCATGATCTCATTACGGAACGAGACACCGATCCGGAAGGCGGACTGTTCCGGGAAGGTTCGTTCCCCGCTTCGCTGCCGGACGACGTTCAGAGAAATCTGATCGACTCGGAAACGGACCAGGGTTACAAAGACGAAGTGTATACGGACGAGGACGAATAATTCGGACTTGACCGAACAGGCAAACGCTTTTATGATAAGGGTAACTTTCAAGTGAAAAGGGGAAAATTTGATGACGGGGTATGTTCTTAACTAATTAATTCCATATGGGACACATTCATCGGGAAACACGCACAATCCGCGATTTGCGGTTTGATTTTGCGATGCCTGTTCGAATCTGTCCGGAATTCAGTTAAGAACAGCGAATCATTTTCCTATAAGCTTGAGGTGGGTTCAACCTATCCTTTCGACTTTTCGGGCCGCGCTGCTTTCTGAGCGCGGCCCTTTTTGGCTATTCTGCGTATTCCCCGCACTCGTCGGCATCTGCCGGCGTGTGCGGGGAAGCGGAGCAGGCAGATGCCGCGGCGGAAAGCAGTGCCGGCCGAAGAAGTCCCATTCGAAAGGACAGACCTTCGGATTCTTCGGCACCGCTGCAGCGGATCGAAGACGCCCGGAGATCAAGAACCCGAAGGTGCGAGTCCTGCCGGCAGATGGCAGGGTTCAAGCTTGGCCCCACAGGACGGAAACCAGCTGGTCTTAAGACCGCTGACGAAACAGGGATTTCCCTGATTCGGCGGCGGTCCCCTGACCGATCGGTTTCCGTCCTTTTTGCGTTTACGGACCTGCACGGCCGGCGGCGCACCGTTTCTCCCATCCGAACACTCAAGGAGCGATACCCACAATGAACGTACAACCGCACATGAATCCGCAAACACTCGAACGCCTCGAGTACGCACGCATCAAGACCGAACTGTCCACTTACGCCGTATCCTATCTCGGCAAACGTCATATCGCCGCGCTTCAGCCGATCACCGATGCCCGCACGCTGCGCCGCAGACTGGACGAGACCGACGAAGCCTCCGGCGTGCTGCGCCGCGGAGCCAGCATTCCCCTGCCTTCCCTGACCGGCATGGAGCAGATTCTCGATCTGCTCGGATCCGGTTATGTGTTCCAGGAGCAGGACTTCACGCATCTGCATCAGTTTCTGCGCAGCTGCGCCCAACTGATCGACTATATGCACGGCAAAGCCGACTGGGCGCCCAACGCGGCCGCTTACGCTTCGGGCATGCACCGGCTCGAACGGCTGCGCGAAGAGATCGAGCGCTGCATCCGCAGCAGCCGCGTGCTGGACTCGGCCAGCCGCGAATTGTCCAAAGTCCGCCGCCGCATGGCGACGGTCGAAGAACGCAGCTCGCGCCGCCTGGCCGAACTGATGGCCAAGCACCGCTCGATCCTTCAGGAGAACCTGGCCGTGCAGCGCGGCGGCCGATTTGCTATTCCGGTCCGCAAAGAGTACCGGAAGCTGGTCAAAGGCTCCGTGCTGGACGAATCCTCCAGCGGACAGACCCTCTATATTGAACCGGAAGAGATCCGGCAGTTCCATGACGAGATGGAGCTGCTTCGCGCCGAAGAAGGGCGCGAAGAAACGAAGATTCTCAGCGAACTGACCGGCACGGCCGAGCAGTTCGCGCAGGAGCTGCGGGTAAACGCCGAACTGGTGGGCGAATACGATTTCCTGTTCGCCAAAGCCCGCTACGCGCTGGCGCTGAATGCCGTCAATATGAAGCTGAACGAACATGGACTCATTCGTCTGCGCGGCGCGCGGCATCCGCTGATGGGCAGCGGTATGATTCCGCTGAATTTCGAACTCGGAGAACGGTTCCGGATGCTGATTATCACCGGCCCGAATACCGGAGGCAAGACGCTGGCGCTCAAAACGATCGGACTGCTGACGCTGATGGGTCAATCCGGTCTCCTCATTCCGGCCGAAGAAGGCGGCGAACTGTCCGTATTTGACGGGATCGAAGCCGATATCGGCGACGGGCAGAGTATCGAGCAGGCGCTCAGCACGTTCTCAGCGCATATCCGCCGCATCAAAGGCATTCTCGAAACGGCCGGACGGCGGACCCTGGTCCTGATCGACGAGATGGCTTCCGGTACCGATCCGGGCGAAGGCGTCGGCTTGTCGATCGCGGTGCTTGAAGAACTGCACCGCCGCGGTACCTGCGTCGTCGTTACCACGCACTTCACCGAGATCAAGACCTTCGCTTCGGCTACGCCGGGCTGCGAGAATGCGCGGATGGAATTCGATGCCGAGACGCTGCAGCCGCTCTACCGGCTGACGATCGGCGAAGCCGGGCGCAGCTACGCGTTCGCGATCGCCAAGAAGCTCGGCATTCCGGACGCCGTGACCCGGCGGGCGGAAGAGCTGACGCGGCGGAGCCAAGTGAAGCCGGAGCAGCCGGACGCTGCCGCCGCCTTCTTCCATCCAAGCGGCGCTCCAGGCACAGGCGATACGGAAGTTGGCGCTGCCCTGCCGGCGCCGAAGGAAGACTCCTGCGCCTCAAGCGACGCGGCGGCGATCCCCGCGAATCCGGATACGGCGGAGTCTTCCTCCGCCCTGTTCCAAGTGCGGGAAGATCGGCCGGCCGACGATCCGGCCCTTCTTCCCGGTGCTTCGCTGCGGCGCGCCGAACCGCAGCCCCCGGCTCCGGACACGAACGGTTCGCCAGGCGAGAACAAGGCGGAAAGCGGCGAAGAAGACGGCTCGGGCAGCCAGACGGATTTTTTCCGTATCGGAGACAGTGCATCCGTGCCGTATCTCGGCAAAACGGGCATCGTCTACTCCGAAGAAGACGCCATGGGTACGATCGGCCTGCAGATTCAGGGCCAAAAAATCCGGATCGCCCGCAAAAGACTGCAGCCCCATATTCCGCGCGAATCGCTGTATCCGGAAGATTACGATCTCAGCATCGTACTCGACTCCAAAGAAAACCGTAAAAAACGCCGCAAAATGGAGCGCCGGCATATGGAAGGAGTCACGATTGTGCTGCCTCCGGACGATCCGGACAAAAAGCGGTAACCGATAATAGCTTCTGCAGAATGGACTTCAAACCCAAAAAGCCGTTCCCGCCTTCGAAGGCGGGAACGGCTTTTGAGTTCGGATACCTATCGGCGTCTCGTCGGCAGGCTCCCGGAATCATCAATCCGCGCGTTCGCCTGCCCGATCTGACCGGATTGTCACTCTAGTGTACCTTACCGTTTATGGCGCTCACCCGCAGATGGCCGCGCACGAATTCTTCCCGGAGCGGCGAGCCGTCCAGCATCGACAGCTGCACTTCCCGGCGTTCGCCCGGCAGCAGATCGAAAAAGTTATCGCTAAAATGCACCCGGCCGAGCGGAAGCTCCAGCTTGACCATGCGCGCAAGCGTGCCGGAAGCTTCGACCGTCACCGTCAAGCCGCCGGACGCCGCCCGGATCGGACCGGCCGGCTTCGCCGTTTCTTGGCTGAGAGCCGCCGCCGTCACTTCCGCCAGCTGCCCGTCCAGCAGCCAGGCCGCCCGGATGTCCCGTTCTCCGGTATTCTGTCCGCCGTCCGCCGCTTCTTCCGCCGGGTCTGCCGCTAGGCTCCACGCAAGCTTCGCCTGCCCGAGCTTCAGCTCCCGCGGGTCGCGCAGCATATACGTCTGCTCGCAGCCCTGCTCTTCGCGGCGTCGGCTTATGCCGCCATCCCCGCTCACCCGCTCCATACCGCCCGCATGCCGCAGCCGCACCAGCGTCTCTTCCGCCGCGCCGCCGTTCAAAGCTTCCGCTTCGCCGATCTCGCCGAGCAGCACCGGACCGCGGAACGCGCCGCCGGAGCGGAATACATATTCCCCGACCTTTTCCCCGTCAAAATGCCAAACTTCCAGCACGACTTCCACTTCCGTCGGCTCCGGTCCGTCGTTGACCGCCCACACCCGCAGCGGCTGACCCGGTTCGTGTTCGAGCGACAGCAGCAGCGGCGCGTAGAACTTTTTGGCGTAATAATAGGCCGCTTTCGGCAGCAGCTCGTAATCGATCATCGCCCAGCTCGTACCCGGCCAACTGTCGTTGAGCTGCCAGATCAGGCTTCCGCCGCTGCGCGGATTGCGCCGGTAATGCTCGACGCCGTAGCGCAGCCCTTCCGCCTGGGTCAGCATCGAGAAGTTCATGTATTCCTCGATGTCGCGCGGAAGTCCGGTGTAGCCTTCCATCAGCAGGATGCCTTTGCGGTGATTGGTGTCCTTGTTGCGGTACGCCATTTCTTCCCCGCCCCAGACGAGGCTGCCTTCCGGCATGTTTTTCTCCAGCGTGTAGCGGTTGGCCGACGCGTGCATGCCGAATTCGCTGCTGAACAGCGCCATGTCCTGCTTGTAATTTTTGAACGTCACGCCTTCGATACTGTAGTCCAGCACCGGCGCTTCGCCGAACGCCCGCGGATAAACGGACCCGTGCCACACCTGCCAGTTGTGCCGGTCGCCGGTGTCCGGATCATTGTCGTCCTGCTCGCCGCTGCGGCCGTAAGGCGAAGAAGGCCAATACGCCCGGTTCGGATCGAGCCGCTCCAGCGCTTCGGGGATCAGCTCGTGGTAGATGAGTTCGCCGTAGAAGTCGCTCTTGATATCGCCGCTCGCGCTTTTCATATCGTAGAGCCAGTCGATCTCGTTGTTGCCGCACCAGAGCGCCAGCGAAGCGCGTCCGCGCAGGCGCGTGACGTTGGCTTCGACTTCGGCGCGCACATTGTCCATGAAGTCGGCGTTGAAGTCCGGGAACAGCGCATTGGCAAAAGCGAAATCCTGCCAGACCAGTACGCCGCGCCGATCGCATTCGTCGTAGAAGACTTCTTTTTCATAGATGCCGCCTCCCCAGATCCGCAGCATGTTCATGCCGGACTCCGCCGACAGCGCGATCAGTTCGCCGTAGCGCGAATCCGGGATGCTGCCGATCCGGTTGTCCGCGGGAATCCAGTTGGCCCCTCTGGCATACACGAACTTCCCGTTGAGGAAAAAGCGGAACGCCGCGCGGCCCTCTTCGTCTTCGGTCCGCAGTTCGATCGTGCGCACGCCTATCGCCTGTGTGTCGGTATGAATTCGCTCGTCTCCCGCATACAGATCGGCCGTCAGCGTGTACAGATGCGGCTCGCCGAGATCGTGCGTCCACCAGAGTTTGGCGTCCGGCAGCACGCATTCGGCGTGAAAAGCAGCCTGACGCCGCAGCGCAGAGCGCCGGCCCGGCGTCACCGGACTTGCCGCCAAGGCGCTCTCGCGGCGCGAGCCGCTTTCCGGCCGGAAGTCCGCTTCGGCGGCCGGAACAGGAGAACCGGGATCGTGCCCGGCCGCGCTGCCTGCTTCGGTAGTGCGACTCGAATCCGCTCCATCTTCCGCGACTTCCGCTTCGTACACGCACCTTCCGTCCCCGTCTGCAAGGCTCAGTTTGAGCGTCAGCGGAACGTCGGGCATGCCGCGGTACGTCGTCACGTCCGCCGAGATGACGAGGTTCGCTGCGCCATTTTCGATCGAGCGCGTTTCAGCGAATACGCTTTCGATTTTCGCCAGGCGATGCCGCTTCAGCGTCACTCCGCCCCAGATCCCGACGGTGACGAGGCGCGGGCCCCAGTCCCATCCGAAATTCATCGCCGCTTTGCGCAGCCACGGACGTTCTTTCGTATACGAAGACCAATCGAACCGCTCTTTGCCCTGATGATGCGGGAGCAGCGGATCAAAACGGACGGCGACCATATTCCAGCCGGGCCGGATGACCCGCGTGACGTCGAACGTATGCGGCATAAGCATATTGCGCGACGTGCCGATCTCATGCCCGTTGACGAATACCGTCGCGAACGTATCCAGCCCGTCGAAGTTCAGCTCGAACCGTTCGCCCGCTTCCCCCGTCAGCGCTCCGCCGTATTCGAACCCGCGCCGATACCACCATTCGCGTTCTTCGACCCAGCGGCTTTTGAGATCGTTGTGCCCGAAATACGGGTCTTCGATCACCCGCCGCTCGATCAGCGCGCTGTGGACGTCGCCCGGCACGCTGCCGGTCATCCAGTACCGGTCGTCCAGCATCGCCGCCGCATTATCCTGCGCGGGCGTCTCGCCCGGCGCAAAATCTTTGATTCTCCAGCTTCCGTCAAGTTCGATCGTGTCCGTACCGGGACTTCCTGTACTGCCGCTTCCGCTCATATGTAGACTCTCCTTTCAAGATAGCGCTTCCCTCATTCTTCAATAAAATAGCATAATGCACGAAACGGGTACAGGTATAATAGAAAAAGGAACGAAAACATAAGGATACGCCGAAAAACCAAAAACATTTCCGGGAGGACACCATCATGATCATCGGAGCAATCGAAGCGGGCGGAACAAAGTTCGTCTGCGGTATTGGCAATGAACACGGAGAGATCCTGGACCGCATAAGTTTTCCGACGGAGGAACCCGGGCAGACGACAGAGCGGGCAGCCGAATATTTTGCGGATAAACAGATCGAAGCGCTGGGCGTCGGCTCGTTCGGCCCGCTCGACCTCGATCCGCAGAGCGGCACTTACGGCCACGTCACCACGACGCCCAAGCCCGGTTGGGCGAATTACGACCTGCTGGGGCATTTGAAAAAGAAGCTGAACGTACCGGCCGGATTCGATACCGACGTCAACGCGGCTGCGTTCGGCGAAGCGCGCTGGGGAGCGGCCCGCGGCCTCGACAGCTGCGTCTATTACACGGTCGGCACCGGAATCGGCGTCGGCGTGTACGTCGGCGGCAATCGGGTGCACGGACTCGTGCATCCCGAAGGCGGCCACGTGCCGATGCGCCGGCATCCGGGCGACGACTTCGCGGGCGCCTGCCCGTATCACGGCGACTGCCTGGAAGGCATGGCGGCGGGACCTGCGCTCGCGAAGCGCTGGGGGCAGGGCGGAGACAGCCTGCCGGAAGACCATCCGGCCTGGGAGATCGAAGCGCACTACCTGGCCGAAGCCGTGACCGGCGCGATCCTGCTGCTCTCGCCGAAGAAAGTCATTCTCGGCGGAGGCGTCATGCACCAGAGCCAACTGTTCCCGCTGATCCGGTCCAAAGTCGCGCGGAACCTGAACGGCTACGTCGCTTCGTCCGTGCTGGACGATCTGGACAGCTACATCGTGCCGCCGGGTCTCGGCGACAATGCCGGACTGGCGGGATCGCTGGCGCTTGGCATCGAAGCGGCGCAGGGCTGAGCGCCGCCGGACGATCGAGCGGGTGCGGCGGCAGCCGTCGCAGTCCAGTCGACGTCCGGTTCGAAAAGCGGGCCTCCGCCGTACGCGCGCCGGCTTGAGTGCCTTTTCGTCAACGTACTGCCCGATCCGCGCGTACAATCAACCTTACGTATCCCAAAAAGCAGCGCAGCCGCCGTTCCGCCCCCCAATCGGGCCCAAACGAGCTTCTACGCTGCTTTTTATGCAGCCTGCTTTTCTTTTTCGGACAAATCCGGCTTCTGCATAGCCTTTTCGGACCTGTAACCCCTGCTCGCTTGTTGCCGCTCACCGATTTACAACTCGCCCATTCGCAGGTTCGTGCTCCTGCACTGAAGACGCTGAAGTCGCTGCTAGCCGAAGCGGGCTTGCCTTATCCGTTCGGAGCGACAATTACCGTATTGGCCGGTCTTTGCTTTCGGCTTCCACTTCGACTGCTTCCGCCGCAATGGCCTCACGGTCGACGGACAGCGGCGCAAGCTTCGCTTCCACTTCGCCCAGATCAAGCGTCGCGCTCTCGCCGAACCACGCTACCAGCTTCGCCCGGGCTTTGCCGCGCGTATCGTCGTTGATCAGCTTGGCGACGACCGCGATCGCCGCGATCAGCGTACCGAAGTCGTCCGTAAAGCCCACGACCGGAATAAAGTCGGGCAGCAGATCGACCGGAACGATAAAGTACGCTAAAGCGCCGATAATGACCGACTTCGCCCACGGCGGAACGTCCGCGTCTTTGAGTGTGTAGAACAGCAGCAGCGCGGCGTATACGACTTTGACGCCCGCTTTTTTGCCGACCGTCTTGACCTTGTCCCAGAACGATTCGTCCGAATATTCCTTGCCGTAGCCTTTGATCCGCTTGTTCAATTCCGCTTCGTCGATCGGCTGTGCCGCCGCGTTCTCCGCCTGCGCTTGGGCCGCCGGATCACTGCTGCCTACGCCTACTCCGAATTTGTCGCGTCCGTAATCGGTCACGCGTTCCCGCCAGCTTTTTTTGTCCGTCATCTTGCACACTCCCCTTTGGCTGCCGCCTGATTGTTGGATAAGGCTGTTAAGCCCGGACTTTCGATTTGGATCGGCGTGTACCGCTGCCGGAGCTTCGTCCGGACGAGCGGGTCTCATGCGTCTTCACGAACAGCTGGATCGCCCAGTTGGCACACAGCAGCGAGAACGCCACGAACAGAATGGCCCAGCCGATCGCCGGTATGAACGTCTCCTGGGCCAGCAGCGCCGCATCGCCCGCGGAACGCGGAGACGTAATCGACAACCAGGCCAGATACAGCGAACCGAAGACCGACTCTTCAAGCGTCAGGAAGCACAGCAGCATGTAATAGAAATTGCGCGCAGGCTCCCAGACGAAATACATCAGCGCATTCAGCGCGATAAATCCGATCAGCCAGATGACGCCGAATCCGTCGTGCACGTACAGAACCAGCATAATAAGCGCGACCGCCGTCATGAGGATCAGCCCCTGCTTCTGCTGCCGCTTGTAGTAACCGTAGAACAGCAGCACCGCGAACAGCGAAGCGGACATATAGCCGGCCAGCGAGACGAGAATCGAACTCCAGGTCGAGAAAGTCGTGACATAAGTGACTCCGCTGTGGTTCGCGTTCAGGTTGATCCCGGAGACCCGGCCGGATGTGGCGAGCGCCACGATCGCATGTCCGAATTCGTGGATCATGGTATCCAGATTGCGGAACAGCGACGAAAAAGGAATCATCCGGGTCAGCACCGCCGCAATCAACAGGTACAGCACCGTTTTTGCCCATTTTGGCATGATAGAACCTCCTTGAACAGATGGATAGGCGAGATTCGTTGAACATTTCTCTTCATTCCCGTTACCTTACGCCGGCGGCGTCTCCGGGGTTTCGCGTACTTTTTCGACGACGATCAGGCAGGTGCTGTCCGGCAGCGGCAGTTCGCTTCCCGCTTCGTCCGTCACCGTTACTTTTTCCCGCAGTGCGAGCGTGTAGCCTTCCTGCAAAAAATACCGGCTGAACACAATCTTCGCCGCGTCCCCGAACAGATCGCGGATACAGGCTTCGTACTGGGACGGCGTCATGTATCCGAACTGTTCCTGCACTTCATGCACATAGGCTTCCTCGCCCCAGGTATACGTGTACAGGAATTCCATCGCGTCGTTGACCGGCATCCGAACCTCCTGCGGACCCAGACGCTCGAACGCAATCGTGCGGCCCGCAAAATCGGCGGCGTACCGTTCGAGGCGCTGCACGGCTCCGGCATCGTGAAACAGCAGCCGGCGCGTCTGATCCGCGGGTTCGGTCATGATGCCGTCGCGGATCAGGATGCGGCCGCCGGCGGGGATCAGCTCGAACGCGCTTCGCAGCGCCGCCCGTACCGTATCCAGGTTGAACTTCTGCCCGTTGAACGGAATATAGGAATACAGCTCGTGCAAAATGGAGGAAAAAACGACGGTGTCGATGCTGCCCGGTTCGATCGTCTGCGTCAGGTTCAACGCGTCTCCCTTGAGCACCTGCCAGCTTCGGCCTTCCAGCCGTCTGCGGCGTTCCAGCGCTTCGACCACGTTCTCGCTGATATCGATCCCGATCACTTCTTTTTCCGGCAGCTCCCGCTCGATCAGATCCAGCAGCACCCCGCCGCCCGGCCCGATATCGAGCACGCGCGAGCCGGCGATGTAAGACAGCAGCACTTTTTTGTCGTCCGCGGATCCGTTCATCGTCTCCAGATATTCTTCTTCGTTGTGAAAACGGTCGTAGGCGTCGCGCCGCAGTCCGAACAGGTCCATCAGCATCAGCACGGCCCGTTCGTACAGCGGCGACTTCTCGGCTTCCACACAGAAATCGATCAGCTTTTCCGCGGCCGGGGAGAACGTGAAGCCGAAGAAGCACGTATCCGGGTTGCCGTTCACCCGGCTGGTCCGGTGATGCAGATGCGGACTGTCCGTATGCAGGCCTCCGCCCCGGACCGCCGTCCAATCCAGTTCGCGCAAATATTTTTCGATGATCCGCTTTTTGTACAGATTGATTTTCTTGATGCCTTTGTGGTCGTAATACAGCCCGTGCATCAGACGCTCGAAGCTGATATGCCGGGCTTCCGGACGTTCTTCCGCTCCGCGCAGCGCAAGCAGCATCATCTTGACGAACTCTTCAAGCGAGAACTCGCCGAGTGCCGCTTCCACATACCAGAGCGTCTTGTCCCCGAGTCTCGCAAAAGCTTCTTCCAATCCGCCCGAGGCACCGGATGCCCGCAGCTCTTCGTCGATCCGCGCCAGTTCCCCGTCGAAATCTTCGCCGCGAAGAATCGCGTCGGCCCGCAGCCTGCGCAGACGCCGCGCCAGTCCGTCTCCTTCCGGCACCGTGCCGAGCGAGATATGCAGCACGCAGTCTTCCAGGTCGCGCTCGACGCTCTGCCACAGCTCTTCGGAGACGGCGCCGATCACGCAGCGGTTCAGCGCCATCAATAGACGCGCCAGTTCCGTCTCGCTCAGCAGCCCTTCGTCGACGGGACCGCGCAGCGGCAGATTCGCCGTGAACGGCACCTCTCCGCGCAGATACTGTCCAAGCAGTCCGTGGGTTCGAATCAGCAGCGCAGCCAACCGTTCCCGGTCGCCGATGCCTCCCGGAGATTTGGCCAGGTAGAGATCCGCCGACCCTTCGTTATGTACAAAAATATTGATGCCCTGCCGCTGCCAGCCGATCCGGTCGATCCTTGTCCCGCCTTTTGCCGTCTCGCTCCAGGCCAGCACTTCTTCCAGCAGTTCCTTGATCCAAAAAGACAGCCGCTGCCCGTCCAGCAGACCAAGGCTTCGCTCCACGTAGGCCAGCACCGGATTCAGCCGTTCCATTTCGCCGATCGAGCCGATCCGTTCGTAATTGACGATATACTCTTCCGCCGAAGACAAAATTTGCAGCCAGGCCGGCATGCCGCCTTCATCCGGACCCGCAGGTCCGGCTCCTTCTTCCTGCTCCGCCATGTGGGCACGGATATGTTCCAGGGCGCTTCGCATCTACTTCACTCCTTCAGGTCGGTCTCGCTTCGCGATGCCCGGCAAATAATCCTCTATACTATATACCAAAACGGCCGCCAAAAAAATTCCGCCTCCGGTGAGAGGAGTTCGGGAGAAGCGGAGTCTTATCGGTATATCGATCCAAAAAAGGAGGTGCGGATATGGAAGTGCCGGACGGGCGCAGCCGCGGTATCTTCGCAATAAGCGATGACTCGGCCCCATACCCAAAAGATGCGATACGGCTTGGCGCCGTATCGCATCTTTTTGTTGAATCCGCTTGTTGCCGTATCCTTGCAGGGTCTATCCGTTTATTCGTCCGCTTCCAGCTCTTTGCGGCGCGTCTCCTGGATCTCTACGTAATCCTGCATCGCGCGCAGGCCGTCGACCGGGATAAACCAACCCTGCTCGCCTTCGTTGAAGCGTGCGCCGTACAGTCCCGACCGGCCGATCTCTTCCAGCCAGCTGATCATGGCGTCCACCTTCATCTTGGCGATCAGCACGTTGCCGCCCGGCGTGACCAGATTGTTATTGCGGCCGAATACCTGCGCGTGCATCGGATCGGTAAACAAAAACGCCCAGCCGTGCCCGTCCATATTGCCGAAAAAAGGCTCCGGCTGCTGCGGATCGTCGCTCGGCTTCATCAGGATCAGCCAGCTGTCCAACTTGAACGCTTCTGTCCAGATCAGCGTCTGCCCTTCCGCGAACTGCATCTCTCTCGCCTGTTCCACCGTTACGTCAAAATGCGCGGCCAGATCGGCGGCTTCGCGCACCTGCTGCTGTCGTTGTTGGTCCTGCTCTTCTGTCATGTTCATTCGCTCCTCTCGGTTGTCGCCCGGCACTTCGTTCCTGTTCGGGGGTGCCTCGCCTCGGGTATATCCAACGCTCTTGTTTATTGTACCCAATCGGACGAGGATTGCGAAGGTTGGGCCGCGGGATTCAATGAAATCCGGCGAAGCGTATGCAAGATCGTGCACCCGGTCCTAAGAACCTCTAGCAGAAAAAACCAACTCCCACTCCCTTGTATCGCTCTTTAGCTACTTTTTTGAAAATGTCATTAAGCTTACTACAGTTTTTCTTCATATGGCCGTCTAACCTTTCATTTTTTAGGGCCTGTACGTAAACCTATTTAAGCCAGATCCGAATCAAAATTAAAGCTAAACAACGCTGTATTGTCATAACGAGTCGCTAGGCGTCGGTAATTTTTCATTTTATTGAAAAAACATTCGACCCAATGACGTTCTTTATACACCGTACGGTCGTAGGCGTGCTGCACTCCGCGATTCTTCTTGCTGGGAATCACAGCGATCGCATTTTGTTCCCTTAAAAGAGCTCGAATCGCATCCGTATCGTAAGCTCGATCGGCTAAAACCTTACAGTTGGACGGGTCGAACTGAGATAACATATCGTATCCTTGGATGGAATCATAAGCTTGCCTCAGCGTCAGCTCGAACTTGAGCGGATTTCCCAGCGCATCGACCACCGCATGAGTTTTGGTCGTCGATCCGCCTTGTGAACGTCCAATCGCTTGCTTACGCTACCCCCTTTTGCTCCCGTTTCATGCTGATGAACCTGAACAATTATTGTATCCAACTTGTGTTTTTCGGTTAAGGAGCAGAAAAGATTCAATGGCATTCCATTCTTCGTCGGTTAAATCGTATCGTCGTCTCATGGCTTTAATTAAAAAGATTTAAGAGTATTATTGAAGTTTGCGTACAGGTCCTAGAAAGATATCTAAAAGTGAATAAGTAGATATGTAACTACAAAAAACCCTAGCAGTAGTATGCAAAAGGGTTCAATGTATTGTATTAAGTTTGATCTATTGATTTAATTTTATCTCTATACTTTTTTGAGTTTGAACGGCTTCTTCATAATTTTTAGCAGGGTAAGTTATAGATACAATATCTGCTTCACGGTTCACTTTTCCATCTCTTAATTCAGTGGTAGTTAGAATATTAAATACACTGAAGTCGTTATTAAACTTTATATCTGCTCCTAAATCCGGATTAGACTCTGAGGATAAATAAGCAAGCGTTGATCCGTTAATCCCTTTATTCCTCTGTGTGATTTTAAGGACCATCATATCGTGATTCTTTGTATATGGGTAGCTTTCGATACTTATTTTCCCTGAAAATGACCATTCTTTAAAAATAGGTCGGTATAGCGTTCCATCAACTTTTACAGATACTTTTTCTTCTTTTTTGTCTGTCATACTTAATGCTTCTCGAGATACATCAACCTTTTTAGGAAAGTTATATACCGAAAGAAATACAATAATTAATGCTAAACATATTAATATCATTGCTGTCCTTGATCTCATGATAACCCTCCATTGATTTTAATTAAAGACGGATTGTAAAATGAAGTGCAACACCTCGAACTGAATACAAAAAGGGCTCATGGCCGGATTCGTGTAGAATAA
>NZ_JAAZWC010000043.1 GCF_013185195.1 Saccharibacillus qingshengii
TCAACACGCGACCGGAACGAATTTCTCCCGCAGCCGACGAGCTTCTACAACGAATAGGACTTTCTCGACAGCCTGACCGCCATCTTTGGGATGGCGGTCTTTTCGTTAGATCTTTTTATAGGCAGATCCTTCACAGTCGGTATCGGCCGGGAGATCAGGCGCTCGCTGTCGAGCCGCTCGCGCTGTCGCCGTCCGCGCTACCCAGCGGAACCGTCTCCAGCAGTTCTTCGCCGGCTGCGATTTGGCCCTGCTGCAGCGGCAGAACGTCTTCGTAATCGAACGTGTTGGTGACGATAACCGGGGTGACCGTCGGATAACCGGCAGCGCGGATCTGCTCGATATCGAATTCCAGCAGCAGCTGGCCCGCGGTCACACGGTCGCCTTCCTGGATATGCGAGGTGAAGTACAGGCCGTCGAGCTTGACCGTATCGACACCGACATGGACGAGAATCTCGGCGCCGCTGTCGGACACGACGGCAAGGGCGTGCTTTTTCTTGAATGCGACGGTGACGGTACCGTCGAACGGAGCGACGACCCGTCCGACACTCGGCTCGATCGCTACGCCTTTGCCCATGGCTTCGGCCGCAAAAGCCGGGTCCGGGACATCCGCCAGCGGAATTACGGTTCCGCTGAGCGGGCTGAGCGCGATTTCCGCGGCGCCGCCGGCAGGTTTGGCCGCAGACGGGGCGGAAGCGGCCGGGGTCGCCGCCGATCGGTAAGCATCCCCGGCAGGCACTTTGCCGCCGTCGCCTTCTTCGACAGGATCTTTGAAGCCGAGCAGGTAAGCCAGCGTGGCGGAGATCAGGAAGGAAGCGGAGATCCCGATAATCAGTGCCGGGAAGCCCTGGCCGCCCGGTCCGTAGAAGATCGGCAGGGTCAGCAGGCCGGGCGCGCCGGAAGCAAAAGCTTCGGTGCCGCCCTGGCCGATAATCGCGCCGCCGACCGCTCCGCCGATAATGCCTGCGATAAACGGACGTTTCAGCGGCAGGGTGACGCCGTAGACGGCCGGTTCGGTAATGCCGAACAAGGCGGACAAGGTAGCGGAACCGGCCAGCGTCTTGAGCTTCTTGTTCTTGGTCTTGAGCATGACGCCGAAGGCTGCACCGGTCTGTGCGAAGACCGAAGCCGTCGCGGCGGGCTTGATACCGTCGCGGCCGTAGACCGCGATATTGTTGATAAATACCGGAACGAGTCCCCAGTGAACGCCGAAGATAACAAGCAGCTGCCAGCCTGCGCCGAGAATCGCGCCGGCGATCAGCGGGCTGAACGAGAAGGCGGCCAGCAGGGCATCGGCGATGCCGTTGCCGACATAAACGCCGAACGGACCGAACACGATCAGGGTCAGCGGCACCATGACCGCCAGCGAGATCATCGGGGTCAGGAAGTTTTTGACGCTTTCATGAATAACGCGGTTGAAGAATTTCTCGAGCTTGCTCATGACGATGACGGCGAGAATGATCGGAATGACCGTCGACGAATAGCTCATCATAACGACCGGAATACCGAAGAAGTTCACATCGAACTCCGCTCCATTCAGCGCAGTGACGGAAGGGAGCAGCAGCGCTCCGGCAATCGTCATGGCGGTGAAGATATTGCCTCCGAACTTGCGGGCGGTCGTCACGGCGAGCAGGACCGGCAGGAAGTAGAACAGACTGTCCGCGGCGCCGAACAAGATGATGTAGGTGGGGTCCGTTTTCGGCAGCCAGCCGAAGTTGTCCGCGATCAGCAGCAGGCCTTTGAGAATACCCGCGCCGGCCATGACGCCGAGCAGCGGAGCAAAGATGCTGGAGATCACATCGATCAGCGCTCCGAATCCTTTTTTGCCGGCCGCCGCTTTGTCGTTCGTGCGGGCTCCGTCTTTGGATTCGTTCAGAATACCGGATACTTCGCCGATCGCGGCGTAGACTTCCGGAACCTTGTTGCCGACGACAACCTGGAATTGTCCGCCGCTTTCTTTGACCGTGATGATGCCGTCTGTTTTTTCCAGTGCGGCTTTGTCCGCTTTGGCGTTGTCTTTCAGCGTGAAGCGGAGCCGTGTAGCGCAGTGGACGAGCGAGACGACGTTGCTTTCACCGCCGACGCCCTGTACGATTTCGCGCGCCAATTTTTCGTGACTCATGTCGGACACCTCCAAATATTTTATGAATATGAACATTTTGGGTGATTTTGACAAACAAAAAACCTAAGCCTTGAAAAAGAGCAGAAGAAAAATTCCGCTGTTTTTCAGAGCTTAGGTTTTGCCTGCTTCACCAGTAACAATCCCGATAAAAGGTATTCGGTTTGGATGTGTCTAGAATATAACGCTTCCATACACTTGTCAACGCATCCATTACGATTTTTTGAAATTTTCCGGCAGATCGGTTCGTCAAACGCAGACGCAGACAGACGGTGTGGACAGTCCGGGCTTACCTGCGGAGCTTATCGGTTGACGACACGTTCCAGATGAACCGTCAGATAGAGCTTTTCTTCGTTCGTCAGTTCATGGTTGTATTCTTTGAGCACAAAATTGCGGATTTTCTCCGTGCACCGGGCGGCTTCGGGATGTTTTTCACGGATCACGTCGTACAGATGATCGTAGTTGTTCTCGTAATGCGTGCCTTTGAATACCCGCTGGGCGAAAAATTTGAGATGGGTGATAAAGCGGAAGTAGCTGAGCGATTCTTCGTCGAACTCCGTTTTGAAATGGTATTTGACGATATTGATAATCTGCTGCATAAACTTGGTGATGTTCATCGTGGTCGAGACTTCTTCATTCATCTCCGCATTGACGATATGGATCGCAATAAACGCGGCTTCGTCTTCGGGAAGGTCCAGCTGGAGTTTCTCTCGGATCTGATCCAGCATACGAAGTCCGATCCGGAATTCGTCTTTGTACAGCTGCTTCACTTCCCACAGCAAAGCGTTCTTGATCTCGATCCCTTCCTGGTGCCGTTCGATCGCAAAGTTCACGTGGTCGGTCAGCGATACGTAGAGATTCTCGTTCAGTTTGCGTCCAAGCGTCTGCCTGGCATAATCGATGATCTCTTCCACCATGACGACCAGGTCGATCGGCACTTCGCGCAGCAGCATTTTGAAATTGTCGGTCGTCTGCTGGTTTTTGAGCGCAAACACTTTCTGGACGCTGCGTTCGTCGACCGGATCTCCGATTTTCTTTTTGAATGCGATTCCCCGGCCCATCACGACCAGCTCCGTCCCGTCCGCCTGATAGACGCTGACGACATTGTTGTTGATGACTTTGGCTATTTTCACGCGGATTCCCCCAAACTCTCTGTCTGTCCCCTAAGATTAAACGCAAAAAACCCAAGGCACGGCAAAGCTGCAGAATCCGCCAAACCGGTTGGGGATCTTCGTTAGCCGTGACTCGGGTTTTGCCTGCTGTGCAGTAACAATCCCGATAAACGATTTAGTTACATCCAGTGTAAAGGGAGGGTGGATTCTTGTCAACGCTTTCAATCCGGCGCGCGGCAAACGGAATCCTTAAAAGGATTCCGCCGCTTTCTTTTATCCTTCCAGCTCGGCGCCGTTTGTCGCGATCACGTTTTTGTACCAGTCGAAGCTTTTTTTCTTCAACCGATCGCCTGTGCCCTGGCCTTCGTTATCGCGATCGACGTAAATGTATCCGTAGCGCTTGCGCATTTCGCCGGAAGAGGCGCTGACGATATCGATCGGTCCCCAGCAGGTATACCCGAGGATATTCACGCCGTCTTCAATCGCTTCGCCCATCGCGGCTACGTGGCGTTTGAGGTAGTCGATCCGGTACTCGTCGTCGATCGAACCGTCCGGCCGGACTTCGTCGTGCGCGCCGAATCCGTTCTCTACGACGAACAACGGTTTCTGGTAGCGGTCGTGCAGCTGGTTGGCCGTAATGCGCATCCCGAGCGGATCGACGGTCCATCCCCATTCGGACTTGGTCAGATAAGGATTTGCGACCGAGCCGAATACATTCCCGCTGGTCATTTTCTTGTTTACTTCCGGATCGGTGCTTGTCGTACGGCTGGAATAGTAGCTGAAGCCGATATAATCGACCGTATGGCCGCGCAGGAGGTCGGCGTCGCCGTCTTCCATGGCGATTGCGAGGTTGTGGTCCCGGAAAAAGCGTTTGGCGTAACCGGGATACTCGCCGCGCGATTGGACATCGATAAAGAAGTACGATTCGCGGTCTTTTTCCATGCCTTGATAGACGTCTTCCGGGTTGCAGGTGAACGGATAGAAGCTGCCCGCCGCAAGCATGCAGCCGATCATGGCGCCGGGAGCGATCTCATGGCAGGCTTTGACGGCCAGAGCGCTTGCGACCAACTGATGGTGCGCCGCCTGATATTTGATCTGCTCCACATTGTCGCCTTCTTCGAACGTCAGACCCGCTCCGAGAAACGGCAGATGCAGCAGCATATTGATCTCGTTGAACGTCATCCAGTATTTGACCTTGGATTTGTAGCGTGCAAGCACGGTCTTGGCGTAATGTTCGAACAAGCCGACCAGTTTGCGATGGCGCCAGCTGCCGTATTTTTCAATCAGATTCACCGGTACATCGAAATGCGCAAGCGTCACGATCGGCTCGATCCCGTGCTTCAGCAGTTCGTCGAACAGGTCGTCGTAGAACCGCAGGCCTTGTTCATTCGGAGTTTCTTCTTCGCCGGTCGGGAAAATGCGCGCCCAGGCGATCGAGACCCGCAGGCACTTGAAGCCCATTTCAGCGAACAAGGCGATGTCTTCCGGGTAACGGTGATAGAAGTCGATCGCTTCGTGCGACGGATAAAATTCGCCTTCGAGCGGCGTCAGCGACGGTACGCTTCCCTGCATGATCGCGCGGCGTTTGGCGCCGGTCGGCAGCAGATCGACGATGCTCAGGCCTTTGCCTCCTTCGAGGTAAGCACCTTCGGCCTGGTTCGCCGCGATCGCGCCGCCCCAGAGGAAATTCTGCGGAAATGGAGTAGTGGACATGATGATTCTCCTTTCGGATAGGGAAGAATGAGGGAGGCTGCCGCTTGGGACAAATAAAAAACCCGAACCGTCCCGGCTGCGCGTAGGCGCAGGTCAGGTCGGCTCAGGTTATGCCCGAATGGTAACATCCCAGGAGTCAATGAAGTTGTCTGTTCCTTTTAAACTTTAAAGATTGTCCGGGCAAATGTCAAACGTCGGCGGCTGACAGATCTATTCGTTCGTAACGTTTCACAAAACGATCAAATAGTGCTAGCGCTTTCTTGATTGGTTCTTATATATTAGAACTTGTGGAACATGATCTTGTATCCGGCGCGTTCGGGGGAAGGGAAGATAAGTAAATGGAAAATAACAAAACGTATCGCCTTGTGATTGCGGGTTTTGGCGGAATGGGCAGCTATCACGGACAATTGGTGGAACAAGCGGGCGGGATCGCCGTTCACGGCGTGTACGATCCGATCGAATACCGGATGGAATTGGCACGCAGCCGCGGCTTCCAAACGTACGACAGTTTTGAAGCGGTGCTGGAAGACAGCGAAGTCGATATTGTCCTGATTGCAACGCCAAACGATGTACACAAAGAACTTTCGATCCGGGCGCTGCAGGCGGGCAAGCATGTGATCTGCGAGAAGCCCGTTACAATCGAGAGCGCGGAACTTACGGAAATTATGCAGGCGGCAAAGCAGGCGAACCGGGTCTTTACCGTGCACCAGAACCGCCGTTGGGATGAAGATTTCCTGATCGTCAAAGATCTCTTCGACAAGAAGAAGGTCGGCGACATCTTCCATCTGGAATCGCGCGTTCAGGGAGCGAACGGAATTCCGGGCGACTGGCGCCAGCTCAAAGCCTACGGCGGCGGGATGCTGCTCGATTGGGGCGTCCATCTGCTCGACCAGCTGCTTCTGCTTACGGACAGCCAGATTCACAGCGTCCATGCCGAACTGAGTTATATTCTGGGCACCGAAGTGGACGACGGATTCACGGCGACGATCAAGTTCAAGGACGGACTGACCGCCGTGATCGAAGTGGGCACGACGAATTTCGTCAAGCTGCCCCGCTGGTATGTAAAAGGAACCGAAGGAACGGCCGTTATTCGCGATTGGGATCTGAGCGGCGAGATCGTGACCCGCAACCGCGAGGTCGAACATGTCGAGCCCAAACCGATCCAGGCCGGCAAAGGACTGACCAAGACGATGGCGCCGCCGTCCGAGGAATCGACGCTTCGCGCCGCGATCGAGCGGGTCGAAGATTTGTCCGACAGCTTCTATGACAACTTCGTGGCCGTATTGGAAGGAACGTCAACGACGGCCGTACCCAACAGCGAAGTGCACCGCGTGCTGACGCTGATCGAAACGATTTTCGAATCGGCCGCCAGCGAATCGGTCATTGTCAAAGAATTCTGATCCGTGCACAGCCCGCTGCGTTGAATCTACAGGACATCTCCGATCGGAATCGGGATGTCCTTTTTTGCTGATGAAGCCGCGTTGCAGCCCAATCCTTTATATAATCAAGCGAAGAGGCCCAACCTCTTTATTAAATGCGTTTATTTCTGCGTCCTTGCCGGGTTACACTTAGGGTGAAAAAGAAAATCGGCGGGTTCCAAAAGTCCCCCGCATCTATGCTAGGAATGGAGCGCGAAAAACAACATGACTATCGAATTAAGAACCGTAGACAGCCGCAGCAGGGATGCCATACAGCGTATTTACGAAGACTCCTTCCCCGAAGAAGAGATGATCGCCTATGAGACCCTGATCGAAATCAGCAGCAGCCCGGATCATCTGTTCTACGGTCTATACGACGGCGATTCGCTTGTCGGCATGACCTATCTCATTACGACGGGCAGCATGCTGTACGTCCTGTATTTGGCCATCAGACAGAATCACCAGAGTCAGGGCTACGGCAAAAAAGTGATTCGGGAGATTGTAAGGCGCTACCCGGATTATCGGATCTGCCTGAATATCGAAGAAGTCGAGGCCAAATACGAGAATTATCAGCAAAGAATCAAAAGAAAAGAATTCTATCGTTCTTTGGGATTCGAAGATCAGGGATATCGGATCGACAATGCCAAAGGGTATACGTTCGAAACGCTGGTGGTAAACGGATCTGCTTCTTACTAAGAGGTCGAAGCGCTGTTTGCTTACTTCAAACAGCTGGACGGAAGATCGGAATAAAGAGAGGCTTGGCCCACGATCCGCGGATCGAGAAGGCCAAGCCTTTTTGCTTCGGGGAGCAACCGTGAAGGTTCTCCGTCAGGAATGCCGCACCAGATTCAGCAGAAGCGAGACGTCGCGGGTAGATCCGACGGAAATGATACTTTTCCCCGCTTCGTCGGCGAATTTTTGCAGCTTTTCGGCCAAGTCCGACCTGGTGACGATCACATCCGCTGCGCCGATCGCCCGCATCACTTCTTCTTCCGACAGCGACGAAATATCCACACTCTGCACATCGGCCGACGTCAATCGTTTGATTTCGTCCAGATAGAAAATGCAGGAGCTGTCCGTGCATTCGATAAACAGGTAGCGCGGATGGCGGTTCTGGCGTTCTCCGAACAGCTGCACATAAGCGAACCCCGACAAGAGAATATCGCCGGGTGCGAGCTTCGCCTGCCGGGCTTCTTCGATCATCTTTTCGGTAAAAACAAAATGGGGATGATCGGCTTTGAACCGTTCGATCTGCCGTTCATCGGCTACCTGCGTTCCCCGTCCTTTTTGCATCAGCAGCAGTCCGTCTTCTTTTAACTGCGTATAGACGCTTTGGATCGTATTGCGGTTGATCGACAGCTGATCCGCCAATTGGTTCGTGGAAGGCAGCGCATCGCCGGGTTTGAGCAGCTCTTTGCCGATCAGCCATTTGATCTGTTCCTTGATCTGGACATGGATCGGCAGCGGAGACTGGGGATCGACTTTGAATAAAGCGTTCGAATTTTCCATGAAACACGACCTGCTTTCTGAATTGCCTATTGATTTAGATAAGTTAAGCTTAAAAAAGAATACGGCAAAAATCAAGCTTTACCGCCTTTGCTCCTTATATTGAGCAGGCCGAGCCTTCATGCTCTCTTGACAACCTCAAGAGGAAGGATTATTCTGTATACATAGATGATTATTTAACTAGTTAATTGAAATGGAGTGAACGAACATGGATCAATCGAAAACGAGTATAAGCACGGTTTGGAACGGAGACCGAAGCGGTCAAGGCACGGTCGAGTCCGGTTCCCTGAACGCGCCGATCGCGATTCCGCAGGCGTTCGGCGGGACGGGCGCAGGCACGGAACCGAAAGAACTGCTGCTGTCTTCGGCTTCGGCGTGCTTCACGATGACGCTGGTCGGGCTGCTGGAATCCCGCAAGCTGCCTGCCGCACGCTTGGCGATGAACTCGGAAGTGTCGATCTCGTCGGAAGGGATCATGAAGATGATCCATCGTCCGGAGCTTGTATTTCCCGATGGCACGCCGGATGAGTCGATGCAGCTTGCCGAGCGCACGTTCGAAGCGGCCGACCGTCAGTGCAGCGTAGGCAATCTGCTGAAGAAAGCCGGCGTCGAGATCGAGATCGAAGGCCGCGTATCGGCCGGCGCCGGCGCTGTCTGAACCGGAACGCAAGATCAAGGAGGGGCAACACGCATGAAAAAAGGGCATGACCTGCATACGGCCCAGGCGATGGACGAGTTCGTCGGACAGCCGGGGCTGCGTTTCCTGTACGTGTCCGCGCCCGATTGCAGCACGTGCCGGGCGCTGCTGCCCAAGCTGCAAGAGCTGCTCGGCGACTATCCCGCGATTGAGTTCGCGCACGTGGACGCCGCCGAGGTCGAAGAAGTCGCGGAACGCTTCCTTATTCTGGCCGCGCCGATTCTGCTGCTGCTGGTCGACGGCCGGGAATACCTGCGGGAAGACCGCTTCGTGCGGTTCGGTCCGCTGCGGGAGCGGTTGGACCGCATTCACGAATTGTACGCGGGATGAAGGTTGTCCCAGCGAATCCCATAACTTTAATCCCATAACCGTATAGGAGGAATTTATAATGGCTGTTACACATACGTCCGATCAGACTTTCATGCAGGATGTGCAAGACGGGTTGACGCTGGTCGACTTTTGGGCGCCGTGGTGCGGCCCGTGCCGGACGATCGCTCCGATTCTGGACGAGCTGGACACTGAACTCGCGGGTTCCGCGCATATCATCAAGCTGAACGTGGACGAGAATCCGCAAATTTCGGGCGCGATCGGCGTGAAAAGTATTCCGGCACTGGTCCTGTTCAAAAACGGCCAACCTGTCGAAGGCGTCGTCGGCGTGCAGAGCAAAAGCGCGTTGAAGCAGATGATCGACAAGCATCGCTGATTCGGCGTTCGAGTACACTTGACCGCCTACCTATTGCGCACAGCGCAGGAACACGAATTGCACGCAAAAGAGCCCAAACCTGAGTTTGGGCTTCAACGTGTCGAGAAAGTCTGATTCCGAGAGAAGCGAGGAAGCGGAGGGAGAAAATCAGTGAAAGAACGATAGTGTTCGCCTTTGAAATCGGGAAAATTCTATTGAAATTTGATCGTTTTTCCCGATTTCAACACGCGACCGGAACGACTTTCTCCCGCAGCCGACGAGCTTCTACAACGAATAGGACTTTCTCGACAGCCTGAAGCCCAGACCTGAGTTTGGGCTTTTTCGCGTGCATATTGAACGATCCAACCGTTGTTTGGCGGTCAACCGTTTTCCCGGTTCGCCGCTTCAAGCTTGCGTACCCGGCTTTCTTTTTTGCCGTACAAAAAGTAATAAAGCAGGATGGAAGCCCAGATGATTCCGCCGAGCAGCACGTACAAGCCGCGGTAACCGGTTAGCGGGATCAGCAGCCCGATCAGCGCCGGCCCGAATCCGTTCCCGAGATCGAAAAACAAAAAGAACGTCGCGGTCGCAAGGCCGACCCGCCCGGGTTCGACCGACTGCACGGCCGCGGTCTGCGACACGGACGAGAGATTGCCGAACCCGAGCGCGATCAACGCGGCTGCGACCAGCAGGCCGACGCTTTCCCAGGCGGAGCCGAGCAGCATCATCCCGGCGCCGAACAAGACGAACGCCGGATACATGATGAGATTGGCGCCTTTTTTGTCGATCAACTTGCCGGTGAACGGCCGTGACACAAGCACGAATACGGTATAGACCATGAAGAAAAAGCCGGCCGTGTCGACCAGATCCAACTCTATCGCGTACAGGTTCAGGTACGAGACGATCGCCGAGAAGCAGAATGTCATGACGAATATGTGGATCGAAATCGGCAGCGCTCTCGGCTCGATGAAGTTGGACAGCTTGAAGCCCGGGCCCGGCCGCGGAGTGGTGGAAGGAAAGGCGGGCACGGCCAGCGGAACGGCGATCAGCAGATTGACGAGGCCAAGCGCAAGGCAGAAGACGAAAATCGCGCCGAAGCTCGTGTGCTGGATCATGTACAAGCCGATAAACGGTCCAAGACCCGTCGCAAGCGCCGTGCTGACCGCGAAATAGCTGATGCCTTCGCCTTTGCGCGATCCAGGCAGGCTGAGTACGACGATCGTACTGACGACCGTCGAGATGATGCCAAGCGTCACTCCGTTCAGGAATCGGCTCAGCACCAGAAATCCGATATTGAGCTGAACAAAATAGAGCAGCGTGGTCAGCGCGAACATGAGCAGCGCGAGCAGCAGTTTGGTCTTGGAAGGCGCAAGGCGCCCGACCCACAATCGGCCCGTCAAAGAACCGATAATGAAGATGCCGGCGATCAGTCCGGTCTGGGCACTGGACGCCTGGAATTCCCGCATCGCGTACAGCGCGATCGTCGCGTTGAGCAAAAAGAAAATCAGCGTGACGAAAAAATTGACGACGGAGAGCACAATGAAGTTTTTGGTCCAGAGTTTATCCATCCCCGGCATGTCCTGCCGGCCCTGCGCAAGGTTCGTCATCTTAGAAGATATGCGATTCGCCGTCTTCCGGAATGAGCAGCTTGGCGTCGAAGCCTTTGTGCTGCGCGAACCGCTTCAGGTCTGCCCGAGGCAGCAGCCAGTGGTTGACCGCTTCCATATGGACGGAGATCAGTACAGCGCCCGGAGCGGCCCGGTGCACTTCGTAAATATCGTCTTCGCCCATGATCAGCGCGCCTTGACCCTGAACGCTGTTCTTGCCGCCGTTCACGATGATGATTTCGGGATCATGCGCGTCGATCTCCCGTTTGACGCCTTCGTACCAGACGGTATCGCCGGCCAGATACAGCGTCTTTTCTGCGGCATGCTTGAACATAACGCCGCATACGTCGCCCATCTGCTGGAGGAGAGCTTCGCCTCTGCCGTGTTCGCCCTGCGTTTTGATCAGGGAGATTCCGTTGAACCGCGTCTGCGCCGTCAGCACTTCCACGTCGAGGAATCCGTCCGCCCGGATAAGGTCCGCATCGCGCTCGTTTTGCACGAACACTTTGAGAGTTTTGGGAATCGCTTCTTTGGCGGCTTCGTCGTAATGGTCCAGATGCAGATGCGTCAAGATGACGGCGTCGACGCCGCCGAGAATCTGTTCGAGCGGCATAGGCAGCTCGACGGTCGGATTGCGCAGCTGTTCGCCGTATCCTACCGCAAAAGGTTCGTAGCGGCCTTGTTCGGCGAGCATCGGATCGATCAGAAAGGTCTGGCCTGCATATTGAAGGATAACGGTAGCGTTTCGGATGTGTTGAATGCGCATGGGTGTGAATTCTCCTGTCGGGTCTGTTTTTTCGTACGCTTTTCAGTCTATACTAGACAGCAGGTTCGAATAAACGGCCTGAATAAAGCGTTTGACCCGATTTACTTTGTTTTTGAAAGGAGATTGTTTGTGGATCAGACCGATAAACGCATTATCGAAGAATTGGGCCTCAACAGCCGGATTACGATGAAAGAATTGGGAGAACGGGTGCATCTGACCGGCCCGGCCGCTGCCACGCGGGTCGAGAAGCTGGAAGATCAGGGAATTATCGAAGGCTACGGGGTACAGGTCAATCACGCGAAGATGGGCTGTTACACGTACGCTTTTTTGAATATCTACATTAAGGAAACGTCGCATCAACCTTATCTGGAGTTTACCCGCGAGAAAAAAGGGTATGTGCTGAACAATTACAAGATCAGCGGAGACGGCTGCTACTTGCTGGAGAGCCGATTTCCGAGCAACGAAGCGCTGAACGAATTCCTGGTCGAGCTGAACGAGTATGCCAATTACAAACTGTCGATCGTGCTGGACAAGACGCTGTGAGAAAAAGAAACAAACGGAAGGCCCGAACACGCTCGGGTTTCTGTTTCCAAAGAAATGCTGCACTTCCTTTCGCCGTGAAATCGTTTGACGACAAAGCGTTTCGCCGGAGCCTGTACCGGTCACTCGGTTTTCTTTATGCTTGATAAGGTAAACAAATTAAGGATGAGGTGAATCGAATGACTACCGCTTTGATCTTGGTCGATATCCAAAACGATTATTTCCCGAACGGAAACATGGAATTGAGCCAACCCGAGCAGGCGGCCGCCAATGCCGCTAAAGTGCTTGAACAGTTCAGAACAGAACACAAGGATCTCATTTTCCATGTGCAGCATATCGCCGCCGACCCGGCTATGGGATTCTTCCTGCCGGATACGAACGGGGTGGAGATCCACGAAGCCGTTAAGCCGAAAGGCGACGAGAGCGTAACCATCAAGCATTTCCCGAACAGTTTCCTGCAGACCGATCTGGAGAGCAAACTGAAAGAAAAAGGCGTGACCGACTTGGTTGTCGTAGGCATGATGACACATATGTGTATCGATGCTACCGTGCGGGCCGCAGTCGATATGGGCTACAAAGTCACATTGATCGAAGACGCCTGCGCGACGAGAGAACTTTCCTACGCAGACAAGACCGTAACGGCCGAGCAGGTTCAGTATGCTTTTGTCGGCGCACTCAACGGCATGTATGCCCAAGTCACGTCCGCCGAAGCTTTCCTGGGTTAATCAAATCGGTTTTAAATAAAAAGCAGCGGCGTCATTTTCCTGATTCACGGAAAACGGCGCCGCTGCTTTTTTGCGTACGGGATAAGGAAGTTAAACGAACAGATTATGGTTGGCTCCAGCCGCTTGTCCCAGATAATAACCGACGCCGCCGCTTTTGACAGTATCCATCAGTTCATCGCGATGAATGCCCATCAAGTCCATCGACATCTGGCAGGCGACCATCTCGACGCCCTGATCGGCCGCGCTTTGAATCAACTCTTCCAGGGAAGCGACATTCTGACTCTTCATCAGGCCCCGGATCATCTTGGGGCCGGCGCCCAGCATATTCATGCGCGACAGCCCCAACTTGCGGCTGCTGCGCGGCAGCATCAGATCGAACATACGGCCCATTGCCGATTTGGGTACCGGTTGGCGCTGGGGTTTGCGAATAATATTCAGTCCCCAGAAGGTGAAGAACATCGTCACTTTGCGTCCGCTCGCCGCCGCGCCGTTGGCAATGATAAGCGACGCGATCGCTTTGTCCAGATCGCCGCTGAATACGACCAGCGTACTGGCGGGGTCGGATTGAACCGGAGCCGAGGAAGGGGAAAGGGGCACAGTCTTCGCAGCCTGCTTGCCAAGAATAGCTTCGATAGTACCGCCTGAACCGCGTTCAAGCTGCAGCAGCGAGGAATCCGTCATCTGGGCCCAGGCCCGAATATCTTCGTAGAATCCCGGATCGGACGCTTGAACGCGCAGGACTTGTCCATCTGCCAATTGATCCATGGCCTGCTTGACCTGAATCAGCGGTCCCGGGCAGCTCAAGCCGCGGGCATCCAGTTCCCGGTCGATCCGAAGCGGCGGCGTATCGACAGCCTGTTTCCGTTGTACCGCAACCGGCGTGCTCTCCGCCCGCACGGGAGGAGCGGTGTCTGCCGCGGGAACTTCGGCCGTACCGCTGCGCTTTCCGGTTCCTCCGCCATTCGGATCTTCGGGGCCCGGGCCTTGATCGGACCATACCGCTTCGGGCTGGAACTGCGCCTGGCGGTACGTCTTGTATCCGCCGCTGAGGTTGCGAACGTCAAATCCGTACTGCCGCAAAATTTGCGAAGCCGTATACCCGCGCAGGCCGACCTGGCAGTAGGCCCAGATTTCTTGGGAAGGATCCAGTTCGCCAAGCCGGCCGCGAAGCTCGTCGACAGGAATAGAGATCGATCCGGAAATGTGGCCGCCCGCATGTTCCAATTCACTGCGTACATCCAGCAGAACGGAATGTTCCGGCCGCTCGGACAGCTGGTCGTAAGAGAACGATTGAACCCGTCCGGAGACGATATTCTCCGCGGCATAACCGGCCATGTTCACCGGGTCTTTGGCCGAAGAAAACGGAGGGGCGTAACTCAATTCGAGCTCGGTCAGATCGCGGACGTGCCCGCCGAAATGGATCGCGACGGCAATATCGTCGATCCGTTTCTCTACGCCTTCATATCCGACGGCCTGGGCGCCGAGCACTTTGCCTTCCGGAGTGAACAGCAGCTTCAAAGCGATCGCGCTTGCGCCCGGATAATAGGAAGCATGGGAAGAGGGATGTACAATAACGCTGCGGTAAGCGGTGCCGAGGCGCTTTAGTGTTTTTTCGCTGCTGCCGACCGAAGCTCCCGTCATGTCGAATACTTTGATGACCGACGTGCCCATCGTTCCTTTATAAACAGAATCGAGTCCGGCGATCCGGTCCGCCGCGATTCGGCCCTGCTTGTTGGCCGGACCGGCCAGCGGCACTGCCGTTCGGGTACCCTGCACGTAATCCGACACTTCGATCGCATCGCCGACGGCATAGATATGCGCGGCGCTCGTCTCCAGCGCTTCGTTGACGACGATATGGCCGCGAGGGCCGAGCTCGATGCCGCTGCCCTCGAGGAAGCGGGTATCGGGAACGACTCCGATAGCGAGAATGACCAGATCCGCCGACAGCGTGCGTCCTCCGGTCAGGTCGACTCCGATCCCCGTGCCGACGGGGCGGAATCCCTGTACACGCTGCGAGAACAGCAGCTTGACGCCGTGCTGCTGCATTTCTTGAGCCAGCGAAGCGGCCAGTTCGGGATCAAAAGGCGCGAGCAGCTGGGCATTGCCTTCGACGAGTGTCACATCAAGGCCGGCTTCCTTAAGATTCTCCGCCATCTCGACGCCGATAAATCCGCCGCCGATCACGATCGCGGACCGGCTGCCGCCCAGGACCTTCTCTTTGATCCGGTCGATATCGGGAATATTGCGGACCGTATGGATCAACGGATGGTCGACGCCGGGCAAATCGGGAACCAGAGGCCTGGCGCCCGGTGACAGGATCAATTCGTCGAACGATTCTTCGTACCGGCCGCGTTCCTGGCTCTCTACCTGTACGCTTCGGCGCTGCGGATCGATTGCGATCACTTCGCTTTTGGTGCGCACATCGATCCGGAAGCGGCCCGCCATCCCTTCGGGGGTCTGCACCAGCAGTCGTTCGCGGTCTGCGATCGCTCCGCCGATATAATAAGGCAGACCGCAGTTGGCGAACGAAATATAAGGTCCTTTTTCAAACAGAACAATCTCGGCGTGCTCATCCAGGCGGCGCAGCCGGGCGGCAGCCGATGCGCCTCCCGCGACGCCTCCGACGATCAATACTTTTTTACTCATCCCTGCATTCTCCCTCTCCGAATAAGATATTCACAATGTCTTCGATCCGGCGGTCAGCCAGAATATAATTGACTTCCAGACCGCTGCGCTCCGTGGTGACAATCCCTGCGCTGCGAAGCTTCTGCAGATGCTGCGATACGGTCGACTGCGGAAGATCCAGGCATTCCTGCATATAGGAAACGTTGCATTTCTTCTTGCGCATCAGCCCGCGTACGATGCACAGGCGAATCGGATGGGACAAAGCTTTGAGCAGATTGGCCGGCTCTTCGAACTTCTGGAGATCGGAGTCGGCAAAAGCAAAATCGGTCATCATAAAGCCTCCTATATCGTTATATTAGAATATTACGATATATAGAAGAGTCTTGTCAATTTTTCCGGATAGGTTCATGTTTCGGCATTTGCCGATCGTCTATTTGACATCGCTTCCATTTTGCGTCAATGTAGAAGATGAGTCTAGAGAGCAAACGATTGCACTGAAGGAGGATGAATCACGAATGTGGGGTAAACGAACAGGTTACGACAAGCAGGAACAGCGGGTGCAGCTTCATTTCGAGCATGGGACAGGGCGAATCGAGGTTGTGAATCCGGGAGTGGTCCATGTATTTGCGCCGCTGCATACGCCGGAGCCGGAATCGCGGGCGGTCGAGCAGCCGAATCCGGCGTTTACCGCGTGCGATATTCGGGTCAGCGAGCAGAGCGGCTTCGTCGAGATCGCCACGGAGCAGCTGATCGTGCGCGTCTACGATCATTTCAAAGTCGATATCTACGATGCCGCGGGTACGCCGCTGTGCCTGGATTACCGGGGCGAACGCGATCCGTTCCCGCGCCGGGGCAACGTCAGCATCGCGGAGGGAGAAGGTCACGCCGCCATGCGCACGAGCGAACACCACAAGATTCAGGTCCTCAAAGCCATGGAAGGCGAAGAGCGGTTCTACGGCCTGGGCGACAAGACGGGACCGCTCAACAAACGGGGCTACGAATACGAAATGTGGAATACGGACGATCCGTCGCCGCATGTCGAGAGCCATAAATCGCTGTACAAAAGTATTCCGTTCTTCATCACGCTGAAGGAGCGGGCGGCCTACGGGCTCTTTTTCGACAATCCGTTCAAAACGTTCTTCGATCTGGGCAAAGAAAATTCGGATTACTATTACTTCGGCGCCGACGGCGGCAACCTGGACTACTACTTCATCTACGGCCCTGATATCAAAAACGTCGTGACGCGCTACACCGCTTTGACCGGCCGCACGCCGCTTCCGCAGCTCTGGACGCTTGGCGCGCATCAATCGAGATGGTCGTATGCGCCGGAATCCAGAGTGCTGGAGATCGCGGAGAAATTCCGGGAACACGATCTGCCGCTTGACGTGATCCATCTGGATGTCGATTACATGGACGGGTACCGCGTGTTTACGTGGAACAATGAACGCTTCCCCGATCCGGCGGCACTGACGAAACGGCTGGGGGACATGGGGATCAAGGTCGTCACGATCATCGATCCGGGCGTCAAAAAAGACCGCGGTTACGGCATCTATGAAGAAGGGTTGGAAAAAGGGTTCTACGCGACCGACCGCGACGGCGTGCCTTACGTCAACGCGGTCTGGCCGGGCGACTCCGTCTACCCGGACTTCTCCGACGAGCCGGTGCGCCGCTGGTGGGCGGACAACCAGAAGATCATGCTCGACGCCGGCATCGCGGGGATCTGGAACGACATGAACGAACCGGCGAGCTTTAACGGACCGCTGCCGGACGATGTGCGCTTCAAGAACGACGGACGAGGCGCCGATCACCGGGAGATTCATAACGTCTACGGCCATTTGATGTCGAAATCGACGTACGACGGCATTCTCGAAGCGAGCGGGAAACGACCTTTCGTTATTACTCGCGCCGCGTATGCGGGGACGCAGAAGTATTCGACGGTATGGACCGGCGACAATCAGAGCTTCTGGGAGCATCTGCGGCTGTCGATTCCGATGACGCTCAACCTGGGACTGAGCGGATTCGCGTTCAACGGCTGCGACGTCGGCGGTTTCTCGCACGACTGCACGCCGGAACTGCTCGCGCGGTGGGTGCAGGTCGGCGCGTTCAGCCCGCTGTTCCGCAACCACACGGCGATCGGGACGCGCGATCAGGAGCCGTGGGCGTATAACGAAGAAACGCTCGACGCGTACCGCAAAGCGATGAAGCTGCGCTACCGCCTGCTGCCGTATCTGTATGATCTGATGCGCGAAGCGGAGCAGACCGGTCTGCCGCCGATGCGTCCGCTGGTGCTGGAGTTCCCGGAAGATGCGAACGTGCACGAGATCGACGATCAGTTCCTGTTTGGCAGCCGAATGCTGGTTGCACCCGTAGTCGAGCAGGGCAAGCGGCATCGGGCCGTTTATCTGCCGGAAGGGTCGTGGGTCGATTTCCGCAGCGGAGAGAAAATGGAAGGCGGCCGGGTGATTCTGGCGGAAGCGCCGCTCGATGTATGTCCGATCTACGTGCGCGGGGGCTCGTTCCTGCCTGCCTATCCGGATCAGAAGTATGTGGGCGAGCTGAAGATCAAAGAACTGCTGCTGGACGTCTACCCGGGTACGGGCGAATATATCCATACGCAAGATGACGGAGAGAGTTTCGATTACCGCAGCGGAAGTTACAACGAGTACCGATTCAGTCAGAGCGAGCAGAACGGAGAGCTTGAGATCAAGCTGGAACTCGGCAATTCCGGGTATGAAGAGACGTACGGTTCATTCCGTCTCACCGTACACGGACTGTCCGTTTCTTCGGTGGAGCTCAGCGGAGAAGCGATTCCTTTCCTGGCGGAGACCCGGGGAACGACGTTCCATATTCCGGCAGAGAACGGCACCGTCAAATTGATCCGATAAACCGATCTTTGCACCCGCGGCTTCGCGGCGCAGCGGCCTGGAATTTTTCAGTCCGTCCGCCGCGAAGCTTTTTTAAAGTTCTGAATACGCCTTCTTCGCAAAAATCATGCCGGTCTGCACGTATTCGTATTTCGTTCCTGTGCCTTAACCCTATATAATAGAAGAAAGGGACGCAAAAAGAATCACCTGCACGTTGTCCCGGGACTCAACTTATGGAGGAACGCAATGAAAACGATCAAAGAATTTGTCGAAGGCGATGACATCGTAGGATTTTACCTGCTGAAGTCCGCCGATCTTAAACAAACCAATTCCACGCCGCCCAAAGATTATTTCGATCTCGTCCTGGCTGATGCAAGCGGAGAAATCCCGGCCAAGCTCTGGGATGTCAGTACCGCGGACAAAGAAACGTTTTTCGCGCCGATGCTTGTCAAAGTGCGGGGAGTCGTGCAGAAATATAGGGAAAAACCGCAGTTCAAAGTCAGCAAACTTCGTCCTGCCGATCCGGCAGACGGTTATACGCTGACCGACTTTATCCGTTCCGCTCCGGTGCCGCCGAACGATCTGGTCTATACGATCAAGACGACGGCCGCCGGAATCTCGGATACCGATCTGCGCCGCCTGGTCGATTACTGCATCGAGAAAGTCGGCGACAAGCTGATGCATTATCCGGCTGCCAAAGCGATGCATCACGCGTTCTACGCGGGTCTCGCTTACCACACGGTCCGTATGCTGGAACTGGCGGAATTCCTCTGCAAGCAGCGTCCGTTCCTGAATCGGGACATGCTGCTCGCGGGTATCATTTTGCATGACATCGCCAAGACGGAAGAGATGACTGCGGAACTTGGCGTCGTCTCCGAATACAGCTTTACCGGCAAATTGATGGGACATCTGGCGCTCGCTTCGACCTGGGTTACGGAAGCGGCGATCAAGCTTGAGATGGATCCGTCTTCGGAAAAAGTGATTCTGATGCAGCATATGATTCTCGCCCATCATAACAAAGGCGAGTGGGGCAGCCCGGTGCAGCCGCAGACCGCCGAAGCGATCGCCCTGCATTATATCGATCAGCTCGATGCCAAGCTTCAGGCGGCCGAAGATGCGCTCGATATGATGCCGGACAACGAAGAATGGACGATTCCGCTGCGCGTGCTGGAAGGCAAAGCGCTGTACCGCGGACCCAAAGACGCCAACTGACTGCGGCCGTGTGACAGCCATCGCAGCAGAAGAAACAGCCGCATTTCGTACCCGAAGATCGGGCGGAAATGCGGCTGTTTTTTGTTGGCCCGCTCTTTTTCAAAAAGAACGTTGACAAACCCGAGTTAATGTAACTATAATAGTTACAAATAGATCGATACAGAAAACCTGCCGGGTTTACGTATATCAGCGGCAGTCTCCCGTATCCGGCTACATCAAATCATTGGAGGTTTTTATTATGAAAATTGCAGTTATCGGCGCAACCGGCAAAGCGGGAATGTTGATCGTCCAAGAAGCTGTCCAACGCGGACATGAAGTGACCGCTTTTGTTCGCGACGCATCCAAGTTCAATGAAGAAGGCGTATCCGCCGTACAAAAAAACGTGCTTGAGCTGACTTCGGAAGATGTCAAAAGCTTCGACGCCGTAGTGAATGCGATCAGCATGCCTCCGGGTCAAGAATCGGGCCATATCGAAGCAGGTCGCAAATTGATCGAAGCGTTCAAAGGCGCACCCGCTTCCCGTCTGATCGTGGTCGGCGGAGCCGGCAGCCTGTTCGTGGACGAAGCGCAGACGACCCGCCTGGTCGATACGCCGGACTTCCCGGACCTGTTCAAACCGACCGCTTCCAGCCAAGGGCAGAATCTGCAGGACCTGCAGGCCTCCGAAGGCATGCAGTGGACTTTCCTCAGCCCGGCCGCTTTCTTTGACGCCGAAGGCGCAAGAACCGGCAGCTATCAAGCCGCCGGCGAAGTGCTGACCGTCAACGCCGCCGGCGACAGCTATATCAGCTATGCGGATTACGCGATCGCCGTCGTGGACGAGATCGAGAATGCCAAGCATGTGAACGAACGTTTCAGCGTAGTCGGCGAGAAAGCCTGAGCTTGATTTTTTGACGGAGAGCCGGTCCGATTTCTCTTCGGCGATCCGGCCCTCCAAACGAAAAACGCGATCCCCCAATAAACTGTACCCTACAAGATGGACACTTTGAAAAAAGTCATCTTGTAGGGACTTTTTGTGTACAATAAAGAAAAAAA
>NZ_JAAZWC010000044.1 GCF_013185195.1 Saccharibacillus qingshengii
TTCTACACGAATCCGGCCATGAGCCCTTTTTGTATTCAGTTCGAGGTGTTGCACTTCATTTTACAATCCGTCTTATAATAAAACCTCCCTTCGGCAGCCGTACCGTCTAGGCACGCTTTCAAAGGGAGGATTCATGCTGGACATGCGCGGCTTGCTTTACATGCCGTTATAACGTTCGACTGCCTTGCTAATCAGCTGATTGAACGTCTCGGGGGTTCCTTCCGTACTGTCCAGGAACTGGCCGCTCAGATCGGAATCGGATACGGGTTCCTTGTTCTTGATCCGTTCGATGATATTCGAAGCGCCCACTTTGACTTCGGTAGCCGCTTCTACGTAACTTTTGATGGAGAACTCGTTCAAGCCTTCTTTTTGAATCTGGTCTTTGTCTTTGGACAGGGTGGTCAGGGCGGTTAGATCCGCGGTCATCACATCGTATTTGGCTTTGAATTTCGCCAGATCGAGCTCCAGCACATTGGCGGCGTTAATCCCCTGCGCATTGAGCTCCATCGCCGTCGCTTCGGCATCGATCATGAACTTCAAGGCGTTGTACCGGATATCCTGACCGGCATTCTTGAATTCCTGCAGATCGGCCAGGCGCTGATCGTCGCCCATTTTCTGCAGCGCCGTATAATAGTTCTGGGCAAGTTTATCGTAAGCCTCATAAGCAGTCAGCAGTTTGGCGTGCAGCTCTTTGCCTTTGGCGAAGTCGTCGTCTACATACCCTTTGGAGTCATAATAGACTTTCATCTCGTCCAGAACGGCCAGCAGATCCTGAATGGCCGGGATCAGCTTGGTGGCCGCCGGGTCGGCACTCGCA
Organism: Saccharibacillus qingshengii; assembly: GCF_013185195.1. Taxonomy (GTDB): domain Bacteria; phylum Bacillota; class Bacilli; order Paenibacillales; family Paenibacillaceae; genus Saccharibacillus; species Saccharibacillus qingshengii. Next base: position 818 of record NZ_JAAZWC010000044.1, read on the forward strand.
AAAGCGGGCTTGCTGGCAATAAAGCCTTTGGCCTGATCGATCACAGCGCGGTCCTGCTCGACCACATCCAGCATAATAAAGCTGAAGTTGTCTTCGATCACAGGCTGCTTCTCCGCGCCGAACTTCTCGAAATAATGAATCAGCACCTCGTCGATCCGGCCCCTCATCAGGTTGTTCAACATCACGTACGCATTATATTTCTCCATCTGTTCGCTTTCACCCTGCGTTACGCCTGCAGCCGCAGGGCTCAAAGGAACGGCTGGAGCGGAACAAGCGGATAAGGCGCTTCCCAAAAATATAACGGCAATCATAAACGGCAGCTTTCTCAAGATCACGATTCCTCCGACTGGGTCATTTTACTTACTTTTTATCAGTATGTAATCATCTCTGATTATTTCTATTCAATTTTAGAAGGATTCGGTGAGAGGGTCTTGAGTCCGGAGTCGCAATATTAAAAATCGCCTGCTGCCTTGTCCCGGGCACCGAAACTTACCGCCCGGGATTTCCGTGCCGCTGTTCTCATAAGGACAAGTGCCTTTTCAGCAATAAGGCGGCCTTGACCCGGTCATTGGTCCCGAGCTTGGCATAAATATCGCTCAGATAATTCTTGACTGTCCCCTGGGTCAAGAACAGCTTCTCGGCCATTTCTTTGGAATTGTATCCTTCGATCAGCAGTTTGGCCAGATCGAGTTCCCGGGGCGTCAATTCAAACTCACCGCCCGTCTGCTTGAACCGGCTGTGCTGGCTGCGAAGATTGAGCGCGAGTTTCTTGGCCGCTTTGCCTGTGAGAAGCAGGCTGCCGGACAGCGCTTCGTCGATCGATTGGACAAGCTTCTCGCCGTCGATATCTTTGAGCAGGTAGCCGGAGGCTCCGTTGCACAAAGCTTCTATAATATATTCGTCGTCGTCGAACGTCGTCAGGATCAGAATGATGAGGTCCGGGTACAAGGTTTTGATCGCTTCGGTCGCTTGGACGCCGCCCATACCGGGCATGCGAATATCCATCAGGATGATATCGGGAACGACGTCAAGCAGCTGCTCCAGCGCTTCTTCGCCGGTCTGGGCCATTCCCACGATCTCGATCTCCGGTCTGATCGACAGCAGCGTGGCCAGCCCTTCCAGCATAATCCGGTGGTCGTCGACCAGCATCACGCCGATTCTGCGTTCATTCTCCATTACGTCTCTCCTCCGGCAATCGGCATCCGGGCATGAAGGGCAAATCCTCCCTTCGCTTCGCTGTGCAGCGTCAATTGCCCTCCGATCGCTTCGATTCGTTCTTCCATCGTCTTCAAGCCGAATCCGTAGTCCCACGCCTCGCTGCCGCCGCCGTTATCCTCGACCCGAATATGAATGGTGTCCCGCTCTTCCACAATAGAAATTTCGATGGCGCTTGCCCGGCCGTGCTTCAGCGCATTCGTAATCGATTCCTTGATCAGATTGAGGATGACGTATTTCTGAATAGAGACGAGATGCGGCAGCTCTTCAAGTTGCAGCGTAAATCGAACGTCCGTCTGCCGCTCGGCATCGGTCATGATCTTCCGGATTCCTTCTTCGAGTTCCAGGTCGCCGACCGTCCCTTCCGTGGCTTTGAGCGTCTTGACTACCTGGCGGATATTGCCCAGCCCTTCCTTCAACTGTTCCCGGGCCACCCGAATTTTGCGCAGCGATTCCTCGGGCCGTTTCTCGAACAGCAGCTGGGCTCCTTCCAGAGCGACGATCGCTGTCGTCAGCGTATGCCCCACCGTATCGTGCACCTCTTCCGCGATCCTCGTTCTTTCTTTTAACGCCGCCATCTCTTCCCGGGTTCGGGCTTCCTGTTTCAGGGACTCGTTCAATCGAAGATTCACCTCTCTTTGGTTGAGCAGCAGCTTGGTACTCCAGATCGGAACAATCAGGAAGGAATAGCTCAGCATATGAAACATAGGGCTCCACAGATCATTCCCGTTCGGCGGCCACAAGATCATGTAGGCCAGATACCCGGCATACGCAAACGGAAACGCATACCAGGATTTGTAATGAAGCAGCAGATCCGCAATAAACAGAACAAACACGATATTCTCGACTTCCGTTCCTTTTCCAAAAAACAGCAGAAACAGCAGAACGATTTCAACGACAGGCGATACGGCGGCAAGCAGCGGATACCCGCGATGCCGCATGATCCGCCTGGAATGCCGCAGCACGTACAAACCGATCAGGATCGCCACCCCGGCCAGGTCTTGGTAATGGGACAAGGACAGATACACCAGCAGCAGAGCCGCGTAAGCGAACGCCAGCCCGTAGAAGAACAGTCTGGATGCTCTCGTATTGCTCACAGTATGCACGGCGGAAAGGGGAATAGGGGCACACTCCTTCGCATGAATCATTTACATCAATCCCAGCACCACGGCCGTTACGGCGATCAACAGAGGAATGGCTTCCACCCCATGGATGATGACCGCCGGCCAGAAGCTCCGATATTTCGCGTTCAAAAATCCGTAGAAAAACGATCCGACGAGCAGCACCGGGATATCGGACATTTTGTGCAGGTGGTAGGCGGCGAACAACACCCCGTTCATGGCCCAATCCCATTTTCCGAAAGCCCCTCTCATCTGGGGAAGCAGAATCCCGCGGAAAAACAATTCTTCTCCAAGCAGGTAGTTGAACAGGCAGCTGACCAGCGCAATTCCGATCAGATACCAGGCGCCTACGAATTCGGGACTCACCAGGTTCTGAATATCGGCATAACCCGCCGGAGCCATAAAAGGGAACAGCCGGTTCAGCGTCGCGCCCACAAACGTGAACAACCCGGAACTTTCGAAGAAAAACGCGTACAAAATGATCGGAATCGTAAACGAATACGCGAGTTTGTACACTTTGAACGTCTTCGGATGAATCGGATGATTCAGCCAGAGCCTTTTCTTCAGTTTCGCCCAGGTTAACGTGCCTAATTCTTTTTTCAAAATGATGACCGAGAGAACAAACTGCCACATCATGCCCACAATCATGAGCAGCCAGTACAGAATGCCCGGATGGATCGACACCACGGGAACCAGCAGCGGCATCAGAGCAAACCGGATCAAGAACATCGGCAGTGTGACCAGCGCCCATAACCCCAATATTTTCCCTACGCTGTAAGGCTTGACGGATACTTCGTTATTCAACCTGTCCACTCCTTCTTACTCGTATAAGTGCTGAAGCAAATATAGGAGAGAAGGCCGTCATATGAGAAGTGACGCTCGTCATAAGCTTGCGTGCCAAGCTGCGGTGGAACAGCAGCAGGAACAGCAGCGCCCGTTTGAAATCTTCTTCCACAATCCGCATACTAAACAGGGGACCCGGCTCCTTTGCGGATCAAACAGTGGGAACAAGCCCGATCACCCCTTCCGCTGTAAGCTATTATAACCGCAAGCCGTTCCCTTTCACATGGACGGTCAACCGAAGCGGCGAATCCTCGGATGCTGCCGGATTCAGGTGACGAACCAGCAAGCCGGCTGTAAGGAAAATCGATGGATGAAGCGTTCTTGGCGAGGTAAGATCGAAGTATCTACCCGAACGAACAGGAGGAGTCGAGGATGAGAGGAATTGCCCTAGTAGGAGCCGCGGTTGTGCTGATCCTGCTGGTTACCGCGCTTGTCTGCAAAAAAGAACGGTACCGGCTGCTGCGAAGATGCGCCTATGCCGGTATGGGGCTCGCGTTGGCCGGAACGGTCGGCCTGCTGTATGCTTTTCCCGTATTCAAACTGCCCGAACCGCAAGGCGATTATCCGGTAGGCACACAGGCGCTGTATCTCGTGGATACGGACCGGCAAGAAAAGTTCGACGGACCCGTTCAAGGACCCCGGGCTTTGATGGTCCAGGTGTGGTACCCGGCTCAAGCCGGCACGGGAAGACCCGCCGCCTGGATTCCGGATCCCCGGATCCTGCCGTATATGGCTGCGCAGTACGGACTGCCCGAATTTACTTTCGACTATCTGGAGAAGGTGTCCGCCCATGCGTATCCGCAGGCCGCCGTTTCTTCGGCGCGGCCGACCTATCCGCTGATTCTCGCGAATCCCGGCAACGCTTCTTCGAGGTTTTTCCATACGTCGCAGGCCGAATACCTCGCCGCCCGCGGGTATATCGTAGCGGTGATCGACCATACCTACAATACTTTTGCCACCGAATTCCCCGACGGGAAGATCACAACCACCGCAGCCGACAGCCTGTTCTCGCCCGACGACGATTATCGCACGGGAAGCGTGCAGCGCGATCGGCTGGGCCGCTTATTGACCGACGATGTCACGTTTGTACTGGACCAGTTCGAACAGATGCAATCCGGGCAGATCCCGAGCGACCTGCAGGGCAAGTTGGATCTCGGCCATATCGGGACATTCGGTCATTCGATCGGCGGAGCCGCCGCTTATGACGCTTCGTTCGATCCGCGAATCGCGGCCGGCATCGATCTGGATGGCGGGCTGTATCGGCTGCGCGAGCGGGGAGAACTGCGGAAACCGTTCTTGTTTATTACCTCGGATAGCTATTTCGGGAAACTGCGGCGGGTACTGGAACAGCGTCCCTACACGGATGAAGAGATTGAAAGCATGGGTTCGACGCGGGCATGGGAAGAAGCCGCTGCGCAAGACAAGCGGCTGGAGCTCAAGCGAATGCAGGAAGCCGTTGAAGCGGGGGGACAGGCCCTGTATATCGAAAATACCGAACATCTGAACTTTACCGACGCCCAGTTCCTTTCTCCGCTGTTCGCCCGCTTGGGCCTCACCGGAGAAATAGCGCCCGAACGAGCCGGCGCCGTGGTCAATGCCTATATGCTGGACTTTTTTGACCAACATCTCAAAAATAAAGACGGCATTCTGACGAAAAAAACCGACAGCCGATTCCCGGAAGTGAAATTTATCCGCTTTCCCTGAAGCTTGGCGGAATCGGCTGCCGGCCGGATCAAGCGCATGCCGCGAAAATTCGGCGGATCAGTTGGGTTCGTCCGTCGTTTCCGGCTCGATCAGGCCTTTGCCGATGACGTTGGCGGAGACCGGCTTGCGATCAAGTTCTCTCGCCCAGACCGACAGCTGCCCGACATGATGGATCTCATGGGCGATCACATGGCGCATGACTTCTCCCCAGGTATCGACAACGACGCTTCCGTCAGGCCGCTTCTCGGTGAAAGGACGCCGTTCCATCGAGTCCTGCCACGCTGCCACAAACGTTTCGACCTCCGGCCGAAATCTGCGATCCAATTCTTGGACCCGCTCGAGCGTTCGGTATTCTTCGAAGTTCTCCTGGAAGTCCGGTTTTCCCTGCAGCATGCGGATCCAGCTCCATTCCACATCCACGATATGAAGCAGCGTCTGCAGCAGACTGCCTACGCCTCCGATTCGGGGGCGCAGCAGTTCTTCCGCCGATACCTCTTCGCACCATTCATACCATTGCTCTCTAACCATCCAGTTGTAACGAAAAAAAGTTTGCATGAGCAGTCCTCCCAAGTCGAATCGGATATAGAAAAAAGGGTTGTGAATCGATACAATTGGAATAAATAGAATGGAATGGGAGTTGATCACACATGCACATTCCTAATCGAAAACTTCTTGCCCCGCTTATCGCCCTTGTTGTCTGGGTTGTGCTCATCGCTTTGTTCGGGTTGTTCTCGCACTTTTCCTGGGCCGGATTCAGCTTAGTCGTCTATGTACTCTGCGTGCTGACCTATGATTCGATTCAAGTTTCACGCACACGCACCCTGCTGGCGATCACGGGCTTTGTCGTATCCTGCCTGAATGTGGTCAACGCCTTTTACCTGGAAGCGCAGGGCCTGCCTTTCAAAGGGTTTGTGATTTTGTTTTCGTCGGCCTGTGCGTATGCTTTTCTCAAAATGAGCAGGGAAGCGGCGGCACGTTAATTTAGGCGCCGTTCAATCCAGCAGCCTCTTGGTGCGTATGATCTCGCTTTCGCTTGAGCTGGCTTCTATAAGGGGTTTGACTTCGATAAGGCCCTTCTTCTCGTCAATAATAGCCACAACGATCGATAACCCTATAGAAAGATTCTTCAATGGATCCCACCCTTTTTTTAGTCAATTCCTTTTATTTTCTATTCGAATCACCCTTCAAAATAGGTCAACGATTATAAATCCTGTCCAGAATCATTCCTACAATCTCGGACGGCTCACGGTGATCGGTCAGAATCTGCTCTTGGAATTTGCTCTCGTCAAAAGCGGGCACCGCTCTGCGGGTATGTTCCTGATACCATTCTCCGAAAAGATCTCCCCGGCTCTCCACCCGTTTTCTGATTGTCGTCTCGGAAGCGATGAGGCAAAAATGAAAAAAGTCCGGATCCAGTCTTTTTAAGCCGTCAAAAATATAGTCAAAAGGCTCCGCTTTATAGAGGGTCATAGGCACGATCAGAGATTTATTGTATCTGCGCTTCAGCTCTTCGGCAGTCTTGACCACAAGAATCCGCCACAACTCCAGATCCTGAAAATCGTCCGTTTGTTCTTCTTTGAGCCTGATCTCTTCCGGAATGATATTCCTCAGCATATAGCCGACTTCCTCGGGATCAAAAATCATACTGTCGGGAATCAAAGATTGCAGCCAATGGGCCGCCGACGTCTTGCCGGAGCCGAAAGCTCCATTGATCATAACAATCACGATAATCCCTCCGAACCGGCCGGTAACGATAGCCGTTTCTCCCATTCGCCCAGAATCGTCCGGACTTCGTCGCCCGTTCGCCGGATAAAGCCGTCGACGATATCGGGCGTAAGGAAACGGGGCGGCACGTCCGGCTTGTGCGCCGGTTCTTCGAACCAGCGGAGGGTGCGCAGTCTCCATTCGTCCACTTCCCGTTCGGTCAGCAGCGGATCCATCGCGTAGGCGGGCGTCCGCAGCAGACTCTCCCACGCCTGCTCTTTCCACGGCGCCGTCTCGTAGAGCCAGAAGTCGATCCCGTCCGTATCCACATAATATCTCTGCTTGATCTCGGCTTCGGGGACTCCATCCTGCCAGACTTGGCGCTTGAACTCGGCATAGACGTGGATTCCCCACAAATAGTCGGTCAGCACATGGGCAAAATAACCCTGGACGTACCGCTTCCACTCTTCTTCAGGGTGTTTGCCGATCCAAAGCGCGTAATACGTCTCCAACTGCTCGGGAGTCGTCTCCTTGCCGCCGAAGTGGGTGCGCAGTTTGTCTTCCCGGCCGGTCCCCGCTCTCCTATGAATCGCGTCCGGTGCAATACTTCCAAGTACAAAAGCATCCGGAATGCGGCCGCCTTCGAAATAACGGTCCGCGACTCCCAGATGAACCATAGGCAGAGGCATAATTAAAGCTCCTTTTCAGAAAATGGATCCTAGTCCGTAAATCTTACTTTTATCTCGGTCAAGGTACCGTACCTTATCAACACTAAAGGTAAGGTTACGCTCCCCTGAATCGCACCTAAAGCGTGTGCGTTTCAGGAAAACGTAAACCTCTGATTAAGAGTTGAAAGGGTACTAGCTGGATGTTTCCGGGCTTCTTTTGCTGAACTGCTTGAATACGTCATACTCCGCACCCGATCGGATAACGTTCAGGATATTCCCGGCGCACGCTTCCGGGCTCAGCTCTTCCGTATTTACCTCCACGTCGTACTTGTCGAAGGCATAGATATAGTCGAACTGGGAACTCGCGAGCCCGACCGCCCGATCGCCTCTGGCTTTTCCCCTTCGGGCCAGCTCTTCTCTAGAGCAGGTGACGCCGACCCACAGCACGGGATGACCGGCAAAAAGGTCCAGACACACATCGAACCATTTATCGTTCTCGATGACGGTGTCCAAAATGACGTTCAACCCCATTTCCGAGAACAGTTTGACCGTCGAATAACACATCGAAACGATCGGATCAAAAATAATTTGGGCAATCCTCCCCTGATCCAGTTCCTGTACCGGTTCAAGATCCGGATACTTGCGATCGACGAACTCATTGTAATTGTGAAAAAAGTCGTCGACGGAAACGTGGTGAAAAGAAATCTCGGTCTGCTTCAGCAGCTCTTTGGCAATACTGGTCTTGCCTGCGCTTGAAGTCCCGTTCAAAAATAAAATCGTTCCCCGCTTCACCATCATCATCCTCACTCATTAAATTGCCGCCGGAACTCACGACCGCTCTTCATCTTCGGGCTGCTCCGTTTCCCCACCTGCCAGACAGAACGCGAGGATCTGCCTTACGCATTCGGGCGTCACGGCCTCTTCATGAACCTCTTCGTTCAACGGATAGAAGCCCGGCTGGACCCAGCGGCTCCGGATCACCTGCAGCTTCGGACACCGGCTTCCTTCCGTGACCGGATCCAGACGGTAAAGAGCGGCAAAATCCCGGTTCGGCGATACGAGATGCAGCGCTTTCGCAAATTTCTTATCCCAAGGGTCTTGGCCGACATACCAGTAGAACTCGTGGTTGTCGACGACAATCTTACGCTTGCGTTTGGCCGAAATCGCCAGTGGACTCACCTCCGCATTCTGCTGACGCTTATTCGGCACTTAGACTGAGGTCTACTCCATATTGAACCATCCCCAGCCGCTGCGCGACTTTTTGAGAATGCAAATTGTCCCAAGAGGTGCTGTACAGAGGATGATACCCGAGCTGCCGAACCTCGGCGCTCCACAAGGGCACCAGCCGTCCGGCCAGGCCTTTTCCTCTGTACGCTTCGACCGTATACAAGCTGGCTTCGATCGCCCGGTTTGATTTTCTCGCACTGCAGCAGACCGAAACGGCATGACCTTGATCCACCACGGCGACGACAGGACTTCGATAGGCGTATTGTTCATTGACGCTGCGGAAAAACCGATCCAGCACATGCCGGTCGGATTCCCCGATCAGACAGATACTGCTGTCCTCCGCGGGAAAAGCGAGCTGCGGAATGCTGTAAGCCGGACCTATCCATATCCGGGAGACCTCTTGGTAGGTACGTAACGCTCGGCACAGCTGGACGATATTCAAGTCTGCCCGGGTCAACCGGTGAATTTCTTCGATCAAGGCTTGAGGCAGATCTGCACGAAAGTAACGGTGTGCGTCCGTTCGGGTTCTGCCCACGAATACAAGCGGCGCGCTCGGCTGGTGTCCGGGTTCATTAATACCGAGGATCGTATGGCCGTCCAGCACATACAAGGTCTCCGCCTGAATCCGCATCCACTCATTATCGCTCAACAACTCTTCACCCCCGTACTAGATAACGTTCGGTAATCGCTTTTCGTTACAGTCGGTTTGCTTTATTTTGCCGATGCTTTGTGGTTCTGCATGGCTTCACCCTCTATTCGTTAATTTGTAAGTTCTAATGGGGAGGGCCGACCGCAAAAAACAGATCCGTACGCGCTCCCGTTTCGATCAATCTCGTTTTCGTCAGCGTTATCGGCAGTTCTTCAAGCTCTTCGAATAAACGCTGTCCTCTTCCCAACAGCATCGGCATGATCCCGACCTGCAGCTCGTCGACAAGTCCCGCTCTCAATAACTGTCGACCGATGCTCACTCCGCCAACTACGGAAACGTCTCGCCCTTTAGCCGCCTGCTTCGCCATCCGGATCGCGTCTTCGATGTCATCCACGAACGTAAAGCTAAGCCGCTCGTTTTCCTTTGGCTTTTTGACAGGAGGTTGATGCGTTACGACAAAGATCGGCACCTGAAACTCGTAGTCGATCGCGTAATGGTCAGGATCGCCTGCCAATTCGAAGGTCCGACGCCCCATCACGACCGCTCCGGTATCGCGAATCGCTTCCTGCATAATCTCGGACTTTCCGAATTCTTGATGATCGGGGTACAGGATCGAGATCCTGCCGTCCGCATCGTTAATGAATCCGTCGAGCGACATCGTCATGCCGAAAATCACTTTGGTCATGGTCTGCACGATCCTTTCGGGATGGGAGTATCCGGCTTGGCTTCAGCGCTGGATCTGCTCGATCTTAAGTCGTTCCACTCACTCACGTCGCACTGCCTCGAATCGTTACTGCCCACAGCCGCCAGCGTGCCGTCGGCACGCAGTCCGATCGTATGGACGCAGCCTGCGGCAGCGGCGATCATGCTGTGCCAACCGCTCACATCGCACTGCCCGTATTCGTTTGAACCTGTCGCGATCACCGTGCCGTCTTTTTTTAGGCCGACCGTATGATAGCTGCCCGCCGAGACGGCCGACAGATCCTGCCACGCCGCAACGTCGCATTGGCGATGTCGGTTCGATCCCGCCGCTGCCGCCGTTCCGTCTGCTTTCAATCCCACACTGTGCAGATACCCAGCCGCAATCGCCGTGATCTCGCGCCATTGTTCGGAGTCCCCCAGACCGTAACGGCGATTGCCTGTGCTCTTCACGGTGCCGCCCGATTGAAGGCCGAGCGTATGCCAGTCGCCTGCGGCAATCGCGATCATATCGCGCCAAGCGCCGACTTCGCATTGACCTTCGTCGTTCCGGCCGACCGCAGCGACGGTGCCGTGTGCCGTCAATCCGACGGTGCGGCGCCATCCGGCGGCGATCGCCACAATCTCCTGCCAGCCGCCGACTTCGCATTGGCCCTGCCGATTCCAGCCTGCGGCGTTCACCGTTCCGTCCGACCTCAAGCCGACCGTATGCGAGCTTCCCGTATTCGACGCCAGATGCACATTGCCGGCAGCAACGGCGACCATATCCCGCCAAGTGCCGACCTCGCATTCGCCCTGCCGATTGTCGCCTACGGCGAGCACGGTTCCGTCGGCGGCAAGAGCGGCACTGTGACGGCGGGCGGCGGTGATCGCATATTGAAAAGGAAACACAATCGGCGAAGATAACAGGTTAAGCGGAAGAGGTTCCATGATCCGGCTCCTTTCTGATCGGTTGCGTTGTCGTAACGGACCCGTATTTACTGTTCATCAACAGACTGCGACACGCCGAACCGTTTTTTTCATAAACTTCTGTGCGTAGATGCCGCTTGGTCCTTTGAGTTTCTATATGAAGTTTCTATTAGGAGACTTGCGTTCATGCCGCAGATTTTATTTTTTGAATCAACACATACAAGACTCCGCCAAAAAGAAAACCCGCGAATCCGATACTTAAAATCAGGATAACACCTGCCGTCAGAACAGGAGACTCATTGGCCGTGGACATATGCAGCGCCTCCTTAAAATGCAGATATATAGATAAGCGCATGACGAATCAGTTCGTTTGCTTTTTTATGATTATATCCTTAATGAAGAACAGCGGCTCAAAACACTCAAGACACCTTAACCCAACAAAGCCTGTTCGATCTGGTCCACGATGCCGTTAATGCCTGTCGGTCCGTAGCAGCCGATCCAGGTCGTCGAATCGACCGGGTGAAGGTGCTGCCGCTCATCCTGGCCCAGCATTTGCCGCACATGCTGCTCGGTCGTGGATAGGCCGCCCTGCATCGTTTCATTACTAAGCAGAAAATAATGGCTGGCACGCACGGCCGGAAGACGGTCGACCGAAATATGATAAGCCGTATCGGAAGCGTCCGCCACGAATAACGGAACCGGCAGCCCAAGATCCCGATACAGCACGGCACCCGTACGATGGGCAGCCGAGTGAACGCGAACGAGAGAATCCAGCGGACGGATCAGCGCGACGCTCTGCCCATCCAACAGGGGAGCGAGTTCTTCGGACAGCAGCGTCGTTCTTTGATGATAATCCGCAAGAATATGCTTCGCCTCGGCCCTTCTTCCGGTCAGCTCCCCGAACAGGCCCAGAATGGTCTGCCAATTCTCATTGCGTCTGAACATGAGTACCGGAGCGATCCGGCTCAAATGCTCCATATGCCGATCATGGACTTCGGTGCAGATAATGAGATCCGGTGACAAACGTTCCAGCGCAGACAGATCCGGGTACTCGTATGTGCCGAGCAGTTCGGTCTGTTCGAGACCCGCCCGGATATACGGAGGGAACTTGACCGAAGCACTGCCGGATCCCACACTGCCTGCCGGAGACAGCCCAAGCGCGAGCAAATGATCCGCATACTGCACATCGAGTACCGCGATACGCCGCGGCGCTGCCGTCACGGGATATTCGCCCCGCAGATGGCAGATTACCGGACCTTGAGCGGATTCGTAGGACGAAGCCGTGCGGGTCCGCAGCAAAGCCTCGGTATAATCCGTATCTCTTCTCGCAGCATGCTCAAGCCGATAATGCAGCGGAGAAACGCCGTAATATTTCTTGAACGCCCTGCTGAAATAATACATATCCCGGTATCCGATTCGTTCCGCAATGCTTCCGATCGAAGCCTCCGTATACCGCAGCATCCTCGAGGCATTCTCCATACGCAGCTGAATCACGTATTCCATCGGTCCCCGCTGTTTCTCCTGCTTGAATCGCCGCTGCAGCTGCCTGACGCTGCATCCGGCGAGAGCCACCAGGTCTTTGAGTTCCAAATTCCGGCGATAGGAGGAGGCAATATAGGAAGCGACCACCTCCACCCCATCGGACTCCGCTCCGCCCTGGCCGCATTCGTAGTCCATGATCAGTTCGTAGATCATGACCTGCAGCAGCGCATGGGCATGAAAACATTCCAAACCTTCACCGCGGCGCCATTTGGCTATGATTTTCTCCGCCTGCTGAATCCATTCCGTTTGGGTCAACGCGTTCTGAACAAATGAAAGTTGCAGCGGATGCTTCCGATACGAAGGCATGGCAAAAGAGGCTCCTTCGATAGAAAAAGCCTGATAAGCCATCGCGATATAATAGAGTTCATCCGTGGTCGCCGTCAATGTAAAAGCGGTCCCTTTCACCACATGACAAGCAAAAGAAGCTCCAACGCGGCAAACTTCGCCGTTCATTGTAAGCTCCCCTGCTCCGCCTACCGCAAGCAGCAATAGATTCGAAGTCGATTCATTTTCGCTTCTGCCCAGAATGCCGCCTGCCTGTAAAGTCCCGCTGTATCCGTCAAGCATCTTGATCGTCGTGTCGTTCCATAAGCTTGCCTGTTCCTGCAGCGGCATTTCTCTCATCTCCTGACAATAGCTTCCTTTGCTCCAAGCGTTTACATGAGCTGAGGAAACTGTGCTGCTGTCATTTTAATTGAGATTTATTCTCAGTGTCAATTTTCGGGCATTTGCCGCAGTATTCGCCGGACATCTGATAATAGAAGCAGCAGGTTATTCGCTCGTTTCTGGCAGTCGAAATCGGCTCGGGATACGTGGTGAAGCGGGTAAAAGGATTCTTTCTCTGATCGAACACTTCTCCTGGCGCCGCTTGAGTCAAATACGCAAAATCCGACTGCGCCTGCCGGCTCGTTTCTATGGAAGCCTCCGCTTGGAGCTTATACAGCGGACCGATTCGCACCATGATATTCTCCCAGAGGATACTCATCGGAAGCGGCGCGATCGCGGAAAGGTTCTTGAGCACCGGAGTCAGCTGCTGCGCAAATATCTCCTCAGCCCACTGCTTCCGCTCCATTTCCCGGTTGGCCGTGAGCGCTTCAGACCGAAGACCGTTGACCGCCAGAAAAGGAAACCTCGTCTCGTCTTCGGAAGCAGGCTTGGGATGGTAGAGGAAGCTGTCTTCCAGCGAAAAAGAAACCTGCCTATTATGAAAAGTTAGCGCCGTCACCAGCGGAGCGGTCCACAGATAACCGATCCGCTTGGCTAACATCGAAGCGGCAACCTTCATGTCGGGCGCACCGATATATCCCTGCAGCCAGCTTACATACTCATGGCATGCCGCTTCTTCGTGCAGCTCGCTCAAAGCTACGGTGCGGACACCATCTGCAGGCGGCTCGCCCAGCAGAATTGAATGTTTTTTCGCCGTTTTTTGCCACAGTGTCTCACTCCAATTACGATCCATATCAATTCGTTCCCAGCAGGGCTTCCGAAGCCTGATCCGCGATCAGATTAATAGCAAGCGGACCGTAATAAGCAATCCACAGCGTCGAATTCACATCGTATGTGCGATTGTCCCGGACCGCCTCGAGAGACTTCCATACCGGGCTATTCACCATCGCTTCCGCTTCCGCGGCAAACAATTCATCCGAGAGAACAAAATAACGATCCGCGCCGATCTCGGGAACTTTCTCCATCGAGATTTCAATAGAGCCTTCTTCGCCGACTTCCCGAACGAGGGCAGGCATGTTCAAGCCCAGATCGCGATACAGAATTTCGCCGGTGCGGTGCTCGATGCCATGAACGCGGATCCCTTCTTTTCTCGGGCGGATCAGAGCTGTCGTTTCATCTCCCAGTTTCTCGGCCAGCTTCGTTTTCAGTGCTTTCGCTTTGTCCTCGTATGCGGTGCGGACCTTCTCGGCCTCGGCCGGCTTGTCCGTAATCTTGGCGACGGCAGCCAGCGTATCGCGCCAGTCTTCATAGAAGTCGAGGACGAGGGTAGGGGCGATCTTGCTTACGCTCTCGTACTGCTTCTCCTGGAAGTCGGTCATAATGATCAGATCCGGCTCCAATGCCAGGATCGCTTCCAGATTGGGCTCGTCCCGCGTGCCCAGCACCTGTACGCCGTTGGGCTGATCGCCCAAATATTCCGGGAAATCGGTGCTGCCTCCGGCGATTACACTGCCTGCCGGCTTCTCGCCGACCGCCAGCATCTGATCCAGAAACTTCACATCCAGCACGGCGATCTTCTTCGGTTTGGCATCCAGTGTCAGCTCGCCTTTCATGTGCTTGATCGTCACCGGGAAAGCTCCGGTATTCGATGCCGCATCCGAAGAGGTCTCCGCCGCTGCCGCAGAAGGTTTGCCGCTGCCCGCACCCGCTCCGCCGCCGCAAGCCGTCAGTATAAGAACCAAGACGAGCATGCAGCCCATCCCTAATCTCGATTTGCGGGCAGCGTATCCGCTGCTTCCGTCCGCCTGCCTTTTTGTGCCAGTCTGCATGATAAGCCCCCTTATGTATGATAATGATTTTCATTATCATACATAAGGCGAGTATAAACCATCCCGGCTTGGCGTTACCATGTACTTCTGCGACATTTCGATCGGACTAATGTGACGCGGGGGCTAGGTCATCCGAATACACAGCCGCAGTTTGGAAGTAGAAATACCGCTTTTCTTGTTCCTGATTTTCTTCAACCATTTCCTTGAACCAATCTTCCTGCAAGGTCTCGTCGGTACATACGGCAGGACGCCATAAGCTCAACCCGATCTCCGCAAAAATATAGCTGGTTTCGCCTTCGGTGTCTTTTTCATGTGTCGAAATACGATTCAACCCTTAAACAAGTTCGTCCCTTCTTCATGCTCCTTTTTGTAATACTGGATGATTTCATTCACGTCGGTTTGAGTCATTCCCGATTCGAATAAGCTTCCACGACTTTTTCGAATAAACCAACCAAACCGGATAGTCCGTGATTTCATCCTTCAACTCGTAGACGCTGTCCATGTCTCTATAATGTCCAACTGTCGTCAGGGGGATCCGAATTTCATCTTTCCCTTTTTGGATCTTCGATAAATCGATAAATAAACCTTCTTGAGTCGCTCCCAATAGAAAGCCCGAGATATCTCTGGGGATAGCCCTAATCGATCTTCTCGTCCATTTTCGGAGTTTGAATACAAGGACTGCGGATAACATCCTTTCGTAATCCTCCAGATAGGTGACATAGAGCTTATTAAACCATCCGTCATCGTGTGCGTAATAAGCAAATCTCGCCTTGGGTATATCGTTTAATGGCTTGGCAAGATGACCAAAGAACAGAAGTTCGGCGATTTGCAGCTCAGTCAGCCGATCCAGATCCTCTTCTTTCTCAACATCGACCCAGCAAAAATCTCCGTACCCATAGACGTCCTCTTCAATTAATTTGTCTATTTCTGAGGCGGTGATGTAATCAAATCCGCAGTTCGGATTTCTCTTCCCGTCATCAAACTTATGCTTGAGCAAAATCAGGTTTGCCGGTCTAGGCTCCACACAAGACATAAATTCAAAGAATTCAATCCCGTAGGAATAAAAGCATTGTTGATCGATTTCGCTGCCGCTCACATAGAGGATTTCTCTACCCTTTTGTTTGTTCTTCATTGGATTGGTCCTCGTTTGAGATTTCTATGAGGGTTGAATAAAGATTTAGTACAGCCGTTATGCAGTCCGAGATTCTTTTACCCTTTGTATCTCTTTTATTAGGTTGGAGAATTCGTCGAGCCCTTCCATATCCATGTAGAACTTTGCCAGCTGTTCAAATCCATCTTCATTTGGTGTATGACCGATGCCTGAAAAACTAACAATGTAGTGTTCAAAGTAATTCTCGGGATACTTATGATTTGCCATCCCATTCTCCTCTATTCACGAAACGACCCCGCCTTAGATACCTCTTATCCTAGGCTGAGTCGTTTGCTGTCTAAGTCTAATCCGTCAGTGCCCGCATGATGTTGGATTTCGCCTCTGCCGCAATCGCTTCATTCCCGTCATCGATCGCTTGCATCAAGATCAGTACGGGGATGTATACCGCGATCAGCCGCGCCAGCAGCTTCGTTTCCTCGTTCGCTCCTCCGTACGTTTCGAAAAACACGCCGCGAGCGTCAGGGGGTAAAAAGCTGTAAGCAGCGCTCAAATCGCAAGCCGGATGGCCTACATTCAGATCGCCCCAATCAATGATGCCGGAAACGATCCCGTTCTCATCCACAAGCATATTTTTGAAATGAAGGTCCCCATGTAGCAGTACATTCACCGCCTCGACCCGGTCCGTTTGCAGCCTGCTCATATACGCTTCGATCACACCGGACTCCTCCAGCGACAAGTGTTCAGCCACTTTCGATAGAAAACCTTCCAATTTCACTTTGCGCGCTGCGATGTCCGTCAAGTTTCGATGATCCTGCTGAACTCCGCACTCCAGCGCCGTCTGCACCGGAAACTCATGCAATCTCCGCAAAAATGCCGCCAGCTTCTCTGCCGATAAAGCCCGTCGTTCTTCCGTCAAACCGATAGGGAAATCTCCAGGCACGTAGGCATAGCCGAGAAAGGGTGCCGGGTATTCGTCACTGGCTTCGCCGTAAAACAACGGTTTTGGATAAGGGATGGTCATATAGGGCTCCAGCTTCGGCAGCAGCTTCCCTTCCGTCCGAATCGGGCCAACGGCAACCGTTCTTCTTGGAAACCGGAACATGTACTCGTCACCGATGAGAAAAACGGTATTGTCCCAGCCCCAGCCCAATCGCTTCACAGGCTTCGCTGACAGCTGAGGGAATTGTCTGTCGATCAGCGTCCGCGCCAGCTCTTCGTCAACCTCCCACTCCGCATCCCATACATTCGCTGCTCCCATAAAAGGCCTGCCTCCTCGCTCCTTACTTGGACGTTTACATTCCCCGGAAGTTACGCTTAACTGCCCGTTGTTGGGCGAATGCTGGGCCAAGGGCGAATGTCCGCAGCGTGAATATGATTTTATCTGTTGTCCATGCTCTTTTGGAGGTACGCACTAAAGTTCCTTTAAATTTCTAGGAGCTGTTGTTTCAATTATTGGTGTTCTTTCTGTATACGTAATCATTTCGAAATGTTCTACTGTCGGAAAGGGGTTGTAAAAATGATGTAATAGTTCTTTCCATTCTTTATATTCTTCTGATTCCCTAAATCCAATCGTATGGTCTTCAAGGGTTTCCCATTGGACTAACAATACGTACTTATTCGTGTCTTCTACACACTTTTGCAGTTCATGTTTCAAATAGCCCTTCATCTTAGATATGATCTTAGAAGCTATAATAAAATTATGTTCAAATTCATTTGTCATTCCAGGCTTGACTTGGAGAGTAGCAATTTCAAGTATCATATACATCATCCTTTATTGATTATTTTACAGTTTTGAATAAATTGCAGACAACGTTCCTATATTCACGACTCGGCGTATGCCGATTGGCTGGCGAATGCCTCGCCAAGGACGAATGTCCGCAGCGTGAATAGGATGTTATGTGATGTACTGGGCTTGCTGAATCGACTTATAAATAATCACTTCTGTATTTACTTATTTGCTCTTCCAATGTCTTTGTCACTTCTTCATATATTCTAATTACTTCATTTAATTCATTCGTTAATTCTCTATGATCTTCCCAATATTCTTGATCAACTTTAAGTACGGAACAAAATAAATCTCCGATATATAAATCTCCTGATGTAAATGGGTTCTGTATTAATCGCTCTAGGGCTAATGGCAAAAGCAAATCTAGATTCATTTGTTGCCCGATCAAAAGCCTTAACTCTTCATTGTTCCATTCACAAAGAGGTTTTTTCCTTAATCGATGGACTTGCCTTACTAATGAGGAAGCAAAATTCGGTTCATCCCAAGACTCGCCTTCAAGCTCTTCAAGGGTTCGGGTTAGATCGACCTGCTCCATGGTTTCACCCTCTTAAATAAATGGTTTACGGTATGTCACATAACGTTCCTGTATTCACGACTCGACGCATGTCGAGTATCCGGCGCATGTCGAGTATCCGGCGAATGCCGGATCAAGGGCGTATGCCCGTAGCGTGAATATTATGTTGGTATTCTCAGTTCATCCCCGGCTAGTTCGGGGATGAACTTTTTCTTTATACTGGAGGAAACACGGGGTGAAATAACGCATGTTTTGTTGGGACACCGATCCCGTCTT
>NZ_JAAZWC010000045.1 GCF_013185195.1 Saccharibacillus qingshengii
GTAAATGTTTAGGCTGGAAGTCGACGCACGAATCGTTTCAGGACGAACTGTTGCACTTGGATTGACAATTCGTCATTTGTAAAATCTCCTTTGAATTAAAAGTTTGGATGTGGTTCAGCACGTCTTACTCTACATAGACGATACAAAAAGTGTCTGCCCCTCGGTTTATCCAACATCCGCCGGCATGACGACACGCACTTCGTCGATTTTCCAACCGTTTTTGCAAAT
This sequence comes from Saccharibacillus qingshengii, assembly GCF_013185195.1. Lineage (GTDB taxonomy): Bacteria > Bacillota > Bacilli > Paenibacillales > Paenibacillaceae > Saccharibacillus > Saccharibacillus qingshengii. Next base: position 229 of record NZ_JAAZWC010000045.1, read on the forward strand.
CTTCTCTATTGTATCGGGAGCGCGGTAAGAGTTCAATCGGCGAAACGAACCTGTATCTTCCGGGTCTCAAGTCCGAATAGTCTTCCGCCTTCTCAATCGAAAGCCCTTTTTTTAAACTTTTTGCGTCGATGTGCATTTTTATTTGCTTGACACTTTCGCTCAATCCGTTCTTCTTTTTCCGTCTGTTCCGGCTTGGCTTTTTTTGGTTCCCTTTTATCCTTATTGGGCTTGGTTTTTGAATTATGGTGCCCGTTTTTTTGGCTGTTATTTTTTCGTTAGCATTAAATTTTGATTTATTAGTTCTTATTTAGCTTAACTTGTCTTTGAAAAAGCTGATTTCGCGGTAAAAACTGCAATCGACCAAAAAAACGTTATTGTAATTCGATATTTTAGATGCTAATATTTGCGAGAATTATTATTTGAAAACCCTTACAAAAAAGGAGGCCCTTCATTTGAGAGCGTTCAAAAAATTATTTACGGCGGCATTGGCTGCCGTTACGCTGCTGGTTACGGTCATCCCGGTATCCGCAGCCGAACAGGCTCCGGGAGACTGGAACTCGCACTGGGCACACGCCAGTATCGACAGATGGAAAACAAACAAGATCGTGCAGGGTTACGCAAACGGCGACTTTCGGCCGGATCGTCAAGTCACCCGCGCGGAACTTGTGAGTATGGTTAACCGGTTATTCGGATTCACCGCACGTTCGACTGCCCCGTTCTCCGATACGGCCGCAGAAAGCTGGTATGCCGAAGATCTGTCGATCGCCCGGCAGGCCGGCTATTACCGGGGATTCCCGGGCAATGAAGCCCGCGCGAACACGCCTCTCAGCCGGCAGGATGCCGCGGTTCTGCTGGCGGGCGTCTTCTCGCTGGAGCCTTCAAAGACCTCTTCTTCTTTTGTCGATGATAAGGAAATTTCCGCTTATGCGGCCGAATCCGTTCATGCCATGCAGGGTCTGATTACCGGCTATCCGGACGGTTCGTTCCGTCCGCACGCCCCTATTACAAGAGCGGAAGTGGTCAGCTTGTTCGACCGCCTGGTCAGCGGCTATTACGCGGAGCCGGGCCGCGTATCCGGCAGAACCCTCGCCGGCGGCGCGCTGGTGAACCGCAGCGGCGTAACGCTCCACGATACGCGGATCGCGGGCAACCTGTATGTGACGCCGGGAATCGGAGAAGGCGACGCCGAATTCGAAAATCTGGTTGTCGACGGCACCGTATATGTGGCGGGCGGCGGCGACCGTTCGATCCATTTCAAAAATGCCAAGCTGGGCCGGGTCGTCGTCGATCGGCCGGACGGCCGGGTTCGGGTCTCGCTGGAAGGTTCTTCTACGGTCCGGCAGCTGTCCGTAGAGTCGCCGGCGCAGATCGATGTAGAGACCGGTTCGGTCATTGAAACGGCTCTGATCGAGCAGGGCGCCGAAGGGTCGGCGCTAAACGTTGAGGGAATGATAAAGCGTCTGGAAGTCCTCACCTCAGGGGTGACCCGCAACGGGGAGGCGCTGCGGGAAGGCGTATTTACCGCAGCTTCCGCAGTGCCTGTTCCCTCCCCTTCCGCCTCGACTCCCGCGGCGCAGCCAAGCGGCGGAAACACCGGCAGCGGCGGCTCTCCGGGAGATACGGGCGAGGGTACGGATGAGACCCGCCTCGTTCGCCTCGCCGATCCGAATGCTTCGGCATCGACCCGATCGCTCTTTGCCTATCTCGAAGAAAAAAGCGGCAAACAGGTCCTGTTCGGCCATCAGCACGATACAACGGTGTCTTTTGCGGGCAAAGACGACAAAGGCAGCGTCATCTCGGACGTGTACAGCTCTACCGGCGACTATCCGGCCGTGTTCGGCTGGGATACGCTCTCGCTGGACGGCTACGAATCGCCGCCCGGCGTCAGCGGCAATTACGAAGCGAGCCGTCTGGGACTGACCGCGGCCATGAAACAAGCCGATAAACTGGGTGGAATCGTAACCCTGAGCACGCATCCGTACAATTTTGCAACCGGCGGAAGCTTCAACGACACCGGCAATACCCGGGGCGCCGAATCTTCCGTTGCGGCCCGGATTCTGCCCGGCGGCGACAAGAACGCCGAGTTCAATGCTTATCTCGACCGGATCGCCAACTTCGCCAACCAGCTCCAAGACGATTCCGGACAGCCGATTCCCGTCTTGTTCCGTCCTTTTCATGAACAAAACGGAGGCTGGTTCTGGTGGGGTGCCACCACGACGACCAGAAGCGAATATATCGAGCTCTACCGCTACACCGTCGAATATCTGAGAGACGTCAAGGGTGTCCACAATTTCCTGTATGTCTTCTCTCCGAACGGATCGTTCAACGGAAACGAAGCGGAGTATCTGAAAACGTATCCGGGCGATGCGTACGTCGATATCCTCGGCATGGACCAATACGACAACAAAGACAACGCCGGTTCGGAAGGATTCTTGAACGGTCTGGTCGGCGATTTGAAGATGATTTCCAAGCTGGCCCAGTCCAAAAGCAAAATCGTCACGCTGTCGGAATACGGCTACAGCGCCGCAGGCATGAAAACAACCGGCAACAACGACAAACAGTGGTTCACCAAAGTGCTGAATGCCATCCAAGCAGATCCCGATGCTTCCCGGATCTCCTATATGCTGACCTGGGCCAACTTCGGCGAAGGCAACAATCTGTATGTGCCTTACAAGAACGTCCCGGGCAAAAGCGATCACGAGCTGCTGAACGATTTTACCGATTTCGAGCGTGATCCGTATACGGCGTTTGCAAGCGATATCCGGACGGACAACAAATACGGGCAGGTCGTCGGCTCCGCTCCGCAGGCTCCGCTGCTGCATATTGTCACGCCCCACGATATCGGAACGGTAACGGGAACTTCAGCGGTTATCCGGGCCAAAACGGCGAACTTCACGCCGGACCGCGTCGTCTATACGGCAGGCGATTCCGGCACGGAAACCCCGATGACGCTGGGGCCGGACGGCTACTATTCCGCCGTATGGAATCCGGACGCCGCTCTGAACGGCACTTCGACTTCGATTACCGTCAAAGCGTACGGAGCTTTGCCCGAGCCGCTGGTCCAGCAGCTGACGGTCTTTGTGAAGATCAAGGAACTGCCGCTGCGTACTCTTTCATTCGGCTCGGCAAGCGAGCTGGGCTCGATCCAAAGCAATGGAACGTGGTCGGGTTCGGCCGGAAACGGCTCGGCGATCCGAACCGAGTTGGGATATGCCGAACCGGACGGAGACGGCAAACTCGCCGTGCGCGTGCTGGAAGGCCTGACGGCTGACGACAACTGGCAGGAGTTGAAGCTGCAGCTGACTCCCCAAGGCCTGGACGGCATCCGGCTGGCGGAAGTCGGGAAAGTGAAATTCAGGGTCTGGATTCCCGCAGCGGCGCAAAATGAAACCGGAACGGCCGCTGTGCGCGGAATCGTGCAGCTTCCGGATGACTGGGACAACAAATACGGCATGGACAGCACTTACCGGGCTTTGTCCGATCTGCCGACCGTTACGCTTGGCGGCGCTGCGTATTACCAATTCGATGCTTCGATCGAATTGAACGATACGTCGAAGACGGCAGCAGCCTCGGGTCTCGCTCTTTCGATCGTTGGCAGCGGCTTCGTGCAATCCGGCGAACTGCCGATTTATATCGACGACATCGGTCTGTATCGAACCTATGCCGAACCGGCAGCGGATAAGGCACGGGTCGACGATTTCGAATCTTACGGCTCCAGCGACGACGCTCTGTCCGCCAAATATCCCAAAGCGGGCGGCGACGATATTTCCGTCTCGCTCAGCCCGGACCGCAAAGCTTCGGGCAGCCAAGGCATGAAACTGGATTACAAACTGAACAATGCCGGTTATACGGGCGTAGGCAAAAGCCTCGGCATGCTTGATTGGTCCGATTATAATGCCCTCAGTCTGTGGATTGCATCGGACGGAACCGAAGGATATGCCCGGGAGGGACAGCCGTTGAAACTGGTCGTACAGCTGGTGATCGACGGCGGTTATTTCGAAGCTTATCCGACCGTTGTCCAGGGGCAAAACGGGCAGATCGTCATCCCGCTCAAAGACCTGGTCGAAATGAGCTGGGGCAAGCCGGGGCCTCTAACCCCGGAAAGACTGCGCCAGGTTCAGAATTTCAATCTGTACGTGAACGCCATGGACGGCGCTGCGCATGAAGGAACGCTTTATCTGGACGATATTCGCGCTCTTTACGATCCTTCGCTGCCCGACCTCACCGATGGCGGCGGCGGACAGCCGGATGTGCATGCTCCCGGCCTGCTGTACGGATTCGCTTCGGCCGAAGACCTCTCCGGCTGGAATATCGCTGACAGAGCCAGCGCGCAAGCGCAGCCTCCTGTGTTCGACGAGGCCGAACAGGCGCTGAGTACGACGTTTAACCTGGCCAATACCGGACAGGATCCGAACGGAAACTTCAACGAATCGTTCGAGCTGGCCGTCAATCCGGAACGCTTGAATATCGACGGGCTGGGAACACTGACCGCCCGCGTGAAACTGTCCGAAGGCAGCGCGAAAGCCCGGCTGTTCATCAAGACCGGAGATGCCTGGACCTGGTCCGACAGCGGCGCTTCCGTGTCCGTCGATTCCTCCGGCTATACGCAGCTTACCCTGGCGCTGCCGGCTGCCGCGGATTCGCCGGGCGTCGACCTCTCCCAGGTCAAAACGGTCGGGATCAAGATTGAAGATCCAAGCGGCACGGGAACTTCCCGGCTGCTGCTGAAATCCGTCGAACTGCATGAAGACGAGCCTCCGATTTGAACGAAAGACGAGCCTCATCACCCGTAAATAGATGAAGCAGCCGTCAACAAAATGCAGCTAAAAGAAGCCAAAAAAAACAGCCCGCGGCGAACGCGGGCTGTTTTTCTATTTCTATTTCTATTTTGTATTTCTTTCTCTTTTTCCATTTCCGGTCCGATACAGCTTCTTTCCGGGCTTAAGCCGGTACTTGGTCGCTCGATATCCGGACACGGTTCGCCGGGACCCCGTCGATCCGGCCGGCCGAAGTTTCGTCGGAATCCGCTACCAGTTCGTTCAGTCCCACGATCAATCCTTCCAGCTCCCGGAAGCTGGCAACCATCTGCTGGGTCAGCTCGCGCTGCTGCTCCATACCTGCCAGAATTTCCTGCGAAGCGGCGCTGGACTGCTCCGTCAAACTGGAGATTTCCGTCACTTCGCCCACGACCCGGCTGGAAGAATCCCGCATGGTCACGGAGCTGCTCTGCATATTCGAAGCCTGCGTCAGCACTTCGCGCGAACTGTCGTTGATCGTCCGGAAAGCTTCTTCCGCTGTCCGAACCCCTTCTCGTCCTTCTTCAAGCGAAGCCTGCATCTGATCGAAACGTTGGGTCAGCTCGCGAGTACGGCCCTGGAGCGTAACGAGAATCGCGCCGATGTCGGTTGCCGATTGCCCCGAATGTTCGGCAAGCTTGCGCACTTCGTCCGATACGACGGCAAAGCCTTTGCCATGTTCGCCGGCCCGGGCCGCTTCGATCGCGGCATTCAGAGCCAGCAGATTCGTCTGACGGGCGATATCGGAAATGCCGTTCAGGATCGTCGTCATGGACTCGCTTTCCTTGTTGAAGCTCTGCATGTCTTCGGCAGTCGTCTTCATCGCCGTATACAGATCGTCCATCTGCGTATTCAGCAGATCCATTTTCGAACTGCCGACCTCCGTGCTTCCGGCCATATCCGCCGAAATGCCTTTCATCTGCTGCGAATACGAAGCTACGTCCTGAATATGGCTGTCCGTGACGGCCAGCGATTCGGAGATCTCCGCTACGTTGGCCGCCTGCAGTTCTACGCCACGTGCCACTTCGCCGAAGCCGATCGTGATTTCATCGGAGACCGAAACGGTGTCGTTGACTTTGCGTTTCAATTCTTCGGTGAATCCGGTCAATCCTTCCACCGACTCGCGGACCCGGTTCAGCATGGCTTCGACGCGTACCTGCGACTGTTCCACTTCGGCCCGGCGCTTCTCGCTGCTCAAGAACAGTTTCTTGTTCACGTTCGACAGCGTGATCAGAATGATTCCCGACACGGCGAACATGCTCAGACTGACGCTATCATTGAACAGAACGGCCGCATCTGCTGCGGGCTTCACGAGCATATGCACGCCAAAGTAAACCAGCACGATCCCGAATGAAATATTGTAGTGCCTGCTGTTCGGATAGAGCAGCAGCGGCAGCAGGATAAGAATCCCCTGCACAATACTGATTTGTTCGAGATTGATTACGACTGCGCTTGCGATGACCCAGACCGTAACGATCCAGGGAACGATGCGAATCCACTTTTTGAAAATATTAGCGACTGTGACCACAACCGGTACGATCAAAGAGATCAGTACGACGGTCAAAAACTCCGGTACGATAATCGCCAGCGTTGCGCTGATCGAGACGATCGCCCACATCATGTAACTTACCAATTTGTTGCGTTTCCAGAGAATAATGTCTTTACGATCCATGCCCGACCCCGTCCTTTTCGTAGTTCATGATAGCGGTGCAGCCCTGATGTAGAACGCTGTCGGCAACCGACAGGTCAAGATCGCATACTTGTACGTACCGCTTTATAGATATCGGAATTATTAGGCAAGAGATTAAGCACTTTTCAAAATTTTGTTGATCCGTCGAAAAAGCAAAAAAGAAGTCCGCATCAAATGCAGACTTCTTAACATGTCGTGAAAGTGTGAGAAGTCTGCATTAGATGCAGACTTCCCCTAGACCTTTATTCCAAGTTTTCCGTTACGCCCCGCTCACGCCGGTCAGCTCAATCGACAGCTCCCATAGACGTTTCGCTTCTTCCGGATCGACGGCATACGCTTTGACTCCGGTCCGCTCCCCGCTTGCCGGTACCGGTTCGGCGATATCGCAATCTTCGCAGTACACGCCTCCTCTGCCTTCAAGCTGCGGCGAAGCAGCGGCCCAGACCTGGGTTGCCGCTCCCTGCTCCGGGGTCTTGAATCCGGGATTGATACCGTTGCCTTCTTCATCGACCCATTTCAGCGCAACCATCTCTTCCCGGCTGAGATGCCGCTGAAGCGGCGTAAGAATACCGCCGGGATGGGCGGCGAACGCCCGAACGCCCTGCGGCGCGCCGCGGCGGTCGAGCTCCACCGCGAACAGCGAATTCGCCGTCTTGGATTGACCGTAAGCTTCAAACTTATGATAATTGCCTTCGAAGTTCAGATTGTCCCAACGGATCGGCGAGAAATGGTGACCGGTCGACGAAGTCGCCACGACCCGGGCACCGTCGCCTGCCGTGAGCAGCGGCCATAACCGGTTAATCAGAGCAAAATGTCCAAGATGATTGGTCGCGAACTGCAGCTCCCACCCCGGACCGACGCGCGTCTCCGGACTTGCCATCACGCCGGCGTTCAAGATCGCCAGATCGATACTGCGGCCGTCTGCCAGCATACGGTCCGCAAACGCTTGGACACTGTCCAGATCCGACAGATCAAGGCGATCCACTTCCACGTTCTTCACCCCAGCCAGCGCTTCTTGAGCGGCTTCCGGACGGCGGGCAGGGACGATGACACGCGCTCCGGCGCTGACAAGCGCTTTGGTTGTCTCAAGACCCAGGCCGGAATAACCGCCCGTTACCAGAGCCAGCTTGCCCGACAGATCGATTCCGTTCAAAACTTCTTCCGCCGTACTGCGCAGCCCAAACCCCGAGTTCAATTTGTGCTGCGGTGTTCGAAGATAAGCTTGCTTCATTTGGATCCGCTCCTTTTCGTGTAGGTTGCGATAGACTGATTCTCTATTTACTTTACCCCTTGGAGTTCACTCTAAGTCAAGTCCGCTTCGTCTCGAGGAATTGTTTACACCCCGGATACAATTCGGTTCCACGATGGATACATTCGGCGGTTAAGATAAGGACGTAGAAGAAAACAAGATTCCGAAGGAGATGGATGAATCATGCGTTACCCACAATGGATTGCAGCTTCCCTGGCCGCAGGCGTACTGCTGACAGGAACCGTATCGGCACAGACCGCTTCCGCAGCCCCTGCCGCAAGCTCTACAGTCGCCGCTTCGACGACCCCCAAAGCCTCCCCGAAAATTTACGTGAGCAATGTCCCTTATACGGCTGCTCAGTACAAAAGCATTGTCAAAGCCTTCGCCGCTTTTGACGGATTCGAGACGCCTTACGTACCGTCGCGCATGATTACAGGCGATACTTTCAAAAAGGTCAGCGCCGGTGCCGACAGCGTAACTTTCGTGTTCAAATACATGAAAGTCTCCATCTCGCCGCGCGACGACTCCTACAGCTACAAAGGTACAACCGTAACCCTTCCGAACTCCAACAACGTCAAAGGCAAATGGTACAAAGTCGGCGGCAAAGACATGCTGACGTTCCCGCTGGACGACCGGTTCGTCACGATTTATGCCCCTTATCAATCGCTGAGCAAGACCAAACTGGAGCATGTGGCGACAGATGTGACCCGGTACCAGCCGTAAAAAGTTAAGCGTATAGGAAAAGCCCGCGATAGACGCGGGCTTTTTTTGCTGCACGGAATCGGCAAACTGCGGCGCCGCTTCCCGTTCTCTCGCCGCTTGTCCGTTCAAAACAAATCAATCTGCTCCACCGTCACCGGATTCAGTTCTTCGGCTTGCACTCCATATTCCTCGTAGAATTCCCCGACCAGTCTGCGGTGGCAGTAGCGGTGGTCTTTGCAGAAGCAGATCAGGACCACATCCTGCCCTCGAAGCAGCCTTTTATACACCTCCCGCAAAGCGGTCCGTTTCTCTCCGCTCTCAAGTTCCCGCCGGAAACGCCGTTCGTATTCGGGCCACCAACTCTTATCCGGCCGGTCTTTCCATTCGTCCAGATACCTATGAAACAGCTCCGGCGAAGGAGACAGCGCCCGGACCGGTTCAACGTTCGAAATCTCCGCCCCCGCCCGTGTGATGAGCAGCCGGTCGGCCGGCTTGTTGAGTTTTTTGAGTCCCGGCAGATTGGAAGTGTACAGCCTGCCCGTCGGTTTGCGCAAAGTCGTCACGGTCCTTCCTCCTTTCTGAAGAGAGCTCCGCCGTTTGATACATAAAGGAATCCGAGTCCGTCTTCTGTACGAATAGGTTTTCCCAAAGGAGCGAATCATGTTAAAATCACGCAAGAATATTCTCATCGCAGCCCTGCTCTATACCGCTTTTATTGTTTATGTTATGTTTTTCGCTTTTGGCCGTACCGATGATGCCGCTCAGATCCACAGCTACACCTTTATTTTTGCACCCGGAAATTTCTTCAAATTACCTGACCTGTCCGAGCTTCTTTCTCCCAGTCTAATGGATCTCGTAAGTTTGGGAAATGTGGCCGCGTTTATTCCTTTTGGCATCCTGGTTCCCCTGCTTCGGCCGATACGGTTCGTATCTTTCCTCGGCGGATTCATCCTGTCCATCCTTATCCTGGAAACCGTGCAGGCTCTGACTTTCCTGGGCAGTTTCGATCTGGGCGACGTCCTGACAAATGCGTTGGGCGCGTCGATCGGATTCGGGGCGTACCGACTGGGAATGCGCGCCAAGACCCATTGGAAAAGATTGTCGTCATGGGCGCCTCCATCGCTTTGATGCTTGTCGGCGTATGGGGAATCGGCAGCGGAATCGATAAAGCCTCCACCAAAAACTCGGGGCCTTTCCAGGTGATGGACGAATGGATCGACAGCAGCGGAAAAGCGGCGCCGGGCACCGGGCCTTCCCTTTTTGAAATTGGCGGTCAGACGATCTCTCCCGAGTTCAATGTCTACGATTCCGGAGCCTCACAGACCGAAACGTATCGTTACAAGTTGGACCGCAAAGAGCTTCATTTCACCCTGCAGTACGGTATTCCCGACTCCGAAGATTTCGAGGGAAGTATAAGCGTTTCCGTAGACGGGAAGGAGATTCTATCCAGTTCCGATCAAAATCAAGCTCATGAACCGTATAGCTTCGAGTGGCATTTCGAACAAGCCGACGAGCTGACGATCACCCTCGAAGGCCATCAAAAAGCTTGGGATATCGGCAGCCGGGAGATGGAGTATTTTTGGGAATAACCCGCCGAACCACCAAACAGCCCGCGCAGGACGCGGGCTGTTTGCTGTCTCTATCGTTAAGCTTCGTTTCCCTGCCGCTCCGCAATCACCTGCTCGATCCCCAGGACAATCACTTTCAGTCCGAATTCGAACGATTCGTCGCTTCCCATCACTTCGAACATCCCGCTTCTGTACAAACGGCGAAACAGCCCCGCTTCCGATTCGCTCATCGTATCCAGCAGCCCGTTGATCTGCCCCTGCGGGTCCTGCTGCTTTTCCTCGAGTACCACTGCCACATTCCGCTGATGCTGATCGTTATCCAGAACAAAATAATAGACGTAATTGGCCAGACTCAGCATGACCTGGAATTTCTCTTCCTGGGTAAGCGGCGTCTCCTCGACGCAGAGCAGCATCAGATTCGTAAAACGGATCGTATCCGGTTCGTGCGGCAGCGTCATCATTGTCAGCTGCACGGCGCACGGATAACGGCCGAGGACGCTCCTCATAGTAAGCGCAAGGGTCGTGATCTGCTCCCGCCAGCTTCCCTCTGACTCGAATTCTTCCACAATGGTCTTCGAGATGCGATTGGCCATCCTCTGGTAGAGGTCCTGCTTGCTCTTGAAATGCCAGTAAAGGGAAGGGGCCTGGATGCCCAGGCGATCGGCCAGTTTCCGCATACTGAATTTCTCGATATCCCCCTCCCGCAAAAGTTCCCACGAAGCTTCGAGGATTTTGTCTTCCGAAATTTGCGGCTGCTGCTTTTTCATCGAATCCGCCTTTCTTGTTCAAATCTTTTATCTAACACTGTAAGTTTGTTGTTTACAAGTCCACACTCCCATGATATCATCTAACACCGTAAGGTACAAACTAACGCCGTTAGATAATTTCGTCCACTTCCCTTTTCCCCCACCAAAAAAAGAAAGAAGGTTCCGACATGGATGCAGAAAACCTCCATTATTTTGAAAAAGCACCGATTACGAAAGCCGTGGCCCACTTCGCCGTACCTATGATGCTCGGCATGTCCATGAGTGTGGTGTATTCGATCCTGAACGCGTATTTCCTTGGCACGCTGCACAATACGGAGATGCTGACCGCGCTCGCGCTGACGCTGCCGTTATTTGCTCTTATCATGGCTCTGGGCAATCTGGTCGGCATGGGCAGCGGTACATTCATCTCCCGTCTGCTCGGCGAGAAACAATATGACAAGATCAAACAAGTCTCTTCTTTTGCGGTCTACGGCAGTCTGCTCCTTGGCCTGATCGCGATCGCTGTCGGCCTCCCGCTGATCGATCCGATCGTGCACGGCCTCGGTGCGACGTCCAACTCTTTTGAGTTTACCAAAGATTATGTCACGGTCATGCTGATCGGTTCGCCGGTTGTCGTCTTGTGCTTTACGCTGGAAAATATCGTGCGCTCCGAAGGAGCCGCCATGACGTCGATGATCGGCATGCTGATCAGTGTCGTTGTGAATATTGCGCTTGATGCGCTGGTGATCTTCGTTCTTCACGGGGATATCGTTGGCGTAGCTTCCGCAACCGTTGCCGCCAATCTGGCCGCATGCGTATTCTACCTGTACCATATGGGCGTCAAAAGCCCGTTTCTGACGATCTCTTTCAAATGGTTCAAAGCGACCAAAGAAATCGTGGGCAATGTGCTGAAGATCGGGATTCCCGTGTTTATCATGAGTGTCTTCCTGGGAGCCATGTCGCTGATACTGAATCATTTTCTGATCGAATACGGCGACCGTGCGACCGCGGCTTACGGCATCTCGTCGCGCCTGCTGCAGTTTCCCGAGTTCATCCTGATGGGCCTCTGCGAAGGCGTCGTGCCTCTGATCGCGTTCTCGTTCACGGCCAATCGGCTCCGGATGAAGCAGGCGATCGGTTTCACGATCAAGACGATTGTCTTGTTGGCTTCGATCTTCGGGATTGTCGTCTACCTGACTTCCGATCATCTGATCGCTCTGTTCACCCGCGATCCGCAGTTGATCGAAATGGGCAGCTACATCCTGCAGGTAACGTTCCTGTCCCTGTTCATTTCGGGAGCGACCGCGCTGTTTACGGGAATCTTCCAGGCAACCGGGCAAGGTACCGCCGCCTTGGTCATGGCCGTAATTCAGGGCATTACGCTGATTCCGGTTCTGTTTATCGCCAACTCCATGTACGGCTTCCACGGCGTGGTCTGGTCGCTCGTGGTCGCGGACGCCGTCGCTTTCCTCGTAGGCGGGATCATGCTGCTGGCTTTGCGCAGCAAACTGCAGCCGGATCTGGAGAGTTTGGTGCACGGCTAAGAGAAGCGAAGGTGGGGTTAACCAAAAAAACGACCCCGTTCTCTGCTTTCATGCAGATTCCGAGGTCGTTTCCTGTTTTAAGGCTGCGAATCTTCTTTGGTTACGAGCTTCAGAGGTGCCGGAATGGAGGCTTCCACTTCCTTGCCTTGAAGCACATCGCGTGCGGCGTTCACGGCCAGTTGGCCAATCAGATCCGGCTGCTGGGCCACGGTCGCGGTCAGTTTGCCGCTTTGGATCGAGGTCAGCGCATCGTCGTTTCCGTCGAAGCCGACGACCGGAATATCCTTGCCCGAGCTTTGGATGGCTTCGATCGCGCCGAGCGCCATTTCGTCGTTATGCGCGAATACGGCCTGTACGTCCGGATTGCCCTGCAGCAGGTTTTCCATGACGGTCAATCCTTTGGTACGGTCGAAATCGGCCGCTTGACTGGCGATCACGTCGAGCTGCTTGTCGGCAATCTCGTGGAAGCCGCGTCCCCGTTCACGCGTCGCGGACGCGCCCGGCACGCCCTGCAGCTCGATTACTTTAGCGCCTTCGCCAAGCTGCTGCACCAGATATTCGGCCGCCATCTGTCCGCCTTTGGCATTGTCAGAGGCGACAAGTGTTTTCACGTCGCCTTGATCCGCGGAACGGTCGAGCGCGATCACCGGAATATCCAGCACGTTGGCCGCCTGCACCGCGGAAGAGATCGCGGCCGAGTCGGTCGGATTCACCAGCAGCGCGTTCACGCCCTGCTGAAGCAGATCGTCCACGTCGTTGCTTTGTTTGGCCGAATCGTTTTGCGCATCGACGACGATCACTTCGATCCCCAGCTTCTGTGCTTCCGCTTCTACGCCGTCTTTGAGCGAGACGAAGAACGGGTTGTTCAAAGTCGAGATCGACAGCCCGATTTTGATCTTGCCGGAGTCGGACGCCTGATTGGTTCGGGCCCATGCCGGCGGCTGCATGGAGCAGCCGGCGAGCATCAGGAGCACCAGCAAAGCGGCGAGTGTAGTCGTTAATTTTTTCATAAGGTCACCTTCTTTCTGTTTTAAGCCGACCGCTTGCGGTCGATCAGTACGGCAATCAGGATCACGACGCCTTTGACCACCATCTGGAAGAACGAGGAGACGCCGAGCAGGTTCAAACCGTTGTTGAGCGTGGCGATAATCAGCGCGCCGATCAGCGTACCGACGATCCATCCGCGTCCGCCCGTCAGGCTGGTTCCGCCCAGCACGACCGCCGCGATCGCGTCCAGCTCGTACGATTGTCCGGCCGTAGGCTGCGCGGAATTCAGACGGGACATCAGAATAGCGCCCGCCAACGCGGACAGCAGGCCGGCCAAGCTGTAGATCATGATCTTGACGCGGTGTACTTTGATGCCCGATACGATGGCCGCTTTTTCGTTGCCGCCGATCGCGTACGTTTTACGGCCGAAAGCCGTTTTATGCAAAATCGTCCAGAGAATCGCGAATACGATCATCATGGTGATCGCCGGGACCGGAATCCCCAAGAAATAACCGCGGCCGAACAATTGGAACGACAGATCGTCGCCCAGACCCGTGATCGGATTGCCGTTGGTGTAGACGAGCGTCAAGCCCCGGAAAACGGTCATCGTAGCAAGCGTCGCGATAAACGGAGCCATTTTGCCTTTTGTGATCAACAGGCCGTTCACCGCTCCCATGACCGCGCCGGCGATACAGCCGATCACAATCGCCAGAATCGGATCGACGCCGGCCAGCATGAGATTCGCGACGAACGCGCTGGATAACGCCAGGATCGAGCCGACCGAAAGGTCGATGCCGCCGGTCAAAATGACGAAGGTCATGCCGAACGCGATCAGCGCGTTAATCGCCACTTGGCGAAACAGATTCAGAATATTAAGCGGTTCCAAAAATGCCGGGTTCAATATGGATACGATCACGACCAAAATGATAAACCCGAGCAATGGACCGAGTTTTTGCGTAACCTCCGATACTTTGAAACGTTTGCCGGAATCGGCTGCGGAAGCTGATTTTTGCATCTTATTGTCCTCCTGTAGCTAAAGTCATAATATTTTCCTGCGTCGCTTCGCTGCCCGCAAGCTCGCCGCCGATATGGCCTTCATGCACCACGATGATCCGGTCGCTCATGCCCAGTACCTCGGGAAGCTCGGAGGACACCATAATGATCGCCACGCCGCGGTCCGTCAGCTCGTTGATCAACTGATAGATTTCACGCTTGGCGCCCACGTCCACGCCGCGCGTCGGCTCGTCGAGAATAAGCAGGCTTGGTCCGATGCCGATCCATTTGGCGATGACGACCTTTTGTTGGTTGCCTCCCGACAGGCTCCTGACCGGTGTTTCGGTGGACTGCGTTTTGACCTGCAATCGCTTGACCAGCGTATCCACGAACTCGCGCTCTTTGCGCAATGAGATAAAGCCTTTGGACGTAAAACTGAACAGGTTCGGCAGCGCCATGTTTTCGCGAATCGAGAAGTCGAGCACAAGGCCTTCGTCTTTGCGGTCTTCGGTAATGAAGCCGATTCCATGCCGCACCGCGTCTTCCGGGCGGCGGATGTTGATCTTTTTGCCCCGCAGTACGATCTGGCCGCCGTCGAGCTTGTCCAGACCGAAGATCGCCCGCATGATTTCCGTGCGCCCCGCGCCCATCAGACCCGAGAATCCGACGACTTCCCCGGCCCGGACGTTGAAGCTGACGTTTTCGAACAATCCGCGCCGCGTCGCGTTTCGCACTTCCAATATGACGTCGCCGGGCTTCGGATTCCGCTTCGGATAACGCTCGGTCAGTTCGCGTCCGACCATCTTGCGCACGACTTCGTCAAAGTTCGTCGCCGGGATCTCTTTCGTATCCACCGTAATGCCGTCGCGCATCACGGTGATCCGGTCGCAGATCGCAAAGATCTCTTCCATTCGGTGCGAAATGTATACGACGGACACGCCTTCGGCTTTTAGCGCACGAATGATTTCAAACAGCTTGACGAACTCGCGTTCGGTCAATGCCGCTGTCGGCTCGTCCATGATGATGACTTTGGCCTCCGTCATGAGCGCCTTGGCGATTTCGATCATCTGCTGCTGTCCGACCGAACAAGCACCGGCTTCCTTGTTCAGCGGCAGGTCGACGGACAAGCGCTGAAGCTGCTCACGGGCAAGGCGTTTCATTTTTCGCGTATCCAGCAGTCCGTACGGCAGGTTCAGTTCCCGGCCGATAAACAGATTCTCCAGCACGGTCATTTCCGGCCAAATATTCAATTCTTGGTGGATAAACGTGATGCCGTCTTTTTCGGCCTCGCCGGGATTCGCGAAAACCGTTTCTTTGCCGTCGACCGTGATCTGGCCTTCGTCCAGCGCGTGCAGCCCAACCAAGATATTCATCAATGTGGACTTGCCCGCGCCGTTCTCGCCCATCAGCGCATGCACTTCGCCTGCCCTGAGTTCGAAATCGACACCTTTCAATACCTGGTTCGTACCGAAAGCTTTATGAATGCCCTGCATTTCGATATGCATGCCGCTTCCTCCTATTCTTCGTTTCCGAAACAAACGCCAGCGTACAAAATACAGTTGGCATAAGGCTTGGCTTCGCCGGTACGGATAATGGCTTTGGCTCCCGCGGTCAGCTTCTTGAACGTTTCATGACTGCATGATTCGATCGACGATGCTTCGAACGTCCGGTGCATGAACGCGTAAGCGGCTTCGTTTTGCCCGATCATCTCTTCCGCGATCATGACTTGCTCGATCTCCATATCGGCGGCCACTATTTCGACCACCTGCTCGAAACCGGGAACGCCGTAGGTCAACGCCAGGTCGATCTTGGGCACGCCCGGCGGCACCGGAAGTCCGAGGTCGGCGATGACGATATAATCGGTATGCCCCAGATCAGCCAAGACTTTGGAGATATGGCTGTTCAGTATGCCGTGTTTTTTCATGCCAGCGCCTCCTCCACTTCTGCGCGCTTCGGCATGCCGCCCTGCGCACCGAAGCGAGTGACGGACAACGAAGCTGCACGGTTGGCGAAGCGCAAGCTGTCTGCGATGCTTTTCCCTTCGGCCAAAGCCACCGCAAAGGCCGCATTGAAAGTATCGCCCGCCCCCGTCGTATCGACGGCTTCGACAGGATAAGAAGGCACGACCGCTTCTTCTTGTCCGTCGAAATAACGGGCGCCGCGGCTTCCTTCCGTCACGATCAGGCGATTCGGATACTTCCTTAAACTTTCGCCGAGCTCCGCTCCGTCGAACAACAGGCTTGCTTCGTGCTCATTCGGGGTCAAATAGGTGCTATTTTCGATCACTTCGGCTTCCACGGGGCGAGCAGGCGCGGGATTCAGCAGCAGAGGCACGCCGGACTGCTTGCAAATGCGGCTGACCAGCAGCACGGTCTCGGCCGGAATCTCCTGCTGGATCAGTACGATGTCGGCCTGTTCGATCACGGCGCGCGCTTGCTCCACGTATTCGGGCGTTACGTGGCGGTTGGCCGCTTCGACGACGATGATGCTGTTATCGCCTTCCGCCAAAATGATATGCGCCGTTCCGCTTTCACAATGTGTAACCGGTTCCACATTGTCTGTACAAACACCGTTTTGTTTCAGGTTGTCCAAAATGGTCTGCCCCAGCGAATCGTCGCCGACCCGTCCGATCATGGAAACGTCCGCGCCCAGCCTTGCCGCAGCTACCGCCTGGTTGGCTCCTTTTCCGCCCGGCACCGTTTTGAAGCTTTCTCCAAGTACCGTCTCCCCGGCCCCCGGCCGTCTGGAAGACGTCACGACCAGATCCATCGAACAGCTTCCGACCACGACGACGCGCGGCTGTTTTTTCGTATATACGCTCATGCTTATTCCCGCCTTTTTTCTGGAATTTTTCGTGTACTGCCCCGCTCGACAAACTCGACCGGCATCTGGATATTCTGCTGCTCCACCGGCTGTCCTTCGATCAATCGGATCATTAACTCTGCCGCTTTGTAGCCCATATCGTAAGCGGGTTGGCGGATCGTCGACAGCGGCGGGGACAGCAGTCCGATCAGCGGAATATCGTCAAAGCCGATAATCTGCACGTCTTCCGGCACCTTTTTCCCTAATCGGAGCGCTTCGTGCAGTACGGCGATCGCCGCCATATCGTTGCTGGCGATGACCCCGTCCGTCTCGGGAAAAGCAGCGAACAGCTCTTTCGCTTTTTCCTCCGCCTCTGTCAGCGCGAACGACGCGGTCCGAATCACTTCGTAGGCAACTCCCGTATCCTGAAGCACTTCGACGGCTCCCTGAAAACGATCCTGCGCCGGACGGATATGCGCCGGGCCTTGCAGTACGGCAATTCGGCGGCTGCCCCGCTTGATGATCTGCTGCGCAGCGATCCGGCCGCCTTCCCGACCGTCCGCGTACACGGCCGGACGGTCGCTGGAGATCCGATCCAAAAACACGACCGGTATATTCAAACGCCGATACGCTTCCATGCCCGGAAAATTGGTGGACGAGATAATGCCGACCGCGTTATTTTGCACGAAAGTCTGGATATAATCGCGTTCTTTCTGTTCGCTCTCGTCGCTGTTGCCGAAGATCAGACGGAATCCGCTTTCCTGCATCCGGTCTTCCACGCCTCGGGCAAGCTGTGGGAAATACGGGTTCGTAATATCCGGCAGCAGCAATCCGATCAATTTCGATTTGCGCTTGTACAGGGAACGGGCCACCTCGTTGGGCGTATAATTCAGCTCTTGAATCGCCTTTTCCACCATACGGCGCGTATCTTCGTGCACATAACCGGTTTCGTTGAGTACCCGCGATACGGTAGCGACCGATACACCTACATGTTTTGCGACATCTTTTATCGTAACCATACTTTTCACCTCGAATGAGTAACCGGTTACACATAAAATATCACAAGTTTAAACCGCTTTCAAGACTTTTGGAAACGAAAGCGAATAAAAGGTTGACCGATTCGTCAGCCAAACGTTGATCGAGGAGTTGAGCGGCCAACGTGCGGGCGCCACCGGATTATCCTCGTACGAGGTCCAGCCGCTCCGGCTTCCGGCATACAGTCGCACGCTTTTGAATCCGCCCTGTTCTCCGATAAAAGAATTACAGCGGCTGCACCCATGATCGCACTGCTGTTTCAGCGCAAGGCGTTTACCTTCAACAGCTTTTTCATTACGTCAACTTTGCAATTCACAATAGAAATTACTAGGGCGTGTTTTAAAACTAAAGATGGAAGATAAACCGATTTGGGTTTAGGATAAGAACAGAATAAATCCAAAG
>NZ_JAAZWC010000046.1 GCF_013185195.1 Saccharibacillus qingshengii
ATTCTACACGAATCCGGCCATGAGCCCTTTTTGTATTCAGTTCGAGGTGTTGCACTTCATTTTACAATCCGTCTTATGCAAAATAAGCGAATCATACTAAGTTAATGAACAGAAAGGTGGATTCGGAATGTTGAGCGGTACAAACAGAATGCCGGGCGAGAACGGGAAAGACTATGCCTACCGAGTTATTCGGCAAAACATCATGAATCTGACACTGGAACCGGGAAAAGCAATCAGCGAGGTCGATCTGGCAGCGGCGCTTCAGCTTTCCCGTACGCCGGTACGCGAAGTCATGTCCAGACTGAAAGAAGAATATTTGGTCGACGTGATTCCTCAGGTCGGCACGTATATCTCCAAGATCGATCCCGGGCTGATTGACGAGGCCGTATTTATGCGCTTTTCTTTGGAGAAAGAAGTGCTGCTGCTGGCTTGCAACCGATTCTCGGCAGAAGATGTACGGCTGCTTCAACATAATGTCGAGAAGCAGGAAAGCCTACAGCAGCGTCAAGGTGCGGCTTTCCTGTTTCATGAACTGGATAACGAATTTCATAGCCTGTTATTCCGAGGGTGCGGCAAAGAGCATGTCTGGGATTCGATCACTCGTTTAAGCACGCATTATAACCGAATGAGACTGATGTTTGAAATCGAATACGATTTTACCCCAGCTATAGAGCAGCATCGAAACCTAATCAAGCTGATCACCGAACAGAGAGTAGATGACGTAGAATCAGCCGTACATCGTCATATCATCGAACCGATGAGTCGGTGGAAAGAATTGCAGGTCTAACCGTTTTTATTTCGGTTTCCGAGGGTGGTTTCTGTTAAAATTTTGCTCGAAGTCATTAATTCTGTGCAAGAAGAAATCCTGATCCGATGTCATCAGATTGATGAGGAGCTTCCCCCGCTTATTTGTATATGGCAAAAAGCGTATATGAGGTTAAAAAAAAGCTGTACGAGTTGGAGGAGCTTTGCAAAAACAAGGCTCTTTTAATCCTCAAAAGACTTATTAAAGATAGAAATCTTGCATCGTTCATACTGGCATGCTAGTATGCCAGTATGGAGACTTAACGCAGAAGGAGTGGATCGAAGTGGAGATGACGTTTCGTTGGTACGGCGAAGACGATCCCGTCAAGCTGGAGCATATTGCGCAGATTCCCGGGATGAAAGGGATCGTAAGCGCCATTTACGATATTCCGGTCGGCGAGGAATGGCCGGTAGAGAACATTCGCGCGCTCAAGCGGCGGGTAGAAGAAGTCGGACTACGGCTGTCGGTCATCGAGAGCGTTCCGGTGCATGAAGACATCAAGCTGGGTCTGCCGACGCGTGATCGCTATATTGAGAATTACGCCAATACGCTGCGCAACCTGGGCAAGGAAGGCATCCCGGTCGTCTGCTACAATTTTATGCCGGTATTCGATTGGACCCGTTCGGACCTCGAATTTGAACTGCCCGACGGGTCGACTACGTTGATCTACGAAGAAGAAACGATTCGTCGAATGGATCCCAAGCTTGGCGAATTGGCACTGCCCGGCTGGGATACCTCTTACGGAGAAGGCGGATTGGGGCATCTGCTGGAACAGTATGAACAGGTCGATGAAGAACGGTTGTGGGAGAACCTGGCCTATTTTATCGAACGCATTATTCCGGCTGCCGAAGAGAGTGGAGTCAAGATGGCTATTCATCCCGATGATCCGCCTTGGCCGATCTTAGGTCTGCCGCGAATCATCACGAATCGGACTAATCTGGAACGGTTTCTGAATCTGCACGAATCTCCTTATCATGGTCTGACGCTTTGTTCCGGTTCGCTGGGCTGCGATCCAAGAAACGATTTTGTCGAAATGGTGCGTTACTTCGGGGGAGTTCGTAATCGGGTACATTTTGCCCATTTGAGAAACGTCAAGATTACCGGCGACAAGTCGTTTCACGAATCGGGTCATTTGTCCGAGAACGGCTCGCTCGATTTCTATGAGATCGTCAAAGCCTATACCGATTACGGCTTCGACGGACCGTTTCGTTCCGACCATGGACGGATGATCTGGGGAGAGACCGGCCGAGCCGGTTACGGATTGTATGATCGTGCACTGGGAGCGGTCTATATCAACGGATTAACGGAAGCGGCAAGCAAAGCCAAAGCGCAGCAGGATTGAAGTCAGAACGAAATTCCGGCGGTGCAGAGTACAAAAGGATCCGACAAACGAACCGCTGGATGAACGAAGACATACGCCGAAGGGACGAAGCGTAAATGGGGAAGTTACCGTTTCATATTGACCTGAACGGAAAAGTGGCTGTAGTGACCGGAGGAACAGGAGTGCTGTGCTCCGGGTTTGTGGATGCACTGGCGGAATGCGGAGCAGCGGTTGCCGTACTGAGCCGGAATCTCGAAGAAGCGGAAGCCAAAGCGCGGGAGGTCGAAGCCAAAGGCGGCCGGGCGATCGGAGTAGCGGCCGATGTGCTCGACAAAACGGCACTCCAAGCGGCACACGCACGGATTCTGGACGAGCTGGGTCCCTGCGACATTCTGGTCAATGGAGCAGGCGGCAATCATCCGGGGGCGACCACAACGGAAGAATACTGGGAACCCGGCGGTCCGGCAGAACAAGGTGAAAAACACGTTAATTTTTTTGATCTCGAGACGGAAGGACTGCAGTTTGTACTCAATGTCAACTTCTTGGGGACGCTGCTCCCCTGTCAGGAATTTGCACCGGATATGGCAGGTAAAAAAGGCGCTGCAATCGTCAATATTTCTTCGATGAATGCCTATACCCCGCTGACCAAAATTCCGGCATACAGCGGAGCCAAAGCGGCGGTAAGCAATTTTACGCAGTGGCTGGCGGTACACTTTTCCAAAGCGGGAATCCGGGTCAACGCGATCGCCCCCGGTTTCTTCCTGACGGCGCAAAATGAAAAACTGCTCAAACAGGAAGATGGGACGCTGACGAATCGATCAGCCAAAATTCTGAACAGTACCCCGATGGGCCGGTTTGGCGAAGCGCATGAATTGGTCGGCACGCTGCTGTTTCTGGTCAGTGAAGAGGCGGCAAGTTTCGTCAATGGAGTTATTATCCCGGTAGACGGCGCTTTCTCGGCCTATTCGGGCGTTTGAAGCCGAGCAACATGCAATT
Source organism: Saccharibacillus qingshengii (assembly GCF_013185195.1). Taxonomy (GTDB): domain Bacteria; phylum Bacillota; class Bacilli; order Paenibacillales; family Paenibacillaceae; genus Saccharibacillus; species Saccharibacillus qingshengii. The sequence continues at coordinate 3,123 of NZ_JAAZWC010000046.1, forward strand.
CTACACTTAAGCGCTAGGAGAAGCGGAAGATACGAACGGAAATGAAACGAATTGTAAATAGCCGGCCCCCAAAACCGAAACCCTGTTCAGGGCTTTGGTTTTGGGGGCCTTTTTGCTGGGATATCGGAAATCCAATTTGGACCGCGCACGCTGCCGACTGCTTGCCAATCTTGACCTATCGGGTACTGTTGCGGTAAGCGCTGGGCGAGACCCCGGTTGTTTTTTTGAATGTGCGGGAAAAGTGGGCCGGATCCATGCCGACACGATCCGCGATCAGCGAGATCCCCATATCACTCGAAATAAGCAGCCGCCGAGCCAATTCGATACGCTTATGCTGAACATAATTCATAGGCGTGGTACCCATTTGTTTTTTGAAATAGGGGATAAAATAATTGGGATGAAGATGCACGACTTCCGCGAGATTATCGACTTCGAGCGGTTCGTCCAGCCGGGCGTCGATATATTCGAGCACCGCAGCCAGCTTGCCCCGTTCGCTCTCTTGGATAAACCGGTCCATAAACCCGTCTTCGCCGCTTTGTTCCAGACAATGGGCGAGCAGCTGAAGCAGGCAGGCTTTGACACGCAGGGCGGCAAACGGTCCCGGATGTTCGGACTGCTCGATCATTTCCCGGAATAGGGCTTCGATCGCCTGCGGATCGGCGGCATCGGCCAAGTGAAAAAAGGAGCCTGCCCGAAAAAGCGGCCATCCGCCGATTTTGGCATCAAAATGGCAGAAGTAACGCGAATACGGATTCTCCGGCGGAGTGAATCGGGTCTGAACCGCTCCGGCAGGCATAATGAACAGCTGGCCGGCACGCGGTTCGTAGCGAACCCCGTCCAGTGTAACCGCTCCTTCGCCTTCGGTCAGATAGTAAAGGCGATTGAACGACGGTTTCTCCTGCGGAGCATTCCAGCCGTAATAACCCGCCCGATAAAAAGCATGGGAGACATGCACCGTCAAATTTTCCAGCAGGCGGCCAATCGTATCGGTACGAAAATGGGATGCCGACTCGGGCTCAACCTTGCCGTTTTGTGAGTAAGAACGCATCCAATCCTCCTCTTTTCGTAAAGTTTCATTATCCGCAGTATACACCTTTTTAGCAAAAACACCTTAGTTTTGGACAAGAAGTTCTTAATCCTATTCATGTTCTTCGGCATGCGGCTGCGTTATTCTCAAAGAGATATGAAACTCGGAACCACAGCCGTGAAAGGTGGAGGGATAGATATGGAAACGAACAAAAAAGCAGCAGTGAGATTCGGTATTATCGGAATCGGCAATATGGGCAGTGCCCATGCGCACAGTCTGATCGAACGGATTGAAGGGGCCGTTCTGACCGCCGTATGCGATCTGCGGCAGGAAAGGCTGGATTGGGCGGCACAGGCACTGCCCGAGAGCGTTAAACGCTACTCGGAACCGAAAGAGCTGATGCGCTCGGGAGAGATCGACGCGGTGCTGATTGCGACGCCTCATTACGACCATCCGACTCTTGCCGTGGAAGCGTTTCAATACGGGCTGCACGTGCTGATCGAGAAGCCGGCCGGCGTGTATACCAAAGCGGTCCGTCAGATGAATGAAGCAGCAGCGAAAGCCTCGGAGTCGGGTCTGGTATTCGGGATCATGTACAATCAGCGGACCAATCCTCTCTACCGCAAACTGCGCGATCTGGTGCAGGCCGGAGAACTGGGCGAGATCCGCCGGACCAACTGGATCATTACCAACTGGTACCGTTCGCAGAGCTATTACGATTCCGGCGGCTGGCGGGCAACCTGGGAGGGCGAAGGCGGCGGCGTGCTGTTGAACCAGGATCCGCATCAGCTTGATTTGTGGCAGTGGACAACGGGGATGATGCCGCAGCGGGTCAGGGCTTTTTGCAGCTTTGGAAAAAAACGCAATATCGAAGTGGAAGACGACGTCACCGCTTATGTGGAATATGAGAATGGAGCTACCGGATTGTTCGTCACGACGGTCGGCGAAGCACCGGGCACGAACCGCTTCGAGATTTCGGGAGATAACGGCAAAATCGTAATCGAAGACGATAAACTCACGTTCTGGAGACTGCGGACGCCGGAACCGGAGTTCAATGCGACCTACAAAGGCGGGTTCGGAGAACCGGAATGCTGGAAATGCGAAGTGCCGGTCGAAAGCGGAGGAGGCGCTCAGCACGAAGGGATCCTGAATAATTTTACCCGCGCGATCCGGTTCGGAGAAAAGCTGATTGCCCCCGGCGAAGAAGGGATCCGCGGATTGACCTTGTCGAATGCCATGCATTTGTCGAGCTGGACAGACGGCTGGGTCGAACTTCCGATCGATGAAGAAGCATATTTGGCGAAATTGAACGAACGGATCGAACAGTCGACTTTCGTCAAGAAAACAGGTACGGAGGCGACGCTGAACGTATCGGGTACGCACGGGTAAGCAAAGTCGTTTGATAAAAGGCAGGAAGAGCCGAACACAAGGAGGCGGAAATTCGATGAAAAGATCGACGATTGCCGCGCAGATGTATACGTTTCGGGAACAGGCGCAGACGGAACAAGGACTGGCGGACACTTTTGGGAAGTTGAAAAACATAGGCTACGACGCGGTGCAGGTATCGGGGATTGGCCCGATCGACCCGCGCCGGGTGAAAGAACTCGCCCTGCAGCACGATCTGGCAATCTGCGCCACGCATATTCCGTACGACCGGCTGACCGGAGAACTTCGGGCGGTCGCGGAGCAGCATCGGCTGTGGGATTGCAAATACGTCGGGCTCGGCATGGTCCCGGACCGGTACCGCGGCAGCGCGGAAGGCTACCGGACGTTCGCGAAGGAAGCTTCGGAAATCGGGCAGCGGCTCAAACAAGAGTATGACCTGCAGTTCGTGTATCACAATCATCAGATCGAATTCGAACAATACGGCGGCAAAACCGCGATGGATATTCTGTTGGAAGAAAGCGATCCGGAAGCTTTCGGGTTCGAGCTGGACATGTACTGGGTACAGGCGGGCGGCGGCGATCCGGCGCAGTGGGCGCATAAGGTCAAAGGGCGGATGCAGGTGGTCCATCTTAAGGATATGCAGATCGTGGACGGACAAGGAGTTTTTGCGGAAGTGGGACACGGGAACATGAATTATCCGGCCATCATCGAAGCCTGCCGGGCGACCGGGGTGGAATGGTATGTCGTCGAGCAGGACGTCTGTCGGCGCGATCCGTTCGAAAGCGTGAAGATGAGTCTGGATTACCTGCATGAACTGCTGGAGCGGGAGAAAACGATGTAAGGACGAACAGGAACCGGAAAGGGCGGGACAAAACATGGAAAGAAAAGACGGAATGAACTATGCTCCCAAACACGAGGCGAAGCCGGTTGTCGGGCCGGGCGAATTCGTGTTTGCGGCCGCGGCGCTGGATCACGGACATATCAACGGAATGTGCAACGGGCTGATCGAGGCCGGCGGCACCTTGAAATGGGTATACGATCCGGATTCGCAAAAAACGGCGGCTTTTATCGAGTCTTTCCCCGGCGTGCGTGCGGCGGATTCGCTGGAGGATATTCTGGCCGATCCGGAGGTGAGGCTGGTCGCATCGGCTGCGATTCCGGCGAAGCGCGGACCGCTGGGCGTCCGGGTGATGGAAAGCGGCAAAGATTACTTTACGGACAAGGCTCCGTTTACGACGCTTACACAATTGGATGAAGCGGAAGCGTGCGCAGCCCGCACCGGGCGAAAGTATATGGTCTATTACAGCGAGCGGCTGCATGTCGAGAGTGCGGTCTATGCGGATCAGCTGATCCGTCAGGGAGCGATCGGCCGCGTCGTACAGGTGATGGGCACCGGCCCGCACCGGCTGAACGCCGCCGGGCGGCCGGACTGGTTCTTCCGCCGCGAAGATTACGGCGGCATCCTGTGCGATATCGGCAGCCACCAGATCGAGCAGTTCCTGCATTATGCAGGCTGCACGAGCGCCAAGGTGCTGCACAGCAAAGTCGGCAACTACAGCAATCCGGAATACCCCGAACTGGAAGATTACGGCGACGCGACGCTGGTCGGCGACAACGGAGCGACGCAGTATTTCCGCGTCGACTGGCTGACGCCCAAAGGGCTCGGTACCTGGGGCGACGGGCGGACGGTTATCCTGGGAACCGAAGGGTATATCGAGCTGCGCAAATATACGGATGTGGCCCGTTCGGATTCCGGAGATCATGTGTACTGGGTAGATGCGGAAGGGGAACATTACGAGCAGGTATCCGGCAGGGTAGGCTGTCCTTTCTTCGGACAGCTGATTCTGGACTGCCTGCATCGCACGGAGAACGCGATGACGCAGCAGCACGCGTTCACAGCGGCCAGGCTTTGTCTGGAAGCGCAGAACGCGGCAGTGAATACGACGCCGGACACGCTGCTTAAACCGGCTGCGGAAGGTGCGTGAGTCGGATGGAGAAAACGGGAGCGGCCATTGTGGGATGCGGAACGATCTTCGAGCAGCATGCACGGGTGCTGCTCGCGATGGAAGAGGCGGAGCTGCGGTTGGTGGTGGATAGCGAGCCTTCCAAAGCGCAGCGCGAAGCCGGGGTCTACGGCTGCGAATGGGAACAGGATTATCGGACGATTCTCGAGCGGGCGGATATCGAAGTCGTTCATCTGTGCACGCCGCATCATCTGCATGCCCGGATGGCGGAAGAACTGCTGGCGGCAGGCAAACATGTGCTGACCGAGAAACCGATCGCGCATACGCCGGAAGCGGCGGCTTCGCTGCGTACAGCGGCTGCGCGGAGCACGGCCCAACTGGGCGTCGTTTTCCAGAATCGGTACAACGAAAGTTCCAGAAAGATTCGCGAGACGATCGATTCGATGCGGCTGGGCCGTCTGCTGTGCCTGAAAGGCGCGGTGACCTGGGCCCGAACCCCCGACTATTACACGGAAAATCCGTGGCGCGGAAGATGGGAGACGGAAGGCGGAGGACTGCTGATCAATCAGACGATCCATACGCTCGATCTGCTGCAGTGGTTTGCCGGCGGCGAAATCGAGCGGATTGCGGGCAGTATCACCACCGATGCCTTGGGCGAGTATATCGAGGTCGAAGATACGGCCCATGCCTGTCTGGATTTCTCCAACGGTGTGCGGGCTTTGTTCTATGGGACAAACGCTTATCTGACAAACCGGCCCGTAGAGCTGGAGCTGATCTTCGAACAAGGCATTCTGCTGCAGCGGCAGGATCGGCTGTATCTGATGCAGGGCGGCGAGGAAACGGAATTGTGCCGTCCGACGCAGAGCGCTTCGGGTGCAAAGTCGTATTGGGGCGTCAGCCACGGACTCTTGATCCAGGACTTTTACCGGCATATTCGCGAAAACAAACCGTTCTGGCTGGATGCCGAAGAAAGCAGCCGGGCACTTGAGTTGGTCTACGGGATCTATGAAGCTTCAAGACAAGCGGCGGAATTATCGAGTTCTTCCCCCGTCCAGCCTTCTTGAAAAGAAAAAGCAAAGACTTTCGCAGAAGGGCTGCGGAAGTCTTTGCTTTTTGGCGTGCCGTTTCATAAGAGAAACATGAAAAGAAAAAGCTCCGATCGCACCGCTGCAGGGTGGATCGGAGCCGGGATTTCAAGCAGAGCCGTTGGTTAATCGCGTGGATCGTCCTGCGCGGCTTGGGTAGGCTTCGCGGGCATCGGACCGCTCATCGGCAGAGACTCGCCGATATCGAGCGTACCGTCCCCGCGATCGTTGTTTTTCGGACGCCGGGAGACAAGGACAACCAGGTCGACCAACAGAACCGGAAGCGAGACGGAAGCCGGGTAGGCCAGGTAGCGGGACTGCCATTCCGGGAAAAATTTCTCCTTGTAGCGGCGCAGTCCTTCGAACCCGTAGAAATGACCGCCGTAGCGGAAAACGAGATTGGCGAATTTCTCCTCGCGCAGCGAGCTGCGGCTTTTGCCTACGCTCGACAGCGGAGCCATCCCGAGATTGAACGTCTTGTAGCCTTGTTCTTTGGACCACTCGATCAATCGTGCAAACAGGAGATCCATGGTGCCGTTAGGCGTGTCGGGCAGATGGCGCATCAGATCCACCGAGATCGTTCGGCCGCCGTCGTAAGCCGGTGCCAGCGTCGCAAAAGCGACAATGCGCCCTTCCGGATCTCTCAGCAGGGCAAGCGGCGAACGCTGCAGATACGGCTCGCTGAACCAGCCGAGGGAGAAGCCTTTTTCTTTGCGGTCTCCCAGCCAGATATCGGATATGCGCCGCAGCTCTTCGAGCATCTGAGGGTCATAAGGAGCCGCTTCTACCGAGAAGGTGTAGCCGTCCCGCTCGAATCGGTTTTTGGCCGTGCGGAACGCCGTCATCTTTTTGCCCGAGAAGGTGAAGGTCTCAAGATTGATAAGCGCTTCTTCCCCGAGCTTGAAAAAGCGGTAGCCTTTCTCGTGGTAGATCGACAGATAATCCGGCGAAGCCTGGTAGAACACAATAGACAACGCATACCGGTCGCCGAATACCTGGAACTCTTCGATCGCGTCGCCGACGCGTTTCTTCGGCCCCAGCGGGTCGCCCAACACGACAAGTTTGTCGCGCGAACGGGCATAAGGGATCAGAACTTGGCCGTCCTGCGCCCAGTAGAACTGCTTGTCGCCGAGGTAGAGCATATGCGAGAGCAGATTGCCTTCCTGATGCTGCAGGAACTCATCCAGCCGGCTCAGCTCTTCGCCGCACGGAAGCGCGGCATCCTGCCGCTTGGGACGCAGCAGAACCAGAATCGAGAACAGAATCCATGCGCCTACGATTCCGCTTGCGGCAACCGCTCCGTATTCGTTCGGCTGCATGATCCATCCGGTCTGGAATTCGGGCGGAAGATGATGCAGGAAGCGCGGACGGGACGAAGTGCCGATCAGATAATACAGTCCCGCGAGCAGCAGGGTGAACAGGAACCAGAGTCCGATTCTTTTGCGTGAAAGCGTTGCTCCGGAACGGTAGAAGCGCGCACGCGATACCCAGAGAAGCAGCGCGACGACCAGCAGGAAGATCGCTTCTTCATAATCGAAAGCTTTGATAAAAGTGAAAATCGCGCCCGCTACCAGCAGCAGCGAGGTCAGGCGGTGCGCCCGGCGCAGCCTCAGGGAAATGCCGCTGGACAAAATAATGAGCATAAATCCGATCACGACCGAAATTTGCTGCGACAGCTTCAGCAGCGGAGTAGATAGAAAACGCGACATAAAATGCAAACGCTCGAACAATCCGGGCGTCGCCGCCGACAGCAGCAGGATCAGGCCGCAGGCAAGCACCAGCTTGCCCAATGCCCAGATTCCCATATCGCTCAGGAAGCCGAACTGGCCCGGCCAATTCCATAAGCGCTGCCAATATGCCGCCAAGCCGTCATTTTCGCCGGGTACCTGGCCGCGGTCGGCTTCTTCGATCTTGGCGGATACGGCGGCCGAAGCTTCGGCTTCGGGTTCGCCGGCGGCCGTTTCCTGCCGGATCGCTTTGCGGCGTCCCGGAAGAAGTTCGAATGCCGTCATGACGAGGGCAATCAGCCAAGGAATAATGAAGTAAAAGACGCGGAACAGCACGATGGTTGCCAATGCCGTCTCCGGCTTGACGCCCGACAGCTGCAGTCCCAAGAGGGCTGTGATGTCGAAAGCTCCGATACCGCCCGGTGCAAAACTGACGATACCGGCGATCGCTGCCACGCTGTAGATCCCCAGCGCCTGAGCAAGCGAAATATGATGCAGGAAATTCGAGCAGATCAACCAGAAGGTAAGACCGGCAAAAAACCATTCCAGTACGGAGGCGAGTACCGAGCTTACAATAATGCTCCATGGCAGGCGCGAGCCCTGTCCTTCCTTGTGGAACCACTTGGCGAACAGTTTGGAACGCTGCATGATGAGGAAAATCGGCAGGTAAAGCGCCATTCCCCACACGGCATAGACCAACCAGCCGTGCTGGCTCAGCATCTGCTGGATCGGCATCAGACCGACGATCCCCGCCCAGGCCAGCACGGACAAGCCGGTGACCAGCGTCGGCGACAGAAACACGATCGCCGGCGTGATCTGCGCCATCGTGACGCCGCTGCCCCGGTACAGCAGGGCGCGTACACCCGCTCCCGTGAATCCGGCGAAGCCGAGGAAGTTATTGAACGTATTGGATATCCATCCATAGCGGAAAGCGGCCCACTTGGTTACGTTCAAACGAAAATGCCGGCAGATCAGAAAGTCGTATGTGCTCATGACCGAAACGGCGACCAGCGAGAGACCGAGAATTTGAACGATGGCTTCCGTCGGCATCGATCGGATATCGAACAGGATGCGCGAGAAATTCAGTTTGCGCAGTTCGCCTTCGCTCTGGAAATAGACGAAAGCGATCACGGCAACCGGAATCAGCAGCCGGACGATTTTCATTCGGTAAAGAAAAGCGAACAGCCGCAGAATCTGCAGACGTTCCAAAACAACTTTCGTACGTTTCATGAAGTCACCTACAATTTAGAAAGAGTTAAGTTCATATTCATATTAGAAGGAATCAAGCTCATACAATTTTTCCCAACGGTATACGCCCAATAAATCTTAACATAAAACCCCCATTCCCGAACCGAACATCTTTGTAACTTTTTCGCGGTCGTTTTATGCAGGGAAAGTGGCGCTCATCGGCTCTTCACTGCGTTCCTACCTTATATCGACGATTGCAAGGCGAATGTTCACTGCGTTTTTACCCGATCCGTTCTACATATACGCGCAAAGGTCTGGGGGGTTCCCCGCCTCAGGTCCAGGTTCAAAAACCGCCTGTGGTCCGTTTTGTTAAAGGGTTCGGACGTCTAGAATAAAGGCATAAGGAAATTGATTCACGAGAGGCGGTGAAAAGTTAATGAGAAGCATGAAACTTAATATCCCGGCTATCGTACTTTTGGTACTGGGAGCGCTGATTCTGTTCGGAAAGTTGGGAGGTTTCGTCGAGTTCCTGTTCGCAGCCGCGATCTTCGCGCTCGGATACTACGGAGTCAAGACGGGCAAAACCTTTCTGGGCTGGCTGCTGCTGATTGTCGGAGGATGCATGCTGCTGGCAAAGCTGTCCTGGCTGATCGGACCTCTGCTCGGGATCGCCCTGATCGCGGCAGGTATCGTCTGGATCGCAGGTAAACGTTCGAACAGCCGCAGCGGCTTCGGAGGCTAATGCCCCGGCCGCTCGGAAGTTCCCGGAAAAGACTGGAAGAACCGAAATCACGCGGAGGAGGGAAAACAGCCGAATGAGCATGTTCAAACGAATGAGAGACATTACATTGGCCACTCTTAACGATAAGCTTGAAGAAAGTCAGGATCCGGTACGGATCATCGATCAATTCCTGGTCGAGACGCGGCAGGAACTCGGCGAGGTGCAGCGTCTGCATGATCAGTGCGCACACCACAGCAAACAGCTTCGGCAGCAGGTCGACCATGCGAAGTCGATGCGCGAAAAGCGCGAAGAACAAGCGATGCTGGCCCTCAAAGCCGAAGAAGAAACGATCGCCAAACTGGCGCTGCAGGAAAAGATGCTGTACGAGGAAAAAGAACGTCAGTATCTCGAACTGTGGGACCAAAGTCAGGAGACGCTCAACGAACTCGGCGAGCAGCTGAATGTCCTTCGAAACGAATACCAGACCGTATACAACAAACGTCAGTACTATTATGCACGGATGGAGACGCTGCGTCTGCAGCAGCGGCTTAACCGCCGGGGCGGCGGATACGGCTCGGACGTACCGAAGATGTTCGACCGCCTGGACGACCAGATGTCTTCGATCGAATACGAAACCTACAGCCTGCGGGATATCCGCAAGCTGGGACAAGAAGCCTCCCGTCAAATCGGCGAAGTGGGCAGCCTTCTCGAAGAAGAGATGGCCCGCTTGAAAGAAAAACTGAAACGAGACGAAGGAAAGGAGTAAGCGAGGATGAATAGACTGTACCGCTCGACTCAGGACCGAATGCTTACCGGACTCTGCGGCGGACTTGCGCAAGAATTCGGCGTCAATCCCACGCTGCTCCGCATTCTGTTCCTGGCAGCCATTCCGCTGACCAGCGGAGCGATGCTGCCGATCTACTTCATCGCTTCGCTCGTGATTCCGAAAGCTCCGCCCTCATACTATCCGTATGGTCCCGACGCTTACGGCCGCGATCCTTACGCCGGAGATGCGTATGGCCAAGGCCCTTACCGCGGCGAACGCGAAGCACACGGTACCCGTTTCCCGGGACCCCAAGATCCGCGTGCACCGAGACCTCTTGGCCCGGAACGCGAGTTCGAACGTCCGTTTCCGCCAAGCCGGCCGCAAATGCAGCGCGCCGAGCTGAAGAAACGGGATGTACCGGAATCCGGAATCGATGCGATGATGGAAGATATCGAGAAGAAGGCACTCAAGAAAGAACTGGAAGAACTCAAACACAAGCTGTCCAAATACGAGAACGACAATTCGAAAGGGGATTTATAAAATGGGAGTATTCAAAAGACTGCGCGATATGACGAAGGCATCGGTAAACGAAATGTTGGACAAGGTAGAAGACCCGATCGTGATGCTTAACCAGTACCTGCGTGACATGGAAGAAGAAATTCATCAAGCCGAAGTGACCGTAGCCAAACAAATGGCCAACGAGCGCCGTATGAAACAGCGCCTCGAAGAAGCGTACCGGATGTCCGGCCAGCGCGAGTCGCAGGCGGAAGCGGCATTGAAGAACGGCCAGGAAGAAGCGGCCCGCAAACTGCTGGAAGAAAAGATCTACTTCGATCAAAGAATTACGGAGTATCAGGATCTGCACGCCCAAGCGGAAGTTCAGGTATCCGATCTGATGCGCCAGCTGCACGAAATGAAAGACGAGTTCTACCAAATGCGCAACAAGCGCAATGAACTGGTTGCCCGTGCACAAATGGCAAAAGCCAAAAAGCAGATGGCTCAGGTCAACCCGGTCTACGCGATCGACAAAGGCACTTCTTCGTCGGGCTTCCGCCGGATGGAAGAGAAGATCATGCAGATGGAAGCCGAAGCCGATGTGCTCCGCACGCCTTACGGCAGCTCGAGCCGTCCGTCCGCGTACTTTAGCCCGGTCGATGCGCAGAAGCAGCTTCAAGTCGACGAGCAGCTGAGCGCACTCAAGAACAAGCTTAACGGCGGTCAAAGTTCGCCAGCCCTTACCAAAGGCGACGAGCAGTAAGAACGATAAAGCCACACACCCGGCTGGAACTGTGATATAGTAGGAACGGATTTGCAGGCGGGGACACAGATTCGATCTCCGCAGCGGACAGGTTGCACGAATCACGGACCGTACGATACGGCTTCCGGCTCAAATAGTCAAATCAAAGGCGAAGCCATACGGTCTATACCGTTATGGCTTTTGCTACGCTTGGAAGAAGAAACGTCAGCCTATCAAAAGAGAGCACGGCAGGAGGAGGAGCGGCATGAAAACTCAAAAACGCACATGGGCGATCGTTCTGATCGCCGCCGGCATGCTGATGCTGCTCGGCAGATGGATCAGCCCGCTGTCGCTGGTCGCTCTCCTCGTGCTGTGTTACGGCATTTACACCCTGAGAGCGGGGCGGGTTTCGTTTGGGTACAAGGCTCTGGCGATCGGAATGGGACTGCTGCTGCTTGACCATATCGTGATGCTGCTCGGAGGCCTGCTTCTCTCGGTGGGCATCTTCTACGCCAGAGCGCGCGAACTGCACGAAGGCCGTCCCTACGGGCGCCGCCTCGAGATTGCTTCGCAGCTTCACCGCGAACACGAAGCTTGGGTACCGGAACCGGTCAGCCTCTGGCATCTGGTGGGCGACGTGAACTGCGACTTCTCGCTGGCTCTGCCGACGGAACCGGATACGGTGATCCATCTGCAGGGAGTCATCGGAGATGCGGATCTCACCTTTCCGGAAGAGTACGGTCTGGAACTCGATGTGTTTCTCGGCTACGGCAAAGTCAGTTTCGACGGAAAAGGCCACAGCGGGATGCTGAATAAGTTTGTCTGGCGTTCTCCGGGATACGAGCTCAGCGAGCAAAAAGTCAGGGTCGTCCTGGCTTATGCGGCGGGCGACGTGACGATCCGGATGAACTGACAAACCGTGTGGGAAAACCGTTTGAACAGAGCAGGCGTAACAGAAACGGAAGGCGGTGAAGAAGCCGGGTGAACGGAGCGCGGAAGTTGAGGAAATCGAATACGATCGTTCGGGGAATGGGATCGGGCATGCTGCTGGCTTTTATTGTGCTGCTGGCGGCCCTCTATGTGCTCTACTCCTACAAGCTGCTGGACGTTCCGGATACCTGGCCGCTCAAGATCCGTGCCGGATTGACGCTGCTTGCCGTCTGTGTGTCCGTAGGAGCCCTGTACGGATTGTATCGATCGATTCAGATCAAGATTCAATACGACCGTCTTCAGGACACGCTATTGCATTGGGAAAAAGGCAATCCGGCGCGTCCTGTCGGTCCGCTCGGCGGCGAAATGGAAGTGCTGGCCGGTCAGTTGGAACGCATCGGCAAAAAGTGGGAAGACCAGGTCAGCTCGCTGCAGCGCCTGTCGACCCACAATGCGCAGCTGGCCGAACAGGCCCGCGTATCGGCGATTGTCGAAGAACGGCAGCGCCTTGCCCGCGAGCTGCACGATGCGGTCTCTCAGCAGCTGTTTGCGATCTCGATGACGGCGACCGCGGTCGGCCGGACTTTTGAAAAAGATCTGTCCAGAGCCAGGCGCCAGGTGGAGCTGATCGAGGAAATGGCTTCCGTCGCCCAGTCCGAGATGCGGGCGCTGCTGCTGCACCTGCGTCCGGTCTATCTCGAAGGCAAGCCGCTGTACCAGGGACTCAGCGAGCTGGTGCGCGAGATCCAGGCCAAAGCGCAGATGGAGATCAAGCTGGAGATGGATGCCGGACTGGAACTGGTCAAAGGAATCGAAAACCATCTGTTTCGCATCGTGCAGGAAGCGCTCTCGAATACGCTTCGTCACGCCAAAGCGGACAAGATGGAGATCATGATCGTGCGCCGGAGCGATGCGCTGCGCATGTCACTCAAAGATAACGGGGTCGGCTTTGAACTGGACGACAAAAAGCAGGCGTCTTACGGGCTGTCCCTGATGCAGGAACGGGTCAGCGAGATCGGCGGTTCGATCCGCTATATTACCGCGCCGGGAAAAGGAACGCGGATCGAGCTGACCGTGCCGCTGGTAAACGGGGGACAGAGAGGGAGCGAGGAATAGCGATGGAGACGGAACAACTCATTAGCGTACTGCTCGTCGACGATCACGAGATGGTACGGATCGGTCTGGCCGCCGTGCTTGATACGGAAGACGGCATCGAAGTCGTCGGCGAGGCAAGCGGCGGAGAAGAAGGCGTACGTCTGGCGCAGCAGTACAAGCCCGACGTGGTTCTGATGGATTTGGTGATGGACGGCATGGACGGGATCGAAGCCACGCGCGAGGTACTCAAGATTTGTCCCGACTGCAAAGTGATCGTGCTGACCAGTTATCTGGACGACGAGAAAATGTATCCGGTGATCGAAGCCGGCGCGTTCAGCTACCTGCTCAAAACGTCCAGAGCCAACGAAGTCGCCGATGCGATCCGTGCAGCGGTGCGCGGACAATCGATTCTCGAATCGCAGGTCGCCGCCAAAATGATGGATCGCTTCCGCACTCCGGCGCCCGCCCGCGCGCCGCACGAAGATTTGACGGACCGGGAGATGGAAGTGCTTCGTCTGCTGGCCAAAGGCAGATCGAACCAGGAGATTGCGGACGAGCTGATTATCGGAATCAAAACGGTCAAGTTTCACGTGACCAACCTGCTGGCCAAACTGGATGTCGACGATCGGACGCAGGCTGCTATTTACGCTTACAAAAACGGACTGGCCGAGTAGGGGTCAGCTGTACGGAAACTTTCCGTGCAGCCGCCTCGTCGGACGGTTCTTTTTTTGCGACGAATTGTCAATCCAAGTGCAACAGTTCGTCCTGAAACGATTCGTGCGTCGACTTCCAGCCTAAACATTTACGAG
>NZ_JAAZWC010000047.1 GCF_013185195.1 Saccharibacillus qingshengii
GTAAATGTTTAGGCTGGAAGTCGACGCACGAATCGTTTCAGGACGAACTGTTGCACTTGGATTGACAATTCGTCATTATAAATTTATTTCACCTCACAAAAAAAGGAGCCTCTCGGCTCCCTTGTTCAGCATCTACTTTTGATTTGTTCCCGATACTCCGACGGCGTACTGCCTATCTTTTTGCGAAAGACCTGCGAAAAATGGCGCACATCCGGATACCCGACCCGCTCGGCAATATCGCCGACTTTGAGTTCGGACTCGCCCAGCATCTCCATGGCGCGGTCCAGCCGGAGCTGGGTGACGTAATCTTTGAAGCCCTGTCCCGTCTTCTGCTTGAACAGCTGACTGAAATAAGCGGGATTCAGATACACGACGGAAGCGACTTTTTCCAGCGACAATTCCGAGCCGTAACGTGCCTTGATGTATTGAAGCGCCACTTCGACAGCCTGCTCGCCCCCGCTGGCATAATGATCGTATACCTGGTACTCCGACGTTTCGCGCATCAGGCGCACTTCGTCCGGAACCCGGGAAGGATCTTCGATTCGCCCCGAAGCCAGCAGTTGAAAAGGTTTCTTCAGGTAGCGTTTGAGGCAGCTTCGCAGCTCTTCGTTTAACGACGCCAGTCCGCTGCGCTCGAATTTGACGAGTCCGAGCAGACTCTTGGCGTCGATACTGGCGACAAAGCCGCGTCCGAACGAGCCGATCAGCTCATTCATCACATTCTCCACGATGAAGTGCTCCAGTTTCGTGTCCGCATCGCTCTCCACATGAACCATCAGCAGATGAAAGTCCGGATACGATTCGGTAAAAGACGCCAGATCGATCCCGCCGAGGTCGAGCCCCGATGCCCATCTGGCAAACACGGCTTCGCGCAGAAAACGCAAATTTTGTTTGAGCAGCTGGCTTTCTTTGGCCCGTACATTGCTTTCGGCGATCTCTTCGCCCATCTTTTTGATCAGCTCGACCAAGATGTCTTTGCCGATCGGTTTGAGCAAATAATCCCGTGCCCCGAGCCGAACCGCCTTTTTCGCGTACTCGAATTCGGAGTAGGCGGAAATCACGACCCACTTGGCATCGGGATGCAGCGTGCGGGAGACTTCCATAAGCTCGAGCCCGTTCATGCCCGGCATGAGCACGTCGGTCAGCACCAGATCGATCAGCTCGCTTTTGAGCCGGTGGACCGCTTCCTCCGGCCCTTCGGCGAGAATGACTTTGTGCTGCGGAAAAGTCCGCTGGATCGTGCGCTGAATGCCGCTGCGGATAATCGGTTCGTCGTCCACGACGAGTATATTCACACTAAGCCCTCCTCGTCCGGCAGCGGAAAGGTTACGGTAACCTTCGTGCCGGTCCCCGGTATGCTGTGGATCGTAAGTCCATACGCATCGCCGTACATCAGACGGATGCGTCGCTGTACATTGAGCAGTCCGATCCCGATCCGTCCGCCTTCAACGTGGCGGTCGGCGGCCGGCGGGTAATCCAGCAGAATTTCCAGACGCCGCAGGGTAACCGCGTCGATTCCGGCACCGTTGTCTTCCACGACGATATGCAGATATTCCTCGTCCGCTTCGGAGTAGATATGCAGGGTACCGCCTTCACGCAGAGGTTCGAGCCCGTATTTGACGGCATTCTCTACAATCGGCTGCAGGATCATCTTGGGAACCGGTGCATCCAGCCAGCGTTCTTCCACATCGATCTCTGTCAGAACGCGGCGGCCCAGACGGGTCTCGATAATGGTCAGATACGACTTGAGCTGTTCCAGCTCGAGCCGCAGCCGCACCTTCGCTCCTTCTTCCCAATCGCTGCTGTAACGGAACATCTTCGAAAGGGCCAAAATAACGCCTTCCAGCCGGTCGTCTTCCCGCTCGTCGAGCATCCAGTAGATCATATCGAGCGTGTTGAACAAAAAATGGGGATTGATCTGCGACTGAAGCGCCTGTAACTGGGCATTTTTCTCGCTGATCGAAGCCTGCTTGATTCCCTCGATCAGCCCGTCCATTTCCCGCACCATCCGGTTAAAGGAACCGACCAGCACATTGATCTCCTGATAGGACTGGATATGTACCTGTCCTTTGAAGTTGCCGGTCTCGACCTGCTTCATCTGCTGAGCCAACCGCTTGAACGGCAGCGAGAACGAACGCGAGACAATCGTCGACAAAAAGGTCGCGGCGACAATCAGCGCAATGATCACACTCAGCAGGAACTGCTGGGTCTCGCGCAGTTCAAGCTTCAGATCGCTCTGGGGCGAAGCCCGCAGAATGGTCCAGCCGGTCTTCTCTACCTGAGCTGCGGTCAGCAGCCAGTCGCCTCCTTCGTAAGAACGGATTCTGCCGGATTCGAGGCGACCGGGCCAACCTTCGGGCACCGAAGACCAGGCTTCTTCTTCCGCGCTCGTTCGGATGATGTCGCTGCCCGCTTCGTCGCGAATAGCAACCTGGGTGTTCTGTCCGAGGCTGGCGTTCGAGACCGCCGACGTAATCGCATCGGCTTCGACCTCGATCAGCACATAGCCGACCGACTGCAGCCCTTCCAACTCGAACACCTGTCGACCGAAAGCAAAGACGGGGCCATCCGTCCAACTGCTCATCAGCGACTCGGGATACACGCCCAACCAGCGAATATCGCCCCGCGACCGCTTCAATTCGGCAAACCACGGTTTGTCCGGGTAGGTTCGGATCGAAGCTCCCGTCGAGCGTACGAAGCTGTAGACTTTGCCGCTGTCGGCCAGCATATGGATCCCGACGATATCGCTGCGCGAATAGAAGATCGCGCCCAGGATATCGGTAATCCTCCGCTCCGCCTGGATCTGCTTGCTCGACCCCGCCGAAGGATAGGACTGCCGGAGCAGACGCATCAGTTCACCATTGCTGTTGAGCGTCTTGGTCACACTGTCATACCCGTCCAGAAGCTGTTCGAACAAGGAAACGGTCTGGGACATATTTTTTTCGGCCAGGGTTCCGACCTGTTCGCGAACCTGATCGGTCGCCCGCTGGTAATAGACAAGACTGACAATCAGCAGAAGACCGAGCAGGCTGAACAGGAATACCGGAAACAGTCGGCCGTAAATCGTGTTTAGTCGTTTCTTTACGCGTCTCATAAATCCATCTTAACCCTTAACCGCACCCGCCACCATGCCTTTGGTAATTTTTTCGGCAAGCAGGAAGTAGACCAGGATAACCGGCAGGGCGGCAAGCACCAGGAAAGCTCCGATCGCGCCGTAATTGACGGAATACTGGCTGACGAAACTGTACACGCCGAACGGAAGGGTCTTGAGACGTTCCGCCGAAATGAAAGTCGCGGCCAGGATATACTCGTTCCAGACGTTAATGAAAGTCAGGATGCAGACGGTCATCATCGGCGGTACCGAGACGGGCAGGATAATGCTGCGGAAGATCCGGAAAGCGCCGGCTCCGTCCATGATCGCGGATTCTTCGATCTCGTGCGGAATCGTGCGCAGGAAGCCGCTGAGAATAAAGACGGCAATCGGCATCTGGAACGCGATATACGGCAGAATCAGAGCCAGATGCGTGTTGAGGATATGCAGATTTTTGAAGATGATCATCAGCGGCAGCAGTGTGCCCTGCATCGGAATCATCATGCCGAGCAGGAACAGCAGCAGAACGACCTGGCCGTATTTCCAGCGGAAGCGGCTGATGGCGAAAGCGGCCAACGAAGCCAGCAGCAGCACGCCGATCATCGTCGTAACGGTGACGAACAAGCTGTTGCCCAGATAACGGAAATAGCTGCCGCCTTCGATCGCCCCTTGATAATTGCTCCACTGCCACTCGGCCGGAAGGGCGAAGAAACTGCCCGACAGGATCTCCTCGTTGGTCTTGAGCGAGTAGATCAGCAGCCACAGCAGCGGATAGAGCTGCGTGACAAGCAGGAGGCCGAAAAAGACAAAGGCGATGATGGTTTTGGGCGAAATACGCCGGCTTCGAACTTTGAGTGCGGGTTTGGAGCCCGCGGAACTTGCAAACTGGCTCATCGACGGAGCCCCCTTTCTACGTATAGCGTTTCTCCAGACGGGTGAACAGCAGATTGATCAGTACCGTAGCGATCAGACAGACGACGATCAGGACGTTGGCAATAGAGCTGCCGTATCCGTATTCCATGGTAATGAACGACATATTGTACATATGGCTTGCGAGCACTTCGGTCGCATGCGCGGGTCCGCCGCCTGTCATGACCATAATCAGGTCGAAAGACTGGAGCGATCCGATAAACGAGAGCACAATAGAGATTTTGAGAATCGGGAGTACCATCGGAAGCGTAATGTAACGGTCCGCTTTGAAACCGTCCGCTCCGTCGATCTTGGCCGCCTCGTAAATTTCGCCCGGAATATTCTGGATCCCGGTGAACTGAATCAGAATATGATACCCGAGGTACTGCCACAGCGAGACAAGAATAATCGCATAGATAGCGATCTTCGGCTCGGTCAGCCAGGAGTGGGTCCACGATTCCAGTCCGACACTGGTCAGAATCTGGTTGATCATACCGCCCATCGAAGCCGGGTTGTAGATCGTTTTCCACAGCTGCCCGATGATCGCAACGGACAGAATAACCGGCAGGAAGTAACTGGATACCAGGAAGTTTGGACGCCGGACAAAGCGGGTGATCAAAATAGCGACCAGCAGCGCGATTGGCACCTGTACCAGCATGGAGAATCCGGCCAGGGTGAACGTGCGGCGCAGCGCCGGCCAGAACACCGAATCATTGGTAAATATTTTGACGTAGTTGTCGATTCCGATAAAAGTCGATTTGCCGATCCCGTTCCAATCCAGAAGTCCGCTGTACAGCGAGACAAGAATCGGGACGAACACAAGACCGACATAAACGATCAGACACGGCAGAATAAAAGCCGCGATCGTCCAGCGGGATACCTTCAATACATTCACGCGGAGTTCGCCTCCTCATAAGAGCAGCCGACGAAGAGAAGGGGACCGCGGGTCCCCTTCTTGTTGTCCGTCCGGCTTGCCGTTGTTATTTGTTTTCTTCGTATGCGGCCTGCAGCTCTTTTGCTACTGCGGCAGGATCTTTCTTTTCGACGAACAGACTTTGCGTACCCGACAGGTGAACCTGAGTGGTAGCCGGGTTGATCGTGTTGTCGAACGCGAGGTCGCCGCCTTTGACCTTCTTGAACAGGTCCAGTACGTTCATCGCCATGTCCGAATAACCGGCGGCTTTGAAGTCGCCTTCCACGTTCTGGGCAATGCCGACCGCGCCTTTGGCTTCAAACGCTTCTTTCGGGAAGTTCTGCATGAAGTAGTTCAGGAACTTCTTGGTTTCGTCCAGGTTTTCGCTGTCTTTGGAGATAGCGAATGCACTGCCCGGCGCCAGCATGAACTCATCCGGATTGCCTTTGCCTCCGACAGTCGGGAACTGGAAGACGCCGACGTTGCCGTCTTTGCTGACTTCGGCAGTTTCGATTCCGCCGGTAGCCCAGCTGCCCATGTAGTACATGGCTGCCGTGCCTGTTTTGAACAGGTTCTCGCCCGCGTTGTAATCGAACGAAGTGGCTCCGTCCTGGAAAGCACCCGCGTCAACCAGCTGTTGGAATGCCGAAATCGCTTCGACATAAGCCGGGTCTTCGAACGTTTTCTTGCCGTCCAGCACGTCCTGCAGGAAGCCCGGACCGCCGTTCGTTCTCAGCAGGATGTTCATGAACAGGAACGAACCTGTCCAGCTGTCTTTTTCGCCGATAACCATAGGCTGAATACCTTTGGATTTGAGCGTTTTGATTGCTTCGATCATTTCTTCGAAGGTCTTCGGCACTTCCACGCCGCCTTCTGCCATCAACTTTTTGTTGTAGTACACGACGCCGATGTTGTTACCGTCCGGCAGGGCATACAGATTGTTGTCGAATGTATAGTAGTCGAGGATGCCGGATTGGAACGTGTCCTTGAGTCCGTTTTCTTCGACCATGTCGTTCAGCGGAGCGAACAGATCCGCATCGACGAAAGGCTGCATCTGCGCGGCCGGGTTCACGACCGTAATGTCCGGCACTTCTTTGGAAGCGGCCTGCGTCTTGAGCTTCAGCTTCTGCTGGTCCGTATTGAGCGAGTCGAGTTCGATCGTAACGTTCGGATTCTCGCTTTGGTACTGATCGACGATTTTCTTCATCATCTGGTTCTTCGGATCGCTGGCGTCCGGATAAATATTCTGGAAGGTGATCGTGATGTCTTTGGCTGCCGGTTCGCTCGCTTCCGTCTTCGTAGGTTCGGTCTTCGTTCCGCCGGCATCGCCGCTCGCATTGTTGGTCGCGGTCGTACCTCCACCGCCGCAGGCGCTAAGGCTGAGTGCCAGCAGGCCTGTCATTGTCATACCGAACCACTTCATCTTTCTCTTTGTCACGGTATTTCCTCCCCTTGATTCATGGTCTGAAGCTTCTTGCTACGGTTATTATGGCTTTTTCTGTAAACGCATACAATGGAAATTATTCAGGGATGATGTTTGTTTTTTCGTGTTTAAATCTTCGAATCGTTTCGCTAATCGAACCAAAGATGTCATATTCGAATAGGTGAAAAAGTGGTAGAATAATTCGGTCGGTCTCTGGGTTGCAGCGCATTCTCGCGGTGACTCGTCGAACCGATGATTCGCATGCGAAAGGAAACGTGATTCCCTTGTCCAAAAAAGCCCGGAGCGCGGAAGCCGAATCGGCCGTTCTCTCCGCCTCTCCTTCCCCTCTCAAAAAATCGGTCACCTTTCTTGAAGCCATGGCCATCGTCGTCGGCATGATTATCGGCTCCGGTATTTTCCTGAAGCCCGGTATCGTACTGGCAAGCGCCGGTTCGCCCTGGATGAGTATTCTGGCTTGGATCGCGGGCGGCATTATCACGCTCGCTTCGGCACTGGCCGTAGCGGAGATCGCCGCCGCTATCCCCAAATCCGGCGGCTTGTACGCCTATCTGGAAGAACTCTACGGCGAAGCCGTCGGCTTCCTGCTCGGCTGGGTGCAGGCGGTCATCTCCTATCCCGCTTCCGTCGCGGCGCTCGCGATCGCTTTCGCTTCCTACTCGGGCTATTTTCTGCCGATGAACGGGATCCAGCAGAAAAGCCTTGCGGTCGGCATTCTGCTGTTCATCCTGCTGATGAATGTGATTTCGACCAAATACGGCGGGATCATTCAGCTGCTCGCGACGGCAGGCAAGCTGGTTCCCGTCGTGGGAATCGTGGCATTCGGACTTCTGTCGGGCAGCCAGCCGGGATTCGCCGGCGTCTCGGGCCTGACAGCGGGATCGGCAAGCTTCGGAGCGGCCATCCTCGGTACGCTGTGGGCCTACGACGGCTGGATCGGCGTCACCAATATGGCCGGCGAGATGAAAAATCCTGCGAAGACGCTGCCCCGGGTTATCCTCATCGGCGTCTCGTTCGTGATTGTTGTCTATGTCCTGTTCAACCTGGCGATCTTCCGCGCCCTGCCGCCGGAACAGATTGTCTCCTCGGCTACGCCGGGTGCCGATGCGGCCGAAGCGCTGCTTGGCAGCGGAGGCGGTGCGTTCATTACCGCAGGCATCATCGTATCCGTACTGGGTGCCTTGAACGGATATCTGATGACCGCGGCGCGCGTTCCGCAGGCGATGGGCGAACGCGGCATCGTGCCGTTCTCCGCTTTCCTGCGGCGGATCCATCCGCGCTTCGGCACGCCGGCCAACGCCCTGATTTTCCAGGCCGTTCTCGCGATCCTCTATATTTTCTCGGGCACGTTCAATACGCTGACCGATCTGCTCGTCTTCGTGCTGTGGATCTTCTTCACCGCCGGCGTCTTCGGCGTATTCGTTCTGCGGCGCAAGATCGGCACAGAGCCCGGGCGCTACCGGGTGCCCCTGTATCCGCTGGCGCCGATCATCGGAATCGCCGGCGGCCTGTACATTCTGGTCAGCACGCTGCAGGATAGTCCGGTCCGCTCGCTGATCGGGATCGGCATTACCCTGATCGGACTGCCGGTGTTCTACGCGATGAAGCGGCGGCAGAACTAACACGGCTTTCCCAAGCCGAACGCGTTAAAAAAGCATACGAAAAGGCCGGACCTACGCGGTCCGGCCTCAACGTGTCGAGAAAGTCTGAATCCAAGTGAAGCGCGGAGGCGGAGGGAGAAATTCAGTGTAGGAACGATAGTGTTCGCCTTTGAAATCGGGGAAATTCTGCTAAATTTCAATCCCTTTCCCCGATTTCAACACGCGACCGGAACGAATTTCTCCCGAAGCCGACCCGCTTCTCCTATGAATAGGACTTTCTCGACAACCTGAGGCCGGACCTACGCGGTCCGGCCTTTTCGGGCTTTTTTCAAAACGTTCACCGAACAAATCCCTTCCCGCCGACGTAAACTTTGACTCCCGCTTGACCCTGCGTTGACGCTGCCCGAATACCCTCCCGTTATACTTGCAGTGCCGGAACCTTCTATCCGCTTCGGCCATCTCCCCTATTATATAGAAGAAGAAAGAAGGACAAGCCATGGGAATCCATCGTTATTTCCGCTCGCTGGACGGGCTGGAACGCATTATCCGCTGCCCCGGCAAATTCAAGTTCGAACAGCACAGCGTGGCCGCGCATTCCTGGAAAGTGGTCCAGTACGCCAAGACGCTGGCCGATATCGAAGAGCAGCACGGCGCGGTGATCGACTGGAAGAAGCTGTACGAAATCACGAGCAGCCACGATTACGGCGAGATTTTTATCGGGGATATCAAGACGCCGGTCAAGCATTCTTCGCCGGAGCTCCGACAGCTGATCCAGCAGGTTGAAGAAGGCATGATCGCGCATTTTATCGAAGAAAACATTCCGGAAGAGTTCAAGCCCACGTTCCGCAGACAGCTGCGCGAAGGCAAGGACGATTCGATCGAAGGATTGATTCTCGAAGTCGCGGACAAAATGGATCAGGTCTACGAAGCATTCGCCGAACTGCAAAAAGGCAATACCGAAAAAGAATTCGTCGTCATGTACCGCAATGCGTTGGTCAAGATCAAACGGATCAAGCTGGCCTGCGTCGATTATTTCCTTGATCATATTCTGCCTGAAATGGTGAATGAAGAAACGCTGTCGCCGGTCGATATCAAGCGGATCACGGAAGAAGCTTTGGCTCTGTAATCAAAAGCGGCGGCCGCAGGCAGATGCGGCAGCTCACGGCAAGGAAGGCATTCCCGGACACCGTCCAGGGAATTTTTTGCTGTTCGGACAGCCAAAAAACCGTTCGCCGGGTCGATATCGGCGAACGGTCCGGGTGATCTAGCGGCAGGTTCCGACCGGCTCTCCAGCTGGCGTCCGGAGCCCGCTTATTTCAGCGGCAGCTGCCTGGACAGCGCGCGGAACTGCCGCAGGTAAGGAGACACTTCGTCCGTCACGCCAAGCAGGTAGCGCAGCGAAGCCAGACGATGCTTCTCTTTCGCCGCCGTCTCGCCCTGGAACAGCGAATAGTTCCGGCTGACGGAACCTTTGCGGTAGCGTACGTCGAACAGGGTTCCATTTTTCCAGTCCTGGAGCGGACTTACGTTGCTGCCCAACACATCGAGTCGGAAATTCGGGCTCAGGTACGAGAAACTGTAATCCGGATCGGCCTGCGCATGCACAACGCGGTAACCCCGAATCAGTTCATTCTCTGCAAAAACACCCGTGCGGATCCCGTTGGAGTATACGCCGCCTCCGGGCACGGAGATTTTCTCGGTCCATACGCCTCGACCGTGCATGCGATCGCCGCTCCAGATCCCGTCATAGACGACGCGATGCAGCAGGCTTGTCTTGGGATCGGTATACGTATTGACGTATTTCCCCGTTCCGCTGCGCTTGCCCGCATGGAAATCGCCGGAATACTGTTTGCCTGCGCTCCATTTGATCGTTCCGCGGCCGTTCGGCTGGCCGTTTTTCACTTCGCCATAGTAGCTGGCGCCGGACGGAAGCCGCAGCGACTGCTTCGCGGACGCGGCCTGCGCCGAAGGCGTCGAGGCAGGCAGCGGGCTCAACCCGGCCAGCGGCACGGCGGCAGCCAGCAGCAGCGTGAGCAGTACTTTCTTTTTCATCGATGCAAAGCCCCTTTCCTTTTCTATAGCTGTATGCGGGTTCTTCTCTTCTAGCGCCCAGCCGCCGAAGCTTTCAGCGCGCTCAGCGCGATTGCCGAAAACTCGAGCGGGAGATCGAGCTGCGGTAGATGGCCGCACCCTTCCATCCGGATCAGCGACGAGTGCAGGATCTGTGCGTGCAGCTGCCGGCAGATTCTGCGGTTGAACGACGAATCCCATTCGCCCATGACAATCAGCACGGGACATCCGATCTCGCCCAGACGCTTGTGGGATCGGCTTAGCAGCGGCCGCTCCATGCCGGGGCGCGATTGATAATGTACCGCGTTGCCGAGATACATCTCTTTGAAGCGCGCCCGCGCTCTGCGGTCTCGGGGGACGGCATACCTCCAGTACCGGCTGCGCAGAAAGCGGGCCGCGGCACGCTCGATGCCGTCCCGTTTGACGCGCCGTGCGTCGCCAAGACGCTCCCAGATCAACCGGAGCGGCGGCAGGGTGCCGTTCAGCCGGGGAGCGACCAGCACAAGCTGTTCCACATATTCGGGATGGGCCAGCGCAAAGTCGATCGCGACGCCCCCGCCGCTGCAGGCTCCGATAATCGAAGCGCGGCGCAGACCGAAATAGTCGAGAATCGCTTTCAGATCCGCATACGGAGAATAGGGGCCGGAGATCGCTTCGCTTTTGCCGTATCCGCGGCGGTCGTAACGAACGACGGTGAAGCTGCGCGACAGCATCTCCACATGGTCGTCCCACGCCTCCAGATTGCAGTGTTCGCCGTGCACCAATACGAGAGGACTGCCTACGCCCTGTATCGAAATGTGAAACCGGGTACCTCCGATCGTATGGATTCCCGTCCGATTCATGAATGATCCGCCGCCCTTCTCCGCCTGTTTTTTGCTCTCTTACCCGTTACCCGTCCTTGCTCCTTCCCGAATCGGAACAGACGAACGGGACGCCTTGCAAGTTTCTGTTTCTTTTTTCTATAATTATGGTACACTTGCACGTATGAAAAATGAAAGCCGGCACGAAAAAAAGGTTTTTTTCGACTTTGAATTTTGTCTTTAATTTTTCTCAAAAAAAATTGAAACGAAATCGAAGCTGCCGCGTAGTACCGAAAGCAAGTGTCAATTTCAACATATTATGACCAGGAAAGGATTGTACCGGAATGGAAATGGGCTACAGCCATTTGTTTGAAATGAGTACCTTCCTCCAGGCGTTCGGAACGCTCGAAGGTTGGGGATTCATTTTATCGCTGATCGTGATTGAAGGACTGTTGTCGGCGGACAACGCACTCGTTCTCGCCGCAATCGTCAACAAGCTTCCCGAGAAGCAGAGAAAGAAAGCCCTGCTTTACGGATTGTGGGGCGCGTATATTTTCCGGATTATCGCGATCGGGGTCGGGATTTACCTCGTTCAGATCGCCTGGGTCAAGTATATCGGAGCCGCGTATCTGCTCTGGATCGCCATCAAGCACTTCTGGGATAAAGCCAGAGCCAAAGGTGGAGACGATGACGAAGCGGAAGAAGAATCGGGATTGCAGAAGATCCTGGCCAAGACCGGTCTGAGCCTGTTCGTTCGTACGATCATCACAGTCGAAATGATGGACATCGCGTTCTCGATCGATTCGATCCTGGCCGCATTCGCGATCTCGCCGAACCCGTGGATCCTGATTGCCGGCGGTCTGCTCGGTATCCTGATGATGCGTCTGGTCGCAACCTTCATTCTCAAGCTGATGGACAAAATTCCGGAACTGGAGAATGCGGCGTTCGTTCTCATCTTCATTATCGGGGTCAAAATGATTCTCAGTACAGCCCATATCTACGAAATGAGCCATACGACGTTCTTCATTGTGCTGATCGCCGTATTCGCCATTACTTTCTTGATCAACCGGATCCGCGTCAGCAAAAACGCTGCGCATTAAACGACGGTTGAACGGTCGATAAGCTTCCAACCCGCAAAAAGCCCGATTCCCCTTGAAGGGAATCGGGCTTTTTCGTCTTGGCTTCGGATCGTACCGGAAACGAAGCTCCTGGAGTCGAGAAAATCCGGCTTACAAGGCGGCAGCCGGCACGCGCAGCGTCTTGAGCGCTCCGCTCCAAGCCACGACCTGGTCGAGCATTCCGTTTACGTTGACCAGATGCAGATCGGCCGGTTTGAAGACCGAACCGTTCTCGAAGTCGGTGAACAGCGACAGTGCCGGATGAACGCGGACGTCGGCTACGGACAGCTCGCCCAGAATGCCGCGCAGATGCTCGGCCGCACGTGCTCCGCCTACCGAACCGTAGCTGACGATGCCGGCCGCTTTGTTGTTCCAGGCTTCACGGGCATAATCCAGAGCGTTCTTGAGCGACGCCGAAATGCTGTGATTGTACTCCTGCACGATGAAGACGAATCCGTCCAGCTCGGCCAGCTTCGTATTCCATGCGGTCGCTTGTTCGGTCGCATCGGCTTCACCCAGCAGAGGCAGATGATAGTCCGCGATATCCACGATTTGATAATGGGCATCTCCGCGTTCGTCCGCGATCTGTTTTACCCATTCGCCGACCTGCGGGCTCAGACGACCTTGACGCGTACTTCCGAGAATAATGCCGATGTTCAACTTTTCCATGATTGATTCCTCCGTTTATGTCAATAATTTAAGTTACTAACTTTTTGTTATGAATGAATCATAGCACAGCTTTTTCTCCTTCGCAACACTTTTTACTTACTTTTTTACACAAATATATTTTAGGAAAGCGTACATCTCTTGAAAAGCAAAAAACCGGACAAGACCCTGTAGGTCTGTCCGGTTCGGGAAAACATAGAAATACGTTCAGTCGCTGCGCAAGGGTTCCCTAGGCGTCCAAACGGAAACGTTCCAGTTCCCGCTGCATCTCTTCGCGTACCTGCAGCAGCTCCTTGACCTTCCCGCCAATCTCCTCGAACGAACGCTTCTGCTCATCCGTGGAAGCGGTGATCTCCTCGCTGCCCGCCGCCGATTGCTCGGTGACCGCGCTGATATTCTCGATCGCCTGCTGCACCTGCATACTCAGGCGGCGCGATTCTTCCATATCTTCCGACAGCTTGCCGACGCTGCCCGCGATCTGGCGAACCTTGCCGCTGATCGCTCCAAACGATTGTTCCGTCGTCGCGGAAGCTTCTTCCTGCTGGCGGAACAGATCGAGGCTTTGCTTGACCGATCCTTTGACGCGGGTCATGGAAGCGGCAATCTCTTCGACCGCCGCGAAGATTTCGCGGGCTGCGGAATCCGACTGGTCCGCCAGTTTGTTCACTTCGCCGGCAACGACGGCGAAGCCTTTGCCCGCTTCGCCCGCCCGTGCCGCCTCGATCGAAGCGTTCAGCGAGAGCAGGGTCGTCTGCTTGGCGATCTGCGTAACATGTTCCGTCATCGTGGCAATCCGTTCGGCACTGGTCTCCAGTTCCCGCACCGTCTGTTCGACTTCTCCCATCGCGGAACGGTTCACGCTCGTGATACGCAGCTGCTCGCGCATCACCGCTTCGCCGTGTTCGACGAAACTGAGCGCTTCTTCCGTCGCGGAAGAAGACTGCACCGTTTCCTCCAGATTAACTTCGAAATTGCGCTGCATCCCGTCGACCACTTCGACCGTGTGCCCGAGATCTTCCGCGATACGCTGGCTGCCGATTGCAAGTTCTTCCGTCGACGTCGCAACCTGCGACACGATCTCCTGCATCTTGTCGTTTTGTCCGTCGAGTTCTTCGGCAACCCGGTCCAGCACGCTGCCGCTGCTCTCGATCGAACGTACGATTCCCCGCAGATTGTCGACCATGGTGCCGAACGCATTGTTCAATTCATCCAGCTCGTCGCGTCCTTTAGCTTGATCCAGATGAAGGCTCAGATCGCCGTCCGCGATACGTACGGCCGCGTCTTTCATCGTCCGGATCCGCCGCGCAAGCCTGCGGGCGAAGTAGGCGTTAAACCATCCGAGCGCAATCAGCAGCAGGACGGAACCTGCCAGAGCGATATGCCAGGTCAGCTCGATACTGGAAGTCAGATTGGCCGTATAGAGGTCATAACGTTCCTTGGTCAGGATATCCAGACGATAGGCGTCGTTCTGGATTCCCTGGATGCGCGCAGCCTGGCGTTTGGCTTCCGGGCTGTCCTGGCTTTCGATCGCCTGGGTCGATTCGGTGGACAGGTCCGTGAACTTTCCGCTGATGGAAGTCAGCCAGTCCATCTGCTCCTGGCTGTCGAGACTGGTCTCTTCACTGTCGGTCAGCAGGGCCAGTGTGGCTCCGACCGTCTCCAGATGCGAAGTTACCTCCGCCTTGTTGCTTTCGGTCATCGAGAACGAATAGCCGTCGAGCGACTGGCTCAGCCCGCTCAGATCCGCGTTCAACTGCTGGACATTCATCATATCCGGTACAAGCGTACGGTTCTGGGAATTCATCTGGAGCAGCTGTACGATGATATAGGCGACAAGCGCCAACGAAGCCACGAGCGAGATCATGGCATTTAACAGCAGTTTACCCTGCAATTTCATACACTTTACCTCCGTCCGGTTTTAGGGAAGCTGAATAGCGATCTTGCCGGAGATCAACGCTTCTTTCAATTCGTCGATTTTCTCCTGCTGCTGCGGTGTGAGGTTGGCGACGCGGATCGGCGCGATGCCTACGCCTTCTTCTTTCAGGCCGAACACCATATCTTTTTGAGGAAAAGATCCCCCGTTCTCGTTGAACGTGCCGACTGCTTTGAAGATCGCCGTATCGACATTTTTCACCATGGAAGTGACCACGGCTTTTTCCGCGATAAAGAACTGGTCGGCGTCGACTCCGATCGCATAATGCCCCTGACGCTCGGCTTCCTGCAGGGCGCCGACGCCGGTCAATCCGGCAGCCGTATAAATCACGTCGATCGCGTCGTCTTTCATCATCTTGGAAGCGATCGAAGCGCCGAGATCGGAATCCCCGAAGTCACCGGCATACGTCGATTTCACCTGCGCTGCGGGATTGGCCGCTTTGACTCCCTGCTCATAGCCGGCCTGGAATTTCTTCAGCAGATCGGATTCGACGCCGCCCAGAAATCCGACACGGTTGCTCTTAGTCGTCATTCCCGCCACAACGCCCGCCAGATAACTGCCTTCTTCTTCCTTAAACGTAATCGAAGCGACATTCGGCAGCTCCGATTTGTCGTCGACAATCAGAAACTGCTTCTCCGGATGCGCTTTGGCGGCGGCTTCCAGACTTTCCTTGACCATGTATCCGAGCCCGATAATCAGATCGTTGTCTTTTTCGATCAGCTGCTTGAAGGCTTCGTCATAGCTTCCCGCTTGATCGAGTTCCCTGTAGTCGAACAAGATTCCGTCTTCGTCGCGCGATTTGGCCAGTCCGCGAAAAGCCGCATCGCTGTAAGACTGATCGTCCAGACCCACATCGGAGAGCACAACCCCGACTTCCGGTCGTTCTGCGGCTCCTGCCGTAGGACTCTGTTGTGAACCGCATCCCGCGATCAGCAGCGAAGTCAGTGCGGGAATCCAAATCAGGAGCTTGGCTTTTTTCATTTTCTGCATCTTTGCACCCCACTCTATTTGTCTGAACATCCATTACATTTATCGCCCGATTCAGGCCAACTTATTAGGGCCTGTACGCAAACTTCAAGAATGCCCTCAAATCTGTTAAATTAAAGACATGAGACGACGATACGATTTAAC
>NZ_JAAZWC010000048.1 GCF_013185195.1 Saccharibacillus qingshengii
CGCAAATGTCTAGGCTGGAAGTCTACACACGAATCGTTTCAGGACGAAGTGTTGCACTTGGATTGACAATCCGTCTTGTTCTTTTATTTTACTTCTCCTTGCTTTTTTCAAGCAGCACTCATAACTCTAATGTAAAAGCCGAAGAAATTCTACGTTGACTACTTCCTTCTGATCCCTCCTTCTTTTTCGCAATCGTATCATTGCATGGAAAAAAGCCGGTTTTGCAGGCATCTCTACCAACAAAACCGACTTATTTAAATATGAAATTATCGCTCGTCTGCTTAATCACTTCTCCCTACAGACTTCTTTAGGTGCTCCTTCTAAGTGTCTTAAGCCAGTCCTTATTTCTTCGCCAACTTCAATACCGTTTCATCCATCTGTTTGAACAGTTCTTCCTTCGTGATCTTCTTCGCTACATAAGCCTGCATCAAAGCGCCAAATTCTTGGTTCGTGCCGTCCGGCAGCTTAGGCCAATGCCAGCCCAGCGTCTTGTCGGCCTGTACGTATTCCTGGATGCCTGCGGCGATATCGCCAAGCTGTTCCGGTTCGTACGTGATGGACTTGAGCGCCGGGATAAATTTGAATTCTTCAACCGTGTAGCGTTTACCCGTTTCGGATGTCACCATCCAGTTGAGGAATTTCTTCGCTTCTTCTTTGTTCGCCGAGGCTTTGTTGACGACCCAATTGTTTGGTACGCCAATGAAGATGTTGTCGTTCAGCGCTACGTCGTCATTGATCGGCATTGGCAGGATGCCCACTTCGATCTCCGGATCGATTCCGTCGATCTGAACTTGGGTCCAGTTGCCCTGCTGCGTCATGGCCGCCATGCCGGAAGCGAATTCCGTCATCTGCGTGTTGTAGTCGGTCGTCAGAGGACGATCGTTGCCGAATTCCATCGTCAGGTCGACCAGATCGAGCCACTGGTTGAAGATTTCGTTGTCTCCAACGGAAGTCTTGCCTTCTCTCCAGTCCGCGATGAACTTGTCCGGATCTTCCTGTTTGGCATAAGCGTCATTGACCAAATGCTGGCCGATTACCCACCATTCCTGGTAGCCGTTCTCGAACGGAGTAATACCCGCGTCTTTAAGCTTTTGAGCGGCTTCGCGCAGAGCGGTAAGCGTCGTCGGAATTTCCGTGATACCCGCTTGTTCGAACAGCGCTTTGTTGTACAGGAAGCCGTAGCCTTCGATGTTCATCGGCAGGCCGTACAGCTTGCCGTCCATGGTCATCGGATCTTTGACGTTGTCGCTCAGATCGGCTACCCAAGGTTGATCGGACAGATCTTCCATCCGGTCTTTCCACAGCTGCGCTTCATTGTAGCCGCCGTTGTTGAAGATATCCGGTTCGTCGCCCGAAGCGAATTTCGCTTTGAGAGCCGCGCCGTAATCCGCGCCGCCGCCGACCGTTTCGATCGTGATGTTGACGCCGGTTTCTTTTTTGTACTCGGCCAGCAGTTTCTCCATCGCATCGGCGATTTCGACTTTGAACTGGAACATCTTGAGCGTCACGTCGGAAGTCGGCGTATCCGTTCCCGCTGCCGGTTCCTTGGTTTCGGTCGTACCCGTCGTTCCGGTCGTACCGGCTTCCGGGTTCGGCATGGCGCCTCCGCCTCCGCAGGCGGCGAGCAGCGAAATCATCAGCAGCAGCGCCATGGTGAGAAAGCTCGTTTTTTTCATGTGTACAGCCTCCCTTTTGTGTGTGTCGAAGCGGTGTTGCGGTCTGGCAAAAATGGGACTTCTTCGCCTGATGGCCTTGCTCTTCCCAATCCTGCGGCCAGCGATTACAATAAGATTGCTTTTATGTGATATTGCGACTTGCCGGTGTGTGGGTCGTTCTTGTACAGTTGGGAATCAGCCTTTGACAGCGCCGGCCGCGATGCCGGCAATGATATGCTTCTGGAGCGCCAGGAAAAAGACGATGATCGGCGCGATGCCCATCAGCAGTCCCGCCAGCGCCAGATCCCACTGCTTGGTATACTGCGAGAAGAAAGCGTTCGTCGCAAGCGGTATGGTTCGAAGCTCCGCGTTGCCTCCGACAATCAGAAGCGGCAGCAGGAAGTCGTTCCAGATCCACAGCGTGTTCAAAATAAATACCGTTACAATCATCGGCTTAAGCAGCGGCACGACGATCCGGAAGAAGACGCCGAACGGCGAGCAGCCGTCCATGATTCCCGCTTCCTCGACTTCCACGGGCACCGACTTTACGAAGCCGTGGAACAAGAAGATCGTCAGCGAAGCGCCGAAGCCCAAGTAACAGATAATGAGACCCGGCAGATTGCCCGTCAATCCCAGGTTGGCCGCGACCCGAACCAGCGGAATCATGATCGACTGGAAAGGGATAACCATCGCTGCGACAAAGGCCATGAATACGATATTATTGAAGCGGCTCGGGTGCCGGACCAGCCGGTACGCAGCCATGGAACAGAACAGTGCCAGCAGGACGTTCGCCAAGATGGTGATGACGAGCGAGTTGGTGAACGCTTTTGGAAACTCAAGGATCTCCCAGGCCCGCGTAAAGTTGTCGAACGTGACGGTCTTCGGAAGGGAAGCCGAGTTCTTGAGGATATCGGCAAACTTCTTGAGCGAGTTCACGATAACGAAGTAGAAGGGAACCAGGAAGAGCAGCGCCAGCAGGACGGCGATCACTTCAAGCAGCAGCGTTCGTGCGGAATATTTGCGACCCGTTTCCATTTAGGACTGTACCTCCCTTCTTTTCGTGAACCAGACCTGCAGCGACGAGACGGCGGCTACGATGACGAAGAACAGAAGCGCCTTCGCGGTGCCGAGTCCGTAGTTGCTGTTCGTAAACGCTTCGGTGTAGATATTGAGCGCAAGCGATTCGGTCGAGCCGAACGGTCCGCCGCGTGTCAGCGACAAGTTGAGGTCGAACATCTTGAACGCGTTGGACATCGAGAGGAACAAGCAGACCGTGATGGCCGGCATGATCAGCGGAAACGTGATGAAACGAAGTTTCTGCCCGTAACCGGCGCCATCGATCTCCGCCGCTTCGATCAGCGAGCGGTCGACGTTCATCAGACCTGCGATATAGATAATCATCATGTAGCCGGCAGCCTGCCAGACGAACACGATCACGATCCCCCAGAAGCCGGTCGCTTCCGTACCGAGCCATTCCAGGTTGAAGAATCCGATTCCGGTCGCTTTGCCGACAGCCGCAAAGCCGCGGATGAAGATGAACTGCCAGATGAAGCCGAGCAGCAGGCCGCCGATGACGTTCGGGATGAAGAAGAGCGTCCGCAGCAGATTGCGCATTTTGAGCGGCTGCACCAGCAGCAGAGCGAGCAGGAACGCGATCACATTGGTGAGGATCACGACCGCCAGCGTGAAACGAATGGTAAACCAGAATGAAACCCAGAATTTCGTATCCGAGAACATCGCGACGAAATTGCGTGTTCCTACCCAGTTAACCGTGACCGCTACGCCGTTCCAGTCCGTAAACGAGTAGTACATGCCCAGGAAAAACGGGATGACGACAATGACGACAAAGAAAAGCAGCGACGGACCCAGAAAAACGCTCTGCATCAGTAAATTCATCCAGCGCTTGCGTCCAGCCAAGATGGTGCACCTCCCGTTTCGATCTTTTTTAACCCATGCGTTTATTATATGCTGAATAAGAAAGCGTTAACATGGAAACAAATGACGAATACAGTGGACTATATTGACCTGCCGTGACATTCGGGTCCGGGAGAAAGGAGAGCCGTATGTTCCGCCAGTCTATCCGCAGCAAACTGATCCTGTTTCTGACGTTCGCCACCGCGCTTCCCATCCTGCTCTCCGCGCTCGTCGCCTACAATCTGACCAAAGAAAACGTCAAACAGGGCGCGATCGAAGAC
The DNA here is from genome assembly GCF_013185195.1 of Saccharibacillus qingshengii. Lineage (GTDB taxonomy): Bacteria > Bacillota > Bacilli > Paenibacillales > Paenibacillaceae > Saccharibacillus > Saccharibacillus qingshengii. Next base: position 3,851 of record NZ_JAAZWC010000048.1, read on the forward strand.
AATGCCAGCCTGCTCTATCAGGGGCAGACGAACATCGTCAATTATCTCGACACGGTCAACAAGCTCTCCCTGCAGGTCTACGACGAGTCTGTCTACGGCGATACGCTGATCGATATTATCCTGTCGGGTTCCGACGAACTCGAAGCCGGTATCGACCAGAACGATGTCATGGGCTCTCTCCGGCGGACCTACTATGCCATGGACGGCATTTATCAGGTGTTTTTGCATATTGACAAAAGCAGCAACTCCTATCTGTACTTTGCCGGCAAACCGTATGGGCCGAGCCGGCAGGAGCAGCTTCCGGAATACCGCAAATGGAGCGTCCAGGCTTTCGCGGGCATGACGCACCGGGCCGGCACGTACCGGCTGCGGCCGGAGAACGAAGAGCGGTCGACGGACGTCTTTACTTTTAACCGCGTCGTATACGATATTCCGCGCAACGAGAAAGCGGGGATGCTGGCCATCGATGTGCGAATCGACTTCCTCCGCTCGCTGACCAAACGTCTGGCGGCGGAAGGCGAGCAGGTCTATATCGTGGACCGCGAAGGCAAGCTGATCGTCGGCCCGCCGGATCTGCTCGGCGAAATGCCGGAGATCGAAGGTTTGGACGACGTGCTGGATTCCTACTCCGAATCCGGCTACACCGTGCAGAAAGACGGCGGCTCCTTCCTTTTCTATGAGAAAATACGCAGCCCGCTCGCCAATTGGACCATCGTCAAACGCGTCGATTCCGATACGCTGTACCGCCGCGAGCGGCAGATCCTGCTGCTGAATGCCGCGGTCGGCGCTTTGTCGCTGATCGTGGTGGTGGTGGCGACGGCCTTTATCTCGCTCAAATTCACCCAGCCGATCCGCAAACTGATCCGCGGCATGCAGCAGGTCGAATCCGGAGGTCTGCCGATGGAACTCGAGACGAACCGGACCGACGAATTCGGCGTACTGTCGCGGCGGTTCGAAGGGATGGTGAGGCAGCTCAACGACTCGGTACTCAAGCAGTACCGGCTGGAGATCATGAACAAGACCAATCAGCTTCGGGCGCTGGAAGCGCAGGTCAATCCGCACTTTCTAAACAACGCCCTCCAGTCGATCGCGACCCTTGCGCTTAAGAAAGGCGATCGTGAAGTCTATGGACTGATCTCTTCGCTCGGCCGCATGATGCACTACAATATGCACGTAGGTGACGCCTTCGTACCGCTCAGCCGGGAGATCGAATACGTACAGGATTATCTGGGTCTGCAGCGTCACCGTTTCCGGGACAGCTTCCGCTTCTCGCTCGAGATCGAGCCGGAAGCGAGGCGGATTCAGGTGCCGAGAATGATTCTGCAGCCGCTGGCAGAAAATTACTTCAAGCACGCGGGCGAAACGTTCGAAAAAGAAGGCCTACTCCGGATCCGGGCCTTTGTGCGTCGGAGCGGCGGCGCGCAGGATGTACAGGAGAAGATGGACGATCAGGGCGGATTCGAAGGGTTCGGCAATCCGATCGAAGAACCGGAGGCTCAAACCCTGTTCGATCCGTACGGGGCGCAGCCGGGAGATTCCGGCGCGGGCGGCAGAGCAGCCGAACTGATCGTCATCGTAGCCGACAACGGTCCCGGGATCGAACCGGAGCTGCGGCGCGAACTGCAGGTTATGCTGGACCGACCACTCATCTTCGGACAGAACATCGAATCCGCGCATATCGGCCTGCGCAGCGTCGGCGATCGTCTGCGTTTGTATTTCGGCGATTCGGCCGCGGTATTCCTGAGCCAGGCTCTTGAAGGCGGACTGCAGGTGACCCTCCGGATTCCGCTGTTTGGAGAAGGCGATTTTCGGCCATAATGTATAAGTAGAAGATTTAATGCGGATAAGGAAAAGGAGATCAAACATGAAGGTACTCATCGTGGACGACGAAACCCATGTTCGGGAAGCGATTCGCCTCCTGATCGACTGGGAACGCTATGAGCCGGCCGAAGTGCTGGAGGCATCGAGCGGCCGCGAAGCTGTCGCAATGATCGAGCGTCACGCTCCCCACATCGTGCTGACGGATATGATCATGCCGGCCGGCGGCGGTATCGATCTGCTGGAATGGATTAGCCGCAGCGCGCCGGATACGAAGACGCTTGTCGTAAGCGGTCACGGCGATTTCGACTTCGCCAGACAGACGCTGCGTTACGGCGGCATGGATTATCTGCTGAAGCCGATCGACGCCGATCAGCTTAACGATTCGTTCTCGCGCGCGGTCCGGAGCTGGCAGATCGGCGAAGCCAGCCGGCGCCAGCTGCTTGCGCAGGCTATGGAAGTCAACCGCTTCAAACCGGTCTATTGCGACAAGCTTTGTTCCGATCTGCTCGGCGCGACCGCCGCCCGAGAGACGGCCGAACGGGAATTCGCGGGCGAATTCGGGCTGGCCGAACCGTTCGGCATGGTGCGCAGCGCCGTCGTCCGCTTGTCGGAAGACCTTCCGCTGTGGCGCAAATACGCCGGACGCACCGAGCTGCTGTTCTTCACGCTGGCCAATGTGGCCAATGAAGTGCTCGGATACGGCCGCGACGGCTATGCGTTTCGCAACCTCGGCCGCGAGCGCGAGATCGCTTTGTTCTTCTGGAACGGCGCGGCGCATGCCGGAGAGAAGCTTGCCCTGATCAACGACGGACTGGAAGCCGTACTCGGCGAGCCGATGCATTTCGGCATCGGCGGCTGCTCCGACGGGCTGGAAGGCGGACTGCGCAGCTCGTATCTGCAGGCCGAGGAAGCGCTCAAGCGCCTGCATCCCCAGCCTGCGGGAGCCGCTTCTTCCCTCTCGGCATCTCCCGCTTCGGGCGGCGCCGTTGAGGCGTATATTCATGCTTTTGAAGGCGGCTCTTCCGCAGGCGCCGCTATTATGGAAGAGATTGCGGCCCATATCCGCGAACATTACCGGGAAGATCTGACCCTGCAGGATCTGGCGGACCGCTTCTTCCTGAGCCGGGAATACATCTCGCGGCGCTTCAAACGGGAGTTCGGCGAGAACGTATTCGACTATCTGGCGAATGTCCGGCTGGAACGCGCCAAGCGGCTGCTGCTCGGCTCCGAGATGACCGTCGTCCGGATCGCCGAGTTGGTCGGCTATCAGGACGAGAAATATTTCAGCCGCGTATTCAAGAAAGCGACCGGCTGTTCGCCGAATGAATTCCGGCGGGGCGCAGCCGGTTGAGCCGCAAAACCTCACACCTACACGAAAGATTCAAGAACACAGCAAAAAGGCCGCCGGGTCAGCCGGCGGTCTTTTTGCCTATCGATCACGGGTAACGGCTCGGGTCCCCTATACCCGGAACTCTCCGATCTCGCCCCGCAGTTCGCTCGACAGACGGCTCAGAACCTCGGCCGATGCCGAAACTTCCTGGATCGAGGCGAGCTGCTGCTCCGAAGCGGCGGCCACGCTCTGCGAACGGGCCGAAATGTCCCGCGACAGCTCGTTCATGTCCCGCTCCGAGATCAGCGTCTGCTCCATGCCGGCCGAGATATGCTCGACCGCGGCGGCCGCTTCGCGTACCCGTCCCGACATTTGTTCGAGCGAGTCGTAGATCCGGCCGAACGATTCTCCGGCCCGATTGGCTGTCTGCGCGCCGCTTTCGACTTCGCGCGAGCCGGCTTCCATCGCCTGCACCGCTTCCTGCAGCCGCGCGGCGATGCCTCCCAGAATCGATTCCACTTCCGAAGCCGCCGTTCGCGATTGATCGGCGAGTTTCTTGACTTCTTCGGCCACCACGCCGAAGCCTCTGCCGTGTTCGCCGGCACGGGCGGCTTCGATCGAAGCGTTCAGCGCCAGCAGGTTCGTTTGTCCGGCGATACTGCCGATCGTTCCCACGATTTCCGCAATCCGCTTCGACTCGTGTTCCAGTTCATGTACGGCATCGGAAGAACGTCCGACCGTTTCCTGCGCCAGCCGCATCCGCTCTATCGTCTCCGCGATCAGCTTCGCGCCTTCCTGTGCCCCTTCCAGCGCGCCGACCGAAGTCCGCGCGACATCGGATGTCGTATCCGCCACGCGGCGAAGATGTTGGCCTCCGTCTTCGAGCGCCGTTTTGTTCTCGTCCATGCCCGCCATTTGGCGTTCCGCGCCTCCGGCTACGCCGAGAATCGCGGACGTTACATCATCGGCTGTCTGGGCAGCCTGCTCCGAATTCTTGAGCAGCGTCTGCGAAGCGTCGGATACCTGCTCCGAACTGCTGCCGATCTTCACGATCAGACTGCGCAGACTGTTCTTCATGGCATTGAACGCTTCCGCCATCTCGCCGATCTCATCGCGGTTCGTGACATGCAGATCGTCCCCGCGCAGATCTCCAGCCGCGATCCGCTTCGCTTCGGCGGCGATTCTCGAGACGGGACGTGCGATCTTGCGGCCGATCACAACCGCGATCAGCGTGCCCAGCAGCAGACCCGCGGCAGCCAGCACCAGAATAATTGTCTCGATGTTTCGTACATCGGAGGCCGCGTCCGCAACCGAAGCGTCCAGCATCGAGCGCTGCAGGTCTTCCATCGCCTGCGAACGATCCGCCAGGGCGTCGGCAAGCGGCACGCATTCTTCCTCGACGACCCGGGTGTAGGCCTCAAGATCTCCGGCTTCCTTGAGGGCGATCAGCTTCTGGCCGACTTGGCCGTATTGGGTTTCGAGTCCGGAGATCTCTTTCAGCAGCGCCTGCGACTGCGAGTCGGTCAGCAGAGCTTCCAACTGCTCCATTTTGCCGATCAGATTCGCTTTGTTTTGTTCAAAAGAATCCACATGCTGCTCATTGCCCGTAATCAGGTATCCCCGTAAATTTTTGGCCTGTGCGGTCGCTTCGTATTTCATCTCCGCGATCGCCTGAATCTCCTGGACGCGGCGGTCGATCAGGCTCGCATAATTCCGGTGCACCTGTTCGACTTCGTAGAAACTGAAAGAAGCCAGAAACAGCGTAATCAACAGTACTCCGGCAAATCCCGCCTGCAGTCTTTTTCCGATCGTCATTTTCATTGTCGTTCATCCCGCCTTGTCTCTGAAGTTATAAGGGCGACCTTCTTCGTCGACAAGCGCAGGGAAGCAGCCGCATCGAGTATGAATGGGTCTTTCGGTGACTATCCGCCTTATTTATATATAGTCAATTGGACTCATATATTAAGTTTGAAACAATTATTTACGCCAAAACCGTTACCTAAGAATCATATTCGCAGTTTCCGTGCGTTTGGATCACTTTGCCGCTTTTCCTTTTTCCGCTTCCTTAAGGTCGCTTGCGGGTATAATGAACATACAGGGTGCAAAAAGCTCGGTCGGCCTACCGCCGCTCGGCACTTTCCGCCGAATCCGGCCGCCAAGCCGGGTACGCGGATCGAGCCGAACGTCCGGTGAATCGATTCGATTCGGTCCGCGGACCGAACGCCCCACTTTGACGCAAAGGCAGGTTGATTCGTATGTTTCTGTATCTGTTCCACGGCACACTGCCGGAAGATCCGCAGCTCGATAACGTGTACACGCTGAGCGGCGAAGATGAGACTCTGTATGTATTCGAAGCGGCCCATCCGCTCGACACTTCAATCGACTCCCGATCCGCCTATCAGGCGATCGACAGCGCGGGTTCGCTGAGCGGCGAATTCGCGGTATTGAACAATATTCCCGTCAGCGAAGAAGGGCGTTCCGCTTTTGAAGAACGGTTTCTCGGCCGGGCCCGCCGCGTCGAAGACATGCCGGGCTTTGCCGGAATCCGGGTGCTTCGGCCGCTGCAGGGCGACACGTACGTGATTCTGACCGTCTGGAAAGACGAAGACAGCTTCAAGAGCTGGCAAAGTTCCGAGTCGTACAACCATGCCCACAAAAAACGCGACACGTCGGAAGGCATCACCCAGCAGCGTCCTGAAATTTTCGCCCGTCCGTCCTTCGTAACCACGTATCGGATCGCTTCGACCGAACAGAGTTCGCCCGGCGAGTGCTGAAACTTTTCCGTATCCAAACCTCCGCTTTCGTCGTCCCCGGCGAAAACGGAGGTTTTTGGCGTAATCCGGGCTTTTTTTCCTTCCGTATCCGTGAAAAAAAAGGCTGATTCCTTTGACGCTTCCGAAGGGCGCGTGCTACATTTATAGAATCGGAATTTTGACGGAAACGGATGCCGGAGCGGGAAATCAAGACGCTGCGGCCAAAAGGAATATCAGCCGCCGGCCGGTGCGAATCCCAGTCGCGGAAGCAGGCGAGCGCACAGAATGAGGGGAACGAACAGTGGAGAAAGCAACGACATCCAGATTTGAAAATAAACCGTTCGGCGTATCCTCGGGGAAGCTTCCCCGCGCGGAAATCGCGGCAAATGCCGGGCGCGAACCGAAAAAGCAGGCCGGTGAACGCGGAGAGCGGGATGCCGCTTATTTCCGTCTGCTCGAGCAGACAGGCATCGCGTTGAACCCGGCGCAGATCGCGGCGGTCCGCTGCACGGAAGGACCGCTGCTGACGCTCGCCGGGGCGGGTTCGGGCAAGACCAGTACTCTGGTCTGCCGGGCGGGCTACCTGCTCGATGTCTGCGGCGTCGATCCTTCCGGCATCCTTCTGCTGACCTTTTCCAGCAAAGCCGCCGCGGAAATGCGCGAGCGGATCGCCGGACTGCCCGGCATCGGCGAATACGAAGCCGGACGCATCCAGGCCCGGACGTTCCATTCTTTCTGCCTGTGGCTGCTGTTCAGCCAGGGCATGCAGAAAGAAATTTTCGGGGACACGCGGCGGCAGCATATCCAGCTTCAGCAGATCATGCGCGAGCTTGGCATGTCGGACGCTTATCCGCCCGAGAATCTGCTGGCCCTGCTCTCTTCCTACAAAGTAAACCTGATGCCCGCCGGCGAACTTCCCGAGAAGAGCGATACCGACCGGCAGATGAAGCGTATTCTGCTGCGGTACGAAGCCTGGAAGCAGGAGACGGGAAAAATCGACTTCGACGACGTGCTGACCGATGCGCACGCGCTGCTCAAAGCCCGGCCCGAGCTGCTGGAACGGCTGCGCCGCCGCTTCACCCATCTCATGATCGACGAGTTTCAAGATACCAATCTGCTGCAGTACGAAGTGGTCAAGATGATTGCCGCCCCGCGCAACAATCTGATGGTCGTGGGCGACGACGACCAGACCATCTATTCGTTCAACGGCGCCCGCAGCGAATTTATTCTCGAATTCGAGAAGCTGTATCCGAGAGCGCGCGTGGTAACGCTCGATATCAACTATCGCTCCGTGCCGTCGATCGTCGGACTCGGCAACGAAGTGATCCGGCACAACAAGATGCGCCGCAGCAAGACGCTGCGCGCCGCACACGGCGGCGCTCTGCTGCCTGCGTATATGCGGCCGGAATCGGCCGACGACGAAGCCCAGGCCATCGTCGACCATATCGGCCGCGAAGTGGCGGCCGGAAGACGCAGCTACGGCGACTTCGCCGTGCTGTACCGCTCTTCGAGCAGCAACCGGGCGGTGCTCGAGCAGCTCGTCATGCGGGATATTCCGCATATCGATTACGGCGACGGGCGCCTGCTGTACGAACATTGGCTCGTCAAGCCGGTACTGGATCATATGCGGCTGTCGATCAACCGCCGAGACTTCGATGCGATGCCAAGCGTGCTCCCGACGCTGTATATCGCCCGGGACAAAGGCATGGCGCATATCCAGGCCACGGACGAAGGACGGCCCAAGAAAGGGCCGCTCGTCCACCTGCTGACGCTCCCCGGGCTGAAAGACTTCCAGCTCGACAAGATCCGCCAGCGCCTTGAGGTCATCCGCTCGCTCAAGGGACTGGTCCCGGCCGCCGCGGTCACCCAGATCCGCCAAAGCTTCTACGACGCCTATATCCAGGCGGGCGAGCACAGCGAGCAGACCTCGCACCGCGAGATGCTCAAGGAAATGCTCGACGAACTCGAGACGTCCGCCGGACGGTTCGATTCCATCGTCTCGTTCCTCGCCTTTGTCGACGATATGCTGCTGCGCAACCAGCAGACCGCGGCCGTCAAATCGCAGGCGCAGGGCAACCGCGTCGCCCTGATGACCATTCACAAGTCCAAAGGCCTGGAATTCCCGGCCGTCTTCCTGATCGGCGCGTCCGAAGGCACGCTGCCCCATGCTTCCGCGCTCGGCGCCGATTCGCTGCGCGATACGCGCGTCGGCCTCGAAGGCGAAGCCAGCTATGCCGAAGCGCTCGAAGAAGAGCGCAGGCTGGCTTATGTCGCCGTAACGCGGGCGAAGGAGCAGCTGTTCGTCAGTTCGCCCGCGGTGCAGCGCGGCAAGAAAGCCGCCGTCTCGCGCTTTCTCCTGTCCGCTTTCGGACAGGAGACCGCGGCTTCGGATGCCGCGGCGCGCGCCGAATACGGCGGCCGGCGGGGCGGAGCACCCGATCCCGGCCGGTTCGGCAGGGTCCGGACCGACCGCTACGGTCGATCGGATGCCGCTTCCGGCACTTCCGGCCGCTTCGGCGGTTCGGGCGGCGGTTCGTCTGCCGCCGGAACGCTGGGGAGAACCCAGAGCGTTCCCGCGTGGCTGTGCACGTCCGGTTCCTGCGTCGCCTGGACCCGGATCATGCACAGCAAAGACATGAGCGCCGCGCACAAGCCCTGCCCGTTATGCGGCTCGCCGATGAAGAAAGGGCGCAAAGACGTTCCGCTCTAAGCGCAGCGCGGAACTGCAGGCTGTGCATACCAAAAAGGAGCGGCCCCCTATGGGGGCCGCTCCTTCAGAGTGTCGAGAAACCCAGCTCTCCAAACGGAGGGTTGGGTTTCTTTTGTGTTTCGAGTCTCTTTTTTCCTCGGCCGGCAGGCCAAGAAGGCCGGTTAGGCCTGCTTGGCCTGTCGGTCCAGGTGGTTCGCCACCTTTTTCATGTTCTGCACGGCAGCGGTTAGGAGCGCTTGCTCCGTCACATTTGCAAGTCCGCGCAGCCTAAAATAACGAAACCCATGCAGTTCTTTCGCATCTGCAAAGCTTCGCTCAATGGTTTCTTTTCGTTTGCGGTACAGCTGCTTGCCCGAGCGGCTCAGCCGGTTTTCCCGCATCTTTTCCTTACTGGCTTCCCACACATGCCGAGTCACCACTTTTCGTCGGTTAGCCGAGCGTGTACAAGTCTGGAGTAGGGGACAATCCTGGCAGAGCTTGGGGTCGGAGGCGTACTGGCGGTACCCTTGTCGGTCGGTTGTTCGGTACGGTAGTTCTTGTCCGTTTGGACAGGTATAGTGGTCGTGCTCGGCGTTGTAGCGGAACTTGGCTTTCGGAAAAAGACCTTTCACCGGCTGGAATCTTCGGTGTGCAATCACGCCATAAATCTGTCGTTCTTCAAGCCCTCGGCAAATCGGGTTCGTCAAATAACCGGCATCCAGCGCCACAGCTTCCACTTGAAACTTAAATCGCTCACACTGCCGGTCCAGGCGCGTCAAATACGGCACGGAATCATGCACATTTCCGGCCGTCACATGCACATCGGTAATCACATTGTACTTCCCATCCACGGTACGGTGGTCTAGATAGAAAAAGCCTTCCGGCTTCCCATCACGGACCATATAGCCACTGTCCGGGTCGGTCGTGCTCACTTTCACTTCTTTAGTTTCTTCCACCTCCTCTCGCGGTTTTAGTGCTTTTTTCCATGGGCCTTCCGGTCGGCTTCCACAGCGGTGTTCAGCTCGTCCAGATAGTCTTTTGTGTTTTGCAGCACTTCTTGCTTCGTGTATTTGTGTTTGTTGGCGCTGGCTTTGACGTGAGTCGAATCGGAGAATAAGACGCGTCCGCCCACCATCTTGTGCGAAATCGCCTGCAGCACAATCTCATCAAAAATATCCTGGAAGATGGTCGTGCCCTTGAAGCGCGTTCGGCGATTCCAGCTAATCGTGGAGTGGTCCGGCACTTTGTCGGTCAATCCCAGTCCGAGGAACCAACGGTAAGCCAGGTTCGTTTGGACTTCGCGTTCGAGTTGGCGCTCGGAACGAATCCCATAAAAATAACCGAGGAAGATCATCTTAAAAAGAACGGTCGGATCAATCGCTGGACGACCGTTGTTTTCGCAATAAAGAGGACGGACCTTTTCATCAATGAAAGAGAAATCGATGTACCGATCAATTTTGCGCAGCATGTGGTTTTCAGGCACCAGATCTTCAATCGAAACGAGTTCATAGGTTTGTTGTTTTTCTCGATTTGGACGCAGCATGCGAACACCTTCCGTTCATTAAAAGTTACTTCTATTATATAACATTAACGCGGTGTCGTCATGAATTAACTGAACATAAAGAAAGGCTGTCGAGAGTTTCTCGACAGCCTGAAGGAGCGGCCCCCTATGGGGGCCGCTCCTTTTTCTTCCTCTTATCCGCGCTTGTTCGGATGCGGATCAAACTTGTAGGTCCAGAACTTCTCGGTGGCAAAACGTTCGCGCAGCACCGGATCGTGAATGGAATGGCCTTCGAAGACCGGGTCGGTATGAAACTGCGACTTGTGCGCTTTGATCGAGCCAACCTTCTGCTCGAGGAACAAAGTGATATCCACCTGAACGTCGGCCGGACCGAGTGCGCGTTCATGGCCTTTTGCAAAAGCGACCGTATGCACCTTGGGACGGTCGCTCGGCTTCATCGCTTCGACTACGCGCACCACGGCAGCGCCGCAGGCATCGTGATCGGGATGCACGCTGTACAGCGGGTGGAACGTAAGAATCAGCGAAGGATTCAGTTCCTCGATCAGTTCGCGCAGCTTGCCGTCGAGCAGGTCGCGGTCTTCGAATTCGATCATTTTATCGTGAAAACCGAGTGTACGCAGATCGGTAATACCGATTGCCGCACAGGACGCATCCAGTTCGGCGCGGCGGATCGCCGGCAGCGTAATTCGGTTCGCGAATGGCGGATTGCCGAGATTGCGGCCAAGTTGGCCCATCGTCAGACAGGCATACGTGACGGGAGTCCCGCTCTGCAGATGGGAAGCGGCGGTGCCGGAGACGGTAAACGACTCGTCGTCGGGATGGGGAAATACGATCAAAACATGACGTTCCACGGGATGTACCCGCTCCTTTCCGAATGCGGTGAAAGCCGCCTTGATAAAATCGATTTAGAACGGTTCGGAGCTCAGCATCAGGCTCACCACGAGTTTGCCGTCGCGATCGTTGCCGGCCAATACGGCCTTTTCCGTTTCGCTTTCCTCGTAGTGCGTCAGCCCTTCGGCATAGATCCATCCTTCGGGCATTTTCAAACCGACCCGGTAAGGGCCGCTTCCGGAGACGGAGCCGTGCGAGTAGCTGACTTTAACGTTGCGGATCATGTTCGAAGCGACAAGCTTGGAGCGGTCGCGCTCGAATGTATAGGCGCCGTTGGTCAGTTCGAGATGCAGATAGAGCTCCCGGTCTTTCAGCTTGTCCAGCAGTTCTTGAACGGCTTGCGGTTGAATCGGCAGCATCGGCGTCTTCCCTTCGGGTTTATAGTGTGCAAAATGAAATAGAATGAAAATTTAAAGCAACTTTCATTATAATACAGCCCGTCCCGGGTGACAAACGGCAAAACGCCGGCTGGGCGTAACCTTCTGCCGGGACGATACGGCGGCGGATAAGCCGTCCCGTTCTTTTGAGGATCGGCACTCCTTTTTTACTGTAAAAAAAGAAGCTCCCGGACAAAGTCCGGGAGCTTCAACGTGTCGAGAAAGGTCTGCTTCCGAGTGAAGCGAGGAGGCGAAGAGAGAAATTCAGTGTAGGAGCTAAAGCATTTCGAAGAAATGCACTTCGGAAGCTTATGCTATAGTTCGCCTTTGAAAT
>NZ_JAAZWC010000049.1 GCF_013185195.1 Saccharibacillus qingshengii
ATTCTACACGAATCCGGCCATGAGCCCTTTTTGTATTCAGTTCGAGGTGTTGCACTTCATTTTACAATCCGTCAAAAGCAAAAGACCTGTCAGAGATTGCAAACCCACGGCAAGGTTTGATTAGTGGCGATGTTAATCGCTTTGTCCGTATCTGGTGGGAATGTGCGCTCCCTAAGATAGGATTTAAGTCTGAAACTGAAACTGCTAAGTGGTTTCCTTACAATAACGGGGGTGAGTACAGAAAGTGGTATGGCAATAATGCTAATGTAGTTAATTGGGAAAACAGTGGGTTTGAAATAAGAAACTTTGTTGATGATAAGGGAAAACAACGGTCAAGACCGCAGAATCAGCAATTCTACTTCAAAGAAGGCGTTACTTGGACTGCTATATCAAGTGGAGCACTTTCAGTAAGATATTTTCCAGAGGGTTATCTATTTTCGAATGCAGGTATGGCGATGTTTGGTGAACACCAAAGGCTAATGTATTTAGTTGCAATGCTGAATACAAAACTATGTCAGTATTATTTGAGGGTTTTCAGTGAAACCTTAAACTACAATCAAGGTGATATAGCAAGATTACCTATAATAATTGAAAATAAAGACAGTGTAAACTCCCTTGCTACAGCAAATATCTCCCTATCTCGTTTAGATTGGGATAGCTTTGAAACATCGTGGGATTTTGCCCGTCATCCGCTTGTCACTGGCAAGCAGACAGTAACAGCATCTTTTGCTAAGTGGAAAAGCGATGCAGCGGAGCGGTTTGACACACTCAAAGCTAATGAGGAAAAACTCAACCGCATCTTTATCGACATTTACGGCCTACAGGATGAACTCACTTCGGAGGTTGAGGACAAGAACATAACTATACGCCGCGCAGATCTAAGGCGCGAGATACGCTCACTCATCAGCTATGCCGTAGGCTGCATGCTCGGACGGTACTCGCTAGACAGTGATGGGCTTGCCTACGCAGGTGGCGATTGGGACGCGGGCAAGTATAAGACGTTTTCAGTTGACACGGATAATATTCTCCCCATTTGTGATGATGAATATTTCGACGATGATATCGTTGGTTGGTTCGTGGATTTCGTCAAGACGGTTTATGGTACTGACACCTTGGAGGAAAACTTGCGTTTTATCGCAGATGCACTCGGAGGCAGGGGGGCACCTCGTCAAATTATTCGGAACTACTTTCTGAATGACTTCTACAAGGACCACCTAAAAATTTACCAGAAACGCCCGATTTACTGGATGTTCGATAGTGGCAAGAAAAAGGGTTTCAAGGCGCTTATCTATATTCACCGCTATTCAAACGACCTTCTTGCCAAGATGCGAACGGATTATGTTCACGAACAGCAAGAGCGGTATCGCACACAACTTTCACATATTACAGACATGTTGAATACAGCTTCAGGCGCGGAACGTGTACGGCTCCTGAAGCGGCAGGTTAAGCTGACAGAACAGTTACAAGAAATTACTGTCTTTGAAGAGAAGGTTCACCACCTCGCTGACCAAAAAATCACCATCGATCTCGACGATGGTGTAAAGAAGAATTACGAGATCTTCACTGACGTCTTAGCTAAGATTTAATGGAGGATACTATGATGTCAGATACAATAAAATCAAGGCTTGTGGAGCGGTTCGCTGCTCCTTTGCCGGAATTCTATAAACGTCGTATCGTCTTCTGGCATGATGAGGACGCTGAATTTGCCGAGGCGGTTGAAGAACTGTCTATTAGTGACGTGACGCTCGTCAAACTTAATGGCAAGAATAACTTTGCCGTAAAGAAACTATTAGCGGCGGATGACCTGACAGGCGACTACCTTGTTTATGACCCACTCTCTTATGACAAGGATGGGAAGGACGACTGGCTGCTTGACATCAAGTTGTACAGCGAAGAGTTCCGCGCCGATCTTGTATCGCTCCAAATGGAGGAACTGCTGGTCGAGCCGTCTTCTGCAATGCGTAAGGCGATAAAGCTATACGCCAAATTCCTTGAAAGTAAAGAACGCAAAGCCAAACTTCGCAAAATCGGCAGGACATACCAAACACCGCTTCAGTTACACATCGACATCATGGCGGTGCTGTGCAATGTCCCTGGTGGTTCAGCGCAAGATGTAATCATTGCCGTGTTATCGGCGGGCTTGGAGAAAGAAAACAATACTCCACTTGCGAATATTGAGAAGTTCGGCAATCTTGAAGCGTTCTGGCAATTAATTCAGAAGTATACAGGATACATTAATTCCGACGACAGCCCGCTTTCCGATCTCGCCGCACATATTTTGATAACTGCCTTGTCACAGACGATTTCTGCCTCCGCTTTGCGCGGCTTGGAGCGGTATGTTTCTGATTCCTCTAAAGCATACTGCTATCAGCTCGTTCATGAGTGGCAGCGTAGCGAAAACAATGAGGATTTAGTTGAGATTTGCCGTTTCGTAGAACATGAACTTCGCCTTTCCGACCGCTTTGACAAGATAGAAGTAACGGGTCTTTTAAAAAGCGATACCTTTCCAGCGATCAATGAAAGCATCTTAAAACGCTTTTATGCTGAAATCATCAAGCATGTAATTAAGGCGGACGTTATTCTTGAAGTGGTAGAAAATCGCCGCACTTCGGCATGGTATCACTTATCTGCAGATTACTTCGAAAGCCTTTATTGGATCGCTAAGATGCAAGAATTTTATTTGGCTCATATCGAAGGATTCCACCTTGTCGAGCCTGTGAGGGTTTGGAAACTCTATACGACGGATGCTTATAAGATGGACAGCTATTACAGGCACTTCCACTACTTTTTTGGCAATACGCTAAAGTCCCCACATGCTCTTTTGGAAGATGCTTTGAAGAAGTGCACCGATGTGGTTGAAGGCTTGTATGGTGAATGGTTCTTGAAAGAACTCACCTTAAATTGGACAAATGCTATAGCAGGTGATCTAGAAGCGCTTGGTTATGTTTCTGAGGTAAATAAACAACGGGAATTTTACCGGAGGTACGTGTCTCCGAGTGTTAGCAAAGGCAATCGTGTATTCATAGTGATTTCTGATGCTCTGCGTTTTGAAGTTGCTGCTGAACTTTCTGAAACTCTCGGTCACACTACCAAGGGCGTAGCTACACTTGAGGCCGTACAATCCGTGTTCCCGAGCATTACCAAATTCGGTATGGCGGCCTTGCTCTCGGGGAAAGAGTTATCCGTAAATGAAAAGATGGAAGTGTCAGTTGACGGTAGTTCAACGAGTAGCACCATAGGGCGTGGCGCAATTCTAAATATAGCTAACCCCGATAGTGTAGCCGTGACCTATAAGGACCTGCTCCAGATGAAACAAACGGAACGCCGTACCTTGGTGCAAGGTAAAGAAATTGTATATATCTACCACAACACGATTGACGCGCTTGGCGACAAACTTGCCACCGAGACTAAGGTGTTTGAAGCCTGTAATTCGGCAATCTCTGAACTGAATGCAATCATTAAGGTAATCGTTAATGACCTTAGTGGCACGAACGTATTGATTACTGCCGACCACGGGTTCCTGTATACCTATAAACCACTTGAAGAAAGTCAGAAAATCAGCCGTCAGACTTTTAATGGTGAGATTTATGAACTTGGTCGGCGTTATGCTCTGGTATCACCTGAAACGACAGCCGACTACCTTCTTCCCGTAAAAACGGAGCGTGAACTTGGTGGCATTCCGATGAAAGGCTATGCCCCTAAGGACATAGTTCGTATTAAAGTTCAGGGTGGTGGCGAGAACTACGTCCACGGCGGCATCAGTCTACAAGAAATGGTCGTACCTGTTATTGTCTATAAAGGTATGCGTTCGGGATCTAAGAAGTATGTCGAAGTTCAGAATCCGGGGCTTTCACTTATCAGCGAAAGCCGTAAAGTGTCGAACCTGATGTTCTCTCTCGACTTTTTGCAAAAACAGCCGATTGGTGACAAAGTGCAGGTTTGTAACTACAGTTTGTATTTTACCGATGAGAATGGTGTTCCTGTTAGTGACACACAGACGGTGATCGCAGACAGGACAAACGATAATGCTTCCGAGCGTGTATTCCGCGTCAGGTTTACCCTTAAACAAATGCAATTTGATCGTAATAAAATATACCGCCTTGTTATTGCAAATAATACGGATGTGCCTGAAGAGACAGAGTTCCGCATAGACATAGCGTTTGCCGATGATTTTGGATTTGACCTATAGGAGGGCTTCGCAATGGAATTAGAAGCAAACCAATATACACCAGATACGGATGATGCGAACACTATTATCCATCAGAAATTGCGTAAGCATTTCGACGGCAAAATTGTCCGTAAAGATCTGACCAAAGCGATCAAGGAGGGTGCGAACGTTCCCGTCTATGTCTTGGAGTTTTTGCTCGGACAGTATTGTGGTTCTGATGATCCGATAATAATCGAAGATGGTGTGAAAAACGTCAAGCGAATACTCTCCGATAACTTCGTGCGTCCTGACGAAGCGCAAAAGGTACTGTCTTCTTTACGCGAGCGCGGTAGTTATACCGTTATCGACCGTATAACAGTAAGTTTAAATATCAAACGAGACCAATATGAAGCGGACTTCTCCAATCTTGGTGTTGGTAATATTCCTATATCTTCAGATTATGTCTCTAAGTACGATCGCTTATTGTGTGGCGGGATCTGGTGCATCGTCGGACTTGAATATGAATATATCGAGGAAGATAAGCATTCTACACCTATTCGTATCATGAAAATAACACCTATTCAGATGCCACACATTGATATGGACGAGATAAAGGAAGGTCGCCGAGCTTTTACAAAGGACGAGTGGATAACCGTCCTGCTCCGCTCCACGGGTATGGAGGCAGATAAGTTTTCGGAGCGTGAAAAGTGGTTGCAACTCGCTCGTATGTTGCCGCTGATTGAGAACAACTTTAACCTGTGCGAACTTGGTCCCCGTAGCACGGGCAAGTCGCACCTATACAAAGAAATTTCACCAAACAGTATCCTCGTGTCGGGCGGACAGACCACAGTAGCGAATCTGTTCTACAATATGTCGAGTAAGACGGTTGGACTTGTTGGGCTATGGGACTGCGTTGCATTTGACGAAGTTGCAGGTATCACTTTTAAGGACAAAGATGGCGTTCAGATCATGAAGGATTATATGGCTTCTGGCTCATTTGCAAGAGGCAAAGAAGAAAAAGCAGCTACTGCCTCTATGGTTTTTGTCGGAAACATTAATCAGAGTGTGGATGTTCTGCTGAAAACATCGCATTTGTTTGATCCGTTTCCGGAGGCGATGTCATATGACACGGCTTTTCTTGACCGTATGCATTGCTATGTACCGGGTTGGGAGATTCCGAAGTATCGCCCGGAATCATTCACTAACGATTATGGATTGATCACGGATTATCTTGCCGAATTTATGCGTGAGATGCGGAAAGAACCGTTCGGCGATGTTTGTGATAAATATTTTCGTTTTGGCAGCAACCTTAACCAACGGGACGCTATCGCTGTCCGTAAAATCGTGTCTGGCTTGACCAAACTTGTCTATCCTAATGGTGAGTTTGATAAGGAGGATATTAGGGAGGTCCTTACTATTGCCCTCGAAATGCGTCGTCGTGTTAAGGAGCAGCTGAAGAAAATCGGTGGTATGGAATTCTATGATGTTAACTTTTCCTATATCGATAACGAGACGTTCGAAGAACATTATGTAGCCGTGCCGGAACAAGGTGGTGGCAAGATCATCCCGGAAGGGATGACCAATCCGGGGAACGTCTATACCGTTTCGCAAGGTAAAAGTGGCATGATAGGGGTTTACCGCCTCGAAACGCAAATACTCCCCGGCAACGGTAAGTTTGAGCGTACAGGACTTGGTTCCGACCGTGATGCAAGAGAAGCGGCTAACACAGCCTTCAATTTCCTCAAAGCAAACGGTTCGCTGATAAGCAGTGCTATCAGCACAACGACAAAGAACTATATTATCAACTACCAAGATCTGAATGGCATCGGAATAACGAAATTCCTTACGCTGCCATCTGTAATTGCGATTGCTTCCGGTGCCTTGAACAAACCGATGCTTTCGAGCCTTGTGGTACTTGGTGAGATAAGCATTAGCGGTACGATACTCAAAGTCGAGGAACTGGCAAGCACCTTGCAAGTCTGTCTAGACAGCGGTGCGAAAAAAGTATTGTTACCTATAACGTCAGCTCCCGAACTTGGTTCTGTACCGTCCGATCTCATTGGTGCATTTAGTTTGATATTTTACTCGACTCCGCAGGAAGCCGTGTTTAAGGCATTGGGTGTGGAATAAGTTATTAGGTGAGTATTTAGCTATAATACGCTATGGCTCTTTACCGTAATATGTCCTTAACAACCTTTAACATAAAAGAATAGAAAGCAAGCCACATCTTCAGGACTTTGGGACTTTCGAGAAACCCAAAAGGAGGAGAGTGGTTTGCTTTTTTAGTTTATCAAGAACTTTAAATAGCAGGAAATTTGAGCTGAGAAATAAGAACTATTCCATTGATGCAAAAGGAAAGAAATAATATACAAAAGAGATGTTTCATTGTAATATAACTACATGAATCATGCTATTTGAAGGATATATTCGCGTCTTATGACACGAATTTTTCTACCTATGAATTAGAGCCTTTTGGCCTGCTGAATAACATGCTAACTTGGTTTTCAGAAAACAATAATTTTAATTGTAATTTTCCTCAATTATCAATATGTAAAAGCCGTTTATTCGAGTTTTATTTTAGAAAAAGGGAATGCTACTATGCTTAGAGGAAAAGGTCAAACAAATCATCGAAGACTTTCAATTGTTGGAGAGATGCTTTGCGAAAAATGAACCGAACTTTTAAGCACAATCTGCGCTGCAGATCGTCGCGAATTGCATGCCCTGCGCGCTTTAATTTTCGAATAATTAAAACAATTCAAATTTAGGATTGATCAGCTCGAATGGATTGCAAGCGGGCTGCTACCAAGCCCTTTATTTTAAGAGCAGCAAATGAAGCGAAAAAAAGTTTTTCAAAGAGTGAATTTGTTAATTTCGTTCTCAGTATATCGCATAAGTGAATTTACGATTTGAAAATAGATTCGGAACGCGAGTTTGCTCGCGTTTTTAATTTTATTTATTCGGTCAGCTGTCTTGTTTTAAAAAGCAGAAATTTCAGAATGAGTTCAATAAAAATATGGTGAACTAATAACTAAATGTAAATAAATAAAAGTCTTGGCTATGAAGGAGGATGAAGAAATGTTGGGAATCAGAAAAGGAAAATCTTCTCGGGTGTACGAGAACGATTTTTTTAGACAAATTTCGAGCACACTGTCCCGGCTGTTTAACGCCAAGGGTTGGAAAGGGATGCTTTTCGGCATGCCCGAATGCGTGACCCGGGAAGACCTTCAGATCGATGCGCTTTTGGTGACGGAACACTGGATTATCATTATCGACTTCAAAAATTATGAAGGCGAGGTCATTTTACCGCCAGCAAACCGATTCGAATGCGGAAGTTGGACTCTTGAGAGCGGCGTGATCGTAAGAGGCGGTAGCGCTGCCAATCCTTTCAAACAGCTGCAAAAACAGCGCAGCAGATTGGCTGAAGAATTGACGGACCGGCTTCCCGGCTTTGAACGCAAATCCATCTATACGATGGTTTGTTTTCAAAACGAAATGAAGGTTATGGGAGAGATTCCGGGCAGACACAGATTGAACTTCGGCATTGCGGATGCTCGGAATTACGCCGACAAAGTGTTTGATATCCTGGACGTTTCGGCAGAAGGCCGCGACTACCTGTCAGAAAGCAATCGAATCGTATTCGAACAGACCGTTTTTAATGCTCAACCCTACGATGCTGAAGATACATGGACGACGCCCCCGGCGCTTGCGAATCCTGTTCAAAAGCTTCAGCAATCCAATGAGGAAGCCATGAACAAGATCGCTTCTTTCTTGGAATCGGAAAGCCGGGTTTTGGTACTGTCTGGAACGACGCAAAGCGGAAAAACGAGTTTGATCCCGAAGATTCGGGAAACCGGATTCGACAAAGGTTTTTCCGATACGCCTGTCTTTGCGTATTCAGCTCGGCTGCGAAGAAACATGCTGGAACACAATCCCGAACTCGAAGACGTGGAATCGCTGTTCAGCACGATTTTTGATTTCAAAGACGAACATATCGATGAACATTACCGGAAGCAAATTCCTTTGAAAACAAGGGAAGACGACCGCGAACACGAAGCTTATAAGACACTGTACATGATCGACGATAGCCAATTGATCTCCAATTCCAAAAGCGATTCCGAATTCCTGAAGTTCGGTACAGGTCATTTGCTTGAAGATCTCCTGTCCTTCTTGGATCTGGAAACAAATAAAAACGACAAAATCGTGTTTATTGGAGATAAAAACAAGCTGTCCTACGGATCGAAAGTCGAAAATGCGCTGAACCCTTCTTACCTGCAATCGCTTCTCGAAAGCAAGAATCTTTTCTCTGAAGTTGTAGAGATCGAATTGGCAAACGCGGAGTCCGAGTCCGAAATCGTCAAGACCTGTCAAAAGATAGCGGTCAATCTGAAACAAAATCAGTTTAACGACTTGATGATTTCAAGTAAAGGCAGTATTCGAATCGGAAACAAATCCGAGCAGACGCAAGCACTGCGAAACACCTATCTCAATCCGAATACCCACCGAGTAATCGTCTATACCAATGAGCACGCGAACCGGGTGAATCGCTGGATTAAGCAGAAGCTTGCACAAAACGGCGACACGATCAATGTAAAGGATTTCGTGATCTTCAACTCTTCGATTCGCGCCTATGTCCATTCGGAAGACGGAAAGGACAACGATCCTTTCGACCTCGTTGACGAACCCCGAAGAATCGATAACGGAATGTTCGGAATCGTAACCGCAATCGATCTGGAGCAGACGTTGATCAAGTCTGTCAGGCTGAAAAACGGAGCCGTGGTCGAATTGAGGTTCGTTCCCGGCCGGATTAAATTGCAGGACGGTACCGTCGTCGAGCTGTTGGTCTTCGATAATTTTTTGAACGCGGACCGAGGGGGATTAGATACCGGCGAAATAGCAGCTTATCAGATCATATTGTCGGAACTGGAGAAAGAGTTCATGACGCGGGAACCTTTCGAAAAGAGCTCCGAATACGCAGAGATGGTTCGCAAAGGCGAATATATTAGCGAAAAAGACGATAACGACCGAGTATTCTATCGCGACAAAAACGATAAGCGAAAACTGACCGAACAGGAAAAAACTTATCGAAAAAAAATCAGGGCTAAGTTGAACCGGAGAGGGAGCCTGTATTTCGATATATTGAATGCAGCGAAAATCAAATTCGCCTGGTGTATGACCGTTAACAAAGCCATGGCGTATAAGTTCGATACGGTATTCTTCGATACGGAGCAAGGAGAAAATCGAGGGAAAACCAATGCCGATTATTTCAAATGGCTGTACACAGGCCTGTCGATCGGTCAAAATCAAGTCAGTCTGATCAAATGGCAGCCCATTTCCCCGTTCCTGCATACCGAATTCAGCGACGAAGTGCCAACGAACATTCCGAAAAACAAAGAAATTATCATGACGCTTTCGAACGGTGAGGAGCATGCAGGCGACGAACTTGGACGCTACTTATCCAAACTTCTTGCTCCCGCTGAAGCAGCCGTCGTCAATCTCGTAGCGAAGCCGTACTTGGAGATCGCGACTGTCCAAGTCGGAGGTGAAGAAATCCAGCTGTTCTTCGACTACAATAAACGCGGAGAAATCAAGGTACCGAGATTGAAAAAAGGATCCGAAGAAAGTTTCCGCGTCGTTTTGGAGGCTTTGGCTCAAGAAGACTTGGCAGTGCAAAGCGAGCCGGGAGAAATTCAACATCGCTTTACCGAACTCATCGCCCTTCTCGATCAAGAAAATATCAAAACCAAAATCAAGTTCTCTCATGATTGGCAGGCCGTGCTCGGATTTTCCTGCGCGGACGAAAAAGCGGATGTTCAAGTTTGGTATACGGGCGGCGGAATGGTATCGAAATTCAATTTTCTTCAGGGCAGCCTCGATATATTCGAACAGGTCGTAGGCATGATCCGAGTAACTTATGGATTGGGGCAAGAGTGAGTCATGTATACGGAAAAGGAATTCCAAAAAGACTTGTATCAAATTTGCACTACGCGTTACGTAAAATATAAAATGCTAGCCGATTATGTTCATAACTGTATCGACCGCGAAAGTTTTGTTGAAGAGTTGTCCGAGCGAAAAAGATACGATGAAATCGACGAAATTTTGGCTCGCTTGGATGAAATCAGAAACAGGATCCGGCATAACGGCGGTAAATTGGACCCGGACCTTTTGGAGGAAGCGAAGCGGTTAAGAAAAGCGGGGAAATTGAAGGAAGCCTACGATCTTGCTTTTTCGTTGGTGGAGTCGAATCCGAGAGACGAGGAGACGGTCATCGCTTTCGGTTGGGTGATGTACGATTTTATGAAGCTTACCGAACAGGACATCGAAGCGTACTGCACAAACTTGAAAATCTTCACCGACTACGCGTATATCGATTTTGATTCGAGTAATGAGGCAATGACGAGATTGAAAAATTCGTTCTTATGGTCGATTCGCAGGACTGTCCAAATGAACGAGTCGAACGCAAACAAAGTGTTCGAGCCGTTGATGAGCTTATGCGGAGACGGAGAAGAGATATTCGAATATAGGCAGCCCTTCGGCAAAAAACCGGAGAAGGATCCGGCCCGCTGGTTTATTGAAGATCTGATGGCCAAGCTGAACGATAGAAATTATCTGCGTTTCATTTCTTGGATTGGTTTTGATTGGTTGGATCTTTTCGATCATCAGGTTTCGACGTTCGAAAATGTTCAAGGAAAACAGGTGGAAAAAATGTCGTTCGCAGAAAAAATATTGAATTTGCATGCCAAAAAAATGATCGAGCTGGACACGGCCGTTGACAAAACCGAAATTGATCGTTACATTTCGGTTCTGGAAGGGACGATTTCCAATTTTCCGAACTATGAATGGCTTCCATATCGCAAAATAAAGCTGCTCCTCATAAGCGGCCGCAAAGAGGAAGCATTAAACGATTTGATCGAGTTCGCCAAGAAAAAAAGCGGCGAATTCTGGGTATGGAGCTTGATGAGCGAGATGGTTCCACGTGAAGAAGAATTCGGGCATTTGTGCAAAGCCCTTCTGTGCAAAGCGAAACCGGAAATGCTCGTCAAGCTGCAGGAGAAGATCATTCCGTATCTTCTGGAATTGAATTTATATGGAAACGCAAAGTTTGAACTGGATGCTTATATCAAAATCAAAGAAGGCAAGGGGCGTCCTGCACCTTCTTCTTTGAGTAGTTTGAGAAAACAAGAATGGTACGAACGTACGCAAGCTGTCTTGAATCGGGACGGATTGAAAAAATATGCCGAAGAAGCGGAGGCTATCTTATATAAAAACCTTCCTTTCAAGACCGTGTTTGTCACGCGCATAAACGGGGATAAAGGTTTCGCAGAATTTATCCATTTTCCGAACCGCCGGAGTACGCATACCTTTTCGGAAAGCCCGGCCAGTTCTCTTAAAGAAGGTTTTTTTCGCATGGATTCGATCAAAGACGCCGTCGAATGGAAGACCGATCGAACCTATAAGTTGAAAATGAGCGAGGATTCCAAACGTCCGAACCGGTATTACGTACATGCAGCGGCTCTTGGCGACGAGGGATCGCTTGCAGATTTTATCCGGGACGAAAGCGGCTATGTAGAAAAAGAAGATCGGAATCCGTTTGCTTTTGCAAATGGTGTGTTTATCTCCGAGGCGCTTGTGGAGCGGCATCGGTTGGACGCCGGAGACGAAATCGAGTATAGCAAAAAGCGGCGTTTCAACAAAAAGAAAAACGTTTGGGGATGGACCGTCGAGGAAGTAAAGTCGGTCGTCAAATACGATCAAGGCAACGGGATCGAGGATTAAAGCGGAATAAAATTCAGGAGGAATCCTATGGGCGGCTTATTCAAAAAAATGATCGACAGAGCGGCGCAGGCTGCAAACGAGCAAACGGTACGACTGCCGATAACGGCTGCAATGCTGCAATACCTATTTGAGAAAAAGTCGATCGCCGGAGTCGAGAAACTGGAGGTCGGGATTGTGGACGGAGCGGTTTCGATTCAAGGAAAAGCCGAGAAGATGCTTCTATCCGTTCCTTTTCAGATTTCGCTAAAGCCGCAACGCGCCGAAGGCCGGGTCCTTCATTTCGAAGTGGCGGCCTTTACTCCGGCTAATCTGGAGGTTGTGAAGAAAAAAGTGCTCGATCAGCCACCATTAGTTTCTTACGCACAAGGAGTCGTTGCCTTGGATCTGAACGGTTTGGAAGCCGTAAAAAAAGTGCCGCTCGGCAGCATCAAGTCAATCGATATCAAAGACGACAAATTATGGATAGGGTTGGGGTTATAGCGTGTAGTTGCCGTCCACACCTCGTCCAAGGTTGATAGTAAGTTCCCATGAGTTCTTGCCGCGTTAACGATAGTTAGCCAGTATACTTCACTCCTTCTTTTTTTCTACAAAATGACATTTCGAAATTATATGGCTAAATTACACAAGTAGCAAAGTGTACTGATCCGCTTTGCTACTTGTAGTTAAATTTGTTTAGTGTAGAAATTTTAAACCTGCATTAAATCTAGTGATTCTCCAGCCAACCACTTTTCAAGCATCGATCGATACAGTAAAATTCTACTCCTTGCCTCTGTATACGGTAGTTGTCTTGCCGCACACATATTGTAATTCGTAGTTGTAGATAAACCTGTCAGATTTGCAACCTCTTTAACCGTTAAAGTGATTTTTCCCATTACGGCACCTCCATTTTGCGCGGTATTATACTATTGCTCTGCGTGTATCATGAATTTCCTTGACTAATTCTTTTGAATGTTACATGGTATATTCGTCATATGAGATAAAACTTTGTCAGTGATTGAAATTTGTTTGGAGTCATATTCTATGAAAACCCTTTTAATGCTTGTTCAATTCGCTAATAGGAGACCGTCATGAATATATTGGTTTTGGATAAGTTTTATAAATCGGTACCCAAAGATAAAGAACAGAAGGTAACGACAAAGGTACAATCCCTCGTGAAGCAACTAGAGGACAGTAAATATGACTTCGAACGTTTACCAAAGGGAAATAGCCTAAGAAAGCTAGAAAATGTGCACCCGCATATATATAAATTTAAATTTAACGACGGTGACCGGATTCTTTGCACGATTGCAGGGAAGTTTTATGACGATATCCGAGACGAATATAAAAATAGTCTTGTATTGCTGGAATACTGCACCCATGATAAGCAGATTATCACAGCGAAGAACCGAGATTTTAGCAAACAAGGTATACGGAGTTTGAAGGATAACGCTAGCAAGAGTGAGTATCCACCAATAGTAGAATCAGACCAAGTACCACTGCAGTTGGAACAGTTTTCTTTAAACAAATCTATCCCAATGATCATAAGCCATGACGAGCTTGATCATTTGTTTGGGGAAGAAGGCTATTTATACTACTTAGACTCTTATCAGCAGGAATGTGTCATCAATAATGACCAAGGTCAGTTAGTACTGGGTTCAGCAGGCAGTGGAAAAACGACCATTGGTGCGTACAAGCTTGCTGCCTATGTCAGGGAGCATCAAGGAAAGGATTTCAAACTTGCTTACGTTACGTTTTCAAGACGCTTGAAGGAAAAGGTTGAACGTTTATTTCGCGATATTACCACAAAGCTTTATGGTATGGATGCGAAAGAGTATGAAGGAAAGATCTATTTCTTTACACTTGAGGAACATTTAGAGGGCTTGAAGATTGACGGACGACAAGGAAGACTCCTGTCGTATGAAGCATTCAAAGAGTGGTATGCCTCTCAGCCGGGCATGAACCGCGCTCAATACGATTCCCTTTCTTTATGGAAGGAACGTCGCGGGATTATGCAGGGGATTATCGGACTAAATTGGCAGTACGAAATTCGGTTAAATGATAAATTTTTTGATGCCGGAACACTCGACTTACTTCGAGAGCAAGACTGTATCACTTCTTCAGATCAGCAAGGTTCCTTCTGCTTAAAAGCACCGCTACAGGACATTTGTTCGTTTCTTCAGTATAGAACCAATAATTCGGTTTCATTTCATGAGACGGTTCTTCAAGCTTTTAAGAGAGCGATTTCTTTGAAAAGGGAGCTTTCCGAAGACGAATATCTGCAGTTAAATCAGACTTACACCATGTTTAACAATGAACAACGGAAGCGAGTTATTCAGTTATTTAAGAAATATAAGACATTTGTGCAGCACCGAAATAGCCAAGATTATTATGAAGAAGGCGATTGGGTAAGGAGGGCTTTAGCACTAAGTGAGCCCATTTACGACTATATGGTGGTTGATGAGGTACAGGATCTAACAGAGGTTCAAATTTACTACCTTAGTCAGCTAATGAAAAAAAACTCCCAAATCTTTGTTTGTGGAGATTTTCATCAGAATGTTAATCCCACGTTTTTCAGCACAGGTCGAATCGTTAGTATTTTTAAATTCGTTAATGGAAGCGGCCACTTTAATCATTTGACGAATTGTCAATCCAAGTGCAACAGTTCGTCCTGAAACGATTCGTGGGTGGACTTCCAGCCTAAACATTTGCGAG
>NZ_JAAZWC010000004.1 GCF_013185195.1 Saccharibacillus qingshengii
CTTTATTCTACACGAATCCGGCCATGAGCCCTTTTTGTATTCAGTTCGAGGTGTTGCACTTCATTTTACAATCCGTCACAAAGATAAATTTTCGAAACCAATTAATGAATACTTAGAGGAGTCTGGACAAATAGATGAACAAGGGAACAAGCTGTTTGTTAATCCAGAGTCAAATGGAGGGTTTCATAGTGATTGGCTGACTATGATGTATTCAAGACTAAAAGTTTCAAGAAATCTTTTGCAAAACGATGGAATGATTTTTATCAGTATAGATGATAAAGAAATAGATAATATGAAAAAGATTAGTGATGAAATTTTTGGATCTGAGAACTTCATTTCAGTTTTGGTATGGGAGAAAAAAAAGAAAGGTTCATTTCTTGCCAAAAATATAACTACCATCAAAGAATATATTCTTGTTTATTGTAAAGACAATTCTGACTTTTGTGGCTTGGTAGGGGAAATAAACGAAGAAACTGAAACATATCCTTGTATTAATGCAAATAACAAGAGAGAATTGATAAAAATAACAGCTGGTATTTCTTCAAAATATAAGGAAAAAAATTTTTTCTTAGAAAAAGGCAGCACGATTTCTGATAAGACAATGAATATGTTTTTGCATTCTGATCTTGTTATTGAAGATGGTTTATTAGCAAAAGATTTAATCATAGAAGGTAATTGGAGGTATTCCCAAACCTTAATGAAACAATTTGCACAAAAAAAAGAGCTGTATATAACTCAAGATCTTTACTTAAGAAGAATTGTAAGTGAACCTAGAAATAAAGCATTAAAAGATTTACTTTTTAGAGCGGGAGAAGAAAAAAAACCATCCAAGAGGATTGGAAAATAAATCTTAAAAATTTATTTGATACAGGATGGGGATCCAATGAAGATGCAGATGAAGAACAACGCCTTCTTTTTGGAGTACAAGGTATAGCTAGTTATCCTAAACCCACAAAATTAATTATGAAGCTTCTTGCCTCCATTAGGCATGAGAACGCCTTAGTATTAGACTTCTTCTCGGGCTCTTCCACAA
Organism: Saccharibacillus qingshengii; assembly: GCF_013185195.1. Lineage (GTDB taxonomy): Bacteria > Bacillota > Bacilli > Paenibacillales > Paenibacillaceae > Saccharibacillus > Saccharibacillus qingshengii. The sequence goes on from NZ_JAAZWC010000004.1 coordinate 1,034, forward strand.
CTGCTGAAGCGGTGATGAAGTTGAATGCTCTTGATGGTGGGAATCGGAAATTTATTATGGTTCAAATACCTGAAGATCTTAACCAAACTAAAATTGAAGTTGATCCTGTTACTAGAAAAACAATAGAAAATACCATAGAATTTCTTACTTCTATTGGCAAAAAAACCTATATAAGTGAAATCGGCAAAGAACGCATCCGTCGGGCAGCCAAAAAGATCCAAAACGAAACCGGCGCCGATATCGACTATGGATTCCGCGTCTATCGTACCGATTCCAGCAACATGAAAGACATCTACTACACGCCGGATAAGCTTGGGCAGGTGGATCTCCTCGATCTCGCCGACAACATCAAAGAAGACCGTACCAGCGAAGACCTGCTGATCCAGGTCATGTTGGAAAAAGGACTCTCGCTCTCGCTGCCGATGGAAGCGAAGCGGGTCGACGGCTGCACCGTGCATTATGTGGCTGGCAACTCGCTGATCGCCTGCTTTGACGCAGATATCCCGGGATTGCTTCTTCGTCGAATCGCGGAAGAGGACAAGCCGCTCCGCTTTGTATGCCGGGATGCTTCATTTGCCGACGACTCGGCTCGTATCAACGTGGAAGAAATGTTCAAACTGCTCTCCCCGATTACCGACATTCAGGTCTTGTAGAAGGGAGATGCGAAGATGAAAATCAAATTCAAACACCAACAGTTCCAACTTGATGCCGTGCAGCGGATCGTCGACGTGTTTGCTGGTCAGCCCAACGAGGCTTCCCGCTTCACGCTGGACAAAGGCCGCCGTCAAACGGTGGAGTATGCGGGCGACCTCTATCAGCAACGTGTCGGGACCGCCGTCATGGATGCCGAATATGGATTCAAAAATAATACGATCCGGATTCCGGACAACGACGTCTTTTCCAATATCCAATCGCTTCAGCGCCTGAACGGTCTTCCGGTCTCCGACAAACTCGCCGGTCGCTACAATCTGACCGTCGAGATGGAGACCGGTACGGGCAAGACCTACACGTATATCCGTACGATGTTCGAGCTGCACAAAGCGTATGGATGGAGCAAATTCATTGTCGTCGTGCCTTCTATTGCGATCCGCGAAGGCGTGCTGAAGAGTTTTCAGATGATGGAAGAGCATTTTATGGCCGAATATGGTATCAAGACTCGTCATTTTGTTTATAATTCCAAGGATCTTAATAAAGTGGATCAGTTCGCGGCGGACGGCGGCATCAATGTGATGATTATCAATTCGCAGGCGTTTGCGGCCCGCGGCCAGGATGCGCGGCGCATCTATATGGAGCTGGACGACTTCGCTTCTCGCCGCCCGATCGACGTAATCGCTAGCACGAATCCGATCATGATCATTGACGAGCCGCAGTCCGTGGAGGGAGCCAAGACCAAGGAATCGCTGCAGGCGTTCAAGCCGCTTTTTACGCTGCGCTATTCGGCCACGCATAAGGAAGACTACAACAAAGTCTATCGCCTTGATGCGTTGGATGCTTATAACATGAAGTTGGTCAAAAAGATTAACGTCAAAGGGATCTCGGTTACGGGCAATGTCGGTACCGAAGGCTACCTTTACTTGCAGTCGATCGAAATCAGCGCCAAAAAACCTCCGGTCGCCCGTCTGGAATTCGAAAGCATCAGCGGATCGGGAGTCAAGCGGAGCACGCATGTCGTTAACGAAGGCTATAGTCTTTACGATCACTCCGGACGAATGGAACAGTATCGGGGCTGCAGAGTCGCTCAAATTAACGGCCAGAATAATACAGTCACGTTTACGAATTCGATTAAGCCTCTTCGAGCGGGGGAAGTATGGGGGGATGTCAACGAACTCCATTTCCGCCGAATTCAGATTCGCGAGACGATCCAATCGCATTTTAAGAAGGAGCGTTCGTTGTTCCAAAAAGGCATCAAAGTGCTATCCTTGTTCTTTATCGACGAAGTCGCGAAGTACAGGCAGTACGGCGAGAATAACGAAGAATTGCGCGGAATCTATGCCGAGATGTTTGAGGAAGAATATACGATTTTGTTGAACGAGCAACTTTCGCTGTTTGCCGACGATCCCTATGTACACTATTTGAACGGAATTGAAGCCGCCCAGACGCATAAAGGCTATTTCTCTATCGATAAAAAAAGCAAACGCTTCGTCGATCCCAAAGTGACTGGGCGTAATGCTGAATCGGGTTCAGACGACGTCGATGCTTACGATCTGATCATGAAGCAAAAAGAACGCCTGCTCAGTTTTGACGAGCCGACACGCTTTATTTTCTCTCATTCGGCGCTCAAGGAAGGTTGGGACAATCCGAACGTCTTCCAGATCTGCACATTGAAGCATAGCGATTCAACGATGAAAAAAAGACAAGAGGTCGGACGGGGTCTGCGTCTATGTGTGAACCAGAACGGCGAGCGAATCGATGCGGATTTTCTGGATGAGGACGTGCATAAGATCAATAGGCTCACCGTGATCGCAAGTGAATCGTATGAGCTTTTTGCCAAAGAACTGCAGCGCGAGATCGCCGACACGCTCAAGGATCGTCCGAAAAAAGCCGATCATGCGTTCTTCCTAGGCCGGATGTTGACGGATGGACAGGGCGGCAAGCTCCAACTGGATGATGCTCAAGCCAAGAAGCTGCTGTTTGCGCTAATTAAGGCAGATTACGTGGACCCTGAATTTGCCCTGACGGATACGTACACAACCGCGTTCGAGCAGGGAACCGTACAACTGCCGCCGGAACTTGAGCCTTATCGAACGTCCATATTAGAGCTGCTGCAATCTGTCTATAGCTCGGGACAAGCGGATATATCCAGCAATGAACGGGACAATAACGTCACGATCCAACAGACGAATGAAAACTTCAATAGACAGGAATTTCAGGCACTGTGGAACAAAATCAACCGTAAATCGATCTATACCGTGGAATTCGACTCCAATGAGCTTATTCGTAACAGTATTCGTAAATTGGAGACCGATCTTCGGGTGCCTCATCTGCGTTATACCGTCGCTTACGGAGAGCTCGGGGAGATTAAGTCTCAGGAACAACTACTTGCGGGCGAAGCGTTCGAGCTGCGGGAGAAAAGCAATCATACGGAAAAGGCGGTCGTCAGCTATTCCATCAAATATGATCTGGTCGGGAAACTGATGGACGAGACGCAACTGACCCGCCGCACGATTATTGCGATTTTGTCGGGGATCAAAGAGGCGACGTTCCTCCAATTTCGCACCAATCCGGAAGAGTTTATTCTGCGTGCGGGGAAACTGATCAACGAGGAGAAAGCGGCGGCGGTTATCCAGTCGATTACGTACGATGCGATTAACGAGACGTTCGACAGCGCCATTTTCACGGCCAACAACCTGAATGGCAAATTGGGAGAAAACGCATTTGAGATGGACAAGCACATTTACGACTACCTTTTAACCGATTCGCGTATCGAGCAAAAGTTCGCGAAGGAGTTGGATGCGCATAACGAAGTGCTTGTCTATGCCAAACTGCCACGCGGTTTCCATATTCCGACGCCGGTCGGCAAGTACAACCCCGACTGGGCGATCGTATTTAAGGAAGGCAGCGTAAAGCATATCTATTTCGTAGCGGAGACAAAGGGTTCCATGAGTTCTATGGATCTGCGGGGTGTGGAGAATGCGAAAATCGAATGCGCACGCAGGCACTTTGCCAGTCTGGATACGGCGGAATTGAAGTACGATGTAGTCAACAGCTATGAGAAACTGTTGGAAATCGTGAACGGATAGTCGCAAATTTAAATACCCTTTATTTCCGGAATTCCAAAAGCCAGTAGAACAAAAAAGTAAGCCGTACCTCAATGTGGAGGGCGGCTTTTTGTATTTCCTACTCAAGCGATGATGGAACATATATTTCGCATAAATAAATTTAGTATAAAGAGAAGGAGATTTCGGGTTACATAATAAGTATCAACTGGAAAAGGAGTGGGGAGTATGCCGATTTATTCGTTTCTAGTCCTGTTGACCGGCATCGCTTTGATGGGATTGGGTGCTTTCTATCTGAAAAAGGGAACGCTGCCCGCGGTTGAGCCTTATCGAAAAAATGAACACGGAGAACGAAGCGCCGACGGTTCGCGGGAGAAGGCAGCCAATCTGGCGGCAGGTGCCGCTTTTATGATTGCAGGTCTTATTTTGATTCTCTTTTTCACGACGGTCTCGTCCCTATTTTCTTAATTTCGATTCCTTTTTCAAAACAAGACTTGAAATCTCCGACGAAAAAGCCGATAATGAGTATATAAAATAATTATAGTAACTTACTTTAATAAATATAACTGACCCTGCTCAAATAGTCGGCTTATCGAAAAGGAGATTCAATCATGGAAATCGGCATCAGTACATTTGTGGAAACAACCCCTGCGGACGGCACCGGACCTACGATCAGTCACGCGGAGCGTATTCGCCAAGTGGTGGAAGAAATCGTGCTTGCGGACAAAGTCGGCCTCGACGTGTTCGGCGTGGGCGAGCATCACCGGATCGATTACGCGGCTTCCGCGCCTGCGGTCATTCTGGCCGCTGCAGCCGCCCGGACCGAGAAGATCCGCCTAACCAGCGCGGTAACGGTGCTGTCGTCGGCCGATCCGGTACGCGTGTTCCAGGACTTCTCGACCGTGGATGCGATCTCCAACGGCCGCGCCGAGATCATGGCGGGCCGGGGATCGTTTATCGAGTCGTTCCCGCTGTTCGGTTACGATCTGAACGATTACGACGATCTGTTCGACGAGAAGCTGGAACTGCTGCTCAAGATTCAGGAATCGGAGATTGTCGACTGGAAAGGCGGACACCGGCCGGCGATCAAGAACCGGGGCGTTTATCCGCGTCCGGTGCAGGAGAAACTGCCGATCTGGATCGGCAGCGGCGGCAATCAGGAGTCCGTCGTTCGCGCCGGCCTCTTGAACCTGCCGCTGGTGCTTGCGATTATCGGCGGACGTCCGGCCCAGTTCGCGCCGCTTGTCGACCTGTACAAGCGTGCGGCCCAGCACAGCGGACACGATGCGTCCCTGCTGCCGGTCGCTTCGCATTCGCACGGGTTCGTCGGCGAGACCGACGACGAAGCGGCGGACAAATTCTATCCGTCGATGCGCTACGCGATGACCGTGCTCGGCAAAGAGCGCGGTTGGGCTCCTTATACCCGCCAAGGTTACGATGCTCTGCGCGGACCGGAAGGGGCGCTGTATGTAGGCAGCCCGGAGACCGTAGCGAAGAAGATTATCGACCTGCGCAAAAAGGTCGGGATCACCCGCTTCATGCTGCATACGCCGGTCGGTACGATGGGCAGCCACGACGATGTCCTGCGTTCGGTCGAGCTGCTCGGCACCAAGGTTGCTCCGATCGTCCGCGAAGAGATCGCGGCTTGGGAAGCGGCGGGACAACCCGCAGAATAAAGAAGGAGGCCGCCGTTTCTTCTCAGGCGGCTGATTCCTTCCAAGCCCGCACCTTCCGGTGCGGGCTCAGGCTGTCGTGAAAGTCCTATTCGTTGTAGAAGCTCGTCGGCTGCGGGAAAAATTCGTTCCGGTCGCGTGTTGAAATCGAGAAAAAGGATTGGATTTTAGCGGAATTTTCCCAATTTCAAAGGCGAACACTATCGTTCCTTCACTGAATTTCTCCCTCCTTCTCCTCGCTTCTCTCAGAATCAGACTTTCTCGACACGTTGAGCCCGCACCTTCCGGTGCGGGCTTTTTTCTGCGGTTTTTCGATCAGGCCTGCGATGTATTTTTTCGAATATTCCTTTACAGGAATATTCAACTGGGTTATATTGGGATCAGAACAAGACGGACCATTGAAAGAGGTGATCTTGCGCAGAACGGAAGAGGGCGGAAGAAAGGCCGATTCCGGTCTGCGCAGAAACGATATGGACGAAGGACATACAGAGCTGTTCAGTGCATTGGCGGAACCGAGCCGTATGCGGATCGTGGCGCTGCTGCGCGAAGGACCGCTCAGCGTAGGCGAGATTGCGGATCGTTTGGAACTGCGCCAACCGCAGGCTTCCAAACATCTCAAAGTTCTTCAACAGGCGGGCGTGGTGGAGGTTCAGGCGGAGGCGAACCGGAGGCATTACCGGCTGCGGCCGGAGCCTTTTCGGGAAATGGAAGATTGGCTGGCAGGCTACCGCGAGCTGTGGAGCGACCGCTTCGACCGCTTGGACGAGTACCTGCGGAATATGCCGGATTGACCGGGGCACGGTGGACACCGAACATTCGAAGATTCATCCAAATCAGGCATTTCAGGGAGGGAATCGACATGACAGACGGCATGATCGTAAGAATCGAAGGTCGGGAATTTGTGATGGAACGGGTATTCCAGGCGCCGCGGGACAAAGTATTTGCGGCGTTCACCCAATGTGAACACCTGAAGCATTGGTGGGGACCCCGGGGTTGGGCACTCACCGCCTGTACGCTCGATTTCCGGCCGGAAGGCGTCTGGCATTACTGCATGACGTGCCAAGACAAGAATCAAGGCGACTTTTTCGGGATGGACTCCTGGGGCAAAGGGATTTACCGGGAGATCGATGCGCCGCACTCATTCGTCTATACCGATTATTTCTCCGATGCCGAAGGCAGCATCAATGAAGACCTGCCTCCGTCCGATACCACGCTGGTCTTCGAAGAGTTCGAAGGCGGAACGAAGCTGGTCTCCCGTACCCTGTACGATTCGGAAGAGTCGCTGAAGACGGTTGTCGAGATGGGCATGGAACACGGAATCCGCGAGACTTGGGACCGGCTGGAGGAGTACTTGAGTGAACGGTAAAGGGCAAAGCGAACAGAAATCCATAAAGATCCTGGGTATTTCGGGGAGCCTTCGCGCACAATCAGCCAATTCGAGGATTCTGTCGGCTTTGCAACATTTGCTGCCGCCGCATGTGGAGTATGAAACGTATAGCAAGCTTTCGGATCTGCCGCATTTCAATCCCGATCTGGACGACAGTGGTCTTCCGGTACACGGAGAAGTCGGACAGTGGAGAGCGCACCTCGCTTGGGCGAACGCTATCGTGATCTGTACACCGGAATATGCACGCGGGGTTCCCGGTTCATTGAAAAATGCGCTCGACTGGGTCGTTTCTTCAGGCGAATTTGTCGGTAAGCCGACTGCGGCGATCGGAGCTTCTCCCCATCCGCAGGGCGGCTCTGCGGCACTCGATTCACTGGTCGGGACGCTCGGGATGATGAGCGCCGTCATCCCGGAAGGAGCCGGGCTTTGTATTCCGTTTATCACAAAAAAGTTTGCGGCGGATGGAACTTTGAACGATGCCGAGACCGAAGATACGCTGCGGAAGCTGGCAGCAGTGCTGGTCGAAACCGCAGGCTGAAATTGAAAAGCTTCCGATCACGGATAGCCGGATACCCATCAAAAAGGCGTGACCATACGAAGCGGGATAAGCTTCGCACGGTCACGTCTTTTTTTGTGTTTATTTAAAAACTCTTTTGCGCAGCAGCTCCAGCGCCTGTTCAATCTCTGTCAGCTCCGCTGCCGATAGGCCCGCAATCCGCTGCTCGAACCGCATCTGTTCCTGTCCGAATATGCGGCCCATCAAGGCCTGCCCTTCTTCGGACAAACGGAACATCTGACGCCGGCGGTCGGCTTCGTCCACTCCTTTTTCGCACAAGCCTTTCTCAAGCAGCTTGCGCAGTTCCCGGCTCGTATTGGGCAGTGACAGATTGACGCAGTCCGCGATTTCGCTTGGGGTCACGGGCTGTACGAACATCATATACTCCAGAATTTTGTATTGGACGTGCGTGATATCTTCGTCTTTTACGCCCCGTGTCATCTCGTGCGTCACTTCGTGCACGGCGGATGCGAACGAGACGACTTTTTGAAATAAAGCGCTGTGATCCATACTCTCACCTCTTTTGTCCAACATAACAAAAAAGTTGTATTTAAACAATTATCATTTGACAACTATATGTTCGATATGATACCTTTTGGTTATCAAATGATAACGAAAAGAGGGAATTCGATGAACATGCTTCTGGTCTACGCCCATCCCAACCACAAGAGTCTGAGTTATTCGTTTATGCAGGAGGTGCTTCGCGGCGGAGGAGAGAATCAAGAGGTGCAGGAAGTGCGCGTGCTTGACCTCTACGAAGAAGGATTCAACCCGGTGCTGGTCTTCAACGAAGATAAACGAAGACGCGATATGCACCTGGATCCCGAGCTGGCGCGGCATCGCGAACTGCTGATCTGGGCGGACAAGATCGTGCTGATCTACCCGATCTGGTGGGGCCGTCCTCCGGCGATGATGATGGGCTTTATCGACCGGATGTTCGCTTCGAAGTTTGCCTATCTCGACAAAGGCGGCCTGATGCCGGAAGGACTGCTGAAAGGCAAAACGGCCGTCTGCATCTCCGTCATGAAAGGCCCGACAGGCTACTTGCGCCTGGTGATGGGCAATGCCCACCAGGTTCTGATGCGCAGAGCGCTGTTCGGCTACGTCGGCATCAAAAAAGTGAAGTTCTTCGAATTCGGCGGCATGGAAAAACCCCAGGGCAAGCAGAAGCAGAAGCTGGAGAAAGTGTACCAGTATTTCCGGGCCGTCGCTCAGTAAGTTAATATTCACTATAGGAAACGACATGAAAAAGGACCGGCTTTTGGAGCCGGTCCTTAGGCTGTCGAGAAAGTCCCATTCGTGTGAAAAGCTTGTCGGCTGCGGGAGAAATTCGTTTCGGTCGCGTGTTGAAATCAGGAAAAACGATCAAATTTTAATGGAATTTTCCCGATTAACGGTGCAAGTTCATATCCTGATTTTTGGATGAACTTGCACCACAAAGGCGAACACTATCGTTCCTTTACTGAATTTCTCGCTCCGCCTCCTCGCTTCTCTCGGAATCAGACTTTCTCGACACGTTGAGGACCGGCTCTTGGAGCCGGTCCTTTTATCTTTTTCCCCCTACCCTTTTAGAAAAGGCGCAAAGAGCGCAGGGAAGTTCTGTGTAGAAGCGTCAGCGTTCGCCTTTGAAACCGGGAAGCCCCCTCTTCAACCTCATCCAGGCTTCCCGGTTTCAACAAGCGATCGAAACAGAACCTTCCCGAAGCTCCCCTGGCCTTTGTCTCCTACCTAGAATTTCCCCGGCATCTTCTTCACGACCGCTTCCGACAGATCGTTGCCTGTCATCCACATATGATTGTAGCCGATACGCAGCGCCTGATAAGTCTTGGCATAGTTGGCGTTGTGATACGAATCGATTGCCGTGATGACATGAGCGCCGTGCATGGCGTTGGCCTGGTACGTCATCGTCTTGTCCAGCGGCAGGCGGTTCACCTGGAACGCGGTGATCTTGGCGACGAAATCGCCCAGGTCGGCTTTGGCGGCTTTGCGGCCCGCTTCATTGCCGGCAAGTGTAGCTGCCAGATAGAGCTGGTAATCTTTGATATGGCGGTTCCACTGCTGGTTGAACGTTTTGGAGGCTCCGGCCCCGAACAGGCTGCGGTGGACGGCAGTCAGCGCAGCCGTGTTTTTGTCCAGCGCGGCTTTGGCGTTAGCGTAATCCGGCGCTTTGTCATGGGCTTTCTGAAGCACCAGGATCGACAGGATCGCGTGCTCCCCGAGCCCTTGTCCCATCTGCTGGCGCAGATCAGCGGCGTCCGTCTGGGTCGACGTTCCGTCGAACTTGGCCGGGAACTGCTTGACGACGGCGGTCGCCATCATGGCGCCAATCGTCGAAGTCCGGGCATAGGCGTTATGCGCGGCCGTGTAGGCGGTTCCATACTTGCCCGCGGCGTAGCCGTCGAACGACTGAAGCAGGTATTGTTCATGCACCAGCAGGTTTTGTTCCAGCGTTTTGCGGTCGAGATGCGGATTGAGGTTGCTCAGCACCATGGCCATGGAAGCGGCGTTTTGCTTCAGCCCCGCTGTTGCCTGCTTGCGCGCCTCGTTGTTTTTGGACTTGGTTGCGTCGACGTAATTCATCAGCAGGGCAATATGGTTATCCCAGCCGGTGCGGAACGTTTGGGCGGCGCTTTTGCCGTAGAGATCCGAGATCATCATGACCATCGTATTGGAATTGGCGTTCAGTACGTTCGTCGCTTCGGCGGCGTCCGGTGCCTGATCGAATCTTTTTTGCATGGCGATAATCGTGTAGTAGGCGTGTTCCCCGTGGACTTTGGCCATGGTGGTACGCAGGTCGGCGGCCGGAGTCTGGGTAGTTGGGGCGGGAGCGCCGAGAGCGGCAGCGGGAAGGGCCAGCAGAAACAGACAGAGCATGGAGAGAAGAAGAGGGCGAAGCGGCTTTTTCATAGATGTGTCTCCTTTTCCGTATATTGGACTTCCGTTTATTTTTAAAGAATTTTTTTTCGGTTGAAACACGGGCGCGAGGAAATTTGTATTCCCTTTTCGGGCATGCTATCCTAGAGGCCGTAAAGCGCGGAAAGACGGGCAGGTCCATCTTGATTCCAAATGGAGGCGAACTTATGAAAGCGCTATTTATCGGAGGAACGGGTACGATCAGTAGGGAGATTACGAAGCTGCTGCTTGCGCAGGGGCATGAACTTTATTTGCTCAACCGGGGCAATCGCAACGCGGAGCTGCCGGAAGGGGCGCATCTGCTGCAGGGCGACATCAACGACGAAGCGAAAGTGGCGGAGCTGATTGCCGATCTGGAATTTGACGCGGTCGCGCAGTTTATCGCTTTCGTGCCGGAGCAGGTCGAGCGCGATTACCGGCTGTTCAAAGGCAAGACGAAGCAGTACCTGTTTATCAGCTCGGCGTCCGCCTACCAGTCCCCGCCGGCGGATTACCGGATTACGGAGAGCACGCCGCTTGCGAATCCGTACTGGGAATACTCGCGCAACAAGATTGCCTGCGAAGAGTATCTGATGAAGCAGTACCGCGAAGAAGGCTTCCCGGTGACGATCGTGCGTCCGAGCCATACGTACAGCGAACGCTCCGTACCGGTAGGCGTACATGGGGCCCAAGGTCCGTGGCAGGTGCTGCGGCGTATGCAGGAAGGCAAGCCGGTCCTGGTACACGGAGACGGGACGTCGCTCTGGATCGTCACCCACAGCCGGGACTTTGCCAAAGGTTTCGTCGGGCTGATGGGCAATATCCATGCGATCGGCGACGCGGTGCATATCACATCGGACGAATCGGTCACCTGGAACCAGATCCACGACATTGTAGCCTCTGCGCTTGGCGTGAAACCGAATCTGCTGCATGTACCGTCCGAGTTCCTGGACGCCTGCAGCGGCGAAGACTATCGAGGCAGCCTGCTCGGCGACAAAGCCAACACGGTTGTCTTCGACAACTCGAAGCTCAAGCGCCTCGTACCGGAATTTGTCGCGACGACACGGGCGGATCAGGGACTGCGCGAAGCGGTGGAATATATGCTGGCGCATGCCGATACGCAGCAGGAAGACCCGGAATTCGATGCCTGGAGCGACAAAGTGGCGGCGGCGCTGGAACGGGCGATCCACGAGGTGAAAGGGGACCGATAGTCCTGAAAAAGCGCTCCGCGTCTGCCGCGGAGCGCTTTTTTGATGCCGGATTTCCCGGATGCCTCGTATCCCGAATGATTCCCGATACCTAATTATTGTTTGGGAACCGGAAGCTAAACTGCTATATACTAGAGAAAATGTGGGTAAGAGATAGAGCAAGCACTTGTGTGCGCATAGGTGCCTTTTCGTGTTTGATATTAATCTAAATGGAGCGGATGAAAATGGCGCAGCAGTTGCTCGTATACGTGTCGGTCATTCTGATGGGAGGAACGCTGAGCCTTTTTCTTGCGGTTTATGCGCTGCTTCGTTTCCGCAATGCACCGGGAGGCCGGTATTATGTTCTGGCGGCGCTGATGGCATCTCTTCTGGCCTATGGATATGCTTTTGAACTCACGAGTGCGGATCTTGAGCAGATCAAGTTCTGGATCGGGATCGAATATTTCTCTCTGCCGTTCCTGCCTGTCTTTACTCTGCTGATGTGTCTGGAATATGCGGGTATTGTACCGGGTCCGTGGAAAAGGCGGGCTTTGTTCGTGATCCCCGCGATCACCTTCGTACTTCAGCATACAAACGACTGGCATCATCTGTATTACGCTTCGATCGGGCTCCAGCCGAACCTGGATTTCCCGATCGTCAAGCTGACGGCCGGTCCCTGGTATGTCGTGCATACGCTGTTTCTCTACGGCTGTCTGGCTTTTTCGATCACCGTTTTGCTGCTGCAGATCCGCAAGGCCCGCCACCGGTTCCGGATGCAGATGCTGGCCATGGCGGCCGGGGTGCTGGTGCCTGTCGCCGGCAACCTCTACTATCTGGCCGGGCTGAGTCCGTACGGGATTGATCTGGGTCCTGTGTTTATCAGCGTTTCGTTTATTTTTCACAGTATGGCCGTGTTCCGCTTCCGTATGTTCAACGTGGCCCCGATCGCCCGGGATATCGTGTTCGAGAGTATGGGCGACGGGGTGTTGGTGCTCAACGAGCAGGATATGGTCGTCGACTACAACCGGGCGATGCTGCCGTTCGTGCCCGAACTCGCCCGGCGCAGTATCGGCCGGTTCGCGCATGAAGTGCTGGAGAGCCGTCCGGAGATTGCCGCGTGTATCCGGGCCGGCCGGGAGAGCGATCTGCTGCTGGAATCCGGAGCCGAGGCGCCGGTCTATGTACATGTCCGCTTTTCTCCGATTCGGGGGCGCTCAGGCTGCCGATCGGGCAGTATCGTGACCTTTGTCGACATTACGGAAAGGATCGCCATGGAACAAGAACTCAAGCGCCTGGCGAGCACGGACGGTCTGACGGGCTTGTTCAACAAAAGCACGCTGATCGAACGTTCCGAATGTGTAATCGGCAGGGCGCCCGCGCACGGTGCGGGTGTCTCGGTCGTGATGTTCGACGTCGATCATTTCAAGAAAGTGAATGATACCTTCGGGCACGAGGCGGGAGACCGGGTGCTTGGCGAAGTGGCGAACGTCATCCGCGCGGTTCTGGGCGAACAGGGAATTGCCGGACGCTACGGCGGGGACGAGTTCGTACTTTGTCTGCCGGACACGGGCCCGGACGAAGCCGCACTCTGCGCGGAGCGGATCCGAGCCGGGATCGAGATGCTGGAGATCCCTATGGAAGGTCGGCTGATTCACGTGACGTCGAGCTTCGGCGCTTCGCATATGCGGCCTTCGTCCGGCAGCGGAGCGTCGGATATGCAGATCTTGATGCGACGTGCGGATCAGGCTCTCTACCGGGCCAAAAAGCTCGGGCGCAACCGGGTCGCTCTGGATGCGGCGGACGGAACGGCCGAATCCCGCGAAGCCACCTGACGAAGAAGAGGGAAGCTGCGTTACTTTGAGGTTTTTTGAACGGACAGACAGGACTTGGATCTTCATACGCAGCGAGCCGGACCGTTAGCTTTGTCATAACGGGGCCGGCTTTCTCTTCGTTATAATGGCGAAGTATTCTCGGCGCCCCGAGGGGCGGAGAAAATTTGCTTGGAAGAGGTCGAAAGCAGCGATGGCGGAAAATAAATACAAAGCACTCGAGCTGGAAACGCCGGGTATCTACGAACTGGAAGGATTGGAAGTCGGCGTGACGTCGAACTGCAATTTCAAATGCGACTACTGCTGCGCGTACCGCCGCGATGACGGATCGAAGATCGGGGCGGAGGAAGTCATTGCGCTGATCCGTGAGATCCCTACGCTCAAGCGGGTTCGGCTGTCGGGCGGCGAAGTGACGCTCCGGTTCGAAGACTGCGTGAAGATTGTCGCCTATTGTACGCAGCACGGCTTGGCTACCCAGCTCAATACGAACGGCAGCCTGCTGAGCGAAGAGCGGATTCGGCGGCTGAAGGAAGCGGGATTGTCCAATATCCATTTGTCGTTTAACTTTACCGACGCGCAGTCGTTCGGCGCTTATTACGGAATGGATCCGCGGGTCTACGACAAAGTGATCGAAAATATCGAAACCTGCGTCGAATACGGGTTGGAAACGGTACTCGAGACGCTGCTGTTCGGGCCGACCCAGAGCAACATGCCGGCGATCAGCCGGAAAGTACATGATCTGGGCGTGCGCATCCACGAGATCCAGAACAGTATCGTAATGGATCATGCCGAACGCGAAGGCTGGAATGCGATCGCTTCGCGCGAAGCGTTGGTCCGTTCGGTGAACGATCTGATTGCCAACCGGCGTCCCGATACGGAGCTGTACCTGACTTGTATGGACCGGTTTATGACCGAGCTGGGTTTCCGGGAAGAACCCGGCGTCTACTTCTCCAACTGCGTCGACGGCAAAAAGCAGCTGCATCTGCACGGCAACGGCGATGTGCTCATCTGTGAACTGTGCCGTCCCGAAGTGATCGGCAATGTGTACGAAGGACTGGATCTGGCAGCCGTCTACGCCAATCGTCCGAAAGCGCTGGCGGATTTCCTGGAGCAGCTCCCGTGTCCGGCTTATGAAGCGCTGTTTCCGGCCGCTCCGTAGGCGAAATACGTTCGCTTGGCGCACGCTCCTTCTCTTGCTTCGGACGCCGTTTGTTTGCTGTAAATTTCGAATCCCGCTTGTGCGGGAGCCTCTTCATAACGTACGATAGAACGACAGACGTCCATGCGCATCGGAAAGACCGCTCAAACGGTCCGGCGGGAGGCGAGGGACGCGAAAGCGAGGCGAACAAATCATGGCAAGCAAGAAGGGCGGCACGGGCCGCGGAACCGGCAAGAAAGGCTGGAACCGCTGGCAGAAAGCGGAGAACCGCAAGAAGAATGCACCCAAGCCTTACAAGACCAAAGGCAAGGATACCGAAGCAAAACCCGAAACGAAATCCGAAATCGGCGACAAGGGCAGACTGGACGGCGAATAAATCGCCGGACCGGCCGCAGCCGATGGAAATAGAGTCGGCGCAGCAGCGCAGAACGCGAACACAACCCATATCCCCGCAGGAGTCTTCGGTGCAAGCGAGCCCGAAACTTTTCGCGCGGCAGAATCCAAAAGACCGCTTTCCGCAGCCATCGTACAGATGGCGCGGAAAGCGGTCTTTTGAGTTTGGGCACCAGCCGGGGATTAGGTCCGACCCTTCAATTCGTCTGCGCTCCGTGCGCCGCCATCCGGGCATTGTGCTCGGCCAGCGGCAGATCGAAGTTGTCCCGGCTGCCCAGCTTGGCCGTCTGTCCGTTCCCGTGACGGCCGTACAGGACCAGCCAGTAAAAGATCGGATATTGGCGCAGCAGACGCCGCTGCGGTCCGATGCGCACATCGGCGAGTTCTTCGTAACGGGGCCACAGGTCGGCGACGTTTGGCGTGATCTTGCGGTGGCTCCGTCCGCCGTCGATATGTTCGCAGACCCGTTCGGACTGAAGCCGTTCGCGCCAGGAGCCGTAGAAGGTGTGCGAGCTGCCGTGCGTCCGGCAGAGGAACGGCCGCGCGGGATACACGCGGCACCGTCCGCTGTCGACATCGAGCAGCGGACAGGGGAAGCTGTTGCGGCCCGCATGGCGCCGGATGGCTTCAAGTTCGCCTTTGCGATCGACCGTATGGGTCAAAGAAGCGTGCATAGCCGGGTTTTCGCGTTCGAGAGCCGTCAGGTTTTCTTCCGCCCGCGCGAAGGCTTCGCGAATGTCTTCCCGGCTCCAATGGCGTTCCATATAGACAAGCAGCAGTTCGAATTCGACCTGGGATACAGGGAAATAATCGGAGCAGCACGAGCTGCAGCCTTCGCGGCAGGGAGGCTGCTTGGGGCTGCCGGCCCGGTAGTCTTCGATCGTCTGTTCGACGTCCTGATAGAGGCGAGTGATCTGCGCCGCCCGGCTGTCGGCCGAAGCGGTCTTGTGGCAGAGCCGCATCGGGCGTCCGCTGCCGCAGAAGCAGGGTTCGTTGGAATCCGCAGTCGGCTGTGTCCGCGGCGCTTCCGGGGTATTCGGCATGAATAGCTTCACTTCCTTGAAGTTGGATTCTGTTTCCATTATACCCTCTCGGCCGCACGAAACGGAAATCGCGTCCGCGAAAGGTTTGACAAGGAAGAGAGCTTCGACTATTATTGTTAGTAACTATTAGATAATATCAATAAGTGAATAAGACGGAATCCGCCCAGGCAACCGGCTGCGGATCGCGGATGATGAAGGAGGAACTGCATTGGACACGGGCAGCAGAAACGAAGACGGCGGCGAAAGGCTGCGCGATGCGAACGGGTTGACGGAAGAAGAGTTTCTGGCGAGCTATGATGCCGGCGACTACGAACGTCCTTCGGTCGCCGCGGACATGGTGATCTTTACCGTGGCGGGCGAGAAGGAAGAGAACTACCGCAGGCTGCCGAAACGTACGCTGCGCGTCCTGCTGATCCGGCGCGGAGGACATCCGTACCTCGGCTGCTGGGCACTTCCCGGCGGATTTGTACGGCCGACGGAAACGGCGGATGAGGCGGCCGCCCGGGAACTGCGTGAAGAAACAGGCGTGGACCGTATCTATCTGGAGCAGCTGCATACGTTCAGCGACGTGGGGCGCGATCCTCGGACCTGGGTGATGAGCTGCGCCTATATGGCGCTCGTTGACAGCCGAGGACTGCATGTGGAAGCCGGCGACGATGCCGATCGGGCGGCCTGGTTCGAACTGACCTACCGTCTGCAGAGCGACAGCCGGGAGCGCCTGGAATCGGGCGGCATCCTGCATGTCCGCCGCTTCGAATTGAAGCTTGCCTTGGACAAGGCGGAGACGGATCTGACCGGAGAATCTGCGGGCGAAACGGAGCGGATCGAACTGACCGCGGTTGTCGAATGCCGCCGCACCCGTACCCACGGAGCATCGGCCGACGAGTACCGGATCCGGAGCAACGAAGGGCTGGCTTTCGACCATGCGAAGATGATCGCCATGGCGATCGAGCGCTTGAGGGAACGGGTGGAGCGAAGCGATCTGGCGCTGCATTTGATGCCGGAGCGATTTACGCTTACGGAACTGCAGCAGGTCTATGAATCGATTCTGGACCGGGAGCTGTTAAAAGCGGCTTTCCGCCGCAAAGCGGAACCGCTTGTGGAGAAAACGGACGAATATACGGAAAATGCGGGCCATCGGCCTTCGAGATTGTACCGGCGCGGCCGCGAGGAATGGGGCGATTACGAATGAAAATTTATGAACGGGAAGCGCTGCGCCAGGCACAGGAAGCCGGCGAGCGGTTGAAATATTTGTTTTTCTGGGGCCATACGCCCAAAGTGCCGGGGATCGTGGATTCCAGCTGTCTGAGCCAATGGTGGCCGAGTGTATTCGCGGTGGACGGAACGGAGTATGGATGCGCCGAGCAGTACATGATGGCGGAAAAAGCGAGGTTGTTCCGGGACGCGGAAGCGCGCGAGCGCATTTTGCAGGCCGTACACCCGAAGCAGATGAAAGAATTCGGCCGACAGGTGCGAAACTTCGACGATGCCGTCTGGAAAAAAGAAGCGTACGGGATCGTCAAGCGTGCGAGTCTGGAGAAGTTTCGTCAAAATGCCGAGCTGTGGGCGTTTCTCCGAAATACGCAGAATCGGATTCTGGTCGAAGCCAGTCCGAGAGACCGGATCTGGGGAATCGGTATGGGCAAAGACCATCCGGATGCGGAGAACCCGGCGAGATGGCGGGGAACGAACCTGCTGGGATTTGCGCTGAGCGAAGCACGGGATCAGCTGATCGAGGAGGGAATGTAACGTGAACGAGCAGGTGAACACGCAGGGAATTCGCGAGAAGGCGCGAGACCGGATGCGGCGTACGGCCGCGGAAACGGTCGACATCGCCGCAGGCGGATCTTACGCCTATAAAGGCGAAGAGATCGATATCCGCAACGCGCAGCGGCGCAGCGAGGAGAACAGCCTGCTGATCGATCCGGCGCGGGGAGCGGAGATTGTCCGGCAGATGGCTTCGCAGCCGTCTGCCGCCCATTCGCAGACCGATTACCGGGTAGTCAACGAGTCGGCGGTCAAGACGGTACATGATCTGGCCGCGGCCGGTGCTTCCCGGGTCGGGCTGCTGAACTTTGCCAGCGCCAAGAATCCGGGCGGCGGATTTCTGAACGGAGCGACGGCGCAGGAAGAGAACCTGGCCATGTCGAGCGGCCTGTATCCTTCGCAGCTTCGTCATCCCGGTTATTACGAGGCGAACCGGGCCTGCGGAACGATGAGGTATACGCATCACGCGATTTATTCGCCGGAGGTGGTCTTTTTTCGGGACGAGAAGTTTGAACTTGCCGCGCCGCCGGCTTATGCGTCGGTGCTGACGCTTCCGGCCGTCAATTACGGACAGGTGCTGCTCAAAGGGGAAGATGCGGATCAAGCCAAAGCCGTTATGCTGGACCGCATGCGGCTGGCTCTGGCGATCTTTGCCGAACGCGGAGACCGTACGCTTGTGCTCGGCGCGTATGGATGCGGCGTATTCCGGAACGATCCGGCGGAAGTGGCATCCTGGTGGAGACGTCTGCTGGACGGCGAAGGCTGGTCGGCCCATTTCGACCGGATCGTATTTGCCGTGCTTGACCGGTCGCAGGAGAGCCGGACCCTCCGTCCGTTCGAACGTATCTGGGGAAGAGCCCTGTAAAGGAGGCGGACCGATGTCTGTACAGGAAATCGAAAGCGATCTGTTCGCCCTGCCCGGCGATTACGTACTGGCGCACTGTATTTCGGCCGATGCCCGGATGGGCAAAGGGATCGCTGCGGAATTTGTCAGGCGGTTCGATCTTCGGCCGCTGCAGGAACAGGCGGCCCGGCAGCCGCTGGAAATCGGCAGCTGCGTCCGGCAGGGGCGGGTTATGAATCTGGTGACCAAGGCGAAGTATTTCAACAAGCCCACCTATGCGTCGCTGACGGAGTAACGAGACTTGCGATGCCCCGGATCGGCAGCGGACTTGACCGGCTTCGCTGGGAGAAGGTGCGGGAGATCGTGCTGGACGTGTTTGCGGATAGTCCGATCGAGATTGTCGTCTGTACACCTGCCGGATCTCACGATAAGCAGGAATAACCGGCAAAGGCTGCCGCTTCAGGGCGGAGGTTTTTGCAAGCCTCACTAAAGACATGCGGACAGGCGCCGAAGGGGCGCTTGAACCGCATGTCTTTTGTAATAGGTCGGAATGGTTATTGGCCAAAAGAAGATCAATGGCCGCCGCTGCGCCGCTTCAACGACTCGGCGTATGTGTCGCGGCGGAAGTTGAGAATCGGGTCGTCGGACAGGGCGATGCCTTCGGTGATCGCCGTCGGGTCCATAACCAGACCCTGCGGCTCGGCAATCGGCTCCAGCAGGACCAGACGCCCGGCGTCGATCCGCTTGCGGTCGCTTGGCCAGCGCTTGGTCGGATCGTGGGTGGGATCGCCTTCTTCGCCGAATACGATACTGAGTTTGAACGAAGGCGGCTGCGCAAGCATACGCAGTTCGAGCTCGCGTTCCAGATAATCGTCGGGCATAGCCGCCGCGTCATGGATCGACAGCGTTTGTACGCCCGAATCAGGAATCCATTCGAACTTGACCGGCCTTCTGCGGCCTTCTGCGTCGACCAGCATATAGACATGGATACAATAATACAGATTCGTGGCATAGCTGGCCGGCGGTTTCAGGCGGTTGAGCGCCAGCAGACTCTGACGGCTCTCGCTGAAGTGCCGGGCGAAGCGCCGCAGCGCTTCGGATTTGGGCATCTGTCCGGCTTTGGTCCGGTTGAGGGTCGTCAGCATTTCCATGAACGACTCCGGGGTCCGGGCGAAGAAGACCGGCACGGTGACGCCGACCATATTGCTGTGACCGCCGTCCGGCAGCAGGAATTGGACGGCCATGCCTTTGGCCGGCGACAGCAGATCGGCCAGAGCCGGGTCGGTCGAGCTGCCCGAGAAGCGTACGATGGCTTTGACCTCGCGATCCTGCAGATGCGGGGCAGTCGTGAACGGAGCGGCTTTGCCGCTCGGAAGGAACGAAGCCCGGCAGCAGAAGCCGCGCGCATGGGCGCGGCGGTAGCCCGGATGTACGCCGGAGACGTGCTCGAGTTCGTCGACGGCTTCTTCGGCCGCCGTCATATATAAAGGGGTATGGGGATCGGAAGAATCGGTCGTACCGCCGGATAGACCATGCGCTTGATGATTTTCAGATTCGCTGAACATAGCGGTTGTTCACTCTCGCTTCCTGTAGCTGTGGGATAGTGGGCGGCTTTGCGGGCCGCACGATAGGGATTACCTTTTCTATACCCGCGAATCCAACAAATAGAACCGCTCTTCCGCCGGATTCGGCAAAGAACGGTTCCTTGGAAACGGCGGCTTTCCCCGGGTGTGAAGCTTCGGTGCGCCGAAACGCTTTGCGCCGGGCGATTCACGGGCCGCACGCTTGCTGCGCGGTACGTCTCAGCCCGTGATCGGCTGCAGCCGGTAAATCTCCCGGCTCTCGACCAGCTCTTCCGTAGCCCGGCGGTATTCCCGGTAATGTTCGCTGTCCAGATGGGTTTGAACGGAAGCCTGATCTTCCCAGCGTTCATAGAAGATAAATACGCGGGGATCTTCCATCGATTCGTTCAGTACGTATTCCAGACAGCCGTGTTCGGTTCTTGTTGGACCGACGACTTTGATCAGTTCCCCGCGAAGCTCGTGCTCCCGCCCGGATTTGGCTTTGATTACAGCCGTAATGGTGATCTCTTCCATTTGGTAACCTCCCCGTCCCGAAAATTGCGAATCCTTACAGGCGCGTAATTTGCAGGGACCGCGCCGAGCGAGCCTTGATCCCGCTCTTCCCGCGCGCCAAGCGGCACTCCGCTTTTCCCGCCCAGTCCCCGCCGCGTGCCTTCTTTTTTTATCCTGGGCACCTGTCCCGGTTTCAAACTCTCTCCTATATACCCCTGGCGGCGGCTTGGCGACCCATTCTTGCGCCGGACTTCGCTCCCGCGCTTACGAACCGCTCTTGACGTCCCGGCTTCTTTTGCGGAAAAAGAGAATGGCGCCCGTCACGACGAGCAGTCCGATAATCACGTACACCACATTGGAGAAGACGTCCATTTGACCGGCTGCGCTCTCCCACGATTCGCCCACCGCGCTGCCGATAAACGTCAGCACCGTGTTCCACAGCAGGGAACCCAGGGTCGTCAGCAGAAGAAACGAAGCCAGATTCATACGCACGCTGCCGGCCGGGATCGAGATCAGGCTGCGGACGAGCGGGACAAGGCGGCACAGAAACACGGCCCATTTGCCAAAACGGTCGAACCAGCCGTAGGCTTTGCCCACGTCTTCTTTTTTGAGCCGAAGCCATTTGCCGCGTTTCTCGATCAGCCGCTCCATGCGATCCTGCTTCATGATAGCCCCGACCGCATACAGCGCGACCGCGCCTACGACGGAACCGAGCGTGGAAGCGATGACGACGCCCACGATATGCATATCGGTCTGCGTGGTCATAAAGCCTCCGAAAGTCAGAATGACTTCCGACGGAATCGGCGGAAAAATATTCTCCAGGGCAATCAGCAGGAAGATGCCGAAGTAACCCCATTCGTTCATAAAATTCGTAATCCAATTCTCCATGTTGCTCACCTCGTTTCTGATTTGGACGGGAGTCCGGCTCCCGGTCTTGCAGGCGTTGGCGTCCATGTCCGTCTTCTCGATTCAATATGTAAATATCGATATATTTTCAGAAAAGAATAGATATTTTCAATTTTGCGTACGAGAGTCCGCTTGAGGGCAGGGGGCCCGGTACCCGCCGCGATGTCCTCCACCTGATCTTAAAGGATGAAGGAAGGCGGTTGCAAGTTTGGCGCAAAGGCTGTCTTTTTCCTGTTCTTACCCGCTCCGATCCCGTTCCACGCGGCTGCAAAAAGAATCTCCGTATTATCGTTTGTACGCGAACTTGAATTTGCCGTAAAATGGGAAGAAAGAAGCGGAAAACCGCAGAGCGGCAAACGGCTGTTTAACCGAAAAGGAGGCGAGCACGATGAAGATCGACCGGCTGCTGGCGATCACGATCCTGCTGCTGAACCGCAGACGAATCAGCGCGGGAGAATTGGCGGAGAGATTCGAAGTGTCCACCAAGACCGTATACCGGGATATCGAGACGCTGTGCCGTGCCGGCATTCCGATCATTTCGCATCAAGGAACAAGCGGCGGCTTCGAGATGATGGAGCGTTATACGATTGGACGGCAGATGCTAAGTGCGGGCGAGATCGAAGCGCTGCGGACGGCAGTCAAAGGAGCGGCAACCGTATTGGACGATCGGATGTTCTCGGATCTGACGGAGAAGGTGCAGGCACTGTTGGGGAGCGCAAACGGAAGCGATCCGGTTCAAGGCGGTACGGGCGTCGTCTTCGACTTCAATCCCTGGTGCTCCACCGAATTTATTCGCGGGCGGGTCGATCTGCTGCGGACGGCCGCCCGGGAAGCGGTGCGGGTAGAGATCCGTTATTTGAACATGAACGGTGGGGAAAGCGTGCGTTTGCTGGAACCGGCGGTGCTGCTGATGAAAGGAAACGTCTGGTATTTGCAGGCCTACTGTCTGCTGCGCGAAGAATTTCGGATCTTTCGTTTATCGCGCATGCTGGAAGTGCGGCGTACGGGAGAACCCTTTATCCCCCGATCCGCGCCGCCGATCGACGGCTATGGATGGAACGACAAATGGGACTCGACCCCTCGCGTCGAAATATCGCTGCGGTTTCGTTCCGAAGCGCGGCTGCGCGTGAGCGACGAATTTGATGCGGCCCGGATCGAAGTCCTGGCTGATGGCAGTATGCGGTTGGTCGGGATGTTTGTGCCCAACGAAGGATTCTACGGAATGCTGCTCAGCTACGGCGACCGGATGACGGTCGAATCCCCGCCGGCGGTAAGGAGCGAACTGGTACGGCGCGCTCTGCGCATCGCGGCGGCTTACGGGGGCGAGTGTGATCCCGTGGGCGATTCAAACCTTGACGGCAAAGTCTCGGAAACTCCCAGTGTGAATATGGACAGGGAGATGTCCGTATTAGGGGCTTATACTGACGGAAACTGACTTAGGAGAGGAAGACTGCCCATGGAACCCGTTCAACGTTCGTTACAGACCGAAGGGTCGACGCCCGACCTGTATACCCCGAGGGAATCTTTTGCGCTGAAAGGATTTGCCGTTCGTACGACCAATGCAGCCGAGCTGGGAGATGGCGGCCGAATACCGGGGTTGTGGCAGACTTACATGAACAGCTCCCTTGCGGGGGAAGAAGGCGTGCGCGATCCGCATCTGATCTACGCGCTGTATACCGATTACGAGAGCGACGCTTCCGGTGCGTACACGGTAGTCGTCGGCCATGAGTCGGCCGCCGAAGATTCCGGCGTCTCGGAGACCTATACCGGGCAGGGAGGATCCGAACTTCTTGAGGTGCGGGTGCCCGGCAGCCGTTATCGGATCTTTCGGACCCGCAGAGGGCCGATGGGCGAAGTGGCAGCGGAAACCTGGGGCGAGATCTGGGCCTATTATGCCCAGTCGTCCGAGCAGCGGGCGTATACCGGCGATTTCGAGGTCTACGATACCCGGAATTTTGACCCGCAAGCGGTAGAAATCCTGATCTATATTGCGGTTCGCTGAACGAAGCGGACACCCAAAAGCCTCTGCCGATTGCGGCAGAGGCTTTTGGATATAAGCAAAATCGGTCTGGGGCGGCTGGCTTGCAGGCGCAGCCGGACTGCAGCCCGACATTACAGATTCACACCAGTCCGCAAGCCAGCCGCCCGGCATTACAGATCCGTAGCCGCTCTCAGCATCGGCCAGATCTCTTCGGCCGGAACCGGCCGTCCGAAGAGGAAGCCCTGCATCTCGACACATTCGATCGAGCGCAGAATCTCGGCCTGGTTCTCGCTTTCGACCCCTTCGGCAATCACGCTCATCTCCAGTGTCCGGGCCAGGTCGATGATATGGGAAACGATCTTTCGGTTGACCTGGCGCTTTTCCAGTTTGCTGGTGAACTGCCGCGCGATCTTGAGCTTGTCGATCGGGAAATTCTCCAAGTGCGACAAAGAGGAATACCCGGTACCGAAATCGTCGATCGAAATCGTCAGGCCCAGCTGTTTGAGGGCGTTCAACCTGCCCAGAACAAGCTTGGGATGTTCAAGCGCGGAAGATTCCGTGATTTCCAGGTCGAGCAGTTCCGGATTAAGGCCGGTTTCTTCAAGGACGCCCCGTACCTGATCGACAAGGTCGGAGCTGTGCAGCTGTCTCGGCGAGAGGTTGACGCCGACCTTGATCGGCGATCCGGCATCGCTCCAGAGCTTGGCCTGCATGCAGGCTTCTCTCAATACCCAATGCCCGATCGATAGAATTTGTCCGCTTTCTTCCGCAATCGGAATGAATTCGACCGGCGATACCAGACCGAGTTCCGGATGATTCCAGCGGATAAGCGCCTCGACCCCGTTCAGCTGCTTGGAAGCGGAATCGATCTGCGGCTGGTAATGCAGGAAGAGTTGGTCTTCCTCCAGCGCCCGACCGAGGTCTTTCTCGAGCAGGAACTTGCGCGAAGCGCTCGGATCGGTCTCGCAGTACATCCGGTGATGCCCCCGGCCGCCATATTTGACCTGATACAGCGCAATATCCGCTTTCTTCATCAAGCCAACCGCCGTGTCGTCGTCGATCGGATACACGGACAATCCGATGCTGGGGAGAGCGACGATCTCCTGCCCGACCAGCGGATGGGGAGGACTCAGTGCTTCCAGAAGCCGCTGTGCCGCCGCGCGCGCGCCTTCCCGGCCGTCGACATTGCGCAGGATCAGCGTGAATTCGTCGCCGCCCTGGCGCGCGACCGTGTCGGCTTCGCCGATACACAGCCTCAGCCGCTGCGCGACGGAGATCAGCAGGTTGTCCCCGACATCGTGTCCCAGCGTGTCGTTGACGTTCTTGAAGCGATCCAGGTCGATAAAGACGACGGCGAAGGTCTCGCCCGATTCGCCCGCCTGCCGGATCGTGTCTTTCAGTTGGGCGTCGAACGAGGCCCGGTTGGCGAGGCCCGTCAGCGCATCGTGGTAAGCGAGGTAGCGGATCCGGGCTTCATTGCGCTTGTTTTCGGTGATATCCCGGCCGATCCCGAAGATGCCCACGACCCGGTTGCGGACACGAATCGGAATATGCGTGACGCTGACCGTGCTGATCCGGCCGGTGAGACTGCGGATTTCCCCTTCGTAGCGCTGCGACCGTCCCGAGCGGACAGGTTCCATATAATTTTCCAGCTGCTGCGAACCATCATCATATACGAAATCGATATGGGATCTGCCTAGCAGTTCTCCACGTTCGCAGTCCAGCAGATCCGCGCAGGCCGCGTTCGCGCTGTCGAAGTTTCCGTCGGGATCCAGGGAATAGACGGCATCGGGGTGATACTCGAACAGCGACTTGTAGCGTTCCTCGCTGAGTTCCAGCTCTTCCGTTTTGCGGTATACGCTGAGCAGCAGTTTGTGGTTCTCCAGAATGGTCAGCAGCTGCCGCACGATGACCAGCAGAATCGAAATGCCGGTTCCGATCGTGAAGGCATCGATCCCGGCGGAACCCGAAATCATAAAGAAAAACAAGATCAACACGTTGAGATAAGGCAGGACGACCCGAACGAGGTCGAGGCGTTCCACGCCTGCTTCTTCCTCTTTTTCAATCGTTTCCTCTGCGGTTTCCGATCGCTGGATAAATCCGGCATAGCCGACCAGAAGCAGGCTGAGGATGAAGAACGGATCGACGACACTGCCGGAATCGTAAGCTTCCACGGACAGCAGATACAAGAAAGCCGAGTCGGTAACCGCCTGCGTCATCAGACCCAGGAATACAAACAGAATCAGTCTGCCCTCGAAAATCTGGCGGGCGCCCCAGTAGAGACTGATCGCTCCGAACAGCAGCGCCAGGTCGGTAATGGGATACGCCAGGTTGACGATCACCGTCAGTCTGGAGACCTCGCCTTCGTGGAGAATCGGGCCGATCAGGTAATGCCAGCTGAACGTCGCGGCGACGGTCATGACAATCAGGATATCGAAGATCAGCTTGAAAGCGCCGTAGCTTTTTTTGAGCCGGATAAAGGGATAGACAAAAGCGGTCAAATAGCAGATAACCTGCAGAATGTAGAAAAGGTCGGTCCAGCCGGGAGACGGCGGATCGATCCGGAGCACCTTCTCATCGTAGAGCCAGATCAACTCGGCGATAAAGTAGTTGAAGCATCCGGCGGACAGGAGGGTCCAGAAGATCCTCTTTTCTCCGAGGGTACGTTTGGCCGCACCGGCCAGCCAGAAAGCAGCAATCAGGCTTCCGGCGATCGACAGGAGATTTCCTCCCCAGGTCGCGATATTGTCGTCATGGCTCCATACCATGATCCAGGTGTAGTAACAAAGCGTAAAAAACAAAACAAAAAGAAGCGCAAAGGCAGATTTGGCAGGAGTACGCATAGGGGTTCCCTCTTTTTTATATATAGTGCTTTAGGTCTATAATTATAATAGTCTATCTCTATCTTCATCGGAATGAAAAAAAGAAATATTAGAAAAATATTCTTATAAGGAGCAATAACCGGTAACCGAACCGGCAGCAGACGGCACTGTAGGGCAGGAACAGGCGGAAGGAGGACGAAACGATGCAGGAATGGATCGAAAAAGCGAAAAAAGGAGATGCCGAAAGCTGCGAATGGCTGTTCCGCCGATTTGGAGGGATGGCGTATGCCGCCGCTTACGAACAGCTCGGGGACGTGCAGCTTGCGGAGGACGCGGTGCAGGAAGCTTTTATCGAAGCATTTGCCGGTTTGGAACGTCTCGAGCAGGCGGCCGCTTTCCCCGGCTGGCTGCGCACGATTGTCAGACGCAGGGCGATTCGGCTGCTTCGGCGCAAAAGGTTCCCGTTACTGCCGGCCGCGGAAATAGGCGAAGGACCGGCGGACGTCGGCGCAGGCACGGAAGAACTTGCACACCGCCGAGAGCTCAAGCGAAGCCTGTATGAATCGGTAGCCGAACTGCCGGAACACCAGCGCCTTGCCGTGAGGCTGTTCTATTTCGAAGGCTGCCGGATCCGTGAAATTTCGGATTTTCTGGGCGTGTCGGAATCGGCGCTCAAAAAAAGACTGTTCGACGCCCGCTCGCGCCTGAGATCCGCGCTGCACGTGTCGGACTTCTCCGCGGTGTTCCGGGATCTGCACGAAGGAGGCAAACGAATGCTGCATATTGTCAATGGAGACCACACGGCCGATCGGCTGCACGAAGCGGGAATCGAAGGGGAGGTACAAGTCTGGAGAGAACTGTATCCGTTTGGACCGGTATTTCCGGATATGGAAGAAGCGTCCGCCCGTTTTGCACGGGCGGAGTATCTGGAGCGGGAGCTGGGCATTCCCCGGCAGACGCTGCTTGGCGGCTGCGCGGAGCAGGAGCGGAAGCTGCGGGAAGTTGCGAATTACGAGGAAGTCGTACTCTGGTTCGAGCACGACCTGTTCGACCAGACGATGCTGGCCCTGCTGCTTGAGCGGATCGACCGGATGCAAACCGGCGCTGCGCGCGTGAGCCTGCTCTGTATCGGCGAATTCCCAGGAATCGAAATCTTCCACGGTCTGGGACAGCTGCGGGCGGAGCAGCTCAAGACGCTCTCCGGAACCTGGCAGCCGGTCGGCCCGGAGCAGTTCGAACTCGCGGCGCGGCTGTGGGCGGCCTACAGCTCGCCCGATCCGCAGGAGCATGTCCGCTTTCTGGAGTCAGACACGTCGGCGCTGCCGTTTGCCCATGCCGCTTTTGAAGCGCATCTGTCGCGTCTGCCTTCGGCCGAAGACGGCCTGGGCCGTATCGAGCGCACGGTGCTCGATACGGCCGCCGCGGGCGCGGCGTCTCCCGCCGAGCTGCTGCGGCGCTCGGCGGACAAGCTGGTCGCCCTGGGCATGGGCGACCTGGAATTCTGGCGGCATCTGGAGCGGATGGCCGCCGGGCCTTATCCGCTGCTTGCGGTCAGCGGATCCGGATCGTTCCCGAAGTTCGGCCATCCACAGCCGGACTTCGGGAACCGGACCTTCGCGCCGTCGGAGCTTGGACGGCGCATCCTTGCGGGAGAGGCCGCGCCTGCGGGCGCGCCGGCCTTCCCCGAATGGGCCGGAGGCCTGCGGCTCTCCGGCGGCAGTCCGCCGCGCTGGGACGCATCCGCGCGGCGGGTCCTGCCGGGCACGGACCGGCCCCGGCCGCTTTGACCCAAGCGCCCTTGCGGCTGCGCCCGAAGAAGCCGCGGGCGGTATAATCCCGCTTCTGTTCGCCCTGCCGGTTCTGCGCCGGCAGGGATTTTTCGAATCCTTCTTTTCTGGACCGCGTATAAAGGGTAGTTTAAAGAAAGATAGACGAGACCAGGGAGGAAACCGCATGACACACGAACCGGAGGAGATCCGTACAGACAGCGGCGCGGAAGGCGCGCAAGAAGCCAGACAGGAAGGGACGCGTCCGGGAACGGTGCCCGATACCCAAGAGGAACTGCGGGCCGCGCTGGCCGAAGCGGAGAAGTGGATGAAGAGCCAGCGCAAGCTGCCGATCTGGGACCGCATCACCCAACTGCCGTTCAAGCTGCTCGATAAAGTCACGCCCAAATTTATTCATCAGAAGATCGGCAGCCTGCTCGACGAGATGGGCAATTATGTCCAGAACGGCGGCAAATATCTGATCGCCCGGCGGCGCGTAACGGGGATGCTGGAGACAATCGCGCTCAAGCGCGGACTGCCCGGCAGCGGGCCGCATCCAATGTCCGTGATGGACACGGCTTCGGCCAGACTGAGCGCGGAGAGCCGGAACCTGGCGACGGCGCAGGGAGCGACCACCGGTTTCGGAGGTATATTCACGCTGGCTGCCGATATTCCCGCGGTGCTTGGGTTATCGCTCAAAGTCATTCAGGAAATCGGTCTCTGCTACGGATATGATGCCAACGAGAAGATCGAACGGGTCTTCGCCGTGAAGGTTCTGCAGTTCGCTTCCTCCGACATCGTGGGCAAGCAGGCGGTACTGAACGAACTGAATCTCAAAGCGGGCGAAGACGGCAAACTGCCTTCGTCTGTAACGGCCATGTCCAAAATCCAGGGCTGGCGGGAAGTGGTCACGACTTATCGGGACAGCTGGGGTTGGAAAAAACTGCTGCAGGCCGTGCCTGTGGCCGGGATCGTCTTCGGCGCTTTTGCCAATCGCCAGACGCTGGGCGACGTGTCCGAAGCGGCCGTTATGCTGTACCGCAAACGCCGGGCCCTGGAGCGTCTGGACGCTTTGAAACATTCGGAGGAGTGACGGTATATCCCGCGCCCGCGAGGCTTTGTTCGCGCAGGTTTCGGGTGCCAATTTTCTCCGCGGGTCGCTTGGCCTGCCGCTCTCGGGGTTAATGGTGAGAAAGAGAGCGGGGACGGGAACGGCGCTTTCCCTGTAGGGATTGCACGCGCGGACGGTTCCGCGAATCATTCGGAGCGGCCGGAATGAAGGCACATCCCGCGCCGCACCGTCATCAAGGAGGAACAGCCATGGAGTGGAAAGGCAGAAAAGCGAGCCGCAACGTCGAAGACCGGCGCGGCCAGAGCGGCGGCGGAGGCGCAATGAAAGTGGGCGGAGGCCTCGGAATCGGCGGAATCGTGATCGTCATTATCATCATGCTGATGGGAGGCGATCCGGGCAGCCTGTTGAACGGAGGCTCCACCACAGAGACGTCGCAGACGCAAACGGCGAACAACAGCTACCAGGGAACGGCCGAAGAAGAAGAACGGGCGGATTTCGTGTCGGTGGTGCTGGCCGATACGGAACAGGTCTGGGGCGAGGTCTTTCGCAAGAACGGGATGACCTACCGCAATCCGAAGCTCGTTCTGTTCACGGACAGCGTCCAGTCGGCATGCGGAACGGCCAATTCGGCAGTGGGACCTTTCTATTGTCCGGGCGACGAGAA
Source organism: Saccharibacillus qingshengii (assembly GCF_013185195.1). Classification (GTDB taxonomy): domain Bacteria; phylum Bacillota; class Bacilli; order Paenibacillales; family Paenibacillaceae; genus Saccharibacillus; species Saccharibacillus qingshengii. Next base: position 30,766 of record NZ_JAAZWC010000004.1, read on the forward strand.
GCTGTATATCGATCTTGATTTCTACGACGAATTGAACCGGCAGTTCAACGCTCCGGGCGATTTCGCGATGGCCTACGTAGTAGCGCACGAAGTGGGACACCACGTACAGAATCTGCTCGGAACCAGCGGCAAAGTCGACAATCTGCGCCGGAAGCTCAGCGAGAAGGAGTACAACAAATATTCCGTGAAGCTTGAGCTGCAGGCCGATTATTACGCGGGAGTCTGGGCGCATTACGAGCAGGGACAGAATCTGCTGGAACAAGGGGATCTGGACGAAGCGCTGACAGCCGCGAGTGCGGTCGGCGACGACAGTATCCAACTGCAGTCCCGCGGCTACGTGGTGCCCGACAGCTTTACCCACGGAACGTCGGAGCAGCGCAAGAGCTGGTTCTATAAAGGATTCCAGAACGGGACGATCGAAGGCGGAGACACGTTCGGCGGCAGCCTATAGACGAATGAACCTGTTGATGGCAGGCAGTTTGAGCAAAGAACGCCAAGTCCTTTTCACAAAAAGAACCCCGAAGCCGTATATCTGCGGCTTCGGGGTTCTTTTTGTTTTCATTTGGATAGTCATGTGACTAATAGTCAATATTCTAACTATCCGGAAACGTACTTTTTAGTGCGGCAGACGGTGATTGGGCCCGCCATCCGTCCGGTTAAGGGTGATCCGTTCCGGTTTCCTTGGAGGCGGGAGCATCGGAAGGGCCGGCGTCGCAGGCTCCGTCATCGCTTATCGTGAGGTCTGCGGAAGGTTCCACGGTCACTCCGTCCTCTACGGCCGGCTCTTCCGGAAGAAGGCCCGGAGCGGCAGTTGTCGGCAGATCCGCAAAACGCTGCGCGGTCCATTCCGTAAACAGGGCGTAATCGCGCTCCACTACATCGGCGTAAGCGTAAGCGAATTGGGAGATGTGCTTGGCGAACGAGTCCGGGTCGTCTCCCATCGCTTGGGCAATTTCTTTTTCGCTGTGGTAAGGCAGAATGCCGAGACTGACATCCAGGTCGGCGCGGGCGTGCATTTTGGCGGTCAGTCGTCCCATGAGTGTCAGAACGCGGTCCATATCTTCCGTCGTTTTCAAATCTTCGAGTTTCAGGCGTTTCTTGTAAGGCGACCGCTCGCGCACATAGAAATGGCGTCCGTCGATCGTCATGAAGCCCAGATAAGGATCGGCTTCGTGGTGCATCGCCTGCTGGGTCGCGGTAACCCGTTTGCCCTGATGCACGAACGTTTCCCAGAACGATTCGGAATAAGGCATGAAGTAAGCGGGGACCGGCACACGTACTTCTTTTACTTCGAGCACCGTGTCATCGGAATCGCGGTCGCCTGTCGCGTCCGCGGAACCGCCTTCGATCAGCACATAGAAGCGGTCCAAGCCGATCGAAGCGGTTCCGGAACCGTGCTTCACGGCGATGTCTTTGATCTGGTAATGCTCATCGCCGGAGCGTCGGCACAGCAGGGTATCCATATAAAAGGACCAGGCTTTCTCCAACTGCTCGCGGTCTTCCGCAGCCGGTTCGACCAGCTCCGCATTTTCGAGGAAAGCCCGTCCGCTCTGCATCCGCGCCGTCACTTTTTCAAGAAAATGCCCCTGCTGGCGCTTCTCGAGTTTGCGCAGCAGCTTGCGGACCGCTCCTTTGGCGCAATCGGAATCGACCACGAAATCGGCCGGATCGTCTTTGCGGGAAGCGAACTTGTCGATTTGTTTGTAATAGGAACGGATGTATTGGGCCGCCGCGTTCACCTGCTCTTCCGGGGAGTAGCCCAGCTGGCGTCCGACAAGAACGATGCTTACCGACATGCGCAGCACATCGTACAGGTAAGAACCTACGTATCCTTCGTCAAAGTCGTTTACGTCGTAGACGATCCGGCCGCTCTCGCTCTGGAAGGCGCCGAAGTTCTCGAAATGAAGATCGCCCTGGACCCAGGTGGGCCGATCTTTGGGCGTATGGTACGGGAAGTATTGGCGCGTAACGTCGAAGTAGAACAGATAGGCGCTCCCCCGGTAAAAAGAAAACGGGCTTAACGCCATTTTGCTGTATTTTTCCGCGCGTTTGCCGTCATCGAGACCCATTCGTTCTCCGTCAAACTCTTCGAAAATCGAAATCAGCGTATCCTGGCGAAGTTTTTTGCGCGTACGCAAAACACCTTCGGTAATGCTTGCATTGATCGTGGACATGGGTCTTCACTCCTTCGGTAAGTAAATGCGGCGGCGTATTCCGCTCAAGCGGTATCCATTCTTCCCCGGTGCTGCCGATTCCTGTATGCAGAAGCATACGAGGCGAAGAACACGATGGTTGCGCCTCTGTTGTTTATTTTTCGTGGCGCGCGGGTGAAATCTGTGGTAGGATGGGCAGCGCCGGACGCCGCTTGGCGCAGCCGGCAGACTCCCGTATCATTCGAATAAGAGGACGTGAACAGCATGATTCAAATTACCGTACCGAAGCCGGACGTCGTGATCGAGAAACAGACGGATCCGCAGCTCAGCCATATTTACGGCTTTACCGATTTCCATCTGATTACGCGCGAAGAAGCGGGCATCTTTATGTTCTACGGCGCAAACGACGAGCTTCTGTTTGTCGGCAAAGCCCGCAAGCTTAGACCCCGGATCAAGAAACATTTCGAAGACAAAGTGTCGCCGATGAAGGATCACCGGGAAGAAGTGCGCCGTATCGAAGTCTGCCTGGTGGCGGATCCGACGGAACGCGAAATCTACGAGACGTATCTGATCAATACCGGCCGCGCGAAATACAATGTGGACAAGGTATTCTACAAGTAAGAGCGGCGTACGGATCGCGCGAGCGGTTCGGGCATCAAAAAAAGCTTATCCTCTCTGAAGGATAAGCTTTTTGTTTTGGGATGATCCCGGAAGGATCCCCCCGGGAGAAATCCGGTTTACGAATGGTGATTCCATTTGTGGTCGCCCGACAGATATTTCTCGGTCAGCACCGACAGCAGCTGGATGCCGACTTCGTTATGTCCGCCTTCGGGAATGATCAGATCGGCATACTTTTTCGACGGTTCGATAAACGCTTCGTGCATCGGTTTGACCGTAGTCAGGTACTGGTCGTGTACCGAGCGGATATTGCGTCCCCGATCCTCGATGTCGCGCAGTACGCGGCGCAGGATGCGTACGTCCGGATCGGTATCGACAAACACCTTGATGTCGAGCAGCGCCCGCAGATGTTCGTCCGACAGGACATGCAGTCCTTCGATGATCACGATGTTGTTCGGCGTCAGTTCCACCGTCTTGTCCGCGGAACGCGCATGCAGGGTGAAGTCGTATACCGGAGCATAGGCTGCCCGGCCTTCTTTGAGTTCGTTCAGATGCTGAACCATCAGATCGTTGTCGAACGCGAAAGGATGATCGTAGTTGATCGCTCCGCGTTCTTCGAAGCTGAGCTCCGGATGGTCTTTATAATAATTGTCCTGTGACAGGAACGTGACTTTGCCCGCGCCGAGGCGGTCGATGACGGAGCGTGCTACCGTTGTTTTACCGGAACCGGTGCCGCCGGCGATACCAATTATAAGCATGGCGATCGATAAACCTCCCTAGGATGATGGCCGATTGCAGTGTTTTGCAATTCCAGTATTGTAGCACAGCGCCGTCTTTTTTTCATCTGATTTTGTTTGATTCTCCTGCTCTTTCATTCGCTTTTTTAAAATTTTTCGAGTTAATGCCATTCTGCCGCCTTAAAATGGATTGCGCACGATCTAAACCGCCGCTACAATAGGAAAATGCAAGAACCGATTCACAGTCTACCAAACGGGAGGAAGTCCCTTGACCCACATAACCGGCGGCCAAAGTTTGAGCCGACGGATTCGCCGCTCGATGAATGCGTCCACGCTGTTTACCATCCTCGTTTTTGCCGTTATCGTCACCAACCTGCTCTCAATCGTCATTCGGCCGCTGGCGCAGCTCGGCGCTCAGCTTGTCGCCCACTCCACGCTTAGAGAAATGACTTCGCCCGCTTTTCCAAAAGATCACGGTATCGCCGATCTTGAAGATCTTTCTTCCGAATCTTCCGGATTCAAGCGCTGGTGGGAGACGGTGGAGCGTCAGGAAGTCGTCAATTACCGGATTCCCTGGATCGACGGCAGCGAACCGCTGGCTTACGACGAAGGACGCGAGATGCCGCGCGCGCTGCATACGGTCGATATCTTTGTTGAACTCGGCGGCCGGGAACTGTATCGAAGCGCCTATCTGCCGCCTTCCGTTCCCGTCACGGAAGCGCTGCAGGAACGCAATTTGCTGTACGAGTATTTCAACAAGCCTTATCTGGCTCCGATTGTGACCGATGACGGCCGGGAGATCGGCCGAATCACCGCACGGATCTATCCGCCGCTGCTGGTCGAGATCGTGGGAGTCACGGCGCTGCTGATGCTCCTGCTGGGCCTGCTCTGTTTTTACGTGAATTATTGGCTTGGCAGATGGTTGGTCGGCCCTATGCAGCGATCGCTTGGGCAGCTGCGCGGCGTCTTCCGCCGGCTTGCCGATGGCGACGTGGACGAGCTGTTCGAGAAGGGGGTCCGCATGGACCGGTCGTATTCGGAAATCGAAGAAATCGCGGTGGAAGCCGGACGGATTATCAACAATACGAAGATGTACATGGAGCAGCTCAAAGAAAAAAACGAAGAGCTGGAAGCCCGCAAAAAGGTGCTGACCCGCCATGCGACGATCGACGAGCTGACGGGTCTGGTGAACCGGCGGCATTTTCTGGAGCTGATCGGAGAGCGCCTCGAAGAACCGGGCCTGCTGCTGATGGTGCTCGATATCGATGATTTCAAAAGTGTGAACGACACGTACGGACATGCGGCCGGGGATGTTGTACTTGAAGGGTTCGCTTCCGTATTGAGAGAAGGAGTCGGGGGCAGCGCCGCTGCGGGCCGCTTCGGAGGAGAAGAATTTGCGGTCTTTGTGACCGGAGTAACGCATGCACAGGCCCGGGAAGAGGCGGAGCGCCTACGCCGGGCGATTGAAGCGGCGAGCTTCACTCTTGCGGGTGGAGTCCGGCTCGGTGTCACGTCCAGTATCGGCATGGTATACCGGGAGGCAGGCGTGCAGGCGTTCGCCGAATTGTACCAGCAGGCGGATGCAGCTCTATACGCTTCGAAGGCGCAGGGGAAAAACCGGGTCACGGAGTTTGGAGACCGGCAATCTCCGCTTAACTAGCAGAACGGCTTCTTCGGAAGCCGTTCAGGTTGTCCTGTTTGGAAGCATCGACAGCAGTTCTCCAAAATATTTTTCCAAAACCGTTCTTGGATATAAGCAGGAGATCGTTTTCGGCCGATATAATTGCCAAGAGAAATTAACGGAAAACAAAGTTGTGTGAAATTTTTATTTTACAATATTTATCAATCCATTCATAGAAAGTTTAGGTGATACGATGAACCGCTTGCACACAGCACGTTTCGAACAGAAGGCAGAAGAACAAGTCAGCGATGCTCTGGTTGTCCAGGCTCTTGAAGAGAATCTGGCCATTATCCGTTTCGACTTGGACCGCCGCGTTGTTTACGTCAATGACAATTTTGCAGGTGCCATGGGTTATAAAAAAGAACAAATGCAGGGCATGGATCATCGGAAGTTCTGTGTGCCCGAATTTGCGAACAGTCCGGATTATGAACGCTTCTGGCGCAACCTGATGAACGGGCACAGCTATGAAGACAAGATTGAACGCATGACGGCGACCGGAAGACGGATCTGGCTGCAGGCTACCTATATGCCGGTATTCGGAAGCAATCGGCAGGTATTGGGCGTATGCAAAGTCGCTTCGAACATTACGGAGCGGATCGAAACGATTACCACCGTTATGACAGAGCTGCAGGAGATGTCCGATGGTCTGAATATCCGCGCGGAAGCAGGTATCCAGAGAAGCCATCAGCTGCTCAAGAGTATCGAACATATCGCCCATGTATCCAACGAGAACATGGCGACGCTTGCAAGTCTGCAGCGCCAAGCCGATTCGATCCGGGGCATCGTGCAGACGATTCAGGAAATCGCTTCACAGACCAGTCTGCTGGCTCTGAATGCGGCCATCGAAGCGGCTCACGCCGGAGAGCACGGCAAAGGCTTCGATATCGTAGCCAAGGAAGTGCGCAAACTGGCGAACAAAGCCGGGGAATCGATCGTCGAAGTCCGGCACAATATCGAAGGCATTACAAGGGAAGTCGACAATATTGCCAACGGTACCAGCCTGGCACAGAATACCGTCGCGGAGAGTCAGGAACAAATCCGGCTGGCGATCGACGAATTCGCGGAAGTTTCCGCCGCTTCCGGCGAGTTGGATGCCCAGGCCAAAGAATTCTCGAAACTGATTTAGTAGAGCTTGAAAAATAAATTTTTGTATAGATACCAAATAAAGGACATTCCCTTTTCGCGAAATGTCGAATGATATAATAATAAGTCGAAAATAATCGTTTTTTAAATAACAGTCATCCAAGACATTCATTTATCCGCGCTGTAAGCAACCTTAAATTCAAATTGAAGAAACAAGGTGAGACAGATGATGAAAGAAACCGTAGGAAAGCCGCCAACGACTTGGTTGTATCCGCTCTGGAGAAAAATGTAGCCATGATCCGCTTTGACCTGAACCGCCGTGTCATTGACGTTAACCGGAATTTCGCCGAAGCGATGGGTTACGATCCGCAGCGAATGATCGGGATGCAGCACCGCGAATTTTGTTTTCCGGCATTCGCCAACGGTCCGGGCTACGACAAATTCTGGCGGGATCTGATGTCCGGTCGAAGCTACCAAGACAAGATCGAACGGATGGATGCGCACGGCCGGCAAATCTGGCTGGAAGCTACCTATATGCCGGTTCTCGACCACAGCGGCCGAGTCGTCGAAGTGCTCAAAGTCGCGACGGATATTACGCGCCGGCAGAAAAGCATCGAAGAAGTCGTCACGGAACTGCAGCAGATGTCCGAAGGACTGAATGTGCGGGCGGAGTCGGGCATTGTCCGCAGCCAGGAACTGCTGAAGAGTATCGAGCGGATTTCGGAAGTGTCGGAGAAGAACATCTCGACGCTGGGCAGCCTGCAGGGTCAGGCGGAATCGATCCGGGGGATCGTGCAGACGATTCAGGAAATCGCTTCGCAGACAAGCCTTCTGGCTCTGAATGCGGCGATCGAAGCGGCTCACGCCGGTGAACACGGCAAAGGATTCGACATTGTAGCGAAAGAAGTCAAAAAGCTGGCCGGCCGCGTGAGCGAGTCGATCGTCGAAGTCCGCCGAAATATCGAAGGCATTACCAATGAAGTATCGAACATTACCCAGGGAACGAATCTGGCCCAGGAGAACATCGTGCAAAGCCAGTCGCAGATCCGTACCGCCATGGAAGAGTTCGAAGACATTTCCGCCGCTTCGGAGCAGTTGGACGCACGGGCGAAAGATTTTAACAACATTATTTAAAGACAGACCGGAGGCGGAAGTATCCGCCCGATCCGTTTGAACCTGTCGAATCAAGCTGGGGTTATGGCTCCGGCTTTTTTGCTGCGCTCTGCGGATGGTTTATAATAGTCTATATAACTCCAAACGACGAAAGGAGGCGGAAGATGCAGCTGTCGATTTTGGATTATTCGGAAATTCGGGAAGGCGGTTCCCCGGAACGGGCGCTGTCGGAATCGCTTGAACTGGCCCGGCGCGCGGAAGAATGGGGATACCGGCGGTATTGGGTATCGGAACATCACGGCAACCGGGTACTTGCCGGTTCTTCGCCGGAGATTCTGGTTTCCGCGCTCGCCGCTTCGCTGCAAGGCTCAATGCGGATCGGTTCAGGCGGCGTCATGCTGCCGATGCACAGTCCGTTCAAGGTCGCGGAGAACTTCTCCGTGCTCGCTTCTTTGTATCCGGGGCGGATCGATCTGGGAGTCGGACGCTCGACGGGAGGTCGGGCCGAGACCTCCGCCGCGCTGCTGGACGGGCGCAGCGGTTCGTTTCGGCGCTATCCCGATCAGGTCGCGCGGCTTGCGGCGCATATCCGCGGTACCGGCGGAGCCCGGGTCACGCCGAATCCGGCCGCGCCGCCGGAGCTGTGGCTGCTCGGCTCCAGCGAAGGCGGCGCGGAAATTGCCGCAGCTAACGGCATGGGCCTGGCTTTCGGTCATTTTATTCGCGGGCGGGCCGGCCGAGAAACGGTGCGGGCCTATCGCGAACGCTTCGTTCCTTCGCCCGGCAGCGGGCATCCGCGGGTGCTCGTGTCCCTGTTTGCGGTATGCGGCCGCGACGAAGCGGAAGCGGAGCGGCTTGCCGGTGTCTTCGACGACTACCTGCTCGATATCGGCGAAGGCGGTCGGCTGGACCGTGTGCCTACGGTTGAAGAAGCCGCTTCGCGCGATTACACGCCGGAGCAGCGCGAGAAGATTCGCGCCGGCCGCAGCCGGATGGTCGTCGGCGATCCGCTTGGCATCCGCCGGCAGCTGATCGCGCTGGCCGATCTGTACGAAGCGGATGAATTGATGCTGGCGACCGTGTCGCCGGAATTCGAGTCGAAGCTGCGCATGTACGAAATGCTGGCCGAAGTGTTCCGGCTTGAGCGCCGGGCTTGATGGATGCTCCAGCCGGCTGCGCCGTTTCGCGGGTTCGCGGCGCATAAGAAAAGGACCGCCCGAAAGCGGTCCTCAGGCTGTCGAGAAAGTCCTATTCGTAAGAGAAGCTTGTCAACTGCGGGAGAAATTCGTTTCGGTCGCGTGTTGAAATCGGGGAAAAGGATTGAAATTTAGCAGAATTTCCCCGATTTCAAAGGCGAACTATAGCATAAGCTTCCGAAGTGCATTTCTTCGAAATGCTTTAGCTCCTACACTGAATTTCTCCCTCCGCCTCCTCGCTTCACTTGGATTCAGGCTTTCTCGACAAGTTAAGGACCGCCCGAAGGCGGTCCTTTTTGCCAACCTACCGATCGTCCGTGTCCGGCGCGGTCCGGCTTTTAGTGTGCGAAACGGGAGATCGTATTCTCCAGAATGTCGGCGACGGCATGCGGTCCGCGGCTCAGATCGCTGCGGGACAGGTTCAGGCGAACCAGGCTTTCGTCCGTGCCCATGGCTTCGGAGAAGAATCCGCCCAGACCGCGTGCGCGGCGGTCGACTTCAAGCAGCAGTTCGAGGTCGCCGTTGTTTTGACGGAAGAGCACTTCAAGCTCGTCGAGCTGGCCGCGGAACTTGGTCGTCGGAACGTATTCGAATTCCTGCACGAACGGCAGCGGTCCGCCCAGACGCGGCGAGTAATCGTTCGTCACTTCGCGCAGACGGAAGCCCAGCAGTTCGATCGCATCCAGCGCGATCTGAATCTCGTCGCTTGGCGTCACGTTCAGCGCATCGCGGTCGGTGGCATCGGCGGCGCTCGGAATATCGAGGCCCGTCTCTACCCACACGGCGGAGCTGTGGAGCGTAATCGGCACATATTCCGGCAGGGTGAAGCGGAACGGAATCTGTTTGCGTTCGCCCGCACGAAGCGTAAAGCGCTCCGTCAGCAGGAACTTGGTTACGGTAGCCGTCTCGCGAACCTTGCGGTCGTCGCGTTCGCGAAGATATTCCGACTTGATGAACAGATAGATGCGATCGACCTGCTGCTCGACCTGGCCGCCTTCGATATGCACGATCCCCGAGATATCGCCGCCGACCGGTACCTGGGAGTTGTCGAGTACCGTATCTACCTTGGCATTACCGATTCCGACGCTGGCCAACATTTTTTTGAAAAAAGACATATTTTTTCACCCTCCGTTTGATTGATGCCAGATATACGCGGCGCTGTGGAGAGCGGTTTCGTTTTGGCGAAGAAATTTTTGGGACGGCCGATCTCAGGTTTTCAGAATGCCTCTGGCCGCGCGCTGTCCGGAGATGACCGCACCTTCCATTGTGGCGAGGAAAGGCTGCTTGGTATAGTCGCCGGCCAGAAACAGACCCGGAATCGGGGTGACCTGCTTGGGCCGCTTTTTCTCGCTGCCGGCGGACAAGCGGTAGAAATTCTCGTCTCCCCGGATGATCCGGTAGTCCGTGGCGCTGTCGACGCCCTCCAGACCGATCTCTCTAAGGCTATCGACCGTCCGCTGCCAGACTTCTTCTTCCGGCAGATCGACCAGAGCGTCGGGATCGACCAGAATGATCGACGTACGTCCCGGTTTATCGCGGAACGTGGTGCGCGACTGCTCGCCGAACGATCCGAGCTGGGTACCGGGTCCGAACGTAGTCCGGTCCTGCGGCAGCAGCGGCGCAGGCAGTTCGAACTGCGCCGTCACATGCGGCATGGCTTCCAGGTCGAAGAACGGCCGGAACGCCGATACGGCGGAGAAGTGCTCGGCGACCAGCTTCTGCGAGCGGCGAATATTGGCGGCCACGACGACATTTGCGGACATCAGCCGCTCTCCGCTCTCCAGCTCGACGCCGCGGACGGTTTGTTGTTCCACAATGAGGCTTTTGACCGGCGCAGAGGTTCGCACCGTGCCGCCCAGACGCTCGATCGCATCGGCCAGCGGCCGGCACATCACATCGGTCATGCCGCCGCTGAAAGCGCCGATCCGCATCTTGTGCAGACGGGGAATCCCCGGAGCGAACAGTCCGAAGAAAGCGTAGGACGAATACTGCTCCGGCGGCAGGAAGAAGATGCCCGAAGACAGCGGCTCCAAGATCCGCTCCAGTGCCTGCTCGGTCACGTGATGGCGCTCCGCGTATTCCTTGAGCGGAATTTCGTCGAGCTCTTCCGGACGGGCGACGTAGTCTTTGAAACCCGCGGCAAAAAACGGAATCAGCGACGCTTTGTCGGCGGGGGTCAGGTAGCTGTTGTTGCCGAGTGCGCCGAGTACCGTCTTGAGCGGAGCCCGGATCACATCCAGCCCGAATACGCCGGGTTCCGGGGACTCCGGATGCCGGGTCTCCATCGATTTTTCCCAGAACAGCATCTCGTTCAGATCGATGCCGGCACGCTCGAGCAGCTCGGGAAGCAGCGTGTAGTAGCCGATAAATTTGTGGAAACCGGATTCGACTTCCATTCCGTTCTCGTTCCAGTTGGCGGTGCGTCCTCCCACATAGGGGGCGGCTTCGAGTACCAGTACGGATCGGCCGGCTTCGGCCAGCTCGAACGCACAGCTGAGACCGGCCAGACCGGCACCGACGACGATCGTCAATTCTTCGGAGGGGACATTCGGATTCTGCGGCAAATGATTTTCCTCGCTTTCCTTATGGAAGTTTCTGTGCTTCATTACCCGATTCCCACAGGCTTGCGCTTGACTCTCAGGTAAACCTGAGGGTTTATGGTGGCGTCAGAGCGAAACGGAATATCCGTTTCAAGCCGAAGGAGGAAAGTGGATATGGAGAAGAAACTGAAGCCGGGCGCACAGGCCGCGATCGGTTGGACAAGCTTCGTACTGGCTTTGTATGCGGCTTCGGCCGCCTATCACCTGATGGAGCATTCGGGAATCGTTCAACCGGTCCAGCGTGTGGTCCAGGCCCTGATTGTGGTCGGTATCGTGGTGCCGACCGTGCGGTTTCTATGCCGGCGGGGCGCGGGAGAATTTCCGCTGCGCGCTCGCGGCGGGGCATGGAAGCGCGAAATCGGCGCCGGACTTTGCGCGGCCGGCATCGCGTGTGCGCTTGCGGCCGCCGGGTTCGGAGCCGCCCATAGCCTGGGCTGGATCGTTGTGGAAGAAGTCCGGTTTACCGGGCCGCTGCTGAGCGCGATGGCGTTCAATCTCCTGATTGCGCTGCTGTACGAGGCTCTGCCGGAAGAATTGGTCTTCCGCGGCTTGATTCCCGATGCGCTCGGCCGCCGGATGCGGTCCGCCGCCGTTTTCCTGCTGGCGCCGATCCTGTTCGTGCTGGCACCGCTCGCGGCGCGAGGGCTGCAGGCGGCGACCGGCATGGATGCCCAGGCGGTTACGGTCGATTACGTGGTGCTGCTGCTCTTTTTTGCCGTGGCGCTGCAGTTCGTCCGTTCCGCGCTGGGGACTCTTGGAGGCAGCATCGGTTTTCATCTGGCCTATCTCATGCTGGCGCGTTTTGCCGTATTGGCCGAACCGGGAGAAGGCTTGGTGCGCTACGTCGAAATCGAACGGGAGACGGGAAGCCTGTTCGTGCTGTTCCTGACGGTCGTGGTCGGCGGAGCTTCGGTGTTTGCCGCTCTGGCCGGGCTGCGCCGCCGTACTGCCCGGAAGCGGCAGAGCCCGGCCTTGCCCCGGACGGATCGGTTGGGATAAGCTCGCACAGAAGAGAAGGAGGCGTCTTATGCACGAAAAAAAGTACAAAGTCGGCGAACTGGCCCGGCGTTCGGGGATCAGCATAGCCGCGCTCCATTATTATGAAGAACTTGGTCTGCTGCAGCCCGAGCGTCACCCGGAATCCGGGTATCGACTGTACGGACCGCAGGATCTGGTGCGGCTGCAGGAGATTGCCGTATTGAAAGCGATGGGATTCAAGCTGTCGGAGATCGGCGGGATGCCCACCGAGACCGGACAGCCGCGCGGAGAGGCCTGGAAAAGCGCGCTGCTCCGGCAATCGGAATGGATCGATACTCGCATGCGGGAACTTGCGGCCATGCGCAAGCTGATCGAATCCAGTCTGTTCTCGATCGAAGTGAACCGTGAGGTTGTCTTGGAAGACATGGCCGATTTCGTGCGCCAGCTGGGCGATTTCGACTCTTCCCGAAGAGGCGAAGCGCGCACGGCATTCTTCACGGGGGACGAGCTGCTCAGGCTTCCGCAGCCGGTCGAAACGGGAGCTGCGACCGAAGTCTGGGCGGCGCTGCTGCACCGGCTTCGCGAGAGTCTGCATCGCCCGCCCGATTCGCCGGAGTCGCTCGAGCTGGCGCGTGATCTGCTGGCTTACGCGGCAGAAGCTTTCGGAGGCGACGAGCAGCTGCTGGAACGCTATTGGACGTTCGTCCGCCCCGGCGCAGACGAATCTGCCCGGGTCTACGGTCTGGACGCGGAAACATCCGCCTATATCGAAGCGATTACGGACGAGTATCTGCGCCGGGAATCAGAACAATAAGCCCGGCCTATTCTCCTGCGCCGTCAAGCGGCGCTACCTCGCTATATCCGCCATCGCTTCGCGCAGCGTCGCATACCGGAATACGAATCCTTCGCGCAGCAGCCGCTCGGGAGCTGCCCAGCGGCTCTTGAGAACAAGCTCCGTTTCGGTACGGGTCATGGCGGAACCCAGCTCCAGCATCCAGACGGGCGCGGGCAGGCCGGATCTGCGGCCGTACGCTTCCCGGATGATGCGCATCTGCTCGGTATTGGTCACCTGCTCCGGCGCCGAAGCGTTGAAGATCCCGGAGAGGTCCGGGCGTTCTTCGATGAATTCGATTATCCGGCAGAGGTCTTCGAGATGAATCCAGCTGAAACGCTGGTCTCCGCTTCCCTGACGGCCGCCGAGACCGAAGCGGACCAGATTGACGTAAGGCGTCATTACGCCGCCTCCCGGCCCCAATACAATTGCGATCCGCAGCACCGCTTTGCGCGTGTGCGGCGTATCGGCCGCCCAAAAAGTTTCTTCCCAGGCTTTGGCGACATCGACCGAAAATCCGCTGCCGATCTCCCCGTTCTCCTCGGTCATGGGCCGGTCGCGGGCATCCCGGTAGATCGTGGCCGTGCCCGAGTTGATCCACAGCTTCGGCGGTTGGGAACAGGCGGCCGCCGCTTCGCCGAGAATTCGCGTCGTTTCGGTGCGCGACTGCAGAATATCGCGTTTGTTGCGTTCATTGTACCGGCAGTTAACCGATCGGCCGGCCAGATTGACCAGCAGATCCGCGCCTTCAAGCGCTGCGCACAGGCCTTCGGAATCGTCCCAGGCCGTATGCTCCGGCTTTCTGGAAATCATCCGTACGTCGTATCCCTTTTTCGTATATCGTTCCCGAAGCGCTCCGCCGATAAATCCGGTGGCTCCGGCAAGTACGATTTTGCGTTTCTTCTCTTCCAAACGGTCCGGGCCGGTCATCTTATTCCTCCTGACGTCGATTTGCGGTCGTTTCGGTATGAATCTTAACAATTTATACCCGTAATCTCTTCACATCGACCTCCGATTTGACGATAAAGCGAAAAGGATGCAATCTAACTGTATGAACGGATCAAGAGCCGGAAGGGCTGCGTGCTGGAGGAGAAATGCAATGGACAGATACCCGCTAATCGGAGAGGATAACCTTCCGACGGAGAGCGAATGGAATATCCTGCTGATCGGAGGCGGGAGCGAAGAATTTAGGGGCTTGACGCATCTGCTGGCCGGCTTTCAATTTGAGAGCCGTTCCATGCGGCTGCTTCATGCTGTAACGCCGGAAGAGGTCCGTCTGCAGCTTGCGACAGAAACGGACATCGCGGTGGTGATGCTGGAACTGTGCGCTTCGGCCGGTCGGCAGGCGCTCGAATGGGTCGGATATATCCGCGAATCCCTATCGAACGCGGCCGTAAGGATTGTCGTCGTCGCCGACCCGGCCTGGGCGGAAGCGGAAGAAGAAATCATGCTGGGGTACGACATCAATACGTTCCGGCTCAAAGGGGAATTCGACGGAAGCGCAAGCAAGTTCAAGTCGGCGCTGATCGGTTCGCTGCGAGGCTACCGGGATTTCAAGAAAACCGAAGACGAGAAAAAAAGTCTGGATTACGTGGCGCTGTCTTCCTCGCTTGTCCTCAATGCGGGTTCGCTTGAGGAACTGGCCGGGGATGTTCTGCGCCATCTCGCGTCAATCCTCAAAACCTATCCGTCTTCGGGAGGCCTCGTGCTGCAGAAGAACGGGCAGCAGTGGCGCATGCTGGCGGCCTCCGGCGAATACGTCAAGCTGAATCCGGCTTCGCTGCCCGAAGAGATGGAAGACGTACTCGCTTTGCTGCGGGAATCCAACGCCAAGTCCCTGATCCCGGACGGTTTCAGTTTCCATTCCCCGAGTGTGATCGGCCCGGAACGTCTGATCTTCGTGGAAGCCTGCCAGATGCCCAGCGACTGGGAATACTACCTGGCCGAATCGTACTGTGCCAACACGGATGCCGTATTCGAGAATCTGGAGCTGCGTCACGAGATCGAAAGCACGCAGAAAGAAATCATCTATACGCTTGGCGAAATCGCGGAAACCCGCTCGCAGGAAACGGGATTCCATGTCAAACGCGTCGCCGAATACACCAAACTGCTTGCCGTAAAATACGGGCTGCCGGAAGAGGAAGCGAACTTGCTTGCCCTGGCCAGCCCGATGCACGATATCGGGAAGGTAGGCATCAGCGATTCCATTCTCAACAAGCCCGGAAAGCTGACGGAAGAGGAGTACGCGACGATGAAGAACCACGCGCGGTCCGGCTACGAAATGCTGAAGCATTCGAGCCGCCCGATCCTCAAGACGGCGGCGATCATCGCGCTTCAGCATCATGAAAAATACGGAGGAGGCGGGTATCCGCAGGGACTGAGCGGCGAAGAGATTCATCTCTACGGTCGGATCACCGCGATCGCCGACGTATTCGATGCCTTGGCAAGCGACCGGGTGTACAAGAAAGCCTGGCCGATGGACGAGATCGTCGAGCTGTTCCGCAAAGAGCGGGGCAAGCATTTCGACCCGAAACTCACGGACCTGTTTCTGAGACATTTGGATGAGTTTTTGGAAATTCGTGCTCGATATACGGATGAGAAAGTATTCTAAATTTCTTTTTGCTGGGTAAATTACCTATTAGGTATTGCTTAATCCTATATGATTAGGTATAAAGTACTCTATAAGAACTTCTAAGTAAAAACTGGAGGCTGTTCCGGGTGCTACTAAAAGGAAAAAAGAAATCCGCCTACGTACTGATCGCTTTGTTTGTTACGGCGACGGCTATTTTTTGCGGCGGATGGGAACTTCTTCGACAGCGTTACGTTTCCCCGACCCCAAATTTCGTCGCTTCCCACCTGATGAACCCTAATCAAACCCTTGCCACTTATCTCAAACCTTCCGTTTCCCAGCATCCCGATATTGCCGCCGGCAAAGAAGCCCTGCTCGAGTCGATGGGCTTATGGATGCAGTACAACCTGAATCAAGACAAGCAGACCGAATTCGACAAAAGTTTCGGCGTGGTGCAGACGTATTTTACCGCCCCCGAATCCTACTGGTATTGGAAGATATCGCCCGACGGAACTTCGAGTGTCGCGACCAATGCGCTCGGTGACGATCTTCGTTTGTTGAATGTGCTTCTGAAAGCCCATGATGCCTGGGGCGGCGACGCCTATCTCGAAGAAGCTCGCCGGATCTCGGACGTGCTGCAGCGGAAGGCGGCCGTAAACGGCTATATGGTCGACTACCACAATTTCTCCGACGGAAGCTCCGCTTCTACGCTTAACCTCGCTTACCTCGATATCCAAGCTTTCAAGAGAATGAATGCTTACGGGCTGATGGACGATGCGTCGCTGCAGCGTTACACGGCTCTGCTCGAGAATGTTCCCCGGGACTCCGTTTTCTATCCCCAGCGCTACAACGTTCAGACCAACCGCTATGAATCCGACAACGAAGTCAATCTGACCGAGCAGCTGATTGCGGCTATTCACGTTCGGGAAGCCGGCGATATGCCGGACAAACTGCTGGAGTTTCTGAAGCAGCATTTTGTGCAGGACGGCAGGCTGGCCGGCCGTTATGACCGTGCCAGCGCCAAAGCCACCGTTTCTTACGAGTCTCCCGCCGTATACGGACTGGCCGCTATCCTCTTCATGGAATCCGACGATTCCAAATGGGCCGGCAAAATGATCGCCAAAATGCTGGAATTCCGTGATCACGATCCTGCGTACCCAGGCGGTTATGTATTTGACGGCGATACGCATGCTTTTGATAACCTGTTCCCGCTCTTGGCGGAACAGCAGTGGAAAACCGATAGAAGGAATCGATAATTTATGAAAAAAGCAGTTTTTATTCGTCCGTTTTCGATCGGATATGTGGCTCTGATCGCGCTGGCTGTCGTGCAGACGCTTCTGCTGAATCTGCACATTTACCAAAACTCCGGCGGCACTTCGCGAGAGATCGGGCTTGGACTGATGGCGCTTGTTGCGCTGGGCGTTGGATTTTTGATCCCGCTCGGCGTTTCGGTAGTACTGGTGTTTGTGTTTGTTGTCGCGTATTTTGTCTGGCTGACTTCCTACGGGCCGATTGACCTGCTGGGGGTTTCCTGGGTGCTTCTCGTACCCGCCGACCTATTGGTTGCCGGGCTGCTGGGACGCGGACTCGTGCGCATCCGAAGGCTGATCGAACGGTTGGACGCCCTGCAGAGCCTGAACCCGGAAGTCGATCTTACGACGAATCTGGGCAACCGTCTGGCCCTGCAGGATACGCTGATCAAACAGTCCAATCTGGCTCGCCGTTACTCCGACCGCTACGGATTCTGTCTGATGCTGTTCAAGATCGACTTTCTGCCTTCTGTGCAGGAAGCGCTTGGCTCCCGGCGATATTCGGCGTTCCTGGTCGATCTGTCCGCGATTATCCAGAAGCAGATCCGGTTTGAAGATTACAAGTTTTCGATTGAAGGCGGACAGTTCGTCGTGATCTGTCCCATGACGCAGCCGGACGATCTGCAGATGCTCAAAGACCGGATCAAGCAGGCCATCATGGACCACCGGGTCGAAAGCCCGGGAGGTCAGCGCGTCAACTTCGTCGTCCGTGCCGGCGGCCTTGTTTTTCGCGAAGAACAGTTCAGCAAGTACGGGGACGCCAATGATGTCGTAGCCGCACTTGTACGCAACTCGGAAACGGATTTGATCGGCGAGTATATCTAACGGGCTGCGGTCTCCTTGTGACCCTGCCCAATAAAGGAGGATTGAACGTGGAGAGTTATATGGCGTGGTTTTTTCCGCTTTGTGGCGGAGTGAACGCTTTTCTGACGCTTTGCCTTGTAGTACTGACCGGACTGACCCTGTGGCTTCGCAGCGCGGTTAACCGGAGTTACGACCGGGGCCAATCGCATGAGTGACGGTTTGCTGCTGTTTTCGATGTTAAGCATTTGGGCGGCGGTACTGCAGTCCATCGTGTTTATGGCCGGCGGTGCCCGTTTTTTGATCCTGGAACGCCGGGAGAGATGGGACTCTTCCCAGGACATGAGTTCTTTTCCGACCGTAACGGTACTGATTCCTGCCCACAATGAAGAGATGGTTATCGCCGCAACCGCAGAGAATGTGCTCAAGCTGAACTACCCACCCGAGAAACTGCAGCTGATCGTCATCGCCGACAACTGTTCGGATTCCACGGCGCAGCGGCTGCGGGCGCTCAAGGAAATGCCGGCTTTCCGGGATCGGGATTTCGCGGTGTTTGAAAGAAGCGGCACGGGCGGCAAATCGGGGGCTTTGAACGATGCTCTGGAACAGGCGAAGGGTGAATGGAGCTGCATTTTCGATGCGGATGCGGCTCCCGAGCGCAATACCCTCTTTTTCCTCATAACAAAAGCGCTGGAAGATCCGGAAAAGTACGGGGCGGTGTTCGGACGGAACAAGGCGCGCAACCGCGGCCAGAATCTGCTGTCTCGCTTCATCAATCTGGAACTGGTGACGGTGCAGCGGATTTATCATACCGGGATGTGGCAGCTGTTCCGGATCGGAACGATTCCCGGCACCAATTTCATTATCCAAGCGGACTTGATCCGGGAGATCGGCGGCTGGGACGTGAAGGCATTGACGGAAGATACGGCGGTGTCTTTCGAAATTATGCAGAGGGGCAAGCTGATTGCCCTCGCTTCGCGGGCCGAAGCGTATCAGCAGGAACCGGAAGACCTGAGCGTCTATATGAAGCAGAGAACGCGCAGGGCGCAGGGCAATTTCTATGTCATCATGACCAATATCAAGCATCTGTTCGACCGCTCCACCTGGAGAGTCAAATTTCTGATTCTGTATTATGCCACTGGCTATCTCTGGTTTATGCTCGCGATCCTGATCTCGGACTTCATTCTGGGCATCAACCTAGTGTTCCTGGTTCTGAATCTGTTCTATTCTTCTCTGGTCTCGCCGTTCCGGTTCGCCGACGGTCTTTACATGTATCTGATGATGTCGGGGGCGCTGATGTATTATCTGTACGTGCTCCAGATCAATCTGGCGCTGTCTTCCGATATCGGACAGAGCACCACGAGCAACTTTGTACTGTCCTGCTTGTCCTACTTCACTTATGCGCAGCTCTTTATCGTTCTGTCGCTCAAAGCGGTCTGGAATCTGACGGTCAGCAAAGTGACGGGCAAAAAGACAAAGTGGTACAAGACCCAGCGCTTCGGCTGAGCTTCGGACCAAGCGTTTCGAGGAACCTTCCGCCTGCGGCCAACGTGTCGAGAAAGTCTGAATTCAAGTGAAGCGAGGAGGCGGAGGGAGAAATTCAGTGTAGGAACGATAGTGTTCGCCTTTGTGGTGCAAGTTCATCCAAAATCAGGATATGAACTTGCACCGTTAATCGAGGAAATTCTGCTAAATTTCAATCCCTTTCCCCGATTTCAACACGCGACCTAAATCCTTTCGAAGAAAGGCACATCGTAAGCGACCGAAACGAATTTCTCCCGAAGTTGACAAGCTTCTCTTACGAATAGGACTTTCTCGACAGCCTGGCCTGCGGCGCGAGGTTCTTTCGTCTTTTTGATCCGGAGCGGTCCTTAAGCCGCTTGTACTCGGGGCCGAAATTTGGGAGAATAAGAATGAATTTTACTGTCCAGTCCAACATCCACTCCAACATACCGGGTCCCGAGCGGACTTCCGGTTTTTTAAAATGAAAAGAGGTTAACCATCATGAACAGCAAACCGTCCATTTACGGACTGACTTTGGAGGCTATGTCCGACTGGCTGACGCAAAACGGGGAAAAGAAATCCCGCGCCGCGCATATCTGGGAGGCTCTGTATACGGCAAGAGTCAGCGACTTTTCGCAGATGACCGCAGTGAACGCCGCCTGTTTGGATCTGCTCAAAGATCGCTTCTCGCTGAATACGATGACCGAGTTCGTCAAGCAGGAAGCTTCCGACGGTACCGTCAAGTTCCTGCTCCAACTGCATGACGGCAGCCTGATCGAGACCGTACTCATGCGCAAAAAGTACGGCTTGTCCGTCTGCGTCACGACGCAGGTCGGCTGCAATATCGGCTGCAGCTTCTGCGCAAGCGGTCTGATCAAGAAAAGCCGCGATCTGACCGCCGGAGAGATCGTCGAGCAGATCATGACCGTGCAGCATTATCTGGATGCGGCCGGGAACGGCGAGAAGGTCACCAATATCGTCGTCATGGGTATCGGCGAACCGTTCGACAACTTCGAACATCTGATCCAGTTCCTCGAAGTGGTCAAAGACCGCAAGGGACTGGCGATCGCCGCGAAGCGCATCACCGTCTCGACCAGCGGCATTCCGTCCAAGATCCGCGCCTTCGCGGATCTCGGTACCCAGACGCATCTGGCCATCTCGCTTCATGCGCCGAATAACGATCTGCGCACACAGATTATGCAGATCAACCGCGCTTTCCCGCTCGAGAAACTGATGGACGCTGTCCGTTACTACCTCGAGACGACGAACCGCCGGATCATGTTCGAATATATCCTGCTGAGTGAAGTCAACGACGGTCTCGACACGGCCGTGCAGCTGGCCGATCTGCTGGAGGAATTCAAGGATCAGGCGAGCATCAATCTGATTCCTTACAATCCGGTCGACGAACACAGCCAGTATCAGCGCAGTACGCCGGAAGCGATCAACGGCTTCTACGACGTGCTCAAGAAGCGCAGCATCAACGCGACCGTCCGGATGGAGCACGGCACCGATATCGATGCCGCCTGCGGACAGCTGCGGAGCAAGCAGATCCGCAAAGACGAAAAATCCGTCCGCACAGGCACGATTGCGGCGGGCTGATCGCATTCGGCATCAACCGTTTCCAACAAGTTAAGCGCGCCCTTTGCGGGGCGCGCTTTTTGATTTGCTTGTCTTTTTTGGAAGCGCTATAATCTTCACGAATTCCGAATTGCCCAAAGGGGGAAGACGACATGATCCGCAAAGCCTCGGTCATGAAAGTATTCAGCGAACATCACGAAGAATACCGGCGCCGGCACGACGAATTGTGGCCGGAGATGGAAGCCATGCTGAACGAACACGGGATGCTGAGCTACTCGATTTATCTGGACGAAGAAACGGACAGCCTGTTCGCCTATCTCGAAATCGAAGACGAAGAGCGTTGGGCACAATCCGCCGATACCGAAATCTGCCGCAGATGGTGGGCGTACATGAAAGACATCATGGAGACGAACCCGGACAACAGTCCCGTATCCCGCGAGCTGAAGCCGGTCTTTCACCTCGGCCGCTGACCGCCCGGGCGGAAGATTTCTTCTCTGCCTGGGCATAAAAAAGCCTGTCCGCCAAGGACAGGCTTCAACGTGTCGAGAAAGTATGGTTCCTAGAGAAGCGAGGAGGCGAAGGGAGAAATTCAGTGTAGGAACGATAGTGTTCGCCTTTGAAATCGAGAAAATTCCGCTGAAATTCAATCTTTTTCCCCGATTTCAACACGCGACCGGAACGAATTTCTCTCGCAGCCGACAAGCTTCTCCTAAGAATAGGACTTTCTCGACAGCCTGAAGCCTGTCCGCCAAGGACAGGCTTTTTCCCCATTTAATGAATGCCCCGCATCGCTTTGCGGATGATCGGAGCCAGCAGCAGCAGCACAGCGGCCAGTACCAGCGCCGTGCCTCCGATAATGCCGAAATACAGCGTCTCGTTCTGCTCCGAATACAGCTGGCTGATCAGGGCGTTGAGCGCCTGCGCCGCCGCGGGTGCGAGGAACCAGAGGCTCATCGCCTGCGCGGAGAAAGCGGCCGGCGCAAGCTTGGTCGTCGTCGACAAGCCGACCGGCGACAGACACAGTTCGCCGAGCACGACCACGAAATAGCTGAGTACCAGCCACAGCGGGCTGACGAGTCCGCCGCCGCCGAACTGGCCGGGGATCAGGATCACAAGGAACGAGAGGCCGGCGAACAGCAGGCCAAGCGAGAATTTGACAGGAACGCTTGGCTGCCGGTCGCCGAGTTTGGTCCAGATCCAGGCGAATACGGGAGCCATAACGATGATGAACAGAGGATTCGCGGACTGGAACCAGGACGGTTCGATCTGAAGGCCCATGAAGTCCAACTGCGTCCGTTTATCGGCATAGACGCCGAGGATGGTCGAACCCTGTTCCTGAATCGACCAGAACATGACCGCCGCAATAAAGAGCGGAATATAGGCCAGCAGCCGGGAGCGCTCGGTATCGGTCGTTTTGCCGCTCCGGTACATGACGGTGAAGTAGGCGATCGGAATCAGGACGCCGAGGATGCCGATCGTGAACGTAAACGAACGGATCGTCAGCCAACCCTGCCAGGCCGCAATCGCGACAATAGCCGCAATGATCAGCGCACCCAGTCCGAGAGTGGTCAGGACGCGCCCCCGTTCTGCGCGGGTCAGAGGATTGGGCACGACCGTTCCGGCCAGTCCCAGCGATTTTTTGCGTGTGAAGAGGAAGACCAGCAGACCGGCCAGCATGCCGATCGCCGCCAGGGAGAATCCGAGGTGATAATCGATTTTTTGGCCGATCGTTCCGACGACCAGGGGAGCGATGAACGCGCCGAGATTGATCCCCATATAGAAGATGCTGAAGCCCGCGTCGCGCCGATTGTCGCTGTCCGCATACATCTCGCCGACCACGCTCGAGACATTGGGCTTGAGCATGCCGGTGCCGATGATGATCAGGCCCATCGAGATGAACATGGTGTTGGCGCCGTAAGGCAGGGCGAGCACCACGTGACCGATCATAATAAGAACACCGCCGTAGAACAGCGAACGCGATTTGCCCAGCAGCCGGTCCGCGAGCCAGCCTCCGATAATGGTGGACATATAGACCAGCGAGCCGTAGATCGACATGATCGCGACAGCCGTCGACTGCGTGAAGCCCAATCCGCCGTTGACGGTCGTGTCGTAGATGTAATACAGAAGAATCGCCCGCATGCCGTAGTAGGAGAACCGTTCCCAGAACTCCGTAAAGAACAGCGTCAGCAGCCCTCTCGGGTGACCGAAGAATCCCGTCTGCGGCACACTGTCCACAATATTTTGGCGGGTAAGCTCCGCTTGCCCTTCTTGTTTGCCTTTCATAATACCCCTCCATCGATGTGTATACCTTAGATGTGTCATTGCAGCGTGCTTTTTTAAAATAAAGGATTGTGAACGATTGAACAAGGGTTTTTCGATAATTGTATCCGCCGATACCGACCAAATGAGTTGAAGACGTTTTCAATTCCCTATTTCTTTTCTATACCAACAAATTCGTTGCACTGACGCGGTAAATCAATTACGATCTTAAAATGATTGGCTGGCGGGCAACGCCGGTCATCCGATTCATCCAGAGAGAAACCGGGGGAGAAACATGGCCAATACTCAGATTTTGATTTCGCTTGCCATTTATTTGGCGGGCATGCTGTTGATCGGCTGGGTTGCGTATAAGCGCACATCCGGCTTGTCCGATTATGTCCTGGCAGGCCGAAGCCTGGGACCTGCCGTTACCGCTTTGAGCGCGGGCGCGGCCGATATGAGCGGCTGGCTGCTGATGGGTCTGCCGGGTGCGATGTTTACCCAGGGACTCAGTGCGGGCTGGATCGCTGTCGGTCTGACGATCGGCGCCTATGCCAACTGGCTGTACGTGGCTCCGCGCCTGCGGACGTACACGGAGGAGGCGGGCGATGCCATGACGATTCCTTCGTATCTGGAGAACCGCTTCGGCGACGGTACACGGATCATCCGATTGGTGTCGGCGCTGGTCATTATCATCTTCTTCACCTTCTATATTTCGTCGGGCATGGTGTCGGGCGGGGTATTGTTCGAATCCAGCTTTGGCCTCGATTACCGGACGGGATTATGGTTGGTGGCGGGAGTTACGATTGCTTACACGCTGTTCGGCGGTTTCCTGGCCGTCAGCTGGACGGACTTCGTGCAGGGGCTCATTATGTTCCTGGCGCTGGTGATGGTCCCGATCGTGACGCTGCTCCACAGCGGCGGCATCTCGGGTTCGCTCGGCGAGATTCGCGCGATCGATCCATCCCTGCTCGATCCGCTCAAGGATGCAAGTGTGCTCGGTATCGTCTCGCTGCTGGCCTGGGGTCTGGGTTATTTCGGCCAACCTCATATCATTGTGCGTTTCATGGCGATTTCTTCGGTCCACGAGATCAAAAAAGCCCGGCGGATCGGAATGAGCTGGATGATCTTCTCCGTTGCGGGAGCGATGCTGACCGGTCTGCTCGGCGCGGCTTATTTCTCGCGCCGCGGCTTGAATCTGGCCGATCCGGAGACGGTATTTATCGAACTGTCCCGCATTCTGTTCCATCCGCTGATTACGGGCTTCCTGCTCGCGGCCCTGCTTGCCGCCGTCATGAGCACCATCTCTTCCCAACTGCTGGTCACTTCCAGCTCGCTGACGGAAGATTTGTACCGGATCTTTCTGCGCCGCGGCGCTTCCGAGAAAGAATTGACGCGGGTCAGCCGCCTGGCGGTGCTGGTCGTCTCCATTGTCGCACTGGCGCTGTCGTATACCCGAAACGATACGATTCTGACGCTGGTTGCGTATGCTTGGGCCGGCTTCGGCGCTTCGTTCGGCCCGGTGATTCTGCTGAGTCTGTATTGGAAGCAGATGAACCGCTGGGGCGCGCTCGCCGGCATGGTTGCCGGCGCTCTGACGGTTATCGTCTGGGCTAATATACCGGCACTCAAAGAAACGCTGTACGAGATCGTCCCGGGCTTTGCCGTCAACTTGGTCGCGATCGTGGCGGTCAGTCTGCTGACCGGCGGACGCGGGGAGCGGCGGACGAACAAGTGAAACCCGCAGCTGCGGACGGATTCGAAAACGCGCCCTTTCCGGGGGCGCGTTTTTGCTGTGCGGGTGTATCCGAACGGTACCTTTTTTCATCAAAAAGTGTCCGAAAATATTGCCTTCATTAATGAGAAATCGTATGCTGAATGGGAATATCGGGAAGTTCCGCAGAATGCCGGGAATTTACGCAACGAATCTTCGCGCAGTGCGTATACAGTTGGCGTAAACCGATGCATGACCATAAATGGGATAGAGAAACAGAAAGGGGACTGCCGAATGGATAAAGACATTACCGTCATTTTGTTCGAGAAAATGGTCGGAGGCGAGTTGAGACAGATCGAAGAGCGCCCGTGGAGCATGAATATGGTAGCGGCGCTGGAACATGCCAACTATCTGGTCGTTCAGGGTAAAGAATATGAAGCGGTCGAAGGCCGGCTGAATGTCGATACGGGCAAGCTGGAGCTGCTGCTCGTGCCGATGCACGGCTGACACCCGGCGGCGGAACACGCAAGTTTTTCGAAGGAGGGACAAGAACGTTGGATCATACGGACAAAGAGCGTTATACATTGAAAGCGGAATCTTCGGACAAGAGTTCCGGTACGCCGGAAAAAGGCAAAGCCAAAGAAAGCGGTTCGGAGCGGGAAGCAGGCTTCAGCCGACCGGTCAAGGTCCTGTCGACGTCGCTGGGTCTTGCCCTGCTCGCCAATACGGCATTGATTCCGGGAGGAGCCCTGGCTTCGAACGCATCGGGAGGTTCTTCCGAGCCCAAGCTGGTCGAGTTTTCGACGGAAGAGGTCAAGCAGTACTACGATCCGACCGTCGATTGGAGCCTGCCGATCACGGAAGAAGATCTGAAGGAGCAGGAGCAGACCACCGCGCCGTCCGACGGTTCGGAAGGCACGACGGTCGTCAACAATTATTACGGCGGTTACGGCTCGGGGTTCGGCTGGGGCGATCTGATGCTGTACCATTTCCTGTTCAACAATGCCGGCGTTTACTCGTCGCGCGGCTGGTATGACAACCGCCGCGGCTATTACGCGGGCTCGACCCGGCCCTATACGCCGCGCACCTACAGCAGCGGCAGCTTCCAGAACCGTGCGGTAAGCGGCTCGACCGTACGGCCGAAGACCTCGAATTCCACGGGCAAAATCACACGCCGCTCCACCTCTTCGGGTTCCGGCGGCGTAGGCGGCAAATCCAGCGGACTCAGTTCGTCGGGTTCCAAGTCGTCCGGTTCGAAGTCCGGCGGCTTCTTCGGCGGATGAGCGGGATATTTCGTATCGCGGGCACGCCGTCGGAAGACCGCGCGGCCCGCGTAGAGGAACTGCGCGAACTGGGCTTTGCGTGGGCGGATTATGAAGACGAACGGTACTGGATCGACCAGGTTGCCGTTATGGACGAATCGGTTTATGCCGAGCTGAACGAAGCCTCGCGCCGTCTGTGGAGCGTGTTCGACAAAGCGGTCCGCTACGTGCACCGCCGCCGCGATTTGTACGAGCTGATCGGGATTCCGCCTGTGCTGTGGAATATGCTCGATCAGGCGCCCGTCGCGGAAGAAGCGAAGATCAGCCGCTATGCGCGTTTCGACTTTGCCGTGACGGAAGATCCCGACGCGCCGAATCAGGCCCGGATCAAACTGCTGGAGCTGAACGCGGATACGCCGACCGGTTACGTGGAGTCTTCGATCGCGACGCCCTGGATGTGCGGGCGGGTCGGGGTTCGCAGTATGAACGGGGCGATGCCGGAGCGGGTGAAGTCCGCCTGGTCCGCCGAGCGCCCCGACACGGCGGCATGTATCGCGTATGGCGAACATGAAGAAGACTCGGGCACGATCGAAGCTCTGGTCAAACACAGCGGGCGCGATATGCGTCTGGTCGATTGCCTGGAGCTGACGATCGACGACGGTCTGGTCAAGGATGGCCAAGGGCGGACGATTGAGCGCATGTTCGCTTTGTATCCCAAAGAATGGATGTCGGTCGACGATGGCGGCGAAGCGCTTGCGTATGCCGTCGAGAGCGGACAGCTCAAACTGTTCAATCATCCCCACGCTATTCTGCTGCAGTCCAAAGGCATGATGGCCGTCATCTGGGGGCTGCACGAACTGGGTATGCTGTACGATGAACAGGAGCGGGAAGCCATTTCCCGGTACATGCTGCCTACATACACCAAGCCTTTGTTCTCCGGCGATTACGTATCCAAGTCCATGTTCGGCCGCGAAGGCGGTTCGGTACGGATGTACGGACAGTCCGGGGAATTGGAACTTCAGGACGAGGAAGGCTACGATACGAGCGGACTGTTTCCGGTCGTGTATCAAAAAAGAGCGGATCTGCCGCGTGCAGCGACGGCCGAAGGCGAGTTTCATCTGCTTGCGGGCATGTTCGTGATCGACGGCGCTCCGTGCGGCATGCTGGGCCGCGCCGGAGGACTCATTACCGGCAATGCCAGTCATTTTATCGCGTTGGGAGTGGAATAGATGCTGCGAAATATCGAAAGGTCCGCGGACTCGGCAGGCCGTAAGGCGGCTTCCGAATCCGTTTCCGGACAAGCCCGGGAGCCCGGAACCGAACGAACCCGCCGTCTGCGGACATGGGTTTGGCTGCCTGCGCTGCTGATCCTGGTGCTTGTACTCGGCGCCTGCTCGAAGAGTTCCGTAACGAGCACGAATGCCGACGACGGTCCGGGTGAAAACACCGTGCCGTGGGATTACCGGATCCAGGAAGGTTCGGTCGGCGATTTGATCGGAAGCGATATGACCGTGCTGCCGGACAACGAACTGCTGCCGAACGACAACAATTACGCGACCGGCCAGCAGGTGTGGACGCTGCAGTCGATGAGCGCCACGCTGACGACCGACGAACAAGGGCGCAACGACGTCCAGCTGTCCGGTTGGACGACGCTCAAGTCGTACCCCGACGAAGCGGCGGCCAAGACCGACCTGGAAAACCTCAAGGTTTCGGTCACGACGGATGTGGATGTAGTCGGCGTGTACAAAACGGAATACAACGGCGAGACGCGCAACTTTGCCGTACTGGAGCTGCCGTCGGGCAACCGGATGAAGCAGCCCATCGACACGTCGCGCTACGACAAGCTCAAAGATGTCAAGACCGTTTCGGTCGTGCTGGAAGAAGTACATGACTTTGCCGATTACGATCTGGCATATGCGAAATTTCGGGGGTGGGCCAAGTGATGGAAGAGTTGGGATTTGACTGGATAACACTGTACAACCTTGCGGTCAGCTTGATCGCGATCATCGTGCTGCAGATTTTGGGCATGCTTATTTTCTTCATCAAGACGCCGTTCAACGACATGGAAGAACTGCGCAAAGGCAACGTAGCCGTGGGCCTCGCGCTCGGCGGCAAGTTTATCGCGACCGGCATCATCCTGGGCATCTCCGCCTACACCAATACGTCGATCTGGTACATGGCGATCTGGTTCGTGGTCGGACAAATCTGTCTGGTGATCGTCTATTACGTGTTCGAACTGCTGACGCCGAAGTTCAAAATCTCGGATCAGCTGGAAAAAGGCAATGTGGCTGTCGGCCTGCTGCTGGGCGCGGTATTTATCGGTACGGCACTCTCGATCAGCAGTCTGATTATCTGATTGGCGCAGGAAAAAGGCCGCGTCCGCTGTTCTTAGCGGGCGCGGCCTTATCACACTGTGCGTGCCGATCAAGTTCAGGTGCGACCAGTACCTTGTCAACACTAAAGGTAGGTTTACGCTCCCCTGAGATTTCGTACTTGAAGCGTGTACGAAGTCTCCGACGGAATTGTGAGTTCAGGAAAACGTAAACCTTGGATTAAGAGTTGAAAGGGTACTAGGCCCTCAGGCTCCGCCGCCGCGAATGACGCGCACATCGGCCGGAGGGATGTCTTCGCCTTCGTACAGCATGAAGCGGCCGTCCATCCACTCGATCCGCAGCAGCTTCATGTCGTCGGACTGGTACTGCCAGACGGACTGGTCGCCGCCCTGCATGAACGGGGTGCGTCCCGTCGTCACGACATGGCCGTTGTACTGCTCTTCGAGATGGTAGACGGTACCGTCGAGGTCCATCGTCGCCGGAACTTCCTGCAGCGAATCGAGGCGTCCGTCGATCGGCCGGTACAGCGCATACTTGTTCTCTTCGCGTTCCTCGATCACGAGGTACGACAGGTTCGAGCCGTCCCGCAGCGTCAGCACAACGGCTTTGCGGCGGGCATTCTGGGTACGGCCGGTGACTTCGTACGTCACCAGCGACACTTCGCAGATATCGCCCGGCCCGATATCGAGAATACCGCGTTCTTTGAGCGGCGCTTCGGGTTTGGCGAAAATATTGCGGACACGCTTGAACATGGACATAATTTTGGCCTCCAACCTGGAATGAATGGGGTGCAGCCGGCTTGTCCGGCAGACTTCGCATTAAGAAGCTTTACGTGATCTCGAGCGGCCGCGTTTCGCAAAAGTCTTCTTTGTTCTATCGTAGACGATCCGCGGTCCGAATCCAAGCAAGGGGGAGCGAACGTGCATTTTTTTATCCGGCTGTCGACCAAGTTGATGCATCTGCGCAAAACGACGATCGGAATCATCATCTTGACGTTCGTGCTGCTCAGCGCAACGATCGCTTATGCGCTTGAACCTTCGACCTTTACCAGTTGGTTCAACGCCTTCTATTGGGTGATGACCACGATGGCCACGGTGGGTTACGGCGATTATTTCGCTACAACGCCCGCAGGCAAAATTTTTACCATTTTCCTGTATATCTTCGGAATCGGTCTGCTCAGTCTTGTGATCGGCAAGGTGATCGATTCGATTGCGGAAGTGCAGCGGCAGAGAGGAGCGGGCCTGTTGAAATTTGAAGGAAGTCAGCATATCGTCATCATCAATTGGGGCAAAAAAGCGCGATCAGCGATCGAAGAGATTCTGGAAAGCGAACCGAAAACGCATATCGTGCTGATCGACGAGTCGAACCGGCATCCGCTGGAGCATCTGGTGCAGGTTCATTTTGTCAGCGGCGATCCGGCGGCGGATCCTATTCTGGCCAAAGCGAGCATCGCGACCTGCCGGGCCGCGATCATCTTCGCGGACGAGCGGATCGAAGAAGGGGCATTGGTCGACGGCAAGTCGCTGCTGATCGTGTCCAGCATCGAGCGGATCGCGCCGCAGGTGCATACGACGGTCGAGATCACGATCGAGAATCACGTTCAGAATTTCCGACATGCGCAGGTGAACGAGTTCATCCTGTCGCATGATGCCATCTCGCGCCTCGCGGTGCGGGCGGCGCTGCACGAAGGCAGTTCGGACGTGATCACGCAGCTGCTCAACCGGACAAACGGCAGTGATGTGTACGAAGTCGCGGTCGACCGGTCGTGGCGGACGTACGGCGACGCGTTCCAGGCGCTGCTGGCGCAGGGAGCGACGCTGATCGCCGACCGCGAAGACCTCGGCATCAACCGCAAGCTCGATACCCCGATTCCGGACAAGGCGAAGCTGTACGTGGTAGCGGACGCGGAGACGCACCGGCGGATTTCGGGACGAGCCGAGCGTCCGTAAGAGGCGGAGCAGAGTGCAAAGCCGGTTGACCGAACACGGTCCTCGGCAGAACCAAAAAGAAAGACAAAAACCCTGCCGTTCGCTTATTGCGAACGGCAGGGTTTTTCGCTGCGCGGCAGACCCGGAGGCGTCTTACTCGCCGAACCCTTCCACAACCAGCTTCCCGATCATGCTGCCGCTCTCCAAGCGGCGGTGCGCTTCGCGCATATTGGCCGCGTGGAACGGAGCCAGCCGCTCGGTCAGCGTCGTGACGAGCGTGCCTTCCTCCACAAGCTTCGCCGCCTCGTTCAGCAATTCGTGCTGGGCGATCATGTCAGGCGTCTCGAACATGGCGCGGGTGAACATCAGCTCCCAGACGAACGTGCCGCTCTTGTCTTTGAGTTTGTTCAGGTCGAAGGCTTCTTGGGTCTCTACAATAGAGCAGATTGCGCCTTGGGGCGCCAGAGCCTTCGCCATATTGTCCCAGTGCTTGTCGGTGCTGTTCAGGCACAGGATATAGGCCGGAGCTTCCAATCCGAGCCGCTGGATCTGATCCGCAAAATCTTCATGATGCGTGATGATGTGATGCGCGCCGTGCTGCCGCGCCCAAGCGGCGGATTCTTCGCGCGAAGCGGTGCCGATTACGGTCAGCCCCGCCAGGTTTGCGAGCTGGGTCGCGATCGATCCGACGCCTCCGGCCGCTCCGATGACGAGAATGCTTTTTCCGGCATTGTCTTCCGGGTTCTTCGATAGGCGAAGACGGTCGTGCAGCGCTTCCCAGGCCGTGATCGTGGTCAGCGGCAGAGCGGCCGCTTCGGCCCAGTCGAGCGTCTTGGGTTTGCGGCCGACGATTCGTTCGTCCACGAGCTGGAATTCGGCATTGCTGCCGGAACGCGTAATGCTGCCCGCATAATAGACGTCGTCTCCCGGCTGGAACAGGGTCACGTCTTCGCCAACGGCTTCGACGATCCCCGCGGCATCCCAACCCAGTACACGGGGCTGTTCTTCCCGGCGGGCTTTGGGAGAGCGGACTTTGGTATCGACAGGATTGACGGAGACCGCTTTTACGCGGACAAGCAGGTCGTGTCCCCGGGGCGTCGGTCGGTCCAGTTCCACATCGATCAGGCTGTCTTCGCGTTCGATCGGCAGATATTCGTTCAGGGCTACGGCTTTCATGGGAACTGCAGGGTTCATGTTGTATTCCTCCCGTTTGAAGTGATACTCAGGCGCACTCGTGTATGTATAACGCCAAAAGAACCCCGCATAAACGGTCCACGCGCAGACGTCCGCTGCCGAGATTCGAGGCGGCGGACGCCGGGGCGTCATTCCTGCAGGCCCGGCGCAGTCTGCTCGCCCGGTGGAAACCAGACGGTGCGCAGGTCGATCCAGCCCTGCGCACCGAAGCTGACGCCGCGGATGCTGGGCAGATACGAAGTCTGCAGCGGCGTTTCGTACAGAATCTGCAGCTGGCGTTCGGCGACCAGGCGGGCTTCGATCGGATCAAGTTCCCGCCCGCGCCCGCGGGGCGTCTCTTCCGCGGCGGCCCGGCGCAGCGCGTTTCGAATAAAGGCGCGGGTTGCCGAATCGGCATGCTCCGACAGCGTCAGGTACAGATCGAACAGCCGCAGCTGCTCGTCGCGGTCGCGGATCAGCGAGAACAAGAGGAGATCCGCGGCCAGCCGGGTCCGGCCTTTGAAATCGTCTACCGTCACGATGATGGTCCGGCACGAATAGCCGCAGCTTTCCAGCCGCTCTCTGAGGAGAGCGGCGTCTTTGCGATACTGCGGAATGGTCAGCAGGCGCAGAGGCTTCCGCTCCGGGCCGGATTCATCCGAAGCCGCAGCGTCGGAGTCTGCCCCGGAGAGAACCGCCATCACCGCTGCCCGCTCGATCGGATCGCGCAGCGGACCGCTTTTCGTATTGCAGGTCACGAATTTGCGCGAGAACACTTCCGCATGCGCCCGGCTCCAGGCTTCTTCGAATTCCGCGCCGCCGTTCGGGGCCGGGCGCTCCTTTTGCCGACGGAAGGTCTCTGCGCTTGTTTTTGCCGCCGCGCTTTGGGTTTCTTCTCTCTTGTTCGGTCCGTCTCCCTGCCACACATGGAACGGCGAATCCGATTCCCCGACATCTTCTCCGCCTTCTATCCGCCAAGGAATATTGACGATCTCGACCCGGTCCAGATGCGCCCGGCCCGCATAATGCGGAACATGCGCTTCCAGTACGCATAGGTCGGGCAGGAACGTCGCGATCCGGAAAGGACCGGTACCGATCGGATTCAGCCGAAACTCTTCCTCGCCCTGGCGCAGCGCTTCCTTGGGTACAATCGATGTCCGGCTGGTACAGAGGAAAGGCAGAAACAGCGTATGCGCGCGCTTCAGGCGAATCTGCACGACAAGCGGACCAGGCGCCGTCACTTCGGCGATATTGCGGAACATAAAACCGTACAGTACACGCTCCGGCAGCTCCCGCATACGTTCGAACGAATAAACGACGTCTTCCGAAGTCAGGATTCGCCCGTCATGGAACGGAACGTCTTTGCGCAGATAGAAGGTCCAGCAGGTTCCCTCTTCGCCCGATTCCCAGTGATGGGCCAGCGCCGGCAGAATCTCGTCCGAGCCGTCCCGGCGGCGCAGCAGGCCGTCGAAGACGTGGCCGACAACGAAGGATTCCGCGAGCAGATTGGTGCGCAGCGGATCCAGCGAATGCAGCTGCTGACGGATCGGCAGCCGCAGCGTGTCGATCTGCCGCCCGGTCCGCGTCTCCGAATGATGCCCGAAATAAGCGCGCAGCGATTCTCTCAGCCTGGCCTGCATCGCGGGCGGCGGAGCGGTATCGCCCAGCTCGCCCGCGATGCCGCGAATATCGCCGCGTCCGATCGCGTCGGCTACCGACTGCGCGGCGATATCTTCCGGCGTCCAGCGAAAAGCAAGTCCCGAGCGCCGGCCGCGTCCGCGCTTGGACGACCAGCAGATCCAGCCGGCCGCCGCCATTTTGCCGATCACCGTCAGTGCGCTTCGGTGCGTGCAGTCCAGCGTCTCCGCCACTTCCGCAAGCGTCACCCGCGCCCCTTCCCGTCCGTCGTCTTCCGCTCCGTAACGTTCGTGCAGCAGCAGGAATTGTCTGTGCAGCTTCATTCATAGTCCCCCTTAAAAATAAGAAAAAAGGTCCCCCAACCTTTCTATTTATCTTCTTATTTTAACATCTATAATGGAAAAAGAATACAGTCCAAACGGCGCAGACCGCTTGGACAAACGGAGGGAAATCCACATGAACGAATCGAAGATCGAAGGGGAAAGGCGCACGCTGCCGGCGTTGGCAGCGGCGCTTGCGCTTGGCTTCCTGCATCAACTGCTGTTCTACGGCCTATTGCCCGGACTGTCCGTACCGCTGTTCGTCCTGCTGCTGTATGCCTATTTCCGGATGTTCGGCCGGGAAACGATACGGCCGCCCGATCAGGCCGGCCTGCTGTTGTCGGCTGCGGTTGTGCTGCTCGCGCTGACGTATGCGCTGTTCGACAACCCGATCTTTTTCGTGCTTAATCTGTTGGCGCTTCCGGCCCTGATCGCCTGGCATCTGACTTACATCATGGGCGATCGCAGACGAAGCTGGCATGATCTGCGGTTGATCCCCGATGCGTTCGGCCACGTGCTGAAGCAGACGGTGCTGCATGTGCCTGATGCATTCGCCTGGGCACGGCCTCGCGCCAATCGAGCCGGCGACAGCGAAGACGATTCTTCGCTCAGGCAGGTGATGTACGGGCTGGCGTTCGCGGTGCCGCTCCTTGGGATCGTTCTGGTGCTGCTGCTGTCGGCAGACGGCGTGCTGCGCACCATGGCGGGCCGCATTCCCGTATGGTTCGGGAATCTGCCGCTCGGCGACGGAGGAGGAAGACTGCTGTGGACATGTGCCGCCGGGCTGTTCCTGTTCACGTATCTGGCCGGTTTCCGTTCGCCCAAGCGCAGACTGCCCGTACAGGGGCCTTGGATGGCCGATCCCGTCGAACCGGCCGCCAGGTTCCGGCCGCTGCCCATGGTTACGCTGCTGATCTCGCTCAATCTTGTCTATGTGCTGTTCGTGGCGTTTCAATTCTCTTATCTGTTCGGCGCCTGGCAGGGCGTACTCCCCGAATCTTCTTCGTATGCCGAGTACACGCGCAGCGGGTTCGGCGAACTGATCGGCGTCACGCTGATCAATTTCGGAGTGCTGCTGATCGGCATGTACGCGACTCTGCGCGGAGAAGGACGGCAGCGCCGGCTGTTGGATGCCCTGCATCTGCTGCTTATCTTCTGCTCGGTGGCGATGCTGGGGTCTGCTTTTTCCCGGCTGCTGCTGTACGAAGAAGCTTACGGTTATACGCGGCTCCGTTTTCTCGTACATGCGTTCATGATCTTCCTGTTCGCGGTCCTGCTGCTGTTCGCCCTGTGCATTCGGCTGCGCCGTATTGCGCTTGGACGCCTGCTCGTCGTACTCGGCGTCTGCGCTTATCTGGCCGTCAACTATGCCTGCATGGACCGGGTCATTGCACGTCTTAATCTGGATCGTCAGCATACGGCCGAAGCGGCAGCCGATCTGGGTTATCTGATGGGCTTGTCCTCCGACGCTGTGCCCGTGCTGATCGAACGAGGGAAACAAGAAGGCGGCGAACTGGATCGGCTGCTGCGGGAAAAAGCGAAAAACGAAGCCAGCCTCAAGGTGCCGTGGCCGTCGTGGAACGTCTCGGAATGGAGGTCGCGTGAGCGGCTGAGTCAATATGTCAACTAGAACGTATGGCGCAGCGGCGGGCTTTGACATGATTTTGAACGTTTTCCGAACAAGACGGTTCCAAGCTGGAATTTGCTGAAAAAATATCCGGAAAATCCGAACCCCTCCGCCTCTTCTGGGTAAAAGGGAGAGAGAGCGGCAGGCCCGAACCTCCCGATTCGTTGAACCGGATGCCGGGCCGCGCCGAACGATTAGGAGGGATTCCGTGGAGTTTTACCGTAAAAGCGGCGAAGAAACGCTGGAGGAACTGAAGTCCCGTCCGGAAGGACTCGATTCGGGGGAAGCGGGCAGACGGCTGGAAGAGCACGGCTACAACGAGCTGAACGAAAAAGGCAAAGACCCGATCTGGAAGCTCATTCTGGAATCGTTCAAAGACCCGATGGTGATTGTGCTGCTGGCGGCGGCTATCGTCCAGCTGGCTCTGGGCGAAGTCATCGAGTCGGTCATTATCTTCGCGGTATTGATCATGAATTCGGTAATCGGCGTCGTGCAGACGCGCAAAGCCGAGAATTCGCTGGATGCCCTGAAGCAGATGTCCGCACCCGCGGCCAAAGTCAAACGGAGCGGGCAGGTACATACGGTCGAGGCCAGGGAAGTGGTTCCCGGCGATATCGTGCTGCTCGAAGCGGGCGATTATGTGCCGGCCGACGGACGGCTGCTCGAGAGCAGCTCGCTGAAGACGGACGAAGGCATGCTGACCGGCGAATCGGAACCGGCGGAGAAGCATACGGACACCATTGGGGAAGAGTCCGGGATCGGCGACCGCCGCAACATGGTCTTCAGCGGCGCATTGGTCGTCTACGGCCGGGGAACCCTTGTGGTGACCGGCACCGGAGCCCAGTCGGAGATCGGCAAGATCGCCGGACTGCTCGAAAGCGCGGAAGCCAAGCAGACGCCGCTGCAGCGCAAGCTCGAGAGTTTCAGCAAGAAGCTGGGACTGTTCATTCTGATTCTCTGTATCGTGATCTTTGCGGTGGAAGCGGGCCGCGAATGGCTCTCGGGCGATACGAACGATATGACGGGCGCGATCTTGAATTCGTTCATGTTCGCCGTAGCCGTCGCGGTCGCGGCGATTCCCGAAGCGCTGTCGTCGATCGTGACGATCGTGCTTGCGGTCGGCACGAACAAGATGGCCAAGCGCCATGCCATTATCCGGCGCCTGCCGGCGGTCGAGACGCTCGGTTCGACAAGCGTCATCTGCACCGACAAGACCGGTACGCTGACACAGAACAAGATGACGGTCGTCGACGATTTCGTGCCGGAAGGCCGCGAAGAACAGATCCCGGACGACCCGGCCGAATGGACGGACTCGGAACAGTGGCTGATGCGTATCGCCGTACTGTGCAACGATTCGAGGATCAACGAGGACGGTCAGGAGATCGGCGATCCGACCGAAACGGCGCTGCTGGCCTACAGTTCCAAGAAGAACCGCAGCCATGAAGAAGTGCGAGGCACGTACGAACGCGAAGACGAGATTCCGTTCGACTCCGACCGCAAGCTGATGTCGACCGTGCATACGGTGGACGGCCGCCGCCTGCTGCTCGTCAAAGGCGGACCGGACGTGCTGCTCGACCGCTGCACCGGTATCCGGATCGACGGACGCGAAGAGAAGTTCACGGACGAATGGCTGCGCGGCATCCAGAAGCGGAACGAAGACTTTTCCGATCGGGCGCTGCGTGTACTGGCCTTCGGTTACAAAGAAATCGCCGCCGGCGTATCCGTCGACGAAGATGACGAGAACGAATTGGTGTTCGTCGGCCTGACGGCGATGATCGATCCGCCGCGCGACGCGGTCTACGGCGCGATCAAGGAAGCGAGAAGCGCCGGTATTCGCCCGGTCATGATTACGGGCGACCACAAGACGACGGCGCAGGCGATCGGCCGCGATATCGGACTGATGGAAGAAGGCGACGAAGCGCTGACCGGCCGGGAGCTCGACGCGCTGTCCGACAGCGAACTGGACAACCGCCTGGAACATATCGCGGTATACGCGCGCGTCTCGCCGGAGAACAAGATCCGGATCGTGCGCGCCTGGCAGAAAAAAGGCCGGATCACGGCCATGACCGGCGACGGCGTCAACGACGCTCCGGCGCTCAAGCAGGCCGATATCGGCGTGGCGATGGGCAGCGGCACGGACGTGGCCAAGAACTCCGCGGCGATGGTCTTGACGGACGATAATTTCGTCTCGATCGTCAGCGCCGTCGAAGTCGGCCGCACCGTGTTCGACAACATCAAGAAGTCGATCGCGTATCTGTTCTCGGGCAATCTGGGCGCGATCATCGCGATTCTGTTCGCGCTGGTCTTCGATTGGATCAATCCGTTTACGGCGCTGCAGCTGCTGTTCATCAATCTGCTGAACGATTCGCTGCCGGCGATCGCGCTCGGCATGGAGAAAGCCGAACCGGAAGTCATGCGGCGCAAACCGCGCGATATCAACGAAGGCATCTTCGCGGGAGGCACGCTTCAGACCGTCATCACGCGCGGCGTGCTGATCGGCGCCGCGGTTATCGTCTCGCAGTATATCGGGCTGCAGGAATCGCCCGAGCTGAGCGTGGCTATGGCGTTCACGACGCTGATCCTGGCGCGTACGCTGCAGACGTTCGCGGCGCGTTCGCAGACGCAGACGGCGTTCGGAGCCGGATTCTTCGATAACAAATACGTGCTCGGAGCCGTATTGTTCTGCTTCGTATTGTATGCGGTCACGCTGCTTCCCGGCGTACGCGAGATCTTCTCGATCCCGGCCGATTTCGGCGTGAACGATTGGCTGATTGCGGCCGGTCTTGCACTCGGAGCGGTTGTGCTGATGGAGATCGTCAAGGTCATCCGGGTACGGATGGCACGCGGCAAAAGCCAGGTGTAGAAGCTTCGTCGAAGGCGCGACAGTTGGCCCGGGAGCGAATATACCCGGAGGTATAAGCGGAATTGGAGCAGCGCCCTGAGGCGCTGCTCTTTTTCGTGTTCCCTTCGTGCTTCCTACCCGGCTGATGATTGAATGGACTCGGAGAATACGCGTTCGTAGGAGGCCCGGGCCAAGCGGAATCTCCGCTGCCGTGCGGTCGGGTGATGCGGCCGCCGACGGCCCCGTTCGCCCTGCGGCAGTGTTTCGGTTAAGCGAATCGGTGACCCGGTGCCGGATAGACGCCGCTTCCGGGACTTGCGCCGAGGAGGAAATGCCGTTATATTGGTGGATATGAGAATCGTTATCAATTAAAAAATAAACGGGGGTTAGGATCCATGAAGACAATAACGTTTAAAAGTCTCTCCATTTTGCTGGCCGGAAGTCTGGCCCTTGCGGTAAGCGCCTGTTCGAACGAGGCGGAAACGGACAAGGGTACGGCCGTGGAAACCGGACAGCCGGCAGGCGAGGCATCCGAATCCAAGACGCCTGCCGCCGATACGGGTGCCGAAGAAACGGCCGCATCCGGCGAAGACCGGGTGCTGAAAGACTCGATGGACCATGAAGTGACGATCCCCGCCGAACCGAAAGCGGTTATCGCTTCGTATCTGGAAGATCCTCTGGTAGCGCTCGGCGTGAAACCGGTTGCGCAGTGGATGATCGGCGAAGGCAAGATGCAGAGCTATTTGCAGGATTCCCTGTCGGGCGTGCCGGGTATTCCATCGGAACTTCCGCTCGAAGTGACAGCCAGCTACTCGCCGGATCTGATTCTGATGGACAGCGCGGAATTGGTGGCGGGCGACAAATACAAGCAGTATTCGGCGATCGCTCCCACCTATGTGGTCGGCAACGCGCAGAATAACGACTGGAGACAGGAACTGCTGACCGTCGGCGAAGTGCTGGGCAAAAAGGGCGAAGCGCAGAAAGTACTGGACGCTTACGAAGCCAAAGCGGCCGATGCGAAAGCGAAGCTTGAGGAAGCGGCCGGCGGAGCGAAAAAAGCGGCGGCTCTCTGGGCGACGGAAAAAGACGTCTACGTCGTGAACATGAATCTGTCCAGCGGAGATGTGATCTACAACGATCTCGGAATGACGGTACCGGATATCGTCAAGCAGGCTTCGGAAGCGAGCGAAATGAATTGGAGCAGCTTGTCTCTGGAGCTGCTGGCCGACCTGGATGCCGATTATCTGTTCCTCGTCAACGGCAGCGGCAAAGACAAGGCGCAGGTGCTGGCCGATCCGGTCTGGCGCAACATTCCGGCCGTCAAAGCGAACCGGGTGTACGAATTCGACCGCGACAGCAGCTGGCTGTACACGGGAGCTATCGCCAACGGCCAGATGATCGATGATGTGCTTGCAAGCGTTACGGGCTCCAAGTAACAAACGCATCAAGCGGATCCCCTCAATAGACGCAAATGTCAGGCAGTCCAAGAGGCTAAGCGGGAAGAGTCTTCCGGCGCCCATCCTCCTCCATCAAAAAAAGCCGTGTCCCGAAGCGAAGGACACGGCTTTTTGACTTTATGGTGCAGGTCAAAGGTTCCGCTGCAAGAGGAGTTCAAGGGAGCGGCCGGGGGTCTACGATCCGGTGCAGGACATCCTGCACCGTCACACCGTCCAGATAATCGAGGTAGCGGCTCTCCGCTTCGCCGAAGTAATGATCCATCGCGCCCGAGATGCCGGACGAGACGGGGCAGGTGCTGCCCGGGCTGCCGGTCGGTTTTTTGGGACGAAGCCCGCCGCAGCAGGAAGCCCGGTAGATATCCGCCAGACGGATCGCCGCCGGCTCGGCCTGGAGAAAATAGCCGCCGCCGATGCCTTCGCGCGTGCCGACCCAACCTTGCTCGCGCAGACAGCGCATCATCTTGCGGACACGGGCCGGGTGCGTGCCGACGTTTTCGGCCAGTTCTTCGCTGTTGGCCGAGCCGGAAGTCGAGTGGGCCAGATAGACGAGCAGGTGGACGGCGGCAGGAAATTCGCTATTCATTGTTTATACCTCCTGAACTTGACTTAATATAAGGATAAGCTCCGAAGGTCTGGTGCGAAGAAAGACAATGAATCGCTTCTTACCTTCCTTGACCTTTTGAACTGTATAATTTATAATTACAGTTAGATCCCAAGTATAATTCTTTTAGTCGAATCCGGCAAATAATAAACTTCTTAAACGGGGAAGAGAGAGGTGTATCGAGATGAGTAAATGGACGACGGGAGATTGGATTCAAGCCTACACCGACGACGGCGCTCTGGTACACGGGTATCTGATTGCGTCGAGTGCGCCTATTCAGACAGCTCTGCTGCAGGTCACCCATAGCGACAATAAGGAATTGATGGGCAAGGAGATTGCCGTATCCGATCGGGGTATGAAGAAACTGTCCGAGAATCCGCGCAAAAGCGAGCAGGAGATTCACAGCCTGATCGATCTGGCGCTCCAGGTTCGAGACGAAGCCTGGTTTATGGAACTGACCAATGAACTGCGCAGCGGCCCGAAACGTTCGAAACGCAAAGAAAACGGATTGGGACAACGCCCGGTTAACCGGTTGGGCTCTTCGGATATTCGCTAAGGGATCGGAACACCGACGATTCGGCTTGAACCCTATAGATTAAATAACTGCACGGCGCATGAAGCGGGATCGTCGATAAGGCGATAGCCGCTTTTTTGCGTTATACGGATGAATCATGAAAGGGGGAGTGCCGTCGATGATCGTTCGCAAGATCGCAGCCGCCGTATTGGCGGCAGGGCTGCTTATAGCCGCAGGACCTACGAACAAAACGGCGAATTCGGTGCAGGCCGATACGAATCCGGTCGTACTCGCTTATTACACGGACGAATCGGACCGTTCGCTTGAACGTTACCACAAGCGCTTCAATCTGCTGTCCACGGATACGCTGAATACCGACGGAAACGGCAATCTGGTCGGGCACGTGCCGGAGAAAGCACTGGCGGCGGCCGACCGTTACGGCATGGAAGCTTATGCCCTGGTATCGAATTACGGGGAGAACGGCTGGGACGGAGACATTGCCCGCCGTGTGCTGAACGAACCGGAAGCCAAGATCCGGCTGATTCGCAGCATGCTGCGTACGGTCCGGACACACGATTACGCCGGGATCAATATCGATCTCGAAGAAGTGCGTCCCGAAGACCGTGCGGCGTTCAGCCGTTTTGTACGGGACACGGCCAGGGAGATGCGCAAAATCGGCAGAAAGACGATGGTGTCGGTGCCCGCCAAAACGGAAGACGATCCGGAGAACGGCTGGTCGGGCGCTTTCGATTACAAGGCGATCGGACGCGAAGCGGACTGGATTCAGGTCATGACGTACGACGAGCACGGAATCTGGGGCGAACCCGGTTCTGCGGCGGGGCTTGCGTGGATGGACGCCTCGCTGAAATTCGCCGCATCGCAGACCGAACCGTCCAAGCTGCTCGCCGGTCTTCCCGCTTACGGCAACGATTGGAATCTCTCCGATCCGGAAGACCAAAGCGGCGGTCTGCTGAAATGGACGGAAGCGCGGCAGATCGTGCGGACGTTGAAAAACGCGGGAATACGCGATCCGAAATCGCTGTCCATGAGTCTTCGTTATACCGCGCCGGGCGGAGATCGGCATGTGCTCTGGTACGAAGACGCATACAGCATCAAGGCCAAAGCGCGGCTGGTCGAGAAATACGGCCTGGCCGGCATTTCCGTCTATGCGTTGGGGATGGAAGACGACAGCTTTTGGAGAGCGCTGCAATCGGGACTGAACTGACTCGGAATGAGAGGCAGCATAAAATACGAAAATACCTGCGCGGTATCTTCTCTTTATCTTCTTATTTTAATCTCTAAAATAAAAGATAAGAAGGCCGGTCGAACCGGTCAAAAGGAGGAGAACACGTGCAAAACGGAAAAAGCGAAGAGATGATCCGGATCCGGGTGCTGCCCGAGGAAGCTACGGAAGTCGCGGAATGGGCCGGACTGATGTTGAGCGAACTGGTGGGGAGCGAGGTGCCGGGAGACGGAACACCGGTCCGACTGCGTGATCCCGAGCGGGCCGCCGAGCTGCTGGAGCTGCTGATGCTGTGCACGGAAGAAGGCGCCGATGCTTCTGCCGCGCTCGTCCCGGCGATGAAGCTGTGCGAAGCGGAGCCGGCTGCCGAAGGTTCGAAGGCCGGTTCGTACCCGGAGGAGGCGTTCACGAGCAGAGCTGCGGACTCTGCCGCGCAGATGCCGCAGACAGCCGACTGGCATCCGTACTATGGAAGCGGCGCCCCGGACTTTGCGGACCCGGAGCCGGACTCGGCTTATCGCAGTCGGGAAGAGCACGAATCCGTTCTGATGGCAGTACGGTTCGGC
This sequence comes from Saccharibacillus qingshengii, assembly GCF_013185195.1. Classification (GTDB taxonomy): domain Bacteria; phylum Bacillota; class Bacilli; order Paenibacillales; family Paenibacillaceae; genus Saccharibacillus; species Saccharibacillus qingshengii. The sequence goes on from NZ_JAAZWC010000004.1 coordinate 72,995, forward strand.
GCTTCCGCCCTGATCGATCTTGCGCGCAGCCACGGTCTGGATGTGCCGGAGCGTCAAGCCGGAGGCCGGGGTCATGCTGCCGGTTCCTTCCGGTCTTGAGTTTCCGCCGGATCTTCGTATTCAACAAAAACAGGTCTCCTTCGGCCCATGGGCCAATGAAGGAGACCTGTTCGTATTCGCGCCAGCTCGGGAAGAAGGTTAAGCCGCGTCTGCTGTTTTTTTGCCGTTCATGGCGTTGTTTGCTTCGTCGGCTTTGTTTTTGCGGCCCCAGACATGAGCTCTGAGGTAAGGAATCACCCAGCGGTCCAGACCGATTTTGCCGGCGTTCAGAGCGGCCACGACGATGAAGATTTCCGCCAGGATCAGGTAAGGGTTGGTGCTGACCGTACCCGAGAAGAGGAAGGCGAAGTTCATGACCATGCCCATCAGTGCGGCGAAGGTAGTGAACGTTCCGAGGATCAGGCCCAGGCCGACCGCGAATTCACCGATCGGAACCAGGACGTTGAACAGGCCGACATTCGGGATGGCGAAGTGTTCCAGGAAGCTTGCCCACAGAGGCTGTACGGCAGGGTGGTCGCCGCCCGCTTGGGCCAGAGCGCCCTGCATGAAGCCCGAAGCGTCGAACCCGCCTCCGGTCAGCTTGCCCCATCCGCCGGTGATCCATTTGAAACCGATGTACACGCGCAGGACGGTCAGCATCCACATTGCCACTTTGTTTGTTCTCAGCCAGTTGTTCATTTTTTCCACTCTCCTATGAGTTTTATGGGCCGCTGAAGCGGCTCTGTTTGTTTTTGGTTGATGATCATCTCTTCCATGTCCTTATCTTAAATTAAATCTTAAATTTGAAATGTGATAAATATCACAAACATAGATTAAATTTAAAATAAATGTTCGGTATGCCCGGATCGCCCGATGCAGCTGCAGTTTGGAGCTGCATCGAGACGTTCCGACCCGCGCCAACAGCCCCGTTTCCTATAGAAACGGGGCTGTTGGCGCATGCAAGCGTCGGACTGCAAGATGAAGGAAGATGAGCCGGACTTCGGCTAACCGGATCGATCCGTACGGCGCAGCGAATCGAGAATCATAGCGATGAAGCGCCGGGAGATCGCTTGGCGCCGGCTGTCCGCAAGAGCGGCTTCTTCCGCGGCTTCGGCATCGCCTTCTTCGCCTTCGGCGGCATAGGACAGACACAGCTTCTGCAGCAGGCCCATCATGGCGGTGAAGACGAATTCGCCGGTCTCGTTCAGATCCAGGTCGGAGCGCAGCGAACCGTCCCGGATTCCGGCCCCAAGCGCATCGTTCAGAAAATGCTGCCGCTTTTTCTCCAGAATAAAAGCCCGGTAGCGGCTGCTGAGTGCTTTTTCCGGCGGATAAGCGTCATAATGGAGATCGAACAGCAGAATGAATTTCATATAATTCCGATTGCGCGCAGCATATACGCTCCACGCTTCGAGCATCCGATGCAGCATGGCCGCACCGTCCGTTGGATAGGTGAATTCCCCGCCGCTCGCGGGATCGGGCTCCGAAAGTGCGGCGGATTGGGAGGCCGTCTGCACGGATGCCGTCATATGTTCCAACGCTTCCATCTGCACTTCGAAGGCCAGCTCGTCGATCGATTCGAAATGCTTGTAATACGTGACGCGGCTGACTCCGGCAAGTTCGCAGACGTCTTTGACCGACACGCCGGGAAAAGCACGCTGCAAAAACAGCGTCCGGCCGGCGGCGATCAGGTCTTCCCGGTTCTGCTGCTTGCGGTGTTGGTGCCAGGTTTCAGTCATGAACCCTCTTCCGTTTCGTGGCCGGCTTATTCGCGCGATTCCCGGTCAGGAACAGCGCCGCCAGCAGAATCAAAGCTCCCAAAATATAAGGCAAATTCAGCTGAACGTCAAACAGCCAACCGGCGAGCAGAGGGCCGACGATACTGCCAAGACTCGAATAAGTCGTGTTGAGACCGGCCGCATAACCCTGACGGTCTTCCGCCGCATTGGCGATCAAGGTCCCGACAGTAGGCCGAAGAAAAGAGTTGAAAGCGAAAAAAACGGCCGAAACGATCAGCAGGTATGCCAGATTGAACTTGACCAGCATAAGCAGCAGCGCGGCCGAGGCCAACACAAGCGAGAAGCGGATCAGCCGGATCTCGCCGTACCGGCGAACCGCCCGGTCCAGCAGCCAGATCTGGCAGACGATGCCGATCACCGCTCCGAGCGTAATGACGATCGAAATGCTGCGCGCATCGAATCCGTATTTCTGCTCCACAAAAAGCGCGTAGACCGTCTCGTAATTGATCAAGCCAAGCGTCATGACAAAGACGAGCAGCAGGTAGCGGAAATACGGCGTGCGGAACGAATCGGAGATCTGCCGCAGGATCGGTTCGCGCCTGCGCGTTCCCGCTGCGGCCCGTTTCTCCGGCGTAAGCGTTTCGCGCAGCAGAAGCGACAAGCCCGCCGCCAGCAGACTTAGAGCCGCTGCGCAGTAATAAGGGACGCGAATACCGAATTCGGCAATGAGTCCGCCCAGCCCGGGACCCAGCACCATGCCGAGGTTCATGGCCGCTCCGAGATAACCCATGCCTTTGGCCCGCGTGGCGGGCGTCGTGCTGTCGGCGACGTACGCCATGACGGAAGGGACCATCAGGCCGAGCCCGATTCCGCCGATGAATCGCGCGGCATACAGAAGAGGCAGCGTATGGCCGATCGCAAACAGATAATCGGAAACGACGGTGAACAGGAGCCCTGCGACGATCAGCTTTTTGCGTCCGAGTCTGTCGGACAGCTGTCCGCCGATCGGAGAGAAGAGGAACTGCGCCGCGCCGAACGCGGCGACCAGATAACCGGCCGCCGTTCCGGCCGCATCGAACTGCTTGAGATAGTCGGGTAGGATCGGAATGACCATGCCCTGTCCAAGCAGCGCGATAAACAAGTTGAGCATAAGGACAAACATAGGCAGGCCGATTTTGGCCGGGGTGCCCGGATCGGTACCGAGCGGGGAAGGCCGGGAAGAAGACATGGACAAGCTCCTTTTTATATGGTTTACAGTGTGTAATCTTTCGGCCTGCCCAGCATACCTTTTTTTGCGGACAAAGTAAATGCGGCTTTTTGCCTTTGGCTTGAAAGAAACCGGACGGAAAAGGGTAACAGGACATAAGAGATCCGTCTACCGGAACAGGTGGACAATCCGGAGGATCAAGGAGGAAAGTCGGAATGGGAAAGTATGGATCCGGATTTGCAAAAAAGAAGCTGGGGGCCGCGCTGTGCGCAGCTGCCCTGCTCGGCGCCTTGGCGGGGCTGCCGGAAAGTAGGGCGCAGCAGGCGTCCGGCTCCGCGGGCGTTGAAAGGAGTCCGGACTTGGCGGAGGAATCGGTTGGAAACCGGCTTGAGGCGGCCGCCTTCAGCGCCCGGCCGCAGGAAGAAGAAGCCGAATCGGGCACCTGGGCGTTTGCCAAAGAGATCCGGCTTGCCGACGTCTCCCGGTATCAAGCGCTGTATCTGGACGCCGACGTCTACGGGCGGTCACAGGAGAATCTGGGCGATGTCCGAATTGTGGACGCTTCGGGCAGGTTTGTGCCGTACTATACGGACTCCGGCGAAGAAGGCAAGCGGGGGCTCGACCGTTATTATCCGCTGGAATTGATCAAAAGCACGCCCGGCAAGGACGTAACGCGGTTCGATTTTCGTGTCATTCCGGCTTCCAACCCAGAAAATTTTCGCGGCAGCCGGCTGACTTTTCCGTTATCAAAGGGCCCTTTTCTCAAAAAAATCAGGGTGGAGGGCAGCAAAGACGGCAAAGGCTGGGAGCCGGTGACCGAGGGCGAGCTGTACACGGACGGAGAAACCAAATTCCGCAATGTCATCGAGCTGGACGAGCCGGCCGGCTACGGGTATTACCGTTTGAACGTGCCGAACGCCGGAGGGAAGATTGAACTGACGGACGGAATGCTGAGCGATGTCGGTGCGGCTGTCAGCGGGCAAGCGTTCCGCCGGGCGAAAGAACTGCCTTTTAATGTGGAGACGCTTGCCCGCATGTCGGAGGTCGTGATCTATAACGCCGATCGGCTGCGGATCGATCAGATCCGGTTGAAAGCTTCCGCGTCGGACGGTTCGGGGGAATTCAGCCGGATCTTCTATGTGAACCGGGCCAAAGGCACCGGCGCCAATACCCGGATTCTGTCGCCGACCCGTCTGAACCGCCTGCAACTGAACGGCTTGAGCGTCGAGGATACGCAGATCCGGCTGGCGGAGCCGATCCTGAACGAGAAGCCGAGGGTCGTGATCGACAACGCCGGGAATCCGCCGCTGAATATCGAGGCGGTTGAAGTAGGCTACCGGGTCGACCGGCTCATATTCGAAGATACCGGCGCAGGCCCTTACCGCCTGCTCTACGGAGCGGAAGGCCAAGAGAAGCCGCAGTACGATACCGAGGCTTTGCGGACCGGGATCGTGAGCCCGGCTCCGGCACAGGCACAGCTCGGGCGGGAGGAAGCAGCGGCCTTTGCAGCGCCGGACGCAGATCCGCTCTCGGGAGCCGAAGGGGCAGAGCCTGTACAGGCTGAACCCGGACCTATCGTCGGAGCGGGCGATTCGCTCCGCATTCTGCTCTATATCGTGTTAGGCGGCGTAGGACTGCTGCTGATCGCAGTGCTGAGTCGGAAATTGAGGAAGAAATGAGGAGAGAGCATAGCATGAGATTTTTTACGGAAGAGTTCGATCGGGAATTGCAGTTAAGCAGTCTGTTAATGGTACCGCTGACCCGCGAAGGCTGGGATGAAGAATTGGCGTTCTGCCGCGAGATCGGAGTCGATTACGAAGAACAGGCCCATGTGAGTCTGCAGCACGGGCGCAAGGAGCTGCTGGAGATCCTGCCGGAAGAGATGCATCCGTATGTGCTCGACGGGACGCTCAACCAGCCTTATGCGCCGCCGGAACTTGTCCGGCTGCTCGCCGCCTGGCGGGAAGACTTCGAACGCCGCCGGCAGGAGCTGGGGCGGGCTGCGAGAGAAGCGTACGCATCGATTCGCGAACAGCTTCCGGCTTCCGCTCGGGAACTGCACGAACATTCGCTGCATGATGCCCAGTTCGTCTCGTGCAGTGTGCTTCCGGGCCGGCAGATCGAGCTGGTACTGGATACGACGACGATGGGCAAAGCCATGGCGCCGCCGACCCGCCTTCTCTTCTCGGGGGTGTCGGACGCGACCCTTCCCAATGATCTGGATCGCGCATACTGGTACGGCGAAGAATTCGAGCTGTCGCCGGCCGGATTCGCGCTGTCTGTTCTGCTGCAAAAGGAAACCGGCGGATTTACCGAACTTCGGATCGAAGCGGAGCAGCTGGAATTGGGCTGGGCGGATTCCGGGGAATGAATCGCATTCCCGTACGAATGTAGGTTAAAATAAGCGGGAGAACAAGAACGAAGGAGGCCTTTCTATGACCGACCCATTCAAGTCCGGACCGGACGCCTACGCGGCAGCCAAAAGCCAACTGCTGGACGCTTACCGTTTCCGCCACGCGGTCAAAGATTTTGATCCGGCGCGCCAAGTAACGGCGGCGGATTTTGATTTTATTCTGGAAGCCGGCCGGCTGTCGCCAAGCTCGTACGGCTTTGAGCCGTGGAAGTTTGTAGTCGTGCAGAACCCGCAGCTGCGCAGCAAGATCGCGGTGCATGCCGGCGGAGCGCGCCGTCAGCTCGCTTCGGCCAGTCATGTTCTTCTGGTTCTGGCCCGCCTGCCGCACGATATGACGGCGGACTCCGACTATATCTCGTACATGCTAAGCGACGTGCAGCGTCTGCCGCAGGAGATCTCCGACATGAAGCGCCGCACATACGATACGTTCCTGCGTACCGGCTTCGCGCTTCAGGGCAACGAGCGGGCGATGTTCGAATGGGCCTGCCGCCAGACGTATCTGGCGCTCGGCAATATGATGACGGCCGCCGCGATGATCGGGATCGATTCCTGTCCGATGGAAGGCTTCGTCAAACACGAAGTCGAACGGGTACTGGCGGAAGAAGAGCTGCTGGACCCGGACCATTTCGGTCTGGCATGCATGGCCGCTTTTGGCTACCGGGCGGGCGAACCGACCGAGAAGACCCGCCGTTCGGTAGACGAAGTGGTCGAGTGGCGGTAAGCGGCTCGGAATAAGGCGGTAAAAAAAACGTAGGAAAGCCCCCTGCACCGCCGATCGGTGCAGGGGGCTTTTGGGTTGAGCTTTTCCGGAACCGCTTGGGACCTAATACGGCCGATAAGCGGTCATCCACGTTTGCCCGTCGTCGCGCGTACGCGTCAGATAATCCTGTCCCTCTACCGTGTGGCCGATGACATAGCCGCTGCCGCTCTTGAAAGACTGCGCAGAGCCCATGTCGTAGCCCGCATCCGGTTCGTGAACGAACGTCCGGCCGCCGTCGCGCGTAATCATCAATCCGCCCTCGACCGGTCCGGCTCCGGGAGAAGCGGAGAGCCACCCGGTTTGCCCGTCGACGAAGTCCATGCCCGTGAGCAGGGGACGGTGGCTGCGGAGTTCGCCGTTCACCATACGCCAGCTTGCGCCTCCGTTTGTCGTCCGGTAGAGAACGCCCGTTATCGTGCTGGGATCGTCCGTCAGAAGGAAACCGGTCTTGGCGTCGACAAAATCGAGTGCGGCACTGCGGAATTGACTGCTGTCGCTGTTCTCGTTGGTCGGGCCGACCGTCAACTGCTCGGACCAGGTGCGCCCGCCGTCGGAAGTATGCAGGACCGAGACGACCCGGGCATCCGGGTTGTCTTCATGCGGCGGCATCGTTCCGGCTACCCAGCCGCTGCGGGCATTTGCGAAGGAGACGTGCGTAGGGACGAAGTCCTGCCGGTCGAACACGGTTTTCGACCAGGTTCGGCCATTCCGGGTCACCAGAAGATCCGAGCCGACGATCGCGTACGCCGATTGGGGCCCGGCGGCAGCCAGAGCGTTCTCGCGCAGGGAAGAAGCCGGATAGGTGCCGTCTTGGCTCCACTGGATCTTCCAGCTCTTCCCGCCGTCCGTCGTATACAGCAGACGGGCCCGGGAATAGCCGGTGACCGTTCCGGCGGTTTTTCGGGGGGACTCATAGACGAGCGCCCAGCCTTTTTGCGCATTCGACAGACCCAATCCGGCCGCATAATCCCCGGGGATTTTGTGTTTCGTCCAGCTGCGGGTTCCGTTCTGGGTAACCAGCAGCTGCAGCGGCTGTTTGCCTTTTGGCGTAGAATCCGAGCGGATGATCCAGCCGATGGTTGCGCTCAAGAATCGCATCTGCTGCAGCTGTATGAATTTGGCGTCCGGCTGTTCCGTTGGGGTTCCGGCTGCCGTCAGGATTCCGGCTGCGAGAATTCCTGCTCCCAGCAGAGGCAGAACGCGCTTATTCGGTGTTTTCTTCATAGGGGTCAGCTCCTTTTTTGTCTATTTTCCTACTTCTTCCATTCATATTCAAGTTTCGCCCTTTGTTACCGTCAATGTCGGTATCGGTTCTGTAATCGAAAGAAGCAAAATCGCGTCGACGAATCCAACAATCCGCACCCAAAAAAAGGAACGGAAACCGGTTGGTCGGTTTCCGTTCCTTCATGTATGGACCGGTTTCCGGTCTCTCCTCGCTTACAGCAGTCCTTCGATCGTTCCGTCCTCCGCCAGTTTCATTCGCGCGGCGGCCGGCACTTTCGGCAGACCGGGCATGGTCATCGTATTGCCCGTCTCGACGACGACAAAGCCGGCTCCTGCGGACAGCGATACGCGGGAGACCGCAACCGTAAAGCCTTCCGGTGCGCCAAGCAGCGAAGGACGGTCGGAGAACGAATACGGCGTCTTGGCCATGCACACCGGCAGACCGCCGAAGCCCAGACGCTCGAACTCCGCAAGCGCCCTGGACGCCGACGGCGCATAAGAGACGCCGCTGCCGCCATAGAGGCGCGTGACGATCGCTTCGATCTTGCCGCGCAGATCAAGCGTCGGTTCATACAGCGGCGCGTAAGACGCCGGCTGTTCGTCCAGCATCTGCAGCAGACGCCGTGCCAGCGCTTCGCCGCCTGCGGCCCCTTCGGCCCACACATCCGACAGTTCGGCCGCAGCGCCCATTTCCCGGCAGGCGTCCAGTACGAGAGCGATCTCGCTCTCGGAGTCGGCGGCAAAATGATTGACCGCGACCAGAACGGGAACGCCGAACAGCCGCAGATTGCGCAGATGCCGGCGCAGGTTGCCAAGTCCCGCGCGAACCGCTTCCGTGTTCTCCGCGTCCAGGTCTTTGACCGGCACGCCGCCGTTGTACTTGAGCGCTTTGACCGTCACCACAAGCACCGCCGCATCCGGCTTGAGCCCGGATTGGGTGCATTTGATATCGAAGAACTTCTCTGCGCCCAGTTCCGCGCCGAAGCCTGCTTCCGTCACCACGATATCGCCCAGTTTGAGCGCCGCCTTGGTGCCGATTACGCTGCTGCAGCCGTGCGCGATATTGGCGAAGGGACCGCCGTGAATAATCACCGGCGTACCGTCCAGCGTCTGGACCAGATTGGGCTTGATCGCTTCCCGAAGCAGAATCGCCATGCCTTCCACGGCGTTCAGGTCGCCCGCGGTCACGGTTTGGCCTTCGCCGGTATAACCGACAATCATTCGGGCAAGCCGCTCCTTGAGATCGTCGGCGTTCTCGCTGAGACACAGGACGGCCATGACTTCGGAGGCGGACGTAATCAGGAATCCGCTCTCCTGCGGCAGTCCATTGCCTGCACCCAGGCCGGTTACGATACTGCGCAGCCCGCGGTCGTTCATGTCGACGGCTCTTTTCCAGACGATCCGTTTGGGATCGAGGCCAAGTTCGTTGCCGTGGTAGACATGGTTGTCGACCAACGCGGCCAGCAGGTTATGCGCCGAAGAAATGGCGTGCAGATCGCCGGTAAAATGCAGATTGATCTCTTCGGCCGGAACGATCTGCGCCCGTCCTCCGCCGGTCGCGCCGCCTTTCATGCCGAAACACGGACCCAGCGACGGCTCGCGCAGCGCGGCGACCGTCTTCGTGCCCAGAGCATTGAGCGCCTGCGACAGCCCGATCGTGGTCAGCGTCTTGCCTTCGCCCGCGGGCGTGGGATTGACGGCGGTAACCAGCACCAGCCTGCCGTCCGGGCGCTCTTCGAGTTCTTTCGTCAGCGAAGGATTCAGCTTCGCTTTGTACCTGCCGTAGAGCTCCAGATGCTCTTCGTCGATGCCGGCTCTCGCGGCCACTTCAACAATCGGTTTCATGCCGGAACAGTACCCCCTGCTTTGGATTGATACGCACAAGGGGTATTATCGTTGATCGCTGCGGGAGAAGCAACGAAGTTCGTCACGTGGCCCAGCCTCCGGTGAGGTCTGCGCAGAATGGGTCCGCCGGACGATTTGCGGCAGCAGAACTGCGCAGCCGCGATGAAGAACTTTGCCGGAACCTTATTTCCCGATCCGGAACAGATCGAAACCGTCGATCTCCGCGTAGCCGTTTCCTTTGGAGAAACGGATCGTATGCTTGCCTTTGTCCAGCGTCATTTTTTGTGTCGAGGTACCCCAGTTGTCCCAGCCCTGGTTCGTCACGAAGAAGTCGCTGGCCGGTCCGCCGTCCACGGACAGCTTCAGGGTCGACCAGCTGCCGCCCGCCGTTCCGTTGCCGGTGCGCGCATAGAGGATGTACGTACCGCTTTTGTCCACCTCGACGTCGACTTCCACATAGCTTTCTTCGTTATCGATGTAACCGACTTTCGCGCCGCCCGAACTGTCCGCGTGCTGCGACACTTTGGCCGTACCGGCGAGCCGTCCGTCTTCCGCTTCGTAGCGGTCGCGCTCCGGTTCGCCGGAAGGCAGCGGAATCGGTTGGTTCGGATCAAGCGGAATGCCGAAGTTCGGCGTCTTGTCCGCGTTCCAGGTGAACGGCTGCGTGCGAATCTCGCGGTCCCAGCCGGAACCCTGTCTTTTGGCTGCGTGATAGACGATCCAGTCTTCCTGGCCGTCCGGCGACGTCGTGAAGCTGGCATGCCCCGGTCCGTAGATGCCGCCGCCCGTCTTGAACACCTGATCCGGCCGTTTGGTCCACGAAGCCGGGTCCAGCAGGTCGCTGTTGTTCTTGGCTGTCAGCAGGCCAAGCGAATAATCGTCCGTCCAGCTTCCGCTGGCGGAGTAGACGATGTTGATCTGATTGCCTTTGACGAGAATCTGCGGGCCTTCGTTCACGTTCGGGGTATGGTTCGTCTCCCATTGATACTCGGGCCGCGCAATTTCGACTCTCGGCGAATCGATCGTCCACGGATTACTCATGCGCGCGATATACAGGACCTGCCGCACGTTCTCGGTGCCTTCCCAGCCCGACCAGACGAAATATGAGATGCCGCGCGCTTTGAACACCGTGCCGTCGATCGCCCAGCGGTTGGTGGAGTCGGTAATCGGACCTTTGTCGACCCAGGTGCCTTTGAGCGGATTAAGCGACTTGTTCTGCATGACATACATCCGGTGATTGGCGTTGTCTCCGTCGTCCTTGGCGTAATAGATGTACCAGGCGCCGTCGATCCGGTGAATTTCCGGCGCCCACACGTTCTGCCCGCCCGTCTCCACAACCGTCGTCTCCGCCGCGTCGATGCCGGTCAGCGTTTTGGAACGCCAGAGCGTCACGTTGCCGCCGGTCGTTTTCGTGAAATAGTAGTAGCCGTCCGCGTGCCGGTACATGAAGGGATCCGCGCCGTCCTGCATAATGACGTTATAGAAATCGTTCTTTTCCTGGGCCGGAGCCGCCTGCGCCGCGTCGAAACTTCCACCGCTCAGCGTCGTGCCGAGCAGCAGCACCGCAAGTCCTCCCTTGAGCCATGTTTTTTTGTCCATTTTCTGGTCTCCCTTCGAATTGTGGTGTATTACGAACAACTTAACGCAAGGACCGGGCCGAGAACAGGACGGATCTTTGGAGGCAGCAGTCTTATTTTTTGGGAAAAGACTTGCGGTCTTGGAGGTATGGACATATTTTTAGGTATAGACGGTATTTTGGGAAAACAGCGGAAAAGCGGCGTTTGCGCTCCGATCGGATTTAGAATGGACGCAGAGCGTGTATAAGGACAATAAACGGACAACGCGGCGACCGGATGCCGGGAACGAGGAGGAGAAGCGGGATGGGCCGCTCTAATTTTTGGTATGGAAAAAGAACCCCGCTGTGGCTCGTTCCCGTGCTCGCAAGCGGGGTACTGGCGCTGGGGCTGTGGCTGACGGACAATCATGAAAGCGGATACGAAACGCCGGCTGCTGCGGAAAAGACGGTAGCCATCGAGTTCTGGACCCCGTTCAGCGGAGGAGACAGTTCGTTCATGAACGCGCTGGTCGCCCGGTACAACGAAGAGAATGAAGACGGGGTCTTCGTGCGGATGAACAATAACAAGCTGGACGATTATTATACGAAACTGTCGACCGCGATCGTAACGGGGGAAGCCCCGGATGCGGCGATCGTGCACGCTTCGAAATATGCGCAGTATGTTCCGGCCGCATTCGTTACGGAGATCGGAGAAGAAGAAGCATCGGAGAACGGGCTGGACTGGAACGGCTACAATCCGAATATTCTGCGCAGAACGGTGCTGGACGGCGTCCATTACGGCATCCCTCTGGATGCCCATTTCGGGGTGCTGTATTACAACAAGAAATGGCTGAAGCAGGCGGGACTGTATACGAACGGGAAAGTGAAGCTTGCCGGGGGAGAACAGGGATTCACGGATTTTCTGAAAAAGATTCGCGCGAACGTCCCGGAAAACGTGGCGCCTCTCGCCGTGCCGAATATCCGGATCGATTCGCTGTGGCTCTGGTGGTCGCTGTACAGCCAGATCGACGGAGGCGGGCGGCTCTACACGGCGGACGGAAGGCATGCCGGACTGAATATGGAAGCGGCCGAACGTTCGCTGGATTACGTCGATTCGCTGTACCGGGAAGGCCTGATTCCGCCGGATATCAACGATGCGACGAGCCAGTTCGCGCGCGGGGAAGCCGCGACGCTGTTTCTCGGCGTCTGGTCGATCGGTCTGTTCGAGCAGGCGGAAGATCTGGACTTCGGCGTCATGCCGCTGCCGCAGATCTATGACCGTCCCGCTTCGTGGGGCGACGCCCATACGCTGGCGCTGCCCGCGCAGGCGGAAGGCGGCGATCCATTGAAGCGCCAGGCGGCGCTGAAATTCGCCGCCTGGCTGACCCGCCGCGGCGATGTCTGGGCGCAGGCGGGGCATATCCCGGCGTATGAAGCGGCTGCGCACTCGCCGGCATTCCTGGCGCTGCCGAATCGCAGCGATTACGCCGAAGCGGCCGACGATGTAGCTTATTTTCCCGATCATCCCAAGCAGGGGCGGGTCAGCGACGAGCTGGTCGTCGAGCTGGAGAAGCTGTGGTCGGGCAGTCAGACCGTAGACGGGATGCTGAGAGAAATCGGACCGAAAATCGACCGGATTCTGGAGGAATAAGCGATGGCCAACCTTACGGAATTGTTCAAGAAAAGCGGTCGTCCGGAATACTGGAAAAGGCTTTACCGAAAAGAAGCGGGACTTGCAAACCGCAGCCTGGCCTTCAAGCTGATCGGCATCAACTTGATTCTGATCGCCGTTCCGCTGCTGCTCTCGTCGCTGCTGAGCGGAATCGGCTACTCCCGCGCGGTGGAGCGCAATGTCGGCGCGTACCAGGCGGACGCCGTACACGAGTTCAGCGCCAATCTCGACATCTATATGAACGAACTGGGGCTGCTCTCGGTGCTGCCTTATCAGACGCCCGATCTGCTGGATTATCTGGAGCGGCGGGAAGCCGCCGAGGCAAGCGTCTACGAGGAGCGAATGCTGCTGGAGGAGTTTATGCGGCGTATCCGGGTCAACGGAAGGGTCGATACGATCGGAATTACCCTGCAGGCGGAGAAAGTCCGTTCGTACGTCGAGCCGCCGGACAGCCCGGGACGTTTTACCGAGGAAGACGATCCCGATCTGGGAACATTCGCCGACGCGGCGGCTTCCGGCAAAGCGGTGTTTGTCGGTCCGCATTCGCTGAAATCCGATAACGGTTCCACCTATAACGTATTCTCGGCCGTACGGGTCATCCGCAGCCTGGAGAGCGGAGAGCGGCTGGCCGTCCTGAAGATCGATGTGCCAACCAGCGACCTGCGCGAACGAATCTCGAACCTGTCGGGAAGCGGCGAACGCTCGGTAGCGGTGCTCGACGGCAGCGGCGCTCCGATCTATGCGAACGGCAGATTCCCCGACTCGACCGGCAGTCTCTCCGCTTACCGGGGAGAAGGGACGGTCACGCTCGGCAGCGGGCGTTCTTCGATCCTGATGACTTATGTGACGTCGCCGGTGACCGGCTGGACGGTGCTTCAGGCGGTGCCGATGAGTATTCTGCTCAAAGATGCGGATACGGTCAACCGTCAGATGCTGCTCGTCGGATTGGCCTGTCTCGCCGCTTCGATTCTGGTCTCCATCTTGTATGCGCTGCGGATCACCCGGCCGCTGAGCCGGCTTCGGCAGTCGATGAAGCTGGTCGAGAAAGGGCAGTTCGGCATCTCGATTCCGGTCGAAAGCGAAGACGAGATCGGCCACTTGAGCCGCACGTTCAATCTGATGGTTTCCCGGCTCGGCACGCTGACGTACCGGCTGTACGAGACGGAGATCCGCGAGAAGAATGCGGAGATCGCTTCGCTCCAGAGCCAGATCAATCCGCATTTTCTGTACAATACGCTCGGCTCGATCAGCATGTACGCCGAACTCGAAGGCAACCGCGAAGTGGTCAGTATGACCAATCATCTGAGCGCCCTGCTGCGCTACAGCATGGGAGGCGGACGCGACGAGGTGACCGTTCGGGAAGAGATCGAGCATATTCGCGGATACCTGGCGATTCAGAGTATCCGGTACGAAGAACGGCTGCGCTACCGGATCGAAGCGCAGCCGGGTTTGATGGACAGTCCGATTATTCGCCTGACTCTTCAGCCGATCGTGGAGAATGCGATCGTCCACGGCTTGGAACACGGAAGCGGCGAAGTCGGGATCGTGATTGCGATCGGCTTGGGCGAAGGGCGTATCGTCATTTCCGTGACGGACGACGGTCCCGGTATGGGCGACGAAGAGCTGCGGCGGCAGAACGCCAAGATGGAAGAAGGCCTGCTGCCGGAAGGACCGGGCGGCCACGGACTGGTGAATGTGCACCGCAGGCTGGTGTTGAAGTACGGATCGGGCTTCGGCGTAAGGCTGGAGCGGGCGTCGCCCTGCGGCATTCGGGCTTCGATCCGTCTGCCGGATCTGCGGGAACGCGAACTTGAAGAAGGGAGAGAACGCCATGGATAAACGAAAAGTATTGGTCGTGGACGACGAAGCGATCTTCCGCCGGGGTCTGCGCCATTTGATCGGAACGTCGGATACGAATTGGGAAGTCATCGGAGAAGCCAAAGACGGCCTCGAAGCGCTCGAAGAGATCGAGCGGACGAGGCCGGAACTTGTCATTACGGATATCCGTATGCCGCGTCTCGACGGGATCGGGCTGCAGGAACAGCTGCGCGAGCGTTACCCGGAGATCCGCTGCTTTGTACTGAGCGGATACAACGATTTCCGCTATGCGCAGAGTTCGCTGCGCTTCGGCGCACGGGATTATCTGCTGAAGCCGATCGACAAGGCCGAATTGTACCGGGTACTGGAGCAGGTGGACCGGGAGCTGCTGCAAAAAGAACTTCGGCAGGCGGAGCGTCTGCCCGAGCGCCGGGTTCCGGCCGTGCTGACGGAAGAACGGGACCGGCTGCTGGACGGACTCGTCCGCGGAGAGCTGCCGCATGCGCATCCGGGCGAGCTGCGCGAAGCCGGCATCGAGTTCGAACGCGGCGTCTACGGCCTTGTGGCCGAACTCGACAAGGATTCGGTCGAGCCGCTCCGCTACGAACAGCAGGAAGCGGAGCTGTTCTCGCTCTACATTCGCCAGTTTATCGAAGAAGCGCTGGCCGGGAACGTCCCGGGGTTCGTGTTCCGGCGCGGCGGAAGCGTGGTCGCGCTGCTGGACGCGGAGGTCTCCGCGTCTTCGCTGGCGGAGCTTGCGGAGCTGGCCCGGCATATGGCGGGCCGGATCCGGCGCGAAGCGAATCTGACGATAACGATCGGAATCGGCGGCGGGGTACACGGCGTCGAGGAGATCTCCAAATCGTACGGCGAGGCGAGAATCGCCCTGCTGTACCGGCTGACGTCCGGCGGCAACCGGGTGCTGCTGTATGAAGACCCGCCCCGCCAGGAACCGGGGGCGGGCCGAACGCCGCTGACCAACCGCGGCTATCTGGAGCAGGCGCTGCTCGAAGGAGAAGGCGTCGATCTCGGCGAGCGGGTGCGCGAAGGCATTGCCCAGCTGTGCGACTCGGGCGCAAGTCCGTCCGTGATCCACGAGCAGGTCTGTCGGATGCTGCTTGAAGCGTACGGTCTGGCCGTAGACCGCGGAGTGCAAGATGACTGGCCGGAAGGCCGGGATATCGGCACGGCGCTTCAGGGCGCGCTTGCGCTCAGCTCGAAGTCCGAGCTTGCCGCTTACTGCGCGGGTCTGCTGCGCTCGCTTCAGACGCTTGTCCGTCAACGGGACGAAAGCGGCGGTCTGCACGCTGTGGACCGGGTCGTCCGCCATATCGAAGAACATTACGCCGAGCCGATCACGCTCGGCAGCATGGCGGAGCTGGTCTTCTTGAACGCTTCGTACCTGAGCAGCTTGTTCAAAGCCCGGCTCGGCCGTTCCTTCGTCGAGATCCTGACGGAAGTGCGCGTGCGCGAAGCGTCCAGACGGCTGCTGCATACCGACGACAAGATCGCCTCCGTCGCCTACGGGACGGGTTTCTCGAATATCCGGCATTTCAACCGCGTCTTCAAAGCGGAAACCGGGCGAACGCCCAAAGAGTTCCGCGAAGCGCTGAGACCGGACCGGGCAAACGCTTAAAGCGGCGGTTTGGCCGGAAGCTGCCGCCCGAATGTCTCCCGCTATCCCCAAATATATGTCCACTGCGCCTAAAGAAGCGTCATTTTACCGAAGGCTCCCCGGCCTTATGATTGATTTGTAAGCGTAATCAACAGAGAACGCGGGGTTCGAGACGACGGTTGGACATTTATCCAAAGGGAGGCACGAAGATGAGAAAAAGACACATGTTCCAAACGGCGGCCCTTGCCATGGTGCTGATGCTGGTACTCAGCGCCTGCGCGGCCGGAGGACCGGGAGCCGATACGACGACCGGCACCGGAGAGACGGGCGGCGAAGCGCCGGCCGGCAAGACGAGTATTTCGTTCTGGACGCCGTTCAGCGGCGGCGACGGCGAATTCATGACGCAGATGATCGAGAAGTTCAACGCAGAGAACCAAGAGATTCACGTGGAACAGCTCGCGAATCCGGCGGGCGATTATTACACCAAGCTGCAGACGTCGATGGCATCGGACCAGGCGCCGGACCTGATGGTTCTGCACTCCTCGCGGATGCCGCAGTTCGTTCCGGCCGGTTTCGTGACCCCGCTGGACGAACTGGCCGCCGAGAGCCAGGTCGATTGGGGCGAATTCAACCCGACGATTCTGGAGTCCACCATCTATGAAGACAAACATTACTCGATTCCGCTCGATACGCATGCGATCGTCATGTATTACAACAAGGATCACCTGGAGAAAGCGGGCGTGCTCGGCGAAGACGGCAAGCCGGTCTACGATCCGACGCCCGAAGGCTTCACCGAGTTTCTGACCAAGATCAAGGCAGCCGTTCCGGCCGATGTGGCTCCGCTGGCACAGCCGGACGTCCGTACCGACTCCTACTGGATGTTCTGGGGCTTCTACAACCAGCTCACCGACGGAGGCAAATTCTACGACGAGAGCGGCAAAGCCGCGCTCAACAATCCGCAGGCGCTGCAGGCGCTCGAGTATGTGAACAGCCTGTATACGTCCAAGCTGATCCCGCCCAAGATCAACGACGCGGTCAAGCTGTTCCAGGACAAACGCGCCGCCGTTCTGACAACGGGCGTATGGAGCACCGGTGCGTTCGAGAGTATCGACGGACTGAACTTCGGCGTAGTGCCGATGCCGCAGATCTACGACCAGCCCGCAACCTGGGGCGATTCGCATACGCTGGCGCTGCCGAAGCACGGAACGGAAGATCCGGCCAAACAAAAAGCCGCGCTTACATTCGCCAAGTGGTTGGCGGACAACGGCGAGCTGTGGGCCAAAGCCGGTCATATTCCGAGTGTGACCAAAGTGCTGGATTCGCAGACGTTCAAAGACATGCCGTACCGCAGCGATTACGCGGCATCGGCCGACTTCGTCAAATACTGGCCGCGTAACGACAAGCAGGGCCAGATCAACGACAACGTCATCAAAGAGTTCGAGAAGATGATGGCCGGCAAACAGGACCCGCAAACGACGCTTGAGAAAGCGAATGCCGTGATCGACAAAACGACGGGCAAATAAACAGGCGATCGAAAAAGAAGGAAGCGGATGTGCGGGCCTGCCGCCCGCCGCTTCCTTTTTGATCCTTCGGCTTGCAAAACGTATTCCCGGATCCCGATTCCGGTCCGGACTTTCCGGGCTTCGGCCCCCAATCCGAAAGGAGTGACCGCAACCATGGCTTCCAAGACACTATCCAGCAGCAAGAATACGGGAGCGAGTGCCCGTTCGCCGCGAAGCACGCTGCGCCGGCAGGGCTGGGTAACCGGCGTTCTCATGGTTCTGCCGTACACGATCTTCTTCCTGCTCTTCTCGCTGATCCCGATCGTTTACGGATTCGGCGTCAGTTTCTACGACTGGTCGCTGCTCGGCGACAAGACGTTCGTCGGGCTTCAAAATTATACCAATCTGATGCAGGACGAGGAATTCCGTACCAATCTGCTCAATACGGTGCTGTTCACGCTCGTCAGCGTGCCGCTGATGACCGGGCTTGGCCTGCTGCTCGCCGTACTGGTGAACAGTATCCGCAAAGGACAGGCTTTCCTGCGTATCGCGTTCTTCATGCCCTACGTGCTGTCCGTATCCGTCATCTCCAGTATCTGGGTCATCTTTCTCCAGCCGTACACCGGCCTGCTGAACCGTATTCTGCGCGGGATCGGCTTGATCAACAATGAAATCTTCTGGCTGTCCGATTCGACGCTGGCCTGGGTTTCGATCATCATGGCTACGTTGTGGTGGACCATGGGGTTCGTGTTCGTCCTGTTCCTCGCCGGGCTGCAGGATATTCCGGAATCGTTCTACGAAGCGGCCGGGCTTGAAGGCGCAAACCGCTGGCAGACTTTCCGTTACGTGACGTTCCCTTCGCTGTCCCGCGTGACCGTATTGGTCGTGATCCTGCAGACGATCTCTTCGTTCAAAATCTTCGGCCAGTCCAAGCTGATTACCGGCGGCGGGCCTGCGGGAGCAACCAAGACGGTCGTGTTCTCGATCTACGAAAACGGCTTTCAGACTTTTCAGATGGGCTATGCTTCGGCGATCGCGTTTGTCCTGATGCTGGTGATCCTGGTGATCTCGCTGCTTCAGACCTTCCTGATGCGCAAAATCGGCGAATAGCGTTCGGTTAAAAAAACGAAGCCGAAACGCGGCACCGCGCCGGACCAAGTCCGGCCTTCTGCCCGTGTCGGCAAATGGTTCAAGGAGGAGTGTACGATGCTCGATCGAATTTATCCTTATGTTGTGCGTGTCGCGGCCGTTCTGCTGGCCTTCATGTTCCTGACCCCGATCGTCTGGATGCTGTCCCTGTCGCTCACCCCCGAAGGAGGGCGATTGTTCGGAAACGGATTTAACGTCTCGTTCGACAATTATGCGACCGTGCTGAACCGTGCGCCGATCTTCGGCTGGATGGGCAACAGCTTGATGGTCTCGACGATCACGACGGCGCTTGTCCTGCTGCTTGCGTCGATGGCGGCTTATTCCTTCTCCCGGATCCGGTTTCCGGGCAGCCGTGTGCTGTTCGTCCTGTTCCTGTCGGCCATGATGATTCCCGGCGAAGCGACGCTGATCCCGCTGTATCTGCTGATGCGCGACGCCGGCCTGCTCGGTACGCGCGTCTCGCTGATCCTGCCGGCGATCGCGGGTCCGATGGGGATCTTCATCATGAAGCAGTTTTTTGACGGACTGCCCAAAGACCTGGAAGAAGCGGCGCGTATCGACGGAGCCGGCTTCTTTAAGATCTGGTACCGCATCTTCCTGCCGCTGTCGCGTCCCGCGCTTGCCGCGCTCGGTATTTTTACCTTCATCGGTGCCTGGAACGACTACGTCTGGCCGCTGATCTCCATTTCGGACAAAGCGTACATGACGATCACGCTCGGCCTGCCGATGTTCCAGAGTTCATACAACCAGGAATACGCGCTGCCGATGACCGCCAACGCGCTCGCCGCTATTCCGGTGCTGATCGTGTTCCTGATTTTCCAGAAGCAGATCATCAGAGGCATCGCGTTCACCGGCGGCAAAGAAATGTAACCGCGATCCATGCAGGGCCCATTTTCGGATCATCAAGGAGGACTTATGCTTACGCCATCTTCTGAACCTTCATCCCTACAAAAAAGTTCCGCGCCGCCCCGTCCCGAATATCCCCGTCCGCAGTTCGAGCGCGCGCAGTGGCTCAACCTGAACGGAGAATGGGACTTCGCGTTCGACGACGACCGCCGGGGCGACCGGGAACGCTGGTACGAATCCGGCCGCGGAGCGTTCGAACGCCGGATCAACGTCCCGTTCGCTTTTCAGAGCAAGCTCAGCGGGATCGCCGACCCCGGTTTCCATGATCTCGTCTGGTACCGCCGCGCGTTCGACGTGCCCGAGGAGTGGGCCGGCCGCCGGATCGTCCTCCATATCGGCGCGTGCGATTATGCGTCCACCGTCTGGGTCAACGGCCGCTGGGCCGCTTCGCACGAAGGCGGACATACGCCTTTTGGCGCGGATATCACCGACCTGCTGAACGAAGAAGGCGGCAATACGCTGGTCGTGCGGGCCGAAGATTTCAGCCGCGACGTGACGCTGCCCCGGGGCAAGCAGTTCTGGAAAGAAGGCTCGCAGAGCATCTTCTACACCCGTACGACCGGGATCTGGCAGACGGTCTGGCTGGAACCGGTGCATGAAGCGCGTCTGGAAAAAGTAAAGCTGACGCCCGATATCGACCGCGGCGAAGTACGGATGCGCCTATTCTTTTCACGTGAGACCTTTTCGCGGGAGACGATCTCCGTGACCGAAGCCGCTGAACCGGTTACGGCCGTCGTGCGGATTTCTTTTGCCGGACAGTCGGTAGCCG
This sequence comes from Saccharibacillus qingshengii, assembly GCF_013185195.1. Taxonomy (GTDB): domain Bacteria; phylum Bacillota; class Bacilli; order Paenibacillales; family Paenibacillaceae; genus Saccharibacillus; species Saccharibacillus qingshengii. Next base: position 93,208 of record NZ_JAAZWC010000004.1, read on the forward strand.
AACAGTCTTTCCCGGTGCTGCACGCCGAAGAATCGCGCGCGATCGGGCTGAATGATTTCAACGATCACGGCCTCGGCCGCTGGTGGACGCCGGAGCAGCCGAACCTGTACGACGTTACGTTCGAGCTGGTCCAAAGCGGACAGACGGTCGATGCGGTAAGCAGTTATTTCGGCATGCGCAAAATCTCGATCGAGAACGGACGGCTGAGTCTGAACAACCGGCCGACCTATATGCGCCTCGTGCTGGATCAGGGCTATTTCCCGGACGGCGTGCTGACTGCGCCGACGGACGAAGATTTCGTGCGGGATATCCGCCTGACCCAAGAAATGGGCTTCGACGGCGTGCGCAAGCACCAGAAGATGGAAGACCCGCGCTTCCTCTACTGGTGCGACCGAATGGGCCTGCTCGTTTGGGGCGAAGCGGCCAATGCCTACGCCTATTCGGAAGAATACGTACGCAACTTTACCCGCGAATGGCAGGAAGCGGTCGACCGGGATTACAACCATCCGTGTATCGTTGTCTGGGTGCCGATGAACGAAAGCTGGGGCATTCCGAACGTGCAGGTCGACGTCCGTCAGCAGCAGCACGGCCAGACGCTGTATCATCTGACGAGATCGCTCGACGAGACGCGTCCGGTCATCTACAACGACGGCTGGGAGATGATGAAGACCGATATCGTGGCGATCCACGATTACGAGTGGCGCGAGCCCGTGCTGACCGAGCGTTACAAGACGGCCGAGCAGGCGACGCAGGCCATGCCGGCCAACCGGCGCATCTTCGTCGGCGGCAGCAAGTACGAAGGCCAGCCGATTCTCGTGACCGAGTTCGGTGGTATCGCCTACCGCAAAAGCGAGCAGGAAGGCTGGGGCTATTCCGGCGCGGACAGTGACGAAGATTTCCTGGCGCGCCTTGGCGCCGTCATCCGTCCGCTGACGGTTTCCGGCGTCGTACAGGGATTCTGCTATACGCAGCTGACCGACGTGGAGCAGGAGATCAACGGGCTTGTGACCTACGACCGGGTGCCGAAGGTGCCGGTGGAAGACATTCGCAGAGTCGTGCGGGGCGAGCAGTAGGAGGGGATTTACGTGTATCCGACAAGCCGCTCACACGACTAGGACGTTCTCAAGACCGCCGCAGCCTTCGGGTTCGGCGGTCTTCTTTTTGGCCGGAACGACACATGCATCAAATTCAATGAATGTCTCCAACAGACGGACTCTATTCTCCCCCTGTATCCACAAAAAGGACACTTCACAAAACGTTCACGGGGAAAACCTGTTTTTTCAGCAAGGACACTATATTTATCCAATTGGACCGAGTTATAATGTAAGCGTAAACAAAATTAAAAGATTCGATACGGTTTCATCATCCAAGGAGGATGGCAGACATGGCAGCAGCATTGAAAGAATTCAAGAATTGGTTCAGCGGAATGCTTCAAACGGACAAGACACTCGGCGAAGAAGACTATCACAAAATGGAGTTCTCGGTCGAACGCCATCTGCATACGCCGGAAATGCGCAGTCCGATGACGTACCAGGAAGAAGCGCGAATCAAGATGGTTCAATATCATTAAATTCCAGTCCATATAGAGCGGGAATCTCAATTTCTCGCAGCGTGATCTCCAAGCGATTCAGGCATCCGACCATCCGGCATTCTCGACAAGAGCACGATCTTGTTGAAGAAGCCGGATTTTTTCATTTCGGTTTGCGGTCGAAGAAATCGAATTTGATTACCTCGCCCTCTCCTATGCTACAATGGGAACGTTCCAATGAGCGATACCAGAATGCGACAAGCGAAAGGATGACGAAAATGAGCGAACAAAAAATCAACGAGAGCGAAATGATCGCCTATATTGCGGATAAAACGGGAGTCGGCGAAGCGGGGATCAAATACGTGCTGAAGCATGAACAGGATTTTATCGCGGCAGCGGCCAAAAAACCGGGCGACACCATCGAGCTGGACGGCGATGAGCTGGTCGATTACGTAATGGCACGCAAAGACATCAAGCTCAACGAGCTGGAAGTCGAAAATGTGCTGGATGCCGAGATGGCGTACCTGATCGATAAAGGACTGGCCGGTTACGAGGACTAGGTTTTTGCCGGAGCGGTCAATCGGCGCCAGACAATCCGCGTCGGCTTAAGTGCAGGGGATTGAAGGGCCGGAAGCGTCAAATACACGACGACCGGAATTGGAAAGGCGCGTTTTCGCGACAGAATTTGCAGAAGGTACGCCCCAAGCGGTCGAATCGGCAAAGTTCCGCGCAGAAGACGCGCTTTTTTGGTTAGGAAGGAAGGGAGCAAACGCAGATGGAACCGGAAGAACGAATAAAAAGACGGGCAGCGATGGAACAGCTCGTCTCCGAGGCGGACGCCTATTCGCCGGCAGAACCGGTGGAGCCGCAGGGGCGGGGAGAGAAACCCGTCAAGAAAAAGCGGGGCGCGCTGCGCAAGCTGGTAAGCGCTTTGGGCTGGATCTTGATCGCCCTGCTGCTGCTGATCTTGGCCGGATTCATATACCAATGGTTCGGCGAGCGGGAAGACCGGCAGGCGTTCGTCGCACCGGGGCAGCTCGTGGAAGTGGAAGGCCGCCGGATGCACGTGTATATGGAAGAGAAGCCCGGCAAAGCCGCGGACGAAGCGACAGTGGTGCTGATTGCGGGTTGGGGGACGCCGAATCCGTACGCGAACTTCTCGCCGCTGTATGAGGGGCTGCGCGGCCAAGCGCAGTTTGCCGTCGTGGAGCGGTTCGGTTACGGGTACAGCGAGGTGACGGAAGAAGACCGGGATATCGACGAGATCACCAAAGAGCTGCACGAAGCGCTGCAAAAAGCCGGCGTTCCGCCGCCGTACGTGCTGGCCCCCCATTCGCTCGGCGTGCTGGAATCGATTCGTTTTGCCCAGCAGTATCCGGATGAAGTCGCGGGACTGGTGATGATCGATACCGGTTCGCCGGAATTTTACGAGACGTTTCCGTCGCGGGCTTTCCAGTCCCAGCTGCAGCGGATCGCGATCAAATCGGGCGTCGTGCGGGCGCTGTATCACGTGAACGGTTTTGCGGAAAAGGTAGCGGCAGGACGCAACGGGCTCAAGCTGCTGTCTCCGGAGATGAAAGAACAAGATCGCCTGGCGACCCTCCTCGGAGCGAATAACAAAAACGTCACGGACGAGATGCGGCAGATGCACGCGAACGCCCGGAAAGTGGTGCAGGGCAAAACGCGGCTGGAGATTCCGATGACGATTCTTGCCGCGGACCACCTGGGGGAGATCAGCGAAGAACGCATGGACACGCAGCGGCAGTTCGGCGAGTCGTGGTCGACCGATTCCAAAGTCGAAGTGGTGCAGGAAAGCGGCCATTCGATTCCGGCTTACCAGCCTCAGGCGATCGTCGATGCCCTGCTGGACATGGTAGGCCAGACCCGCTGATTCGCATTGTAAAAAAGAAAGTTGACAACGATTCGTTCCTGAAACTATAATGGTTACAATTGGTGAATCTGCTTCACCCCACTTTATTTTTGAAGGAGCGAATACTTATGGGCAAAATTATCGTAACCGGGGCTTCCGGTCATCTGGGCACGGCGGCTATCCGCCATCTGATCGATCTGGGAACACCTGCGGGAGACATCGTAGGCATCGTGCGCGATCCGGCCAAGGCTTCGGCACTCGCCGAATGGGGCGTTGAACTTCGTATAGGCGATTACGACAATGCGGCTTCGCTGCCTGCGGCGTTCGAAGGCGGCGAGAAGCTGCTGTTCGTCTCGGCCTCCTCGATGGACAACACGCTGCGCGTCCGCCAGCATGCGAACGTCGTCGAAGCGGCTCGCAACGCGGGCATCCGGCATATCGCGTATACAAGCTTCGCTTTCCCGGACAAAATGACGATCGGATTGGAAAATGTCCATCTCGCGACGGAATACATGCTGCGCACGACAGGAATCGCGTATACATTCCTGCGCAACGGCTTCTATCTGGATCTGCTGGTCAACGAAGGAACACCGGGCGTAGCGGCAGGCGGGACGGTAGTTTCCGCGGCTCCGACAGGCAAACTGAACTACGTGACCCGCGACAATCTGGCGCGTGCCGCAGCCGTTGTGCTGGCAGGTGAAGGACACGAGAACAAGATCTATGAGCTGACTTCGCCGCAGCCGTTCTCCTACGACGATTACGCAGCCGTGCTGGCCGAAGTCTCCGGTACGTCGGTCGCCCACCAAGCGCTGCCGGCTCCGGAAGCCGTAGCCGCGCTGGCTTCCGCCGGCGTACCGGAAGAAGCGGGCGGTTTCCTCGTTTACGTGATCGATGCCGCAATCGAGCGAGGCGAGTTTGCTTCCGCTTCGACGGATCTGACGGATCTGATCGGAGAGGCGTATACGCCGCTGAAGAGCGCGGTGGAAGCGGTTATCAAGGGCTGATCGGGTCAATAGGATTCTAGGCAGAACGCTGCATGATGCGGCATGAAAAACAAAGAGAGCCCGGCGCGATTTCTGCGCCGGGCTTTTTGTTGTAGCAAACTGAAGCGGGGACGGAAGCCGAGATCAAGAGTTACCGAACAGTGAAGCCTTTTACCGAAAGCTAACGAACCGGGGTAACGCTATTGGCGGGTTTTGGAGTATTCGCCAACGCTAACGAATCGACATCACGCTATATGGAATCTGCGGCGCTTTTTGGCTGAAAATAAGAGGAATAACGATAGGACGATTCGTTAGAATCTCGGAATGCTTGAAAACGGCTGTTTAACGTGATGAGGGTTCGTTAGCACGGCGAAAGAAAACAGTTGGAGAATTCCAGTGCCTTCTCAAGAATCGATAAACCCTGTGTATTCCCTTATATTCCAAAAAATTGGTATGATTGAAGGGCGATATGTGCGGCTCCGGCCTATTCCCAAGAGTTAAAGGAGCATACCTCATGATAGGAGCTTATCTGGGCATTGTACTTTTTCTGACTGTACCGCTGCTTGTATTCGGAATCGTATTGAAGTTTGGTCTAAAGCTTAAACGATCCGCGATGCTCAAAGTATTGGCCGGTTTGGCTGTGGTTATGGTTGCTGCTTATGCTGTCCAGAGCTTGATCTACGGCACGTATTCGTTGGCGGCTGCCGCTCTACTGCTTGCAGTCACCGTTATTGTGATTGGACAAGCTCGAAGAGAATGGAGACGGATCAACGCTTAATAAATCGAATCGCAAACATCCAAAAACCGCCTCCGGTATCTTTCCCTGAGGCGGCTTCGACGTTCAGAAAATCGAAATCAGTTCTTTCGTATACGGATGGCGGTCTTCCGCGAACAGCTCGTCCACGCCGAAGCGGTCGATGATCTTGCCGCCGCGCATGACCATGACGCGCTGGCTCATCCGGTGGACGGCGGCGAGGTCGTGCGAGATGAACAGATACGATAGGCCGAGCGACGTGCGCAGGCCGTCCAGCAGGTCCAGTACGGCGCCCTGCGAGATGACGTCGAGGCTGGCCGTCGGCTCGTCGAGCACGACGACGTCCGGCTCGATGCCGATCGCCCGCGCGATCGTGACGCGCTGGCGCTGTCCGCCGCTGAGCTCGTGCGGATAGCGGCCGGCGAGTTCGGCCGGAAGCTCGACGGCTTCGAGCAGCTGCCGGATATAGGCGCCGCGCGACGTGTACGCGAAGTGCGTGAGCTTCGCGCCCTGGCCGAGCTGCTGATACGGATCGAGCAGGGAGTCGGCGATCCGCAGTTTGGGATTCAGCGCGGCCGTCGGGTTCTGGAACACGATCTGGATCTTGCGGCGATACGGCCGCAGCCTGCGGCCGTTCAGGCGGGCGATATCCTGCCCGCCCAGCCGGATCGAGCCGCGGTCGGCGTCTTCGATCCGCATGAGGCAGCGGGCCAGCGTGCTTTTGCCGCAGCCGCTCTCGCCGACCAGGCCCAGGCATTCGCCGCGGTCGAGGGCGAAGCCGACGTCCTGCACGGCCGGACGCTCCGCGCCGGCATAGGTGCGGGTAAGCCCGTCCACGCTCAGGACGGGCGCTGCGCTTGAAGCGGGATGCAGCAGCTGTCGGGTCATGCCTTGTCCTCCTCGAGTCCCGAATTCAGCGAGCGGCTCAGGATAGGAGCGGCCGCAATCAGCTGGCGGGTATAATCGTGCTGCGGATGGTCGAGAATGCGGTGCTTGCCGCCGGATTCGACGATCCGGCCTTCCTTCATGACGGACAAGCGGTTCGCGTAGCGGCGGACGTGCCGCCAGTCGTGCGTAATGAACAAGATGGCGCAGCCGGTCTCCGCCTGCTTGCGCGCCAGCAGTTCCAGCACCCGGTGGCCCGACACGCTGTCGAGCGCGGTCGTCACTTCGTCGGCGATCAGCAGGCGCGGCGACAGCATCAGCGCGGTCGCGATCGAAGCCCGCTGCAGCTGTCCGCCGCTCAGTTGGAACGGATAACGGCGCAGCAGCTTCGCTTCCAGCCCGACGGACTCCAGCGCTTCGGCCGCTTTGGAGCGGCGGACGGCGGCGGATTTTTCCCCGTGGACTTTCTGGTATTCGTCGAAGTGCGCGCCGATGCTGCGAAACGGGGTAAACGCGCCCTGATAGTCCTGAAAAATATACGAGATGCGGCTGCCTCTCAAGGCGCGCATCTCTTTCGGCTTGCGGTCCAGCAGATTGCTTCCGTCGAACATCATCCGTCCCGACGCGTGCAAGTTGGGCGGCAGCAGCTGTCCGATCGCCTGCGACAGCAGGCTTTTTCCGCTGCCGCTCTGTCCGACCAGCGCCATGAATTCGCCTTCGCGCACGGCAAGCGACACGTTGTCGACGAGCGTGCGGTCCCGACCAGTAATGCTCAATTCCTCGATAGAGAGAATCACGGCTGCACCTCCTTTTTCACGTCGAACCGGTCTCGCAGGTAATCGCCCAGCATGTTCGCGATCAGGACGACCGAGACGATGGCGAGGCCCGGGTACACCATCAGTTCGGGACGCGACTGGAAGTACGGCCGCGAATCGTTCAGCATGGCGCCCCACTCCGGCGTCGGCGGCTGCGCGCCCAGGCCGATATAGGACAGCGACGAGATCAGCAGGATGATTTTGCCGATATCGAGACTGGCCAGCACGAGCACATGCCCCGCGATATGCGGCAGCAGATGCTTGGTCATGATGCGCGCGTCCGACAGGCCGTTCGTGCGGGCGATCCGGATATAGTCTTTTTGCGACTCGGCCAGAACGGTGCTGCGAACGAGCCGGGCGTAGCTGACCCATTTGACGATGATGATCGCGAGCACCAGGTTGCCGATGCCCGCGCCGAGCAGGCCGCTCAGCACGATAGCGACGATCGTATCGGGAAAAGCGAGAAAGCCGTCGGCGATCCGCATGAACAGCCGGTCGACCCAGCCGCGTCGGTAGCCGGCGATCAGGCCCAGCGGAATGCCGATTACGAGCGCGGCACCCAGCGCGAGCAAGCTGTAGCCGATCGTCTGTCCGCCGCCGAGCAGCAGCCGCGTGAGCACGTCGCGGCCCAGATGGTCGGTCCCCAGCGGATGCGACGCGCTTGCGCCGTGCAGGCGCCCGCGCAGGTCGGTCAGCGTCGGATCGTGTTTCAGGTACAGAAACGTATAGGCGGAGGCGGCCAGGACGAGCAGCACGAACAAAGCGCCGGCGATGGCCTGCCAGCCGTGCTTTTTCGACTTCGGTGCGCCGGACAAGCGCAGGACGATCGTTCTGGGCGTCATCGGTGGGCCTCCTTTTCCTTGAGTTTCATCTCGGGGTTCAAATACCGGTACGACAGGTCGACCGCCGTGTTCACGACGAAGACGACGACGGCCATGATCAGGATATAGCCCTGGATCAACGGATAATCGCGCTGGCGAATCGCGTCGACGACGAGTTTGCCGATGCCCGGATAGGCGAACAGCACTTCGATCACGACGACGCCGCCGATCAGGCTGCCGAGGCTGACGCCGAACACGGTGATGACCGGAGGCAGGCTGTGGCGCAGCGCATGCAGCCAGAAGATGCGCCCTTCGGACAATCCGCGCGCCCGCGCGGAACGGACGAACTCCTGGCTCAGCGAGTCGAGCAGGCTGGAGCGCAGCAGACGCACGTAGACGCTGGAGATGGCAAGCCCCAGCGTCAGAGAAGGCAGAATGAGCGAATCAAGGCCGCCGCGTCCCATGGTCGGCAGGCTGCCGAAGCGGACACCCAGCAGGTCAATCAGGATCAGGCCGAGCCAGAAGCTGGGCACCGCCGCGCCGACGATCGACAGCATGCGGCTGAACGTATCGATCCAGCGTCCGCGGTACACCGCCGAGAGCGAGCCGAGCGGCAACGCCACGAGCAGCATGACCAGCAGCGCGCCGAGCGTCAGTTCCGCCGTCGCGGGCAGCGCCTTGAGCAGCATCTGCATGACCGGCTGGCCGGTGGAGTATGAAGTGCCGAAGTCCAACTGGACGAAATCGAGCAGCCACTTGCCGAACTGGATCGGCAGCGGGTCGTTGAAGCCCATCTCTTCGCGCATGTCGTCCACCTGTTCCTGGCTGACTGACAGCTCGTCCACGTTCAGGATCGTCAGGACCGGATCGCCGGGCGCAAGGCGGATAAACAGGAAGCTGACGAACATGATGAACAGCAGAAACAGAAAAACTTCGAGAAACTTGCGGACCAAAAGGCGAAACATTACATCACGTCCAGCTTATTCGTGATCATGTAGTATTCGCTGCGCGTCGTGATCCAGTTTTTGACCTTGGTTCCGTTGTAGGCCACGATCGTGCCCGGGTGCAGGACGAACGAATTGAGCACGTTGTCGTGCACGTAGTTTGCGGCCCGCTCGGCGAGTTCGGCGCGCTTCTCGGGAGCGACGGTCAGGTTCAGTTCGTCGATGATCGCGGTCAGTTCCGGATCTTCCGAACCGCTGAAGTTCAGCGCGCCCGTCGGATGATACGTCGCGTTCAGGTAGTAGCCGGCGTCGCCGCGCGGGGCGGTCAGGTTGCTGTACGTCGCCAGATCCCAGTCGCGGTTCGAAGCCATGTATTCTTCCGGCGTATCGATCTGGCGGATCTCCACGTCGATGCCGATCTGCTTGGCGTCGGACTGGAACACCTGCGCGATCAGCGGCAGGTCGGCGCGAGCGGAGTAGGTCAACAGCGTGAGATTCAGCGGGTTGCCGTCTTTGGCCATAACGCCGTTCTCAAGCTTGTATCCGGCCGCTTCCAGATGCTTCACGGCCGCGTCGGAGCCTGTATCGGATGCCGTGTTGTCGTATTTCGGCGCAAACGGCAGCGAAGGGAGGAACGGACCGATCGCGGCTTCGCCGTAACCGAGCAGAATCGTGTCCACGATGCCCTGGCGGTCGATCAGAGCGTCCATCGCTTTGCGCACGTTGAGGTCCTTCATGCTGTCTCGCTCCATGTTCATCGTCATCTGGTGCACGCGGAACGTCGATGTCGACTCGACGGTCGTGCCCGGGATCGCTTTGAGCGAATCGAGGCTTTCGACTTCCGGACGGTACACGATGTCGACTTGGCCGGATTTGAGCGCGAGCGAGCGGGCATTGGCGTCTTCGTTGAACGAGAACGTGATCGAGTCGAGCGGCGAAGCGCCGTCCCAGTAGCCGTCGTAACGGCTCAGTTCAAGCTTGCTGCCCGGGGTAAACGTATCCAGCGCGAACGGACCCGTGCCGATCGGTTTGTTGACGATATCCGGCTCGCTCACGTCAATGATCGCCGTGTTCGGATTGACCAGCTCGGACGCGAATTCCGGGAACGGTTGGGTCGTCGTAATGGCGAGCTTGTCGCCGTCGGCTTCGATCGATTCGATCTTCAAAGCGTTCTGGATCGCGACGTTTTCTTCCAGCGCGCGTTCCAGCAAAGCTTTGACGGAATCGCCGGTCATCGGCTTGCCGTTCTGGAATTTGACGTCGTCGCGCAGGTCGATCGTCCAGTGTTGGCCGTCTTCGCTGTCCCAGCTCTCGGCGAGCCACGGAGCGACGGTCAGGTTGTCTTCGTCGAGCCGCACCAGCGTTTCCGTGATGCCCGCGCGCAGCGGCACGTAGCTGGAATCGACGTGCGGATCGAGCGAGCTCGTGGCGAAATTGTAGAGAAAGTGGACGTTTTTGTCGGTCGAAGCCTGGGAGGAACTTTGCGCGGCGGCGTTCGGTTGGGAGGAAGATCCGCAGGCGCTCAGCAGTCCGGCGCTCAAGGCGAGGGAGGCGAGAGTGGGCAGCCACATTTTTTTGTTCAAAAGGAAAACCTTCTTTCTGATTTCTTCAAGTAGGATGAAAACATCTATACGCTATTCAATATCTAGTTCGTAATTATTATGATTAACACAACGAGGTTTATCTTATCGTAACGATTACGTTTTGACAAGCTATGTAAGATCAAACATAGTTGCCTGGTCAAGGAAAGGTTAGACCCAGACGATTGCCAGCAGGCCAAACAAATTCAAAAAAAGTCAAAAAGCCTTCCTATACAATCCGGCAAAGGCTGGACGGTACAGGAAGGCTTTTGGATAAAGCTGCGCTTCTAAATGTTGGTTTAACGAAGCCAGCTGTTCAGATATTCGCTTTGGTCGCCTTCGAAATAATCTTCAAAAAAGGCTTTGAACTCTTCGGTATTGACCTGCTTCATCTTGAATTCCGCATAATAGGCCGACAAAAAATCGATAGCGCCTTCCCGCCCGCCATGATCGGCAAAAAAGTCGTTCAGCAGCAGCGGGATTTTGCCGTAAATGGTGGAGTAGTAGGTATCGTCGTCGAATTGATCCATCGGCAGATTCGCATAAGTTTTCGTCGGATAAGCCGTGCTGGCGGTCCGGGCGTCCGCAAATCCGGCTTCTTCGCTGCCGAGCCGTTCGGTATTCAGCAGGGAAGCGGCAAACTCGGTGATGCTCTCGTCGAGCCAGGCCTCGTCGTACGGATCGCTGGAGACCCGGTAATAGAACCATTGATGGGCAAGCTCATGCACGAGTACGGGACGCTGCGCTTCCGCATCGGCCGCCACTTCGACCACGTTGGGATATTCCATGTAGCCGTCGTTGGCGATGAGGTCGACCTCGGGAGAAGGATTGTCTCCGATGTTTGTCGAGAAATACGCATACGTGTCCGCCGCCATATCCGCCGTCTCTTCCAGCAGCTCCGCTCCTTTTGGCGTAAACACCCGCAGCTGTGTGCTGCCGGCTGTCCGCGTGTCGAATTCCCATTCTTCGGGATCCAGCAGCGCCAAGTAGAAGTCCTTGATGTCTGTGCCGGTTACAACCCCGGAAGATACCGCGCGGATCTTCCCGTCTTCGGCGGAACCGGCGACCAGATACGCTTGGGGCATGCGGTAGCGTACCGTGTACGCTCCGTAACCCGTCTCATACGATTCTCCGACACCGTCGTAGTCCCGCAGCACCCAGCCTTCTTCGTAGGGCGCAAGCATCGGATACCAGTGGGCCAGGTAATAATTATTGCCTACCCGGGAGAGCCTTGGTCCGTTCTCCGGCAGGGACAGCCCGTAATTTACAGAGACTTCAGCCGTCTGGCCGGGCTTCAAGAGCTGCGGCAGGTCAACCGTCAGCGCGTTGTTGGTCAGTGTATAATTCGACGGTTTCCCGCCTACCTTCAGGGAAGAAATATTCACTTCGGCGTCGCTGCCGGCTTCGTAATCGGGGGTAGCTTCCGCATTCAATGCGTTTGGAACCAGATAGAAGCCGATATCCCGCCAGGAATCCTTCGAGCGGTTGGTCACTTCGATCGAGGTCGTGACGACGAAGCTGCCGTCTTTTCGCAGCGTCAGCCCGATATCGTAGACGCCCTGCGCCTCGCTGCCGGTCCATTCGGGCGCCGTTCGCTGCGCGGCTTCCGCAGGATCGACCGACGAAACATCGGCTTGTTCCGTATTCATGCAGGAAGACAAAACAAGCGGTACCAGCGCGGCCAACAACACGGTTCCCAGAACGCTTTTTCGGCTGCGCAGACCTGTTCGAACCTGCAGGTTCCCCTGCGCCCGCGTACCCGTCTTCGCTTTGTCCACGGAGCCGGTTCGGCGTCTAAGCATTGCGCGGCGTGTAATCCAGATCCTTGAACAGCCGGTCCAGCTCTTTGGGAGTCAGATCGCGCCATTTGCCGGTCGGCAGGCTGTTCAGATAGATATTCATGATCCGTGTGCGCTTGAGCGCGCGGACATTATAGTCGAGCGCTTCGCACATGCGGCGAATCTGGCGGTTAAGGCCCTGCGTCAGCGTGATCTGGAACACGAACTTGGACAGCTGCTCCACTTCGCAAGGCAGCGTCTTCGTATCGAGAATCTCGACGCCCGCGGCCATTTTTTTCAAAAACTCGGGGGTGATCGGCCGGTCGACGGTAACGATATATTCTTTCTCGTGACGGTTCTCCGCACGCAGAATCTCGTTCACGATATCGCCGTCGTTCGTGAGCAGAATCAAGCCTTCGGAGTCTTTGTCGAGCCGTCCGATATGGAAGATCCGCTGCGAATGGCCGATGAAATCGACGATATTGCCTTTGACAGTGCGCTCGGTCGTACTGGTGATGCCGACCGGCTTGTTGAGCGCGAGATACACGTTCTCCTGCGCGGCCTTTTCCTTGATCCGTTTGCCGCTTACGCGCACGTCGTCGCCTGGCTCGACCTGGCTGCCCAGGTCGGCCTGGACCCCGTTGATCGTGACTTTGCCTTCGGCGATGATCTTGTCCGCTCCGCGTCTCGACGTGAAGCCGGACTCGGCGATATATTTGTTAATCCGCAATGGGTATGCACACCTTTCTCGTTGAAAAAATTCTCTGTTTACCATAGCGCAAAGGGGAAGGGTTGTACAGGTGCGGCAGCGTCTTCCGGAGAAGAACAGCAAAAAGGCCGGTTCACTTGAACCAGCCTTTCTCCTTGAAGCGCGTAATCGCTTCGATCCGGTTGCCGACCCCGAGTTTGTCCAGAATGACCGAGACATAGTTGCGGACCGTTCCGTTCGTCAGCGACAGTTCGCTTGCGATTTCTTTGGTGTTTTTGCCTTCGGAAATGAGCAGCAGCACTTCCTTCTCTCGTTCGGTCAGCGGGTTCTCTTCGGCAAAAGGCGCATCGTCGACCAGCTCCGGCGCATAGATCCGCCGGCCGGACATGACGCTGCGAATCGCTTCGGCCAGATCCTCGCTCGGACTGTCCTTGAGCAGATACCCGTGCGCCCCCGCCTTGATGGCCCGTTCGAAATAGCCGGAGCGCGCGAACGTCGTCAGGATCAGGACGCGGCAGCCGGAGCCTTTGAGTTCTTCCGCGGCTTCGAGCCCGGTCTTCTTCGGCATCTCGATGTCCATCACGCAGATGTCCGGTTTATGTTCGCGCACCAGCCGAACGACCTCTTCGCCGTCGCCTGCACGGCCGACCACTTCCATATCGTCTTCCAGATCGAGCAGCGAAGCCAGTGCGCCCAGCAGCATACGCTGATCTTCCGCGATCACGATTCTGATCATTGTGTTATCCCTCCTTCTCGATAGCCCGTTCCCTTTCCGGCCCAGAGACGTCCACTTCCGCCTGGCCGGGTTCCCGCTGCGCGAGCACATTCGGGATCCGCATCGTCAGGGTCGTTCCCTGCCCGCCCTGCAGACCGTCCGCAATCTCAAGACGTCCGTTTACGAACTCCAGGCGCTCGCGCATCCCGCGCAGTCCGCTGCCGCGCGATACGGATTGTCCGTTCTGCCGCCCGCTGCGCTTCTGCCCGCCGGCTTCGCCGAGCCCGCTTCCGTTATCGGTGACGCGCACGATCAGTTCCGACGGCAGCGGCTCGATTTCGATCGAACAGGTAGTGGCGCCGCTGTGCTTGACGATATTCGTTACCGCTTCCTTCAGACACATACTGACGACGTTCTCGTTCAGCAGCGAGGTACGCGTCTCGGCCGGATCGCCGATCAGCGTGAATTCGATCTCGGCCGCTTTGAGAATCTGGCGCAGCCGGTGCACTTCGTCTTCCACGTGGGTGCCGCGCATCTGCGTGACCAGTTCCCGCAGCTCTTTCAGGACAACGCGTGCTGTCTGCTGTACGTCGCGGATCTCGTCTTCGGCACGCCGGGGATCCTTGCTGACGAGCTTGGCGGCCAGATCGCTTTTGAGGCCGATCAGCGCAAGGTTCTGTCCGAGCGTATCGTGCAGATCGCGCGCGATCCGCTGCCGCTCTTCCATAACGACAAGCTCCGAGATCCGTTTGTTCGCGTCTTCGAGCTGGCCTTCAAGCCGTTCGCTGCGGTTGCGGTTGTACGTCGTGACCGGCAGCAGGATAACCGCGATCACCGTCAGGGCAACGAACGGCCACTGACTGACCATCAGCGGGTTGAGATGGACGTAGCCGACGTACACGGAAGCGAGCGCGGCGGCAAGCTGGATCCAGTAGAGCGTGAAGAAGCCTCCTTTGCCGCGGATATTGCCTACGAAATAAGCGAGAAATACGGCAAAATACATATAGCCGAACATCAGCGTCATCGAGACCGAGAACACGATCTGCATACTTGTCCAGAAATAGAGCAGCCGTCCTTTGGAAGCAAAAGCCAGCAGGTAGCAGACGAAGAAGCCGACCACCATGCCAATGCCCGCTACAACGTGGAACGGTGTCGATGAACGGAAGATGAAGTAGAACGGCAGAATATAGAACACGACCCAAACGTAAGGGTTGAGGCCGGTGCTGCGCTGAAAGATCTGGTACCATTTCTGCATGATCGACTGCCCCCTCAAAAGCGATACCGGCGCTGCGACCGCGGCGGGTGCATGCACGGTCTGGTTTTTTGTGATCATTATAACCCGAGGCCTCCTTTTTTCCCAACCCGATTCCGTCTTGAGCCTGGATGCGGAATCGGCGGCGATGACGAAAATGCGGGGTGCGGCCGTATTTTCTCTATGTTTTTCCCAAAGCAAAGACCCCGGAATACGGAATGCCGGGGTCTGATCGATTCGATCGGCGCGTCTTCGATTACTCGTGTGGAAGTGCCGTTTTCTTGCTTAATTCGCGGGAGACGCTTTGCACCGCGTTCTTCGGCAGTCCGCTGCGTACTTTGCGGCCGTAGCCGGTGAACGTCTTGGTTTCTTCGTCCCACAGGCGGAACTTGAGCGACTGCAGGCTGGTTTTCAGCGTGATCGTCGTCGCTTTTTGCAGCGGTACGGACGAATCATGCGCTTTTTCCAGATTGTAGTTCGGAACTTTGGGACTCAGGTGATGCACATGGTGGAAGCCGATATTGCCGGTGATCCACTGAAGCGGCTTCGGCAGTTTGTAGTACGAGCTGCCTTCGACGGCCGCGTTCACGTAATTCCATTCTTCTTCGTGTTCAAAGTACGAATCTTCGAATTGATGCTGTACGTAGAACAGCCAGATGCCGAGCATGCCGGAGAAGAAGAAGACCGGACCTTGCACGAGCAGGAACGCCTGCCAGCCCATCGCCCAGATCAGACCCGCATACAGCAGCACGATCAGGATCGTCGTCAAGTGAGTGTTGCGGCGTTCCAGAGCTTTTGCGCCTTTGCGGTTGAAGCGACCTTGAATCAGGAAGACGAAGATCGGTCCGATTCCGAACATGACAAGCGGGTTGCGGTAGAAACGGTAAGCCAGGCGTGTCCAGAAGGAAGCTTGTTCATACTCCTCGGTGGTCAGCAGCCACATGTCGCCTTCGCCGCGCTTGTCGAGGTTGCTGCTTGTCGCATGGTGCATCGTATGGCTGTATTTCCATTTGCGATACGGCATGATCGTAATGACGCCGGTGATCGTGCCGACAATGTCATTCGCTTTTTTGTTTTTGAAGAAAGAACCGTGCGTGCAGTCGTGGAAAATGATGAAGGTCCGGATCACGAAGCCGGAAGCCACGAGCAGCAGCGGGAGGGCCAGCCAATAGGAGATCGACATGGCCAGATAACCTCCGACCCAGAACAAGATGAGCGGGATAATCGTATTGAACAGCTGAAGAACGCTGGCTTTGGTGTCGGCTTTTTCGTAAGGTTTCATATGCTGTTTGAGTTCCGTAATTGGATTGTGGGCACGGGACGCGGTCATGAATGACTCCCCTTTCAATGGCGTTCCTTGGAACGTCTCTGTTATTGCAAGTATAGCGGGGAAGAGAGAAGCCGCACAGTCATAAACGTCAGATGACACAGATGACAAATGTCATATTACAAATCCGCTTATCTAAATTTATGAATATACAAAATGCGTATAGAGGAGTAAAATGGGAGCGTCCAGGTTATATTGTGAATTAATTAACAAACTTTTTGGCAGAAAAGTACTTATTCATCGAACAGGGGTTGGAGAAAAATGAAAATCGATCAAACACAGACAAAAGCTTCTTGGGGAACAGGACGCGTGGGGCTGATGCTGCTTACGGCGGCGATTGGCGCTGCGCTTGCAGGCTGCGGCAGTTCGCCGGGCGCGGGTACGGCCGGAGCGGCGGATGCCGCAGGACAGCCGGATACGGCCACGATCACGTTGGGACTGCTGCCGTCGATCGACGCCATTCCTTTTATCGTGGCGCACGAGCAGGGCTTCGACAAGCAGCAGGGCGTGAATCTCGATATTCAGACGTTCAAGAGCGCGAAAGACCGCGATGTCGCTTTTCAGGCGGGCAAAGTCGAAGGGTTGAGCGCCGATCTGGTCGCCATCTCGATCTATAATGAAGCGGGCCAGGATGTGAAGATCACAAGCACGACGTTCGGCGAGTTCGATCTGCTGACCGGAAATGCGGATATCGCAAGCGTAGCGGATCTGAAAGGCAAAACGGTCATTCTGTCCAAAAACACCTCGACCGAATATACGATGGCGATGATGCTCGAGCAGGCGGGGCTGACGGAAGACGAGATTACCATTACCGAAGTGCCGCAGATTCCGACCCGCCTTGAACTGCTCAAGAACGGCAAAGCGGACGCGGCGGTGCTGCCGCAGCCGTTCGTGACGATGGGCCGGGAAGCGGGGCTTGCCGTTCTGGGCTCGACGCAGACCGCGAAGATCAATCCGTTCGTGCTGGCTTTCCCGCAGAGTGTGATCGATGCAAAGGGCGAAGCCATTCGCGATATGTATGCCGCTTACGATCAGGCGGTCGATTATATGAAGAATCACGATCAGTCCGAATACGTCGATCTGATTATCGAAGAAGTCGGTTATCCCGATACGCTCAAGGATCAGATCGAAGTGCCGGAGTACGTTCCGGCCAACCAGGCGGATCCGGAGCAGGTGAATTCCGCCCTGGATTGGGCCCGGGAGAAAGGGCTGCTGAAGCGGGATATTCAAGCTGCCGACGTCATGTCGGATGTCCAATTCAAATAAAGCATCCGGATCCCGGAAGGAGGAGAAGAACATGATCGAACAAGCGGCCGCTGCCAGGCAAGCCCGATGGACCGTCACCCCGGGCGCCGGTTTCGCCGCCCGGGGATTTACCGCCGGCTACGACGGCGTTCCGGTGATCGGCCCGCTCGACCTGGATCTGCCCGAGCCCGGGATCTACACCGTGCTCGGCCCTTCCGGCAGCGGCAAATCGACGCTGCTGCGTGCCGCCGCGGGACTGCTGCCGGATTATGGCGGCAGCCTTGCCCTGGGCGGCCGTCCGCTCGGCGGACGCAAATCCGGCGGTGCCGCAAACGGGCAGGCCGCCGTGCGCGTCGGCTTCGTGCCGCAGAACTACGGGCTGCTGCCGTGGCAGACGGCTGTTCGAAACATCCGCACCGCGCTTCGGATCGCGCGCCCGGAAGAGCCGCGCGCCGTGCGCGAAGAAGCCGCCGCCCGCTGGCTTGAGCGGGTAGGCCTGGGCGGCCTGGAACGCCGCTATCCGCGGGAGCTGAGCGGCGGACAGCAGCAGCGCGTCGCGATCGCCCGCGCTTTCGCGGTGCGCCCGGACCTGCTCCTGCTGGACGAGCCGTTCTCCGCGCTCGACGCCGTCACGCGCGAAGGGCTCCAGCGTCTGCTGCTCGGCAGTTGGCGAGCCCAGCCTTCGACGATGCTGTTCGTGACGCACGACGTGGAAGAAGCCGTGCTGCTCGGCCGCAGGATCCTGCTGCTGCCCGAAGGCGCGTCGACCGGAGACGATAGGAATCGCGCGGAAGCTTCAATGTACACGGGAGGTCTGCTGCAGATCGACAACGAAGCGCTCGCCGGGCTGCCGTTCGAAGACAAACGCGACAGCGAGAAGTTTCAGGAACAGACCCGGGCTTTGCGCGGTCTGCTGCGGGAAGGGCGGGGGACAACCCATGAATCCTGATCCGGGCCGATTCGTTCTTCGCCTGCTGGCCGTATTCGCCGCGCTGCACGCCTTATGGGCGCTTCTGGCGGCACTGCTGCATCGCGATATGCTGCCTTCGCCTCTGGCCGTATACCGGGCGCTGTTTGCGCTGGACGGCGGCGAGACGCTGCTTCATATCGGCACCAGCCTGGGACGCGTCTTCGCCGGAATCGGCCTGGCTCTGCTTCTCGGTCTGCTGCCGGGTCTGCTGATGGGCCGCTCGCCCCGCTGGAACCAGCTGCTTGATCCGATTGTGTATCTCACCTATCCGGTCCCGAAAATTGCGCTGCTGCCGGTAGCGATGCTGTTTCTCGGCCTGGGCGAAGCGTCGAAGATCGGGATGATCGCGCTTATTCTCGTTTTTCAGATCATAATCTCGGTCCGCGACGGGGTCAAAGCCATTCCGGCGAATACGTATGAGGTGTTGACCAGTCTGGGAGCGGGGCGGATGGAACGGTTTCTGCACGCGACGCTGCCGGGCGCGCTGTCCTCCATGCTCAGTACCCTCAGGATTTCGCTGGGCACGGCGTTTTCCGTGCTTTTTTTCACCGAAATTTACGGAACCGAGCACGGGATGGGCTACTTTATTATGGATGCGTGGCTGCGTCTCGATTACGCCGAGATGTATGCGGGGATCCTGCTGTTCAGCGCAGCCGGCTTCGCGTTGTTTCTGCTGGTCGACCTGATCGAGCACCGGTTCATGAAATGGCGGGCATAAGGCGGATATCGTCCGTCTATTGAATAAATGAAGAAAAAAACGGAGGCCTTGCGCCTCCGCTTATTCTTGGATTCAGCCGCGTCTCGGAGCGACCGGAATCCAGATCTCGCTGCGGTAATCCGCTGCGCTCTGATCGCGCTGTTCATTCCACAGGATCTCCGGTCCTTCGGCCTGCTGATAACCGGACGACGGGAACCATTCCGAGTAGATCCGTCCCCAGATCTCCTGCAGCGCACTCGGGAACAGGCCGACCGCTTCAAACACAGCCCAGCTCGAAGCCGCCACTTCCAGCGAAGCATATCCCGCGGGAGCGGGCAGCGTCGTGGCGGCGCCGATGTAATGATCCAGGCCGCCTTTTTCCTGCATCCGCTCTTCCGAGAAATTCGTCGAAGCGCTGACGACCCCGCCCGGCTCCGTGTTCGACAGTTCCTTCATCCTGCCGATCTTCTCCGCATCCAGACTCTGCCACATCTCCGCAATAGCCGGATTCACTCCGTGAAAGACGATCGGGACCCTTTTCATAAGCCCCGCGATCCGAAAAGCTTCTTTCTTCACAATTCGATAATTCATCCGTTCTCCTCCTTCGATCGTTAACCGGAAGGTCATGGGCGGGTAAGCTTTGAGTTCGGCTCCCCGGCGGCGCGCTTCCGACGGTGCCATGCCGTGCAGCTGCCGGAACGCCCGGGCAAAAGAATCGGCCGAATCGTAACCGTACCGGAGTGCGAGATCAATGACCTTCGCATCTCCCGTCTGCAGCTCGAACGCGGCCGCCGTCAGGCGTCTGCGCCGGATATGTTCCGCAAGCGTCACCCCCGCAAGAAAAGAAAACATCCGCTTGAAATGATGCTCCGAACACAGCGCGATCCGGGAGGCTTGACTCAAGTCGATGTCGCCGTCCAGATTGCGTTCGATATAGGCCATCGCTTCGTTCATCTTGTCGAGATGGTTCACCGCATTCCCCTCCTTGTCGTCTAAGATACCGGATTGCGGACACCGCTGCCCGACCTTTTGCGTTCCGGTTTGGTCGTAGGTCCGGGGTCTTTCAGTTGAACTGTATATTTTTGTAGATGTAGGCCTGTTAGCCTTGGGGAGAAACGGTACACATAGGCCGGAAGCGGTTCATACAAAAGGCAGGGGGATGGTAAAAGTGTTGAAAATGAAAGGTACAGCAGGTTCGGGCAAAAAGCTCCGACTCACGTTGGCGGGGGTGCTGGCGGCCGGAAGTTTGGCGGGAATCGGACCGGGAAGCGGCAGCGTGTCCGCAGCCGGAACGCAAAGTGCCGGCGTATCGGTGACCGAGAATGTCTACGCGGGCGGAGTTCAGGCGGGACTGATCTCATGGGTGGACCTGGCGCAGAGCTCTTCACAGATGCAGGGGCAGACGATCGGCAAGCTGCAGGATCTGGCTGCGCCGTTCGAATGGACGGCTTCGGGAACCGTGACTTACGATTCGTCCGTTCTGAATTTTAATCCGGCTTATAAAGGCTACGGTTATTTCTATGTTCCCGAAGCGTCGGGATTCAAGAGCGGCATTACGGATACGGTCGAAGTATTCTCCGTGCAGACCGCAAGGCCGGATAATAGCAATGCGGGTTATCCTTGGGAAATCGGCGGAACCTATTCTTCGGCAGGCGCCCGCTATATTCCTTCCGAGCTGCATTCTTATTTCGGTTCCGACAAATCCCGCGAGGTCGATATTAGCGGACATGATTTGACCGGGGCGAACATCTTGAATATGCGAAGCATGCCGGGCGAGTGGGCTGCGGAGATCACCGGGGACACGATCGAGCTGGATACGAATAACTCCGTCAACTTCAAGAGCCAGGTTCCGAGCACCAATGCTTACTATTTCGGCGCTGCCCATAATCAGGTGCTGAGAGGCAGCATTTCCGAAATGCTCGTCTTCAACCGTAAGCTTACGGATGATGAGCGCGAACAGGTCAACAGCTACCTGGCTATCAAATACGGAATTACCCTGACAGGCGACGATCTTGAAAATGTGGATTACGTCGCAAGCGACGGAAGCCCGATCTGGGATGCCGATGACAACACGGGCTACGGATACCGGATCACCGGGATCGGCCGTGATGCGCAGAGCGGACTGAATCAGAAGCAGTCCAAGTCGCAGAATAACGGGGCGCTTGTCACGCTTGCGCTGGGTGAAAGCGTAGCGGCATCGAACAAAGACAACGCGGGGACCATGACGAATCCCCAGTCGTTTCTGACCTTCGGCGATAACGGCAAAGCGGCCGCTTATACCGGTACGGTCGCGGATCCGCAGACCGGCAGTTTCCCGGTGATGGAGCGTACGTTCAAAGTGGAGAGAACGGATTGGGTCGATCAGACGGTTACGCTGGATCTGGATCTCGCGCAATCCGCATCGCCTTTCGAGCGGTATTATCTGGTCACAAGCGCAGATGAACATTTTGCCGGTGCCCAGTTCTACCCGCTTGACAGCGACGGCCGGATCTCGCTGAACAGCGGCGAGCTGCCGGACGGAAGTTTCTTCACGTTCGCCCATGTCGACAAAACGGCTCTGGCGGCGCAGACTTCCGCGATCGACGGCGGACTGTCCGGCGGTACGCTGAAGCCGGGCGATTACACGGCAGACAGTTGGAACCTGCTGCAGACGAAGCTGAACGAGGCCAAGACGGTCCTGTCGAATGACCCGGCTTCGCAAAGCGCAGTCGATCAGGCTCTGAAGGAATTGTCCGAAGCTTACGACGCACTGGAACCGGTAGGAGTGAAATTCGAACGTGCCGTGCTGGAAAAAGGCCTTTCCGGTTCGCGTCTTGTCGTCACGCTCGACCGCGGTGTCGAATTCGACGGAGTACCCGCAGGCTTTACGGTTCGGATCGGCGGGCAGGATATTCCGGCCGAACAGCTGAACCTCACCGTGGATCCCCAGGATCCGAAGCGGGTGCTGATCGGACTTCCTTCCGGTCTGGATCTGTCGAATATCGATACGGCCGGGGTCTCGTACGATTCCGCGTCGGGCAGTCTGCAGGGGCTGAACGGGGTGCCTGTATCAAGTTTCAATGAACAGGCGGAGAGCGGTCTGGGAGCTTCGCTCAACATCGCGCAGCCGGATACCGTGACGGGTGTCGTGTACGGCGGAGAGCCGGCGTTTGCCGGCAGTGTCGACCCGGAGGTTGATTCGCTGACGGTCGCGATCCGCGACGCCCAAGGCAATCCTGTCGACGGTGCCGGCGGTCAAGCGGTTATCGATCCTTCCGGAAGCTGGGCCTACACATCCGAGCAGCCGCTTCTTCCGGGCACTTATACGATTGTCGTCACAGCGACCAAAGGCTCGCTGACAGCCGTTAAGACCCGCACGTTCACCGTGGTGGACAAAACGGCTCTCCAGCAGCGTCAGGACGCCGTTATCGGCGAGAACCTGAACGGTTCGGCCTACACGCCGTCGAGCTGGAACGAACTGCAGCAGGTTCTGAACGAAGCGACTCAAGTGCTCGGCGACAAGTCGGCGACCCAAGCTATGATCGACGCGGCGCTGAATCGCCTGAATGCGGCACGCCTTGGACTTGCAGTCGTGCCGACCGAACCGTCGAACCCGACGACTCCGGTAACTCCGGTACAGCCGCCGTCCCAACCCTCTGTCCCGGCACCGCCTGCGCCGACCAAGCAGATCATTTCGGTCGATGTGGCTTCCGGTTCTGTAGATCTGGCCGACATCACCAAAGTTGAACTGGAACGGACAACCCATGCGGACGGATCGCTGAGCGATCTGGTGAACTTGACACCAACCAAAGCGCAGGAAGCGATCGACAAAGCGCTGGTCAAAAAAGATCCGACCGCCCGGATTCTGATTCCGGATCCGAATGACGCGGTCAGCGAAGTGAACGTCAAGATCCCGCAGGCGACCGCCGCTCTGCTGGTGAAGAACGGTATCGATCTCGAGATCCACAACCCGAACGGCACCGTGATCGTTCCGGCGTCGTCGCTGGCAGGGTGGAACGACGATTTCTACTTCCGCCTTGTTCCGATCAAGCAGCCGCAGCAGCGGCAGCAGGTCGAAACGCGCGCCGTCACCGAACAGGTGGTTCGCGAGCTGAGCGGAAACGAAGCGGCGAAGGTCGTCTCGCGTCCGATGACCATCGAGACCAATCTGTCGAGCCGTCCGGTCACGCTGGTTCTGCCACTCGACGGCACGAAGCTGCCGACGAACGCGGCGGAGTCGTCACCATGGACGAAGCGGCCGCAGGCAGCGGCAAGCTGGGTCTGCGCTTCGGGATCCAGAAGTTCAGCAATTTCACCATCGTGCATCTGGGCGATACGAAGCACCATGACGCGTATATCCAAGGGTATACCGACGGAACGCTGCGTCCGGATCAAGGCGTGATCCGCGCCGAGATGGCGGCGATGCTGACCCGTCTGGGCCAGCTGCAGTCGCCTGCGGCGGCGAACGCGGCGTCCGTCTTCTCCGATCTGCGGATCGGCTACTGGGCCCGCACCGAAATCGGTCAAGTGACCGAAGCGGGCTGGATGAAAGGCTACGTCGGCGGCAGCTTCAAGCCGAACGGGGCGATCACCCGGGAAGAAATGGCGTCGATCGCCTTCAACTATCTGGGGTTGTCCGAAGCGGATGCGGCGGGTGTGTTCCCGGATGTCCGGGCCAACGGCTGGTCCGGCGGCCAGATTGCCGCCGTGCAGAGCCAGGGCATCATGACCGGCTACCCGGACGGGACGTTCCGTCCGCAGCAGGAACTGACCCGGGCGGAAGCGGTCACGATCTTGAACCGGCTGTTCGCCCGCGGACCGCTGCATGAAGCGCAGGGCGCGAAATGGCCGGATGTATCGGCGGGCCACTGGGCCTACGCGGATCTGATGGAAGCGGCGCTCGACCACGGATACGTGAGCCGCACCGAAGGCGGAGAAGAATGGGTATCCGCTGACTAAGCCAAGTCCAACGAAGTCCCCGCCCGGAGCAATCCGGGCGGGGACTTTTAAAAAAAGGAACGATTCGGACGAAAGGAAGTGGGCAGATGAGAGCGCTGCTGGTAGATGATGAAAAATTGGCGCTTCTGCACTTGAAAAATATGCTGGAGCAGCAAAGTGGGGTTCGGGTCGCGGGCATGTTCAGCGATGCGAAACGGGCGTTGGAAGAGATCGGAGAAACGGCGCCGGATATCGTTTTTCTCGATATCGAAATGCCGGAAATCGACGGGCTTGAGCTCGCGGCCCGGATTCGGGCTTTGGACGAGGCGGTCGATATCGTATTCACGAGCGGCTCCGTGCGTCATGCGCTGGACGCCTACGAATTTTATCCGCTGGATTATATGAGGAAACCGATCAACCGCCAGAGGCTCGGCCAAACGCTGGATCGAGCCCGGCATCGTCTGGAACACGGGACCTGCCGGGAAGCGAATCCGAACAGCAGCCCCTTGCTGCTCTGTCTGGGTCCGCTGAGGGTGCATCATCCGGATACGGGGGCGGCCTATATGAAATGGGGAACGAGCAAAGCGCAGGAACTGTTCGCCTATCTGCTGCATAACCGCGGGCGTATTGTCGGTCGGGATGAGCTGTTCGGGCTGCTGTGGAACGGCTTCGATTCGGAGCGGGCGGCGGCGCAGCTGTACAATACGGTGTACACCGTCCGGGCGGTATTAAAAGAAGCGGGATTGAATATCTCCATTGTCAAAGGCGGGCCGGTATCCGGCTACCGCCTTGAACTCGGGCAGGTGCAGCTGGACGTCCGGCAGTGGGAAGAAGAAGCCGCGTCGCTGCCTCCGATCGGTCCAGGCACGGCCGCCAGATATGAAGCGGCGCTGTCGCGTTATACGGGCGAGTATTTGAGCGGCCACGATTATGTTTGGGCGGAGAGCGAACGGGATCGTCTTCGCCGACTCTGGCTGGGACATGCCCGGCTGCTGGAAGAATTTTATCGGACATCGGGGAAGATGGCCGAAGCGGAGGCGGTTAGCCAGCGGGTGAGCAGGCTGTCGCCCGTCTTCCGGGCATTCGAGTCCGAACCTTTGGATCGCGGGCTGACTTTGGGATAAGTCGAAGCGGAGGCCCCGCGTACCTTCATAATGATCGCTGTGCAGCCTTCCGGCATATTCCGGAAGGCTGTTTGGGTTTGCGCGGGGTCGAGCGCAAGGCGCCGCCGCAGTCCGGCGGCTGTGTTCTTCTTCCTCGCGGCCTGTCGGAGCATCCGGTATAATTGGCTTAGTTATGAAGATTCACAAGGAAGCGGCGATCTCGTTTCGCTGCGCGAACGGTTTTTTGGATATCGAAGTCGAAGATAACGGAAAGGGCTTCTCCGAGGAAGTCGGCAGACGTCTATATGAACAAGGCTATTCCATCAAAGGCGAAGGCCGGGGCGTCGGATTGTATCCGGTTTGGCGCAGTGCGGAGCGGCTCGGAGGTTCTGTCTCGTATCGAAGCGAAATCGGGCGCGGAACCGAATTCCATGTTCGGATTCCGTATCCCGGGCAAAAGGAGGAACCGAAATGATTCGGGTACGGATTGTGGAAGACGATCCGATGGTGGCGGAGATGAACCGTTTCTATCTGGAGCAGGTGGAAGGCCTTCTTTTTGCGGGGTGGGCGTCTTCGGGCGAATCCGCCCCTGCCGGACGGAGCCGGTCTGATCGCTGCGTATCTATAAAGCGGGTATCCCGCCAAGGAGGAGAGCATGGACCAAGAATGCGAGCTGCTGGTCGTAGATGACGACCCGGACATTTTGGATGTGGTTCGGACTTACCTGGAACTTGAAGGCTATACCGTACATACGGCCGCAAACGGACGGGAAGCGCTGGAGATCTGGGAGCGAAGCCGTATTTCGCTGGCGCTGCTGGATATCATGATGCCGGAAAAAGACGGACTCGAAGTCTGCCGGGCGCTGCGTGCGGTATCCAACGTGCCGATTCTGCTGCTGAGTGCGCGGGCGGCGGATGCGGACAAAGTGATCGGTCTGCGCATGGGGGCGGACGATTATTTGGTCAAGCCGTTCAGTTTGTCGGAACTGTCGGCACGCGTGGGCGCTTTGCTGCGCCGATACAGGGAGCTTGGCGGAGAAAGTCGAAGCAAAGGTGTAGAAGGGGCAGGGGGGACGGAACAAACCGAGAATACGATCCGGGTCGGACGGCTGACGATCGAGCCTTCCGCTCGGCGCGTGGCTGCGGAAGGAACCGAGATTCGTCTGACGCGGACCGAATACGATATCTTGCTGCTGCTTGCCGGAAGCCGCGGACAAATCTTTACGCCCGAGCAGATCTACGGAAGAGTCCGAGGGGAAGAACCGCTCAAGAACGACGCATCGGCGGTCATGGTACATATTGCAAGGCTGCGCGAGAAGATCGGAGACGATGACCGTCAAACTCGCATGATCCAAAACGTATGGGGAGTGGGCTACCGAATTGAAAAAGAAACGCGTACCGGGCATCCGGGCTAAATTTTACGCGGCTGCCGCTGTCGGAATGGTTCTGGCCGGTTTGTCGATTGTCGCTGTACAATCGCTGCTCCCTTCGCTGGCAGGGATTTCGACCGCACAGGCTGCGCAGTGGGAACAGTCGTATGCCTGGATTTATTTTGCGGGATTCGTTCTGCTCGCCTTGAGCTTTGCGTCCCTCCTGACAAGGGGGCTGATCAGGCGGATCGAGAGCATCGGATCGGCTGCGGAGCGGATCGGTCAGGGCGATCTGACCTGCCGGATTGGGGAAACGAGCGGTGACGAGTTGGGCAGACTGTCCCGGCGAATCGACGGGATGGCCGAAGCGCTGGAGCGGGCCGACGAGCGTGAACGAAGCGCCGAAGAAGACAAGAACAGGCTGATCGCCTCGCTGTCACACGATATGCGTACGCCTCTGACTTCGCTGTCGGGCTATCTGGAGATGGCCGAACTCCGACTGAAGCGGTGCGGTTCGAGCCCCTCCTTGAAGTTGGAGGAAAGTCCCTTTTCAAGCCGCGGCGCTGCGGCCGCCGAAGAAGCCGCTGCCCTGGCCGAAGCGCTTCGCTGCATCGGGGCGGCCCGCCGGAAGACCGGCGAGCTGGAAGGATACGCCGATCAACTGCTGGATTACACGCTGATCGGAGCCGGAGACGTACAAGCGGGCTTTGTTTTTTTTGCGCTGGAGACCCTTCTTGGGCAGGTTCTGGCCGACTTTGTTCCCGGGTTGGAACGGGCGGGGATGAAGCTGGAGAAAGAGTTCCGGCCTGGAACGGAAAACGCCGAAGTTTACGGAGACCCGGCTCTGCTGGCCAGGCTGCTAGGCAACCTGATCGACAATGGAATACGCTACGGCGGCTCGGGCGGATGGCTGATTGTCCGAACCTGGCTGGAGGCAGGGCGGATCGTGATCGAGATCGCCAACAAAGGTGAGCCTATCGCGGAGGAAGATCTTCCGCATCTGTTTGAGCGGATGTACAGAGGCGATAAATCTCGCAGCGCCTCCCGGAAAGGACGCGGACTCGGCCTCGCGGCCGTCCGAGAAATCGCTCGTCTGCACGGCGCGGAAGTGGAAGTCCGCAGCGACAGATTCGAGACCTGCTTCACGGTGCATGTACCCCAATCCGGGTTAAGGGTGGAATCTGTAAGAAAGCCGTAAGTTTTTCGTCTCCCAAGTCGTAAGTTTTCCCGCTTAGACTGTGTACAGAACCTAAACGGGAGGGTATACGATGAACAAGAAGAACCGAATGCAAGGCCGCCGGGCCGCATGGGTCGGCGGCCTGCTGCCGTGTCTGCCGCCGATTGGCTTATGGACCGCCGTATGGGGTTGGAGAGGCGTTCCAAGCGTGCTGGCCTGGTGGCTGATCCAGGCTTACAGTCTTATCGCCGTACTGCTGATGCTGATCTTGGTCGCGGTGTGGGGATTCCGCTTCGCGATTCGCAAGCTACGCGGGAGGGAGAGAAGATCCACCTTCTTCCGTCCGGTTTTCCGGATTTTGCTGGCGGCCGCATTTGTGCTGGGCGCCTGGCCCGCTTTGTGGTTTGCCGGAATCGGACAGATGGCCTACCCGGCAGACGCTGCGCGGACAGAACCTTCCGTAACGATCGCTTCTCCTTTTGCGGAGCCGGCGATTGTAGGTTGGGGAGGCGACCGTCTGCGAACCAATTACCATGCCGCCGCGCCGAACGAACGCTGGGCTTACGATCTGCTGGCCGACCCGGCGGGTATCGGAAGTTCGCGGCTTGAAGATTACGGCATTTACGGCCGTCAGGTGTTGGCCCCCGCGGCCGGAACGGTCGTGGAGGCGCGAGGGGACGAAGCCGATCATGCGCCGGGCGTCAGCGATTCGGAGACACTGGCGGGCAACCATGTGTATATTCGCCTGGATGCCACGGGGACCTACCTGGTATTGGCCCATTTGATGCAGGGTTCCGTCGAAGTGCAGACCGGTGAACATGTGGAGGCAGGCGATCTTCTGGCAAGGGTCGGCAATTCGGGGAGTTCCAGCGAACCGCATCTCCACCTGCATCATCAGCGGCAGAATCCGGCGGAGACAAACCTGTTTTTGACGGAAGGACTTCCGCTTTATTTTCGGGGTGAGCAGGGGCCCTTCATGCCTGTAGGCGGCGTCGAAGTGCGGGAGGGACGGGATATTCCGGTCGGCGACCGGCTGGCTCCCTAAGCTTTTCGAAGGGGAACGGACGTAAGCGAAAAAGAAAAAACAGGCAGTCCGAAGGAGGCGCCCAAATGAACAAAACGGACCGGATGCTGGCGATTCTGCTTCGTCTGCAGCGCGGAGGCACGATTCGCGGAGAAGATCTGGCACAGACGTTCGAGACCAGTGTACGAACCATTTATCGCGATATGCAGGCGCTCAGCGAGTCGGGGGTGCCGCTTCTGGGAACACCGGGGGCGGGGTATTCGCTGATGGAAGGTTATTTTCTTCCGCCCGTGATGCTGACGACGGACGAAGCGCTTGCGGCATTGATGGGAGCGGAGTTTACGGAACGCCATTTCGCGAGCCGGGTACGAAGAGGCGCGCATACGTTCCGGGAGAAGATTGAACTGGTTCTCCCTGCGGACGTACGGGAAGATGTCGGGCGGCTGCGGGAGACGGCGAAACTGGTGGACGAGAAGCGCCAGCCGCAGGACGAAGAGGTGCTGAACCGGATGGAGAAGCTGCAGGAAGCCATACTGGAGCGGCGCAAGGTGGAATTCGAATATGTCAGAGTCGGAGAAGAAGCGCTGGAACCTTCGCCAAAAGAACGCCGCAGAGCCGCGCCGTACGGAGTCGTACTGCTGCGGGGAAGCTGGATTCTGGTCGCCCGCTGCGACCTGCGTCAGGCGATCCGCCATTTCCGTTTGTCCCATATCAGCGAATTGATCCGGACGGACGAACCGTTCAGCCTGCCGGACGATTTTCGTCTGTCGGATTACCGGGTGCAGGACGACCGGACGCTGAGGGCGATTGTCCGCGCCGACGCGGCTGCGGCCGAACGGGTCAAGGAGCAGCGTTCGTACTATCTGGACAAGACGGAACAGGGCGAGTCGGGGGTGCTGCTGCATTTTCGGATGAGACGGTACGAAGACCTGCTGCCGATGCTGCTGGGACTGGGCGCTTCCGCCGAAGTGCTTGAACCCGAAGAGCTGCGCGATCTCGTTCGCGAAGAACTCCGGAACATGTTGAAAAGCTACTGACAGGCAGATGTCAGCAGCGGGACGCTACAATGGGATTATCCGATACGAAGAGGAGACGATGATCCCATGAACACGATCCATCCGAATACGTCCGCCGCCGAACTTCCTGCAGCAAGCGCTGCGATTCCAACAGAGGACGGTCCGCTTCTGCAGAGCCTGAAGCAGTCTACCGGGTATTATCTCTCCCGCATCGATGCGCTGGATCTCGAGCAGCTGCGCAGGCAGCCCGATCCGGAAGAATGGTCCCTCGGACAGATGCTGATGCATCTGGCGGGATCCGCGCTGTATATGCAGCTGGCAAATGTGCAGCGCTGTCTGGAAACGGCCGAGAATCCTGCGGAAGAATCCATGCCCAAGACAGAAATCGCGAGGTCCGTTTTCCTCACGGGCAGCTTCCCTCCTGCGCCGGTCCGGGTACCGGCTTCGCCGCAGTATACGCCGCAGCAGCCGGAGAGCAAGGCGCAGATCGTGACCGGGCTTGAGCGTGTGCTCGAAACCGTACGGGAGCTGGAACCTCGGGTGGCCGCTTCGTCCTCCCGGCGGACGGCGCCGCATCCGAGGTTCGGCGGTCTGAATGCGGCAGAATGGCTCAAGCTGACCGAGATGCATTACCGGCATCATCGGCTGCAGGAAGCGCGCCTGTCTGCCTGGCTCCAATCGGTGGACTAATCGGCCGACGAAAATCGGTTCACAATCATCGTTTCGAGCAGGCCGTACGCTTTCTCCAGATCAAGTTCGGGATTCAGCAGCTTCTGCAGCGCCAGACCGTCGAAACAGGACAGCAGAATCGCGGACAGCGCATCGCGTTCTTCGTCTTCGATACCGCGCAGCGACGCGTCCAGGACGTCCGCGATCCCCGAGCGTCCGATCTCGAGCAGTTCGCCGACTTCTCCGGCCAACCGAGGGCTGCGCAGGCCTTGGGCGAACAATTCGTAGCGCAGCTTGTACCAATCGGCTTCGTGTCCGTGTGCGGCTGTACGCGGCCGTGCGGGCTCCGCTTCGAACAGCGGCTTCGCGGAATCGTCCGGAAGCGGTTCGCCGAATTCCGTTTCGCAGCGTTCGCGGCTCCGCCGGAGCACTTCGTGCAGGATGTCTTCTTTGGTTTTGAAATAATAGTGGATCAGGCCGTGTGCGGCAAGTCCCGCTTCCGCCGCAATTTCCTTGATCGAAGCACTGTCGTAGCCTTTCTCCGCGATCGTCCGGGCTGCGGCGTCGACAATCTGTTTTTTTCTCGGATTCTTTTTCATACGGCCTCCTTCTTGTCCGGTGTTCGCTGTTCGGTGTGTTCAGCGTAGCAGGTCGAAGAAGCCGCCGCAATCCGTTTTCTGCAAATTCATGAATAGGTAGGGCCCGGCCGGAGAGCGTGTTTCTTCCGCCGCGAACCTCAAAAAAGCTTGCCGGGAACGATCCCGGCAAGCTTTTTTGAGGTTTCCAATCTCCAAGCGGAGGCCGATCTGGATCGGCCAGGCGTTCCTACGGCTGCCGCCGGCTAGCCTTACTCCGGTTTGCTCGGCGGCACTGCGCAGGAGCCGTCCGAGCATCCGTCGGCATCGCCCGAATCGGCGCCCAGTACGGTCAGCGGCGAACGATCGCCCCATGCGCGGGTCAGCGCCTGGTCGAAGACTTCGTCCGGCTGTGCGCCCGATACGGCAAACTTGCCGTCGAGTACGAAGAACGGCACGCCGCGTACGCCGAGCTGCATCGCCTGATCTTCGTCCGCCCGGACCCGGTCGCCGTAAGCGTCCGACTTCAACACGCCGAGCACTTCGTCTGGGTCCAGTCCGGCTTCCGCCGCGAGCTTCGCGATTTCTTCGTGGTCGCCCAAGAAGGCGCCTTCGGTGAAGTAAGCCTGCATCAGACGTTCGGTCACGGCTTGGGACAGACCTTTCTCTGCCGCAAAATGCGCGACCCGGTGTGCATCGAACGTATTCGTATAGCGCATCCGGTCGAAATCGTAGTTCAGACCCACGCTGTTGGCCGCTTCGCCGACGCTGCGGTTCGAAGCCATGGCCTGTTCGCGGCTCATGCCGTATTTGCCGGCGAGCAGATCGTGAATGTCGCCGTTCGTATGCACATGGGCATTCGGATCAAGTTCGAAACTCTTGTAGACGACTTCAACTTGACCGTTGTGCGGGAAACGCTCCAGGGCGTGTTCAAGGCGGCGTTTGCCGATATAACAAAATGGGCAGACATAGTCTGACCAGACTTCGATTTTCATGGGAAAAGACTCCTTTTTCGGCGATATGCAGTCTGCGCCAACGCTCCTGGAGGATCGCCTGCGCACCGCACTGCCGACTCTATTTTGCTTACTTAACATCATTATAGTTACATTTAGTAAGTAAATCAAGTCTTTTCATGAAAGAATCAACGAAGACGCAAAAATCCCGCTTCGCGTAGATACGCGAAGCGGGACGGTCTAACGGTGCGTGTGCGCAAATCAAGGACGAGGTTTGAAGATCCCGAAAGGTCGGCCGATCGGCAGGAACTCGCGTCCGAAATGTACATTCAGGACATTGGCGCCGCAGCCGTACAGCGAGAGCAGGCCGATCGCCATTTCCGCGTATGCCGCCAGTTCGTGGAAGAATTCCGGCGCGCCGAACGCGTCGAAAGTCAGACCAAGGAACAGCACGTCGATCAGACAGAAGATGAAGAATAATACTTTGTTCGTCTCCATGGCCCCGATCGTCATGAACAGGGTGAAGATCAGATAACCGCCGAACGCGAAACCGAGCTGTTTGCCGTCGACGGCACCCGCGAGTTCGGGTCCGAACGTGCCCAGCTTGATCATCCAGTTGGCCGCCATGGCGAACCAGAAGAATGCGTAGGCCGCAAAAGCGGTCATGCCGAACGTATTATTGTGCTTCGCATCCTGGATCGCGGCGAACAGCTGAGCGCAAGCGCCCAGGAAAATAGCCCAGGAAGCGGCATAGCCAAGGCCTTCCGTCAATCCGAGCTTCTGCGACGAAGCGACGAGTGTGACGATGGCCAGACCGAACAAGCCGATCGCGCCGGGATCGGCGTTTACGATCTTGACGGAGGTAGGGGACGGGTGATTCATGACGTTTGATTACTCCTTCGACAATGTAAGATAGGAAGATGGAAATTCCCGAATCGTTCCGTTCTGTGTGGAACTCAACTGACCTATTGTACCCGAAAAGAAAAGCGAAATGAATACGAAAAAACAGCTTTTCAAGAAATTTTCCCGAAAACTGGGCGATCCGCGGTCCGAAAATCGGTTGGGTACGCTTACGTCACTGTTTACTTATGCCGAATCGCCAAGAAACCCCGCTCTGCGCCAAATGGAGGATCGGGGTTTCGGTTTATTTGCGCACACAAGCGGTGTGCCGGTCATTCGAAGTTTGATGGATAAATGCTCGGGATCGGGCCGTCTTAGTCCCGGAACAGAAAATCGATCTGCTCGATCTGCTGCGGCGTCAGTTCGACGTCGAGCGTCTGGAGATTCGCGGCAACCTGCTTGTCGTTCTTGGCACCCGGAATTACCGCGTCGATGGCATCCCGCGTCAGATACCAGGCGAGTACGACATTGGCGATGCTCGCTTTCTGCGCGCCGGCGATCTCGCGCAGTCCGTTCACTTTCTCCACATTGCGCTTGAAATTTTCGCCTTGGAACAGCGGATTTCTCAGCTTGCTCTCATCCAGCTTGTCGTCCGCGCCGTATTTGCCGGTCAGCAGACCGGAAGCGAGCGGGAAATAAGGCACGAACGAGATCCCGTTCTCCTTGGCGTAAGGGAGCAGCTGCGCTTCGGCGCCGCGTCTGAACAGGTTGTATTCACCCTGGAATACGTCGACATGGCCGTCTTTGTTCGCTTCGCGCAGCTGCTCCATCGAGAAGTTGGACACGCCGATCGCGCGGATCTTGCCTTCCTGCTTCAGCTTGGCGAGTTCGCCAACCGCTTCGTCTTTGGGCGTATGTTCATCGGGGAAATGGATATAGTAGAGATCGATATAATCGGTGCCGAGCCGTTTCAGGCTGGATTCGACCGATTCCCGCAGGAAAGCAGGGGAATTGTCGAACACGGTTTTTTCGCCGACGAACCGATGTGCGCCCTTGGTTGCGATCACGATCTGGTCCCGTCGGCCGTAGGATTTCAGCACTTCGCCGATTAATTCTTCGGAGCGTCCGGGCCCGTAGATAAACGCCGTATCGAGGAAGTTGATGCCGCTATCCAGCGCCGCCCGTACGGAGGCTTTGCCGGCTTCTTCGTCCAGGTTCGGGAATAGGTTATGTCCGCCGACCGCGTTGGTGCCGAGTCCGATCGGGTTGACCGTAAGTCCGCTTTTGCCTAGAGTCACGTTGGGGTTTACCGCTTTCGTCATTGCAAAAACCTCGCTTTCCGGAAATGGGAATAGAAAAAGGAGAGACGCCGCGCTGTCGCAACCGCGTCTCCCCGGTATCCTGTTTATTTACCCAAAAAGCCATTCACTCAAAAAGAAGTGCGCCGCTCAATCGACCTTTGCCCCGTAAGCGCGCATGAATAGGACAGCCTGCTCCCGGTCCATACGCACGTTTTTGACGTCCAGCGATTTGAAATCGACGCCGTCGAGAATCGCTTCGCGCAGATCCGCGCCCTGCAGCTTCGCTCCGGCCAGCACGCAGCGGGTCAGATCGGCTCCGCGTAGATCGGCTTTTTGCAGACTGGTCTGCGACAGATCGGCTTCGAAAAAGCGCGCCCCGCGCAGATCCTGCCGGTCCAGCCGGCTCTGCCGCAGATTGGTGTACGACCAATCGCCGCGCACGACGGTGAATCCGTCCAGCTTCGCGCCCGCGAAGTCGGAGCCGGTCATCTTGCAGTCTTCGAACTTGGCCGAGAACAGATTGGCTTCGATAAACTTGCAGTTCTCGAACGCCGACCCCGTATGGATCGACCCGTTCATCGCCGCGCCCCTGAAGTCGCATTCGGTGAACCGGCAGCTCTTGGTCATGATTTCTTCCATCGAACCGTAGGCGAAGCGGCAGCGGATGAACGTACAGTTCAGTAGTTCGCCGTCCTGCATTTCCTGCGAACCGAAGTCGACGTCTTCGTATTCGCGATTTTCGTACTCGAACATGCGGATTCCGCCTCCCGTTTAAGCCCGGCGCTCGAACGCCTGGACGACTTCCAGAATGACTTCGGTCGCTTTGACCATATTGTCGGCAGAGACGTATTCGTATCGGCCGTGATAGTTCTCGCCGCCGGTGAAGATATTCGGCGTCGGCAGGCCCATGTACGACAGCTGCGAACCGTCGGTACCGCCGCGGATCGGACGGATATCCGGCTCGATATTCAGCTTCTTCATCGCGTCGCCGACCAGATCCACGATCTCGATCACCGGTTCGATCTTCTCGCGCATATTATAGTATTGATCGCGCAGCTCCAGCAGGACATTCTCGTCGCCGTACGTCTGACGGAACTCGCCGGCGATCGTTTCCATCGACTTTTTGCGCGATTCGAAGCTCTCCCGGTCGAAGTCGCGAATGATGTACGACAGCGTCGTCTGATCCGTGCCGCCGTTGATGTCGAGCAGATGGAAAAAGCCTTCGTAACCTTCCGTGAATTCCGGCGATTCCTGCTCCGGCAGGCGGCGGTGGAACTCCATGGCGATCTTGGCGGCGTTGATCATTTTGCCTTTGGCCGTGCCCGGATGGACGCTCACGCCTTTGATCGTGACTTTGGCGGCCGCCGCGTTGAAACTTTCGTACTCCAGTTCGCCGAGCGGACCCCCGTCCATCGTATAGGCGTATTTCGCGCCGAACGCTTCCACGTCGAAACGCTGCGGGCCGCGCCCGATCTCTTCGTCCGGCGTGAACGCCACGCGGATCTTGCCGTGCTTGAGTTCCGGATGCGCGATCAGATGATTCAGCGCCGTCATGATCTCGGCCATGCCGGCTTTGTCGTCGGCGCCGAGCAGCGTCGTGCCGTCGGTCGTCATGAGCGTATGGCCGACGTAATGCGACAGTTCGGGGAACTCGCGCGGGGAGAGCACGATGCCGAGTTCTTGGTTCAGCACGATGTCGCCGCCGTCGTAGCTGTCCACGATCTGCGGATTGACGTTGGCTCCGCTCAGTTCGGTCGCCGTGTCGAGGTGGGCCAGGAAGCCGATCACCGGCACGTCCGTTTTATCCGTATTCGCTTCGAGCGAAGCCATCACATAGCCGTTTTCGTCGAGTGTAATTTCCGTGAGGCCCATCTCCGTCAGCTCGCGTACAAGCTGCTCGGCCAGTTTCATCTGGCCCGGGGTGGACGGGCAGGTCTCGCTGTCTTCATTGGACTGGGTATCGAAACGGGCATAGCGGTCGAGACGTTCGATCAGCTCTTTTTTCATGGATATCTGCCTTCTTTCCGTAGGCCGTCTCCGGCGCGCATCGATGCGGCGTCGCGGTCGGATCGGCATTTCGATTTGGCGGACCGGAGCACGCAGGATCATGCGGCCGGTCCACTCCTCTCATTAGTTTAGCATGAAAAAGGGTTTCGTAAAAAGCGGAGCGGCGCTGGTCATTTCTTCGCGAACATGCGAAAATACACCGTGCACTTATCAGACCGGATTGCAGAAAGCGCCGCTTCCTGCGGTCCGGTATCGGGAGGTTGGAACATGAAAGTCTCGCTGGTTGTTTTTCAAGGGCCAAGCGCTTCGGGCAAAACGACGCTTCAAGCGGTGCTTGCGCTGCCCCGCATTGTCACCTGGACATCGAGAGCGCCGCGCGGCGGCGAAGTCGACGGCGTCGATTATCATTTCACGCAGCGGGAGACGCTTGAGCGGATGAGGAACGAAGGCGCGATGTTGGAGACCAGCGAATATCGCGGTCATCTGTACGGTACGTCGCTCTCTTCGATTGAAGAGACGGCCCGCGGCGCGGGGGTTCGTTCGATCGTGCTCGATCCGAGCGGTGCCCGGGTCGCCAAAGCGCTGCTCGGCGAGCGGGCGCTGATGCTCGGCGTCTCGGCTTCGCGTGCCGAATGCGAAGCGCGCCTGCTGGCGCGGGGCTCGGACGCCGCGCAGATCGCGGCGCGTCTGGCCGGCTACGATGAAGAGATCGCCGCCCTTGCCGGATGCGACCTGATCGTGCGCAGCGGCGAAGGCGCGCTGGAGCGTGCGGAAGAGATCGTTCGGGCGCTGCGGCCGCTGCTCGGTATCGATTGAATCTCTTGACAAAGACCCCTGTTTTCTTCTGGATGAAGAAAACAGGGGTCTTTGGGGTTCGTGGCAATGGGGTTTACCCTTCCAGCAGCCGCTGGCCCACGTACTCGCCGGGCTTCCAGCCGCCCGGGCAGGCAAACAAGCTGCTGGCGATATGCGCGGTATACTCGTTCAGCTTGTCCATCCGGCTCATCAGACGCAGCATGGGCACGAACTGCTTGTCCGGGTTGCGCTGGTAGCTGAGGAACAGCAGCCCGGCGTCGACATTGCCTGTGCGGGCATCGATCCCGCCCGTATAGGAATAGGCGCGGCGGTGCATCTGTGCGCCGTCCTGCTTGGCGAGGCGGACATGCGAGTCCGCAGGCAGTTCGGCAGGCGAGACGGCGTCGAATTCGCCGCTCCTGCCGTAGGCGGCGCCGGAGTCTTTGTGGCGGCCGAACGTGTCTTCCTGGTCTTTCAGCGAAGAACGGTCCCAGACTTCGAGCAGCATGCGGATCTTGCGGTAGGCGAGATAGCTTCCGCCGCGCATCCAGGAAGGTTCGTCGTCGCCGCACCAGACGACGTCATCGTAGCCGGCACTCGAATCGTGCAGCGAGTTGGCCGTGCCGTCCTTGAAGCCGAACAGATTGCGCGGCGTGCTGCCCGGAGGCGAGCTGATAAAGCCTTCCTGCATCCACAGCACGGAAGCGGTAAAAGCCGACAAACGGATCAGATTGCGCGCCGCGTGAAAAGCGACCTGCTGATCTTCGGCGCAGACCTGAATACAGATATCGCCTCCCGACAGCGATTCGTCGATCCGGTCTTTGGGCATCCGGGGGATATCTTGAAGATACTTGGGGGCCTTCGCGGAGATCCCGAAGCGATCCTGTCCATCCTGCGAGAAGAAAGATGGACCGAAGCCGAACGTGATGCTGAGTCTTGCAGCCGGCAGATCGACGCTTTCGCCGCTGTCGCTCGGCGGCAGCAGACGGCCGCCCGCTTCGACGGCGGAAGAGCCGCCCGTGCTGAGATCGCAAAAGCGCGTCCAGTCCCGCAGCAGGCCCACCAGCGTCTTGCGGTCCGGTGCCGTCACCTTGAAGCCGACCAGATACATATAGGTCTGCTGCGGAGTGACGATCCCGGCCTGATGCTCGCCGTAAAAGTCCAGCCGTTCGTTCGCGGCCGACGCCGAAGCGGCGCCTCCGCCCGAAGAAGCCGGAGGCGCTTCCGTCGTTCCGAGCATTTTCATGATGGCGCCCAGTCCGCTTGCGCCCAGAGCGATGCCCCCGCCCGCGGCAGCGGACATTTTCAGCATTTCGCGCCGCGTGTATCCTTTTTTGGCACCCGGTTCTTCTGTGCTTCGTTTCACCGTATCATCCCCGTTGTTCATTCCGTTTCCCTTCTTCATGCCGTTTCTCCCCCGAGTCTGTTCAGACTTACAGAATTTTCGCCGTCTGCGACATCAGTTCCGACAGCTGCGACAGCTGATCGCTCAGCTCCCGGATTTGTTCCGTCTTGAGATCGGTATAAAGCGTATATTGTCCGTCTTTGTTATATTGGGCCAGCGTCGTTTCCATGGTCTGGAACTGTTTGTCGAGCTGATCCGCCAGTTCCTGGTGTCCGTCGTTCAGTGCCGGGATCATGGCGAAATAAACAGCTTTGGAGCCTTCCACGTTCGCGGCCAGATCGACCAGATCCGTATGCGAATACGTTTCTTCTTCGCCCGTGATTTTCGAGGTGGCCGCTTCGTTCAGCAGTTCCATCGCGCCGGCGACCATCGCTTCGGGCTCGAGCTTGAGTTCGGATACTTTGGCCTGCAGCGCTTTGACGTCCGTCATCAGCAGATCCGCGTATTTGCCTTGGCCTTCCAGCGAGCCGTCTTCCCACAGCGCGCGTTCGATCCGGTGGAAACCGGTCCACTGCTCTTCGCTCTCCACGTCCGGCAGCCGTGCGTCGATCTTCGGATCGAGGTCGCCCAGACTTTCCGCGATCGGTTCGATATTTTCATAGTAGGTACGCGATGTCGGGTAAGCCGCTTTGGCGGCTTCGATATCGCCGGCTTTGACCGCATCCGCGAACACCTGGGTTTCTTTTACGAAGAGGTCCGTTTGTTCGCGTACATACGTCTCGTAACCGTCAACCGCCTGGGCCAGCACTTCGGACGCGGCGGCACTGGTCTGTTTGGCCGTCAGCAGATTGTCCAGCGCCCCCTGCAGCTTCCCGGCGTTGTCGGTCAGCGAAGCGTAATCCATTTTGTCGTAGGCGGACGCGGAAAAGATCGGCATTTCGTACTTCTCGACTTCGGTGTACAGCAGCGGGAATTGGTCGCGCACCGTATTTTCGTAAGACAGCCACAGATCGTTGATCGAGCCGCTCAGTTGTTTGACTTTGGCATCGTCTTTGGCCGTGAGCGCTTCCTGGAACTTGGAGGTTTCGTCTTTCATTTTCTGTGCGCCTTCGCGTACGGCGGCTGTCGCCGCGTCATCGGATTCCGCAGCGGGAGCTTCGGCAGCCGGTGCAGGCGTCCCGGCCGAAGCTTCGGCGTCGGCTGCGGCGGGAGCGGTCTGCGCAGCTTCGGCCGGTGCTTGGGCTTCCGTGCCGCAGGCGCTGAGCGCAAGCATGGCGGCGAGTGCCGCGGAAGAGATAATCGCAAAAGGAAGCTTGCGGCGAGGCGGTTGTTCATTGCGGTTCAGGCGTTGAGAATCGGACATGGATGTAACCTCCATAAAATAGGGATAGGGAAAAAGGACAGATCGGTTCAGGCCATCTGCCGGTTCCGCCGGGTCAACAGCGGACGGAGATAAGCAGCCAGGGCGGCCAGCAGAAGCAGCAGTTGGGGCAGCGTGCTGTACCAGGAGGAATAGAGACTGATCGAAGCGACCGACGGCAGGTAATTTTCGGTGGTCGAAGGAATCAAGCCCGCCATCTGTAGGCTGTGAATACCCGAGCCGAGGAATTTGAAGCCCAGATAGAAGACAACGACGCTCGAGATCAGGAAAAAAGGCCGGAGCGGAAGCCGGTCGCCCAGCTTCAAGATGACGACCGTGACCAGGGCCAGTACGCCGAATCCGGCTCCGATGCCCAGCAGAAGCTCGCGGCCCGGCATCCGTCCCGCCAGACCGATCAGGAAGATTACGGTCTCCAGGCCTTCCCGTACGATAGCCAGAAAAGCGAGCAGAGCCAGCGAAAACATCCGTCCGCCCGAGAGAGCCTGGCGGCTGTTGGCCTTGAGCTTCTCGTTCCAACGCCGGATATCGGAGCTGCGGTGCAGCCAATAGCCTACGTAGAGCAGCATGACGGCGGCGGCGATGCCGGTCCAGCCGTTCAGCAGCGAGTTGCCCGCCCCGAATACGGAAGCGGAGAGCAGCAGCGATACGCCTGCGCCGGCGGCGATCGAAACCAGCAGGCCGGCCGCGGAACCGCCGACGATCCAGCGCTGGCCGCGCGAAGATCCGGATTTCCGGACGAACGCCAGCAGCGAACCGACCACGAGCAGGGCTTCGAGCCCTTCCCGAATCGGGATCAGCGCCGCGTCGATCCAGCTGTAGCCGGCGTCGGCGAGCGGGGTCAGCGAATCGATCATGCCAACGAGCAGCGGCACGGCCTGTGCGCGCTGCTCGGGATCGGACAGGTAGGCGGGCAGAAGGACAAGGTCGCGTTCGGTATTCGCGTAGACGGAAGCCGAACGTCCGACCACCTCGCCTTCCACGGCCAGCCATTGGTTTTGAAGCTCACGCGCTCCGCTGGTCGCGCTCTCCAGGTCGCCGGCTTCGATCGAAGATTTGACGCTTCCGAGCTTGGCGATATAGGTGCCGAGCGTCATGCGGGTGCGTCCGTCATTGTCGGTATAGGAGCCTTCGGCATAGCTGACAAGCGACAGGCGGAAGGACTCCAGCTTCGGACGGATTTCGTCGGGTTCGCCGCCGATATAGGCCAAGGAGATGTCGGCAATCCCGCTGCCGATCTCGGCTGCGAGTGCGGCAGAGTCGGTCTTGGTACTCTGTTTGCTGCGCGACCACCACGATTTGACCGGGGCGAACTTTTCTTTGGAAGCTTCCAGGTCGCCGCTGCCGAGCTGGAGCAGGGCGGCGTCCACGGCAGAGATCGCATCCTGCGTATCCGGAAGGTCTTCCGAAGCGGAGACCTGTCCGCCGAAGCCGCCGAGCAGCAGAAACAGCGCCAGCAGAACGGCCGGAATCCGAAACTTGAACGGAAGGAGAAGCGGGAGAGGACTGCGCATTTACAAATCTTCCTTTCTTATGTACACCGTTCCTATGTACACGGTCTTCTATGAATGATAATGATTATCATTTAGTTAAAAGTATCTCGATTATAGAAGCGTGGAAGATCCTTGTCAATGTAAAAATTTTAACAATAAAAGGGGAGAGGTGCTCAGAAGCAAACCCCTCAACCGCGCGGATTCGACTGAAACCGTTTCTAAAAAACGGAGCTTATGAACGATCACGGATTAAGGTTTGACAAGGGGGAGGCCGCGCTCTATACTGAGTTTATTTGAATTAAGTGATAATCATTATCAATATATATAGATAGGTGGAGGCGTTCGATATGGCTTTTGGGCCGGGAAGCATTGCGGTGGTAGTTGGGGTGGCCTTGCTGGTCTTTGGTCCGAAAAAACTGCCGGAACTTGGTCGTGCGGCCGGGGAAACACTGAAAGAGTTCCGCAGTGCGACGCGGGGACTCGGAGACGAATCCGCCAAGGAGTCGGGAGCGGCCGCGCGGAAATCCGCCGAAGCGGCACCGGCAGTCGCGTTGGCGAAAGAGCCGGTTGGCCGGGAAGACGAGGGAGGGCGGCCCGACTCTCCCTGACGAGGCGCGTATGGGGCTGCTGGCCCACGTTGTCGAACTGCGCCGGCGCCTGCTGATTTGTGCCGGGGTATTTCTGCTTTTGTTCATCGCGGGATTCTGGGCGGCGCGTCCGGTGATCGGTCTGCTCGAACGGTCGGGCGCGGAACTGGGCATGTCCCTGCATGTTTTTCGGGTGACGGATGCGCTGGCTATCATGGTGCAGTCAGCTTTCTGGTTTGCGCTCGTTCTGACTTTTCCGCTGATTCTGCATCAGACCTGGCAGTTCGTCAAACCCGGCTTGTACGAAGGAGAGCGCCGCGCCGTAAGACTGCATATTGGCGGCATCTTCCTGATGTTTCTGATCGGGGCCGCTTTTGCCTACGAGATCGTATTTCCGATCATGCTGCGGTTTATGTTCGGACTGTCGGCGGAACTGGGCCTGGAACCGGTTATCGGCATCCGCGAATATTTCGACTTCATGCTGCGCCTGGTAGTTCCTTTTGGCATTCTGTTCGAGCTGCCGCTTCTATTGACGCTGCTGACGCGGATCGGAATCGTGACTCCGGCTTCGCTGCGGCGCGTCCGCAAGTATGCCTATTTCGGCCTTGTGGTCGCTGCGGGATTTATCGCTCCGCCGGATGCGCTGTCGCTGCTGATTGTGACGCTGCCGCTGATCCTGCTGTACGAAGCGGGAATCGGTATTAGCTCGCTTGCTTATGGAAAAAGAAAGAAGGTTTAATGTAGGAAACGTTTGCTTTTGGATCGGCTCTGTGGTAAGATTATAGGTAATAACGAGTGGGCATCCTTGATTTACACATTGGAAAGGGTTGTCATGTATGGGTTATGGTACCTTTTCCAATGTGTGATTTTTTTATATCCCCACGGAGCATAAAAAATGCATGTTGCCGGGACTTGGAGCTACTCCAAAGTTTCGGAATCAAATTTTTGGAGGTTTTCTCTAATGGAAACAGGAACAGTAAAATGGTTTAACGCAGAAAAAGGTTACGGTTTCATCGAAGTTGAAGGCGGAAGCGACGTATTCGTTCACTTCTCCGCTATCCAAGGCGACGGTTTCAAAACCCTCGACGAAGGACAACGCGTAGAATTCAACATCGTTGAAGGTAACCGCGGACCACAAGCCGAAAACGTAACTAAACTGTAAGAACCCAAAGAACGGACTGCTCTTAACCATGGGTTGAGAGCGGTCCTTTTTCATTGGAATACTTCGAATCGGATTAATTTATCCAAATTAATCCGATTCGGAGCAATCCGATACAGAACCGGGACCGGCTGCGGCCCTATTAAATGCGGGGAGGCATCGAGCATGTATTTTCGTAAAAAGCAGGACGAAGAACTTGTGAAAGAAAGCACGGCGGTATGGACTTGCGAGAAGGAAGACTGCAAAGGCTGGATGAGGGACAATTTTTCGTTCGAGGACGAACCCAAATGCCCAATCTGCTCGTCTTCAATGAAGCGGGATACGAAAATGCTTCCGGTGCT
The DNA here is from genome assembly GCF_013185195.1 of Saccharibacillus qingshengii. Taxonomy (GTDB): domain Bacteria; phylum Bacillota; class Bacilli; order Paenibacillales; family Paenibacillaceae; genus Saccharibacillus; species Saccharibacillus qingshengii. Next base: position 136,130 of record NZ_JAAZWC010000004.1, read on the forward strand.
GGCCAATCCGACCGGAGATCCAAAACCGGAGAGCAAGTAAGCTGCCAACCGGCAGTGATTCGGCATAGATCGCACAGGTGATCGGCATCAGACAAAAAACCGTTTTTGGTACGGCCTGCTAGCGGCAGGTGGCGGACCAAAAGCGGTTTTTTTGCGTTGAGGGGAATGTGGGAACGCTTACGCGTATAATGAAGTCAACAGATAAGGGGGAACGCTTATGGGAGCGCGTCATATCAAAATTACGGGTACGGGCAGATATCTGCCGGGAATCGGTATTGCGGCCGAAGAGATCGATCGCAGGATCGGAGCGGAGCCGGGGTGGGTCATGCGCAAGACCAGCGTAGCCAACCGGCACTTTGCGGGTGAAGAAACGGCGTCGGAGATGGGAGCGAATGCGGCGAGGGAAGCGCTTGAACGGGCGGGTCTGACTTTTGCGGATATCGATTGTCTGGTCTGCGCCAGCGGAACGATGCAGCAGCCGATTCCGTGTACGGCGGCTTTGATCCAGCGGGCATTGGGCGAAGAAGAATCCGGGGTTCCGTGTTTTGATATCAATTCGACGTGCCTCAGCTTTGTTACCGCGCTCGATACCTTGTCTTACCTGATCGATGCCGGCCGATACCGCCGCATTCTGATCGTCTCCAGCGAGATCGCTTCCAAAGGACTGAACTGGTCGGACAAGGAAAGTGCGGCGCTGTTCGGAGACGGGGCCGCCGCAGCCGTGGTGGAACGTTCCGCGGATAGCGAAGTGTCGCGCCTTCTCCATGCCCGGATGACGACGCACAGCGCCGGTGCGCGCCATTCCGAAATCCGGGGCGGAGGAAGCGGGATTCCGGCTCCCGGATACAGCGAAGAAACGGCGGCCGATTACCTGTTCTCGATGGACGGCGAAGCCATCTTCCGCCAGGCGTCCCGTCTGCTGCCCGACTTCATGCGCGAACTGCTGGGCGGAGCAGGCCTGTCCATGAACGATTTCAAACTTGTCGTGCCGCATCAGGGAAGCGTCATGGCGATGCGGCTGCTTCAGCGCAAACTGGGCATTTCCGAAGAGCAGATGCTGTACGTCGCTCCGTATTACGGGAACGTGATTGCCGCTTCGATTCCGCTGGGTCTCGATAAAGCCGTACGCGAAGGCCGGCTGAATCGGGGCGACCGGGTACTGCTGGTCGGTACCTCGGCCGGTCTGTCGCTGGGCGGAGCGGTGCTGATCTATTGAGCCGGAGATGAGATCGGCCAAGAAGGAGGGGACGCGATGAACGGACTGCGCGTACTGATTACGGGAGGCCGCGCGCCGTGCGCGCTGGATCTGGCGCGCGGCTTTGCGGCGAGGGGCGCCGAGGTGTACGCGGCCGAGAGCCTCGAGCATTCGCTGTGCGCGGCTTCGCGCGCGGTCAAGCGAAGCTTCCTCGTCCCGCCTCCGGCGCAGGACCCGGAAGGGTATGCGGACGCGCTGCGCGAGATCGTGCGCAGGGAACGGATCGGTCTGCTGCTGCCGACCTGTGAGGAAATCTTCTACATTTCCGCCTACCGGGACGACTTCGGCCCGGACTGCCGCGTCTTGGCGCCCCCGCTTGGGATGCTGCGCGAACTGCACAGCAAGTGGGCGTTTATCGCGCTGTGCGCGCGGCTGGGTTTTGCCGTGCCGGAGACGGTGCGGCTGGACTTCGCGGACGGCGGGCGCCGAAGGCAGGGGCGCGAAGAAGAGCGGATTGCGGGCGAGATTCCGCGGCCGCGTCTTGGCGATCCGGCTTATATCCTGAAGCCGGAGTTCTCCCGGTTCTCGGCCAGGCTGTCGAGGCACGCGGCGCTGGACGATGCCCGCGCGCAGGCCCGAAGCGCGGGCGGGGTCTGGGTGGCGCAGCGATACGCCGGGGGCGAGCTGCTGTGCACGTACGGAACCGCGCATGAAGGGCGGCTGCTGGCGCACGCGGCGTACCGCGCGCCGCAGACGGCAAGCGGAGCGTCCGTCTGCTTCAAGCCCGACACCGATCCGAAGGTACAGGAATGGGTAGCCCGCTTCGTGGAGCGGACGAACTTCAGCGGTCAGCTGGCGTTCGACTTCATCCGGACCGATGAAGGTGCGCTGCTGCCGATCGAATGCAATCCGCGCGCCACAAGCGGCGTGCATCTGCTGCTGGCGCCGCAGAGTGCGGGCGGCGGGTCGAAGCGGTCTGCAGGAGCGGCCTTGTCCAGCGGGGCTCTTCCGCGAACGCCGGATCTGCTTGATGCGCTGGCCCGGCCGGATCGGATCGGGGAAACGATCGAGGCTTGTCCGGTGCAAACGCCGATGCTGCTGCTGCCGATGCTGGGCAGCGGCCTCGGTCAACTGACGCGGCCGAAGGCGTTTGCCGCCTGGCTGCGGGATCTGCGCAGTTCGCGCGATGTCCTGCTTCGGCGCGGAGACGCTCCGGTGCTGCCGCAGGCGCTGCGGATGATGCTGGAACTGCGCCGACGGGCAGCGGCAAGCGGATGTTCCTTGTCCGAAGCATCGGTGTCGGATATCGGCTGGGACGGCCAGCCGATCGGAGCGGGAACGTCCGACGGACGCAGCGAAGGCGATAAGCGGCAGAAGACCGATCGCCGCGATCCGGCTGCCGATTCGCTGCCGCCCCTGCCAAAAGGAAGCGGCAGAACGAGTGTGGACAAGAGCGAAGAAGCCTTTTAGCGAAAAAGGTTACGCACATGTGGATAAGTGCGAAAAACGATGTTTTCGGCCTGGCTTATACCCAAACCGGGGATAGAATAGCGAAAACCGGGGATAAGCTCGCTCAGTTTCTATGAATTAGCCTTTAAAATCCAGTCTTCTAAAGTTGTACACAGGCAGAAAAGGCGAAAATAAATCGGATCGGGAAGCTGGAGGGAATCAAATGAAGGTGCTGGTGACCGGGGCAACCGGATTTCTGGGCGGCCGTCTGGCGCGCAGCTTAGTGGAAGATGGGCATGAAGTAACCGGGCTTGGACGGGGCGAAGAAGCAGGCCGCAGATTGGAGAGGGACGGTATCCGGTTTATCCGGACGGAACTTGGCGATGCGGAGGCGGTGAACCGCGCCGTATCCGGTGGATTCGATATTGCGCTTCACTGCGGTGCGCATTCCGCTTCCTGGGGACGCGATGCCGATTTCTGGACCGCCAATGTAACGGGTACGGCGAATATCGCCCAAGCCTGTCTGCTCGCGGGAGTCTCCCGGTTGGTACACGTATCTACGCCAAGCCTCTGTTTCGGGACAGGGGAACGGCTCGGCGTACGGGAAACCGATCCGCTGCCTGCGAAGCAGATCAGCGCCTATGCGCGTACCAAGCTGTTGGCCGAGCGGGAGATCGACCGGGCGCGCCGAGCCGGACTCCGAACCCTTGTGATTCGGCCCCGCGCTTTGTATGGTCCCGGCGACCGCAGTATTCTGCCCCGGCTGATCGAAGCGAACCGCCAGACGGGAGTCCCGTTTATCGGCGGAGGGCGGGCACTGATCGATCTGACCTATGTGGACGACGCGGTTCAGGCACTCAAGCTGGCGGCTTTCGCTCCGAACGAAACGCCGGGAAGCCTGTATCATGTGAGCGGGGGGGCGCCGATCGCTTTCGAGGACGCGGCGGAGCGGTTGTTTGCGAAGCTGGAACGCCCGCTTCGAATCAAGAAGCTGCCGTTTGCCGCGGCGTATGCGGCCGCTTCTGTTATGGAAACTGCGGCGAGGCTGAGGCCTTCCGGCGGCGAACCGATGCTGACCCGTGCGCTGGTCGGTATGCTGGGGAGCAGCCAGACGCTGGATATCGGCGCCGCACGCGAGAAGTTGGGCTACAAGCCGCTTGTCGGTATCGAAGAAGGGCTTGATCGCTTTGTCGAATGGTACAAAGCGCAGGAAGGAGGATCTATCGATTGAATATCAAACGCGAAGCCGCACCGGAGTTCGACATCGCTGCGTCCGCCGGGGCGATTGAATCTTCCGGCCGGTTCGAAACTCAAGAGGCTTCCGAAGCGGCCGGCACATCCGCTATCTGCCCGCTTGCCCGCTTGTGGGCGCTGACCGGAAAGCCGGCACCGACCGTCTCGCTGCGGCTGTTCTCCGCCGGCAGCTGTAGGCATCCGGAATGGGTCACTATTCGGGGCGGAAGTCTGCGCAGCGTACGCATTCCCGCTTTGTTCGGCTGCATCGATCATCCGCAGCACGGCTCCATCTTGTTCGATACGGGCTATTCGGAACGCTTTTTCCGCGAAACGGATCCTTTTCCGGCCCGTCTGTACCGGATGACGACGCCGGTGCAGTTCGACGCGGGGCAGAGTGCGGCGGAACGTCTGCGCGCCGCAGGCATTCCGCCGGAAAGGATTCGCCGGATCATCATCTCGCACTTTCACGCGGACCATGTGGCGGGACTCCGCGATTTCCCGCAGGCGGAATTTCTGTACGAGCGCGAGGCGCTCGACAAGATGCGCAGGCTTCGGGGGATCGGCGCGGTGAAGAGAGGCTTCCTGCCTGGGCTGCTGCCGGACGATTTCGACCGGCGGGCCCGCCCTTTCCCGGCGGAGTCGCGTATTGATCTGCCGGACGGCTTCCTGCCCGGTTTTGCCTGGCGCCGCGTGACCGATGTGCTCGGCGACGGCAGCCTGCTGGCCGTCGATCTGCCCGGGCACGCCTACGGGCAGATCGGCCTGCTGCTGCGCACGGAGCGCGGCCCGGTCCTGCTCTGCGCCGACGCCGCCTGGTCGGCGGCCGCGTACCGGGAAGACCGGCCGCCGAGCGCGCTTGCCGGCATCATCATGCCGGACCGCCGCGCCTACGCGGACAGCTTCCACGCTCTGCGCGGGATGCACGCCGCTTTTCCCGGGCTGAAAGTGATCGCTTCGCACTGCCCGGAAGCCGAAGCGGCCTATGCAGGCGGCGGCCTGCTGTAAGGCGCTTCGCCCTGTTCGCCTCTGCTGCGCCGCTTCCTGTGTTCTGCTGCGCAAAATCACGGGGAGCGGCGCCGATTCGGCCTCGCTGCATTAAGTTTACTTTCACCCAACGGAGCTGCGCGAGAGAGTTTGCGGCAGAGATAGACGTTGAAATCCTGGGTCTTGAAAGGAGTAACCTGCTCATGAATACCGATTCCCTACATATTCTTATGCAGTATCTGGCCGCCCGCAAACGTGCCTCGATCCTTGATCGAGGCAAGCTGGAGAGTTGGCGCGAGCCCCGCCTGATCCGCCATCTGGAACGGGTGCGCGCCGCGTCGCCTTTTTACCGGGAGCTGTGGGCAGGGATCGACGTGCGGGACTGGCGGCGTTTCCCGCAGATCGACAAGAAGATCATGATGGAGCGTTTCGATACGCTGAACACGGCGGGAATCCGCCGCGATGACGCGATGAATCTGGCGCTGGAAGCGGAACGCACACGCGATTTTACGCCGGAGATCGGCGGCCTGACGATCGGCCTGTCGTCCGGCACGTCGGGCAGCCGGGGGTTGTTTCTCGTCAGCCGCAGGGAACGTCTGGCTTGGACGGGAACCATTTTGCAGCGCGTGCTGCCCGGGCCGCTGCTTCAAGGGCACACGATCGCCTTTTTCCTGCGGGCTGACAGCAATCTGTACGGATCGGTGCGCAGCCGCCGGGTGGCGTTCGAATTCTACGATCTGCTGCATCCCCTGGAGCGGCATGTGCAGCGTTTGAACGCGCAGCGTCCGAGTGTACTGGCCGCGCCTCCGTCGATGCTGCGTCTGCTGGCTGGCGAAGTCCGGGCGGGCCGGCTGAAGATCTCGCCCGGACATCTAGTGTCGATGGCGGAGGTGCTCGACCCGCTGGACCGGCGCGTGATCGAGGAAAGCTTCGGCCTGCGCATCCATCAGGTGTACCAATGTACCGAAGGTTTTCTGGGCGCCTCCTGCAGTCACGGTACGCTGCATCTTAACGAAGACGTCGTCCATATCGAAAAAGAATACATAGATGCGGAGCGCAAAACGTTCTTACCGATCGTAACGGACTTTGTCCGCTTCTCCCAGCCGATCGTGCGCTATCGTCTGGGCGATCTGCTGACCGAGAGCGCGGATAATTGTGCCTGCGGGTCGCCTTTTGCCGCGATTGAGCGGATCGAAGGGCGCAGCGACGATCTGTTCGTGCTGCCTGCGGCGGACGGCGCGGGATTCGTGACGCTGTTTCCGGATTATGTCTCGCGTGCCATCATCGGCGCGTCGGATCGGGTGGAAGCGTACCGGGCGACCTTAAATTCGCCGACTCGCCTGCTTGTCGAGCTGGACACGGCTGCCGGGGAAGGATCAGAAGAGCGCGTACGGATCGAATCCGAAGTCCGTCTCGCGCTGGTCAAGCTGTGTGCGCGAATCGGCGCGGCCGTGCCGGACACGGAATTTGTGCCTTACGCCTTCGTGCCCGGAGCCGTGAAGTTGAGACGAATCCAGAGGAGGTTTGCGGTAAATGACCGGATGGAACCTGTATGAAGGCAAGAACCTGGAACGTTGGTTGGCGGAAAAAGAGAACCTGGGTGCCCCGGGCCTCGATTCGTCAGGTCTCGATTCGCCAGGCCGCGAGGCACGAGGCGCCGAATTGCCGGGTCTTGAAGCGCCAAACCGAGCTGTACCGGGCGGCCCTTCGGCTTACGGCAGCCTGACGGAGGACGAAGCGTCCACGCTCCGCTGGTTGGCCGCCATGCAGAGCCGGAGTGTCCCGGCGCTGATCGCGAACGTGGATACGACGCTGCGCGCCCTGAGGCATGAAGCGCTTGGCGTAACGCTTCCGCTCAGCGTGGGCGATCGGGAATACGGCGATTCCTACGTATTCTCTCCGTACACGCATTACATCAGCTATGCGCGCGAAGAACTGTCCATGCTGGAGTCGCGCGCGGCCCGGGCGGCGCTGGGGGCCCTGCTGACGCCGGCCGGACTGCTGCTCAAGGCTTCGCGGTTCAATCGGGCTGTACAGGTCAACAATCGCCTGCTGTCGACGAATCTCTATCCGGAACTGGACGCGGAAGCGATCTCTTCGGCGGTGGAGATGCTGCTTCGGGAGTTCCCCGACCATTCGATCGTTTTCCGGTCGCTGAACCGCCGCACGACGCCCGTGTATCTCGATACGCTGACCGACAAGGGCTTCCGGCTTGTACCGAGCCGGCAGGTCTATCTATACGATGCGCCGGACAAGATTCCGTCCAAAGCCCGCTGGCTCCACAAACGCGATTATCGGCTGCTGGACAAACACGGGTATGACGTCTGCGGCCCCGATCGGCTGCAGGCCGCGGACGCGCCGCGTCTGGCCGAGCTGTACCGGATGCTGTATATCGACAAATACTCGTCGCACAACCCGGTGTTCACGCCGCTGTTCTTCGAACAGGCGCTGCACCTGGGACTGCTGAAGCTGTATGCGCTGCGCTCCCGGTCAAGCGGCAGGCTCGACGCCGTACTCGGTTATTACCTGCAGGGCGGCATCATGACGACGCCCGTGTTCGGCTACGATACGGGCATCGCGCAGGAGACCGGGCTGTACCGCATGCTGTCGGCCCTGCTGCTGAGTCTGGCGGCGGAAGAAGGCGGGCTGCTGCACGAGAGTGCAGGAGCGGCGCAGTTCAAACGCAACCGCGGCGCGGAAGCGGAGATTGAATACAGCGCGGTATACGATCGGCATCTGCCGCCCTGGCGCCGAACAGGCTGGGCGCTGCTGTCGTCTCTGCTGAACCGGGTCGGCGTGCCGATTATGCGCAAATACAAGTTTTAGGATCAGACTGGAAGTTGACGGTTTTCAGGGATTTTGACCAAGAAAGCGACGTCCGCATACATAGAAATGTAGCGTTTATGCGTTTTTTTCTATAGAATAACGGTTAGAAACAGGTTAACGATACAGCCGAATAACAGAAAACAACCGGAGCCGATCGGGGTCCGGATATCCTGTTGCCAGAGGAGGGGTTTCATCATCGCAGATCCACACATCATTCGTTTCGAGTCCGTAACGAAGCAGTACGAAGACGGACTCACCGTACTCAAAAAGATTGATTTCGAAATCGAGCGGGGCAAGTTCTACACGCTGCTCGGTCCTTCGGGCTGCGGCAAAACGACCATCCTGCGCATGATCGCGGGCTTCATGGAGCCGACGGAAGGTTCGATCTATCTGGGCGGGCGGGTCATCAACAAAGTACCGCCCGAGAAAAGACAGGTTAATACCGTATTTCAGGACTATGCCCTTTTCCCGCATCTGAATGTGTTCGAGAACGTCGCGTTCGGCCTGCGGATCAAAAAAATGAAGCAGAACGTCGTGGCGGCCAAAGTGGCTGAAGCGCTGAAAATGGTCAATCTCGACGGTTACGAAAGCCGCGGGATTACCGAGATGTCCGGCGGTCAGCGCCAGCGCGTGGCGATCGCCCGGGCGATCGTGAACGAGCCGGAAGTGCTGCTGCTCGACGAGCCGCTCTCCGCGCTCGACCTCAAGCTGCGTACCGAGATGCAGTACGTGCTGCGCGAGCTGCAGCAGCGTCTGGGCATCACGTTCATCTTCGTCACGCACGATCAGGAAGAGGCGCTGGCGATGTCGGATTATATTTTCGTCATGAACCAGGGCCGGATCGAGCAGAGCGGTACGCCGAACGATATTTACGACGAGCCGATCAACCGCTTCGTGGCCGACTTTATCGGCGAATCGAACATCGTGCCGGGTGTCATGATCGAAGACTATCTGGTCGAATTCAACGGACAGCGCTACGAATGTGTCGATGCCGGGCTGCGGCCCAGCGAACCGATCGAGATCGTCGTCCGTCCGGAAGATCTGGAGATCACGACGCCGGAAGCCGGCAAGATGCAGGTCCGCGTCGATTCGCAGCTGTTCCGGGGTGTCCATTACGAGATCAGCTGCTACGACGATTCCGGGCATGAATGGCTTGTACACTCCACCAAACGCGCCGAAGTCGGCGCCCGCATCGGACTGACGTTCGATCCGGAAGCGATCCACGTGATGCGGTTCGGCGAAACGGAAGAAGAATTCGACCGCCGGCTCGAGGCTTACGAGGAGGACGAAGAAGAAACCGGGGTCGGCGCGAATGAAAGGTAAGGACAACGTAAACGCGCGGTCGCTCGCTTATATTCCGTATTATCTGTGGGTCGTGCTGTTTGTAATCGCGCCTGTCGTGCTGGTCGTCTATTATTCGCTGTTCGATGTGTCGGGGCATTTTACCCTGTCGAACTATGCGGATTTCTTCACTCCCGTCTATCTGAGCATGACGCTGAGTTCGTTCTGGTATGCGTTCCTCATTACGCTGTTCTCGCTGCTGATCGCGTATCCGGCGGCGTATCTGCTGACGCGGACCAAGCACAAGCAGCTGTGGCTGCTCCTCATCATCCTGCCGACCTGGATTAATCTGCTGCTCAAGACGTATGCGTTTATCGGCATCTTCGGCACGAACGGTCCGATCAACGCGCTGCTCGGATCGATCGGATTCGGCGAGCAGCAGCTGCTGTTTACAAGCGGAAGCTTCGTGTTCGTGTCGATCTATATCTTCGTGCCGTTCATGATCATGCCGATCTATAACGCCCTCGAAGAACTGAACGTGTCTCTCACCGATGCCGCCCGCGATCTGGGCGCTTCGAGCTGGATCACGTTCCGCCGGGTCATTTTCCCGCTGACGCTCTCGGGCGTCAAATCGGGCTGCATCTCCGTGTTTATCCCGGCGCTGTCGCTGTTCATGATTACGCGTCTGATCGCCGGCAATAAAGTCATCACGCTCGGTACGGCGATCGAACAGCACTTTCTGGTCACGCAGGACTGGGGCATGGGTTCGACCGTTGCCGTATTCCTGATCGTCGCGATGGCCGTTATCATGTTCCTCACCGGCGGCAGCCGGAAGGGGGTGCGCAAATGAGAAAGAAAAACGGAATTTCCAATCTGTATCTGGTACTGGTCTTCGCCGTTTTGTATGCGCCGATCCTGTACCTGATGTTCTATTCGTTCAACAGCGGCGGCACGATGCACGGCTTCGAGAGCTTCACGCTGGATTACTACAAAGAAGTATTCGCGGATACCCGGTTGATTATCATCGTAATCAATACGCTGGTCATCGCCCTGCTGTCTTCGACGATCGCGACGATCATCGGGGTATTCGGATCGCTCGCGATCGAAAATATCCGGCGTGCGCGGCTCAAGAATACGCTGCTGTCGCTCAACAATGTGCTGATCGTCAGTCCCGACGTCATCATCGGCGCTTCGTTCCTGATCTTGTTTACGATGGTGGGCGTCAAGCTGGGCTTCGCCTCGGTTCTGATCTCGCACGTGGCTTTCAGTATCCCGATCACGGTGCTGATGATCCTGCCGAGACTGCAGGAGATGAGCCCAACGCTGCTCGACGCGGCGCGCGATCTCGGCGCGAGCAAACGCGACGTGCTGACCAAGGTCGTCCTGCCGTTTATCCGTCCCGGTATTTTCAGCGGCTTCTTCATGGCTCTGACCTACTCGCTCGACGATTTCGCCGTTACGTTCTTCGTAACGGGCAGCGGATATTCGACGCTTGCCGTCGAAATCTACTCGCGGGCGCGGCAGGGCGTCTCGCTGTCGATCAATGCGCTGTCCACGCTGATCTTCCTGTTCACCGTGTTCCTCGTGGTGGCGTACTACATTTCGATGCGCCGCGGTGAAAAGCGCAAATTGGCCGATGCGGCCGCAAGAATGGGGGTGCCGGAATGAAATCCATGACGCGCACGCTGATTCTGATTCTGGTCGTGGCTTTCGCGCTGATGTTTCTGGCGAACCGCTTGAACTCGAGCGAAGGCTACAGCAGCGGCAATACGCTGACCATCTACAACTGGGGCGATTATATCGATCCCGAACTGCTCGACCGGTTCCAGGAGGAGACGGGCATCACGGTCATCTACCAGACGTTCGATTCGAACGAAGCGATGCTGACCAAGATCGAGCAGGGCGGTACCACGTTCGATGTGGCGATTCCGTCCGACTATGCGATCGAGAAGATGCGGGAAGAGAAACTGCTCATTCCGCTCGATCACGCCAAGATTCCGAATATGAAGTATATCGATCCCAAGTTCCTCGATTTGTCGTTCGATCCGGGCAACGCCTATTCGATGCCGTATTTCTGGGGAACGCTCGGCGTGGTCTATAACCCCAACCTGACGGATCTGACCTTCGAGAGCTGGGAAGACCTGTGGGACCCGACGCTCCGCAACGACGTTCTGCTGACGGACGGAGCGCGGGAAGTGGTCGGAACCGGGCTTGTCAGCCAGGGGTATTCGCTGAACGATACGAACGAAGCCCATCTGCAGCAGGCGCTGGATCATCTGATGCAGCTGTCTCCGAACGTCAAAGCGATCGTCGGCGACGAGATCAAGCTGCTGCTGGCGAACGGCGAAGCGGCGGCGGGACTCGTATTCTCGGGCGACGCTTCGGAGATCATGGGCGAGAACGAAGAACTCGACTATGTGGTGCCCAAAGAAGGTTCCAATCTGTACTTCGACAATATGGTCGTTCCGAAAACGGCGCAGAATATCGACGGGGCGATGGCGTTTATCAACTTTATGCTCGAGCCCGAAGTGAATGCGCAGAATACGGAGTATGTCGGGTATTCGACGCCGAACGACGCGGCGCTTGCGCTGCTGCCGGAAGAGATTTCGGGCGACGAGCGTTTCTATCCGTCCGACGAGCTGACGGCGCAGCTTGAAGTGTACGAAAATCTGGGAAAAAAGATGCTGGTCCGTTACAACGAGCTGTTCCTTCAGTTCAAAATGAACGGTTCGTAAAGTTAAAATCGGTGTGCCTCAAAATATCACCCAAAAAAACCCGTTTGCGCCTGGGCGCAAACGGGTTTTTGAGTCCGGTAAGCCAGAGAAGGCTTTCGGGGGAAGGAGGTTACTGCTTCGCGTAGCTCAATCCGTACACGGAACCGACGGCCATAATGACGGTCCATACGGTCAGACTGACCGCCATCCAGCCCATCACCCAACGCCGGGAAGAACCGAACGACAGGGCGAGTACCGCGGCGATATCGGTTCCGACCATAGCCGGAGCGACCAGAGCCAGACCGGGCACGCCGTATTTTTCCCAGATTCGCCTGGCCCGCGTTTCTCTTTTGGAAGAAGTGGTCCGGCCTTTCTTGAGACGTTGACGCTCCATCCATGCGGATACCCGTGCAAAAAACAATCCGATCAGGATCACCATGAGGAAATTGCCCGCGAATCCGATGATCGAGACGGCAACCGGGGGAAGACCCCAGAGGATGCCGAGAGGAACGACGATAAAAATATCGAGTGAAGGGGCGGCCGCCAGAAGAAAGAGAGCCGCGTACTGCCAGAACAAGTCCAATTCCCGAATCCATTCGAACATAAAGTTGAGCCTCGCTTTCGGCATAGTCCCTTGACCAAGTTAAAAGTAAGGTTACTCTCGCCTGAATCGCACCTAAAGCGTGTACGTTTCAGGCGGAAGTAACCCTCTGATTAGGGTTGGTCAAGGTAATCGGTATACTGCGCAATCCCGCTTATCTTATCGGTTGCTCAGTTAAAATTCAAATGTTTCGCACGTTCCTGTAAACTTTCTCCAGCTTCATTCTAGATATCCATCGGGGGCCTGCTATAATAGAACTTAGATTTTCAAAAATCGGACTATTCGATATGTCGAAAGGGCAGAGGCCATGAGCAACGGACGATATGCAGGCAACGAGGCGAAAAGCGAAAATCGGCGTTATGCCGGAAACGATTCCCCGCCGCCTCGGCGCCGTGACCCGGCGGCTGAGCAGCCCAAGCCGGGTGCGGGCCGATACATGCCGGGACTGGACGGACTGCGTGCGCTTGCGGTGCTGGCCGTCATTTTCTATCATCTTCATACGCAGTGGGCACCGGGAGGACTGCTGGGTGTAACCATGTTCTTCGTATTGTCGGGCTACTTGATTACGGATATCCTGCTGGCGCAGTGGGACCGGACCGGCCGCTTCGATATGAAGGATTTCTGGATCCGCCGGGCCAAACGGCTGCTTCCGGCGATGCTGGCAGTCGTGCTGGCGACGGTCTTGTGGTCGATTCTGGTCGATCGGAGCCGGCTTCCGGCGATGCTCGGCGATGTTCCGGCCGCCTTGTTCTATTACAGCAACTGGTGGCTGATCTTCCACGAAGTTTCGTACTTCGAGAGCTTCGGTCCCTTGTCGCCGCTTGGCCATCTCTGGTCGCTGGCGGTCGAAGAGCAATTCTATATCTTCTGGCCGGTGCTGCTCGGGATCGGACTTATCCTTGCCCAGAAGAACCGGGGTAAGCTTGCGCTTGTGCTGGCTGGGCTCTCGCTGGCTTCGGCACTCGCGATGGGGATCATGTACCATCCGGGCGAAGATCCGAGCCGTGTCTATTACGGCACCGATACGCGGCTGTTCTCGCTGCTGATCGGCGCGGCGTTGGCTGTGGTCTGGCCGAGCCGCAAACTGAAGACCAATATCTCCAAATCGGCCACGAAGACGCTCGATATTACGGCGACGGTCTGCTTGATCGTGATCGCGGTGCTGATCTTCAAGTCCAACGACTACGGGACGTTCCTGTACCGCGGCGGTATGGTTCTGCTGTCGCTTGCCACCACCATTCTGGTGGCGGCGCTGGCCCATCCGGCCTGCCGGCTCGGCAGCCTACTCGGCGCCAAGCCGCTGCGCTGGATCGGCGCGCGCTCCTATGGACTCTATCTGTGGCATTATCCCGTGATCGTATTGACGACGCCGCTCGTCAACACGGGCGGACCGAACATGACCCGTATTCTGCTGCAGCTGCTGGTCAGCTTCGTGCTTGCGGCGTTGTCGTACCGCTATATCGAGCAGCCGGTACGTACCGGCGCGTTCGGCAGATGGTGGAAGCGGGTCATGCGCGAACCCGATATCGGCCGCAAGCGGCTGCTTCGGACGCTCGCGGGAACCGCGGCGCTTGTGCTGGTGCTTGGCTTCGCTATGAACCGCCTGGCTCCTCCGGCCGAAGCGCAGACGCCTTATGCCGGCACGGATACCCCTGCCGTGCAGACTCCGGCCGCGGACACCGCGCAGACGTCCGCCGGCACCGGAGCGGAGGCCGCGGACGACGCATCCGGCAGTCCGCTGCCGGCGGGAACCGGGGTAGGTATGACGGCGATCGGCGATTCGGTTATGCTCGATATCGAGCCGTACCTGACGGCCGAGCTGCCGGGAATCCAGGTCGACGGACTGGTCGGCCGCCAGATGTCGCAGGCACCGGCACTGATCGACCAGCTGAAAGCGCAGGGAGAGATCGGAGCGACGGTCGTGATCCAGCTGGGTACGAACGGTTCGTTTACGGATGAACAGCTCGACGGCCTGCTGGCGAAGCTGCCCGAAGCCAAGAAGATCATTCTGGTCAATACCCGCGTACCGCGTCCTTGGGAGAGTGTCGTCAACAGCGCGTTGGAACGCGCCGCGCAGCGTGACGACCGGGTTCTTCTGATCGATTGGTATTCGGCCAGTGCCGGACGCGACGACTATTTTGCACGGGACGGCGTCCACCTGATGCCGGCCGGTGCAAGAGCCTATACGCAGCTGCTGATCGAAGCGCTGAAGAGTTCCTGAGTACGGCCGGTGAAGCTTCCCTGCAAGCGGGAGAAGCTTCACCGGCAGACGAAAGCCCCGTTTTTCGCTCGGTGCGAACAAACGGGGCTTTTCGCTGTGCGCGGCGTTCGGCTCCGGCGGACCGGAGTCCGGTACGGAAGCCGATCAGATTTTGGCTTTGGCATTTTTGCTGAAAGGAAAGAGCAGGAGAGCGCCCAGCACGATCAGTACAAAAGCCAGCAGAGGCTGCTCCATGAATGTGCGTGTCGTCAGCGCTTCGATCGAGAATACCGCGAAGAAGAGCAGCGACAGCACCGTCAGAATATTGATAGGGATCAGCAGCCAGCGGTTGCGGCCTCCGAAGCAGTAGAATTCGAACAGACCGACGGCCGGCGCGAGAATGAATCCCGGCCACATGACATCCCAACTGTCGAACAGCATTGCGGCCTGGCATACGATCGCGACCGTCACCAGAATCCCGCCGGGAATCAATAGGCCGGGAGCGCGTCCGTGCGTCATCGAGAAATACATCCAATGGAAGAACAGCCCCAGCGGAAGGATGAACAGCGAAGCCCAGAAATAGCCGAAAATCATACCCGAATTCATTCCGGTTCCTTGGCCGAGCAGCAGGTAAGCCCCCAACAAAATGAGCAGCGGACCCAAAATCGCTTTTTTTGACATAACAACCTCTCCTCTATATTTTATATTTATGTACCGGTCAAGCGTGCCGAGTCCGTTCTGTAAGTTGAATCTGACGACCTGTAGACTCTTTAGGTTCACTATAGCTTGATGTGCGGACCGGCGCCTCGTGCAGCAGGTTGAAAAGGACTCGGTCTTAAGACCGATTTATCGACGACAAAGGAGAATAGAGATGAATATTTTGATTTCGGGCTTTGAACCGTTCGGCGAATCGCCGATCAATCCGACGCAGGAACTGCTGGAGCAGATCGGCGTCGGCTTTTTGGGAGAAGGATATACGGATGTAGAACTGCACACGCTGCTGCTGCCGGTCCGTTACGATGAGGGAGCGGGAGCGCTTCTGGACGAAGTGAAGCGGCTGCGTCCGGATGCCGTGATCGCCTGCGGTCTGGCGGCGGGAAGAACGGCCGTCACTCCGGAGCGGATCGCGATCAACGTCAAGGACACGGAGCAGTATGCCGACAATGCGGGCCGCAGTCCGAGAGACGAACCGATTCGCGCCGGAGGACCGGATGGACAGTTTGCGACGCTGCCGATCCGCGAAATCTCGCAGGCGCTCTGCGCGGCGGGGATTCCTTCGGCGATATCGAATACGGCCGGAACGTATATCTGCAACAATACGATGTATGCGCTGCTGGATGATTTGAACACGGAAAAATCGCAGGCGCTTGCGGGATTTATCCATTTTCCGGCTTCCACCCGTCTCGCCGCACTCAAGCCTTCGCTGCCTTCGCTTCCCCAGGAGACACTGCTCGAAGCTCTGCGTATTGCCGTGCAGGTTACGGCTCAGGCCGTACGGGCCCAGGCCAACCGATAACCCATTGTACAGGATCCGGCGCTCCGACAAATTTTATAGAATTTGGAGAGTTTTTTTGGTTTTCCCGTTACAAGCGCCAAAAACCGGGTAATGATACGGAACCGACATCCTTCTCAGTTGTATTTGACCTGCTCCGGCCACGAACCGTTGTGCCTGTCGAGCCCACGTGATCAGCAGAGACAGTTTCGATTGTTGACGAACTGTACGGTTGGACAGGTTGCAAATTCGGCATTCGACGTTTTTCATTCTTGAAAAAAAGGAAAGGCGGATGGCTTCGATGAGCAGTATACAAGGCAGAATGGGCTCCATTGTTCCGATCGGCGGATTGCCGGCACTGAATTCTTCGTACACGCCGAGCCGCCACGGCAAGGCACCACTCGAGAACCGCAAAGCCAGTCTGGAGATCGAGCTTTCCCGTGTTCTTCAGCTTCCCGCTTCGGAGCAGGACCGCGAACAGCGGGCTATGCGTATCCGGCGCCATATCGCACTGCTCGAACGCCATATCGCGCTGCTGGATACGGCGAACGGCGAACGACCGGAATTTACGGTACAAGGCCGTCCGGACCGGGAGTATGACGAGCCTCAACAGCAGCCGGCGTTTTCTCTTCCCGAAGAGTCGGAAGAAGAATCTCCGGTAGAAGCGGCAGCGGCCGTAACGCCAAAAGCTCCGAGAGGCGGGGACGATTACGCCCGCGCCATGCTGGGGTCTTTTGAATCGCTGGGTTCGCTCTACGCGCCTCCGGCGGCGCCGGGAACGATTCCTCCTTGGGAGAACCGTTCGGAACCGGCGAGAACGGCCAAAGTCGGCCGCAACTTTGACGTCAGCGTCTAGAAGTCTGCAGCCGCAGCAAGCCGTTATCGCTTCAAGGGTTCGCTCTTGCGTAACGGACGCCTACCGAAATAGAAGTTTCATCAGAACCCCGTGTTCGGCAGCTGCCGGATGCGGGGTTTTTGTTATGCGCTCCTTTTTTTGCAAATCCGGCAACTTTTCCTGCGGCTCCGGGGTCAGTTTGAGTAGAAGAGAAGGAGGGGCGGCATGGCATACGAATGGCAAGGCAAGGTATCCATGACGGCGGACGACTTGGAACCGATTATGGAAACCTACGGGGAAGACGTGTGGAACTTCCTCTATATCATGACCCGCAGCCGGGAACTTGCCGACGATCTTGCCCAAGAAACGTTTATCCGGGCCTATAAATATCTCGGAACGTACCGCGGAGAAGCTTCGCTCAAGAGCTGGCTGCTGCGGATCGCGCGCAACCGATGGTATTCGTATCGTCGCCTGGCCTTTGTGCGGAAAGTGACGCTGCCCGGTTTCATGCCCGAGACGAACACGGCGGAATCGGCGGAAACGGAGTTTCTGCGGGAAGAACTGACCAGCGAGGTCTGGGCGATCGTGCTGAAGCTGCCGCTGAAATACAGGGAGATTCTCACGCTGCAGGCGCATTATGCCATGACGATGGAAGAGTTGGCGGGAACCCTTGGCATCACGGTATCGGCGGCGAAGACGAGACTGCAGCGGGCACGGGGCAAAGCGTCCGAATTATGGGAAAAGGAGCGGGGCGAAGCATGACAAAAAAAGACATCGACTGGGAAAAAGAGCTGAAGCCGAAACCTTTCCGCAAAAATTCGTTTACGCCGCAGATGATGAGAAAAGTAGAGCAGCAAGTGAAAGCCGATTCTGGCCGTGCAGCGCTGCTGCGCCGCCGTGCAGGGGTTCTTGTGCTTGGAGCCGCGCTGCTCGCCGGAGGGTTCGCAGCGGAGAGAAGCGGGGTGCTGGAAGGGCTGAGACAGATTCCGCCCGAGTCTTCGGTCGGCGTACCGCCGGCTTCCCAGCCAAATGGAACAGCGGAAAGCCATACATTCCCCGAGGAAGCGGCGCAGACGACCCGGATAGAGTTTCCCGAGAAAAAGGCGGACGGCGGCACAGCCGGCACCGTCTCGATCCCCCTGCGCCTTCTGCGAGCCGAACTGGCTATCGGAGAAGCGCAAACCGACAGCATTCCCGAGCTTCCGGACATGACCTTTGCCCTTACCGCCAAAGAAGCCGAAATGCTGCAGGCCGTTCTCGTGCAGCGCCCCGACACCGGAGAAGGTTATGTGCTGCTTGCGCCGAGAAGTTGGACACCGGAAAGAGCCGTGATCGGGGCCAATGGATCCGTAAGCGCGGAATTCATCAATCCGGATAAAGCGGGGAACCCGGAACAGAGAAACCCCGGAGATCCGGGAGAACGGCTCCGGTATACGGAAACGTTCAGCGGCGGCAGCGTGGCCTCGGGGATCGGCACGTATTTCCCCGATCGTCAGACCTGGGCCGAGCGGCAGGGGTTCCCGGTGCAGACCTACGAAGGATTGGCGCTGCGCTCGCAGTATGCCAATGAGGACGGGGAAGCGGGCTTTGCCCGTTATGACTGGACACGCCAAGGAGATGGGGTTGTAGCCAGCGGAGCCGTCTACTATTCGCAGAATCCACAGAACGATACGCTGCGGCAGCTGGAGATGTCTCTTGAGGGCACTGCATACGGCGAGGCGGCCGATTCCATCCTTCGATTCTTCGAAGCCAACCAAGGCGCGCAGCGGATCAGGCCTGCGGCTTCCGCGACTCAGGCTCTCCCGCAGGGCAAAGAACAGGAAGCGGCCGAAGACTCGATCGGAATCGAAGCGTTGAGGGAGCGGTTGGCCGAAAAAGGACTGAGGCTGACCGGCCTGCAGGATGCCGATGTTCCGTTCTACGACCAGCCTATGAACGGAGTCGAAGCGGAGGAACTGATCTTCGACCGCGATTCCCGAAATGCGGAGCGGTCCGAACGTTTGACGCTGTTCGACTTTGGCAGCCGGGACCGGGCCGCGGAAGAAGCGAAGAAATTTGCCCAGGAACCGCGGTCGGCGGAAAACGGCATCCAAGCGGATATTTATCCGCATGTCTTCGCCGGGGGAGGGTTTGTCGTGCTCTACTGGACCAGCGGAAGCCATGAACGTCCATTCGTTTACGATAACAAAATCAACGGCGTGCTGCGCGCACTCGATCAATCGGAGGTGCAACCATGAACAAGCAGAATTCGAAAAGACCGCTTCTTCGGCTAGGCGCAGCAGTCGCCGCGGCGGTTCTCCTGCTCGGCGGTTGCAGTCAGCAGGGCGAACGCATGAGGAATGAGACCGTAACAAGCCAAGCGTCGCCTTCCGTCCAATCGGCCGCTCCGGCACGTTCGGCCGAAGCCTCGGCGGCAAAGCAGGGTATCTCTGAACCGTCGGCGCCGGATAGGAGGGAAACTCTTCGAAGCATAGAAAAGAACCGGATTCGCTGGATCAACGCAGAGGTCGTTGTCACGGCCGGCGTCTCGAAATATTACGATCAGGCCGAAGTGATCACCGCCGATTTTGAGTCGCTGCGGATCGAAGCGCCGTCGCTTCCCCAAGCGATCGACTTTCCGGAGACGCCCGAAACGGTCGAATCCGTCACCGTCTCGCCGGATCGTTCTTACGCGGCGATCGAAGCCGGCTATCACGAAAGCACCAAACTTTTTATCGTGGACCTGGCAAGCGGGCAGCTGCGCAACCTGAACGAAGAGCTTGAGCAGGAAGGATACGGATTCGTCGAAGTTATCCACGGAGCGGCCTGGATGCCCGCCAATTCGGTCAACCATGGCGGTCATATCCTGGCGTTCGGGTACGGGCTGATCGGGGAAATGAAAACGGGTATGTATAACCTGGACAATGCGCGGCTGTTCGAAGCTGCGATTCCCGATAAGAACACCGTTGTCAATGCTTCCAGCTTCCAGTGGAGTGCCGACGGCCGGATGTTCGACTTTGTCGGCGAGACCTACAAAGGAGCGCAGGAATCGTTCCGCGTATTCCGTTATGCGGCGGATACCGGCGAAACGATCGAAATCGGACCAATCAGCCGGGCCGAACTTGTCAACCGGAATGAGAAAACGCGGGGACCCACGATCTTTGTCGATTGACCCGAGAGCGCAAAAGCGATAGAATGTATCGGTAATTAAAAGTAACTAATTATCGATTTACACATCGATCAAAAAGGCGGTCTACCTCATGAGCAGCGAAACAAAACGGCGTGAAATCCTGGATGCCTACCGATTCAGACACGCAACCAAAACTTTTGATCCCGACCGGAAAATCCCGGCCGACGAATTCGACTTTATTCTGGAAACCGGGCGTCTGTCTCCGAGCTCGGTCGGTCTCGAGCCGTGGAAGTTCGTAGTGGTGCAGGACCCGGAACTGCGCGAGAAAATGCGTCCGGTCTCCTGGGGCGCGCAGGGACATCTGCCGACGGCCAGCCATTTTGTCGTGATATTGGCCCGCCGCGACGTGCGGTACGATTCCGCCTATATGAAGCGGCAGATGCTCGAAGTCAAGAAATATCCGCCGGAGATCGTCGAGAAGATGATGACCGATTTTTACAAAACGTTCCAAGAGGAACATATGGATCTGAATGACGAGCGCAGCCTGTTCGACTGGGCATCCAAGCAGACGTATATCGCGCTTGGCAACATGATGACGGCCGCCGCGCAGATCGGTATCGATTCCTGCCCGATCGAAGGCTTCGACCGTGCGAAGCTGGATGTCGTACTCGAAGAAGCCGGCCTGCTTGAAGACGGCACCTACGGGGTCAGCGTGATGGCAGCGTTCGGATACCGGACGGCCGAACCCCGTCCGCAGACGCGCCGGACTGTGGACGACGTGATCCGCTGGGTATAAAGGATACGGCTGCGAAACTGAAATACCCAAAAACCCGTTACCTGCGAATGCGCTTCACTGCGCATTCACGGATAACGGGTTTTTTCAAAAAGGAGCGGGCTTGGCTTCCTGTTCCCGGGGTTAGACGCGCTGCCCGAGGCGGTTCACAGCCCGCCGTTCAAGCTTACTCGTCCGCCGCACAGTCCATGCCGCGGTCTTCTTCGGGAAGAGCCCAGACGGATACGCTGCCGCCGTTGACCGGGAAGGTGGCAAAGCCGTCTTCTTCGATCACGATCTTTTCTTCGCGCGTTTGGGTCAGATCGATCCATTCTTCGCCAGCACGTTCCGCGCCGACGTTCATTCTTTTCTCGCCTTCGTCGCCGTTCGAGATCACGACCGCGCAGCCTGAACCGACGACTTCTTCGCTGCCGAGACGTACCCAGCCGATCGTGTTCGGGTGGTCGAAGTAGTCGACTTGTTCGCCGTATGCTTTTTGGCAGCGGGCATAGAGCAGCGGGTCGATCGCCATTTTCTTGCCTTCGATCGGGTTCTCGCCGCCAATCCCGAAGTAATCGCCGTAGAACACGCACGGATACCCGTCGCGGCGCAGCAGGATCAGCGCATACGCACTCTGCTTGAACCAGTCGTCAATCCACGATTCGAGCGACTCGCCCGGCTGCGAATCGTGGTTGTCCACGAAGGTGACCGCATTGGTCGGGTGAGTCTGGACCAGCGTATCGTCGAAAATCGTCGTCAGATCGAAGTCTCTGCCTGCCTGTGACGCCCCATGCAGCTTATAATGCAGGGCGACGTCGAACAGATCGATCCGGTAATCGACGTTATCCAGGAATTCCCGGCAGGCGTTCAGATCGTTGTTCCAGAACTCGCCGACAATATAGAAATCTTCGCCGCGCTTGCGGATCATTTCGCCCGCGAATTCGCGGATGAAGTCATGGTTGATATGCTTGATCGCATCCAGACGGTAG
The DNA here is from genome assembly GCF_013185195.1 of Saccharibacillus qingshengii. Lineage (GTDB taxonomy): Bacteria > Bacillota > Bacilli > Paenibacillales > Paenibacillaceae > Saccharibacillus > Saccharibacillus qingshengii. The sequence continues at coordinate 157,813 of NZ_JAAZWC010000004.1, forward strand.
CCGCTGCATTGCAGCGTGTCCACCAGCCAGCGGCCCCATTCCATCATTTCTTCGCGGACTTCCGGCAGCCGGTAATCGATATTGGCGAACATCAGATAATCGTAGTTGCCGAACTCGCTGTCCACCTTGTCGTCCCAGCTGCGGCTTTCGCCGCCGATCCGGTAAATGCCGTTGTTGCCGGTCGCATTGTCGAAGTCGGTGCCGTTGAAGTGGCGGGCATCCCATTTAAAAGCGGAGTATTGATCGCCCCGGCCCGGGAATGTGAATTTGGTCCAGCCTTCGATCTCGAACGGTTCTTCGGAGATGACTTCGTTGCGGTTGTTCGGATCGACTTCGACCACTTTGAAGCGTTCCGTTTCGTCCGCGCCGGCTTTATGGTTCATGACCAGATCGACGTAGACGGCGATGCCGAATTCGTGACAGGCCGCGATTGCGCTTTTCAGTTCTTCTTTCGTGCCGTATTTGGTGCGGACCGTACCTTTTTGGTCGAACTCGCCCAAATCGTACAGGTCGTATACGCCGTAGCCGGTATCTTCCGCGGATTGCCCTTTGGTGACGGGCGGAATCCAGACGGAGTCGATGCCCCATTGTTTGAGTTCGGGAGCCATTTCTTTGAGTCGGTTCCAGTGTTGTCCGTCGGCGTCTACGTGCCATTCGAAAAATTGCATCATCGTGTGATTGGCGGGCATGATAAAAAAACCTCCTCGAATTCGTTTGGGGTGCGGCTGCGTATGCGGATGTCCATCCAAGTACGAATGGGAAGCCGGATGCCATCAGGCCGGGAATTTAGAAAAAGATGCCGGGGCATCGGGTCATCGGTCATAAAGCCGGTCAAGGTACTTGTACCTTGAACACTAAAGGTAAGGTTACGCTCTCCTGAGATTTCGTACTTGAAGCGTGTACGAAGTCTCCGACGGAATGGTTAGTTCAGGAAAACGTAAACCTCGGATTAAGAGTTGGAAGGGTACTCGCTCGCTAATAAGGACTAATACAAGTTACCCAAAAGAACAGGGGGCTTAAACGAAGAAGAACCTTTTTACGAAAGTATCGATTTGGATAGCGCTTACTTGGGGAAAAGGGAGAAATTGGTCATGCCTGCTTGGAAAGGAGGTCGGCTGGGGTAATGATGAATTGGGCCGTTGGCGTGCAAATGCGGGAGCGGACTAACTTTGGGGAGGCGTTTAGGTTGACGACCGAAAATATGCTGGAACTGATGAAGAACAGACGCAGTATCTACGGAATCAGCAAGGAACAGACGGCATCCGACGACAAAATTCGCGATTTGATCGAGCAGACGCTGCTGCATGTGCCATCGTCGTTCAATTCGCAGAGCGCGCGCGTTGTCGTGCTGCTCGGCGAGCATCATGACAGACTGTGGGATTTCACGACGGCCATTCTGAAAGAAATCGTGCCGGAAGGCAATTTCGGACCGACCCAGGAAAAAATGGACAGCTTCAAAGCGGGCTACGGCACCCTTCTCTTTTTCGAAGACGAATCGGTGATCCGCGCGATGCAGGAGCAGTTCCAGGCTTATCAGGATAACTTCCCGATCTGGTCGCAGCAGTCTTCCGGTATGCATCAATACGCGATCTGGACCCTGCTCGAAGCCGAAGGCTACGGCGCTACGCTTCAGCATTACAATCCGCTGATCGACGAGAAAGTCAAAGCGGAATGGGACATTCCGGAGAGCTGGAAGCTGATCGCGCAGATGCCGTTCGGCAAGCCGACCGCACCGGCCGGCGAGAAGCAGTTCAAACCGCTCGAAGAACGCCTGAAATGGTTTAAGTAAAGCGCGGGAAACGAAACCGAATACGGACGCCTATCACAAAGACCGCTCCGGCTTCGCCTTCAAGGCGTAGGAGCGGTCTTTTTGCATGTTAGAAAAGTTTCTCCTGCTGCGGTTCGTCCTGCGGTTCCGACTTGCTGCCTGCCGGCATTTCTTCGGATATCTCCTGCGGCGGCCAAGGCGCTCCCGGAGGAATCGGCTGGCCCAGCAGTTCCATCAGCTCCAGCGCGTTGGGCGTGGCATCCTTGTCGGAATTGTTGTTGAACGCGACGTAGACGTGCTTGCTCTGCTTGTCCAGATCGAGCAGAATGTCGCGCCACTCGGTCAATTCCTCGGTATTGTAGCGGTACAGATAGCGCAGCTTGCGCCAGTTCGGATCGCTGCTCTTGTGCCAGCCGCCGACGTTGCGTCCGTGCATCCGGACATAGGTCGCTTCGTCGCTGGTCGCATGCGCGATGATCGGAATCGAACCGCTGCCGGCCTGGGGCTCGTCGACGACCGTCTGGATCCAGCCTTCTTTGCGCATGAAATCGAGCGTCTTGTCTTGAAACTGCGGCGAGTACCAGGATTGATGCCGGAATTCGAGCGCACACGGAACGTCTTTCATGAATTCGCGCGTGACGCGCAGCTTCTCCACGTTCTCGCGGGTACAGTCGAACCAGGGCGGGTATTGGAACAGGGTCATCGTCAGTTTGTCCGCTTCGATCACGGGCGCAAGACTGGTATGAAAAGCGGCGAACATTTCTTCCGGCGTGTCGAAATAATTCTTTTTCTCGCGCAGATGCCCGGTCATGCCCTGGTAGGCTTTGATCACGAATCCGAAATCGTCGGGGGTCTGGGAGACCCACTTTTCATAGTTTTTGACCGGCTGGATCGCGTAAAATGAACTGTCCAGCTCGACCAGTTTGAACGTTTCGCTGTAAGCTTGCAGCCGTTCGGCGGGTTTCTTTTTGCCGTACAGCTCGTCATGGTCGCTGAAATTGGTAAGTCCGATGGTAATCATGCAAAATCCTCCTCGCACGGCGCTAAGATGTCTCGTTATTTTATTACACGAAAACGGCAGCGGGCAATCGGGCGGGGGCGAAGACGAAGGATGCCGCTGCGATCCGCTTGAGGGTACAATAAAGGAGAGCTCGAAGCAGATGAAACCATGGAGAGGAAGAAGAACATGACGGAACCGGAATTCGAGACCGCCGAAGAGTTGGCCCAGCGCCAGCTCGACCGCTACAACGCCCACGACCTGGAGGGGTTTCTGGAGGTATACGCCGAGGATGCGAAGCTGTACCGGCTGCCGGACGGGGCGCTGATCGCCGAAGGACGCGCCGCGATGCGGGAACGCTACCGCCAACGCTTCGAGATCGACAAGGTGCACGCGAAGCTGGTAAACCGTATGGTGATCGGCAGCCGGGTCATCGATCACGAGGAAGTGACGCAGGCCGGATCCGATACGCGGACGCAGGCCGCCGCGATCTACGAGACGCAGGACGGACGCATTGTCGCAGCCTGGTTCGTCTCGGAATAACAACAAAAAGCCGCTTCCCGACCGCAGGCGGTCCGGAAGCGGCTTTTGATATTCGGAAGCGGATCAGCCGAGCATCGGATTACCCTTCATCCCGACCCACAGATCCGACTGTTCCAGCTGGGCGGCGATGCGCAGCAGCAGGTCTTCTCGGCCTTTGGCGGCGATCATCTGCACGCCAAGCGGCAGACCGTCTTCGGTCAGATGCAGCGGCAGGCTGGTCGCGGGCTGGCCGGTCAGATTGGCAAGCTGGGTGAACGGCGTATAGGTCAGGCTGCGTTCGAAAATATCGTACAGCATCTGCCGCTGCTCGCCCGCAGAACGCTCGCTTACCGTCATCCACGGAGCAGCCTGCTCCGGCGTATGCGTCAGTTCGCCGACGCGCGGAGCCGGGAAGGCGCTGGCCGGCGTGACGTACAGGTCGTAACGGGCCGACAGTTCGGCCATCTGCGCCGCGGCGACGTCCCATTCGTTCAGACTGTGCACGAATTCGGCGGCGGAGACGTTTTTGCCGGCTTCGGCAAAGACCCACGTGATGATGTCCACTTCATCCGGACGGATGGCCCGGCCGAGCATCCGCTCCAGCGAGATGAACATGGCAGCCACCTCGCCCGCGTTCATCGTGTAATAATTCTCCATCAGCCGCACGCCGTTGACGGGGCTGAGCTTCTCTTCGACATGGTGGCCCTGCTGCTCCAGCCATTTGACGGTCTTGAGTACCGCCTGTACGGCATCGTCGCCGACAGGTGTGCCGACCGGCGAAGCGGTTGTAAAAGCGATCCGCAGCGGGTGCGGATGAGGCGCGAGCATGTCTTCGGCGTAGACGCCCGGATAGAGCGGCGTCTGGAACGCGGCTTCGGGCTGCACAATTTGCAGCAGGTCCAGCAGCGCGGCGCTGTCGCGCACGGTGCGCGACAAGGCGAAGTCGATCGACGCGCCCTGCCATTGGCGGCCGATTCCGGGGCCGACCGGGGTGCGGCCGCGCGTCGGTTTGAGGCCGAACAAGCCGGTGAACGACGCCGGGATGCGGATCGAACCGCCGCCGTCGCTGGCACCCGCGGCGGGCACGATACCCGAGGCGATCGCGGCCGCCGCGCCGCCGCTGGAGCCGCCCGGGGAATACTGCGGATTCCACGGATTGCGCGCCGGCCCGTACAGGGCCGGTTCGGTAATGTTCTTGAGCCCGAATTCGGGCGTGTTCGTGTGGCCGAGCGGGATCAGGCCGCCGGCCCGCAGACGGGCGACGTAATTGGAGTCGCGTCGCGCGACATTGCCCTGCAGCAGAGCCGAACCGGAAGTGAGCGGTTCGCCCGCAAGCGCCTGCGAAATGTCTTTGAGCAGATAGGGTACGCCGGCAAAAGGGCGTTCCGCGCTTGGGGCAGGAGCCGCCGCCGCTTCGGCCAGAGCCGCTTCGCGCCGGTCGCGGACGACGGCGTTCAGGGACGGATTGACTTGATCCATCCGGGACAGCGCGGCTTCCGCCAGTTCGACGGCGGAGACTTCCCGGCTGCCCAGCAGCTGGGCCAGACCGACCGCGTCATATTGGACATAGTGTTCGAATTTCATACGGAATCCCTTCTTTCTGTACATTATTCGTAAAGGCTGGCCATCTCCGGTGCAGACCTACGGCTATGCGTTCGGCGATCCGTGCGGAGAAGGGGCGATATTCTCGTCTGCCGGCCCCTGCCCGTCCGGGGCGATCCGGACCTGATTGCGTCCGTTCTGTTTGGCGACGTACAGGGCATCGTCCGCCAGCTTGGTCAGTACTTTCAGCGGCTGATCGGGCCGGGCTTCCACCAGGCCGAAACTTGCGGTCACTCCGACCGCTCCGGCAGCGGTCTTGACCGGCTCGGCGGCCAGCCCCAGACGGATGCGCTCGAGCAGACGGTAAGCGTCCGCAGTAGGCCGACCCGGCATGCACAAGGCGAATTCTTCCCCTCCGTAGCGGCCGAAGACATCGCGTTCGCCGAGATGGGCTTGGCAGGTCTGCACGACATGCCGAATCACATGGTCGCCCACGTCGTGTCCGTAGCTGTCGTTGACCAACTTGAATCGGTCGATATCCAGCAGAGCGATCGTCAGCGGTTCGAGGGTGCTTCGCGAATCGGCAAGGAGCTGTTCCGAGCATTCCACAAAGTGCGAGCGGTTGTAGATCTGCGTCATGCCGTCATGGGTAGCCATCCGTTCGAGTCTGCGGTGAAGCCGGACATTCTCGGTGACGTCCAAGATGACCACCGTTCTTCCGGCCGCTCCCCCTCCCCGCTTGTGCAAGACAGGGGATGAACGAATCCGGTAGAAGCGGAGTTCGTGATCCGCCAGCCATTCGATCTGACTTTCTTCCGCTTCGAGAAACTGCATATCGGCATCTTCCGTCCGCAGCCTTTCCTTGGGGAAGACGTCCGCCGCACGTTCGCCGATCAGCTGGGAAGTGAGGAACGGAAACAGCAGGGAAGCGGCTTTGTTGTAATCGGCGATCCGTCCGGCCGGATCGATTACCAGTACGCCGTCGCGCATGCTCTCCAGAATATTTTCGCGCACGACCGGAGTCGAAGTGAGCATGCCGCCCGAGAGAAGCGCCCAGCAGTACAGCAAATTGGTCAGACTCATGGTAGCGGGAACCGGGTCGATATGGTAAGGCGTGAGATTCATAATATAGATCAGGGAAGCGCCGATCGGCAGAAACAAGCTGACCAGCATGGTAGCGGTCTGCTTGCGGTAGACGTTCAGCGTCTGGCGCAGATGGCGGGCCAGCAGCCACATGCCGACCACGCCGCAGCCCAGCGTATAGCTGCCGTTGACGACATACCACGGGCCCATCGCAAATTCGGCCAGAGGCCATGGGGCGTCGGCGCGCAGTTCCATTTGTTGATAGACGAGTCCGTGCAGGTTGTTGGTCAGCATCAGCAGGCAGGTCAGGGCGGGCAGAGCGAGGAAAGCGGCGGTCGCGCGGGGCGTCATCATCCGTTCTCGCCCTACATAATGGAAGATGACCAGCAGGTTGAGCGGCGAGATGAACGGCAGTCCGAAATATTCGAATGCAATCCAGAATTTGATGTTCCCAAGCGACGAACTGGCCAGTTCCAACGAACTGCCGAAGGTATAGATCGCGGTCGCGATGGACATCCAGACGAACAAGTGCATGCCCGAGAAGCGTGTCTTTTGCAAAGAAGCATACAGAGCAAGCAAAATGCTGAGCACACCCGAAATGGCGAACAGCGCGATAAAGGTAGAAAAGGCGGCATTCATGAACGTGGGAACTCCTGTCTGTTAAAGTAATGATTCGTATAGAGGCGTCGACTCCGCCGCTGTAAAGGCAAGAAAATCATACCATAGATTGAAGCGGAAAGTCGGCTCTCTCTATACGAAGACAGAAATATGTTCGGACGGCTCAACGAATCTGCCAATGCTCCAGCAGAGGGCCTTTGTCGCCGTATACGGGATCGGTTTTGGGAAGCGGAACCTGGGCGATTTCTTCGATCGCCTGCTCGCGCCGTCCGTCGTTCTCAAGCTGCGTGTTATAGTCCATTCCTTCGGGATAGGCGCCCACAATCCGGAAATCCGCGCTTGCCGTAATCCGTTTGTGTCCGGTACCGGCCGGCAGCACGATCACGTCGCCCGCCTGCAGATCGAATGAGCTTCCGTTCTCGCCGCCGAGCTTGATCAGGATCGTACCGTGCGTCACGCCAAGCACTTCGTGTGCGTTGCTGTGATAGTGGTGGTAGTCGAACACGCCGTTCTCCCAACTGTTGTGCCAGCCGCAGCCGTTGAATACCGATTCGGCCCATTCGGGCTTGCCGCTCAGGGCGCCGGGGTACAAAATCACGGGCAGTTTGGGATTATTGGGCAGAATGCCGTCGTCTTCAAAATAAAAAAGCTGCGGATCGCGGGGTTCGTTCATCGTCAAGACCTCCGTGTAGTGGATTGCCGGGCCGCGGATCTTCCGCTTCCGGCCGTATGGGAAGGATTACCCTCGGCGGCAGGCGAGCGATACGGCGTGCGGCAAGAAAATACACAATTTCACGGCAAAAAAGTCCGTTTACCCGCTATAATAGCGGATATACCGGACAAGTCCGGCCCAGTAACCCGCAAAGGAGTACCTTCTTGCTGAATATGGACCTTTTATCGTATATGACGGAAGAACATTTGCGCGAATGGATCGAACGTTTCCGCGCGCTTGGCCCGCTGCCGGGCATTTTCCTGACGTTTCTGAAATCGTTTGTTCCCCCGCTGCCGACCGCGGTGATCGTAGGCGTGAACGCGGCGGCGTACGGGTTGTGGCTCGGTTTTTTGTATTCGTGGATCGGGCTGATCGCGGGCTGTATGACGACGTTCCTGATCGTGCGTGCTATCGCGTCGCGGCCTTACTTCCAGCGCTGGTCGCAGCGTCCCAAAGCGCAAAAAAGCCTGCTGTGGGCGCGCCGCAACGCATTCAGCTTTGTTTTTATCCTGAGCATGATGCCCGTGGGACCCTTCGCGATCGTTAACACTGCGGCGGCGATCGTGCGGATGCCGAAGCTTGCTTTTCTGCTGGCGATCGCCTGTGGCAAAGCGATTATGGTGCTGGCCGTATCGTATGTGGGACACGATCTCGGCCGATTTATCGAGCGGCCGTACGAGCTGCTCTATGTAGCGGCGTTCCTCGGGTTCTCGTTCTGGGCGAGTCGGCGGGCCGAAGCTTATTTTACCCGCGATTCGGAGTAAACGAAGACCGTTTCCGCCAAGGAAACGGTCTTTTTTTGGATCAAATAGAGCGTTACCCTTTCAGGGCGGCTGCGGTATAATCGGTTTATTCCAAAAAGAGGGGACGAGGCAAGCATGACGCAAAATCCGAAACAGCGGATCGACATTTTCGAAAACGGTTTAAGTTTGGTGTTCGACGTGACGGAGGAAGGCGATGTCCGGCTGCTGCACGGAGGATGCCTGCCGTTTGAAGAAGACCGGATCGAAGAGAAAGCGCGGCAGGGATTCCGGGTGCTTGAAGTGCAGCTCAGCGGAGAAGACCGAGGCGAATATCACGGTCGAAGCCACCGGGCTTCTTATCCGGGACTGCGGATGAAGTATGTGCGGCACTATGAGGAGCGCAATGCCACCGGGCTGCGGGTTGTACTCGAAATGGAAGATCCGGCGACCGGACTTGCGACTTCTTCGTTTTTCCAGTTTCATGACGGACTTGCGGTGCTCAAGAGCTGGACGGAGCTGCATCATCGCGGCACGGAAGAGCTTGGCGTCGAATACGTCTCCTCGTTTTCGCTGAACGGACTTGCGAAGGACGGAGCGGGCGACCAGGACGACAAAATGAAGCTGCATCTGGCGCACAACGGCTGGCAGAGCGAAGTCCAGTGGCGCAGCAATACCCTGCCGGAGCTCGGCTTGTCGCATATGACGGATCGCAGCTCCAAACGGGTCTCCCTGAGCAACACGGGTTCGTGGGCCGCCGCGGAACATCTGCCGATGGGGCTGCTGGAAAATGCGGAAGCCGGCACCACGCTGTTCTGGCAGATCGAGCATAACGGATCTTGGCATTGGGAACTGCTCAACCAGTTCGACCATCTGTCGCTGCTCGTGAGCGGTCCGTCGGAGCACGATCACGGCTGGTGGAAAAAACTGCTGCCCGGCGAGACGTTCGCGAGCGTACCGGTCGCGGTCGGCTGGGTACGCGGCGGTTTTGAAGAAGCGATCGGCGAATTGACGCGGTACCGCCGCGCCGTCCGGCGCCCGAATGCGGACAACGAGCATCTGCGCATCATTTTCAACGATTACATGAACTGCCTGTGGGGCAATCCGACGACGCAGAATCTGCTGCCGCTGATCGACGCCGCCGCGGACGTGGGCTGCGAATATTTCTGCATCGACTGCGGCTGGTATTCGCCGGGCGTCTGGTGGGACGGGGTAGGCGAGTGGCTGCCGTCGGAGGAGCGCTTCCCGGAAGGGATCAAATACGTGCTCGACTATATTCGCGGCAAAGGCATGGTCCCGGGACTGTGGCTGGAGATCGAAGTCATGGGCATCCATAGTCCGAAGCTTGCGGAGGCGGACGATTCCTGGTTCTTCATGCGGCACGGCAAAAGGGTCAAAGACCGCAGCCGCTACCATCTCGATTTCCGCAATCCGGCCGTCGTCGCGCATGCGGACGAAGTGCTGCGCCGGCTCGTCGAGGAGTACGGGGTCGGATATATCAAAATGGATTACAATATCAACGCCGGACTCGGCACGGAACTCGATTCGGACAGCCTCGGCGACGGCTTGCTCGAACATAACCGCGCGTATCTGGCGTGGATCGACCGCATCTTCGCCACGTATCCGGAACTGGTCATCGAGAACTGTTCCAGCGGCGGCATGCGCATGGATTACGCGATGCTCAGCCGGCACAGTATCCAGTCGACGAGCGATCAGGAAAATTACGTGAACTACGCGCAGATCGCGGCGAGTTCGCCGGCTGCGCTCACGCCGGAGCAGTCGGCGATCTGGTCGTATCCGCTGCGCGAAGGCGACGACGAGGAAGTCGTCTTCAACATGGTGAACGCGCTGCTGCTGCGCGTTCACCAGAGCGGGCATCTGGCGGAGCTGAGCCCGCCGCGCCGCGAGCTTGTTCGCGAGGCGCTCACGGTCTACAAAGCCATTCGCGGCGATATTCGCGAAGGGCTTCCGTTCTGGCCGCTGGGGCTGCCGAAAGTCGAAGACGGCTGGGTCAGCTTCGGCCTGCGCCGGGGCGGCAGACGCTACGTCGCCGTATGGCGGCTTGACGACGCCGCAAGCGAAGCGTCGCTGCCTCTGCCCGGCATGGCCGGGAAGGCGGCGGACTGCCGCCTGCTGTACCCGCAGGGCCGCTCCGGCGGCGGCTGCGACTGGAATGCCGAAGCGGGCGTATTGAAGGTCCGGCTCGAACGCGAGCGAACCGCGCGCCTGTTCGAAGTGACCGAGCTCTGACCGCTTGGGACTCCAACCGCCTCGGCCGACGAAACAAACAGCAAACAGCAAAAAGACCGCATCCCGGATCACCGGGGGCGGTCTTTTCTGATGTATCCGGAGCCTAGGCTCCGGCTGCCGCCGATCGGCTCGGCGGCATTCCTCGAATGGTTGTAAGTAAGCGCGAATTTTTCGCGCGATGAACCGCCGGAAGGCGGGAGCATCCGCAGCTTGCGTTTATGGTTTAATGACGATCTTTCATCTCGCCGATTTTTTCCTGTACAGCGCCTTTGGCTTTGTCGGCTTTACCTTCGGCTTGAAGACCGGGATCATTTTTCGCGTTACCGATTTGATCTTTGACTTCGCCTTTGGCTTTGTTTACGCCGGCTTTGATTTTGTCGCCCATTCCGTTGTCGCTCATATCGAACAGCTCCTTCGTATGTCTAGGGATACGTGCTTGAGATGGTGCTGTATGGTGCTACTTGTTATATACCCGCTTCGCTGCGGACCTAAACGAAAAAGCCCGGGGGAGTTTGTTTGCACGGGCGGCGCACGCAGCGGCAAAAACGAAAGGCGTAACGAATAAAATTGGAAATTTGGACACCGGTTTTGCCATTTTGACTGGACGATTATCTCTGCGGCAGTGATATAATGATTTCAAATCGTTCGTGTATCGGAATTTGGAAACACGCTGCGCCGCGCCTTTCGGCCGATCTTCATGATCGCGCGCTGCTTATGGCAATGGGATAGCCGAGGCTGCGGAGGGAGTTGTTCATTTTATAGGGGGAAGCGGGTGAACAAGGCATGGAAAATTCGCTGCAAACGGATTTGTGCGGTTCGCCGTCGCTCAGCGCAGCGGCCGGGGATCTGCTTGAGCTGGCTGCCGGGCTGACGGAAGCGGAAACGCTATTTATCGCCAAACGGACAGAGACCGGCATGCAGACACTGATGGTCTGGGGGAAAGCGCGAGAAGGGATTCGGGCCGGCGATCCGCTGGAACTCTCCGATCGCGGGGCTTCGCAGGAGAAAGGAATCACCGTACCGCTGCCTTTTCTGTGCGGGGCGGAGCAGGGCATCGTCGGAGCGATTCGCAGCGGGGCGGATTTTGGAAGCATCGAGGAACGGTCGCTGAAGCGGGCCGCCTCGGTTATTGCTGCACTGGCCGAATCGGAGCAGAAAGGCGCTGCCGCGAAAAGGGAAGAAGAACTTCGGCGGAGCCGGGAAGAGGCCGAGCGGTCCGCACGCCACACCGGCGAGCTGCTGGCCATGATGGGACACGAGATCCGGACGCCGATGAACGGAATCGTCGCCATGTCCCAACTGCTCAGGGAGACCGGATTGACCGACGAGCAGCGGCAGTATCTGCAGATTATCGAAGACAGCCAGCAGTCCCTGCTGGAGCTGGTCGGCAGCATTCTCGATTACGGCAAACTGGAAGCCCGGCAGATGAATCTGGAACTTGCTCCTATGGATCTGATCGGGGCGCTCGAAGATACGGTTTATCAATTCGCAGCCAAAGCGGCGCAGCGCCCCGAAGTGGAACTGACATTGGATCTGGACCTGGATTCGTCCGTCGTGCTGATCGGCGATGTGCAGAAGATCCGCCAGATTGTCGGCAATCTGCTCAGCAATGCCGTCAAATTCACGGCGGCCGGCGAAATCCGGATTTCGGCGAAGCGGCTCGAAGGAGAAAGCGGCGATCGGGCCTGGATCGAATTCGCCGTCCGGGATACCGGCATCGGCATTTCGGAAGCGGGAATTGCCCGACTGTTCCAGGATTATGCGCAGGTGCACCGCCCGGAAGAAGGCGACTACGGCGGCACGGGACTCGGGCTGTCGATCAGCAAACGGCTGGTCGATCTGATGGGAGGACGAATCTGGGCGACCGGGCGCAAAGGCGAAGGCACCCGGATGACCTTCGTGCTGCCGCTTGGCATCGAACCGGATACCGAACAAGCCGTGCCTGAACCTTCCGTATTGAACGGCCGGAGGATTCTGCTTGCCGTTGGCGGAGAAGGCACGCGTTCCACCTTGTCTGCGAAGATCGAACGTCTGGGCATGCAGGTGCGCCCTGCCTCAAGCCGCGGCGAAGCGGCAGTTGCGCTTGCGCGCGAAGGTCCGTTCGACGCGGTGCTGAGCGATTGGGATATCGAACACGAAGCCGGGCGGTTGCCCGGGCTTCCGGCACTCTCCACGCCGCCTACTCCGTTGGTTCTGCTGCTCCCGCTGGTACATGATCAGGCTGCGCCGCCGCCCGGACGTCCTCCGGCGGCTTCCTTGACGAAGCCTGTTCGGCATGCCGAACTCTGCGGTACGCTGAACCGGATCTGCGGGCCTTCCGGCCGTCGAAGCAGTCCGGCCGAATAAACGAAAAAGGACCTGTTCCGCAAACCCCACAGGGCTTGCGGAACAGGTCCTTTTGTATCCGAGGCAGGTTTCCCGCACCGGCTGCTTCATGTTCAGAGCGGCCGGGTCGCAAACGGCTCGTCGGAACGGTCATCCCGATTGCCGGCGGACAGGAAAGTGTCCAGAGGTTCCGCATCTTCCATGAATTCGTCCAGATCGCGGTCCGCCTTGTTCTGATTGCAGAGCATGCAGGCGCAGACGCAGTTGAGCGGCGTCGTATGTCCGCCTTTTGCCCGGGGCAGCAGATGGTCGATCGTATCGCCGTATTCGCCGCAGAAATGGCAGGTGTAGCGGTCGCGTTCCAGAATGTAGCGGCGGAACGTCCGGTTCGTATACAGCCGCCGGATCGTAAAGCGGTTGACCAGCACGGCCGCATGCTCGCGAACGAGGCAGCGTGCCATCTCGAGATCCGTCTCCTGCTGCCAGCGCCGTCCTTTGTCGGTACGCCCGCGCATACGGATCGTACCTTGGCGGGTCGGCCGCAGCTCCGCTTCGCGGGTCGGTTCGAGCATCGCATCGGCCGGCGGTTCCGGCGGCGGCCGCCGAACCCGCCGTTTCGGTGCGGCTTCGGCCGCTTCGACTTCGGCCGGAAGCGCTTCGTGCGGCCGGGCTTGCGCCGACGGCGGCATCGGGTCGGAAGCCTCGTCGCCGGCTTCAAGCGCTGCGCTTCGGCGGCGCTTGCGGCAGTCCCGGCATGCGCCTCGCCGCGCTTCGCTGCCGGACCTCTTGCCGGTCCGGCGCAGGAAATCGCCCAGCGGCTTCGGTTCGCCGCAGTACAGGCACACCTTGACGCCGCCCGAAGGCTCGGCGTCTTCGCCTGGACCGCCGACGAAGACCGGCGGTCTTTCTTCGGCCGGTCTGGCCGCTGCGCCCGTCCGCTGCGGCTCTTCGGCCAAGCAGCCGGCGCCGCGCGGATCCGCGGCGCCGAGCTGCGCTTCGCCGGAACCCGGCACCGGGAATTCGGTCCCGGCGGCTGCACTCTTCTTGGCGCCGCCGCGCCGGCGCTTGCGGCGCCGTTTGCGCGGTTTGGGGCTGTCTTCCGCCGGATCGGCGGAAGGGTCGGTCACGACCGTAGGTTCGTCCGCTGCTTCTTCGGGCGAAGCGGAAGTTCCCGCCGTGTCCGTTCCGGCGTCGGAGATTTCCGCACTGCGTGCGGCTTTGCGTTTTTTGGCGCCGCCGCGTCTTCTTTTGCGTCTGCCCGCAGCCGGAGCGGCATCTTCGGCGCTGCCTGGAGAGAATGTCTCGGGCGCATCGATCTCCGGTCTGGGCGTTTCCGTTTCGCCTGCCGCGGCAGAAGAGGCTTCACCGCTTGGAGTCAGGCTGCCTGCCCCAGATCCCGCAGACGCCGCCGCGCCCGATTTTGTACCGGAGCGTTTTCTGCGCCGGCGTTTGCGCTTGCGGGGCAGGTCAGCGGCAGGCACGCCTTCGGACGGAGATTCATCGACTGCGGAAACGGACGTCGAATCCGCCGCAAGGTCGGGGTTGTCTTTTGTTTTGGCCGATCGGTTTCTTTTGCGTCCCATCAGGGTCCTCCTTTCCGTCTTAGCCGATCGTCACTTTCCCCTCGGGGTAGCGGAACGGCTCTTTGTTCATTTTTGGAGTCAGTGTAAAAGCAAGCGTAATTGGGCCAAGCCGGCCAACGAACATCAGCATAATGATCATAAATTGTCCGAACGGCGTCAGATGCGCGGTCAGTCCCATCGAGATTCCGGCCGTCGCATAAGCGGAAGTGGTCTCGAACAAGATACCGAGGAACGAATAGTTTTCCGTTGCGGACAGGATCATGGCGGCGACCACGATCAGCAGGAACGACAGCAGAGAGAAGGTGATCGCTTTGTAGACACGATCCTGCGCGATCCGGTAGCGGAAAAAGACGATGTCCGGTTTACCCTGGATCATGGAGAGCACCGCTCCGATCAGCACGGCAAAGGTCGTCACTTTGATACCGCCGCCCGCCGAACCGGGAGCCGCGCCGATAAACATCATAATTACCATAAAGAACTGGGTCGCCTGGCGAAGTTCTCCCACATCCAGTGTCGACATGCCTGCCGAGCGGGAAGTGATGGACTGAAACAGCGAAGCGAACGTTTTGCCCGACAAATCAAGCGGTGCAAGCGTGGCCGGGTTGGTGAATTCAAAAACGAAGATGACCAATGCACCGACTACCACCAGAATCGCCGTCATCGACAGCACCACTTTGCTGTGCAGGGAGAGTCTGCGTTTCTGAGGAAAAGCAAGCAGGTCGGCAATGACGATAAAGCCGATGCCTCCGAGCAGAATCATCGGCATGGCAATCAGGTTGATAAACGGATCGTCCACGTAATGGATCAGACTGCCGGCCCGGCCTTCGATAGCGCCGAACAGGTCGAATCCCGCGTTGTTGAAGATGGAGATGCTGTGGAAAGCGCCGAAATAGGCGGCTTGTCCGAGCGGCATTTCAAATGAAAAGCGGACAAACAGCAGCAGGGCACCGATCGATTCGATCACGAGTGCGTACAGCAGGACTTTGCGAATCAGCCGAATGATGCCTTCGGTCGAATTCTGGCTCAGCGTTTCCTGCAAAATTAGCCGTTCGCGGAAAGTAATGCGGCGGCGGAACACCAGCGCGATCAAGGTGGCGACGGTCATGAAGCCCAGACCGCCGATCTGGACGAGTCCGACGAGAACGATCTGTCCGAACGGGGTCATATCGACGCCGGGATTCAATACGGAGAGACCCGTGACACAAGTCGCCGAAGCGGCCATGAATACGGCGTCCAGATAATCCATGGAATGCCCCGAGGTTGAAGCGGCCGGAAGGTAGAGCAGGCCGGAACCGGCCAGAATCATGACGATAAACCCTAAGGCCAGAACTTGGGGCGGATTGAGTCTTAACAGTGGATTTCGGCTTCTTATGGGTTTGAACATAACATTGCCCTCGCGTCAGTAGGATAGAAATGGGATTTCCGATTCATTGTATTACCGGCGTCCGTCAAAGTAAAGGATCGGCTGTGTCCGGGCGGTGACGGGAAAGACGCTTCGTGCTAAGATTTGAAGATTGGAAAAACCGGCCGAGGCCGGAAAGGAGATCCCATGTTTACGTTTCGAAGTTTCCTCGATCTGGTCGAAATCCGCACAAAGGCTGCCAGCATGCTTCCTTTTGCGCTGGGAACGGTGTACGCGCTGCTGCGCTTCGGCGAATTCAGCCTGCTGCATTTTGCGCTGATGCTGATTTCCTTGCTGTCATTCGATCTGGTCGTCACCGCGATGAACAATTATTACGATTACCGCAAAGCGAAGCAGACGCACGGCTACGGCTACGAAGAACACAACGCCGTGGTGAAGCACGGCCTCAAGGAATGGGTGGTCGTCACGACGATCGCCCTACTGTTTGCGACGGCCGTAACGGCCGGGATTCTTCTCGTGCGCGAGACGGGCTGGCTGGTTCTGCTGCTCGGATTCCTCTCGTTCGGGGTCGGCATTCTTTATTCATTCGGGCCCGTGCCTATCTCGCGTATGCCGCTCGGCGAATTCTTCTCCGGCTTGTTCATGGGTTTTGTCATCACGTTCGTCGCCGCCTACATTCAGGTAGAACCCGGACACATCGCTTTGTTGACCCATGAAGGCGGTTGGTTCGATCTGCATGTGAATGCGGCGGAGGTCCTGCTGATCCTGCTCGTCTCGGTGCCGGCCGTTGCGAGTATCGCCAATATCATGCTGGCCAACAATGTCTGCGATATGGAAGAAGATGTCGAGAACAGCCGGTATACGCTCCCTGTCTATATCGGCAAAGCGAACGCACTTAAGCTGTTTTCGATCATTTATTACGTTTCTTACCTCGATCTCTTCGTTTTGCTCTGGCTTGGCGTGCATCCGCTGCTGCTTCTGCCGATTCTTGCAACGCTTATGCCCCTGCGCCGAAATATCCGGGCTTTCACGCGCGAACCGTCCAAGCGGTTGACCTTCGTACTCGCGGTCAAAAACTTCGTGCTGCTCACCGGTGTCCGCGTCGTCGTGATCGTAATCGCCGCCTGGATTGTGCATTAAACGATTCAAAAACAGCCATACGCGGTAGGCGTATGGCTCAGGCTGTCGAGAAAGTCCTATTCGTTGTATAAGCTCGTCGGCTGCGGGAGAAATTCGTTCCGTTCGCGTGTTGAAATCGGGGAAAAGAATTGAAATTTAGCGGAATTTCCTCGATTTCAAAGGCGAACTATAGCATAAGCTTCCGAAGTGCATTTCTTCGAAATGCTTTAGCTCCTACACTGAATTTCTCCCTCCGCCTCCTCGCCTCACTCAGAAGCAGACCTTTATCGACACGTTGAGCCATACGCGGTAGGCGTATGGCTGTTGGGTATGCGGACTAGGGTTGTGGGTCAGCTCAGGAACGAAACGAGTTCTTCGTTGAATTTCTCCGGTTCGTCCATCATGAGGGCGTGGCCGCTCTTGGCGAATGTCACGACATGGGAAGTAGAAATGCCCGCGTTCATGGATTCGGCCAGGGCATACGGACAGATCCGGTCTTTCTCGCCGTGGAAGATGGCGGTCGGCACGGTGATCTGATCCAGATCGCCGCGAAGGTCTTCGTCGCGCAGCATCTCGGCAGCACGCAGCGTGCCGACGGCGGAAGCCTGGAAAGCGACCATTTCGACCCAGGCGGCCGAAGAAGCGCTTGGCGTCTTGTGGGTGAGCTTCTTGCCGAATGAAGTAATCATCTTCGGCCGGTCTTCCAGGGTCGGACGGATCATCTGCTCGTTCAGGTCTTCGACGCTCATCGCTCCGGGTGCACCTTCGCGCGCCGTGAAACTCGGTGCGGCCGCGCCGATCAGCAGCAGCTTCGAGATTCCGTGGGATTGATACCGGGCCGCATAATGCAGCGCTGTCGCACCGCCCATCGAGAAGCCGACCAGTGCGGCATCTTCGAGCCCCAGCTTGTCGATGACCGCCCGTACGTCGTCCGCATAGCGGTCGTAAGTATAGCCTTCCCAGGGCGCGTCGGATTTGCCGAAGCCTCGGAAGTCGATACCGATACAGCGGAAGCCGAGCGCGGGAAGGCGCATATATGCATATTCGAACATTCGGGAATCGAGAGGCCATCCGTGCAAGAAGATGACCGGACGCCCTGCGCCGATATCTTCTACATAAATATGGATGCCCGATTCCACTTCAATATATTTTCCCATATCTGAAAAGCCTCCTTGAGTGGGTGCTTCTTCTGTCATCTGCTGTGCGGTTCTTGTCTTCAAGAGGCTGTATCTTCAAGAGGCTGTAATGCAGTACGCGACCGTTCCGCGCCGCAAGGCCGGGGGATTCGGCCCACGGCGAAGGACGACGGCCGGACTTCTTCTTATTACCCGCAAATGGGAATTGAATCTACCGGTTGTCAAAAAAAGTCGCGGGCTTTCTTTTCTACCGAAGAAGCGGCGTGGTCCGCTTCCGGCAGAAAAGGGTAAAAAAAGGGAAAAACCAAGGAGGAATCGATATGAGCAAATCCGCAGCTTATCGACTGTTCATGGCCGGTCTGGGCTTGGGCGTCGCCCTCTCCGGCACGGGAATGGCGGCGGCCGAACCGGCAGCCGGGTCCCCTGCCTCGGTGTCCGTCCAGGCGGCACAGGACCCGGGCGCGTACGACCGTTTCAATCGCTACTTGAGCCGTTCGCCGTCGACGGAATCGCTGTCGTCCGCACGGGCCGTGCTGATCAATCACGCCAAATCGTTTACGAAATCGCAGGCAACGCTCGCCGTTTTGAAGCTCGAGAATGCGCAGAATGCGTATCTCGACGTCATGCTGCGGCGAATCGATCGGCCGGCCGTCCAGAAATCGATCGCAGCCGTCTACAAGCCGGGGATGACGCTGAATGAAGTCCTGAGCCGGGTATCGGCCCGGGAAGCCGTAATCGCCTTGCAGGACATGCGTGCGATCGACTATAAGCTCGAAACGGGTGAAGGCCTGTTCTATCCGGTGATCCACTACAAGAGTTACAAGCGCTTCAAGCCGTACGTCAAATCCGATATCGCTTCCTACCTCGACCTGATGGCCCGCGAATCCGAAGATCCAGCCAACGGCGATGCGGCGCTGCTGATCGGCTGGGACGATGCGCTGCAGCGCGCGGTCGACTTCGAGTCGTTTCTTGCGACATACAGCGTCTCCAACCGGCGGGAAGCGATTCGGGAACGCTTCCGATGGGCCAAGCTTTCGGTCTTCTACGGACAGAGCAATACGCCGCTGTTCGACTACGATACGGGCGCTGTCGATCCGGAAGCGAGAGCGGCCTACACCCGGCTGCTGTCGGCCAAAAGCGAGTCGGAACTGGCTTCGAGCAAAGTGCTGACGGACCTGCAAGGGCTGATGGATCTGCTCGATCGTACAGGCGGCAAGCGGACCCGGGCGGTCGAAGACTACCTGTCCCAAAAAGTGCCGGTCGGCAGCTGAATTTTTGAAGCGCCAAAAGTCCGCAGGCTTCGCGCCGTACGCGGACTTTTGGCGTTTTCTTGTTCGAAAGCGTTTTATATAGCCGATTCGCTGCCGACTTGTTGGGGGTATTGTTAAACGGATGGGCGAGCGGCGAACGAGCGGAATTTGAACACGGGCATCGGAAAAAGACGTTTGAAAGCCCGGGGAGTTTCCGCCGCTGCCGCCCGATCGGCAACCTACACAAGACTGCGGGGAGGCGCATAAGATGGCAAAATGGATCAGACGGCTGGGCGCCGCAAGCCTACTCGGCGTACTGCTGACGCTGACGGCCTGCGGAAGCGGCCAATCGGCCGACGGCAAAGTACATATCGAGTTTTTCCAAAACAAGCCGGAAGCCAAAGGATCGTTCGACAAACTGATTGCGAAATTCAATGAAGAAAATCCGGATATTGTCGTTACGCAGACCAATCCGCCCGACGCCGAAATGGTGCTCATGACGCGGGTCGTCAAAAGCGATGTGCCGGACATCATCGGAATGGGCGCGACGGATACGTATTCCGTGCTCGGACAAAGCGGGATTTTCGCCGATCTGGCGGGAGAACCGTTCCTGGACCGGATCAATCCCCGCTACATGCAGATGCTGAACGATTTGACCGGACAGGAAGCGATCAACGGGATCCCTTACGCGGCGAACGCCGACGGCATTATGTACAACCGCGCCATTTTCGAGAAATTGAATCTGGAAGTGCCCAAGACCTGGGACGAATTCATGGAGGTCGCGCAGAAGGTCAAAGAAGCGGGCGTTACGCCTTTCTACCTGACCTACAAAGACGACTGGACAACGAACCTGCTGTTCAACGCCCTGGCTCCGAACATTGCCGGCATCGACTTTTTCCTGGAGCGCCGCGATAACAAGGTGTCGTTCGAAGATCCCGTGATGCAGGAAGTGGCGGACAAAGCGCTCGCCGTGCTGCCTTACGGCACGAACGACAACTTCGGCCGCACCTACGCCGACGGCAACCGCGCTTTCGCCAACGGCGAAGCCGCGATGTATATCCAGGGCAGCTGGGCGATTCCTGAAATCCGCAAAGCCAATGCCGATATCGATCTGGGATTCTTCGCAACGCCGACCGGCGACGATGCCGAAGCGAACAAACTGGTTTCCGGCGTGGATACGCTGCTCGCGGTCGCCGAGAGCACGGAACATCGCGAAGAGTCGATGAAGTTTATCGAATTCCTAATCGAAGACGAGAACATCGCCCAGTACATCAAGGAACAGACCGCTTTCTCCGCTGTCGAAGGGATCGATCAGAACGACCCGGCCGTGGCCGAACTTCAGCCTTATTTCGACTCCGGCCGCCTCGTCGATTTTGCCGACCACTACATCCCGGCCGCCGTTCAGTTGAATTCTCTTGTACAGGAGTTCCTGCAGCGCGGGGACGCCGACGCTTTCCTGAAGCGCCTAGACAGCGAATGGACCAAAGTCGCCAACCGCAGATCCTGACCTTTTGATCTACGCGGCTCTTTTGACCCGTCCTTGATCTTGATCTCTTTGATCTTGATCTGCTCTCGCAGGCGGGAATCGTCCAGGCCCCCGGCCGCCGACAATTCCCGCCGCGGCGCAGCCGCAAGCTCGCCTAAACAGGCGAGCCGCATTACCCTCTTTTATCCGTCGCTTTAAAGTTTGCCCGGCGGCCTCGCTGCAAGGCCGCCTTGCCCTTACACCCCAAAAAGTAACTCGACGCGCGAGCGCGGGCGGAGGGCGGGGAAATCCCGGAAAAGCGAAGCGGTCGCCTTTGAGGTCCGATTTTCACCTTGCAAACGTTCAATCCAAAAATCGGACCGAAACAGCGATTGAAGGGATTCCCCGCCCGGAGCGTCTTCCGAGCACCCGAAGCGCCTCCGAGCACCCGCACCGCTCAACCGTCGAGAAAGGAGAATCCGATGGCCAAAAGAAAAGCCGCCTTTTACTGGATGACCGTCCCGGCTTTGCTGCTGTTTTTCGTCTTCCATACGTTCCCGGCCCTGCAGGGGGTGTTCTACTCGTTCACCAACTGGAACGGCTTCGCCCAAACGTACGACTTCGTCGGTTTCAAGAACTATTATTACCTGTTCCAGGACGACAACGTCGGCAACGCCTACTGGTTCACGTTCAAGTTCGCGATCCTCGTCACGATCGTGATCAACGTGCTCAGCCTGCTGATCGCGATGGGGCTGAACGCCAGCATCAAAGCGCGAAACTTTTTCCGCGGCGTGTACTTCCTGCCGAACATCCTGAGCGTCCTGATCGTCGGCTACATATTCAACTATCTGTTCTCCAACGTGTTCACCGTCTGGGGCGAGAACCTCGGCATCGGAGCGCTGTCCACGAACCTGCTCGGCAGCCAGACGCTGGCCTGGATCGGCGTCGCGTTCGTCGCGATCTGGCAGGGCATTGCGCTGAACACCATTTTGTATCTGTCCGGCCTGCAGACGATTCCGGTCCAGCTGTACGAAGCTTCCGGTCTCGACGGCGCCAACAAGTGGCAGGAGTTCTGGAAAATCACGTTCCCGCTCATCGCTCCTTTTTTCACCATTAACATGGTCCTGGCGATGAAGAACGCGCTGATGGTCTTCGACCTGATCGTCGCGCTGACGAACGGCGGACCGGGCCGCGCCACGCAGTCGATCTCGCACCTGATCTACACGGGCGGCTTCGAAGGCGGCGAATTCGCGTATCAGTCGGCGAACTCGGTCATCTACTTTATCGTGATCGCGGTCATCTCGATCGTGCAGATCCGCTACTTGCAGAGAAGGGAGACGGATATGTAATGAAAACCCGCAAACGGACCAACTGGATCGCCATGATCCTGATTGCGCTCGGGACGATCTTCATCTTGTTCCCGCTGTACATGGCCGTCACCATCGCGCTCAAGAATCAGACGGACATGCTGAATTCCATTTTCGGCCTGCCGACGAATCTGCGTTTCGAAAACTTCGCACGGGCGATCGAGATGACGAACTTCTTCCAGGCGCTGCGCAACAGCGCGATCGTCACCGGATCGACCGTCGTGCTGACCATCTTGAGCAACTCGCTTGTCGCCTACGCGGTCGCGCGGAACATGGGCAAGAGCAAGTTTTTCAAAGGACTGTATTTCTACTTCATCAGCGCCATGTTCATTCCGTTCCCGATTATCATGCTGCCGATCGTCAAGCTGACGGCTTCGCTGGGCATGACGAATCTGCTGGGCCTGATCATCCTGCACACGGTGTACGGCCTGGCGTTCAACGTGTTCATCTATGTCGGCTACATCCGCTCCATTCCGATCGATCTGGAAGAAGCGGCGACGGTCGACGGCACGGGCACGTTCGGGACGTTCGTCCGGATCATCTTCCCGCTGATGGCGCCGATCAACGCGACGGTGGGCATCCTGATCTGCTTGTCGACGTACAATGACTTCCTGCTGCCGCTGGTCATCTTGAGCGATCAGAACCAGTACACGCTGCCGCTCGTGCAGTACGTGTTCCAGGGACAATTCAACACGGAGTTCAATCTGGCGTTCGCGTCGTATCTGCTGGCGATGCTGCCGATGATCGTGATCTATCTGTTCGCGCAGAAGTGGATCATCAACGGCGTTACGCAGGGCGCGGTGAAGTAACGCTTGGCTTGAAGCCCCGCGGTTCGGTTGGAAAAGCGTTCGGAAACGGCCTTCGGTCGTTCCGGACGCTTTTTGCGCTGCGCAGCGACGGGGGTTGGGCTCACATTGGCATAGAGCGAAGAATGGATCATGCGGTATAATGGCGGGACGAGAAAGTTGTCCGAACCGTCTACGCCGCTCTAGGCGCAGGCTGCCGGGTTCGGATCGAAGGAGGGAATAGAGATGCCGCCTCTACGATTTGATGACAGACGGATGGAAGCCGAATGCGGCGACGCGAGAATTACGCTGCTGGCCAAAGAGTACGCGCTGCTGCGTTTTCTGCATGCCAATGCCAACCGGGTGTTCAGCCGCGAGCAGCTGCTCGATCGGGTATGGCCCGGCGAATACCCGGTCGACCGTACGGTGGACGATCATATTTACCGGCTGCGCAAAAAGCTCAAATCCGTGGGCGGACCGCCGATCGAGACGATTCGCGGTATCGGATACTGCCTGGCACCGCGTCCGTCGGCGGAAGAAGACGAGGTGCCTTCCCTGCATGATCCGGCGGTCCAGGAAGCCGTGAACGGCATATTTTCCCGGTATCACCGGTTGGGTCAGGGTCGCGCCATGCTGGCTCTGGCGGCGCAGCACCGGGCGCTGGGATTTCGGTTGGATTCCTTTTACGGACTGTATCTGCATTTCGTGGAAGGCGATCTGCGCTGGTTTCTGGAAAATGAACAGACGCCGATGAACGAACGGATCTACTGGCTGCTGCTGTTCGAGCTGTTCGTGGATACGCCGGGCCGCAAGTCGGAGATCTGCGAGCGGGCGCTCCGCCTCGGAGCGCTGCCGCCGGACGGACACCGCGAGATGGAGATTCTCAATATCGCCGATCTGTATGCGGCCGAAGATCGGATCGACGAAGCGCTGGCCGTGCTGTACCGTGCCCGCCGGGTGGCCGAAGAGCAGCGGCTGGACGGCTTTGTCGTGCCGATCGAGATCAGTGCCCTGTACGTCCGGCTGATGCAGGGGAGTGCGGAACTTGCGGCCCAGCAGTCTGCTCTTGCTGCCGGGCTGCTCGAACGTGAACCGTATCTGCGGGAGCTCGCGGGCTACCGGATACTGGAAGGCGCGAGATTGGAGCTGATCGGTCGGAGCGAAGAAGGCGAAGCGCTGATCCGCGAAGGACTGGATACGTTCGAGCGTTCGGGATTCGTGCCGCATCGCCTCGTGGCGCTGCATCGGCTCTGCGGCGTGCTGCGCCGGCATGCGCCGGGCGAAGCCGCCGAACGTCTCTATTCCGCCCGTCTGCAGGCGGAATACGGACGATTCGGGCTCAGCGGACTCCGGCAGGAACTGGGCGAACGCATCCGGGACTATCTCGACCGATTGGAGCAGTCCGGCCGGTAGGCGGCAGTCTTCGGGTTGTCCGCGGCGGTGAACGGCAATATCCATTCCGCCGAATTTCTTCCCTCTGATAAACCTCTGACATTTCCCGGATAACCTGAATCCGTGCTTGATTACGGAAGCGGTTCGATCGGATCGCCGGGGGAGGAAGAAGACAGATGATCGAGAAACAAACCGGGAACGGCAGTCGGAAACGTCCGGGATTCACAACGGAAAAAAGTAAAAAAGGAGCGGCAGCCGGCAGGCCTTCGCTGCTCCGGCACCCGGTCTTCGGCCGCGCTGACCTCCGCCGCCAATCTTCGCTTCGCCGGCAGGGATACGCGGTCAAGCTGGGAGGAAGCTACATCCTGATCGGACTGTCGGTGCTGCTGCTGGGCCTGCTTGAGCCGGGCGCATCGGTCGCCGCTATTCTCGGGATCGGTCTGCTGCTCGGAGCGGGCAACGGATTGTTTATGATTACGTTCAACTACGCCCTGCAAAAAGAAACCCCGGCTGCCATGACCGGGCGCGTCTTCGGTATTCAACATACCCTGTTCAGCCTGGTGATGATCGCCGCTCCGCCGCTTGGCGGGTTGTCGGTCCAGCACTTCGGCGCAGGTTCGGTGTTCGAAGCCGCGGGCGGGGCAATTCTGCTGCTCGGAACGGCCGGATTTGTCTTCGGCCGCTCGATCTGGAAGCCCGAGGCCGGGATTTCGAGAAATTGAACCTCTTTTTGCCCCTTTCCGGAAGGATTGGGGCTTTTGTCATGGAACTGTAATATAGGGTTACAACTTTTTTTCTGGAAAAATCGCCAGGATGTCTTAAGCTAGAAGAAGAGGGTTTTTCCCGATGGACAAGCCCTTTTTTCCCTGAATGGGAAACCGACACCGAATGAACTCCGTATCGCCGGACGAAAATCCCGGACGAACGGCCCAACCTATCTTCGGACCGCCCGGTTTTGTACCGCCCGGATCCGAACTGCCGTATGAATTCCCCTGAACCTTTTCGGCGCTTCGAGACAAGCGCCTTCCATTTCATATATCCTTCGGGAACGAAAAGAGGACATCCAAACATGAAAAACACACGCCGCCTTGCCGTCTCCGTCCTGGTCTGTCTTTCGGTTGCCGCCGCCGCGCTGACGGCTTCCGCCGCCGCTCCGATCAAAGTCTACCGGGAAGGTACCGAGGTCGTGACCGAAGCTTCGCCGCGCTTTGTCGACGGACAAGTGATGCTTCCCCTCGGCCTTGCCGGAGAGCTGTTCGACCAGCACATGAGCTATGACACCAAAAACCGCATTCTGAAAGTCGAGAACCGAACCGGCCAAATTGCCGAATCGGTGGACGGAACGCTGTCTATCACCGGCATGGAAAGCCCGAACGGCATGTGGGACGATCTTCGTCTGCACAGCGGCAGCCGCACGGCGGCTCTGCCCGGCAAAACGCTGGGTCCAAACAGCCCGTATCCGCCTGAGTTCGTATCGGCCAGTCTGACGGCGGGAGCCGCTCCCGATACGGTCGTTCTGCTGACCCAGGGCTACGGGACGGGCGTGTATGTCAATGAAGCGGTCGTCTATACGTCGGATCTGGAGCCGATTCCTCTCGAAGACGGAGCCATCGCCATGCTCAAGCAGTTTCGCGCCGAATTCGCCGCGGACGGAAGCGTCGGGATCGAAGCGGGCGGCGTGACCACGCAAATCGCCGCGGACCGGATCTTGACGGAGCGGGCGCAGCGCGGAGAACGTCCGTCTTTTGGCCAGGTCATCCGCTACGGAATCGAAGACGGCCGTTTGACCGCGACGGCGGGCGTACAGGTCGGCATGTCCGAATTTATCGGAGACCTTACGCTTGGCTATACGTATAAGAACGGTGTGCTGCAGGCCGGGACGGCCGTGTTTACCCCTTATGACGAGTACCGCTGATCGGGCATCTTTGCCGGAGCGGGCGTCCCTTTCTGACGATAACGACAAGCCGGATTCCGCCGAGAACGGCGGGTTCGGCCTCTCGAATGCGAGGAGACGAGAATCACATGGAACAAGCCATTCCCCCGAAAGACCGCGAAGCGCAGGCGGAAGCGGTGCTGTCCATCCGCGAACTGCGGATGAAGTACGCAGACCGTTATGTGCTGAACGGAATCGATCTGGAGGCACGTCCGGGACAAATTATCGGTTACATAGGGCCCAACGGAGCGGGCAAGAGCACAACGATCAAAATCATGCTGGGACTGGTCAAAGGTTATTCGGGCGAGGTCAAGCTGTTCGGCCGGGACATCGCGGAAGCCGGCAGCGAGTACAAACGCCGAATCGGCTACGTGCCGGAGACGGCCGAGCTGTACGATAACCTGACGGCGCGCGAATATCTGACTTTTACGG
The DNA here is from genome assembly GCF_013185195.1 of Saccharibacillus qingshengii. Lineage (GTDB taxonomy): Bacteria > Bacillota > Bacilli > Paenibacillales > Paenibacillaceae > Saccharibacillus > Saccharibacillus qingshengii. Next base: position 184,195 of record NZ_JAAZWC010000004.1, read on the forward strand.
GAGAGCTGTACGGCTTGGCGCCGGAGCTTGCCGAACGCAAAGCGCGGATGCTGATGGAGGCCTTCGGCTTATCCGAAGCGATCGATTCGAGAATCGCCGCGTATTCCAAAGGGATGAAGCAGAAGGTGCTGCTGTCTTCGTGCCTGCTGCACGATCCCGACCTGATCTTCCTCGACGAGCCGCTGAGCGGTCTTGACGCCAACAGCGTCATGGTGGTCAAGGAGCTGCTGGAATTGTTGGCTGCCCGGGGCAAGACCGTGTTCTATTCGTCCCACATCATGGATGTGGTCGAGAAGATCAGCAGCCGGATCGTGCTGCTGAGCGGAGGACGGGTAGCCGCCGACGGCAGCTTCGAAGAGCTGCGCGCGCGGGGCGGGGAGAAATCGCTGGAAGAGCTGTTCAACCAGCTGACGGATTTTCACGAGCACCGTCAGATTGCGGAGCGGCTGGTCGGCGTATTGGAGGAGCGATAGGCGATGGAGGATTATCGGATGCTGCGGGTGCTCGACCGGATCCGGTTCCTGTTTGAACGGATCGGAATCGATTATCCGGCCATGCGCCTTATTCTGGGGCTCAAGCTTACGCTCGACCGGAGGCGGACCACGGGAGCCGCGGCTTTGTTTGGCGGAGCCAAGGTCCGTTCGGGAGGATTCAGGCCGGGATTTGACCGCGGAAACTTCCTGAAGCCCAAAGAGCAGCCGGACGCAGCGGGCGGAATGGGGAAAACGCTGTTCTTCTACGGCCTGTACGGCGCCGTGTCTTCGTTCTTTCTGGTGGCCGGCGGCAGCTATATGCTGCAGGCGGGGATTGTGATCGCGGTGCTGCTGTTCGTCATGATGACGGCCATGCTGTCGGACTTCTCGTCCGTGATGCTTGATGTGCGGGACAAAGCGATCCTGCATACGAAGCCGGTGGACGGCCGGACACTGGGGATGGCGAAGGCGCTGCATATCCTGATTTATTTCACGCAGTTCGCTCTGGCGCTCGGCGCGGTCCCGATTGTCGTCGGCGTTGTGCGCTACGGGGTGCCTTTCGGACTTCTGCTGCTGGCTTCGCTGGCATTCGGCGGGCTGCTGGTCGCCGTCTTCACCGCTTTTGTGTATCTGCTCGTCCTGAAGCTGTTCGACGGGGAAACGCTGAAGGACATGGTCAACTACGTACAGATTGCGATGACGATCTTTATGCTGGTAGGTTATCAGGTCGCGATCCGCGCGTTGGACTTCGCCCGGCTGTCGGCCGACTTCGTACCGGGCTGGTGGGAACTTGCGCTGCCTCCGCTGTGGTATGCGGCCGCTTTCGAGTGGCTGCTGAACGGACGAAGCGAATGGCTGTATGTGCTGCCGGCCCTGTTGGGAGCGGGGGTTCCCCTGCTGGGGGCCGTGGTGTTTTTCCGCCTGATGCCCCTGTTCGAACGCAGCCTGGAGAAACTGGGAGGAGCCGATCCGCGCGGACGCACCGCGCCGGCGCGGCGCTGGAACCGGATGCTGTCGAAGCTGCTCTGCCGGAGCGGTCAGGAACAGGCTTTCTACGTATTCGCCGCTTCGATGCTTGCCGGAGAACGGGAATTCAAGCTTAAGGTCTATCCTTCGCTCGGGTTCTCCCTCGCGATCCCGTTTATCTTCCTGTTTACGTTCGCCACCAGCGGCGGCGGACTATCCGCGATCGATTACGAGAGCGGAGCCGGGTATTTGAACCTGTACGCGTGTTCCATTATGATCCCGACTCTTGTGCTCATGGTCAAGTATTCGGGAAGTTTCAAAGGAAGCTGGATTTACGGCAGCGCGCCGATCGCCCGGCTGGACGACGCGGTCCGGGGAACGCTCAAAGCGCTGTTCGTCCGGTTGTTCCTGCCGCTGTTCCTGGTCGAATCGGCCGTGTTCACGTTCTTGTTCGGTATCCGCATCGTTCCCGATCTGCTCGTGATGCTTGCCGTCTCGGCGCTGCTGCTTCCTCTTACGCTGCGTATGACCGGAATGGAGCTGCCTTTCTCGCTGCCTTTTCCGTCGTCCGATCCGAACGGTCTCAAGACCATCGGGGTCATGCTGCTGCTGGGTGTGATGGCTGGCGCGCATTACGCGGTAAAGGCCTATACGCCGGACTGGGGAATCTGGGTGCTGCTCGCCTCCGTACTTGCCGCCAACCTCTGGGGATGGAGAAGTACCCTTTTCAAAACCGAATGAAACGCATTTTACAGCACTATGGAAAAAATGGAAAAGCTATTTCAAACTTTAATGTAATCGGGTAAGATCAAGATAAGAGGAATTTCCTATTCCCATAGATAGAGGGTCACGGTCAACAATCACTTCGATTCAAGGGGGGCGGCGGAACTTATGCAAGAGACGGGGCTGGGTCAAGATATCGTACACACGGGGGTTCCGGGGCTTGATGTACTGCTGGGCGGAGGCGTCCCGCGCGGGACGACGATCATACTCGAGGGGAATCCGGGTACGGGCAAAACGACGCTGGGCATCCAGTATTTGCTCGAAGGAGCCCGGCAGTACGGCGAAGCGGGCATCTATATTACTTTTGAAGAGCTTCCTGAACAGATTTATCGGGACATGGCGGGGTTCGGGTGGGACCTGCGCGAGCTCGAACGGCAAAATAAACTTCGGATCATCTGTCTGGAGCCGGACGTTCTGCTCGATCAGATGATGCGTACCGACGGGTTGTTCGAACAATTGATCCGCGAGATCGACTGCAAGCGCGTCGTAATCGACAGTATCAGCTTGTTCCGCAAGCTGGGGGGACTGGAGACAGATGGACGCGAGCAGATTTATTCGATCCGCAACATTATGCGCAAGTTCGATCTGACGGCTTTTTTTCTCAGGGAATACGGGGAAACGGAAGGGCGTTCGACGCCGTTCGAGAATTATGTCTGTGACGGCATTATCCGCCTGTCGCTGCGCGAGCATCTGGAGAAATACCGCAAGCGCACGATCGAAATCCTCAAGATGCGCGGTACGTGTATCGTCGAAGGCGAACATCATTACCGGTTTATGAATGACGGCATCTGCATCCTGCCTGCCTTGTCGATGGTTGAGGACAAAATCCTGAACGACGGCGTCGACCGGCTGAGCACGGGGATCGAGTCGCTGGACGAGATTCTTATTGGCGGGCTTCCGCATGGAAGCGCGTTCATGTTGGACAGCAACAGCAAAGCCAATTACAATTACCTGATGAATTCGATCCATGCCGAACGCCTCAGACAGGGAGACTGCGTACTGTTCATGCTGTCGGGGTTGAGCTCGATCGATACGCTGGAGCAGACGCTTGCGCTGTTCGACGTATCGTTAAAAGAAGCGGCAGCCGAGGAACGAGTCTTTTTCATCGACCATTATCATCGCAAAGTGGCACCCGAGTACGAGAAGCTGGTCATCTACGTCGACCGTCTCTCGAATGAGGAGTATCAGAAGAAGGTCTACGAAGCGATCAACCCGCATTTCCGCGAAACGATGGTACAGGGCAAACGTTGGTTTATCCATTACGACCTTAATACGATCATATCCGAGCGCGGGCGCGAATTTGTCAAACGGAATTTCGCCGACGAGATGGCCCGATGCAGGGCGGCCGGCATTACGGTACTCTGCCAAAGCAACTTTACGGAAATCGGACTGGAGACGTCTTCCTTCCTCGAACGGGCCTCGAACGGAGTCATCCGTACCTGGGTGGACGGAAGCTATCAGTATCTCCAGATCACGAAATCCCCGGGCGGCCGCATGTCGGCTCCCCATATCGTCGACAATATCAGGGACAGACCGTATGTTAGGCTGATATAGGGGGCACACGAGAAAGATGACGATTTCGGATCAGGAGTTGTTAAAGCTGCAGATGGAGTGCACGATGTTTTTTGAAAACAACCCTTACGCCTATGAAACCGCTAAAGGGCTCGCCAAGAAGCTGGGACGCGGGATCGAACCGCTGCAAATTGTATTGAACCGCTTGGCCGCAATCTCCATCCTGGATAAAAGAGGTGAAGGGAACATGGCTATTTATTCGTACAAAACCCCTTATACTCAAAGTGAAGTGGAGATCCATTAATATGATCGAGAAGAGCTGGGCAATGGACGTCAAGAAAACCGTCGAAGAAATTCAACATACCTATGCGGAATTTACGCGCCTCTCCATTCTGATTGTGGATGGCGAAGGCCGTCCGCTTGTCAAACCTTCCTCTTATCACCCGTTCTTTCAGAAATTGACGGAAACGAACGGGGAAACGCGCGAACGCTTTTGGCAGGAAGTGAGCCATTACGCGGGACTGACACGTCCGGCCATCTGCGATCTTTGGCTGCCGGGCGTCAAATTTATCATTGCGCCTTTCAAGTCTCCGGCCGGAGATGCGGTCTATTATGTGGTGGCGGGCGTGCTGATCGAATCGGGCACGAAGGAAATGCTGGAAGAAGAAGTCGGCAGGGCCGGACTGTACGACGAAGGGCGTAAGCTGCTGCTGGACCTTGTGCTGGAAGCCGAAGAGCTGTCGGGCGAAGAAGCCGAAGTATGGCGCGAAAAAGTCGGCAAGCTGGCCGAAACGGCCGAGCGTATTCTGCGTTCGGCTTATCGGGAAACCTATGTACGCAAACGGCTGGTCGAGCTGCGCGGCGTATTGGCGACTTCCCGCCGCGAGCGCTCCTCGGTCGAGAAGGCTTTCGAACAGTTTATCAATGTCAGCGGGGGAGCCGACATCATCGGATACGCCGAGAAGACCGGACCGGGCGAGTACCGGATCGGGCGGGCAGCCGGCGAAGGAGCCGAAGGGCTGCAGGATGCCGAATTCCGTGAAGGCGAAGGCTTTCTCGGACAGGCCGCGCTGAGCGATGGGCCGATGCAGTGGACCGATATCCAGCGGGACCCGCGTTCGCTGTTCCTCAAACAGCGCGGAATCGGCGATTTCTACGGGCTTCGCTGCTTCCCGGTTCGCGTAGGCGGCGATCAGCTCGGCATTCTGTTTATCATCGGCAAAAGAAAAGTTCAGGTCGATCCGCTGCTGCGCGATTTCGAAGATCTGCTGATTGCACTGGTCAGCGAATATATCGCAAGCGGCGCGGTCGAAGCGCGGATGGAACGGCAGATCCAGCGTCTGCGCCCTCTGATGGAAGTCACCCGCTTTATGATCTCCGCCCAGAATACGCAGCGGATCATGTTCATGCTCGTCGATATGAGCTTGAGTCTGGTCTGGAATCCTTCGTCCGCGATTATCGTGCATGAAAGTTCCAACGGGCAAAAAGTGCAGATCGTATCGCGAGGAATCGCCAACGATTTCGCCGAGCAGTATGCACGCGACGTCGCCAAGCGTATCCTGCGCGAGAATCCGGCGCAGGCGCCCGGCTTCGAACTGTCGCAGACCGAAGAAGGACAGCTGATAATCGAGTATCCGATCGTTTACGCGGGCAAGACCCGCGGTGTCCTGGCCGTATCGCTGAGCAGTGAACAAGAAGCCGAGGAATGCCGCGAAGTGCTGCTGGCACTGGCTACAATGGGGAGCATCATCTTGCAGTCCGTACACGACCAGCAGCAGCTGGGCCTCCAGAACGAACGTTTCCTTCGCCTGATGTATACGTCGGCCAAGATGGGTACGGCCGATCAGGGCAAAAACTCCGATCTCTCGCTCCGGCTGCTGGACGAATACGCACGCTACGGCGGAACGACTCCGGAAGAAGCGGCTCTGCTTCAGCGGGCAAGTATGCTGTCGGTGCTGGACGACGCCGCGCGCCGCGAACTGCACGAAGCGTTCGCTAACGAGTTGGTTGTACTCAAGGAACATCAGACCATGGTCGACTCCGAAGGAAAAACAGGAAATTTCTCCTATTCGCGTCCTGCGCAGCTGCTTAGAACGGCTCTGTATTTTGCTTCCCTGGATGAAGAGACGGCAGGCCGTCTGCATCTGACCGGCGTATCGCCGGAACTGTTCAATCATTTCCGCAAGTTTATGGCGGTCCGTCACACCGTGCAGAGCGAAGTGGTTCTGTCGGACGGAGCCACCGCTTCCTTCAATCCCGCCGAAGCCGAAGAACGGGGAATTGACGCGATCGTCAAAGAGTTCGGGCTGTCGAAGCGCGAGAAAGAAGTGCTGGAGCTGGTCGTGCGTGCTTCGAGCAACAAGGATATCGCCGCCAAGCTGTTTATCAGCGAACATACGGTCAAGAACCATCTGACCAACATTTTCAACAAGATGAGCGTAAGCGACCGGGCCCAAGCGATTGCGCGGGTATTCAATCGGGGAATCGGTTGAATACGCAGCCTGCGGCTTGACGCAAGAACCCCCTGAATCTCTGTACGACAGAGATTCAGGGGGTTCTTTGGTAAGTCCGATAAGAAGGGCTGCACACAAGGCGGAATCAACCCAATAAACCCAGCAGCATAGGAGCTCCGAGCAGGGTGAACAGTGCGGCCAGAATCATGGAGATGCTGGAGACGGTGCCGGTGAGGGCATTCAGCTCGAACGCTTTCGAAGTGCCGGTGCCGTGAGCGCTTGTTCCGAACAGGATTCCGCGGGCGATATCCCCGTCGATCCGCAGCACCTTCACGACCGAAGGACCCATCATGGCTCCCAGCAGGCCGGTCATGATGACGAATACGGCCGTGATCGTCGGTACGCCGCCAATCATCTGCGATACGTTCATGGCAATCGGCGTCGTCACCGAACGCGGCACGAGACTGCTGGCCAGCTCCCCGTTCAGATGCATCATACGCGCGAGCAGAGCGGAAGACAGCATGGCCATGATCGAACCGAATAAGACGCTTGCGAAGATTTCTCCGGCATGCTTTTTGAGCGTTTGCAGATTCTTGTACAGCGGAACGGCAAAGGCGACCGTAGCCGGCTGGAGCAGCTTCGACAACCAGACGCCTCCTTCATTGTAGCTCGAATAAGAAGCATGGGTGGTCAGCAGAACGACCACCAGAATCGCCGGCGTGATGAGCAGCGGCGAGAGATAGACCCGGGGGTATTTGCGATACACCCACTTGGCGGCATAATAAATGACGAGTGTCGCGGTCAGATACGTAACGGCTTGGTTGATCATGATAGGCGGCTCTCCTTTCTTTTGGATAAGACTCCGGCCAACAGGCCCGAACTGGTCATGACGATAAGGGTACTCAAGATCACGACGGCGAAGATGCGGATTCCGTCCTGTTCAAGCATCGGGATATAATTCATGACGCCAACAGCGGCGGGAATGAAGAACAGCAGAAGCTCGGCGAGCAGCCAGGTGGCGCCCAGTTCGATCCACTCCAACTTGACGATGCGGAACTGGAGCAGCAGGAACAAGACCAGGATGCCGAGGATGCTGCCGGGCAGCGGAAAGTGCGTCCAGACCGCCAGCCGGTTCATCAGCTCGGAGAAACCCATCAGAATCGCGATTTGAATCGCGGCAAGGCCTACTTTTTTCATAAGGACGCTCCTTTCTGTAATCTCTCTTCTATAATGAAAATTTTACATCTATTCTTTTCATGAGTAAAATGAATAAAAGGAATCAAAATCATTCCTAATAGTTATGGATGAAAAAGGAGCGAACGTATGGAGATCCGGCATCTGACTTACTTTCTCGAAACGGCGAGGCTCAAAAGCTTCACAAAAGCGGCCGAGTCGCTCTATCTGAGCCAGCCGGCGATCAGCAAAGCGATCCGTCAGCTTGAAGAAGAACTGGGCGCGACTTTGTTCGACCGGATTGGCAAGCGTATCGAATTGACCGATGCCGGGCGCGTGGTGGTGGAACAGGCCCAGGCGATTACGCAGTCGTTCTCGAATCTGTCGGCGCAGCTTGGGGATCTGACGGAGCTGAAGCGGGGACATATCCGGATCGGCCTGCCGCCTATGGTGGGATCGAGCTTTTTCCCCAAAGTCATCGGCGCTTTCCACGACCGTTATCCCGACGTGACGCTTCAGGTGTTCGAAGACGGGGCCAAAACGGTCGAATCCGACGTTGCGGAAGGACTGCTGGATATCGGGGTGGTGGTGCTGCCGCTGTCGTTCGACGTCTTCGATTCGTTCCAGTTTGCCGAAGAGCGGCTGAACCTGATCGTTCCGGCCGCGCATGCCCTGGCAGGGGCGCCGAGTGCGAAGTTGAGCGAGCTGGCCCAGGAGAACTTTGTTTTTTTTCGGGAAGACTTTACGCTACATGACCGGATCATCAGCGAATGCCTGCAGGCCGGTTTCCGTCCGAAGATCGTCTACGAGAGCTCGCAGTGGGATTTGATCAGCGAGATGGTGGCGGCCGGACTGGGCGTCGCCCTGCTGCCGGAAACGATCTGCCGCCAGGCTTCGGGCAAAGCCGTCCGCATTGTCCCGCTCCAGGAACCGGCAATCTGGTGGCGGCTTGGCGTGATCTGGCGCAAAGACCGCTATCAATCCTACGCGGCGCGCGAGTGGATCTCGTTCACACGCAGCTGGCTGGGCGGCACTCCGGTAGAAGAGCGTGGAGACTGACCGGAAGACTGACCGATTCGGCATACGAAAAAGGCTTTCTCCTTGTAGGGGAGAAAGCCTCAGGCTGTCGAGAAAGTCCTATTCGTTGTAGAAGATCGTCGGCTGCGGGAGAAATTCGTTCCGGTCGCGTGTTGAAATCGGGGAAAAGGATTGAAATTTAGCGGAATTTCCCCGATTAACGGTGCAAGTTCATATCCTGATTTTGGATGAACTTGCACCACAAAGGCGAACACTGTCGTTCCTACACTGAGTTTCTCCCTTCGCCTCCTCGCTTCTCTCGGAATCAGACTTTCTCGACACGTTGAGGCTTTCTCCTTGTAGGGGAGAAAGCCTTTTTGCCGTTCTTGGGCGGATGGAACGTCTCGAGTCTATTCTTCTTCGAAAGACAGATTCACCGGTTCATCATTCAGTGTGGCGGATGTCTCGAGATGGGTAGTCGGCACGGTGTCCGGGACTTCTTCGAATACGAAGCCGTCGACCCAGACCTGTCCGGAACCGCTCAGCAGAACGCCGAACGAGATCTGGTCGCTCCGGCCTGGGACGTCGAGCACGATCGCGTAGTGGTTCCAATCCCGTGTACCGGTCAGCGTGCGGTTCGCCATGTTGTCGAACTGCAGCGATTCGCCGTCGTCGGCGTCTACGCGCATCCAGAGAGCGGCGAATCCGCGCTTGACCGCTTCCGTTTTGACGAAGGCGGACAGCCGGATTCGTTTGCCTTTGTAGGCATCGGCGCGGAAAGCCTGCATCATCGTGCCGAACTGCCCGGGCGAATCGGCCGAGACCGATTTGAGATAACCGGATCCGGTTCCGCGGTGAACGGTTTTGCGGTCGACCCCCATTTCATAATGGAAAGGATGGCTGCCGCTCATAAACCATCCTTTAATCGGGGAAGCGGTCTGATCGGGTTTCGTTTGCATGGAAAGTTCCTCCTGGTTCAGTATGCCGCCGATCCATCGTCGATAACGTGCGGGCGGCAGACCGTAGATTTTTTTGAATGCCCGTCCAAAAGCTTCCTGTGATTCGAATCCGAACCGAAAAGCCAGTTCGAGTACCCGCTCGTCCGTATGCAGCAGGGCGGAAGCCGCACCGGCCAGTCTTCTTGCGCGGATATACTCCGACATCGTCATGCCGATTTCTTTTAGGAAAATGCGGTGGAAATGATAGAACGAGAACCCGGCCTGAGCCGCGATGTCTTCTCCCGTCAGCTCCTGTTCCAGATTGCGTTCGATATAGTCGATCGTATGTTGTACGGCAGGATGATAGCTCACGTGAACGCCTCCTTGTACCCAGAGTAACAGATGGGAGGGAGCGGCTTTTTGACTTTTTTTGCGGCTTTTATTCTTTCTTTAGAATTGCCTTCTACACTGGGGTCAACGAAAGCACAAGAAAGAGGCGATGAGAAGATGAACACAGCGGAAACGCAAACGACCCCAAGAATCGTGATTCCCCAGGCGGAGCCGGTGCTGGTCGAAATCGGGAATGTCACCAAAAAAGTACGGCGCCGCACGCTGCTGCAAAATGTGTCATTCACGGTGGAACGCGGCGAAATCTGCGGGCTGCTCGGACCCAACGGTGCCGGCAAGACGACACTGATCCGGGCGATAACCGGATTGATCCGGCCCGACTCGGGCGATATCCGGATCGGCGGACGAAGTGTCGTGCGGGAGAGGGAAGCGGCAGCAGCGCATATGGGAGCGATCGTGGAATCCCCGATTTTCTTTCCCTATATGACCGGACGCGATAACCTGGACAATCTGGCGCTGCTGCATCCGAATCTGCCTACCCGCAAAGAGCGGGAGCAGCGGGTGCGCGAAGTGCTGGAGATTGTACGAATGGACAAACGGGCCGACGAGCGAGTCAAGACGTATTCGCTCGGCATGAAACAGCGGCTCGGCATCGCGCAGGCGCTGCTGGGCGATCCCGAACTGCTGATCCTCGACGAACCGGCCAACGGCCTCGATCCGATGGGGATTCGCGAACTGCGGGAGCTGATCCTGAGACTCAAGCACGAACTGGGCAAAACGGTGCTGGTCTCCAGCCATCTGCTGGACGAGCTGCAGAAGATCTGCGACCGGATCGTTGTGATTCGCGAAGGCGAGCAGATCTTTGCGGGCAGCCGGGAAGAGATGATCGGCCGTCATTCGAGTCTGGAAGAAGCTTTCGTGGAGATGATGACTTCATGAGCCTGCTGCTGTACGAGACGGAGAAGTCGGGCGGAGTCCCCTTCGGCAGGCTGCTGCAGGCGGAGTGGCGCAGATTGTGGAAAAGGCGCACCGTTCGCCTCATGGCGCTGGCCGCGCCGCTGATGGCGCTGGTCTCGGCCAAGTATCTGCTGTCGCAAAACGGCGTGCTTCATCCGGGACTGCCGGAATACGCGACGGCGGGCAGCGTGCCGGTGCTGGCGCTGGCCGAGATGCTGATCACCGCATTCAGCGGCATGATGCTGGTGCTGGCCGGCCTGACGGTAACGGAAGAATACCGCAGCGGGCAGCTGCGGATGGGCATGCTGCGCGCCGCTTCGCTGACGCGGATCATGTCGGCCAAGTGGCTGGTTTGTCTGGCCTTTATGTGGATACAGCTGGCCGCGTACTTTGTCTGTTCGGCGGTGGTGGGGAAGATCTGGTTCCCGAACCCCGAAACTTACCCCCTGTTCTATGAAGCGGGACAGGCGACTTACGCCGAGGGACTGCTGTACGATTTGGGGTATTACGTTCTGGCCGCCCTGGTCCTGGCCGCGCTGCTCGCCGTGTTCTTCTGGATTGCCGCCGTCGGACGTTCGTCCACGGTAACGCTGGGACTGGGTATCGGATTTCTGCTGCTGTCGTATCTGCTGCCGACGGTGCTGACGTATTTCCGCCCCTGGTTCGAGACGCAGGCATACGTACGTGTTTATTTTCTGTCCCTGCTGATGATCGAATGGGAAGGCCTTGCGGCGATGCTTGCGAATCTGCACGGACTGCGGCTGTGGAATCTGGGGGTCATAGGGGGATACGGACTGCTGTTTGGCGCCATGACGATGTGGGTCTGGAGAAGGAGGGATTCTTTTGAATAACAAACAAACGGTCGGAATAAGCAATCTGATCCGAAGCGAAGCACAGCGGGTGTTCAAGCGCAGACGAACCTGGGCGGTGATCGCCGTCTATCTGATCTTCGTGCTGCTGGAATGTCTGTTTCTGACGATGATGAATACGAGCTTCTACGATCCGGATCACAGCGTGCCGCTGAATTCGCTCAACACGGCGCCTTTTCTGCTGCGGGAGCTGGCGATTCTGATGAACTTTGTCGTGATTCCGATGCTGGCGGCGGACAGTTTCAACGGGGATGTGTTTTCGGGAGCGCTGCGCCTGGCTTTGATTCGTCCGGTCTCGCGGGTCAAAATGTTTCTGGTCAAATGGGCCGTGCTGGGTGCTGCGGTCGGCGCGATGACCTTGTTCACCTGGGCGGCGGGTACCGTGTTCGGCCGGATCTTTATGCCTGCGGCCGCCGAGACGACGCTGATGGGCGCAGGGACGGTCGGCGGATTGGGCGCGATCGGTTACGGACTCGGATTCTACGGGCTGGCTTTCTGCATTTTTCTGGCCCTGATCGGGGTGGGAGGGATCGTATCGCGCCTGGCGCCAAATCCGGTCTTGGCCTATATCGGGATGCTGGCGGTGATCGTGGGCGGCATTTACGTCTCCGACGGCCTGGCTTTTCTGCTGTCGGTATCCGACTCGATCTTTCATTTCCTCGGGCATACGGGCGGAAGCGACGCTTCGCTCGGTTGGATCCTCTGTGCGCTGCTTGCGGGCTGCGCTATAATGGGGACATGGAGCTGGAGCCGGAGAGAGTGGATGCAGTAGGGGGAACGATCGAACGGACTTTGGGAAAAGAGCGGAAAAAGGAGGTGCGCGATGGCGGAGACGGTGCTGCTGGTCGACGACGAGCGCGATATCGTAGCGTTTATGCGCGATGCGCTGGAAGACGAAGGGTATAAGGTGCTGTGCGCATACGGCGGGGAAGAAGCGCTGGCGCTGCTGCCCTATAAACCCGATGTGGTCGTGCTCGACGTGATGATGCCCGGCATGGACGGGTACGAACTCTGCGGAGCGATCCGCGAGAGCGCGGCTTGTCCGATTCTGTTCGTCAGCGCCCGGCGTTCGGAGGAAGACCGCGTGCGCGGGCTGATGGCCGGAGGCGATGATTATCTGGTGAAGCCGTTTGGCCTGCGCGAGTTCAAGACGAGGATCTACGCGCATCTGCGCCGGGAAAAAAGGGACCGCGGCGCCGCGGACCGTTATCTGCGCTTCGGCGATCTGGCGATCGATGCGCAGGGTCGCGAAGTGCAGGCCGGCGGGAAGCCGCTTGCGCTGACCGGACGCGAATTCGATATCGTGCTGCTGCTGGCGCTGCATCCGTCCCAGGTATTTGCGCGGGAAGACATATATGAACGGATCTGGGGACTGGAAGCGGACGGCGACTCGGCGACGGTAACGGAACATGTCAAAAAGATCCGGGCCAAGCTGGCAGCGGCCGCTCCGGGCCTGAATCCGATTGCGACGGTCTGGGGCGTGGGCTACAAATGGCAGATGTGAAAAAAAAAGCCCGGCAGAGGGGACCTATCGAATCCGCGGGCTCGACAGGCCCGGAGGCCGGCAAAACGCCTAAGGAAAGACGCTTGAAAAGCTTGATCCAGCGCAGTTTCCACCGGACCTTTCTGCTCAGCGTGCTGGCTACGCTGCTGACCTGGGCGGTCGGACTCTCCGCGCTGCTGGTCTGGGGGAATTCGCTGCGGCCCGCCAATTACTACGAGAGCCGAATTCCGCAGATTGTCTCGCAGATCCGGCAGCTGGACCATCCGGTCTCTCCGGCATCGCGCGTCGAAGTAGAGCGGATCGTGCCCGCCGAAGGGATGGGTTACGAGATGTTCGACGCTTCGGGGAAGCGGATGTACGGATCGTATACAGGCGAAGGCGCGATTTGCAGCACGGCGGATCTGCTGGAACGATTGAACGATCCGGCGGCTTCCGGCGGCTATTTCGTGCAGTACGAGCCGCTGACCGGGCCCGGCGGGGAATTCGCCGGAGCGATCGCGCTGCGCTACAAGCTGACGATGGCTTCGGCGAATCCCGCGGAGGCGGTTCCGCTTCTGCTGGGCGGGCTGCTGATGGCGGCGGCCCCGTTCGCTTATCTGTACGGCTTCACCTTGTGGAGCGGCCGCCGGCTGAGCCGCAGGCTTGAAGAGCCGTTCGGGCACCTGATCGAAGGGGCGGAGAAGATCCGCGAGCACGACCTGGATTTCTCGCTGGAGCGGGGCGGAACCGGCGTGCGCGAACTGAACCAGCTGCTGTCCGCGTTCGAGCAGATGCGCGAAGCGCTGCGCGAATCGCTGAGGCGCGAATGGCAGTCGGAGCGCGACCGCCGCGATATGATCGCCGCCGTCGCGCACGACCTCGGCACGCCGCTCAGCGTGATCCGCGGACATGCGGAAGTGCTGCTGGACGATGCGGGGCGGCGTCCGGAACGTGCCGTGCGCTACGCGGAGACGATTCTCGGCGCGGCGGACCGTTCGATCCGATTGACCGCGGATCTGTCGGAAGCCGCGCAGGTAGAACGCCCGGACTTTGCGCTCAGTCCGGAGCCGGTCGACCTGGAGACGGCCGTCCGCGCCAAAGGGCGGGAGTACGCTTTTCTCTGCCGGGAACGCGGCGTGGACTTCGCGCTTGCGGTGCGGGACCTGCGCGCCGAAGACCGGCGCGGCCCGCAGCGATTGGATCAGCACCGGCTTAACCGGGTGCTGGACAATCTGGTCAGTAACGCCCTCCGCTATGCGCCGGAGGGCAGTCTCGTCGCGCTTGAGCTTCGAATCCGGCCCGGCGGGGCCGAATTCGAAGTGCGCGACGACGGCCCCGGCTTCGCGGAAGCCGGGGGCGGCCGCATCTTCGAGAAGTTCTATCGCGAAGATGCGGCAAGGCCTGCCGCCGCCGACCCGGGCGGCGGGCACTCCGGTCTCGGGCTGTTCATCGCCCGGACCGTCGTGCGCCGGCACGGCGGCGAGATCGCCGCGCAGAACCGCCCGGAGGGCGGCGCGTGCGTGACCTTCTCCGTCGCGGAACTCGACTGAGGTCGGCGGGCTTCGGCTTGGCCGCGGCAGAGAAAGGCCGCGATCAAGCCCGCCGGGAGCTGCCGCTGCTGCGCAGCAGCGCAATACGCCGAATGGCCTGCCCGGAGGTCGTTCCGGCCGCCTGGCAGACCGCGCGCCCGAACAGCTGCCGGGCGGCTGTTCGGTGCCGATTGGCCGCGCAGCAGCATAATACGCCGAAATAACGGCAGTAGGGCCGTTATTTTCGCCAATCAGAGCCCTACCAACCAAATAACGTCCTCACAACCGTTATTTGCCCGATTCGGTCTGCCCACAGCGGATCCAGGCCGAAATAACGCTTCTCCTGCAGTTATTTGGGCTTAACCGGCTTCTCCGGCCGAAATAACGGCTCCTGTGCAGTTAGTGGGGTCCAGGCATTGAAGAGATGGAGAAGCCGGTTGAAGACGCCTTCTTACCCGCACCAAAAAGCCCGCCGGGCGGATCCTGCGATCCTCGGCGGGCTTTTCTATATTCATGTTAATCCTGAATCAGGGTCATGCTGTAACCCGTGCGGAGCTTCGCTTCGCCCCCGCTCCTATTCTTCTTCCGAAGCTTCCGGGCGGTCCGGCTGCTGACGGACGTAGCTGCTCGACAGCTCGAACAGCTGCAGCATGCGGTTATACTGGTCTTCCGTCACGCCGGAAGAGGCGGTACCGCCTTTCTTGAGCGGATAATAAGTGCCATCCGCGTAGGCGGTACCGGGGATGAACAGCGTATCGCCGGTAATCAGCGAACCCGACGGCCAGTAATAGCGTTCGGGAATCATATTCTCGTTCTGGTTCAGCAGATCCTGTCCGAAATGGATATGGTCTTGGAGAGAAATGCCGAGCAGGTTCGCCGCCGTCGGCATAATGTCCACCTGGGCGCCAAGCTGGGGCTGCTCGTTCGAAGTCTTCGCGCCGGATCCGAGGATCATGAACGGAATATTCGGCATGTCGCTGTACGTGTAATCGTGGCCGAAGATGTCCCGGGCCAGCGCCAGGTCTTCTTCGCTCATCGAATGCAGCGGCAGGCCCAGGTGATCGCCGTACAGCATCAGCAGGCTGTCTTCCCAGAGCCCTTTTTCCTTGAGTTCGTCGATCAGCAGGCCCAGGCAGTAATCCGCATAATTCTGGGCACGGATATAATCGCCGACCAGCGTATCTTCGTAGCGGTCCGGAAGGGTCATCTTGTATTTTTCTTCCGGGATCGTGAACGGGTGGTGCGAGCTCATCGAAATGATCTGCGCATAGAACGGCTGCTCGGATTCGTCCATCTTTTGCAGCTGCTCGGTCGTCTTCTGGTACAGCACTTCATCGGAAGCGCCAAAAAAGACCGTATCGTCCGTGCCGAAAAATTCCTGATCGTAATAGCGGTCGAACCCGAGAGCGGCGTACAGCTGATTCCGGTTCCAGAACGAGACCTGGTTGGTATGGAACGTAGCCGTCTGGTAGCCGTTTTCTTTCAGCAGTTTGGGCAGACTTGGCAGATCTTTCTCGCCGTAGGCGATAACGGCCGCTTTGCGCGGCGGGATGTAGAACGAGGTATTCACCGTGAATTCGGCATCCGAGGTGTTCCCCTGTCCCGCGCTCTGGTAAAAGTTCGGGAAATACAGCCCTTCGCCTGCGAGCTTGTTCAGATTCGGCGTGACTTCCTGTCCGTCGACCTTGAGGCCGACCATGAAGTTTTGCAGCGATTCCATCTGCAGGATAATCAGGTTCTTGCCTTTGGCCGAGCCGTAATAGGCCGGCGTCTCGGGCGGGGTGATGCCTTTGAGTTCGTCGATTCGGGCCTGGCTGATTTCCTCCAGCGGGACGGGTTCTTCATCGCGGTCCGTCAGCAGGGTGAAGGCTTCGTAGTTGAGAATCCCCATCTTTTCCGCTTTGACGACTTCGTTCATGCTTGCGCGGTTCGGCCAGATATTCATCGTGCACAGAACGAGCGAGAGAATCAGCACGCTGCCGAGCATCCGGCGGCTCATCCGGTGATGCACGACGCTCTCGCGCCAGCTGCGCGCTTTTTTGCTCGCGAAGAACCAGACGGTCAAGATGATGATATCGGTGAAGATCAGCAGATACTGCGGCGCGAGCAGAGAGAATACGCTGTCGCTGACTTCGACAGCCTGGCGGCTCTGGTCAAGCGCATGGTAGCTGACGACGACGCCGTAATATTTGAAATAAATGATTGCCGTAAAGAACAGTGCCGTTACGAACAGGTTGGTCACCATGTACCACAGCAGTTTGCGTTTGGTGGCCAGCCACTCGAACAGGCAGAAGATGATCCAGAGGAACGGGATCTCCGTCAGCAGAGGACCCCAGAGCGGCGTATCCTCGAAGATCGGTCCCCAGGCGATATAGCCTTTAACCAATAGAATCAGCGTGAACAAAATGAAAGGTTGGATGAGTAAGGAACGTACATTTTTGATCGGCTCCACAGGGCAAAGCTCCTTTTCTATAGAGGAAAATGTTAGGGATGCCGCAGAGGTGATCCTGTGCCGGCAGGCCTTTTATATAGGGATAAACCGTTTGGCGCGTTTTGTCCCACTTTGGCGAAAACGCTGCAAATCCTTAGCTATTATGCTCCCGGCCGCAAAAGATGTCAAAACCGTTTCCGATTTGTCGTTAATTTGCTCAAAAAGCTGGTAGTTCGGGCCGATAGAAGATAAAATATCGGTAGAATGCAAATCGATCCGTTATTCCCGACTGTTCGTCGTTTTCCGCTTTTTTTGCGGAAGCGCTCTCGACCCCATGACGCGTGCGCCGGTCTGCCGCCTGCGCATGTCCCGTATAAGGAGGCACTCATGAAAAGAAAGTTCTTCAGCCTGCTCGCAGCATCCGCTCTTCTAGTGACCGTACCCGTCGCCGCGGAAGCATCGAGCGGCAAAGTCGATCGACCCGTCAACCTTCGTTCCGCGCCTTCGGCTTCCGAAGGCAGCGTATACCGCACGCTACAGCCCGGCACCAAGCTTGAAGTGCTGAGCGAACTGAACACGTCCTGGCTCAAAGTCGAAGTGTCCGGCAAGACCGGCTACGTATCGTCTTCCTACATTACGTACAGCAAGGCGTCGGCTGCTGCCGCCGTCAAGCCCGCCGCTTCCGCTTCGACCGTCAAGCCCGCTTCGTCTCCGGTCAAGACGCCTGCCCCGCCCGTCAAGCAGGCTTCGCTGCCCGCTCCGGCCGCCGGTTCGGTTAAGACGTCGGCGGAAACGGTTGTCCCTGCAGAGGTCCCGGCCGCAGCAGGCAGCGGAGTCGTCGTGAAGAACGTGAATTTCCGCGCCGAACCCGTTACGGGCAGCGACGTGTACCGCGTATTGTCGGCAGGCGAGACCTTCGCCGCCGTCGAACTCGCGAACTCCGCCTGGCTCCGGATCACGGATACCAGCGGTGTAACCGGCTACGTCTCCACCAGTTACGTGACGTATACGCTGCCGGGCTTGGGCACGGTTTCCCCGGCTCCGTCCGTTCAGGCTCCGCCTGCGCCCGCTCCGGCGGTCGAGATGCCGGTCGCACTGCCTCTGCCGGTTCTCCCTTCCTCGGATATCCTGCCTGGCGGAACGGTCGCTTCGGGATCGGCCGACCGGGTGATCCAGGATGCGTTGGCGCTGCAGGGGATTACCCATTACGGCTTTGGCCGCAACGAAGCGCCGGTGCTGTTCGACTGTTCGTCGTTCACGCGGTACGTATTCGGCCTGCAGGGGGTCAATCTTCCGTTCGGAACCGCCTACCAGAAAGACATCGGCATTCCGGTGGAGAAAGACCAATGGCAAAAAGGCGATCTGCTGTTTTTCTGGAGCAGTATTCCCGGCTTGATCGGGCATGTGGGCATCTATGACGGCGAAGGCCATCTGGTGCACAACAGCGCCAGCAAAGACGGCGTGGCGATCGCCGATCTCGATCTGAAATACTGGCAGGATCATTACGTGTCGGCAAGACGCGTGCTGCAGTAAACGGCACGGCACCGGGAAGCGGATTCTCGCGCCCGGATGCCCCAAGCGGTTTCCTGCACGAAATCGGCGGTTTTCGCTTTTGCGAAAGCCGCTTTTTTGCGCCATCGAGGACCGGCTGAACTTGCGCAGCCGTTCGTCTATAATGGATAGACGTGCGCAGCCGCTGTTTCGTCTGCCCTATTGTCCCCAAAAAAAGAAAGTCGCCCCAAACGGCGATTTGTTTCACGGAAAGGAGGAATCAAGATGGCTTATCAAGTCAAAACATCGGTTCGTCCGCTGGTTGAGTACGTGTTCCGCAGCGGCAGTCTGGAATCCGGCACCCGCTTCGGCGGCAGTGCGCTGCAGGAAGGAACCCGTATTCACCGCGAAGTCCAGGAGAATTATGGAGAGAACGACCGCAAGGAAGTATTTTTGAAAACGGAATTGACCTGCGCCGAAGGCGAGCTGATCGTTCAGGTGGAAGGCCGCTGCGACGGTCTGCTGCAGGGCGAGGACGGTTCGTATACGATCGACGAGATCAAATCGACGTCGGAAACGGCGGACCAGATCGAATCCGGACATGAGGTCCATTGGGCGCAGGCCAAATTCTATGCCTATATGCTGATGCTGGATCTGAAGCTGGACCGGGTCGGCGTGCGGCTGACCTATGTACACAAGCCGGGCGGCGAGCGCAGCGTGCGGGAAGTCATGCAGACGGCGGAAGAACTGACCGCATTCGTGCAGGAGGTGGCGGAGCGTTACGCGCCGTATGCGCTGCTGCTCAAGAAGCGCGAAGAAAAGCGGAATACCGCAGCCGCGGCACTCCCTTTCCCGTTCGGCCGCTACCGCGAAGGACAGCGTCTGTTCGCCGGAGCGGTATTCAAGACCGTACGCGAAGAGAAAAACCTGCTCGCGCGGGCACCGACCGGTACGGGCAAGACGATCTCGACCCTGTTTCCCGCAATCAAAGCGATCGGAGAGGGACTGGTCGGCCGCATCTATTACCTGACCGCCAAGACGACCACGCAGGCCGGGGCGGAAGAAGCGCTGGGCCTGCTGGAACGCAGCGGCGCCTACCTCAGTTCCATCACGATTACCGCCAAAGACAAAGTCTGCTTCAAGGAAGAAGAAGACTGCGCGGGCGGCCAGTGCCGGTTCGCTATCGGTTATTACGACCGGGTGAACGATGCCCTGATGGATCTGTTCGAACACGAAACGAGAATCACACGCGAGGTGCTGGAACAGTACGCGCGCAAACATACGGTCTGTCCGTTCGAATTCTCGCTTGATGCCGCCTACGCGGCGGACGTCGTGGTCTGCGACTACAATTACGTCTTCGACCCGCGTATCGCGTTCAAGCGGCTGTCCGACGAACAGCGCGGCAAATCGATGCTGCTCGTCGACGAAGCGCACAACCTGGTCGAACGCGGCCGCGAGATGTTCTCTGCGGAACTGCTGAAGTCGGCTTTTCTCGCGATCAAGCGGGGCTACAAAGAGGTGCATGAAGGCGTGCGCGGCGCGGCCGACCGCGTCAACGCGTATTTGATTCTGCTGCGCAAACAGGCCGGAGAAGCGGGACGTTTCGTCGGCAGCGAGCCGCCGGAAGTCATGTTCAAGCTGCTGGAGCCGTTTGTGGAACAGGCGGAGCATGCGCTTGTGACCGTACACGGCAGCGAAGCCGAAGAAGAACTGCTGGAAGCCTATTTCTCCGCGCAGGCTTTTCTGCGGGTCGGGCGGCTGTACGGCGATCAATACGTGACTTACGTGGAGACGGACGGCAGCGAAGTACGGATGAAGATGTTCTGCCTCGATCCGTCGCAGCTGCTGCTCCAGTCATCCAAAAACTACCGCTCCGCCGTTTATTTCTCGGCGACTCTGGCTCCTCTCGGTTTTTACCGGGAGATGCTCGGCTCTGCGGAAGACGATTATACGCTGTCGATTCCGTCGCCGTTCAGTCCCGAACAGCTCGACGTCACGGTGCTGCCGTTCTCCACGCGCTTTCGCGACCGCGAACGGACGCGGGATGCGCTGGCGGGAGCACTGGCCGACACGGTGAACAAGCGTCCGGGCAACTACCTGTTCTTTTTCCCGTCGTACGCTTATTTGCAGGAGATCCGGCAGGCGTTCGAGACGCGCATCGACCCGGGGGAGATCGAGATTCTCGGACAGGATGCGGGCATGTCGGAACTTGCGCGCACGGGGTTCCTCGACGCGTTCTCGGCGGATCGGGAGAAGACGCTGGTCGGTTTCGCCGTCATGGGTGGCGTTTTCTCCGAAGGGATCGACCTGGCCGGCGACCGCTTGACAGGCGTGGCCGTGATCGGGGTAGGCCTGCCGCAGATCGGGCTGGAGCGCGATATCATTCGGGATTACTACAACGATCGGAGCCGCAACGGCTTCAACTACGCTTACGTCTACCCCGGCATGAACAAAGTCCAGCAGGCGGGAGGCCGTCTGATCCGGACCGAGGAAGACCGGGGCGTGCTGATCCTGGCGGACGACCGCTTTTTGCAGGAACCTTACCGCTCGCTGCTGCCGGACGAATGGGGAACGAAATAACGCGGCCCGACGAAAAAGAAACCTTCGCCAATCCGGCGAAGGTCAACGTGTCGAGAAAGGTCTGAACTCAAGTGAAGCGAGGAGGCGGAGGGAGAAATTCAGTGTAGGAACGATAGTGTTCGCCTTTGTGGTGCAAGTTCATCCAAAATCAGGATATGAACTTGCACCGTTAATCGGGGAAATTCTGCTAAATTTCAATCCCTTTCCCCGATTTCAACACGCGACCTAGAGCCTTTCGAAGAAAGGCACATCGTAAGCATCCGCTAACGAATTTCTCCCGCAGTTGACAAGCTTCTCTTACGAATAGGACTTTCTCGACAGCCTGACCTTCGCCAATCCGGCGAAGGTTTTTTTGGCGTACAAAAATTTGGGGTTGAACCTGACGTAACGTCATGTTTTATAGTGGGGGTAAGAAAGGGGAGAAGGTCATGCAGCCATTTGGGTTTGAACGTTCGGAGGAAGACCGGCTTGTACAGGGAATCGACGCAGACAATCGGGTGCGAATCTTCCATATCGACAATACGAAGCTTGTACGCCAACTGTTGGCCCGCAGCAAGCAGCAGGCACCGCTTCTTGCCGCGGCCTTGGCGCAAAGTTTCTCGACGCTTTGCTTACTGACGGGTACTCTCAAAGATACACAGCGGCTCACGTTCAAAATAGTTTCGAAAGAACTGCGCAGCCGGATCTTTGTCGACGCGGATGCCGAAGGGAACGTGAGGGCGTATCTCTCGGAAGAACCTGCCGCGGTTTCCGAAGGGAGTATTCGCTGCATCCGGGCTTCGGGAACCCGCCAATTTACGGGGATTACGGATCTGCCCTACGACAGAATGGATCTGAATCTGGAACACTATTTCCGGCAGAGCGAACAGATCGATACCTGCCTGCGTACCCGGACCGATATAAGGGAAGGCGTCTGCGTATCGTCGGAAGCCTTATTCGTTCAAGCGCTGCCGGGAGCGCCTGCAAGCTTGATGGCGCAGCTGCGCCGCAGCCTGCGCAGCGAAGAGTCCTGGCATGATCACGAGTGGGTATCCGGCATGCGGCGATTGGGGGAACGTCCGGTTCGCCTGCAGTGTTACTGTTCGCGCGAGATGCTTGCGGGAATGGCGGCGTGGTCCAGCGGAATGGCCGGCGATTCGCCGTCTGAAGCGATATGCCGCGTGTGCGGCAGACGTTACGAAGTTTGAGCGGTAGCCGTATGCACCAAGCCGATTCAGAGGAGGAACAGCCTATGCAGAACTATTGGAAGACCGGAGAGCTGTGCGCATTGACCGGGTTGACGCTCAGAACGCTGCGCTATTATGACGGGATCGGATTGTTTTCTCCGTCGGCGCATACAGCTTCGGGGCACCGCTTGTACACGCCGGAAGACCTGTCCCGGCTGCAGCGCATCTTGTCGCTCAAGTCGGCGGGGCTTGCGCTCGAAGATATTCGCCGGATCCTGGGCGGAGAACAGGATCGGACGGCGGAGGCAATCGGCATGCAGATTGCGCGGCTGAGAGAAGAGCTGAAATCCAAAAACCGCTTGCTTCGGGAGTTGGAAGAAGCGCTGCGGACCGTCCAATCCCGGCAGGCGATGAGCGTCGAAGAATTGACCGTGCTGCTGGGAGCGATGAAAGCGGGGCGGGATGAATATTTTACGAAAAGTCAGCTTCAGGGCATGCTCAGCTATTACAAAAGCAGCGATTCCGCTTCACTCGATTCGGCTGCGGAACGGTTTGCCCATGTCGTGCGCATGCTGCGGGTCGAAATGGAGAAAGGGACTCCCGCAGATTCCGCAGCCGTGCGGCAGCTGGCCGCGCAGTGGCGGGAAATTGCGTTTGCTTTTGGAGGAGACGATCACCATATGCGAGAAAATGCCGAACGTTTCCATTCCGAAAATCCGGAATTCTCGCTTCAATTCGGACTGGACGCCGATCTGTACGCTTACATCACCGAGGCCCTCGTATGAGGGTCTTTCGGTCAAAGTTGACATTCGTCGTTTCCGGGCATACAATTAGTTAGCTAATAGATAGGCAGGCTAAATATTAGTCGACCTAAGTAGATTTTCTTTTGCAAAACGTATCCCTATGCCGATAACGGAAAACAGAAAGGAGCAGCGAAATGGAACCCCGTATAAGCCCCCTGGCCCGCGAACTGATGATTACGATCCGCAAGTTCCAGCACAGGGGCAAGAAGAAGCATTCCGGACCGATGGCCGGCCGCAAACAGAGCGAAGGCATGCTGTTGATGGTCCTGCGCAGCCGCGTCGATCATGGCGAGCCGGGCATCATGGTATCGGAAATCAGCCGTATTCTGGATGTGGCGTCGCCGACCGTAACGCAGCTGATCAAGGGCCTGGAAGCGGACGGTCTTGTGCTGCGCGGTTCCGATCCGTCGGACCGGCGGGCTGTGCGGATTTCGTTGACGGACGAAGGCGTGCGGGTTACCGATTCCTTTATCCGCGAGATGGAATCGATGGTCGGCGGATTGACGGATTATCTGGGGGAAAAAGATACCCGGCTTCTGGTTCAGCTGCTGAACCGGACTCACAATTATTTCGCCGAGCGCGAGAACGAAGAGTCCGGGCAAGAGAAGGGCGCTTGTGCGTCCGACGATAAAGGAGAGAGACCGTTATGATGAAATTGTTTCGCATGCTGAAGCCTTACCGGGTCGGCGTCGTTCTGGTCCTGTTCATGGTGCTCGTGCAGGCCCTGTCGGAACTGTATCTGCCGACGCTGATGGCGGATATCGTCGACAAAGGTATTTCGAACGGCGATATTCCGTACATCTGGCAAATCGGCGGGTTGATGCTCGGAGTGGCGATGATCGGGATGATCTGTTCGATCGCGGCGAGTTATCTGTCCGCCAAAGTCTCGCTGGGCTTCGGCCGCGATCTGCGCAGCCGGGTATTCTCGCACGCGCAGCGTTTTACGCTCAAAGAGTTCGACCAGTTCGGCACGGCGTCGCTGATTACGCGTACGACCAACGATATTACGCAGATTCAACAGGTCCTGACCATGATGCTGCGCATGATGGCCATGGCCCCTATGATGATGATCGGCGGCATTATCATGGCCGTCTCCAAAGACGCCAAGCTTTCTCTCGTCCTGGTAGTCGTCATTCCGGTGCTGGCGCTGCTGATTCTGCTGATCGGCCGCAGCGCGCTGCCGCTGTTCAAAGCGATGCAGAAGAAGATCGACCGACTCAACCTTGTACTGCGCGAGAATCTGACGGGCATCCGGGTCATCCGGGCGTTCGGCCGCGAGAACAGCGAGCGCGAACGCTTCGACGACGCCAGCGGCGATCTGAGAGATACCGCGATTCGCGTCAATAAGATCATGGCATTTATGATGCCGGCCATGATGCTGATCCTGAACTTTTCGACGATCGCCATTATCTGGTTCGGCAGTATTCGGATCGACGCGGGCCAGATGCAGCTCGGCAACCTGATGGCCTTTGTCCAGTACGCGATGCAGATCCTGTTCTCCCTGATCATGGTCTCGATCATCTTCGTCATGGTTCCGCGGGCGTCGGTATCGGCCGGACGGGTCAACGAAGTGCTGGAGGCGATTCCCGATATTACGGATCCCGCTTCCCCAACCGCTTCACGGCAAAAAGGCTGGCTTGAATTCCGCGATGTAACGTTCAGCTACGACGGAGCGGAAGAACCCGCGCTCTCGAACATTTCGTTCGAAGCCGGTCCCGGCGAAGTCACGGCGATCATCGGGGGAACCGGCTCCGGCAAATCGACGCTGGTCAGTCTGATTCCGCGTTTCTACGAAGCGTCGGAAGGTTCCGTACGGGTGGACGGAGTGGATATCCGCGAGATGAAGCAGGACGAACTTCGCCTGAAGCTCGGGTATGTGCCGCAGAAGGCGCTGCTCTTTACGGGGACCGTAGCCGAGAATATCCGCTACGGCCACGATTCGGCGACCGATGAAGAAGTGCGCCAGGCGGCACGGACGGCCCAGGCGGCGGAATTCATCGAAACGCTGGACGAAGGTTACGATTCGCCGATTTCCCAGGGCGGATCGAACTTGTCGGGCGGACAGAAGCAGCGTCTTTCGATCGCCAGGGCCTTGGTACGCCGGCCGGAGATTTATATCTTCGACGACAGTTTCTCGGCCCTCGATTTCAAGACGGATGCAAAGCTTCGGGCCGCGCTCAAGCAGGAGACGCAGGATTCGACCGTTCTGATGGTCGCGCAGCGGGTCAGCACCGTTATGGACGCGGACCGCATCATTGTGCTGGATCAAGGACGGATTGCCGGAATCGGCACGCATGCGGAATTGATGGAGAGCAGCGAAGTGTATCGGGAGATCGTCTCTTCGCAGCTGTCGGCGGAGGAGATTGCGGGATGATGAAACGCAGCTTTGCAGCCTCAACGCCGGTCCTCCAATCGCTTCGGGAAGGGGAAGCCTATTATGAGTGAACAGAAAAAAGCGCCGCACCGGGGACCCGGTGGAGGCCCGCCGGGAATGGGTCCCGGAGGCATGGGAATGCCTGTTGTCAAACCGAAGAATTTCAAAGGGACGCTGAAGCGTCTTGCACGTTATCTCTCCCCTTACAAGTTCCATCTGCTGGTCGTGCTGATCACGGCCATTCTCAGTACCGTATTCAATATTTTGGGACCGAAAGTGATGGCCAAAGCGGTTAACCGGCTGAGCGAAGGCGTGATCGCCAAAGCGCAGGGAATTCCCGGAGCCGCGGTCGATTTCACCTACATCTGGCAGATCATCATGATTCTTGCCGGACTGTACGTGTTCAGCGCCCTGTTCGGTTACATCCAGCAGTACGTGATGGCCGGCGTCGCCCAGCGCACTTCCTACAGCCTGCGCAAAGAGGTCAAGGAAAAGCTGGACCGGCTGCCGCTTAAATACTACGACAAGCATCCTTACGGCGATGTACTGAGCCGGGTCACGAACGACATGGACAATATCAGCAATACCCTCCAGCAGAGCATGACGCAGATCATTACGTCGCTTGTGACCATCATCGGCGTCATCATCATGATGCTGACGATCAGTCCGATCATGACGCTGATTACGGTGCTGACCATTCCGCTCAGTCTGGTCGTGACCATTGTCATCGCCAAACGTTCGCAGAAATATTTTGCGAGCCAGCAGCGTTCGCTCGGCGACCTGAACGGACACGTCGAAGAAATGTACAACGGCCAGCGGGTCGTCAAAGCTTACGGACGCGAAGAAGCTTCTCTCAAGGAGTTCGACCGTCATAATGCGGAGCTGTACGAATCGGGCTGGAAAGCCCAGTTTATCTCGGGCATGATTATGCCGCTGATGTCTTTCATCGGCAATATCGGATATGTCTTGATCTGTGTGGTCGGCGGTATCTTCGTGACCAACGGGCGGATCAACATCGGGGACATTTTGGCCTTTATCCAATACGCCAGACAATTCTCGCAGCCGATTGCGCAGACCGCGAACATCGCGAACATCATCCAATCGGCGATCGCTTCGGCGGAGCGGGTATTCGAGGTGTTGGACGAGGAAGAACAAACGCCGGACCGCAAGCTGGAACGCCACTTGACCGGCAAAGGCGAAGTGAAGTTCGAGCATGTGCGTTTCGGTTACACGGAAGAGAAGATGCTGATCAACGACATGAATATCCAGGCGGCTCCGGGACAAACCGTCGCGATCGTCGGACCGACCGGTGCAGGCAAGACGACGCTGATCAACCTCTTGATGCGCTTCTATGAATTGAACGGCGGAGCGATCAAGATCGACGGCGTGGATACGTCCGAAATGGACCGCAAACAGCTGAGAGGGCTGTTCGGCATGGTGCTTCAGGATACGTGGCTGTTCGGCGGCACGATTCGCGAGAATATCGCGTATGGACGCGAGGGCGCTACGGAAGACGAAATTGTGCGCGCGGCGGAAGCGGCGAGAGCCGATCACTTTATCCGTACGCTGCCGGAAGGCTACGACACGGTGCTGAATGAAGAAGCGTCGAACATTTCGCAGGGACAGAAGCAGCTGCTCACGATTGCGCGCGCCATACTGGCCGACCCCCGCATCCTGATCCTGGACGAAGCGACAAGCAGTGTCGATACCCGGACGGAGATCTTTATCCAGCAGGCCATGGGCGAGCTGATGAAGGGCCGGACGAGCTTCGTGATCGCGCATCGTCTCTCTACGATCAAGGGAGCCGATTTGATTCTTGTCATGAATCAGGGCGAAGTGATCGAGCAGGGGACACACGACGAACTGTTGGCCGCAGGCGGGTTTTATGCGGATCTTTACAACAGCCAGTTCTCGGAAGAAGCCGTATAATTCGGCGGCGGACTTTTCGGGTCCGAAGCTTTCGGGCCCGGGAACCTGCCAATCCGATCCTCCGATATCCCGAACAAACAAGAACCGGCAGCCGCTGCCGGTTCTTTTTGTGCGTTTGGCTGCGTAATTTGCATTTTTTTGACCTTAAATCCATCGATTTAATGAATTTCGCATATTTATTCGATATAATGAGGGAAGGTTTTACTTGCCTGAAGCAAGCGCCTTACATACCGTCCGAACAACTATCATAACGCAAAGTGGGTACCGATTTATGATCTCTGTCCTTGTCTCAGGTTTAACGGAGAATTGGAACGGCATGCTTGTCGTTCTGTCGCTGTCGGTCGCGCTGCTCTCCGCTTATTTGGCTTTTGGTTTGGCCATGGGAAAAAGCTGGACGGGAAAAGGCAAGAAGCGGCTTGTTACCGCCGCCGCTGCCATCGTTCTCGGAATGGGAACCTGGTGGGTCCATGTTATGAGTCTGCTGTCTTATCATCATCGCATTGCGCTGCATTACGAGCCTAAGCTTGCCGTCTCGGCTGTAGCGATTTCCAGTTTGTCCGCATACATAATGCTTCTGCTGTTCGGCAGACAGAAGCCTCTAACCAGCCGCCTTGCGGGCGGCGTGTTCGGCTTCGGCGTGACCGTCATGTCCGCTCTGGGCTTGTTCGCGCTGAGACCCGCCCTTGTGGTCGCCATTGATCCGGTCGTCGGTTTTTTCTCGGTGGCGATTATGTTTATTGCTTGCTACTTTGCTTTGTATGTGCTCGGCAACTTTCGCCATTCGGCCTCGTCCGCTTTGTCGAAGCCGGTGGCCGCGCTGATTCTCGGTTCGGGCATATTCGCCATGCAGTATGCGCTTCTGGGCGCGCTGCGGATCGACGGTCTGCGTTCCCCCGCGGCCGTACTTGGCTATACCGAACTGCCTTCCTCCTATGTGGTGGCCGGCGTATCGGTGTTGGTCTCGCTTATTTTGTGCATCACCTGGATCTTCATGGTGTTCGAACGCCGTACGCTCAAGCAGATCGCATTCCTCGATCCGCTGACCGGTCTGCGCAATCGTTACGCGCTTCCGGAAGAATCGGAACGCCGCCTTACCGAGAACCGGCTGGGTTCGATGGTCCTGATCAATCTGGACCGTTTCAAAGTGATCAACGATACGCTGGGCCGCGATCTCGGCGACATGCTGCTGGCGCATGCCGCGCGGCGTATCGATACCCGGATCCAAGAGAGCGAATCGCTGTTTCGGATGGACGGGGATGAATTTCTGCTGGTCGGAACCGAAAAAGATCCGGCGCGGCTGCTGCAGCGGGTAAACGCCCTGCTCGAAGAAATCAGTCGGCCGTACATGATCGAAGGCAACGAACTGTATGTGACAGCCAGTGCCGGCCTCAGCTTGTTTCCGATTCACGGCAAAGACCGTCCGGCCCTGCTGAAAGCGGCGGATGCGGCTCTGTACCAGGCCAAAACCTCCGGCAAAGACAAAACCGTTTTCTTCAATGCCGGAATCGGCGGGCAGCTCAGCCGCAAGATGGAGCTGGAGAAAGATCTTCGGTTGGCGCTTGAACACCGGCAGTTTTTTATCGTGTACCAGCCCAAGTGGGATGCGCGTCTGGGCAGCGAAGCCGGCTTCGAAGCCCTGCTTCGCTGGCAGCATCCGGAAAAAGGAGTCGTTTCGCCGGGCGAATTTATTCCGATCGCCGAAGAAACGGGGCTGATCGTGCCGATGACCCGCTGGATGCTGGGCGAAGTGTGCCGGCAGAACAAAGCTTGGCATGACGCGAAGACTTTTCGGGTCTGCGTTTCGATCAATATGTCTTACCGGGTATTCGAGAGTATGACTCTGTTCGATATGGTCGACGAAGCGCTGTGCTCGAGCGGCCTGCCGGGCCCTATGCTCGAGCTCGAAATTACCGAGTCGATCGCCATGAAAAACATGGAGATCACGCTCTCGCAGCTTCAAGAGGTACGCAATCTGGGAGTCAAAGTCTCCATGGACGATTTCGGAACCGGCCATTCTTCGCTGGGCAGACTGGACGAGATCCCGGTGGATACGCTCAAGATCGACCAGTCTTTCGTCAAGAGCAGCGACCTGGTCTCCAAGCAGGCTTTGATCGTCGGCATTATCGGAATCGCGCGTCTGCTCGACCTGGAAGTAGTCGCGGAAGGCGTGGAGACGAGAGAGCAGGCCGACTTCCTGTTATCCCGCGGCTGCATCTTGATGCAGGGTTATTACTACGGGCGTCCGATGCTTCCGCAGGAAGTCGAAGCCGGCGCCTGGAAGATCACGGCCGCTCCGCAGCAGGCTTATACCGCCGATTGAAGATTCAGGCAGAGCCTTCTCCTGGTTTTCCCGGTGTCGTGCGATCTTTCGATTCGTCTTCTGGGTAATAACTAGGGGAGAAGGCCGGACAGCGTCCGACCCGCGATCAAGCGAACGGGAGATGAGCCTATGCGTTGGGAAAAAGCGATGCTGGTATACAATAGCAAAGCCGGTAAGGAAAAAGCGGGACAGCTGGGAGATGCGGTGGAAGCACTGGCTGGGGAAATCGGCGAACTTACGCTGGTACAGACGCAGAATCCGGGCGACGGAGAAAAGATTTGCCGCGAGCGCGGAGGCCAATTCGATCTGCTGCTGCTGTTGGGCGGAGACGGTACGTTGCACGAGTGCATCAACGGTGCGGCCGCCGCGGATCCCGCACCGGAAATCGCGATTCTGCCCGGCGGCACCTGCAACGATTTTGCGCGTACGCTGCGGCTGCCTCTGCAAATCGGCCGAGCTGCGGAAGAAGTGCTGGCCGGCCGGCTTTTGGATACCGATGTCGGAACGGTCAACGGACGGATTTTTACGAATTTTGTCGGCATCGGACTGATTACGGACACTTCGGAAAATATCGACTCCGATCAAAAAGAACGGATGGGCAAGCTGAGTTATTTCCTCAGTACGCTGCGTACGCTGCGCCAGGCCGAACCGTTCCGGTTCCGCCTTACGCACGACGAAGGCATCGTGGACAGCGAAGCCGTAATGATCTTGGCCGCCAACGGACGGTCGCTCGGCACGGCGAAGCTGCCGTTTCCCGGAGAAGGCGTGCACGATGGGCAGCTGGATGTGCTGATCGTGAGGGAAGCGGGCTTGTCGCTGGCCTGGCAGGTGATTAACGGAGGGGACCTGACGGATTATCGGGAAAGCGGAGGCGTGATCGAGTATATCCGGACTTCGGCGCTGCGGATCGAGACCGACGAGCCCAAGCGAATCGACAGCGACGGCGAAATCTATCTCGAGACGCCGGCCGATATCGCGGTTCTGCCGTCCAAGCTCCGGTTCTTTTACGGACCCGAAGCCGCAGCGGGCAGTTTGATCGGCGGTACTCCCGCGATCGAACCGGAATCATCCGGCCCCCGGCTGTAAACTCCGGTTCGACCGGCAGACAGTAGGGAGCAGAGCGTTCAAGAAGCGGGAATCGCCGAATCACGTGCGGTTCCCGCTTCTTGAGCGAGTGTGCCAAGTTAACGGGTTAACCAAACGGGATATCAGCTTCTGGCGGAGAAAAATATTAGATGTTGACCAAAAATGACTCATGAGTCATAATGTTGTTCAATGACTGTACGCTTAAGAAAAGTCGCATTTCTATGGGAAAACGATGACCTATTACAGATCTACCAAGAGGCAGAGTCGATATGCCCTGAAGGAGGAAGACATGGAAAACGGAAAAGGAAAAGGAATAGCGGGCGCTTTGGCCGGAAAGGTCGGCAGATGGGTCGTTCTGGCCGTCTGGATTGCCGCAGCGGTTCTGCTTAATCTGATCTGGCCGGGAGTCGGCGAACGCGAAAATAACGGTGCGGCGGATCTGGGCAGCGATTATCCGTCCGTTCAGGCCGCCCAAATTGCACAAAGGGAGTTTCCCGGCGACGGCGGCCAGGCCGCGCTGCTGGTCTGGAATCGCAGCGGGGGGTTAAGCGAAGCGGATCTGGGCAGTCTGGCAAAGCTGACGGAATCGCTGGAAAGCGATCCGCTGCCGGATCAAACGGGTGTGCTGCCGCTGCACAAGCTGCCGGAGCCGGCCCGTCAGGGCCTGCTGTCGGAAGACGGAGGCACGATCGTCCTGCCGGTGACGTTCGGCGAAGAGGCCGATACCGAAGCGCTCAAGGAAAACACGAAGCTGCTTGAAGAAAGGGCGGAGTCGGTATTGGGAGGCAATCCGTTTGCGGTGAAGACCGGGACGGAGGAGCTGTCGGCCCGGGTCACCGGGCCTGTCGGTATCGCGATCGATGCCGGTGCGCTGTTCCAGAACGCCGATGTCTCGCTGCTGATCGGCACCGTGGTTCTGGTTCTGGTCATCCTGCTGCTGATCTACCGTTCGCCGATTCTGGCTTTGATTCCGATCGTGGCTGTCGGCTTCGCTTATCTCGTCATCAGTCCGGTTCTGGGCACCATGGCCGACCGGGGCTGGATCGTGGCGGATTCGCAGGGCATTTCGATCATGACGGTGCTGCTGTTCGGGGCGGGAACGGATTACTGTCTGTTCCTGATTACGCGCTTCCGGCAGTGTCTGACGGAGACGACCGATAAACGGAGCGCTCTCAAAGCGGCATTGACGGAGTCGTCCGGCGCGATTGCCATGAGCGGACTGACCGTTGTGCTCTCGCTGTTCACGCTGCTGCTGGCTCAGTATGGAGCGTACCACCGGTTCGCGGTTCCGTTCGGCGTTGCGATTCTGATCATGGGGATTGCGAGCCTGACGCTTGTACCCGCCCTGCTGGCGATCATCGGCCGGGCTTCGTTCTTCCCGTTTGTGCCCCGCACGCCGGAGATGGAAGAAGAGCGCGCGCGCCGCAGGAACAAACCGACAAGCCACCGCAAAAAGAAAGAGAGCCGGATCGGCCGGGTGGTCACGACACGCCCTTGGACGGTCGTCATCGCATCGCTGATCGTGCTCGGAGGATTGGCGGCCGCGTCGTCGCAGGTTCGCTTTACCTATGATCTGCTGTCTTCGTTCCCGTCCGATATGCCTTCGGTTGAAGGGTTCGATGCGATTGCGGACGGATTCTCGCCCGGTGAGCTGGCTCCGGTACAAGTCATGGTCGACTCGGAAGGCCAAGATACCGGACTGGCCGGGAAACTTGCCGATCTTGGCTTTGTCGATGCGGTGGCGGAACCGGAAAAAGGAGCGGAGAATGCGGATATCCAGCTGTACAGCGTAAAGTTGAATGTGAATCCGTACGCTAACGAAGCGATGGATGACGTCGCGCAGCTGCGTTCCGTTACCGAATCGGCATTGACGGAAGCGGGGATCGATTCGGCGGCGGACAAAGTCTGGATCGGCGGTCAAACGGCGACCCAGGCCGATACCCGCGCGGCAACGGAACGGGACACCGACATCGTGATCCCGGTCGTGATCGGTCTGATTGCGATCCTGCTGCTCGCGTATCTGCGTTCGGTCGTTGCGACGGTCTATCTGATCGCCACCGTCGTTCTGTCGTACTTTTCGGCGCTGGGCCTGGGTTGGCTCATTCTGCATTACGTGATGGGACAAGACGCGATCCAGGGAGCGATTCCGCTGTATGCGTTCGTATTCCTCGTAGCGCTCGGCGAAGACTATAACATATTCATGATCTCGAGCATCTGGAAAAAAAGCCGTACGCTGCCGTTAAGACAGGCGATCCGCGAAGGCGTCGGCGAGACCGGCACCGTCATCACTTCGGCCGGCGTTATTCTGGCCGGTACGTTCGCGGTGCTGGCGACGCTGCCGATCCAGGTTCTGGTACAGTTCGGCGTCGTGGCTGCGCTTGGCGTCCTGCTCGACACGTTTATTGTCCGTCCTTTCCTCGTACCCGCGATTACGATGCTGCTCGGCCGCGCCGCTTTCTGGCCGGGCCGGGCTCCGCAGGAGACGAAGGAAACGACGCGGGAAGCCCCGTCTTCCGGCGTCTGATCTGCTGCTGCCGGCCGGAATTCCACTCGCTTTATCGGCGGTCCGTCTTTACTCGATTCGCCTTACGCGTCATAATGAACAGGGCTGCGACAAGTAGGCAAGGGCAAGAATGAACGGACGTTATTATGAAGATTAGAGGAGTGGAAGTTTTGAAAACACCGGTATATTTCAATCATGACGGCGGAGTGGACGATCTGGTCTCGCTGTTTCTGCTGCTGCAAATGGACGACGTGGATGTAACGGGCGTGTCGGTGATTCCCGCTGACGGTTACCTGGAACCCGCAACCGATGCCAGCCGCAAGATCATTGACCGTTTCGGCAGAGGCAGATCCGTCGAAGTGGCCAAATCCAACTCGCGCGGCAAAAATCCGTTTCCGGCGGAGTGGCGCATGCATTCGTTCTACGTGGACGCTCTGCCGATTCTCAATGAATCCGGCAAAATGGATGCGCCGCTGTCGCCTCTTCCGGCACATCGCCATCTGATCGAGACGCTCAAGCGCACCGAAGGGCAGACGACCCTGCTGTTCACAGGTCCTCTGACGGATCTGGCTCGCGCTCTGGACGAAGCGCCGGAGATCGAAGAGAAGATTGCGCGTCTGTTCTGGATGGGAGGCACATTCCAGGCAGGCAACGTACAGGAACCGGAACATGACGGCACGGCCGAATGGAATGTATTCTGGGATCCGGAATCGGCCGACCGCGTATTCCGCAGCGGAATCGAGATCGATCTGGTCGCGCTGGAGAGTACGAACAAAGTTCCGCTGACGCCTGCGGTCCGCAGCCGCTGGGCTTCGGAGCGCCGCTTCGAAGGGGTCGATTTCCTCGGCCAGTGCTACGCTTTTTGTCCGGCGCTGGTGTATATGGAGACGAATTCCACCTATTATCTGTGGGATGTGCTGACCACCGCTTCGCTGGGCAAGCCGGAGCTGGTCGAGCGCCGTACCGTGAATGCGATCGTTATCCCCGACGGACCGAGCCAGGGCCGCACGGTCGAGACGGCCGACGGCCGTCCCGTCCAGCTCGTGTACGATGTCGACGGAGCCGGCTTCTTCGACTACATCACGGAGCTGGCGAAAGAATCGGCACCGGAGCGTAGATAATACGCTTCCGGTCTCGCGCTTTGCTGCGCAAATCGATACCGGAGCGTGCGTAGTACGCTCGGGGTTTCGCGCTTTGCTGCGCAAATCGATACCGGAGCGTGCGTAGTACGCTCGGGGTTTCGCGCTTTGCTGCGTAAATCGATACGGGAGCGTGCTTAGTACGCTCCCGGTCTCGCGCTACGCTGCGCAAATCGATACATGAGCGTATATAATACGCTCTGGGTCTCGCGCTTTGCTGCGCAGGCCGCTCAAAACCCCGTCCGCCGCTTCGGCAGTGGACGGGGTTTTTGATTTTCTTCTGCGCCGGGCAGCCGGCGAAATATTTTGGAATACCCCTCGCTTTTTTCGGGCGGCAGTGTTATAATTTAAACAAGGATTTAGAACAAGTCTAAATTTAAAATAAAGGAGCGAATATAAAATGGAAACTGTAAAAACAAACGTGAATATGGATACCGCCGTCGAACTGCACCGCGCACTGAACAAACAGGTTGCCGACTGGTCGGTGCTGTATACCAAGCTGCACAATTATCACTGGTACATCAAAGGCACCCACTTCTTCACCCTGCACGCCAAGTTCGAGGAATTGTATGATGCCGCGACACTGCGTATGGACGAAGTGGCCGAACGCCTGCTCACGATCGGCGGGGCTCCTGCCGCTACGCTGCGCGAGTATCTGGAACTGACAAGCGTCTCCGAAGCCCGGGGCGACGAAACGGCGGAAGAAATGGTCGATACGCTCGTTCGCGATTTCCGCGCCGAAGCGGCGGAACTCCAAGAAGCGATCGAAATGGCCGGAGCGATTGAAGACAAAGTGACGGAAGATATGCTGATCGGCATGAAGAGTGCCATCGAGAAAGACGCCTGGATGCTGGAAGCCTACATGGGCCGCTAAGCGCGTCGACACCTGCGAATGCAGCGGAAGCATGCAGGGAACGGAAGATTTTCCCCAGAAAAACCGGGTTCGGTACGCCTGTACAACAGGGCGGCCGACCCGGTTTTTTGGTGCATGCGGGACTTTCTGAAGGATCGGCGGAGCCAAGTTTTGTTTTTTGACACCAAATCTTCGTGAAAGAATTCTTTGCTTTCTACCCTACTGCCGTATGATACAAATAGATGTGATTCAGATCATTTACAAAGGCGAGGTGAGCTTGGATGAATGGACGTACGGCTCTGCTTGCAGAAGCGGAACTTTTTATACGGAAGTGTTATGCGGAGCTGGAACGTACAGGGGAAGAGGCAGATCGGCGGATCGGGGAGATTGCCCGGGAGATCGAAGAGAGCGGGACGTATGTGCATACGTACGAAGAGCTGCGGCACGGGGCAAGAATGGCCTGGCGCAGCAGCAACCGCTGCATCGGGCGTCTGCCTTGGGACAGTCTGCATGTGATCGATCGGCGGAAGCTCTCGTCCGAGGAAGAGATTGCGCAGGCGCTGATCGAGCATCTCGACTATGCGACGAACCGGGGAAAGATCCGGCCGACGATCACGATCTTCAAACCGGATCACGGCGAACGGCCCGGTGTTCGGCTGTGGAACGAGCAGCTGATCCGCTACGCGGGCTATGAGTCGGAGAACGGCGGACGCATCGGCGATCCGGCTTCTCTGGAATTTACGCGGGTCTGCGAACGGCTCGGCTGGAGCGGCGCACGAACCGACTTCGATGTGCTGCCGCTGGTCGTCCAACTGGATGACGGCGCACCCAAGTGGTTCGAGCTTCCGCAGGAAAAAGTGCTGGAGGTCGAGATCCGCCATCCGGACATCCCGGGCTTTGAGCAGTTGGGACTCAAATGGTATGCGGTACCGGCGGTCTCGGGCATGAGGCTGGAAATCGGCGGACTTTCTTACGGCGGCGCGCCGTTTAACGGCTGGTATATGGGGACGGAGATCGGAGCGAGGAACTTCGCGGACGAAGGACGTTATAACAAGCTGCCTGCCGTCGCCGATCTGATGGGCCTAGATCGCAGCCGACGCAGCACATTATGGCAGGATCGGGCTCTGGTCGAGCTGAACGTCGCGGTGCTGGAATCTTACCGGTCGGCTGGCGTCAGTATGATCGACCACCATACGGCAGCCGCACAGTTCGAGACGTTCGAGAAGCGCGAACGGGAAGCGGGGCGTGCGGTGACCGGGAATTGGGCTTGGCTGATTCCGCCGATGTCGCCCGCGACCACGCATGTTTTTCATAAACGGTACGACAATTCGATCGAGAAGCCGAATTTCTTTTATGGGAAAAAACCTTACTCTGCCCGGATGCAGGAACCCGGCGCTTCCGATCGCTCATCCGGCTGCCCGGTAAGCCGTCCGAGCGGCGGCTGTCCGATTACGGGCGCGGGAGGAACGGGGTTTCGCGTATAGACCCTCGAATCATCGAACAAGCCTCCGGAAAGATCCCGGAGGCTTGTTTGTCGTTTCGATTCGTGTCGGTTCGTTTCATTGCCTGTGCCGGAAACGGATCAGACGACGAATTTTTCTACGCTCTGCTGCAGACCGTGGGACAGATCCGCCAGCTCTTTGGAAGCGGCCGTGATCTCTTCTACGCTGGCCAGCTGTTCTTCCGCCGATGCGGAAACGCTTTGGGATCCTTCGGCGATCCGGACCGAGATTTGATTGATCTCTTCGAATACTTTGACGACACCCGAAGTTTCATGCGACATATCGGCTGCGGCTTCCGAGACTTCGCGGATCTGTCCGGTGAATGCCTTGACGGCTTCTTCGATCCGGGAGAAGGAATCGCCGGCCGTTCCGACCGCTTCGATACCCGAGCGAACTTCATGCGCGCCTTCGGCGACCATTTCGGTAATATACTGCATGTCGTCTTGGATCGTGCCGACTACCGTGGAGACCCGCTGTCCGGACAGGGCCGTCTGTTCCGCCAATTTGCGGACCTCTCCGGCCACTACGGCAAAGCCGCGGCCCTGTTCGCCCGCGCGCGCCGCCTCGATCGAAGCGTTAAGCGAGAGCAGATTGGTTTGCTGGGCGATATCGGTGATGATCGTGATGATATCCCCGATCTCTTTGGAGCGGTCTCCCATGAGGCCGACGCGCGTAGCCAGATCGCTGACATTGGTCTGAACGGCGGACATCTGCCGTACGGCGGTACGGACAGCGTCGCCTCCTTCGGAAGCGACCGTGGAAGCGTGCGCGGCGGAGTCCGCTACCTGCGAGGAACGCTGCGAAATGCGGCGGGCTTCTTCGTCCATGTGACGGACCAGCTTGACGCCGGAAGAGACCTGACCGGCCTGGAAGTCGCTGCCCGTGGCAAGTTCCTCCGTGATGCCGGCCACATGCTCCGTAGCCTGACCGGTCTGATCGGCGCTGGCCGAGAGCAGTTCCGACGACAGCGCAACCTGCTGGGAATGCGCGCTGACTTCGTGGATCAGCGTGCGCAGATTCTCGCCCATGAAGTTAAAGGAACGGGCCAGCTCGCCGATCTCGTCCCGGTTGGCGACTTCTACCCGCGTATCGCGCAGGTCGCCTTCCGCGATTTTGACCGCCATCGCCTGCAGCTTGAGCAGAGGCTTGGAGATGATACGGCTGATATACAAAGAGATAAAGGCACCGATCGCCAGGGTAATCAGAGTGCAGATCAGAACCAGCACTTTGGTGGCCTGGGCTTGTTCGAACGTTTCTTGGGCCTGCGCAGCCAGCTGTTCCTGCTTGGTTTGGGCGAAGCCCAGCGAAATGCCGCTGAATTTGTCCAATACCGTTTCCTGACTGGTCAGAATTTTCAGGTAGGCTTCGGGATCGTTCTGCTTTTTCAGCTCGATCATCTGCGAAGCCGCACTGCTGAAGTAACTTTGAAGCAGATCGAGACCGGCCAGAATCTGTCGTTCGCTCCGATCGGTGATCAGGGAATCCAGTTCTTTCAGTGAAGTCTGGAAGCGGACCTGCGACTCTTTGTAAGCCGTCAGATTCTTCTCGCTGCCGTTCAGCAGGTATTCGGACAAATGACTGTGCTGACCTTCGACGGCCAGCGCCAGATTCTGGATCGACTGAACGGAAGCGGACTCTTCGTTGATCAATCGGGTATAAGAGTCATTGGTCGAGACCATATACCAGTAGCTGAGAACGGCGATAATAGCCATCAGTCCAAGTACCAGACCGAATCCGGCGTACAATTTCATCTTGATAGAGAAGCGAAGGGATTTTGTTTTTTTCATGATTTCGATTCCTCCACCGTGTCGGCCATGATTTCTTCCGCATGTTTGCGATATTCGGCTGCGCCCTGTTCGGGCGTGAGTTTTCCGGACAGCACTTGTTCCAGCACCAACTGGTAGATACTGTTGACGACGACGTGGCTGGTCGGATTCGGCGCATCAAGCGGCTCGGCCGTTTTGCGGATATTTTCCAGGAAACGGACCTGCTCGTCGACCAGAGGACTTTTCTCGGCCAATCGTTTGGCAATCATGCTGGACACGGGCACGCCGCGTTCCGCGTTCAGAATATCGTTGGCTTCCTGATTGTTGATAAAAAAGTCGAGGAACTCGGCAGCTTCCTGCTGATGCTTGGAGAACGAGGAAACGGCCAGGAACATGGAAGGCTTCACCCAGTGTCCGTCTTTTTCGCCTACGGAAGGGAAACGCATCAGCTGTACGGGAGTGTCCGTCAGATTGCTCAGACCGCTGATATTGTTGCTCGAAAAAGAAATAAAGGCGGCTTCTCCGGTAACGATCGAGTTGTTCTCGTCGAGACGGGTACTGGCTTTTTGGAGCAGCAGTCCTTCATCCAGCCATTTCTTGTTCAAAGCAAAATAATCGGCCAGGATGCTGTCGTCCGTATAACCGAGCGTGCTTCCGTCTTCGCTGTACATATGGGCCCCCTGGGAGCGCAGATAGTAATTGACGTCGATCATATTGGCAAGCGGAGCGAATCCAGGTTCGGGGTTTGCGGTTTTAAGCGCTCTCAAGATACGTTCAAACTCTTCCAGCGGGTAGCTGCCTTCCGGCGCCTGGATCCCGGCTTTTTGGAGCATTTGAACATTGTAGACAAGAACCTGGTTGTTTTGGGAAATAGGGAAAGCGTACAGCTGGTCGTCTTTTTTTCCGAGGGCCAAAACGGAAGGGTCGATCGAGGAAACGTCGATGGCTTTTTGGTCGACGAATGCGTTCAGGGGTTGAACCAGATCGCGGTCGGAAAAGTTGAAAATGAAAGAATAATCGGCTTGAATGATGTCTGCGGCCTGCTGTTCGGCATTTTCGATCGCCCACTGCGTCTGAACGGCCGTGGTATCGGCTACCGGAATCCCTTCGATTTTGACATCGGGGTGTTGGGATTCGTATAATTCGATCGCTTTGAGGGTGCCTTCGTTGCGCTGCTCCGATCCCCACCACATGAACCGCAAAGTGACCGGACCGTCCGATTCCTGCGGCGCTTGGGACGTTTTCTCGGCCGGGGCGCAGCCTGCAAGACCGACGGCTGCAAACAGCGAGAGTGTCAGCAGAACCGTCCTGGTTTTATCAATAATCATCATGTACCTTCTTCCCACATCGAATTTCGGTGTCTAAATCGTCAACTGGCGTCTAGAAGCTATACC
This sequence comes from Saccharibacillus qingshengii, assembly GCF_013185195.1. Taxonomy (GTDB): domain Bacteria; phylum Bacillota; class Bacilli; order Paenibacillales; family Paenibacillaceae; genus Saccharibacillus; species Saccharibacillus qingshengii. The sequence continues at coordinate 224,033 of NZ_JAAZWC010000004.1, forward strand.
GGTAAAAACCCCGTGGGATGTATAGGCAAAAAGAAGCAGGGATCGCTTTCTACGGACAAGCAGCCGGACAGAAAAGCCAAAAAAGCCTTTCTCGGCCGAGTGGCAGGCCGAAAAAGGCTTTTGCTTCATCAAACGGAGCCGGGCATGGAACGACAGCGCTCCCGCCCGCTTCCTATTCGATTCTACTGCGGGTTCGTCGTCCAGATGCTGGCCGATTTGACGAATACGCGTGCCGGCAGTTTGAGGGTGGCGACAGCCAGATCGGCTACGTCTTCCGGCTGCATCATCCGGTCTTCGTCGCCTACAGGCAGATTGTTCTGAATAGACAGCTCCGTGTTGACGGTGCTCGGATTCAGTGTGACGACGCGGATATTCGACTTGCGGACTTCCTGCATGACGGCTTCGCCCATGGCGATCAGGCCCGCTTTGGATGCGCAGTAAGCCGAGCCGGTCGCAAATCCGCGTTCGCCCGCCGTGGAAGCGACATTCAGGATATTGCCGCTGTTCTGCTCGATCATGAACGGCAGGGCGGCGCGCGTCGTGTAATAAGCACCCATCAAGTTGACGCGGATGATGCGCTCCCACTCGTCCGGATCCATCTCGACCAGTTTGCCGAACGAACCGATGCCGGCGTTGTTGATCAGGATATCGATAGCGCCGAGCCGTTCGTGCAGGGCCTGCACCGCGTTTTCGATCTCTGTGCGGATCGAGACGTCGGCCGCATGCACGAATACATTGACGCCGTATTTGTCCGACAATTCGGTGCGCAGCGTCTCCAGATCGGAAGCGGTACGTGCAATCAGACCCAGATGTACGCCTTCAGCGGCGAGCGCTTCGGCGATAGAGCGGCCAATGCCTTTGCCGGCCCCGGTAATGACGGCCGTTTGGTTCTTGAGTTCAATCATGGTCACGGTTAACTGCCTCCTCGATAGAAAAAAATCCCACCTTAAAAGTGTAACGGACCGGCTCCCATTTTCCAAGCGAACAGCATGTAAAGATCGCTGTTCAATCCCAAATTGAAACCTTTTATGTGACCGTTCTTGGTAAGTTGTTTCAAAAAGTTAGAAAGCGGGTAAAATTATTATTTGTTTCCATTTTTCAGCTAATAGCGGTATACTATTCTCCGGCTTCCCTTTATAAAAAGCGGCAGCATGCCGATATGTATGGTAAAAAAGGAACGGGAGAAACCGCATGAACAGAATCCTTATCGAACATACCGTGACCGACGTCTTGACCCGTTCGAACAGCGAGATCGAAGTGGTGCTGGAACATCTGTTTCCCGGCAAACGATTGATCGGCGGCAAATATAATCTCGACGACAATCGAATCACCCTTTATCTTGGCGTGCTCGAAGAACAATGCAGGCTTTTGTTCGGTTCGCTTGAACCGTTCGAGGACTATGTGCGCGTTGTACTGGCCCATGAACTCGGCCATGCCCACGATCCCGAGCTTGAATATCTGTCCGACCGACTAGTACAGATTCGCGGCAAGCTCTCGCGCACCCGCGTCTCGCTGCGCCTGGAGCAAAATGCCTGGCGTTATGCGGACGACCTTCTGCGCCGGGAGAATCCGGCTGTATTTGACACGATCATGGGGTACTCGCTGAGCGGCTATTACGATCTGCTGCCCGAATATGCCGATTACGTGGAATCCGCAACAACGGCATAAACGGCATATACGCAGAGTAGACAAAACTTCCGGTTTGCTTTCCCGCAGGGGAAAGCGAACCGGAAGTTTTTTTGAAGAGACGGCGATCGGCCGGTCTTTCCTTCAGAGCGGATTCAGACGCTGCGAAAGACCGGTTCTTCCCGGATATGGCGCACCGGAATCTGTGGGAACAACCGGGACAGCATGGCCGCAAGGGCGGCCATGCCGGGCTCTTCGCTCTCGGCGTGGCCGAGAACGATCAGTCCGGTCGGAGAACCCAGCCGGTTCGCTTCACGGACATATTCCGGCGTCTCCCATTCGGGGCCTTCGCCGTATACGATCAGGTCCGCGCCGCTTCGTTCCAGCAGCGGGATCACAAGAGAACCTCCGCCCCGGCAGCCGACGAGCAGGGCAGCCCGTGAATACAACGCCTCGGGATCGCCGGAGATTCGCAGCGAAGCGAGGCCGAGCCGATGCTTGATCTGTCCCGCGAACTCGTCCAGCGAAGCGGGAGGGAGCTGCAGCAGCGCCGCTTCGGGGCGATGTTCGCTTACATAAGGCGTCCAGTCCAGCGCTGCGACGAGAGCGGCGGTGAGGGCGTCCGGCTCATAGCGGTGCGGCGCGTCGTGGCAGCGGTAGACGGCGACACCGGACCGTTCGATCGCCTGCCGTTTGGCGCAGGCGATCCGGCTTTCCGCTTCCTCGGCGCTTCGCTCCCGGTGCGAGAAGAACGGGCCTTCATGCCCGATGACCAGATTTGCACCGAGCCGGGCCGCCTGTTCGATGATCCGCAGGGTCGGCATAAAGGCCGTGACGATGCCGGTCACCGGCATATCGCGGCTGCCGTGCAGCAGCTTGTCCACGGTCGGCTCCGGCATGGAACCCGCCGGAGCGAGAAGCGCGTCGATCACCGTCTGCACGGTGGGGATTGTTGCTGTCATCCGCGATCCCTCCCTAGAGATTTAAGAGCGGACTGGCGTCAAGCCGCTCTCTCCGGCGACCAGCTCGAACCGGTGCGGCGTACGGCCGGTCAATTCGATACTGCGGGAATCGGGCTGGGAGAAGCCTACATGCAGCGTGTAGCGGCCTTCGGCGACAGACGGAGAGCCGTCTTGGCCGTGCAAGGCGAAAGCTTCGTCCGGCAGGGACAATTCGATCTCCGCCGAGGCGCCGGCTTCCAGGCGGACTTTGCGGAAGGCTTTGAGCTGGGCATTTGGCGTGTGTTCGCGTTCGGCTTTGACATACGCCTGGATCACTTCGGAGACTTCGCGGTCTCCGCGGTTGGCGAGGCGGAGCTTCACCTGGACGTTCCGGCCTGCGGAATCCGTATCAAGCGAAGCCGATTCGATCTCGATGCCGCCGTAGGTCAGACCGAAACCGAACGGATACAGCGCTTCGTTTTGCATATAGCGGTAAGTTCGCCCTTCCATTGCATAATCGGTGAACGCCGGCAGTTCTTCGCTTGTCCGGTAGAACGTCACCGGCAGCTTGCCCGAAGGGGAGAATTCGCCGAAGATCAACTCGGCCAGAGCGCGGCCGCCTTGAGCGCCGGGATACCAGCCCTGAACGATAGCCGGAATATGCCGCTCGGCATAGGTGACGGCCAGAGCGCTGCCCGCAAGCAGCAGCAGAATAACCGGTTTGCCGCTGCCCTGAGCGATCCGCAGCAGTTCTTCCTGCTGCCCCGGAAGGTTGAGATCCGGCTTGTCGCCGCTTGCAAACGCATTGCCCATATCGCCTTCTTCGCCTTCGAGCCCGGAATCAAGGCCCAGGCAGACGACGATCACGTCGCTTTCCGCGCAGACGCCTCGCGCTTCGGCCAGTCGGTCGCCGGCCGCGGCCAGTCCGCCCACTTTTTCCTGGAACAGATGACAGCCTTCCGAATAGAGAACGCGGACATCGCCGCCCAGATAATCCTGGATGCCTTCGAGCGGGGTCACGTAGCGGGACGCGGTTCCTTCATAGTTGCCGACAAGGGCCCGACGGTTGTTGGCATTCGGGCCGATAACGCCGACAGTGCGCAGAGCGCCCGGGTCGAGCGGCAGCAGGCCGTCGTTCTTGAGCAGCACAAGCGAATCGCGCGAAGCTTTGAGATTCAGATCCCGCATGGCGGGGGAATCCGTCTCCATGTAGCCGATCGAAGAGAACGGGACCTCCGCCGGATCGTCGAACAGTCCAAGCTTGAAACGTGTCGTGAACAGGCGCCGCACCGCTTGGTCGATCTGTTCTTCGGTGACGAGTCCCTGGTCGACGGCGTCCTGAAGAAACAGGAACAGGCTTCCGCAGTTCAGATCGCAGCCGTTCTTGACGGCCAGGGCCACCGACTCGACTTCGTTTGCCGTGACTTTGTGATGCAGATGGAAATCGCGGATCGCCCAGCAGTCCGAGACCACATGGCCGTCGAAGCCCCAGTCTCCCCGAAGAATGTCTTCGAGCAGCTTCTCGCTGCCGCAGCAGGGTTCTCCGTTCGTCCGGTTGTAGGCGCCCATGACGGCTTCGACCCGGGCTTCCTGCACGCAGGCTTTGAACGCCGGGAGATACGTTTCATGCAGATCCTGCTCCGATACGACGGCGTCGAAACTGTGGCGTACGTCTTCGGGCCCGGAATGGACGGCAAAATGTTTGGCGCAGGCGGCGGTCTTGAGATAGTTCTCGTCGTCTCCCTGAAGCCCGCGGATAAAGCGGACGGCCAGGCGGGCCGTCAGAAACGGATCTTCGCCGTAGGTCTCATGCCCCCGGCCCCAGCGCGGATCTCGGAAAATGTTCACATTCGGCGCCCAGAGCGTCAATCCTTTGTAAATGTCCGTATCGCCGTACCGCTGCTGCATATTGAATTTCGAACGGGTTTCCGTCGCGATCGCGTCGGCTACTTTTTCGAGCAGCTCTTCGTCGAACGTGGCCGCAAGGCCGATCGCTTGGGGGAATACTGTAGCCGTCCCGGCTCTGGCAACGCCGTGCAGACCTTCGTTCCACCAGTTGTACGCTTTGACGCCGAGCCGTTCGATAGCCGGGGCGGCATGGATCATCTGATGGATTTTTTCCTGAAGCGTCATTTGAGAGACCAACTGGGCGGCTTTGTTCTTATAGGCATCGATCCGGTCTGCGTTGAGCTGTGCATGGGGCATGGTGAGTCCTCCTCGGATAAAAGGTATTTTCGCAAAAGCATTCAGGCGTAAACGGTTCGCCCCCGCTCGTCCGGAATGCCGGATTTGCGGTAAAAGTAAGTATTCACGACATCCCGCCATTGGCGGGCATTCTCCAACTGCTGCTCGAAGCGTTCCAGCATGGAAGCAAAACGCTCCGGGTCGACTTCGTGTTCCAATTCGCGCCATCGTCTGATCCAGTCTTCGACGCGGGCTGCGCCTTCGAACCGGCTGTCGTAGATGTGCTGGATGACCGTTTTGCCAGATTTCAGCAGATGCGTGTAAGGGACATGGTGGAAAAAAAGCAGCAGTTCGTCCGGGCAGTCTTCGAGCGATTCATACCGATCCCGGTTGACCGGCGCATATTGGCCGGTATAGCCGGTTCCCGTCGCCTGTGTGCGATCCACGCCGATCCCGCTGCGGTCCGCAAAATGGTAGGTACCCCATTTCGAGTATTCGTAGCCGTCCACATCGACCGCGTAATGATAGTGGGGCTGGACCATCCAGCCGACGCCGAGCGGAGCGGTATAGCTTTCGTACACCGGCCAGGATTCCAGCAGCAGCTCCTCTACGAAAGCGGCCGCCTTGCCTTCTGTCCCGAAAGTCAGCACGCTCCATTCGGCGGCGATCGCATCGGCCGTCAGCTGCGGGTTCCAGGCCAGGCGGCCGAAACCGAACAGATTGGCCTGCGCCAGATGATGGCCGGTCCAGTTGCCGTCGCTGCCGATATTGGATACGGCCGCGACGCCGCTGTGCGCCCAGGGATAGACTTTGCCGGCGGCGATCTTCTGCACCGTGCTGCCCGGTCCGTTCAGCTGCGTGTCGAAGTCGAGCGTCTGCTTCCACTGGGGAACCAGAAAGCAGACATCGCGCTGCTGCCCGGTATATTCCTGGGCGATCTGGAATTCCATCATCTGATTAGTCAGCGGCATGGCTCCGAACAGAGGCGATACGGGCTCGCGTGTCTGAAAGTCCATCGGTCCGTTCTTGATCTGCAGCACGACATTGCTGCGGAAACGGCCGTCCAGCGGCCGGAAATGATCGTAGGCCGCCCGCGCCCGGTCTGTCGAACGGTCGCGCCAGTCCTGATGGCAGTCGTACACGAAGCAGCGCCACAGGACCAGTCCGCCGTGCGGAGCCAGCGCGTCGGCCAGCAGATTCGCCCCGTCGGCGTGATCCCGGCCGTAAGTGAACGGTCCCGGCCGGTTCTCGGAGTCCGCTTTGACGACGAACCCGCCGAAGTCGGGAATCGCCGTATAGAGGTCTTCCGCTGTACGCTTCCACCAGGCTTGGACCCGCTCGTCCAGCGGGTCGGCGGTGTCCAGCTGCGACAGTTCGATGGGGGCCGCATAATTGACGCTCAGAAACAGCCGGATCCCGAAGCGGCCGAACCGCTTGGCCAGGCGCGCCACATCGGGCAGCAGCGCAGGCGTAACCAGTTTGGTTTCTTCGTGATGGACATTGACGTTGTTGATACAGATCGCATTGATTCCGACCGATGCCAGCAGCCGGGCGTAATCCGCCGTGCGCGGAGATTCGAGCAGCACACGGTTATCCCGGTAAAAGATCGAATCCCCGGAATACCCGCGTTCCACGCTGCCGTCCATATTGTCCCATTGGTCGATCATCCGCAATCTGCTGCGCGGAGATTCCTCGAGCCGTAGATCGCCCGGCGGACCTCCCGGCGTAGTGCCGAGCAGCCGCAGAAAAGCGAATACCGCATACAGAAGCCCGGTATCCGAACCTCCCTTCAGAGCGGCCCAGGGTTCCGCTTCGGACCGTCCGAAGCGGATCAGGAACCCTTCTTCCGGCAGAGAGAGCGTCTTCCATTCTTCTTCGGCCTGCTGCGCCGCTTCGGCCGAGCCGAGCAGGATCAGCGGCGCTCCGGCTTTGAGCGTGAGCGAAGGAGCAAGACCGGTCAGCGCGGCGATGCCGTCGGTCAACTCGCGCAGCGAGGTCGCCCCGGGTCCGTCCGCGTGCAGCGTGATTCCGGCGGTTATGGACGACAGCAGCGGCAGCCAGGCTTCGATCCGCCGCCGATCCGTCCAGCGTTCCGCCGGCAGCCAGGCCCGATATCCTCTTGACGTAACGAAACTGTTCATGTTCGTTCCCTCCTTTGGGCGGCGGCTTTCTTCAAGCCGTCCGCAGTGGACAAGCTGCGCGTTCTGCCCAGTTCCCGCTCCAGTGTCCGGCGCACCGCTCCGGAACCTTCCTGCATATCCCGGAACAGATTTTCGATCTTCGTGCCGAGCCCTGCCGCATACAGATCGACGCCAAACAGCGATTCATCGCTCAGGATGCGTCCGACCCGGAACGGGGCCCGGTTTCCCAGACGCTCCTGCAGCTCGCTCAGGAGAGGATCCGGGCTCGGCCGGAAAGGACGGCCTTCGTCGTCGATTCCCAGCAGGTAGCGGCACCAGGCCGCAATGGCAAGCGGGATGCCGATCAGAGCCGAAGCGCCCTCTCCCGGAATATCCGCATGGGCCCGAATCGTCCGGCCGAACCGGATGCCGATTTTCTGCGACGTGTCCGAAGCGATCCGCTGGGGCGTATCGGGGATGAACGGATTCGGCAGCCGTTCCTGCAGCACTTCGTCCAGAAAAGCCTTCGGCGACAATATACCCGGGTCGGGGACTACCGGAAGGCCTTCGTCGTATCCGATCACTTCGACGAGCCTGCGCAGCAGCGGATCGGACATCTCGTCCGAGATCCGGTCGTATCCGAGCAGGCAGCCGGTGACGGCCAGCGCCGTATGCAGCGGATTGAGGCAGGCGGTGACTTTCATCGCGTCGGTCCGGTTGACGGTATCGCGATCGGCAAACCGAATGCCGGCCGCTTCAAGCGGAGGACGCCCCGCCGGAAACCGGTCTTCGATCACCAGAAGTTCGCCCGCTTCCGCGTTGACAAACGGAGCGGCGGAGCCGGAGGAAGAGAGTGCTCCCATACCGCCGATCCCCAGCCGCCGCAGTTCTTCTTGGACGAAGGGAGAAGGACCGGGGGTGATCTTGTCGATCATCGTCAGGGGAAAAGAGACCTTCTGCGGATCTTCGAGATAGCGGACGAACCCTTCTTCCACAAGTCCGCGCCGGGCCCATTCCTTCGCTGTAGTCGTCAGAGCGAGCTTCAATACATCGCCGTTATGCGGACAGTTGTCCAGACTGACGAAAGCGAGCGGGAAAGCGCCTTTCGCATAACGCCGGTAAGCCAGAGCGCAGGCGGCGGCCATCGCCTGCCGAGCCTGCTGCGGACCGCTCTCGAAATCGCGCAGCGCTTCGGGAGTAGGCTGCCCGCCTGGAAGCTTCAGCACGTAGCCTTTTTCCGTAACGGTAAAAGAAACCAGCTGAAGGCTGGGATTCTCGAACGCCTGCACAAGCCGGCCGTAATCGTCCGCTTCGCGGGGATCGGCGCACAAGGCTTCGCATACGCTCGCCAGCACTTCCTTGCGCAGCTGTCCGTCCGCTCCCATCTCGACCAGCAGAGACAGATTGTCGTGCGGCCGATAGACGCGAGCGATCGTTTGCGATCCGTACATGCCCGCGGCAAGGATCCCGGTATCCGTCAATCCTTCGTTCAGGAGCTTCTGCTGCGCTTTGGCGATCAGACTGCGGAAAAGGTTCCCCGCTCCGAAATGGACCCAGCGCGGATGGTCGAGGGTATGCAGCGCGGTCCGGTCCGGGTCGTAAAGCGGCAGCGCCACGCCGGCTTGCTCCCAGCCTTCTTGGTCCAGCAGTCCCCGCTTACTCAGCTCCAACATCAAATTCGCCTCCTTCGGTCGCAGCCTGACGCGCATCTTCGAGTCCGTCCCAGACGCCCAGCAGATACATCGCGCCCAGTGCGCGGTCGTACAGCCCGTACCCCGGCCGGCAGTAAGCCTCCTCGCCCCACAGATGCCTGCCGTGATCCGGCCGGACGTATCCGTCATAGCCGTGTTCGTGCAGGATGCGGACCAGTTCCGGCAGATTGACGCTTCCGTCTCCGAGCCTATGGGACACTTCGACGAAGTCGCCGTTCTCGAACACTTTCACGCTGCGCAGATGGGCAAAAGGAATCCGGTGTCGGAATTCGCGCAGAATGGCGGGCAGATCGTTCTCAGGATGGGTACCGAGCGATCCCGAACAGAACGTCAGACCGTTGGACGGACTGTCTACCGCGTCCAGAATCCGGCGGATCGAGGCTTGGCTGCGCACAATACGCGGCAGTCCGAAGATCTGCCAGGGCGGATCGTCGGGATGAATCGCCATCTTGATGCCGACTTCTTCGCAGACCGGAATGATTTTTCGTAAAAAATAAACCAGATTGTCAAACAGCCGTTCTTCCGTTACCCCGGCGTAGGCGGCGAACAGCTCGTCCAGCCGGGCCAAACGCTCCGGTTCCCAACCGGGAATCGTGTACGAGCCGCCTCCCCGCAGGATCATTTCCGCCATTTCGCCCGGATTGGAGCCGATGGAAGCCTTTTCATAAAAGAGCGCGTTGGATCCGTCGGGCAGCGGATAATACAGCTGGGTACGCGTCCAGTCGAACACCGGCATAAAATTATAGCAGATCACTTTGACGCCGACGGCCGACAGCTTGCGGATCGTATCGATGTAGAGGTCAATATAACGGTCGCGCGAAGGCAGCCCGATCTTGATATCGTCATGTACATTCACGCTTTCCACCACGGCCGCGGAGAATCCGTTGGAGACGATCTTGTTCGCTTCGGCTTCGATCTCGGCTTCGTCCCACGCTTCTCCTGCCGCCTTGTGATGCAGGGACCAGACGATCCCGCTTACGCCCGGAATCTGGCGGATCTGATCGAGCGTAATGGAGTCGTTGCCTTCGCCGTACCATCGCCAGGTCATCTTCATTAAGCCGCCTCCCCATCGTTCGGATATGTTCGTCGAGAGCCTTGTATACAAGATTAGCTATATCATAGAACCGCTTCCCCACCCTGTCAATTATCCAATCTTAAGGTTTTACTGCTCTATTTCTTGGAAAAGGCCTATTAGATAATCGTTCTTTTGACGTTCGATAAAACGTTGTATACTACTTGGTGGATAGAGCATCCAGGTTTGAATTTCCGAAAAAGAGGTGGGGACATGACCAGCAAGGCGGATCTGTTGAATCGGCTGAAGGAGGAGATCTTGACGCTGACGCTTAAGCCGGGCACTATTCTCAGCGAGACGGCGATGTCGGAGCGCTTCCGCATGTCGCGAACACCGCTGCGGGATGTGCTGAAGCAGCTGGCGCACGAAGGGTATATCCATGTGTATCCCAAACGGGGCAACCTGGTGTCTGCCATTGATCTGGAATCGGTCGAACAAATCATTTATCTGCGCAGCACCCTGGAAAAGGACATCCTCAAAGAGCTTGCTTCCCGCTCCGCGCCGCTGCCGATCCGGGGAATGCTGGAGCTGCGGCAGATTGTTGGCCAACAAGAAGAATCGGTCCGGCGGGAAGCGGGGCATGAAGATTTTCTTCGCTTGGACGACGCTTTTCACAAAGCGCTGTTCGCTCTGGCGGGCCGGGTCTTTCTCTGGGATCTGATCCAGCAGTCGAACGTGCATTATGCGCGCTACCGGAGACTGCATCTGCTCCAAAAAGAAAAGCTGGAAGAAATCATCGGCGAACATCGATTGATCCTCGATCTATTGGAGAACCGGGATACGGGGCAGATCGACGAGATCGTCCGGCATCATCTGCGCGAAGATATCCATGCGGCCGACCTGCGCGGGAATTTTGCCGAGTATCTGAATCTGCCGCGTCTGGGCGAGAGCGAAGACCCGGGCATCCGCACGGATGCGGAGGAGAGCGGCGGGCAGGGCTGAACCGGGAAACGGAGCGGATTTATACACAAAAAGGGACAACGCCGGAAATGACCGGAATTGTCCCTTTTTGTCTAGGCTGTGCCGGGCTGCGGCAGAGTCGTCGTCCCGCGGGCCGGGCAGGCTCGCCGCCCGATCTGCCGCGCCCGGGTCCGTCTGTTACGGACGGGTCGAGCCCGAAACTTCTTTGTCGTATTCGGCGAAGGTGTCTTTGAGGATATCGAAACTTTTCTTCGGCCGTTCGTGGTAGCTCGGAAGGTCCCAGGCATCCCACATATAGTCGCGGGAAGCCGGCGCTGCGGACATTTTGGATCCCGCCTGCGATAGAACCGCCGATACGGCTACCCCGTCCGTGTCGATCGCGGTGACGGATTCCGTTTGGTACGGATATTTCCAGACCTGAAGCCGGCTTGGATCCGTAAATCCGAGCAGCATCCAGGGGATCCGCAGTTCCAGCGTATCGCCGTCCAGGTACCAATCCGACAGATTGTTGAACTTGTCGCTGCCCGGATCATTGGTTCCCCAGTGCAGCCGGCCGACATCGTACGCTTCGAACGGCGCGTTGACCTTGGTCTGGGGCAGATAGAGTTCGCGGTTGAGCGCCAGTTTCCACGGGAGGAAAATGCCCGCTTCGTCATCCGCGTACATGGCTTTGTAAGGGACCGATTTCAGCTTGTAGCCGTACAGCCAGGTGAACTGGTCGTAACCGCTGTTCACGTACAAGCGGCCGCCTTTCCCGGCTTTGAACCGGGCAAGGAATTCCTGTCCGCCGTCGAAGGTGATGCCGGGCGCGATTTTCGCGCTTGTACTGCCGCCCGGCGTCGTATCGAACCCGAGCGTCAATTCGTCCTTGTCGAAATCCCAGTTTCCTTTTTCTTTTTGCAGCAGCACGTACAGGTCCGAAGAGTCGCTGGTGATCGCCATTTTCAGACCGTTTCCGGCATCTTCGGCAGTCAGTCCGCGGCTTTTCCAATCGTCTGTTTTGCCGTCGATGACCATTCGTTCTTCGGCTTTCTCTTCCGGTTCGATCGCAACCACTCCGAAGTGCTCCTCGTTGGTGAGGCGGTTGCGCCACATGGCCCGGCGTTCGCCGGGAACTTCCAGTTCGATCGTGTTCCAGGTGAACTTGAACCATTCGTCCTGCCATTCGAACAGCAGGGCTCCGTCGTAATCTTCATTGTAGATCTGCTTCATCATGCCCGCGTTCAGTTCGCCCTGCTGCTGTTCCTGGTGCATGCCCTGGCTGCGGCCGAGCAGGCCGTAATGGGCAATCCCCCGGGAGCTTGGCATCCCGAACTCGGCAATAATCAGCGGAATGCCTTTGTGATGGGCTCTCAGTTCGTTGAGATAACCGGCATACGGATCTTTTTTGCCTTCGGCGTTGACATAATCGAGATATTTCTGGTCGCGCCGCAGCGAATCCGGATAATACGGATACACGTGATAGGCCGCGAAATAACCGGCGGTCCAGGCTGGGGTTGGCTCCAGATTCATCGGGTCCACCGGAACGAGATCTTCCTGTTCCAGAGGTTCGTTCGGATGGTCGAGCGGATCGGTCGTGACCCAGTTGGTAAAGGAAACGGGATGCTGCCAGCCGTATTTCATCTCTTCTTTGGCCAGCGTATCGAGCATCCGGGCCAGCCAGCTCTCGAACGGCGAAGCTTCGGCTTTGGCCCGGAAATATTGACCGACATAAGGCTTCATGCCTTTATTGGCTTCGTTGGTCGTCTGCACCGCGTACGGATACCATTCCGTGCCGACGATCCAGCCGAGCAGGTAAGGGGAGACATCCGCCGTATAGGTGCCGGCGGCATGTCCGGGACTCTCTTTCAGATCGGCTTTGCCGTGCACCACGGCTGCGGCATCGCGAATTTCCTGCTCGAAGCTGTCCGTGATTTCTGCGGAGAACGCGTTCCGGCCGTTCGCGTCTTCGCCGATCAGTTCTTCTTCCGGCGACCAGATCCCCTGCATCAGCATCAGAGGTTCTTCCTGCGAGGCATTGAACTCCGCCAGCGCCTGGTAGAAATCGGGCGGCAGGATCGTGTAGATCCGCACCGCTTTGATATTCATTTCCTGCATCTGCGGGAACCAGCGCATATAGTCTTCTTTGGTCGGCGAGAGCTGTCCCGGATAATGTCCGGGTGTCGTGGCGCCGAAGTTGATTCCGGGCCAGAAAGACTTTTTCCAGTCCGTTCCGTCATACATGGCGAGCTGACCGTCGACGACGGAAGCCGTCCGTTTAATCCCGCCTTCTTCAAAAACCGGAAGAGTGGCTGCCGGAATCGAAGCGGCGGGCGAAGTTTCGGTTCCGGGTTTGTCCGAAGCCGTCTGCGAATCTTCGGCCGGACCGGCAAGCTGCCAGACCAGTACACCGGCCACCAGCAGGACGATCAGAGAGAGGAAGCTGAGAAACACGTACGGAATCTGTCGGGGCCTGCGGAAATTTTTGCGAGAACTCATGGTTCACCTCGGTGTGCGCAAATTTCGTTATTGGAACGATTTTACTGTTATTGTACAGGAAGCCGGATCGGGATGCATCGAAAAACATTGAAAATAACCCCGCTTCCCATCAGGGAAGCGGGGCGGTAAGGAAACGGCTCTGCGTTTGGCGGCCGCAGGCTCCCTTTATTCGGGCAGACGTTCCAACGGATCCGTTGCCGGACCTTCGAGGACATCGCCGGTATACGAGAAGCGCGAGCCGTGGCATGGGCAGTCCCATGAACGTTCGGCTTCGTTCCAGGCCGTCTCGCAGCCCATATGCGTGCAGGTGGTATCGACCAGGAACAGTTCGCCTTTCGGATCGCGGTAAGCACCGACCTTTTTGCCGTTGTGACGAACCAAGGCTCCTTGATCCGGCTCCAGATTGCTGATTTTCTCGTCGACGCCGCCGAACTTGCCTTTGATCAGTTCTTTGGCCATTTTCAAACCGGTCACTACGGTCTGGTTCATGCTCTTGTCGTTAAAGCGTCCCGGATTGAACGTGTTCATATGCGGATTGGAGCGGCGGATGACATTGTCGCGCAGCAGCAGCCCCGCAAACGTTCCGTTCGTCATGCCCCATTTGTTGAAGCCGGTCGCGATGAACGTGAACGGATAATCCGAAGACAGAGGCCCGATATAAGGGATTTTGTCCAGTGTGGTAATATCCTGGGCCGACCAGCGGAACGGGATTTCGCGCGAGCCGAACGTTTCGCCCGCGAACTTCTCCAGCGCCAGGTAATGATCGAACGTATTCTCGTCTTTGCCTGTCGGATGGTTCTCGCCGCCCACGATCAGCACTTCCTCGCCTTCGAACATGGCGGAACGGATCGAGCGCTTCTCGTCGTCGATGCTCAGGTACATGCCGCCGTGGAACGAAGTTTCCGGTTTGACGGCCAGCGCATAGGAGCGTTCGACGGACAGACGGGTGAAGTAGCCGGCCGGAACGTTCCAGAACGGATAATGGGTCGTCACCACCATCTCGTTGCAGTAGATCCGGTGTTGGCCGTCAATCGTATAGGCTTCGATCGGCTTGCCGTATACGGCGCCTTCGATCGTCGTGTTTTCGTAAATCAATCCGCCGTTCTCGATGATTTTCTCCACGAGGAACTTGAGGTATTTGAGCGGATTGAACTGGGCCTGCCCCGGCATGGAGATGGCGCCTTTGGCTGCGACCGGGATCGGCAGGGAATCGTGCCATTGACCCGGAATGCCGAGCTCCTGATACGCTTCGAATTCTTTGCGCAGATCGTCGAGTTTATCGTCCTGGTTCGTGTACAGATAAGCGGTCTCTTCCTTGAAATCGCAGTTAATGCCGTTCTTCTTGACCATATCGCGAATGAAGTTCAGGCCTTCGACATTCGCTTCATAGTAGGATCGGGCAATCTCCGGTCGGAAGTTGGTCAGGAACTCGCTGTAGATCAAGCCGTGCTGGGCCGAGATCTTCGCCGTCGTGTAACCGGTGGTGCCGTCCAGAATCTGTCCCGCGTCGACCAAGGCCACCTTGTAACCCTCAAGCGAGAGCAGATAGGCGGTGGTGACACCCGCGATGCCGGCGCCGATTACAGCGGCATCGACTTTGATATCTTCGTGCATCTCGGGGAAGGTCGGCAGCGTGGTAACCGTTCTCCACATGGACCGTGGGTACCTTGGAAGTTCGGATGGAACGTTGAATTTTTCGCTCATGCTGGGGGTCCTCCTCATTTCGCTCGGAATTGGTTGAACTCTACCTTCCTTATTTACCACCGCGGCGGATTCAGAAACGAAACGGCAGGCATTGAAGTCCGGCGAATACGATCAAACCTCGCTGCGAAGGTCGTAGGGCAGGGTCGGATTATCGCAAAAAAAGCTTGCCTTCCGCCAAAACGTCCGGTTAATATGGAGGCATACGACGACAAGGAGGTGAGACTAGGATGCGTAAAGAAATTTCGCTGACCGATTTATTTGTACAGCTCAATCAGCTGCCTCTGGCACTGAGCGGCATTGTTCATGTTCAAAACCGCAACGGGATCAGTCTGTCCAAATTTGAGCCTTCAACGCTGAAATTTGTTCCAGGCACCCGTCTGTCCGGAATTGAATATGACCAGCGAAATGCCGCTCCTGTCTCGCGTCTGCGGATCGGGCCAGCGCTTTTCGCGCGGCCATCCTGCTATCCGCAGCCTTGACCGACGGGGAACATTCCGTCCGGTCGCACGGTTCCGGCCTGCCGGACCGCGCGTATTAGCGTCTGAGTCTTTATCCGAATACGAATTTCGAGGCCGCAGGGGGACATTTCCTCTGCGGCCTTTTTGCATACCCAAAATTCGCCGATCCGTGCCCGACTCTTCCCTATGGAAGAAGCGGCGCAGCGAATCGGCGCAGATCCCGGGCTGCCTTCACGAAGCGGGGAAATGCGCCCTCCGGCCCGCGATGCGGACGGACGAAGCCAACCCATTACGGAAAAAGCGAAAGGATGAGCCTTATGTTAATGATCAACTGCTATCAGGTAAAAAAGTTCTACGGAGCCGAGGAAGTGCTGAGCGAGGTTTCGTTCGATATTTACGAAGGAGAAAAAGTCGGGCTGCTGGGCGGCAACGGGGCGGGCAAATCGACGCTGTTCCGTCTGCTATCCGGTGCGGAGAAGCCCGACGAAGGCACGGTTTCCCTGCGCAGGGGCGCCGGAGTAGGCGTGCTGGACCAGATCCCCGACTACGGAGACCGCAGTGTCGAAGAAGTGCTGCTGGGCGTATTCGAGCGGACCCTGGATCTTCAGACCCGGCTTCGAGAGCTGGAAATGCAGATGAGCGATGCCGACGCAGCAAGACTCGAGCGGCTGCTGCGCGAATACGGCGAGGCGCAGGAAGCGTTCGAGCGGGCGGGAGGGTACGAAATTCCGTCCAAAATCGATACGGTGGCTTCGGGCCTCGGCATCCCCGGATCGCAGCGTCGGCGGCCGTTCTCGGAGCTGTCGGGCGGAGAAAAAACAAAAGTCGCGCTCGCCGCGCTGCTGCTAGGCGAAGCCGATCTGCTGCTGCTCGACGAACCGACCAACCATCTCGATATGGAAGCTTCGGCTTGGCTGGAAAGTTTTATCCGGGATTCCGCGGCCACAATCGTCGTGGTATCGCACGACCGGTATTTTCTGACGCAGACCGTGGAGAAAGTAATCGAATTGGAAGACGGCGAAGCGACGGTGTATCCATGCGGATACATCAAATACCGGGAAGAAAAAGAAGCGCGTCTTCTGCGTCAATTTGCCGAGTACAAAGAGCAGCAGAAGGTGATCAAGCAGATGAAAGAAGCGATCAAACGCTTAATCGAATGGGGCAAACAGGGCGACAATCCGAAGTTTTTCCGCAAAGCCGCCTCCATGCAGAAAGCGCTCGACCGCATGGAAAAGGTCAAGCGCCCCGTGCTGGAGAAGACCGCGATCGGATTGGCCCTGGAAACGGACGGGCGCACGGGAGAAGAAGTGCTGGTGCTCGAAGGCGTATCCAAGTCGTTCGGCAGCCGGGCCGTGCTGGAGCAGGCGGACGCGCTGCTGCGGTACGGGGAGCAAACGGTGCTTGTCGGGGGCAACGGAGCGGGCAAAACGACGCTTATGCGCATGGTGCTGGGTCTGGAGAATCCGGACGCCGGCGAACTTCGCCTCGGTTCCCGGGTTCGGATCGGCTATCTGGCCCAGGAAGAATCGCCGCCGGCGGACCGCACTAGCGTGCTCGATTATTACAAGGAGCAGGCAGCCATGGAAGAAGGCGAAGCCCGCGGCCGGCTGGCCAAATTCCTGTTCTACGGCAAAGACGTATTCAAACCGGTGGCCGGCTTGTCGGGCGGCGAATGGAGCCGTCTGAGGCTTGCGGTGCTGATGCGGCAGAAGCCGAATCTGCTGCTGCTCGACGAGCCGACCAACCATCTCGACATCGCGTCAAGAGAAGCGCTCGAGGAAGCGCTGGAAGAATACGACGGTACGATTCTGGCCGTGTCGCACGACCGGTTCTTCATCAACCGGATTGCCCGGCGCGTCTGGGCGCTGGAAGGAGGCGCCCTTAGCAGCACGCTCGGCGGGTATGACGATTACCGCGCGGAGCGGCAGAAGGCGGAGCGCAGAACCGCCGGGAGCTTGAATGCCGGAGAGGCGCAGCCGGCCGCGGGATCGCGGAGCGGGCAGGGGGCTTCGGCCGCCGGATCTGCGGGGCCGAAAGGCAGTGCCGGCGCAGCCGCTGCGTCCGGCGAAGCGGGGCAGGGCGGCGAGCGGGTACACGGGAGCGGCGCGGCAGAGACGCACAGGCCGCCGCGGGCCGGTGCGAAGCCCGGCCGGGAAGCCGCGTCTTCGGGCGGCGGCCGGGCACGCGCCGCGGCTCCGCGCCGCGATCCCGCGAAGCTGGAGCGGGAAATTGCCGAACTGGAAGTTCGCGCAGCGGAGCTTGGCGAAGCGCTGGCCGATCCGGCGCATGCGCTGGACGCGCAGCGCCTAAGCGAATGGCTGGCGGAGAAAGAAGCTTTGGACGCGCAGATCGACGCGCTGACGGAAGCTTGGATGGCTCTTGCGGACGTGTAACCGGACATCCCAAGCGGATCGGCAGCGGGCCAATGCGGAATAACCGCAAGGCAGCAGTTATTCCGTGACTTGTGCAAGATAAACGGGAAATAGCTGCACCCGGACCGCTATTTGGCGAAAGAAAGCCCATAGAGGCCGAGATAGCTTCAACTAACGGCTTTCCTGCAGCTATTTGAACTTTAACGGACAAATTAAACGAAATAGATGCTTTCACGCTGTTATTTCGCCTGCAGCAGGGCATGGCAGGGCAGCGCGCCGCGCCGCAGCCGCGCTGCCCATGGCGCCGAAAAGGCCGTCCCTCAAAGGACGGCCTTTTCGAATGAGGACACCTTTCAAACAGGGTGCCCGATATGGATTCCGGGATCGAAGGGCGATTCCTCCTAACCGGTACAAGTACCGTACGGAGAGATCAGAACAGTCCTTTGCCGGATGTGGTTCCTTCGTTTGTCAAGTTCGGCAGTGCACCCGGGCGGGAGAACATGAAGTCCGGAGCCGGCTTAAGCATCGGTTTCTCGCCCATAGCCTGAGGCTTGGCCACGTATTCGAAGCTGCCTTCGTTGTCCGGAGCCGGTCCGCTGGCCCAAGGACCTTCGGCGCTTTCTTCTCCTTCGGAGAAGTTCATGTACTGATGCGAAACTTCCTGCAGCTCCAGTTCGCGAGGGAACGAAGCCGGTACGATTTTGCCTTCCATGGCTTCCAGCTCGGCGATAGCCGCCATCCATTGGTTCTGGTGCATCGTATCGCGGGCCAGCATGAAGCCCATCATTTTGCGTACGCCGGGATCCGTCGTCATTTCGTACAGACGGGCGACCTGCAGGCGTCCTTGGGACTCGGCGTTAAGGTTCGCGCGGAAATCGGCAAGCAGATTGCCGCTGGCTACGATGTAGCGCGAATTCCACGGGAAGCCTACGCTGTCCGTTGGCGTTGCGCCGAGACCGGACACGATCAGATGCTGCGGGTTCATGCCGCCGAGCGCCGCTTCGATCAGCGGGTCTTTGGCCGCTTTTTCGAGCTGGTCGACCGGCGCGCCTTCCAGCAGCTGCGCGATCATGGTGGTCAGCATCTCGACGTGGCCGATTTCTTCCGTACCGATATCCAGGAGCATATCGCGGTATTTCTGATCGGCGCGACAGTTCCAGCCCTGGAACAGATACTGCATCATAACCGACATTTCGCCGTACTGGCCGCCGAGGACTTCCTGCAGCTTTTTGGCGAAGATCGGATCCGGCTTTTCCGGTCTGGCATGGTATTGAAGTTCCTTCATGTGGATAAACATTGTAATTCCTCCTCGTGGTTGTAAAATCGATTTCTGGCTGACAGACTCTGGGGAGATCGACTTTGCTGAAGAAGATACATAAAGTTGAAGGGCTGGGCGATGAGACCCTTTTTCCTATTCCGCTATTTTTTTACCCACCTCCGCGAGATTTAATCTTTTTCGGATTTAAAAAAAGGGTTGCCGGGTGATTTGGAGAAATGAATAACAGGAAGGAACAGGAAAAAGAAATAATAATCGCGGCTCGCGATAAAACGGCGGAGGCGAGCAAATGGAAAGCGTAACGAAACGAAAATTGACGGCGGAAGAGATTGGGCGGATCAGCGAAAAAGCATTTGGGTGCGGCTGCGCGCAATTCGAAGAATTGAACGAAGGCTGGGCCAACTCCGCCTACAAGCTGGAACTGGCCGACGGACGTTTGGCTGTGCTCAAGGTCGCGGCGGAGTCCGAAGAAGGGCGGATGCGCTGCGAACGGGGACTGATGCGGACCGAAGTCGAAGTGATGCGCCGCATCCAAGCCTTGGGTACGGTTCCCCTGCCGGACATTTACAGCTACGATGACTCGAGAACGATTGTGCCGTGCGAATATTTTCTGATGGAAAACCTGACGGGAACGACCTACGACAAAGCGCGCGACGAACTGTCCGAAGAAATTCGGGCTTCAATCGACACGCGGCTCGGCGGATATTTCCGGCAGATCCACGGGATCGAAGGCACGGAGTTCGGTTATTATCTGCCGAATACTTCGAATGGCCCGGCATGGGACGACGTGTTTATCGCGCTGATGCACGATGTCATGCAGGACGGCCGGGATGCGGAAGTCGAGCTTCCGATGGCGTACGAAGAGCTGGACGCGCAGCTCGAGCTCTGCCGGGATGCCCTGCGCGAAGTGAAGACGCCCCGCTTGATCCATTGGGATTCATGGCCGGGGAACGTATTCGTCCAAGACGGACAGGCGCATAGCCTGATCGACTTCGAACGGGCGTTATGGGCCGATCCGCTGATGGAATACGGCTTCGGCAAATTCGGTTATTCTCCGGCTTTTGAAGCGGGGTACAAAGCGGCCGACGCCGCGTTCGCGCCTAATCTTCCGGAAGGAAGCGAACGCTCGCAGGCGGTGCGCCGGGCGCTTTATCCGATGTATCTGGACCTTATCATGCGTGTGGAATGCGATTATCGGGGGTTCGGCTCGGATCATACGCAGTGGGCCCACGATAATCTTCGGGACGGCTGGGAACGCTTCTTGCAAGCGGAGAAAAGCGTTTAAGCGGAATAAACGTTTAATTTTGTCCGACTGCGTTGCTTCGGCGGGCGTCCAATAGGTATAATGGGCGTTGTGCCGAAGCGGCGTTTTCGTTCGTTTTTGCCTGTTCTTTTTAATTTGCTTAATGGGTAAGTCTCGCAATCGCAGCGCTCCGCGTCCGCCCTTTGAAGGAACGCAGAGCGAAGAGAGGAAGGGAAGACGTGCTTTTCAATTCTTACGAGTTTATTTTTGCGTATCTGCCGGTCGTCTTTATCGGCTATTTCGCGCTGAACCGGTTCAAGCTCTACAACATGGCCAAGATCTGGATGGCGCTGGCTTCATTGTTCTTTTACGCCTATGAAGATGCCCGGTACCTACCGCTGATTCTGGGTTCGATCGCGTTCAACTATATCGTCGGACGGGGTCTCAGCCATATCAATGCGGACGGAGTGAACCACAAAGGCCGCTGGCTGCTGATTCTTGGCGTAGTCGGTGACGTGGGGCTGCTCGGCTATTACAAATACGCCGACTTCTTTATCGACAATTACAACGGACTGCTCGGACAGGACGCTTCGCTGCTGCATATCGTGCTGCCGCTTGGCATCAGTTTCTTCACGTTCACCCAGCTCGCCTACCTCGTCGACGCTTATCGCGGCAAGGTCAAAGAGTACAACATCGCCAATTACATTTTGTTTGTTACGTTTTTCCCGCATTTGATTGCCGGTCCGATTCTTCACCACAAAGAAATGATGCCGCAGTTCGACGACCCGGAAGGCAAACGGATCCGGGCCGACAATATTTCGCGCGGGATTTTCATTTTCTGTATCGGTTTGTTCAAAAAGGTCATTATTGCGGATCTGCTGGCCCCGATCGCAACCGCGGGTTTCGACAGCGGCCAGCCGCTGCATTTGGTGGAAGCCTGGACGACGTCGCTTGCCTATACCGGCCAGCTGTACTTCGACTTCAGCGCCTATTCCGATATGGCGATCGGCCTTGGCCTGATCTTCAACATCAAGCTGCCGGTCAACTTCAATTCGCCGTACAAAGGCACAAGCATCAAGGACTTCTGGGCGAGATGGCATATGACGCTCAGCCGCTTCCTGAAGGATTACATCTATATTCCGCTCGGAGGCAACCGCAAAGGCACGACGCGGACCTATATCAACTTGTTCCTGACCTTCCTGATCGGCGGATTCTGGCACGGAGCAGGCTGGACCTTTATCATCTGGGGAGCGATGCACGGAGCCGCGCAGGTCGTCCAGCGCCTGTGGCAGCTGACGGGTATCAAGATGAACAAGTATGTCGGCTGGTTTATTACGTTCAACTTCGTCAATATCGCCTGGGTCTTCTTCCGGGCGCAGCATTGGTCCGACGGCGTACGTATTCTCAAAGGCATGTTCGGAATGAGCGGCGTGATCCTGCCTCCGGATCTGCTGACCGCCGGCCTGCCGCTTGTCGCAGCTGCGCTGCTGATCGCACTCTTCGCGCGCAACTCGATCGAATTGACGGAACGTTTCAAACCGACGTTCGGCCGGGCCGTATTCGCAGCTGCCCTCTTCATCGTCTCGCTTCTTTATTTCAACCAAATCAGCGAATTCCTCTACTTCAATTTCTGAATAAGGATTCGGTTCGTCATGGGGGAAGGTTATGGATAACAAAGGTTACCGCAAGTTTTTGATCAAATTCGCCGCCGCCACGCTGGTGTTCGCGCTGCTGGTCGGCTCGTTCATGTATATCGTCGATCCGCTTCAGATGTACCGGAAAGCGTCGTTTTACCCGGTGCTGTTCTCGTCGCAGGAACGTTATCAAAATGCCGGTCTTGCCCGCAGCTACGATTACGATACGATCGTTCTCGGCAGCTCGATGACGCAGAACTTCGTGCCGTCGGATGTGGAGAGCGTGATCGGCGGGGAAGTGATGAAGCTGTCGATCGAAGGTTCGACCGCCATGGAACAAAGCACGGTCGGGAAGCTGGCCCTGGATACCGGAAAAGTAAAACGCGTCCTCTGGGGACTGGATTACTTTGCGATGCGTCAGGACCTGGATGCCGAGCCGGTGAATATGCCGATGTACATGTACGATAACAATCCGTTGAACGACTATGAGTATCTGTTCAATATTTCGAACGTCAAGCAGGCCGTCGGAGCGCTTACCCTGCCGGCCGACGATTACAAAGCGTACCGGAATCTCGATACGCTGCGCAACTGGGACAAATCGGCCAAATACAGCCAGCAGGCCGTTTTGCAGACGTGGGAGAAAGCCCGGATCAAAGAGGTCGGATACGGCAAAAACGAGTTTTCCCTCGACAATGTGAAATCGGTGTTCGACAAGTATGTGCTGAGCCTGATCAAAGCCCATCCGGACGTCGAATTCACGTTCTATTATCCGCCGTACACGATTTTGCGTCAGCAGGTATGGGCGGAGACGAATCCGGTACGGGCCGAGAACCAATATGCGATGAAAAAGTATATGTTCGAGCAGTTCAGCCAGTACCCGAACGTCAGCGTATACGATTTCCAGGAAGACGCTTCGATCACCTACGACCTGAGCCAGTACAAAGACCTGTCCCACCACAGTCAGGCCGTCAATGAACGGATTATCCGCGAAATCGCCGAAGGCAAAAATCGGGTGACGGCGGATAACGTGGACAAGTTCAACGAAGAGCTCGAAAGCCAGCTTGCACATCTGGCCGTGGACATGGAGAGCGGCGCATTCAGCCTGTTCGTGTATGTCGACGGCAAGGAAGTGGAATTCAGCGTTCCGGCCCAGGTACGCGAAGGCCGGATTCTGGTGCCGGTCAAAGAGCTTGCCGCAGCGCTTGGCGTGGAATTCGGCTTCGACGGTACAAGCGTGGTCAAGCTGCGCAAAGGCGAAGTTACGGCTACGCTGAACAAAGGCAGTGCCGAGATGATCGTGCAAACCGGCGAGGACGCAGCCGGTGCCCGGACGATCGATCTCGGTTACGAGATGCAGAATCTCGGCGGCAGCATGATGGTGGCCGTTGAACCGACCGCCGAAGTATTTGCGAAATCGCTCAAGGTGACCGAACCCGAGGATTACTTGAAAGAACTTCGGATCGAAACGGAATCGGCCGAATAACAAAAGCGCCGTCAAACGGAATATTTTCCGTTTGACGGCGCTTTTTGTTTATTTTTCGCGGCTTATTCGGCTTCCTGCCTGCTGCTTGGCTCGGCGCCCGGCATAAACATCGGAGGCAGGGAGAGCAGCGAAGCGAGCTGACGAAAGTGCTGCTGGTTGTTCAACTCCTGCGACAGCTGCCAGCATTCGCGGACATGCGCCGCCGATTCGGCAGGGCGTCCCCGGCGGTGATGGTAAATCGCTAGATGATAGTGCAGACTGGCAAATGTGCTGCGAACGATCGGTTCCGGATAATAATTGTCCGGTCTTTGCGCCAGATAAGTGTTGAGCGGGACGTAACGTTCTTCCAGCATCCCGTCGATATCCGCTTCGTACCGGTTCGCGGCTTCCACCAGATTGACGAGGCCAAGCAGCGATTCGTTCGGGTAGCGGTCCATGTATTCGGCATACTGCGGCAGGATCGAGAAGTTGCCGAGCAGCAGCTCCAGATCGAGAGCATTGCCCGCGGCGAACACTTTGAATTGGGCAATTTCGGTCCGCCCGTCGTCGTCCATAATTTCGAAATTCTCCAGATTGCCGTAACGTTCCCCGTAAGGCCGGGCTTCTTCGTAGCGTCCTTGTCCGATCAGCGCCAGCTGTTTATGCAGCAGAGCGCTGCCGTAATAGAACACGAGCGACTTGTTTGGCAGTGTCGGAGGGTCGTCCGGAAGAGACTTCATCCCGGTTCGGCGCATCTCCTCGTACTGCTTCGAAGCGGCTTCGAACAGTTCGTCGGCCGCTGCTTCCATTTCGGGATATTTGCCCAGCTCATAATACAGATTGCTCAGGCGGATCAGCGCATCGAGCTTCAGGCGGACCGGCAGCAGAGAGAGGAAAGGCTCGAATTGTACGGCCGCTTTGAGATTCTCTTCGCCGTCGTCGCCGAGTCTGCCCCGCAGCAGGCGATAGTGGCTGATCGACAGCCGCGCCGAATGCTGGTGTTTTTCATGCTCGATCACACTTTCGTAGAACGGCGCGGACTGAACGGATTTGCCGGCCATAAACAGCTGCTCGCCTTTTTCAAACACAAAAGGCACATACTTCAGATCTTCAAGCAGCCGCTTGAGCACGCTGCGCACCAGATCGGTCCGGCCTAGCTCCGAACACGCAAGCAGAAAGGGTTCGATCCGCCGCCTATTCGGTTTGCCTTCGTAGAAGCATTCGCCGACATACTCGTCGAACAGCCAACCGGGCGGCATCCCGAGAGCTACAGTGAGCGTTTCAAGCTGGTGAAACGATACGGGTTTGGGAGGCGTGTTATTCAAAATGGCACTGAATACCCCCCGGTTGATCCCCGATTTTTCGCTCAGCGTCGAGAAGTTATGGCCCTGTTTGGCCATTTCCTTTTCGATCGCCAAACGCAATTTGAACGATTTTTCCATGGTGCACCTCTTAGTGGTCCGGCGGTTCCGACTGCCCGCTGTACATCAGCGTAAGCGAGGCCAGCAGCCGGAACATGCGATGATTGTTCAATTGATGCGACAGTTCCCAGCTTTGCAGCGCGGCACGAAGAGACTCCTCGGTCCGGCCCCGGTTGAAATGGTAGATCGAGAGCTGGACCAGCAGGCGGGCATACCGGTTGCGGACAAGCTGTTTGTGATACGGATTGTCCTGAAGCTCCAGGTTTTGCTGGAGATCGAGCGGAACCTGCCGCAGCCATTCGTCGACCGAGAAACCGAAGCGGTTGGCCGACTTCAAGACGACGATCACGCCGGCGAACGCTTCTTTGGGATGAAGATCGAGCAGTCCGATGTACTCGGTCAGCACTTCGGTTTCTCCGCCGAGCAGTCTGCAGCCCAGACGGTTGACGTAGGCGAACGCAGTCAATTTGCCTGCGGCCTGCTTGGATCGGTCGTCCGCACCGGCCAGCCAGTCGAGGGCTTCGTAATCCTGCGAACAAGCGGCGGCGGCTTCAAAATCGTTTTTCTCGCAGAGCGCGAGCTGCTTCAGGATATAACCATAGCCGTAAAACACGATCGGAGGCCGGTTCAGCGGTTCTTCGGGCCGAAACGGCGGGTGGGGAAGGTGTCCGGAAGTGCCGAATAAGCGCAGACAGAGCGAGATTAATTCGTCCGCGGCTTTTTCCAATTCCTCCGCATCCATCCGGCTGCAGTAAAGGCTGCCCATGACCGTCAAAGCTTCCAATTTAAGCTCATCCGGCAGATTGTCGCGGTAAGGCGTGAAAGCGTTAAGTTCCTTCGAATTATTCTCTTCGTCCTCGCCGAGTCTGAGCAGGAAGAGACGGTAATGGCAGATCGCTTTTTCTATGGAGTGACGGTCTTCATGGTGAATAAGCAGATACTCATATAGACGTTCGATGAGGGGTTTTGGTTCGGAACTTTTGCTGTATTCTTCCGCGATCCCGAACAGCAGCGGCAGATACCGGGCTTCGCCCTTCAAGCGGTCAAGGACGCTCTCCAGACATCCCGAGTGTCCGAGTTCGATACAGCGCTTCAGAAACGGTTCGATCCGGCTTCGGCTCGGCCGTCCGCCCAGGAAGCATTCGTCGACATAAAGGTCGAAATAGGTACCTTCCTCAAGCCCCAAAACTTCGGTAATTTTCGTTAAATGTTGAAAAGGCATAGGATTGCGCCGGGAGGAGCCGCCGACAAAAATCAGGCTGAGCGATCCCCGAAGGATCCCCGTTTTTTCCGACAGGACGGAAAAGTTGTATCCCCGCTGCCGCATATCCTGTTTGATCGCCGAGCGGAGGGATTGGGAAGTCTGCATGGATGGCACCTCGGTCAGAAATATGAAAAAGCCAACCCGGCGGATGGCATGCGGAAAGTTTGTGCACCGGCAAAGAGGAAAAGCGCGGAAAAGGCTAATTCAACCATTATAAGCTCCGATAGTGAAACGTTTATATGGTGTGTTTAATATCTGGGTGAAAGAAAATAGATTGGGGCTATTCAATCAAGTTATTAAAAATCGCAATGACGAATTGTCAATCCAAGTGCAACAGTTCGTCCTGAAACGATTCGTGCGTCGACTTCCAGCCTAAACATTTACGAGGCCGGTTGTTGATGAGATCCAGAGCTCGTCCCAGTTCGGCATCGGTCACCTGCGCAAAATCGTAGCCTTTGGGGAAAAACTCTCGAAGTAGACCATTCGCGTTCTCGTTGGAGCCACGCTGCCAAGACGAGTAGGGATCGGCAAAATAGACGTCTACGCCATGCAGTTTCTCCAACGCTCTGTGATAAGCGAATTCCTTTCCCCGATCAGCCGTCGCGGTTTGAATAACCGACTTCGGGTACTGACCGGCCAGTACGCCAAATGCGATTTCCATCGACAATGCGGTCC